>NZ_JAVHUW010000007.1 GCF_030954495.1 Candidatus Desulfosporosinus nitrosoreducens | reverse complement strand
GAGGCTTATTTTTCTGTGCCCAAATTTAAGTGCATCAGAGAGATTCAAAATGTTTGAAGATTTACTAATCGATTTTAATAGCCAAAAAGCAAAAAAGGAGTATCGCAGACTACTTTTTAAAGTAGTTTTGCGACACTCCCTTATTTTCTTAGGGAATTGGATTTTTGTCCTTTTTAAGAACCAAAAGGTTTTGAAGGCTGTGTTGCCATAAATATAAATTTTTTGAAAATTTAATATTGACAATTAAGTAAATAATGAATAAACTAAAAACAAGAAAATCTTAAATATACTTGTATATACAGGTATATCGTTGCTAATTAATTAAAGGGAGTGAAGGGGTATGCTAGATTTAGAAGCATTGACACAAGCGATTGGAGATCTAGATGAGGGTCAGGTGGTAGAACTGTTGGAAGGGTTCGTGGCATCGAAACCCAGCAGTGCTGAGGCCAATCAAGTCGTGGGGGCTTGCCAGCGAGGTATGAGTATTGTCGGGGATTTTTTTGAAAAGAAAGAGTACTATGTAGGTGACCTTATTTTTGCCGGAGAACTTTTAAATAAAGCGATTGAAATCTTAAAACCTGTAATAGGCGGAGAAAACACAGGTAAGGTTGGCAGCATTGTTGTCGGTACCGTTCAGGGTGATATGCACGATATTGGCAAAAATATTTTTGCCAGCATGGTTGAAGCCGCGGGTTTTGTTGTATATGATCTTGGCATAGACGTCCCTCCTGTGGCATTTGTGGAAAAAGTAAAAGAAGTAAAAGCAGAAATATTAGGCATGAGTGGGGTGCTCACCTTAGCAATTGATTCCATGAAAGCAACGGTCAAAGCCTTAGACGAAGCCGGAATGAGAGATCAGGTAAAAGTTATTATTGGCGGGAACCCGGTGACAGAAGAGGCTTGTAAGCAGATCGGTGCAGACACCTTTACAACAAATGCGGCCGAGGGTGTAAAAATATGTCAAGGGTGGGTGAAATAGCATGTCGGAAGCACTGTCATTGTCCCAAGAAAGAACACAATTATTTACTGATATTATGGATGGGAAAATTCCCAAACGAGTGCCGGTTGCCTCGAATTTTGCTCATGAATTTGCCATTCAATACGCCGGAAAAGATTTAAAAGAAGTTCAATGGGACACTACTGACCTTGAGGCAAGTTTTGAAAAAGTGTGTGAAGACTTTTATTCCGATCTATTGTCAGTTTCAGCCTTTAGAATGCCATCGTTTTACAGGATATTAGGGTCTAGAAACTTCGTGATGGGTTCAAACGGTTTTTTGCAACATCCGGAAGTTGAAGGGCTTAAACTGGAGGATTATGACGCTTTTATCGCCTCGCCGTATAATTGCATCCTGGAGAGAGTATTACCCAACTTATATCCGGAACTTAATTCGGACCCTGTCACCAGGTCTCTGGTCATGGCTAAGGCTTTTAAAGCTTATACGGATGAGACCAATAATCTGTTTAGAATTTATGGGAATTTAATTGATAAATTTAACTATGGGGCAGTAACCCTTTTTGCCGCTTTCTGCGAGGCTCCCTTTGACATTTTGACAGATCAACTGAGAGGATTTAAGAACATCACGTTAGATGTAAGAAGAATTCCCGATAAGGTAGAGGCTGCGGTCAATGCGGCGATTCCTCTGATGATTAAAATGGGAACCCAGGTCTTCCCGAATAAATACAATGCGACATTCATTCCGTTGCATATGGCACCCTACCTGCGCACTAAAGATTTTGAACGTCTCTACTGGCCGGGATTCAAAAAATTGGTAGAAGGATTGGCGGAAAAAGGCATGAGGTCCTATTTGTTCGTGGAACAAGATTGGATGCGCTATCTGGATTATTTGGCCGAGCTTCCTGCGGGAACTGTTATGACGTTCGAATATGGCGATCCCAAGACTGTCAAGGACAAGCTGGGCAGCAAGCACGTTATCAGCGGATTTTATCCCCTTACCCTTTTGAAGACGGGGACAAAACAAGAGTGCATTGACAAGGCAAAAGAGCTTATCGAAATTTTAGCACCGGGAGGCAACTATTTCTTTAGCTTTGATAAAGCTATTATCACATTGGATAGTGTCAATGTTGACAATACAAAAGCTGTCTTAGATTATGTTGCTAACAATGCCAGCTATTAAGGGAGGATTTAATGATGAACACAAATTATTATAAAGCCTGGGAAGAATATATGGCTCTGCACCCGGAAATTGATGAGAAAGAAGCTCAATTAATGGCTCCTAAAATGCAAAGTTATGAGGAAATGCTGTTTGGATTCGTAATGTTTCTTTGTGCCTAAGGCAATGTTATAAAAATAAAAGGGAGGGAGCAAAAGCTCTCTCCCCTTTTACAAAGAGAGGAAGACACAGCAATGATCATTATCGGAGAAAAAATTAATGGAACGATTCCCAGTGTAAAAAATGCTATTGCTGAAAGAGATGAAGAATTCATCCGCAATCTTGCCCTTAAACAAACTGAGGCGGGAGCTCATTATTTGGATGTGTGTGCAAGTACCGCACCGGAAGTCGAAGTAGAAACTTTAATATGGCTGATGAATCTGGTTCAAGATACCGTTGATACTCCTTTGTGTATTGACAGCCCAAATGCTGCTGTTATTAAAGAGGTCTTTAAGTACGCCAGGCGCCCAGGGTTAATCAACTCTGTTTCTGAAGAAGGGAATAAATGTGAGGTTATTTTTCCTTTGCTAGAGGGTACGGAGTGGCAGGTTATCGCTCTGACTTGTGATAACAAGGGAATTCCTTCTGACATCGAGACGCGGGTGAAGATTACCGGAAATATTGTAGAAAAAGCGCAAAAGTATGGGATTACACCTGAGCGAATTCATATTGATCCCCTGGTGCTGGCCCTGTCCGCCGATAATAAATCGTTGTTGAATTTTACAGAGACTTTAAGACGGGTTAAAGAATTATATCCCACAATTAAAGTAACCTCCGGTTTAAGCAATATTTCTTTTGGCATGCCCTTGCGGAAAATAGTTAATCAAGGCTTTCTGACCATCGCTCTTTATGCGGGAATGGATTCTGCCATTCTTGATCCGGCGAATCGGGATATGATGGCTACTCTTATGGCAACTGAAGCTTTATTAGGCCGGGATCGTCTTTGCAGAAATTTCTCGAATGCTTTCAGAAAAAACAAAATCGGCCCTATCAAACAATAAGGTTAGGGGTAATCTTGATGGCGAAAAACATGGCACAGCGGCGAATGGCGCTGATAGCCTGCAAGACGCTGCAGTACGAAGTAAATAAGGCTATGCGTGAAACGGGGTGCCAATATCCGGTAATTTGGCTGGATTCCCAATATCATAATGATCCCAACCGTTTAAGAGCTAAACTCCAAGAGGAAATCGATAGCATAGAAGGTGTTGACTCAATTCTTTTAGCTTATGGTTGTTGCGGCAACGGCACAGTTGGCTTGCGGGCTTCCACTGCGGATTTGATCATTCCCAGAGTCGAAGATTGCATTGCAATGGTTTTGCAGAAACAAGATCGGGTTTATGAGAGACAGGGAGCAACTTTCTTTTTGACTAAAGGGTGGTTGGAGGGCACCAATAGTTTTGCCGCTGAAATTGAACATGCTGTTAAACGCTATGGCGAAGAACGTGCCCGCAGAATTATTCAGCAAATGTTTAAACATTATAAATATCTAATGCTTATTGATACGAAAGCATATCCTCTGGAAGAGTGCCTGGCTGAAGCCGCAAAACTTGCCCAAGACCTAAACCTCCAACTGGAATTGTCCCAAGGCGGGACATGGTTACTTGAAAGCTTACTTGAAGGCGGTTTGGAAAAAGACTTCTGCTTTATCCGTAAAGGAGAGACGGTAAGCGAGCAAGATTTTGGCCATTGCGGCCAAGGCCTTCCTTTGCAGCGTTTTTGATTTGGAATTATGCCGACAGCCTCAGGCTTAATTTATCGTTTCAGAAAACGTTTTTCAGGGCAATATGTTATCCAAGCGAATGCGAAGACCTTGTATCAACCTGTTTGTGGAGGGTGTAATGAAGGACTTTTTCGAATCGAAGGAACTCTTAGTTGATTGTGTGGAGCAGCTTGAAGAAAGTAAAGTATTAGAACTCGCCAACCAGGCTTTAGACCAAGGAATGAATCCCTTAGCCTTAATCAATTTGATTATTGAAGGGATGAATCGGGTTGGCAAGCGTTATGAATGTAAGGATTACTATATAGCTGACCTGATTATGGCGGGCATCATCTTTAGAGAGGTCTTGGGGTTAAATAAAATTAGCTCTTATTCCAGAAATTATTATAAAAATAAAAGCGGTAAGGTCTTAATAGGTACCGTTAAAGATGATATCCACGATATTGGTAAAGAAATTTTCAGGGCACTCTTGGAGACCCATGGCTTTGAGGTCATTGATCTCGGAGTAGACGTACCCGGAGAAGTTTTTGTGAAAAAGGCACAGGAGCATCAACCCCATATTATCGGGTTAAGCGGAGTTTTGTCGAGTACTCTGGATCAAATGAAACAGGTGGTAGATGCTTTTACCAGAGCGGGATTGCGGGAACAAGTCAAGATCATAGCCGGAGCAAATTATCTCAACGCGCATGGATGCAGTTATATAGGGGCTGATGGCTATGCTACGGAGGCTTCCAAAGGTGTGGAAATTTGCCTCGAATGGATGAATCTTTCCGGCAGAATGGGAGAAGCAAGCCATGATTAATCCCATGTATCTTACTATTGTTGAAGACATTAAACAGAAAATAAGCAGTGGCCAGTTAAAACCGAGTGATGCGGTTCCTTCCGAGAATGCTCTCTGCAAAGAGTATGGCGCCAGTCGGATGACCGTCAGAAAAGGGCTTGCTATCTTGGCTAACGACGGATACATTTATTCAATCCCGGGCAAAGGCAGTTTCGTTCGGAAACCTGAACTCAATAAATACACGATCTACTATGATGAAATGAACAACTCAATTAATACCGTGGATCAGTCCCGCTTGTTGGAAGTCAACATTATAATGCCTGATGAGAAACTTGCCGGAGAGCTTCAGACGACCATCAATAAAAATGTGATTGTTATTCGCAGATTGTTTTATACTGAAGGCAAGCCTGTAGCTTATGATATTAAATATCTGCTCTACTCCAAAGGAATGCCGATTGTGGAAAAGGAGCTTGAACAAGCGACTTTTCCCGAGATGGTTTCCGGCAGCATGTCCGCTTTTTCTCTAAAAAAAGAATTAGCCATTTATGCTCAAATGCCTGACAAAGAAGTAAAGCAATATTTGAATATTTATGATGAATTGGCTTTATTGGTGGTTGAGCAAAGAATATATAATGAAGAAAAAAAGCCGATCGGTTTCTGCATGACATATTTTCGGGGAGATTATATCAAACTGAAAGGCAGTAGTGATTAATTGATGCTTCACTTTTGCTCAAGAAAAATAAACAGCTGCATCTTTGCCCGATGCAGTTTTGTTTTTTAAAGAAGGAGGTATTCTTCTTGCAAGAATTTACAGTGATCTTCCAACCGGGAACTATCAAGATACGAGCAGCAGCCGAAACCACCATCATGAAAGCCATGAACCAAGCAGGTTTAGGAACTGACTTTCCCTGCGGAGGAAGGGGAAAATGCGGAAAGTGCCGGGTAAAAGTTTTAGAAGGGGTAAGTGACCCCATTGCCACCGAGCAGGCTCATTTGACCAGGCAGGAGTTAGAAGAAGGAATTCGCCTGGCCTGTGCTACCAAGATCTATAGAGATATGGTCATAGAAATTTTAAGTCCCGGACATTTGCAGCATAATATCTTAATTAATTCCGCAGAGCGGCCTTTCTATATTCAAGCACATCTGAAAAAGCTGTTTATCGAAACTAGTCAGCCTTCTCTCAGCGAGCACAAATCTGACTGGCAGCGGCTTAAGGAAGCTCTTGCCGCGCGCGGCTTCAATGATAACACTTTACAGGCTCCTCTCTCTCTTCTGCGCCGGCTGCCGGAAACGATACGACAATCTCAAAATCGCCTGACTGCGGTATTACTTGACTCGAAAGTGTTAGGTATAGAACAGGGCGACACTTCAGCAGTCATGTTGGGAATGGCCTTTGACATTGGGACAACGACAATTGTTGGCTACTTGCTGGACCTAAACTCGGGTAAAGAGCTTGCTGTCGTGTCCACACTTAATCCTCAAGCTCAATATGGGGGAGATGTTATATCACGAATTACTTTTGCCGGAAACGCTGAGGGTCTGGATCTTCTGCACAAAGCAGTGACAGATGCCGTTAATAAATTGATTGGGGAAGCAGTGGGAAAAGCGGGAAGAAAGAGAAAGGATATTTATGCAGTTTCCGTTGCGGCCAATACAACCATGCACCATCTTTTTTTGGGTATAAGTCCTCAATCAATTGGAGTATCACCTTATGTTTCAGTAGTTAACCAAGGACTTGTGGTCACTGCCTCCGAGTTGAGATTAGATATTAATGAAGCCGGCCAGGTTTTTGTCCTGCCTAATATTGCGGGCTTTGTGGGGGCAGATACCTCGGCTGTTTTATTAGCTACAGAGTTGGAAAAAAGCGAGCATGTCACCCTTATCCTGGATATTGGCACAAATGGGGAAATTGTGCTCGGTTCGAAACATAAGACGGTTGCCTGTTCGGCTGCGGCAGGCCCGGCTTTTGAAGGAGCACAAATAACTAACGGAATGAGGGGAGCCATAGGAGCTATTGACCATATTTCTTTTGCAGACCGCTTGGAGTTTACGGTGATTGGTGGGGGAAATCCCGCGGGAATCTGTGGTTCTGCTCTTCTTGATGGAGTAGCAGGTCTGGTAGAGTTGAGAATGATTAATAAACGAGGCAAATTTCTTGAGCCTGATAAAATCACGCATCCTCAATCGCTGCGTTTTAAAGACAGGTTAATTCAATATGAAGGGGCTTGGGCATTTTTACTGGCTGACTCCGGTGAAACGCTTCACGGCAGGCCGATAATGATTACGCAAAATGATATTCGTGAACTTCAGCTAGCCAAAGGAGCGATTGCGGCAGGGGTCAGAGTTTTGCTGAAAACCAGTGGCCTAGAGGTGGAGGATGTTAAAGAAGTGTTGTTGGCCGGGGCTTTCGGAAATTATTTGAATCCGCACAGTGCCTGTGTAATCGGTTTAATTCCGCGGGAACTTGAAGACAAAATCAGGATGATCGGCAACGCTGCAGGGACGGGAGCAAAAATTGCTCTGCTTTCAGCCGGGGAATTTTCCCAAGCGGATGATATTGCCTCAGCAGTCTCTTTTGTCGAACTTGGCAGCTACTCAAAATTCAATACTATTTTTGCCGAAAATACCTACTTCAAGCTGGACTGAAAAGAGGGAGAAGGATGACTGAAGCAAAAGTATCCGAAGGTATGGTGCCTGAGGTGACCATCCAGGAACTATTCACTGCGCAAGGAGCGGATTACAGCAGACGGGCGCCGCGGCAAGAGATGGTGGATCTGAACCTGCGGCTTTTAGCAGAGGCTAAAAGGTTAATACGCCCTGCAGTAATCTGGCAGGAGGTTCAAGTTATTGGCGTTGGAGAAGAGGAGCTTTATCTTGAGAATGCACCGACTTTAAGAGGCAGACTATTGCCTCGTGTCTTAGGTTCAGCCGACAGTGTTATTTTATTTGCCATGACCATAGGCGGTCTGCTTGATCAGCTAATTAAAGAATATATGGATAGAAGTCAAACATTGGAGGCTTTTATTTTAGATTCCGCAGGATCGGCTGTTATGGCCAAATCAGCAACCTTGATGATGAGAGAAATTGAAGGGCTCTATAAGGCTAAGCACCTGAAAACCACATTCTCTTTAGGGCCCGGTCATTCTTACTGGAAAGGCCTTGAGGACGTGAGATCCATTATTAATTTTCTCAAAGGAGAACGGATTGGCATCAGCCTAACATCTTCCAACCTGATGCTTCCCAAAAAGTCATTGGCTATGGTAATGGGGATAGGCAATAATTTGCCTGATTTCAGGGGAAAAACCCATTGTGATTTTTGCCATCTCCAAGGAAACTGTACTATGAAAAATTTAGACGTTAATAATTGTTAATTCTGCATAAATTTAAAGAGGCTAGCCGCATGGAAACGAATCAAGGGGAGCATCCCCTTGATTTTAGTTTTGTGTGCCCGGCATGGGCGTTATCTCTAGGGTGAAAGTCCCGAATAGTGAAGGTAGCAGTAGCTATAGTTTAAGGTAAGGGTGTTCACCGTGAGGTGAAATCCGAAAGAAACCGGCGGCAAATCTCTGGCCCGAGGAA
>NZ_JAVHUW010000035.1 GCF_030954495.1 Candidatus Desulfosporosinus nitrosoreducens | reverse complement strand
GGAGGGGTACCACCCGTTCCCATCCCGAACACGGAAGTTAAGACCTCCAGGGCCGATGATACTTGGGGCGCAAGCTCCTGGAAAAGCAGGTCATCGCCAGGTAAGAAAGCAAGAGGGACTACCATCAGGTAGTCCTTTTTGTGTTGTGTACAAGAAAAACGAAGAAGCAAAAGAAATAGGAGATAATGAGAACATATTTAAAAAGGGTTTTTAGTGTTTTGCGCGAAATTGGAGATAAATAAAGTAGCAATTAGATTATGGGTACATTTACCTAACAAACTAGGAGGTAATATCTATGAAAGTCGCTTTGGATTGCATCCCATGTTATATAAAACAGGCAATTAATACTTTAGCCCAAGCTGGGATAAGTGAAGATAAGGCGAGAGAGATTATCCATGAAACCTTACCTCTCCTGCCCCGTTTAGACCCGCAAGGAACTCCTGCTGAGAATTCCACGGTTATTCTCAGAAAGGTTAATGAGTTGTTGGGGATAGAAGATCCATTTGAGCGGGCTAAAAAGGAGTCCAATCAATTGGCTCTTGAACTTTTGCCTCAGTTAGAGGAGAAGATTCGCCAAAGTCCGGACTCTCTCTTGATGTCTTTGAAAATCTCAGTTGCCGGGAATATTATTGACATGGGTATCCTCAAAGAGTTTGATGTTGAGGGGAGCATTCAGGAAGCTATGGTGAAGAAGTTTGCCCGGGATGATTACGTCTCGTTTAAACAAGACTTAAAAGAAGCTCGGGAGATATTGATTCTTGGAGATAACAGTGGGGAAATTGCTTTCGACAGTTTGTTAGCGAAGCAACTGTCTCAATTGGGGCTGGAGGTAACCTATGCGGTTAAGGACCGGGCGATTTTGAATGATGCTACCTTGGAAGATGCGGTTCACGTAGGTTTAACGGGACAAATTCGGGTAATTTCTAATGGTAGCGGCTTTTTAGGTACAATTCTCAAAGATTGTTCGCAAGAATTTCAACAGGTTTATACAAGAGCCGATCTCATAATCAGTAAGGGGCAAGCTAATTACGAATCCTTGGAAGCACAAGGCAAAGAGGATAGAAGGCTTTATTTCTTGTTGCGAGCCAAATGTGAGATTGTTGCCAAAAGCTTAGAGGTTCAACTTGGAGAGATGGTGTTTTGCCGCAGTTAAAGTGAGTTCGGAACCCATTTTTAAAATATGAGAAAAAGCCTTACTCTGCTTATGGCAGGATAGTCTTAGCTTGATCCGCTGACTAATCCGCTCTAAGACTCCCGCTTCAGAATGCAAGCTTCCTCAGCTTTCCCCAGAGCCTTTAACGACCTTGAAAACCTGTGCCAAACTTTTTTTAGGGAACCCTTTTTCTTCGGCATTCCACAGAATATGGCTAGTTTAAAAGTTGATATTCGCGACAATGGCAATGAATATATTCTGGAAGCTGATCTCCCTAACGTTAATAAGGAAAATTTGAATGTCAGTTTCGAAGACAATGTGTTAACGATAGCGGCCGAACATGACCAACAGGTTAAGGAAGAAAAAGAGAACTATATCCGCCGCGAACGTTATCAGCAATCAATTTCTCGTAAATTTGCCTTTGATAGCGTCGATAGTCAAGGCATTCAGGCCAAGTATGAAAATGGAGTGCTAACTGTAACCTTGCCTAAGAACCAAAGCCAAAATCAAAGCCAACAGATTGAAATTCAATAAGGCATCTGCCGATTAACCTTTGTGCGGTTTTTTCGGGGCTGCCCCACAGAAAGCCCGGTGCTAATGATGCATCAGGCTTTTTCTATTTCTGCCGGCGCCTGTTTAGATTTTGGAAGTGGACAAAGGGAAGCCTTTTCTTAATAATCCCGGCAAAAAATATTAAGAAATAATTTGCCCATAATTGCCATAAATAGGATGAATTTGGATAACCTAAGATTACTTGAATGAAAGAGGTGTTTGAAATGTTTGAACCATCATTTTATTTAATATTTGCAGTTGTAACCGGTTTAGCTTCTCTTGCAATAATTCCGAGAAGTTTATATAAGAAATTTTTTCTCTATGGCTTGCTATTCGGAGGAATAGGTGATACAGCCTTTGCTTCAATATCTCATCTCATGGGTTTTTTGAGCTATAAAAATATGGGCGTGACCAGCATACTTGGCATTTTTTCCTTTTGGACTCCCATTGCCTGGACTTTTTACTTTATGATATTCTTCTATTTTCTGCCGGTAAGGAAGTTTTTTTTGGTTTCCTATCTAGTCATATTTGTGGCTCTTAATTATTCTGTGGGAACAGTAATGTCTCAATCAGGGTTATATGAAACTGCAAAGATATACAGATATATCCAACCCTTAGTTTATTTGGCTTGGCTATCGATATCAGCTTGGGTCTTTAAAAAGGAAGAATATAGAGTTAAGCAGTAGAGCCTAAGTGATTACTTGTTGGAAACAGATGGGCAGAACTCTTAAGATATAGGAGACAGCAAAGCCCTATTGTCTGAGTGCTGCGCCGTATTTTATGTGTGGAAGATCAGCATTGTCGGGGAGGGAAAGAAAAATTCCCTGTCTGGGTTGCAGCAATTATAGTGAATTGCATAAGAAAACAACAAACCCACGCCACTATTTTCAATGATAGTTACGTGGGTTTAACTTCCGGATAGTTTACGGTAGGTTGGCAGAAATACTAGCGCTTGCGCATTCCACCGCCGCCCCCGAATATTAAAAAGATATTGAGGATAAAAGTAAACAGGTTGACAAAGTCCAAAAAGATGTTTAAGGTAACTAAAACTGCGTTGTCTGCGCTGCTGTATTTGGCACGCTGAAAATCCAGCGCTGTCAGCAAAGAAAAGAGAATGGCCCCGCCTATGCCGATCAGCAAGCCGTAAGGGGAGAAAAAGCTGCTAAAAAACATGGAGAGAATCAAGATGCCAAGCAGCACCAGCAAGCCGATAAAAAGCGCCTTGGCCATAATGCTTAAATTGCGTTTTGTCAGAACTCCGTAGGCCCCAAAGGCCCCAAAGACAACAAAGGTCACCAGAGCAGCCTGACCAAGCACGACAAGGCCATCCGTGGTTGCGGCCAAGGCTTGGACGACCGGTCCCAGAACAGCTCCGGCACAAGCCGCAAAGAGCAGAGCGAGCCCTGTTGTTAAACCGGCGGCGGGATCATTGCCTCGTACCACAGACTGCCGATTGACGATAGGAATAATAAAGAGCAAAGCAAATTCCAAAATGAAAGCAGGCATAAAATATTGTGGGGGGACTAAGAAAGCACCTGCAGCCATGGCCAAAAACATAAAGGATAACAGTCCCATAACTTGTGATAAAGAAACAGTTTTAACTTTTTTTAAGTCAACTACGTAAGGGTTTTGATAATAACGGGAGGAATTCTCAAAAGGCGGCATTTGCTTTACACCTCACTCTTATTAAGTTTACAAGCTATATTGATAACCTTATATTAACACTATTTTATCAAATTTTCTAATGGCCGGCATTAAATTTCACAAAACTTTAATATATGTTACTGAAACTTTATCCTTTCAGTTAAGCGACCGACATTGGCAGTAAACGGGAAGTTATTTGGTTGGAGGAGCACGAAGACTTGGAAATATTTCCCATGATTCTTCAGCAGATGATGAACAAGTTTGCCGGAGACATAAAATTTGTTGTTGTTTCCAGGCCAACGAGTAAGGCGATAGAATTCTAGCTTAGTAGTTATAGTGCAAATGGCGTTTCCCGGGATTGGAAATTATAGGCATAGCATTCTCCCGGGAAGACTTGGGCTTAATTTACTATTTTACTATGTTTAATTAATATATAGTTGACAAATGATCCTAATATGAGTATTATACATTGTAATTAAATATCTACCGAAAACCATTGATGTGGAGATAAAAACGGATCGTGCACTTTCAGAGAGCCGGAGTTGCTGTGAACCGGCAGAACGCAGACTGTTAAATGGACCACGGAGGGCGCGGTGAAAGGCTTCGGCTGAGTATTTTGCGACGTGAAGGCATACGTCAGTTGCCAGGAATATGTTGGTATTCTGTTAAAGCGTGCGGAGATTTCCGCAAAGCAAGGTGGCACCGCGGGTATTGATTTTCAAGCCCGTCCTTGACATAGTCAAGGACGGGCTTTTTGACGTTCTCGGACGGCAAGGAGCGGTAAGCGCAAAAGGAGGATATTTATGTATAGACCAAGTCTCAACGAGGCCAAAGAAATCGCGGCGGATTACAACATGATTCCGGTCAGCCGTGAGATTTTCTCAGATCTCAGGACACCGATTGAGGTGTTGAAAATCCTTAAAAATGTCAGTCGCCATTGTTTTCTGCTGGAAAGCCTGGAGAGTGCCGAAAAGTGGGGGCGTTATACTTTTTTAGGATTTGACCCGAAACTTGAGCTGACTTGTACAAACGGAGTGCTCAACATCAATTCGGGTACTAAAATCACGGTAACGACGAATCACCCCCGTAAGCATATTGAGCAGATTCTTAATGAGAACCAAAGCCCACGCTTTGCTTACTTGCCGCCCTTCACCGGTGGCCTTGTCGGTTACTTCTCTTACGATTATATAAAGTACAGTGAGCCCTCGCTTAAATTGGATGCGGAAGATCAGGAAGGTTTTAATGACGTAGATCTGATGCTTTTTGACAAGGTGATCGCTTTTGACCACTGGAAACAGAAAATCATTCTTATTGCCAATGTGAAAGCCGAGGAACTTGATACTGGTTACAACAAAGCCGTTATGGAAATTGAGACTATGGTGACCCTCATTAAACAAGGCGCCTATCAAGAAACTAAGCCTGCTATCATCACCTCGGAATTCCGGCCTTTATTTCAGGAAAAGGAATATTGCGAGATGGTCGATAAGGCGAAACATTATATTCGTGAGGGCGATATCTTTCAGGTTGTTTTGTCCAATCGTTTGGAAGCGGATTTTGAAGGCAGCCTCCTCAATCCTTACCGTGTTTTGCGCACGTTAAACCCATCGCCTTATATGTTTTATATTTCCAGCGATGAGCTGGAAATTGCCGGAGCATCGCCGGAAACTCTCGTGAAACTCCAGGAAGGCAAGCTGTACACCTTCCCGCTGGCGGGAACGAAACCAAGAGGGAAAACGGATGAGGAGGATCTCCGGAATGAAAAGGAGCTGCTCTCCGATCCCAAGGAGCTGGCCGAACACAACATGCTGGTCGATTTGGGCCGCAATGACCTGGGTAAAATCAGCCAATTCGGAACGGTAAGCGTAGAGAAGTATCTGTCCATTGAACGTTTCTCTCATGTCATGCACCTCGGATCGACAGTTCAGGGAGAGATACGGGAGGATAAAAATGCCCTGGATGCCGTAGAAGCCGTTCTCCCCGCAGGAACTCTCTCCGGCGCGCCTAAACTTCGCGCCTGTGAGATTATCAACGAATTGGAGAACAATAAGCGGGGTATCTACGGTGGTGCAATCGGATACCTTGATTTTACCGGCAATCTTGACACCTGTATCGCCATACGCATTGTCTTTAAGAAAAACGGCAAAGTCTTCGTTCGCTCCGGTGCGGGCATCGTCGCCGACAGTGTACCGGAAAAGGAATATCAGGAATGTATCAACAAAGCTCAAGCGGTTGTGAATTCTTTGAAATTGGCGGAGGAGGTTAGCGACTGATGGTTCTCTTAATTGATAATTACGATAGTTTTTCCTACAACCTCTATCAACTGGTTGGTTCCATCAACCCGGATGTCAAAGTTATTCGCAACGACGAGCTGAGTATAGCGGAAATAGAAAGGTTGGCCCCTGAGGCGATTATCCTCTCTCCCGGACCCGGCCGGCCGGCCGATGCCGGAGTATGTGTGGAGAGCTCCCGATATTTCGCCGGTAAAATCCCTGTTTTCGGGGTTTGCCTGGGACATCAGTCTATTTGTGAAGCCTTTGGGGCTACCGTGTCTTATGCCCGGGAACTTATGCACGGCAAACCGTCAAAAATACAACTTGACAAGGACTGTCCGCTTTTTGCGGGATTGCCGGAAACCATTCAAGGTGCCCGCTATCATTCCTTAGCCGCCCTTGAAAACACGCTGCCTGCCGAGCTTAAGGTCATTGCCCGCACAGACGACGGGGAGATCATGGCGGTTAAGCACCGGGAGCATGACGTTTATGGAGTTCAATTTCACCCCGAGTCGATCTTGACACCACAGGGCAGAACCATCATAGAGAACTTTCTGGGAGGGGATCAAAATGATAACTGAAGCGATTCACAAGGTTATTAAAGGTGAGAACCTGGATTTTGATACGGCAAAGGCAGTCATGGGAGAAATGATGGATGGAACAGCGACTCATGCCCAAATGGGCGCTTTTCTGGCAGCGCTGCGGATGAAAGGGGAGAGCATTGAGGAAATTACCGGCAGTGCTTTGGCTATGCGCGAAAAGGCAATTCACCTTAATCCCGTTCAGGATGTGATGGATATAGTAGGGACCGGCGGTGATGAAGCAGGTACTTTCAACATCTCCACCACCACCGCTTTTGTCGTAGCAGCCGGCGGCGTGCCCGTGGCAAAGCATGGCAACCGCAGTGTTTCCAGCAAAAGCGGTGCGGCGGATGTCTTGGAGAAATTAGGCATTAATATAACGATTTCGGCGGAGCATAGCCGGAGAATTTTGGATAAAATTAATCTCTGCTTTATGTTCGCCCAAACCTACCACAGTTCTATGAAGCACTGTGCTCCTGTGCGGCGGGAAATGGGCGTCCGCACCATCTTTAATATCCTGGGGCCTCTCGCTAATCCTGCCGGAGCCAATCGGCAGTTGATGGGGGTTTATGACGAAAAGCTTGTGGAGCCTTTAGCTAAAGTGCTGTCTAATCTGGGAGTGAAACGCGGCATGGTGGTTCACGGCTGCGACGGTTTGGACGAGGCAACGCTCACAACCAAAACGAAGGTATGTGAAATAGAAAAAGGGGTTTTAAACAGCTATTACCTCGATCCTAGGGAATTGAACCTAAACTATTGCACTTTGGCTGAGCTTGTCGGCGGCAATGCCGAGGAGAATGCTGAAATTACCCGCAGCATTTTAAGAGGGTCCGAGCAGGGTGCCAAGCGCGATGTTGTTATTCTCAACGCAGCACTGTGTTTATATTTGGCAGGTAAAGCCGAGTCCGTTAGCAGTGCAATTCCCCTTGCTCAAGATCTTATCGACAGCGGTGCGGCCCTGAAGAAACTTGAGGAGTTCGTAAAGCTTACCAACGAGGTGTATGGACATTGATTTTAGATAAAATAGCCCGGCAAACCACAGAGCGGGTGGCCGGACTTAAAGAGCGGAAATCAACGGCACAAGTGATTTCAGAGGCGGAAAGGCTTGCGTCCGACACTGGTTTCCCTTTTGAAAAATCTCTTAGAGCAGAGGGCTTATCCTTTATCTGCGAAATAAAAAGAGCGTCGCCTTCGAAAGGAATTATTGCTCCGGATTTCCCTTATCTCCAGATTGCCCGGGAGTATGAAGCGGCGGGCGCCGCGGCCATTTCGGTTCTCACGGAGCCATACTGGTTCCTTGGCCAAGACCGTTACCTGCGCGAGATCAGCAAAGAAGTGAGTCTTCCCCTTCTGCGCAAGGATTTTATTATCGACTCCTATCAAATTTATGAGGCCAAGATTATTGGCGCCGCGGCAATCCTGCTCATTTGTGCTTTGCTGGATAACAACACTCTGAAAGAGTACCTGGAAATCGCTCATAGCTTGGGCTTGTCTGCCCTGGTGGAAGCGCATAGGGAAGAAGAGGTCCGCAGTGCTCTGACCGCGGGGGCCAGAGTGATCGGAGTTAATAACCGTGATTTAAAGACTTTTGAGGTAGACATTACCACGAGCGTCAGGCTGCGCAGCTTAGTGCCGGAGGACATTCTCTTTGTCTCAGAAAGCGGGATTAAGTCTCCTGAGGATGTGGCTGTCCTAAGGTCGAATAAAACGGATGCTGTTCTGATCGGTGAAAGCTTAATGCGCAGCGCTAATAAAAAAGAGCAGCTGGCAGTCTTGCGAGGGGAACGCGCTTAATGAAACTTAAAATTTGCGGATTGTTTCGGGCCTGTGATATTGACTATGTCAACGAGGCCGGGCCTGATTATATTGGTTTTGTTTTTGCTAAAAGCCGCCGGCAGGTGACCGCTGAATGGGCGGAAGCGATGCGTACCAGGCTTAAGCCGGGAATTATAGCGGTGGGCGTCTTCGTCAATGAGCCTTTAAGGAATGTGGCCAGACTTTTGCAGGATAATATCATTGATATGGCTCAACTGCACGGAGATGAAAATGAAGATTATCTGCGCCAGTTAAAAGCACTGACCGGTAAGCCTATTATTAAGGCGGTCCGCGTTACCTCCCATCAGGATATTGAAGACGCTGGGCAGTCTCTTGCCGACTTCCTGCTGTTAGACAGCGGGACGGGGGGAACTGGTGAGAGCTTTGACTGGAATCAGGTCGGTTCGGTCAAGAAGCCTTTTTTCTTGGCCGGCGGGTTAAAGGCCGGGAATATTGAACAGGCCATTAAAGCCACAAGGCCCTATGCTGTGGATTTAAGCAGCGGGGTGGAAACAGACGGGAATAAAGACAGAAGTAAAATTTTAGAAATAGTTAGGAGAATGCGCAATGGCTAAAGGCAGATACGGCATTCACGGAGGGCAATACATTCCGGAGACTTTGATGAATGAAATCATTAACCTGGAAAAAGCCTATCAGCACTTCAAGAGCGATCCTGAGTTTAACGAGGAGCTCAACAACTTATTGAGAGACTATGCGGGCAGGCCGTCTCTGCTCTACTATGCGGCCAAAATGACCGAAGACCTGGGGGGCGCGAAAATTTATTTGAAACGTGAGGACCTGAACCATACCGGCTCACATAAGATCAATAACGTCTTGGGACAGGTTCTAATGGCTAAGAAAATGGGAAAAACGCGGGTTATCGCCGAAACAGGCGCCGGTCAGCACGGTGTTGCCACTGCCACGGCGGCGGCCCTTCTCGGCCTGGAATGTGAGATTTTTATGGGTAAAGAAGATACGGACAGACAGGTCCTTAACGTCTACCGGATGGAACTTTTAGGCGCTAAAGTTCACCCCGTTACCAGCGGAACCATGACCTTAAAAGACGCAGTCAACGAAACGATGCGGGAATGGACGGCACGTATTCATGATACTCATTATGTTCTGGGTTCTGTCATGGGGCCCCATCCCTTTCCTATGATCGTCCGCGATTTTCAAAGCGTCATAAGCCGGGAAGCAAGGGAGGAAATTCTCCGACTTGAGGGCAAACTCCCGGATGCCGTGGTTGCCTGCGTTGGCGGCGGCAGCAACGCCATGGGGATGTTTTATCATTTCATCGCCGATGAAAAGGTCAGGTTAATCGGCTGTGAGGCGGCGGGACACGGCCTTGATACGGAAAAACATGCCGCTACCATTGCCAAAGGCAAGCTGGGAGTCTTTCACGGCATGAAGTCTTATTTCTGCCAGGACGACTATGGGCAAATCGCTCCCGTGTATTCCATCTCGGCAGGTCTTGATTATCCGGGGATAGGACCGGAACATGCCAATCTGCATGATACGGGCAGGGCCGACTATGTGCCTGTCAGTGATGATGAAGCTGTGGCAGCCTTTGAATATCTGGCGCGGACAGAGGGGATTATTTGTGCCATTGAAAGTGCCCACGCTATCGCCCATGTGCAGAAAATTGCCGGGGCTATGAGCAAGGACCAAATTATTATTGTCTGTCTTTCCGGACGCGGAGATAAAGATGTCGCCGCTATCGCGCGCTATAAGGGGGTTAATATTCATGAGTAAGATTGCCGGGGCTTTTAAAAATGGCAAGGCTTTTATCGGCTTTGTCACAGGTGGAGACCCTTCGCTGGAAAAAAGTGAAGAGTTCATTTTGGCAATGATCCGGGGCGGTGCGGATTTAGTAGAGATCGGCATCCCCTTCTCAGATCCCATAGCTGAGGGAGTTGTCATTCAAGAGGCTAATATCCGCGCTCTGGCGGCTGGAGCGACGGTGGACAAGATTTTTGACCTGGTGGCTTCTGTGCGGAAAAAAACGGAGGTGCCGCTGGTTTTCCTGACCTATTTAAATCCGGTCTTTAATTATGGCTTCAGTCGGTTTTTTCAACGTTGTGCGGATTTGGGAGTTGACGGTATCATAATTCCCGATTTGCCTTACGAGGAAAAGGGGGAGCTGGCCGAAGTGGCTGCCGCTTTTGGAGTCGACCTTATTTCCCTGATTGCGCCTACATCGGAGCAGCGTATCAAACAGATCGCTCAGGAGGCCACCGGCTTTATTTATGTGGTCTCTTCCCTGGGTGTTACGGGGGTGCGGAGTGAGATCAAAACGGACTTAGTCTCCATCCTGGAGGTTGTCAGGAGCGCGAGTTCCCTTCCCACCGCCGTAGGCTTCGGGATAAATACTCCCCAACAGGCCGGGGAAATCGCTAAAATTGCCGATGGTGTAATCGTTGGCAGCGCAATCGTCAAAATCATCGAGAAGCATGGCGGCAAGGCCGGGACTTGTATTTATGACTATGTTCGAAGTATGAAAGACGCTGTAAAAGAACGGGATTGAGGTCTATCTTAATACTATCTTTTGAGGATTAATGCTTAAATCTTAACTATGGTATGAAAAACAGTCCCGAAAGGGCTGTTTTTTTTGTACTACAAGAAAGCATAGTGCAACTAGGCAGCCGCCTGCGCCAGAGGCTTCTCCGCTATGCTAACCCGTGCTTGCCTCCCTCACGTTTTGATCAGTATGGTTGAGCCATCCGCTTTCACTGGGCTAACAAATTTGAAGGGAGTATTTTAAGGTGCAACCACGTTTAAGATTGAGCTTATGTTCCTTATAACTGCGATACAGCGCTAGTCAATAGCAGTATGTTAAGAATTTCAACAAGTGTTTAATGTTAATTTATCTACAGCTTTAATCTGTCGATAGAATTTTTCTCAATTCTTTATGGTAAATCAGGAAAAATGTTTAAAAAGAAGTTCACAAAAATCCTAAAGGTTCTTAAAAAATTTTAGCGAACAATTTAGTGTTAAATACTACACTGCTTTAAACAAAGAGGAGTATAAATGCTAAATAAAAGAAAATTATGTTTAATTGTTTGTTTGATTTGCTTTTTAAGTTTACCTTTACAAGCTCAAGCTCAAACTAGCCCTCAGACTCAAACCAATACAAGCGGCGAAAATCAAAACAATAATTTGGAAGAAGAGCTGCAACAATATGTACAGCAGGAGCAATCTTTAAACAGTCAGCTAAGCGACCAAACCCAGCAAGAGCTTGCTTTAGACGTTAAAATCTTATCCTTACAGCAATCTCTGCAAACTATTAATGAAGGAATAGCGCAGGATCAAAATACTTTGCAAACCCAGCAAAAACAACTTCAGGATCTACAAACTAAACAAAATCAACTTAAAACGCAACGGCAAGAGGATAGTGACAAATTAGGAAATTTGCTGAGTACCTTTTATCAAAACGGCAATGAAGACGAAGGCTTTCTGCCTTTTGCAGAAGTCTTGTTTGAATCGAGCAGTATGTCTGATTTCTTGGACCGGTGGGAATATGTTTCCTATATCATCAATGATTTTGAGCAGTTGAACCAGAAAATATCCAGTTCCAATGCCAGTATCAGCCAACAACAGTCCTTGATTAATGAACAAATGGCTTCTATCCAAACATCCCTCCAGGAAAAGGAGCAATTGCAGCAGTCCCAGCAACAATTATTAGCGACACAGCAAAATCTTCTGGCGCAGATAAACTCTCAAGAGAAAACAACCATACTTTCAGCGTTAAGTTCGCAATCAAATATCGACATTGTAGAACAGTTGATGCAGGAACAAGGTCTAGAAACATCTTTGGTTGCGGCCGGGCGTAAAGCCGGTATAAATCCCAGTGATCTAAACCTTGCTTCTCCAGGTTCAATTATCAAGCAGTTGCAACCCTTTTCCGGGAGTTTTTCCGCCATTTTAACGTATGCCGAACAATATTTAGGAACTCCTTATGTTTGGGGGGGAACTTCCCCCAGTCCAGGTTTTGATTGCTCAGGATTTGTTCAATATGTCTATGGACACTTTGGGATAAATTTAGCTCGGGTGTCCGAAGATCAATATACGGAAGGAGTAGGGATTCCGGAATCGGACCTTAAACCGGGAGATCTTGTCTTTTTTAGCACTTATGAAGCCGGTGCTTCCCATGTCGGAATTTATATTGGCAACAACATCATGATTGATTCTGAGGCCTATGGCGTAAGTTTTGACAATATAACCAATTCCTACTGGGCTGCGCGTTATCTGGGAGCACGACGTATCGTTCTTTTTGAAAACAACAATCCTTAAAATCCGTTTCCGAGGAATCAGAGTGGAATTACAGTATGTAAGGAGCGAGGGTCTGTAACAGGACATTCGCTTCTTTCTTTATCCTGAGAACTGTGGTTAATCTACAAGGGGAACGAAATGTTTGGCAGGAGACAGGAAAGATAAGTATTATTTATGGATAACATAGCGATATCCTATAGACAAAAAGCCGAGGGTAATGTACGCTTTAGCTAAAGATAGTAATCCCAAAAGCTCCCCCATTTTAGATTCGAGCTTGTGAATGTAACCACTATTTCAAGATAAGGAGGTAATATTATGAGAAAGTGTGATGAGCTATTTTATAGATTTACTCTAAAGGGGCAGGATAGCGGTATAAGGGAACTGCTAGGAAATGAGCTTGAGCAGTACCAATTAATCTACGATGACCTGATTACTAAACTTTTAGATACAGGTTCAGAGATTCCGGAAGGTATGGATATCCAAGTTATCAACAAAATCATCACTAAGGACGATGAGAATGTGACGCCGCTGGGGCTGACCAATGTATGTTTAGAATACCTGGTTAAAATCCTGACTTTTGCCAGAGGCCAGGGAATTCAATGGCAAGTTGAGATTAAAGAATGTACAGATACTCATTTTAAAGAACTGTCGTATTTTAAGGTCAAAGTTGACTGTGACAAGGACTTTTTTATCACAATGGCCAAAAATGCTGGCTTCAGGTACACCAAGGAGCCTATGCTAAAACACTCTGAAGATACTGCCTGGAAGGAGAAAAATTTAAGCTTTGCCTAAAATGCAGGGATTGTATTGATGCAATAGGCCGGGTAAAAAGTAAATCGAAGGAGAAACATCATTGATGAGGCAAGAACTAAGAAATCCGTACAATCTTTTAAAATTGTACGGATTTCCTTTATGCAGCCTTATTTGTTCCCATGTTCAGTAGCCAAAACATTGATTGTCTCTTCTGGAGTTGATTGTAGTAATTCATGTAGGCGTTGATTGAAATAGGTTTTGATTTGCTCGGCATATTCGGGTTTTAGAGTGTATTTGCTGAAAGTGCAGTTAAAATCCCGATCTAAGCCATAAGTCCCATACTCAATCCATTCTTCATCAAGTGTGCAAATTGCTTTAACTTGATCGTATAAATAACTAGAGCCTGAAAATTTTTCGAACAGGTCCTGTAACTCCCTATCTATCTGCGGATGCGGCAGAAAAAGGTTAAAAGGCTTTTTAAAGTTGCCATATTCATATATACCTTCTTCCTCCCAAACAAAGGGTTTTTCGCAAGCATTTAAGATTTCTTGACAGGTTTTTATCATCTTTTCATAATTTTCGCTTTCAACGGACATTTATTAACACCTCTAAAAATTCAACTTAGGCTTTTAGTATACATCCCCCTTGTGCGAAAATGAAGTTAATGGTTTATTGTGAAAGTTGCCAATAGGAAGGAAATTTATGCGCAGAAGGTTCCAGGCTAATCCGACTGCGTTGACCCTATGACCATATTTGCTGTCACTTTTGTAATTTTCAGCTTAAGTTACGGCTAAAGAAAATATTGAAAATTTAAATAGTAGTACAAGGCCCCAAAACGATTGGCCCTAAGATTGTCCATATTTATACTTTATTTATGCTTTATGGTTTTTTATTTAGACTATTTTTATGCAATTTAGGCCTATAATAAAGCTGAACAAGGTTCGGGAATTTAAAGATATCTTGAGCCTAAAGAGTTTGCTAAAAAAGAGGTTAAGCTTTTATGATTATTTTGTAGAGCATCTTATTAGAAAAGTGATTAAAAAATTGTTATGCTACCTTATTATTGCTTTTAAAACAGAAGATATTCTTCAAAATGGCTGTTAAAGCCAAATTTATGGTTCATACTTGCAGGACAATTTTTAACGGGCGGGGATTAACGTGAATTATGATGCATTAATTATTTGTCTCTGTTTTACAGCTATATTTGGTTGTTGGTGGTGGGTAACTCGATCGCAGCGTAATTAGGCTAACAAGGTTACCACTGCACTCGGAAGCGGTAACCTTGTTAATATTGTCAGAGAGTATAACGTTGTTAATACTTTTTGCAGGTCCCTTTTTCGCTATCCCTGGCCGGTGCATAAGAAGCATCTGGAAGTTACCTGTGCCGGAGCTTTAGCAGCAGCCAAGTTTTTTTACAGTGGGCTAATTAGAATATTACTCCTAAAGCGATAAGAATTAAGATAGCAATAGCAATGATCCCTACTCCTATCCCAACTCCGGCAGATCCACAACCACATGTGGCAACTGGAGTGATAGGTTGACAGCATGCTCCACCCATTCCGTACATCAAAATTCCACCTTTCTTACTTTGCAAATTTAGAATACGATACCTAAAGCGATAAGCAGAAGAATTATTACAACAACCGCAGCGATGCCTGCCCCTAAACCTGTTCCTTGGCTGCAGCCGCAAGCTGCTCCATCAACGTTACCAAATGCCATTTGACCTTCCTCCTTAACCTTTTATATTCCATAATATGAAAAAAATGGATTTATGAAATTTGTCTTATTGTAAAACAGAATTTTTTAAATAAGAATTTCTTAAAATTAATGTATAAAAAGATCATTCGGAGGCATTATAAGATCAGGGTATACAATGGTTGAGCCAAGATTTATATCTGCTCTTAACCGGGTATGTATAGGTCGGCCAACGATAATCTACAGGTGATAAAACGCTTGTATTTTGTCAGAGGGAAGATCTTTTATAGTGGGAAAAGGCTTTATTGTGGTCGAATTTATTGATTGCAGTGAGGTTCCAACTTATTATAAAGGGTCGGGCTAAGATTATTCCGGGTATTGATTTTTTCATAAACACACAAGGCGACTTGCGTATTTATGAATTGACTGATTCTATGCAGCCGTGAGGTTGTATAGGGTTGGGTAGGTATCTTGTTTAGTCGAACAAACCATTTTTATAGGTTGTGACCTGCTTGATTTTGGTCGCAAGACTACTGTCAGGTAATAAGCTATCTATAATGAGTGCGAGGTAGATCATTGTATGCTCTTAAGGGGCTGTTGCAAAACGAACAGAGTTCGTAAAGCATCAGCCCCTCGTTGATTTCTAAAAAATATAACTGCGGGTCCAAAAGAACCCGCAGTTGGCGTATAATTGAGTTATGCAAACAACCAAATTACACAGTAAAAATTATACCGAATTAAATGGACACTATCAATTAGTTTTACCATTTAATTTTAATGTGTTAATACCAAAGGATGACTCAGTTCGACTGCTAAGCCACATTTTGGAGGGATTAAATTACGAGAAATTATACAAGGCCTACTCTTCCACTGGAAGAAAACCCGCAGTTGAACCCAAAATCCTATTTAAAGTATTAACTTATGCCTACACGAACAACATTTACTCGAGCCGAAAGATTGAAAGTGCATGTAAACGAGACATAAACTTCATGTGGCTCTTGGAAGGTAGTAGAAAAGCCCCAGATCACAGTACCATTGCCCGGTTCCGGAAGGACCATCTCAAGGAAACTATCGACGATCTTTTCTATCAATTGGTTCAGTATCTACATACTCTTGGAGAAGTAACCTTTAAAAATCTCTTTGTCGATGGGACAAAAATCGAGGCCAATGCCAACCGTTATACCTTTGTCTGGAAAAAGGTCGTTCAAAAAAATGAAGCAAAGATGTTCGAAAAAGTTCAGGCCTGCCTAGAGGAGATTAACCTAACTTATAGGTCCAACTTCAAAGTAGCCAAAGAGACCGTTTTGGATGACCTTAAAGCCGCGATGACGTACTTGGAAGAGAAACGACATCAAGAGAATATAGAGTTCGTTCATGGTATTGGGAAACGGAAGTCAAAGCTGCAGAAGTGGACCGAACAATTGCAGGAATTCTATAACCGGCAGGAAAAATACGATGCACACAACCAATTATTTGAGAAGAGAAACAGTTATTCCAAGACGGATTCCGATGCGACGTTCATGCATATGAAAGATGATCATATGCGGAATGCCCAGTTGAAGCCTGCTTACAATGTCCAGATCGGTGTGGAGAGTGAGTATGTAACAGGGATTGGGATCTTTCAGGATCGGAATGACATTGCAACACTGATCCCATTCTTAAACGATATAGAGGCCAAATTAAAGACTCGCTATCTAAATATTATTGCAGATTCAGGCTATGAAAGTGAAGAAAACTATCGTTATCTTGAAAAGAAAGAGCAGACCTATTTCATAAAACCACAAACCTATGAACAATGGAAAAAGAGACGATTCAAAAAGGACATCAGTAAACGCGAAACTATGGTTTACAATCCGGAGACCGATGAATATACCTGTCATAATATGAAGCAACTCAAGCCAGTAGGAATCACTCATCGGACATCGGCAACGGGGTATCGATCTGAAATAACGGTCTATGAATCGGAAGACTGCAGTGACTGCCCCCATAAATCTCGCTGTACGAAAGCAAAAGGCAATCGGAGAATGCAGGTGTCCAAACTGTTCGTAGAAAAACGTCAGATATCCTATAAAAACATCACGACTCAAGAAGGAACCTTGCTAAGAGTTAACCGCTCAATCCAGGTAGAAGGAGCCTTTGGCGTTCTCAAAAATGATTACAACTTCAACCGATTTTTAACCCGGGGTAAAACCAGTGTCAAAACAGAATTTATGCTCCTGAGTTTTGGCTATAACGTGAATAAACTGCATGCGAAAATACAAAATGAACGAATAGGGAAACCTCTTCATCCATTAAAAACGGCCTAGGAACGGTTACAAAAGACCAAAAAACCAGAGGCTTATTTTTCTGTGCCCAAATTTAAGTGCATCAGAGAGATTCAAAATGTTTGAAGATTTACTAATCGATTTTAATAGCCAAAAAGCAAAAAAGGAGTATCGCAGACTACTTTTTAAAGTAGTTTTGCGACACTCCCCTTTTCGTACCTCTGTCAGTAGAATCACGCCGGTCCTTGTATTCTTTTTAAAGCATTTTCCAAACTTAATAATCTTCTCTTAAGCCAAATTCGGCGGCTTCTACCCATTCCTGTGAGTGACTAATAAGTACGATCAACTGATTAATTATTGCGTAATGATTTTCTTCTTGCTCTATCAAGTATGCAAATAACTTTTTTGATTCGTCATCCGCTGCTTCAGATAAAAACTTTTGATAAAGAATTATACTTTCTTTTTCATTTTTCAAAGCCAATCTATAGGCATCTAATTGGTCAGGAGTTTGTTTAGTTTCAATATTGATTGCCCCAAGTTCATGAAATATGCTTACGGCCTTTGTATGCATTTCATCCTGCCCTAAATCATAACTTAACCCGTCAGCTTTCTTTTGCAGAACTTTTGCATGCCTGCTCTCATCTTTAGCCAATAGGAGAAAGACTGTTTCCAGGCTATTTTCTTTATTGATTTCAGCCTGCTCAATGTAATATTTTTCTCCTTCAAGTTCCATATTTATTGCAAATTCTAAAATATTCATAACGTTTCCTCCAAAACCAAAGTTTTTTCTTGAACACTACAAAGATTTTCATTAGACTTATCATTATATTTTTGGCATATGATCTAATTATTTTATAGTTTCATGCTTAGGTTGGAAAGGATTCTAAAATTCATTTGAAATTTGCCATTTAAATAGAATCACCATGCTTTTTAGTTCAACAATTTAAGCTTGCCTATTCTTTCCCCTTCTTTAACCAGCTGGCAACTTCAACCGTTCTTTTTGCTTGATGAAATACGGCGTCTTTTACGTCTTCTACCATTTTGCCATCCTGTCCCTGGGTAACTGTCGTTCCATAGGGATTACCACCCGCTTTATAAATCGAGGCATCCGTATATCCGGGCGGCACAATAATTGCACCCCAATGCATCATTGAAGTATATAAGCTCCTAACGGTACCTTCCTGACCGCCATGGGAATTCTGTGCGGAAGACATAGCGCTAACAACTTTATTCGTCAGCTTTCCTTGAGCCCATACTCCTCCTTGAAGGTCAATAAACTGTTTCATTTGAGATGCTATATTCCCAAAACGCGTAGGCACACTAAAAATAATGGCATCCGCCCAATCGAGATCAGCGGAACCCGCTTCCTGGATATTCTTTGTAGCTTCCACATTTGCTTTCCATTGAGGATTGTTGTTAATAACTGATTCCGGAGCCAGTTCATGTACCTTGAGCAGACGCACCTCCGCACCCGCTTCTTTTGCAGCTTCTGCCGCCCACTGAGCTAACTGATAATTTATTCCCGTCATGCTGTAATAAATAACTGCAAGTTTTACGCTCTCCATATACATCCTCCTCATTCAATTTGCCACTTAAAATTTCCCTAACTTCCACAAGGGTTTGATATGGTTGCTTATAGTACTTTCCACATTCATTCAATTAAATCCTTTTTTATTTTTAAAAAACTTCTATTTTATAATTAATTTATATTGTTGCTTTAAAATCTTTTTTTACTTAATGTGACTGAATCGCTTGTTTCTGCGAGTTCTCTGGCCTACTTTCCTTCCTTAAAAAGTTAAAAATTACTTCCCGGATTCAAAAAGCCAGAGCTAAATTGATTTTGTACACTTGTCCACCAGGTAAACAATTGATTGATAGCTGATACCGCTGTGAAGAGACAAACCGATTTCACAGGTTCGACTATTGGAATATCCTGCTCGACAGTTGTCGGGCAACGTCTCTTTAAGCGCTGCTAAAGCCGAGCGGTTCAACTCCGGAAAAGTAAATCCGCGGTCCCCCGCAAAACCGCAGCAGTGGACATCCTCAGGCATAATGACTTCCTCGGCACAGGCATGGGCCACTGTGTAAAATTTTTCTTTTAAGTTCATCTTTATCGAACTGCAGGTTACATGAAGAGCAATTGTTTCTTTTGACTGAGTAAACGCCAGCCGATCAAGCAAAAAGTCATAGATAAATTCAACCGGCTCATAGAGCTTCAACGAATGCATCACCCGCTTCATTCGATACAAACACGGGCTTGTATCGCACAAAACCGGATAGCTACCTTCTCCACTGGCAGCGAACAGAGCCTCCTCAAGCTCCTTGCTTTTTCTATCGGCCGTCTCAAAAAAGCCTTTACTTTCCCAAGGCATACCACAGCAAAGCCCATTCATTTTTGGCAAGGAAATAACTTCACAACCCGCTTTTGTCAAAACAGAGAGCATCGCCTCACTTAGAGCCCTTTGATCTCGATCATTTTTGGCCGTTCCCATAGAGCGACTAATACAACTTGGAAAATACACGACTTTTAACGGTGATGAGCTGCCGTTTGTGTGGAGTGTTTTGGCTTTATGCTCCTTTAGAAATGGAACCTTGCCCCCCTTCGGCATCCACGGGTTCCAGAGAGGGATAGCATTTCCGGAAATTTTTCTGGCACCCTGCGTTAGGCTCTCCATCAGCTTCGTTCCCAAAAGGCCATGTGCTCCATTAACCACTCCAAGCCCCAAACGCATAACACTTGTTACTCCGCCCATATGATTGGCTAAGCTTTCCGCAACCCAGCGGGTAGTGGGCGTGACTGACTGCGAACGCAAGAATTTAACATAGTCCCCGGTGTTTATCCCCAAGGGACAGGTAGTAGCGCATAATCCATCCACTGCACAGGTTTTATTGCCAGGATAATCAAAATCCTTTTCCAAACGGGATAAACGTTCGGGTTCTTGACCCGTTCGCTTCAATTCCTGAATTTCTCGCTGAATTACAATACGTTGTCGCGGTGTCAAAGTGAGGTTTTTAGATGTACATATATTTTGGCAAAAGCCGCAATTTGTACAAGTATCAATAATTTTATGGGCTTGGGGCATATTTTTTAAGTTTTCTAAATAACTGTGTGGATCGTCATTAATGATGACACCCGGGTTTAAGAGGTTTTCCGGATCGAAGGCGGCCTTAAGTCGTTTCATTAGAATATAAGCTTTTTTTCCCCATTCTTGTTCAACAAAAGGAGCCATATTTCGGCCCGTTCCATGCTCCGCTTTTAAAGACCCGCCGAAGCGTGACACTACCAAATCGCTGACGTCCCGCATCAAACCTTCATAACGCGGTAAATCCTCGGAATGACCAAAGTCTTGAGTAAATACGAAATGAAGATTCCCATCCAGGGCATGCCCATAGATGATGGCATCAGGATAAGCATATTTATCGAGAATTTCTCTTAAGGCTAAGGTCGCTTCAGCTAAGTTTTCTTTGGGGAAAGCTACATCTTCTATGATTACTCCCGTCCCCAACTCTCTAATCGCTCCTACTGCCGGGAAAATACCTTTGCGAATGTTCCAGAGATTTTCATACTCAGCTTTTACAGCCGTAAAACTTATAGGAAATACGGTAGGTATTTCTTTAAGAAGGTCTGCCACTTGTTTAATTTTTTGCTCCAAGAATTCATGATCTGCCCCTCGAACCTCAATAAGCAAGGCAGTGGCAGTAGGAGAAAGAGCCTTCAGATATTCCGGCATACCGGGCTTGTCTTCCATAGTTTTCAACGAGATTCTATCCATTAATTCAGCAGCAGAAACTGTTTCCCTATCTAATTTTTGAACCGCCAAGCAAGCTTGTTCCATATCCGCATAGATGATCAACGCCGAAGCTTTATGCGCATGTTCAATCACCGTATTATAAGTAATCTCTGAAATAAAACCTAAGGTTCCCTCCGATCCGATCATGAGATGCTTAATAATCTCGATAGGATCTGTGAAATCCACAAAAGCATTGAGGCTGTAACCCGTAGTATTCTTGATTTTATATTTACGGTGTATTAACTCCACCAATTGAGGATCGGACATAATCTCATCTCTGATTTCACTAATTTTGCTAACCCACTCCGCTTTAGAGTTAAGAAAATCCGAGCAGGATTTCAGATTCCCTGTATCCAGCATGGTTCCATCGCCAAAGATGATTTTCATCTCGGCAACAGTCTTGTAACTGTTATCGGCAGTCCCGCAACACATGCCGCTTGCATTGTTAGCCGCCATTCCCCCGATCATGGCGTGATCGATAGATGCCGGATCAGGCCCGATCTTTCGAGCATACTGTGTCAAAAAGCGATTAGCTTCAGCCCCAACAATTCCTGGTTCTAAAACTATCTTTTCCCCTTCATCCAAAATAGAATGGCCTCTCCACGCCCCTTGCAAAACGACAAGAACAGAGTCTGTCACAGCTTGGCCTGAAAGGCTTGTCCCAGCGGTTCGAAAGGTAACCGGAACTTTATATTCTTGAGAAGCTCGCAAAATCTTGGTTATCTCCTCGGGAGTTCGAGCTTTTAAAACAATTTTAGGAATCAGGCGATAAAAGCTGGCATCGATCCCATAAGCCAAGGTATATAAGGGATCACAAAAGCGGCGATTAACCGGAATGCAGTGACTGACTCTTTCCCAAAAGTCTTGAAAAGGTTTTGGCAATCTCGCTATGTCTTCTAAAAGAACTTGGCTCATCACAATCTTCCTCTCTATTCTTAGAATAAGGCCACCACGAAGCGTATTAGGTCCACCACATGTTCATCCAGCGGATAGTCGTTCTCTTTTAGTGACGTATAGTAACCTCATAGATTCTACATGCTAAATCTGCTGACCGAGGTTCTCTGACAGTCACACTCTCTCAAAATAAGAGCCGTAACAGATACAACGACGTTTCCTCTGAATGCCTTGAGGTTTTACTATCTATACTTCCCATACTTCTACGTCAAGACTGTTAAATCCTCTTTCATATAGAAATTATTTTCTATTTATAATGATTACATTTTATTTTTTTAGCTGAAACCCGTACTCTACCTTAAATTGCAAGAAGAACTGGTTAACTCATAGAGAGATGCAAATCGGGAAAAGATGTAAGCTCCGGATGGAAAGACATTGTTTTTTTTAACCCGATCAAAACCGCATAAAAAATATAATGCATTAAAAATCTCAAAAAAGGACGTACTCTGCTTTTATACCAAGCAAATACGTCCTTTAGAGAGGAAAAAAAATCCCCTCCTGAAGAGGGGGAAGAGAAGAAGGAACAGGTCTTATGAAAAACGCTAAGCTTGCGAGCAAGTTGTTACTTATGATAATAAACTATATTTGTTATGATTTGATGAACATTATGTGATTAATCTGTTAAACCTTATAATGGAAAAAACCGTGGCCAGGGGTCAAACCATATTAACCGCTCAATGAATGTAGTATTTTTATAGCTAGGTAGTCGTTAGAATGCGCATCTAAATGTTTATTAGTTCCCTCTTGGTGAATTATTAGTTCACCATTCCAATATTCTTTCACAACATACACTTCGCCGAGTCCATTCTCATAAGTTCTAATTCTTTTAATGATTTTAACCACCCCCCTTTATAATATTAAATGGAGGAGAAGCTTAGAATTTAAAATAATAGTTTATATTGACTAACTCCATGCTTCAGAATAGCTTTAAGAAGAGTGTCTTCTAAGCAAAGCCTGGTTTCATTAAAAGAAAGAAGAACTGTAGAGGCCGAGTGAACCCCACTGATACAAGATCTATCTTTAATTAGTAATTTCACCGAACATAGGTACAATATCTAAAGCCGAATTTGTTGTAACTCCGCTATTTAAGTAAACACCGGTTATAGTAACTTCAGTCAGTGATTCAGGATTAATATTCGGGTAAAATTCCAATTTGATTAAACCATGCTGCGCTGTAATTGTACCTACATTTGTTTTGAATTGAATATCATTTGCAAGAGGTGACTCTGTAATATCAGCGCCGTATTGATCATTCACAATATATGTTGCATAACCTATCTTGTCAGTTCCATCCGAAGAGATTATCGCCAGTTTAGTTGAAGTTATCGTAATTTTACTGACCTTTTGATCTGAAGTTTGACTAGGAGTTGGAACTTGAGACGCCGGGTCAGTAACGGGGAAAGTATAACTGGAAGAGTCTGAGCCGGAAGAAGAGTCAAGACTTATAACTATGCCGGTGGTTAAGTCAACAAGCGTAATAATAACCGGTTTATCAATATCTGAAGAAGAATTATAAGTTATCGTGCCTATGCCTTTGCTCGGATCTAGGGTAACTGATGACTTTACTGAGGCAACGGCCGATAACTGGGTAGCCGGGACGCTTGAGGTAATGTCTTTCCCCGTTCCATCAAGTACTTGATACTTAAAGGTTGCAGTAGTTGCCCCAACTTTGGTGAGATTGCTTAACCTAAGAGTCTTAAACGCTTTAGTTAGGCTATCTCCATTCGTTGCATTGGACGGATTCAGATCAGTTATTACAGAATCGGGAATAATCCCCGTTCCGCCAAATACATAGACATGGCTTGCATTGGCAACTCTTTGCTGATAGTAACTTCTCGTATTTGCCGGAGAATCATTATTAATAAGGGTTATAGGTTCTGATAGCTTAGCACAATAGGCAGTGCCTGCCAAGGCATCAGCAAAACCTTCACCTGTCGCTAAGCAGATACTGTCTGAATTAAAATCCGTAACGAACGTTTGATTTATAAGGATATTTCTGGCATATTTATCGGCCCCTAAGATCCGTACGGTATTGGGGAACTGTTGAGCCACTTGATCGCTAATAATATCCGAATCTCCCACAACATAGGTTTTACTGACATTGAGAGTCGAAAGGTAACTCTTAACAGTATCAGGCATAACATCATAAGGTACAAGAATAATTGGGATTTGCTTCATAGAAGCAATGGATGCAACCGATAAAGCGTCGGGATAATCTTCACCAGTGACCACAAACAACGTTGATGGCTTGGAATTGACTTGTTGAGCAACTTGAACCGCAGTGGCGTACCGATCATTCCCGTAAACTCGTGTTGTCTCCAGCCCCATCGTTTGAAGTTCAGACTCAACCGCCTGAGATATCACCGCTGTTCCACCAATAATAACTACTTTTTTCACTTGCAAATCTAACAAGGTCTGTTTTGTAGTACTTGGTAAACTTCCAGTATCCGTTAATAAGATGGGAGCATTAAATTTCTTGGCTAAAGGAGCAGCGGACAGTGCATCAGGATAATCTCCACCGAAAGCTAAAATAGCATAATCAGATTGAGACCAGCCCGACCTGGCGATCTGAGATGCCGTTTCATAACGATCAATACCTGCCAATCGAGTAATGGTTGGCGATGAATTTGCTAAAGTTACTGTAGGAATAGCCAAACTAATAAGAGTAATTAGGCTAAGGATTAAACATAGCTTTGAGCTTCTTTTCCTTAGAGACATTAAAAATTCACTTCTTTCCTCTTTATTTTCCAAGGATTGCTTTAATCCTACGTTGGGCGGCTCGCTTAAAACCATGCGCTTTAAACGCAATCAGGTCTTTCAGCCGACCGCAGATCGGAATTTAAACCACCGACTTCTAGTTGGTGGTTATTTAGTTAAATAAAGTATAGCATCTTCGTTACTTATTTTTTTGTCACAAAAAGTAGTATTTTGTCCTTAATAAAAACTTAATATTTAGGGTACCAACTAAAGAAACCTTGCCTGGTCGGGTAGTGACAGCAACAACCGAATTTTTAAAACCGGGGGGTGTCGTTTCTAGTATGAGAAATTGATGCCTCTAGGCCTTTAAACTCGGTACTGTCAAACGACCTCTGTTCGTAAGATAAACCCAAAGAGCATTGGCGAAAAGCAGGACACTAGTGGAAAAGAATACATAATGGAAACCCCAATAGGCGGCCATCTGGCCCCCCATTATAGGTCCCGCTACGTTTCCCAGGTTTTGAGCCGCGTTATTGTATCCGAAGACCCGGCCTGAAATTGAATTCGGGATGTTGTTTTTAAGAATCGAATTAATGGAAGGCAAAAAACCTGCAGTTGCTATTCCCATCAGGAAGCGCAGGACAATCAATTGCCAGGAATTTTGAACGTAAGCTTGCGGAATCATAATTGCCGCAGTTACCATGAGACAGACAAACAGGATCAAATAAGGTCCTACCTTGTCGGAGAGCTTGCCGAGAAAGGGAGCAATCAGGACATTAGCTAAGCCGACGGCGGAGACCACAGCACCGGAAATAATGGCGATATGACTGGCGTTTTTCATCAACAGCTTGACATAGATGGTAACAATAGGCTCAATCGACATATTGGCGAGCTGAAGCATAAAGGATGTAATAAACATGGCGACCAGTATCTTCGGCTTATCAATGGCCTTCCATAATTCGCGGTTGGACAACTTAGCCGAGTTGTTGGGAACAAAATCCTCGCGGATAAAGGCAACCGAGATCAGAAAAGCCAAAAAAAGAAAGCCCCCGGTAATATAAAAAACATGGCGCATGCCAATAACTTCGGCCAAGCCGCCGCCGACCAGAGGACCGATCAGTGAACCTCCGACGGAACCGGCCATGAGAGTTCCCAGAGCCCAACCGGAATGTTGCTGAGGAGTTTGTGAAGAAACCAGAGTAATCGAGGCTGGTATATAGCCGGAGATTGCGCCCATCAAAAGGCGCAGGCCAGCCAGTTCATAAACATTCTGCACAAAGCCGATTAAAACCATAATCACGGCCATGCCCAAACTGGCTCGGATTAACATGAGCTTGCGGCCATGGATATCGGCCAGTTTCCCCCAAAACGGCGAGACTATAGCGGCAGAGAGAGCAGTAGCGCCGAAGGCAACTCCGGACCACTGTTCAACACTGGCAATGTTGTGCACTCCCAGTTCCTGGATGTAAGTAGGCAAAAAGGGAATTACCAGGTTCATTCCGGCCATGGTAGCAAATGAGCCGAACCAGCAGATAATTAGGTTGCGTTTCCAGATTGGCATCACTATTTCCTTTCAGTTCTCGAAATTTAGCACTTAACCATTTTATCCCCGTTTGCACAAAGATACAAATGATAAACTTCACGTAAAGACTAACATTTGGACAAAATGGCCTTTCAGAGTTTAATTTTTTACCTAAAAGAGATAGTACGCCGGAATACTAGCAGAAATGTTAACGGAAACGAATATGGCTATTTTTTATTTTTATGATTCTAATAAGTGCTCCTGTGCGGGAGATTTGCAAGATTTTTAACGTAGTAATTGTTGAAGACGAGGTGAGCATGTGGAAGAGAAAGAGATGTTAGCCGGCTTATTGAACCACGACCAAGCGGCGTTGAAATCTTTAATGAACGCCTATATTACTGACGTGTATTCCTTAAGTTCCGCGATCATCGGCGGAGTTGGCTCGGCGGAGGACATTGAAGAATGCAGCAGCGATGTTTTCTTCACCGCCTGGAAATCCATAGACAAGTATTCTCCGGACAGGGCAGGCCTAAGGACCTGGGTTTTAATGATCTGTAAATTTGTTGCTCTTGACCGACGGAGAAACCTTAAAACTAAAATCAGCCAGCTCCCTTTAGCTGAAGAGGCAATTCCGGCAAAGATTTTGACAACCAGCTTTGAGACTGTCGAAGAACGCCAGGAATTACAAACGGCTCTTAAATCCTTGGCCAGGCAAGAGCGCGAGCTGATCTACAGACGATATTTTCTTGATGAAAGCATTAACGATCTGGCCAGCGCCTATGGTTTGACACGCCAGGCGGTTGATAATAAACTTTGGCGGGCCAGAAAGCTCCTGAAAAATCTTTTGGGTAAAAAGGAGCGGCAGGGGGTGGAAGAACTATGACTGATAATTTTACAGACAGTAAAGAAGCATTGGAACGATTAATTATTCCTGATGATATCACAGAGTTCATTGAGTCGTATTCTCAGAGCCCCAACCAAGAGGCGCTTGCGAGAATAGAACATCGCACGCTGAGAATGGTGCAAAGTGAACCGAACGTCTCTCGACGCTGCCGTTTCAAACTATGGCAGGTTATGGCGGCAGCTGCAGCGATTATCTTGCTTTTTGCGGGAATAGGCCCAAACAGTATTGCTGGCGCCGTGAACAGACTGCTCGTTTTTATCCCGGGGTTTGGCATCAGTTCATCTCAAAATGTCAACCTTTTTGCACCGAATCCCGTTCGGGCAGAGAAAGACGGGATAAAAATAGATATTAACGGCGTGTTGGCGGACAGCAAAGGAACCTCACTTATGGCTTATGCCGAAGGTGGGACTGTGGACCTGAACAGCTCCTATTTGCTTGACTCGGCAGGTGTACGTTATCCTTATCAAAGCGGGAACATGGTTGTGACAGGAAGCGGGAACACGCGTGTTCAAACCAATTGGGCATGGTATAAGGCGTTGCCTGCTGATCTCAAGCAGGTAGCTTTAGTAGTTCCCAGTCTGTCAGACTGGACGATAAACATTCCTCTCACAGCCGGAAAAGATTCGGATACGGCTGAGAATTTCGGCCCGGCAGTTACCGTCAATAATGTGACGGTAGCCGCTCAAAGCTCAAGCTTCCCCGATGAAACAAAGGTTACCCTCCTGGTCCAGAGCTTAAGAGGCGGGGTGCCTGAAGCTATAGAAGGCGCAACCGTTGAAAATGCGAATGGCTCTAAATCCTATCTGCTGAAAAGTCAGGCCGGATATGTCGGAAGCGGTTTAATATATTTCTCGACAAGCCCTAATCTCGGCGACAGGCTTGACGTGACGATACCATCGGTCAGCCTGCTTCAGGATGTTCATGCCGATATAACGCTCCCGGTACCTGGAAAGAATTCTACGGCAATGTTAAATAATTCTCTTAACCTAGGTACCTGCAGTCTAACATTGACAAAAGCAGAAGCTCTAAACCAAGACAATCAAGATTGGCTGCGGATTTATATCACTCCCGACTTAGTTAACGGGGCCATCGTTAACGGTATGCTCAATAACCTAAGCGTCAATGGAAAAGCGGAGAATTGTATGGGTGAGTTTGATCCGTCAACTGGGGGCATTAAATGGTTGCAAATACCCTATCCGGCCGGGGAAACAAGCATAAAACTGACTATAGGAAAAATTGATGTCCTTGTCAAAGGACCATGGAAGCTGAAGGTACCGGTTAAACAAGAGTTTAACTGATTTCCGGGTCAAACTTGCTCCTGAAGAGCAAAATAAACTGCCTCTTTTCGGACGGGACTGAGTTCAGCGATTTAAAGAGAGGCAGTGTTTTTCTATTCTCTGTTTTCCCCCCAAGCAGTCTTCTTTATCTAATGAGTTTGACCTCATTTCTCAGGCAGAGGTGAAGGCTCGACCTGATTCAAGGCAATCGTAGCATCAACGTAGATTTTTCGCCAAGTTTGTTCTTTGAAAACGGGAGAGAATGGCTCGCACTTATTAAGTTCATCCTGCATTAAACTGAACATTGAATGCCAGCCGTCGTTTATGATTTTCCAGCGTTTCAAATTTTCAGTTGAAATATGGCCGTTGTTTTTCAATTCTTCCTGCATTAATTTGCTGACACTGGTTTCATAGTTAATAAACGATTCAACGGTTTGTACCGTACTAAACGGAATAATTTTTTGGCCGTAAGGTAAGGCAACGGCTGAATTAAGCTGCTGAGACAACATTTCAGTATAAGCATTGACTGTTGTCAGACTATCCGCATCAGGACTTTGGTTTCCTTGGTAAGCAGACAGCAGCCGGATTCCAACCTGAACAACTTCTTGAGTGCCATTACGCCATGCGGTGTTCAACTCTCTCGACCTGCCGACATAAGCGTTGATTAAGATCAGGTTCGCCAGTACAGATACTGTTAAGAGAATAAGCACAACTGGTTTTTTTAACCCTTTACTTTGGAGCTTATTGATCATTCCGGCTGCCCTCCGTTCAAGTTAAGATTGGTTTTAATCCCCGGTATCACCTGAATGATATGATTTATTTTTAGGGACCAGTGTTTGGACGGAGAATGAGGCGCAGAGATACTGAATTTCTTGGGGTCGCTGATAGTCTGCTCAGGCTCAGAGTTAACGTTCCAAACATTGCCCAAGCGGTCGTCGAAGGTGAAGTTGAGTTGGAAGACGCCCACTTGGGTTGCCGGGGTCAGTTGATGGTAGCTGACGCTAAAAGTCGAGTCATTTAACTGCAAACTGTCAATCATAAAATCTATGCCCTGGAAGCTGAACGGCCGGTTAAGGGCTATTGTCTGCTGCCCGCCGCTATAATCAAAATTAAATCCTGTTTCCGGTCCTTTCAGCCAGGCATAAAGAGTGTAAGTTTTGAAGACTAATTCCGATACGGGCTGAGTCAGCGGCTGAGTGATCAGCTGGCCGGTTGTCCGGCTATCCGGACCGGAGCTCCAGCCGTTGGAGCTGAGCGGGAGAGAAGCCCCGGTAGCAGCGTCAATCAGTGAATTCTGATCAAACCAATAGCGACTATCCTCCCCCTCAATCCGCTCTACCGGGCTGTCAATATTCCAGCGCAGTGAATAGTTTACAGAGATTCTTCCGGCATTTTCAGCCGTATGATCAATGCTGAAGGTAATACCCCAGCGTTTAAGCAATTGTTCCGCCGGTGGTGACACGCTTTGCAAGGCACTCATTTGTTTGTTGAATAGTTCTTTTTGCTCCTGCAGTTGTTTTTGAGAGGCTTTTTGGCCGGACCATTGGCCGTAATACAAGGCCCCCCAGGCAATTAACAAGACCATAACTATTGCAACCGAAACAGTACATATCCGGCGGCGCTGCCAGCGCTTCATAAAGCTTTCAAGGGAATTGGCCGGAGGTTCCACGGCTTCCCAATTCAAGGTCTTTTTAGGCGATTCTTCCGGCAGCCTATGGCAATCGGGACACGAACGCAGATGTTCTGAAACAAATTGCGCACTTTCTGCGCTGAGCTCATTGTCCAGATATAAAGGCCAAAGATCGTGCACAAGCTTACATTCGTTCATGGCGATCCTCCTAACCGCTCGTATTCCTCAATGAATTTTTGTTTGGCTCTGAAAAACATAACCTTTGCCGACGCCTCCGTCTTATTCAGTATGTCGGCAATTTCCCGATGACTCAGGTTCTCCGTCTCTTTAAGCAAAATAACCGTGCGGTATTGCTCCGGCAAAGCCTGAAGTACCTCGTTGACTGTATCGCTCAAACATCGTCGTTCCAATATAGCTTCCGGACTGTTGTGAGACGGTTGCCGGGTCATTTGCTCATTAACTAATTTATTGAATAGCCGTGTTGATCTGGTAGCCTCTCTGTTTTGATGCAGATAAACATTGCGGGCTATTTTATAAAGCCAGGTTTTTACGTTTGCCGTTCCTTTGTAACGCTGCCAGGAGGTCAGTACCTGCAGAAAAGTTTCCTGAGTGAGCTCTTGGGCAACAACGCCCGAGCCGCAGAGCCTCAATAAGTACCGGTAGATGGGTAACTCAAAATGCCGATATAAATCGGCAATTGTTTTAAACGTTACTTCAAGCGGAGAATTGCCCGTACTCACCGTTTCTTTCCTTTCCCGCCAGCCTGCTATCTTACTGTATTTAAACTCGGCTTATCACTTATTATAGTAACTAAAAGCGCAAAAACGTTACACTGATTTATTAATTTTTAGAGGCTTTCCATAAAAAATTATCTTTCTGTACTCAAATTTCAATTGTGTTGATTCCAATCAGTCGATAAGGTTTCCTTGAGGTTTCACAACAAAAATGGCCCGTACATCAAAAAGTACAGGCTATTTTTGTGTATTCATAACTTAATAAATTCAAACATGTTTAGAAGCAATCTTCCGAAACACTACCAGAAGCCCGACACAAAGCCTATAAAGCGAATCAAGCTTTAGATTATTCTCTGCCGATGAATCGCTAAAGACATTAAGTTTAGATTCCAGCTTCCGGTTTTGTGTAGCAATAAGCAGAGGAACTTTGGCAAGAGATGGAGAAACTAAGCCCGATCCCAGGTAAGCTTTCCACCTACTCCAAGTTGAGTTATATCCATCTTTTCCGAAGGCCAAATTACAATAAAAAACTCTTCCTGGCTTCTCTTTGCCAAACATATCCAAGGCCTTTGAGCATAGGGGTGTCTTAAACTTATTTCCATACGTTCAATGCTATAGCCCTTATGTTGAAGAAGCTCAGATACTTTATCTGCCGGAAGTAAAACATCGTCACCACACCCAGCTATGTTGAAAATTATAGAAATAATAATAATCAGTAAAAAAAGTAAATTAAGACCTCTCTTGCTCACCTGACCTGACTCACCTCATTCAGTTCACAAATCCAAAGTTAACGACTCCGAAGACTTTTGGAGATCTCTCTTAATAAGGCGAAAGAGTTTTGTACGCTCAAAGTTCCATCGTTATTAATCAAGCAGCAACGCGAAGGAGCCAGCCAGGATCGTTCATACAATAAGTCGTCATCCAATCCATGCTGGTTAAGAAATTTCCATAACTGGAGCAGCCGGTTTGTAAGCGTTTCGGTCGTCTCCAGATTCAGCTCACCTGTTAAGGTAGGGACGATCCCCCAGGATATAATTCCTCCCCGCTTCAAAAACTCCTTAACCTCATCGACATAGCGCACTAAGATATGTCCCCAACTGAAAGCATCCACTGACAGAATATCCAGCTTGGCATTCAAAAGAAACGCCCAATCCGGATTGCCGCATAAGTGAACCCCTTTAGGACCCGGGAGTTTGGACAAAAAAGCACTATACTCACCAAAGGCTGCTTCATACGTGTAAGCACTTAGAGAGTTAAAAATCATTTCCAGTCCAGGCTCATCCAGCCAGACAAAAGGATTGGCATGAACTCGTTTTAATTGGTTATATTGCCATGTTACCTTGTGCTGAAGAAAATCATATAAAATCTCCCGCACAAAATCATTATAAATCATAGGCTTGCGTTCTTCATCACAGATTTTAAGCCCAAAACTAATAGGTCCAACACTTTGTCCATGAATCATTGCATAAGCGGAAAGATCCTCCTGCAAAAAGCCATTAAACGCCGCGGAAGATTCTTGAGCCAAGGCAAAATATTCCGGAAGGGCACTATTCTCCAGATAGTTATCAATTTCCTCGGCAAATCGCTGATGAGAAAAAACAACACTCCTTTTTATTTCATCAATAATTATACCTGGAAAATGTTCGGCAAATTGGGCATACATATCTTCCCGGAATCGGAAATGAGGCAATTGAGGCCAAAACGGAATATCCAAACTAAGCGCCAGCTTCTGAGCATCTTGTAACTCTTTATGCGGTAAAATGCCCATAGCAGTAGTCAAAGCCTTGCCTGATAACATATTTTCCACCTCTTAAATATTTTGATAATTCACAAAATATTATAACAAGTGTTTTTTCTTCCCATAGTGAGTCCAATCACAGTTTAATTTGTCTAGCAGGGAAAATTTCTTTCATCGCCTAAGACAAAACCATCTTTTATTTTTATTTACGGACATATCATTATTAGCGATGATATCATTCAGCATTTCCTGGATAACTTTCATTGTTTCCGGAGTTCCATCATAAAGACGATAAAGTTCTTTAAATAGATTTTCAACCCAAGTCTTATCTATATATTGGCTGGGTGACAGATAATATCCTATTTCCTTTTCACTATATTCCAATTCTTCCAATTCCCTTATCGTGCTATCTATAATGTAAACCTTCAATTCATTGGCTATAGTCATTCCTCCAAAAAATACTTTAAAATTATAATTCGTTATTACATAATGGCGAACACTTTCAAGCCATTTCGCTATTACGTCTTTACTCTCCAATAACCCACTTTCTAGGATGGCTTGCTCTAAATTCGAGCTATCAATAAATTTCTGCGCATCTTCCACCAATCCGGCAATAGCCATAAAAACTTGGTCGGATAATAAAAAAATTTTCTGGTGATTTTCGCTTTTGATTCTGTGAATGGTTCCATTAGCATACAGTTCGATTGTACGGCTGTCGGCCATCGCGCTGACAAAAGAATTAGATATTACTATAGATACAAAACTCATCCTATAGCACCTCAAACAGCTCATATTTTATCTTGAATTAAAAACATAGCCACCATAACCTTACTCTACATATTATGATACCACATACGAAACCAAAATTTGCACAACATCCGTATCTACCCGATGGCTAATCTTTCTTATCTCCCTTGACAACTCAGGAAGGCAAAACCGATTTACGGTACGCCGGATTTCCTGGAAGCCATCATAGCGGCTGAAAGAAAATATGATAACATCTCTGTACGCGGCAAATAGTGCCCCCTATAAGTCTGAGCTTGCCATAAAAAGAGACTTCTCAAAAGTTCAGCAGAACTCATGAAAAGTCTCTAAATTCATCCATACCACCACAGGGTATGGAACATATTTTATTTGATTGCGTTACTCTTACGTTACTTTTGGCGTACAATAAGGATCTTTATGAATCAAATTATGGTATAAACGGGCTGTAAGCTTTGGCTTACATCATACCGCCCATGCCACCCATGCCACCCATTCCGCCCATGCCAGCCATAGCACCGGCGCCGCCATCTTTGGCAGGAAGGTCAGAGACTAAGCACTCGGTGGTCAGGAGCATAGCTGCGATGGAACCGGCATTTTGCAGAGCTGAACGGGTAACTTTGGCCGGGTCAACGATACCGGCTGAGATCATATCTTCGTATACTTCAGTGATAGCATTGAAACCTGTTCCACGGTTGGAGGAACGCACTTTCTCAACCACGACTGAGCCTTCGTGACCGGCATTGTTGGCGATTTGACGCAGGGGCTCTTCCAAAGCACGACGAATGATCATAACTCCGGTTCCTTCGTCCCCGCTCAGTTGCAGTTGATCCAAAGCGGGAACAGCATCAATTAAAGTTGTTCCGCCTCCGGCAACAATCCCTTCTTCAACGGCTGCACGGGTAGCGGCTAAAGCATCTTCGATGCGAAGTTTCTTTTCTTTCATTTCGGTTTCGGTTGCCGCGCCTACTTGAATAACTGCAACACCGCCGGAAAGTTTAGCTAAGCGCTCTTGGAGTTTTTCACGGTCAAAGTCGGAAGTGGTTTCTTCGATTTGTCTCTTGATAGCTTCGACACGTTTCTTAATGTCCTCAACATTGCCGGAACCTTCAACAACCGTGGTTTCCTCTTTGGTGATGCGAACTTGACGGGTACGGCCAAGCATATCAATTGTGGTGTTTTCCAGTTTCAGACCGAGATCTTCGGTAATAACGGTTCCACCCGTCAGGACGGCGATATCTTCCAGCATGGCTTTACGGCGATCACCAAAGCCAGGTGCTTTAACGCCAACGCAGACGAAGGTTCCTTTAAGTTTATTGACAATAAGAGTAGCTAAAGCTTCTCCGTCAATGTCTTCGGCAATAATTAAAAGTTGTCTGCCGGCTTGTACTACTTTTTCCAAGACGGGCAGCATATCTTGAATGGAGCTGATTTTCTTATCCGTGATCAGGATGTAAGGGTCATTAAGTACAGCTTCCATTTTCTCCGTATCGGTAACCATATAAGCTGAAATATAGCCGCGGTCAAATTGCATTCCTTCAACCACTTGAAGCTCAGTAGTCATGCCTTTGGCCTCTTCAACGGTGATAACTCCGTCTTTACCTACTTTTTCCATAGCTTCCGCAATCAGGTTGCCGATGGTTTTGTCGCTGGCTGAAATCGAGGCAACTTGGGCAATGGCTTCACTTGTTTCCACAAGTTTGGCGTTAGCTTTGATGTCTGCAACAACGAGGTCAACGGCTTGCTCTATCCCACGTTTAATTCCCATGGGGTTTGCTCCGGCAGCTACGTTCTTAAGACCTTCTCTGATAATAGCTTGCGCCAATACTGTAGCAGTTGTTGTACCGTCTCCGGCGACATCATTTGTTTTAGTGGCCACTTCTTTGACAAGCTGAGCACCCATATTTTCAAATGGATCTTCAAGTTCGATATCACGAGCGATGGTAACACCGTCATTCGTGATGAGGGGAGAACCGAATTTCTTATCTAATACCACATTACGTCCTTTAGGTCCGAGAGTAACACGAACTGCTTCTGCGAGAGCATTGACACCGCGCTCTAAAGCCTGCCGGGCATCTTGATTAAAAATAATTTGCTTTGCCACGTTATTCACTCCTTAATAATAGTATCAATCATCAGCATTTAGAATAGGTATTTAGTGACTTAAATTAGCCGATAACAGCCAAAATATCTGCTTCTTTTAAAATCAGGTATTCTTCACCATCATACTTCACTTCGGTACCGGCGTATTTGGAGTAAATGACTCTGTCGCCAGTTTTAACATCAAGCGCAACGCGAGTCCCTTTTTCCATTTTGCCAGGTCCTACTGCAACAACTTCACCTTCTTGTGGCTTCTCTTTAGCGGTATCTGGCATAATAATTCCGCTCTTAGTTTTTTCTTCCATCGGGAGTGCTTTAATGATTACCCGATCTGCGAGAGGTTTAATGTTCATGAAGAAAAGACCCTCCTTAATGTTGTTATTTATTACTTGTTAGCACTCGGCTTTATTGAGTGCTAACAATATATCTATAATAATATGCAAGGAAACCCGGGAAAGCAACCCCACCAAATCCTCAAAATTAGCCTTGTACATCAAATAGGTTTAAATTACTCCTATTTTCTATAAAAGCCATTATATTAGATTTAGCTCTAGGCCTCCCCAGTCCCTTGTAATCACTAACCACTATAGTTTCCATATTATTGCCATTTTATGCATTGGTTAGGTGTCCAAAATCAACTTCGATTGACGTTGTGTCACCTCTTCAAGCATCGGCCCCAGTGCTTCCACCACTTTTTTTTGCTGAAGATTAAGGAGGTATATTTTCGTTTTTCCGATTTTTAAATTCCGATCCGAATGTTCTTTTTCGGTAAGCATATTTTCTCGCAGCATATAGCGAATGAACTCTTTGACTTGAGGAATCGATCGTCCCAAAAGTTCAGCCAGAGCTGCTCTCGCCTTTGTTGAAGCAACATAGGGCAGCCGGATTTGAAGAGTTCCGATAATTTGTATCCCTTGAATGAGATCCTGTTCCGGCTGATATTCTGCTTCCGGGTTCTCGTGAAGCACCCATTCCAAGAGATCATCTCCTTCGCAATATGGCTGCAAAGTGTGATGAACACTGCCACCCACCCCTATTACTTTGACTTCTTTTCCCCATGCTCTGATTTTTCTTAAAAGGGACAGAAAATCGCCATCACCTGTAATTAACAAAAAAAGGTCAAAGGTGGATGCTCGCGTGAGCAAGATCTCTTGAGCTTCCAGCATCAGTTCTAAATCAGCCGCATTGCGGCGAAGCCCTGTACTGGCAAAATTATTCTTGCTAAATACATGCCTTGTAAAAACATTTGTTTTCTCAAAGGTGGTTTGTGTCCGCCAAAATTCCTCGCGGTCAAAATTAGCGTACAAATAAACCGCCTGTAAATCCATAGTATTACGTTTAGCATAATGCTGTAAATATAGTACCAATTGTTCCGGCGTCAATTCATAACCATGTTCATGCAAACTCGTCCAGATGTTTTCGTAATCAACAAACGCAATGGCTTTCATTATTATCATCACCTTTCAAGCCATGTCTACAATATCATACGCTAAACACTGGACAAGGGTGACAGACTACAGCCGAAGGTTATACTTTCAGACAACAATAAAGGCTTGCACAACACTGCGTTGGGAAAGCCTTTATCTATCGTCTAACTTAATTTGACTTAGGAGGGGACCCGCATTCACTTGCTTCCCCTTTAAGAATTTGCAAACCATGAGGTAAAGCGGGGGAAATAGCAGCAAAACACTCGCGAACAGCTTTAAGGCTTCCAGGCATATTGATAATTAACGTTTGTTTCCTTAAAACCGCCACTGCTCTGCTAAGCATAGCTTTGGGCGTCACCTTCAGGCTTTCCTGACGCATCACTTCCGCTATGCCGGGTACAAAACGGTCGGCAACAGCCAAGGTTGCTTCCGGAGTGACGTCCCGGAGAGAAAATCCCGTACCTCCCGTCGTGAAGATCAAGTCCAAGCCGAGTTCATCTACCCAGCGGCGCATAGTTTTTTCAAGCAGCGCTTGGTCATCGGGAAGAATAACATATTCGACAACTTCCCAAGCCATTTCTTCGACTAGTTCCTTTAGAGCAGGGCCTGAGAGATCTTCCCTTTCACTGCGCGCCCCCTTATCACTGGCCGTAATAATTCCAATCCGCATCATTGTTCAATCACCTCAATGGTATCTCCCACACGGACCGCTCCGCCTTCCAGCAAGCGGATGAAAATTCCTTCCCTCGGCATCACACAATCTCCCGCTTGATAAAAAATGGCACATTTTGAATGGCATTCCTTGCCAATTTGCGTCACTTCACCAATACTTGTAGCGCCTATTTTTAATTTTGTTCCGATTGGCAGAGAATATAACTCCAACCCCTCTGTCGTTAGGTTCTCCGCGAAATCCCCCGGACCAACCTTCAGCCCTTTGTCTTGCATGGTTTTTATGCTTTCCATTGCCAATAAACTGACCATGCGATGCCAGTTTCCGCCATGGGCATCTCCCTCAAGGCCAAAATCCACCTTTAAAATTCCCTCACCCACATTCTTTTTGCGCATGCCTTTTCGTTCACTTGTACAGACGGCAACTATTCTGCCCAACCTAAACGCCCCTCTTCATCGAATTTTTAATCCCCATGGTTTAGCCGCTTGCTATAATAGCAATTACAAAGGATAATTAAACTTGTCAAGTCATCTTAACAACGAGTTCCGCTGGCACCAAGTCGGTTTGCTCTCCGGTCCTTGAATCTGACACTTTGCTCAGCGCACATAGTGACCGCTTTTTCCGCCCTGTTTTTCAACCAAATATATTTCTCCAATAGTCATGGATTTATCAATCGCTTTGCACATATCGTAAATGGTTAAGGCCGCCACACTGACTGCGGTGAGGGCTTCCATTTCCACTCCTGTTTTCCCTTGAACTTTCACAACTGCTTCAATCTCTACCTCACCGGGATCGATCAATTTAAAACTAAGCTTCGCTCCCGTAATCCCAAGTGGATGACACATAGGGATCAACTGGGAAGTCCGCTTGGCTGCCATAATTCCGGCAACCTGGGCGACTGCCAGGACATCCCCTTTGGCAATAAGACCTGAGCGAATGCGTTCCAAAGTATCAGTTTGCATTTGCACCTTGCCGTGAGCAACCGCAATACGGGAAGTTTCTGCTTTATCACTGACATCAACCATCCGGGCACGGCCCTGTTCGTCAAAATGTGTTAGTTCTTCCATCCCCTACCCTCCGATCTGGGACATAAGGCGTTGACCCTGCAGAGCTTCTTCATTCATGTGGTGCTCCGCAGGTTTATGCCAAACTGCCCGGGCAAATAAATCCAGCAATTCTTGATCCGTGCTTCCATTGCGCAGCCCTTCCCGCATATCAATTTCATGTTTGCTATGCAGACAGGGTCTCAATTTGCCGTCTGCTGTCAGACGAATTCGATTGCAAGTCGTGCAAAAATGCCGGCTCAGGGCACTGATAAACCCTACACTGCCTTTATAGCCAGGCGGTTGAAAGTACTCTGCAGGTCCGCCGCCCAGAATATCCTCTTTAGGAACATCCTGCTTGAGTTCTAATATCTCTTTCATTTCCTCTATAGGGACAAAATCAGCTCTGCGCTCAGAACTCAAGCCAATAGGCATAAGTTCAATAAAACGAATATGGAGCGGATATTGCTTAGCTAAAGTTAGAAAAGAGGGTAACTCCTGAGTATTAACATTGCGTACAACAACGACATTAATTTTAACCGGATTCAGCCCGGCTTCAAGCGAACGGAAAATACCTTGAATCACCTTGGAAACATCCCCGCCGCGTGTAATTTCTCGAAATCGTTCCGAATCCATCGTATCTAAACTAATATTGACACGGTGAACGCCCGCTGCCTTTAAGTCAAAAGCCATCTCCGGCAGCAACAACCCGTTCGTTGTTATCATCAGATCATCAACTCCGGGCAGCCGGGCGCTTTCCCGGGCAAAGTCCAGAATTCCTTTGCGGACAAGCGGCTCTCCCCCTGTAATACGAAAACGGCGAAATCCAAGCTGAGTGCTGATCCTCATCAAGCGCAGAATCTCTTCAAAAGAAAGAATATCCTCATGCGGTATCCAAGGTACTCCTGAACTGGGCATGCAGTAGATGCATCGAAGATTGCAGCGATCCGTTATGGAAATACGTAAGTAGTCAATTTGCCTTCGAAATTGATCCTGCATAACATACACCTTTCTTTTCCTGCTTATTATATTATAAGGAAGAAAAATCCACGGTCTGTAAACAGCCGAGGATTTTTCTTCCTGTTGACAGACTCCTTTCCGTTAGGAGATATTGCAGTTTCCTGTAATACCCGAGTGCCATGAGACACTAGTCTGGTCACCATAGCTTTGCTTTAGGTGCTCCAGCTTCAGAGCATTGAATATTTGGATAATCTTTTAGCTACTTTAATAATACATTATCTATGATTATTCGTCAAAAATCTCCATATTCCTTCTCTCATTCATGCCATTTCCTGTCTACCTTTTTAAACATCAGATCAATCCTTACGCTATAAAAAAAGATTCAGCTTTTTCGAAAAATATTATAAACTAAAGTTAAATCAGGTCCAAGGAGGTATTCATGACAAACGAAACAGTTACTCACACTATTCTCAAAGCCAATGGACCACAACTCAAAGAAGTTGACGATAACGTTGTTCGGGAAATACCATTGACCGTCCACTACAACCGTGAAGAGATTGCCACTCTGTTATGCTCCCCTTCTCAGACCGAAGAACTTGCTTTAGGATTTTTACTCAACGAAGGTTTTATCCGGGTTCCGGAAGATGTCTATGAACTTCGTCAAGACCCGGCAGATCATCTGGTTTGGGTTGAAGGCAAACCATGCCTTTTACAAAAAGAGCTGATGAGCAAACGATTTGTGTCGGCTTGCTGCGGTAAAAGCCGTGCTTCATTTTGTTTTGCCAACGATGCGCTTATGGTCAAACCGCTCACCTCAAGCCATAGCATCCCACTTAAAGAGGCTTACGAGTACGCCGCTTTTTTGCAGTCCCACCTTCCGCTTTTTCAAGCAACCGGGGGAATACACAGCGGAGGAGTGGGTTATCAGGGTCAGGCCATCCTAACCAGCTATGACATCGGCCGCCACAACGTTTTTGACAAACTAAGCGGCAGCGCCTTTCGTTCCGGTTCGGAACTTGAAAACCGCGTGATTTTTTTTAGCGGGCGGGTATCTTCGGAAATCCTGCTCAAAGTCGCCAAAATGAAGGTTCCCATTTTAATCGCCCGGGGTGCTCCAACCGATATGGCACTGTCCCAGGCCTCCGCCTTAAACATCACGATTGTTGGCTTTGCCCGGGAGCAACGCCTGAATATTTATACTTGTCCCGAACGAATTAACGTTTAAAGATTCCGGACCAATCCTCCGGGGTATTGACATTGCAAAAGACATCTTCTAAATCAGAAAAACCCGCCAGGTCTGAATCGTCCACATACCCCACACTGCACACCGAGTATAAATCGACAATCTTAAGACGTCCGGCTTCAAGATTATCTTTAATATGCGGAAGACAGCGCCGATTATAAAAGGCATGCAGAGGATGCAGACCTGTTCTAAGTCTGGGGACTACAATATCATAGCGCGGAGTCCAGGAAAATTGAAAACGGATCAATTCTTTTTGTAAAAAGGGCATATCACAGGCCACAAAAAAAACGGTTGCGAAACTTGCCGCTGCCAGCCCCTGGCAAAGACCTTCCAAAGGGCCGCGATCCGGAATTCTATCCTGGATAACAGGCACATTAAAATCCGTATAAAGTTCCGGCGTATTGCTGCTAATCAACACTTCCGAAAATACCTCTTTCAGAACCTGCACGCTTCGTTCCGCAAGAGGCTGACCTTCTAATTCCAGAAAAGCCTTATTTTTTCCCATCCGAGAGCTTTTCCCCCCGGCCAGCAAAACACCAGTCGCTTTTAGCTTAGGAAGTTGTTTTTGGAGACTTGCTGAATCAGTGATTTTTGAGGCCCTCCTTAATATTACGGGGATAGAATCCTGCCTCCAATGTACCACATCAAAGGCCTGCTGTCACCTTGAGAGATGGCAATGCCAGGAAAAATTCCTTTCTGTCTCTTTTCCTTAACCTTAAGACCGATGAAAGTATACTTTCTGCCCAGTGCGGGGACAGCCGCCTGCAAGCTCGGCGCCAGCCGGGCTTCTTAGCACAGCAGCAGCCTTGAACCGACGTTTATAAAAGAGGCTTCGTTAACCCGAAGCCTCTTTAAGTGTTTATTTATTAAGTTTCGAGATCTTTACGCCACAAACCTTGTACTCATAGGTTTTAGTCACTTTGTCGTAAACCCCGTTCGTCAAAACGTTCGCCGGCGACTTCATATAGTGGAAAGTCATAAAGAGCATACCCTCAGGCACTCGCTGCGTCAATTTAACTTTCGTTTCCAGCTCTCCGCGGCGGGACGACACTTTGACAACTTCTCCATCGTAAATCGCCAGCCGTTTGGCATCATTGGGATTGATCTCGGCCAGTTCATCCGGAGAGTGTTCCACAAGACCCTTTGAGCTTTGGGTAAAGACATTGTAATGGGAAAGTTTTCGACCGGTATTAAGCAAGAAGGGATATTCCGCATCAGGCTCTTCTCCCGGCAACTGATTTTCGATCGGTACGAAAAGCCCCTTGCCCCTGCTAAATTTCCCTTCGTGCAAGAACTTGGTCCCCGGATGTTCCGCACTGGGCACGGGCCATTGCAGACCTTGTGTTCCCAGGCGGGCATGGGTGATTCCGGCGAATTGAGGTGCCAGTCTCGCAATCTCCTGCATCACCTCTGCAGAGGAAGAATACGGGAATGGATATCCCATCCGGTTGGCCAGTTCACATAGGATCTCGCCATCCGTCCTGGCATTTCCCAAGGGTTTAATGGCTTGATTAACCATTTGCACCCTCCGCTCCGTATTCGTGAAAGTACCTGTCTTTTCGGCGTAACTTGCGCCCGGCAGAACGACGTCCGCCAGCAGCGCCGTTTCCGACAAAAAGATTTCCTGCACTACAAGAAAGTCCAGAGACTTTAAGCCTTTGCGCACATGATTGGCATCCGCGTCGGTCAACACAGGGTCCTCGCCCATGACATACAAAGCACGCAGATTCTTTTTCACAGCGGCTTCAAACATGTCTGGAATCATAAAGCCCGGATTCGGATCAAGAGGAACACCCCAAGCCGCTTCAAATTTGGCCCGAACCTCAGGATTAGCCACCTGCTGATACCCAGGGTAAACGTTAGGCAAGGCTCCCATATCGCAAGCGCCCTGAACGTTGTTTTGTCCCCGCAGCGGGTTAACCCCTGAGCTTTCTTTACCAATATTCCCTGTCACCATAGCCAGATTGGCTAAACTCATGACGTTATCCGTGCCATAGGTGTGCTCTGTGATTCCCAGGGTATAGAATATCTGTGCCCGTTCGGTTGTCGCATAAATTCTGGCGGCTTCTTCGAGTTGTTCAGCGGGAACGCCAGTGATCCTGCTGACCATATCGGGAGTATATTTTTGCACTGCTTCTTTAAGTTTATCGAATCCCTCAGTCCGCTCTTCGATAAAGGAACGATTTTCCCAGCCCTTGGCCAGGATAATGTTAATAATCCCGTTGACAAGAGCGATGTCCGTTCCCGGACGAAGCCTCAGCCAGACGTCCGCCCGTTCTGCAAGATCAATGCGGCGGGGATCTGCGACGATAAGTTTTGCGCCTTTAGCTAATGCCTGCTTCATCTTAGTTCCGATGACAGGATGAGCTTCCGTTGCATTTGAGCCAATGACAAACATAGCTTTGGCATTGGGGATTTCATTAATTGAGTTAGTCATAGCACCTGAACCGAATGAAGTGGCCAGACCGGCCACAGTGGGAGCGTGTCAGGTCCTGGCGCAGTGATCGACATTATTAGTCCCGATCACCGCGCGCATAAATTTCTGCATCAAATAATTCTCTTCATTGGTACAATGGGCCGAACTTAAGGATGCCAGAGCATTCGGTCCGTAAGCATCCTTAATCTCCTGAAACTTGGTAGCCACCAAATCTAAAGCTTCGTCCCATTCCGCCGGAACTAGGACCCCATCTTTTCTGATCAAGGGCGTCGTCAAGCGTTTGGAGCTATAGATCATGTCCATGCCAAAGCGGCCTTTGACACAAAGAGCCTTGCCATTTACGGGAGCGTTGGGGTTTGAGGTTACACCGATGACCTTGCCGTCTTTAACATTCAAATCGAAGTTACACCCCACCCCGCAGAACGGACAAGTGGTTTGTACTTTGGAGATTTCCCAGGGACGTCCCTTTCCAACCATTTGTTTTTCAGTCAGAGCTCCGACCGGACAAACTGAAACACAAGAACCGCAAAAGTCGCAGTCCGACTCGTTATAAGGCACATTAAAGGCCGGACCTACTTGGGTGTCAAAGCCACGGAAGGAAAAATCCAAAATGCTTTTTCCTTGAATTTCCGCACAAGCCTTAATGCATTTTCCGCACAAGACACACTTATTGGGATCGCGCAAGATGAAAGGATTTCCCTCATCCAGAGGAAGATCGCGTTTTTCCCCTGCAAAGACTTCTCCTTTGACGTCGTATTCATAAGCATATTCGGCTAAAGAACAGTTCCCCATCTTCTCACAAGTCATACAATCCAAAGGATGATTGGCGATCAAAAGTTCCAGAATCATTTTGCGTGCCGCGCGAACTTTGGGATTTTGGGTCTCAATTTTCATTCCTTGGGTTGCTTGGGTAACGCATGAGGGGGGCAGATTTCTCATTCCTTCGATCTGGACAATGCATAAACGGCAAGCTCCGGCAGGGGTAAGTTCGGGATCATGGCACAAGGTCGGGATCTTGATATTATTCATACGACAAGCTTCAAGCACAGTCGTTCCTTTAGGAACGCTGACTTCTCGACCGTCAATTGTTATTGTAAGCCACTCCAAAGTATTTCACTCCTCTCCAGTTGTCTAGTATTAATCATAAGCTGAAATCTTGGTTAGGAACGGCTGACTGCGCCAAATTTGCATTTATCCAGACATGTCCCGCATTTAATGCACTCGTCTTGATTAATGACATAAGGGGTATTCTTGTCTCCCTTAATGCAGTTAGCCGGACAATTTTTGGCACAAAGGCCGCATTTCTTGCATTTTTCCGGATCGATTGCATAACTGAGAAGAGCGGAACAAACATGGGCCGGACATTTATGCTCTAAAATATGGGCCTCAAACTCATGCCGGAAATATTTAAGCGTTGCCAAGACTGGATTGGGAGCATTTTGACCTAACCCGCACAAAGAAGTTTCTTTAATTGTCAAAGCCAGATTTTCCAGCGTGTCCAGATCTTCGATTTTCCCTTCGCCCTTGGTGATTCTATCCAGAATGTCGTACATCCGCTTATTTCCTTCACGGCAAGGTGTACATTTTCCACAGGATTCTTTCTGCGAAAAGTTCACAAAGAAGCGGGCAATATCCACCATACAGGTTGTCTCATCCATGATGACAAGTCCACCGGAACCGACCATGGCACCGGCATTCGTCAAGGTCTCATAATCTACGGAGAGATCGAGCATATTTTCAGGCAAACATCCTCCTGAAGGGCCTCCGATCTGCACGGCTTTGAAAGCCTTGCCGTTCTGAATCCCGCCCCCAATATCAAAGATAATCTCCCGTAAGGTCGTTCCCATGGGGACCTCAACTAAGCCTGTATTATTCACTTTTCCGGTTAAAGCGAAGATTTTAGTTCCTTTGCTTTTTTCCGTTCCAAATTGAGCATACCATTCCGCCCCATGGCGGATGATATGCGGAATATTCGACCAAGTCTCCACGTTGTTAATATTTGTCGGTTTTCCCCACAATCCGCTGACTGCCGGGAAGGGCGGGCGCACACGGGGCATGCCGCGCTTACCTTCAATCGAGGCCATGAGAGCAGTTTCCTCACCGCAAACGAAAGCTCCGGCTCCGGCAAATACTCTTAGGTGGAAATTAAAACCGGAGTTAAGGATGTTGTCTCCGAGAAAACCGGCTTTTTCTGCTTGCTTAATCGCTATTTCAAGGTGTTTGATAGCTAACGGGTACTCGGCGCGGCAGTAAACGTACCCCTCGTCAACCCCCATGGCATAAGCTCCAATCAGCATTCCTTCAATAACCGAGTGCGGATCACCTTCGAGAACGCTCCTATCCATGAAAGCTCCCGGGTCTCCTTCATCAGCATTACAAATAATATATTTTTTGTCACTAGGTGTTTGCTGGCAAAAGCTCCATTTCAAACCCGTCGGAAAGCCAGCCCCACCCCGCCCGCGCAATCCTGACTTTTTAACTTCTTCAATAACATCATTGGGTTTCATCTCTTTAAGCACTTTGGTGAAAGCTTGGTAACCCTCCCTGGCCGTGTAATCTTCGATGCGCTGAGGGTCGATGATACCGCAGTTTTTCAGGACAATTCTGTGTTGTTTCGCAAAAAAACGAATATCGGACATTTTTGTGATAGGTTCTTGAGTCTCCGTATCTAAAAGTAGGAGGCGTTCCACTCTCTCGCCCTTCATAATATCCGTAGCAACGATTTCGGCAATATCTTCCCTTGTAACACGGGTATAAAGGACATGTTGAGGCTCAATGACGAGAGTTGGTCCCTTTTCGCAAAATCCTTGACATCCGGTGCCTATGATAGTTACAGTATCTTCAAGTCCTTGACGCTTTATTTCTTCTTTTAAAATATCGATGATCGGAAGGGCTCCCGAAGAAGCACAACCCGTTCCTGCACAAACCAGAACCTTTTGATTCTCAGCCATCCCTTTATCCCCCTACTCGTATTTGGCCAATATCCCGGCGATTTTCTCAGGCAGCAATCGTCCGTGAACTTCATTATTAATGGATATTACCGGTGCAAGTCCGCATGCGCCTATGCAAGCCACAATTTCCAACGTGAAACGTCCGTCTTCCGTTGTTGCGCCATCTTTAATCTTTAATTCTTTTTCCAGAGTTTCTAAGACCTTGGCTCCTCCGCGAACATGGCAGGCCGTCCCCATACAGACATTAATGAGATTGCGTCCGACTGGAGTCAGTCGGAATTGGGCATAGAAAGTAACTACGCCATAAATCCTGGACAAAGGGATGCGTGTTTCCTTACTGATGTGTTTCAGAACGTGAGCCGGCAAATATCCATAGATTTCTTGAGCTCCTTGCAAAATCGGGATAAGGGGCCCTTTCTCCTGACGATACTTGGCAATGATTTCATTCAATTCAATTTGTTTAGGATCAACGAGATCCTCACACGCGCTGCTCAAATAAATACCCCCTATTGAATTCCTAAATTCTAAAAACGGTAAACTTTGTTTTCTGTAACCAACATGGTCATCTTGGCATCATGCTGATCTACGGGGACTCGCTCAATAATTTGGCATTCAAAGCCAATAGCCACTCTAGGTACCGTCTGCCTAATACGCATGAAAAAGCGGTCATAATAACCCCCTCCATACCCTAAACGATTTCCCTGGAGATCAAAGCCGGCACCTGGCACAAGGATTAAATCGATTTCGAAGGGGTCAGCCTCTCCAAGATTTAGTTTTGGTTCCCGGATTCCCCAAAGACCTGGTTCAATATCCACTCCTAGATCGCGGGTCTCAATTGGAAGAAGTATTCCCCGGGGCGCACAACGAGGCAGGATCAGTCTTTTCTCACCGGCAATAACAGCTTCCGCTAAAGCCGTTGTTTCCACTTCATCGCGGAAATTAAGAAATGACATTACGGTCTGCGCTTGCTTAAACTCCGGCAAATTCAAAACAGCTTCCTGGATTTTCCGGCTTTTGTTTTTTCTCTCTTCCTCTTTCAAGTCCGCCCGCAAACCTAGGCACGATTTGCGCACTTCAGCCTTTAGTAACGATTTTTCCTCACTCATGTCGGTACTGCCCTTTCGGTAAAATCACGTGCTTATTAGAATTATTCGATTAATAAAGGCAAAGTCCTTCCTAAAATTTTAATTTTATAAGGTATAATTCGAATTTTTCAACTATACATACTATAATAACTAAATATGCACCAAAGCAAAGAGTTGAGGTCAAATGTATTGAATATTCCCAATTATCTTATAGCTATTGTTTGCACCCTCAAAGTTCAAATTAAATTAAACTTTTTCGAACGGTTTCTTACAAACTCAATAATTTTGGACAAGGTTTTCCAAACTCTTAACTTTTACAAGTACCCATGCTTATCCACAACCTAACATCCAGTTTTCCCGCCTTATTGAAAAAGTTATCAACACTATCCACAGGACCTGTGGGTAACTTTATCCAAATTCTCCGAGCAACCTGCAAATCCTCTAAGCCGCTCTCCATAGTTATCTACAAACTTATCCACATTATCCACACAGCAACCTTATCCACAGTTCTTTTATGCTTTAGTAAATCCTTTTTCAAAAGAATACGAAACAAAGCGAGAAAATCTAATTCCTCGCTTTGTTTCGTCAAATTCATTGTTTATTTAAACCATAATAATGGCTATATTGACTTTAAATTTAGCCCCGGAACTGCATTCAATGTCCAGGGAGCAAAGTTTCCCGCCCGATAATGATAATACCCCGCGGCGGCAATCATCGCCCCGTTATCCGTGCACAGAATAGATTGGGGATAAATCAAGCGTACGCCGCGCTGAGTCAATTCGTTCGCCAGGGTTGCTCGCAGCAACTGATTTGCCGCAACTCCGCCCGCCAGAAGCAGAGTTCGAACTTTAGTCCGTTCTATGGCCATTAAAGCCTTATGCACTAAAACATCCACAACAGCTTGCTGAAATGAGGCCGCTAAATCAGGCACATTGAGAGTTTCGCCTCTCATTCGCGCAGAATTTAAAGTGTTTAAGACTGCGGATTTCATGCCGCTAAAACTAAAATCCAAACTGCCAGGCTCCAACATAGCCCTTGGGAACTTAAAAGCTTCCTTATTGCCGCTCTGAGAGGCTTTTTGAATCTGCGGGCCTCCCGGATAACCCAAGCCCAAAGCCCTGGCAACTTTGTCGAGAGCCTCACCTGCCGCGTCATCCCGTGTATATCCTAAAACCTGATACTTTCCATGAGCCGTAAATAAAATAAGATGAGTATGTCCTCCGGAGACCAAGAGGGCCAACAAAGGAAACTCTAAATCCTGGTGCTCTAAAAAATTGGCATAAATATGTCCTTCCAGATGATTTATCCCAATCAGGGGAATCCCAGCCGCATAAGCCATAGCTTTGGCGCCGGAAACCCCAACTAAAAGAGATCCCACAAGCCCTGGACCATAGGTGACCGCAATAGCTGAAAGATCGTCAAACCCAACCTTTGCCTCAGATAAAGCTTGTTGGACAACGGGCTGAATGTGAAGGCTATGTTCACGGGAGGCAATTTCCGGCACAACCCCTCCATACTTCTGATGAGTCGCAATTTGAGACGAAATAATATGACTGCGCAAATCCGTTCCGTCAACCAGAACGGCCGCGGAGGTTTCGTCACAGCTTGTTTCAATGCCTAAAATAACAACCTTCTTGTCCTGACTCTCTGTCACGTTCCTTCACTTCCTTCCCAGTTCCGCCCACATAATTAAAGCGTCTTCTCCTGAATCCGCATAATACCCTTTGCGGACCCCTGCCACGGTAAAGCCCATGCGCTTATATAAATCCTGAGCAGGGCTGTTAGAAACACGAACTTCGAGAGTCATCCTTTCCATGCCTTGCTCAACCATCTCCAGCATCACGGAACGCATCAAAAATTCTCCCCAATGCTGTCCGCGATAATCAGGAGAGATAGCAACATTAGTGATATGTCCTTCGTCAAGAATAAACCACAATCCCATATACCCAATGATTCGGCCATCCAACTCCAAACAGCGATATTGGGCATATTCGTTGTCTTTCAGCTCCGCCACAAACGATTGGACAGACCAGGGAGTCGAAAAAGAAGCATGCTCAATTTCCATGATCGCTTCAAGGTCATCTATCCGCATCGGGCGCACTAACCCCTTATTCATGCTCTTCTCCCCTGCGAGCCCGCTCTTTTTTGGCCCAATTGACCTCAGCCTCTGAGCAGCGAATGTAGTAAGGCTCAACCTGCTCTCCCGCGCCAATTTCCAGCCAGCGTTCCCAGACCGCCCGGGCGGCATAGGCTCCCCTTGGCAAGCTTTGATAATCGGGTAAAACGACAGCCTGCTCCCCAAGGACAGTTTTTATTTGCTGTTTTTCTTTCCAGGCTGCATCCCCTACAAAACAAACCGGCCGGTTCAGCATCTTTAATTGCTCTAAGCATTCGCTAATGGACAAAGCTTGAGGAGCGGAAAGACATTCCGCTTTCTCCTTTCCTGCCGCCCAGCGATACCGCGCCGTATACCATTCATTCTTTCTGGCATCCAGGATAGGCACGATATCTTCTTCTCTCCCCCAGCACGACCAGGCAAGAGCCTCAAGAGAGACCACACCTAAAAGGGGAATGTTTAAAACCTGCGACAAGCCCTGAGCTGTGGCAATGCCAATTCTAATGCCGGTAAAGGAGCCCGGTCCTCTCACAACCCCAATTAAGTCTAATTCTTGGAGCGTCCAGGCGGCAGCCGTGAATAACTGATCCAGCATCGGAATAATCCGCTCTGAGTGCGTCTTCGAAGTGTGCAGGAAGCCCTCGGCCACAAGGCGCCCATCTTCAGCTAAAGCCACTCCGCTGACTTTTGTCGTCGTATCAATCGTTAGGTATTTCATTGAGGCCCTCCGAGTCTCTCTCTAAAGTGAATAATGTCTTTAATCCGAACATCCCAAGTTTCATCATAAGTATGAAAAACAATTTTCCGCGGCTGCTCCCCGCTGCCCAGGATTTCTACAACTAAACGATTTTCAGGCAAATAATCTTCAGCAATTTCCGGCCATTCAATTAAACAGACCGTATCCTCAGCAAAAAATTCTTCGACTCCAATCACTTCCACTTCTTGTGGATGTTGTAAACGATATAAATCCATATGCACCAAACGTACTTTAGCTCCTTGATTTTGCCCGCCGTATTCCTGGATCAAGGTGAAGGTCGGGCTGGGCATAGGCCCCGTTACTCCTAAGCCTTCCCCAATTCCCTGGGCCAGAGAAGTTTTTCCCGCTCCTAAATCTCCAATTAAAGCCACGACATCACCCTTGCGCAGATGCCTTCCCAGTTGTTTTCCCCACTCCCGAGTTTCCTCTGCCGACATACTTGTTATTCTATAATCCATATCTGTCCGATTAGGAAAACTTGGACAAACCTAATCCTTTCCTTTCCTGTAAATCTAATTCCCTGCTCCAAGTTGCGTTCTTATTCAGCGGACCTCAAATGGCAACACAAAGGTTTAATAGCCACTTGATATTAAGTTTAACCTGTTTGCCGGGGAAATATAAAGTCAAGCACTCTCCGCCAAGGGAGAAGCAGCCGGTCTGCCAAAGACATTCGTTCCCCATACTCCCAGGATGATTAAAATTATTCCTGCCGCCTGCTGCCAGCCGAACAGTTCTCCCCGAAAAGCCACGCCGGAAAAAACCGACACTACGGTTATAAGGTTTAATATAGGCGCCGTTTGAGACGCCGGGAGCTTGGCATACATATAATTAGAAAGAAAAAACGCCAGAACCGAAGACAAGACGCCAAGATAAAAAACCGCCCATAGGACACTTGTCTTTTGCAGAGGTGCAAGATAATTGAAAAAGGACCCTTGCCAAACACTTTGCCCTATCCCAAGAACATTAAAAATCACAGTTCCTGCCCACATCATAACATAAGTAATTTCCAATGGAGTGAACTTCTGTGAAGAATGTCTGGCCAGAATGCTGTAGGCCCCCGCCGCCAGGACTGCCATGAGAAGAGCAGTAATTCCCCAAAGATGCTTGCCAAACTGAAGCGAACCTTGGGCAGCAACAATAATTATGACACCGAGCACAGACGCTCCGATGGAGAGCACCTGCTTGGAATTAAGTTTTTCCTTTAAAAAAACGGCCGCCATTGTCGCAATAGCTACAGGAACCAAGGCAATCACCATGCCCGCTTCTGAAGCGGATGTCCATTTAACCCCCCACGTCTCTCCGAGAAAATACAGTCCGGGTTGAAAGAGGGCCAGGAGAAATAAAGGCGGGATCGCTTTCCCCCTCAGATTGATGTGAATAACCCGAGTCAACTTTAGGCCGGTTAAAAGAAGAGCAGCAACCCCAAAACGGAAGCCGAGCAGCTGAAGGGGAAAGGTGTAATCCAGCGACTCTTTCGTAAATAAAAAGGAAAACCCCCAAATTACCGCCATCCCCACTCCAGCCAGCATAGGAAGAGCCGGCGACTCTTTAGAACGCATGAGGTATTCCATCTTTCCTGGATTCCGGACTGACAATGTTGCCGTCAATAATAACATAGAGCGGACGAGCGGTCAGCTGGAAGGGATGCTCACTCCAGATAACCAGATCGGCGTCTTTGCCAATTTCCAGGGAACCAAGGCGATCGGCAACGCCCAGAATTTCCGCAGCATTGATCGTAATGGCTCGAAGGGCCTCTTCCTTTTCCATCCCCGCCTTGTAGGCTAAAGCAGCACAAAGGGGCAACTGTTCGATCGGAGTTACGGAATGATCCGTCATGATCGCTACTTTAACTCCGGCTTTCGCTAAAACTCCCGGAGTTTTAAAGGATTTATCCTTTAACTCCACCTTGGAGCGATTCGTCAATAAAGGGCCCACCACTGCCGGATAGCCTAACTCGGCCAGTTCCTCGGCAATCTTGTGGCCTTCTGTGCAATGCTCAATGACTAAATCGACGTTAAATTCCCGGGCAATGCGGATCGCGGTCATGATATCATCGGCGCGATGGGCATGGGCGCGCAGCGGGATCTCTTTTTGAATCACCTTCATAAGCGCTTCTAAGCCCAGATCCCGTTCCGGAATTTTATCCGGATCGCTTTTTCCCTCTTCCAGCTTATCTCTATATACCTCAGCATCTACTAAAGCCTGACGCAAAAGGGCCGCCGTCCCCATCCGGGTCATAGGCATTTTCTTCTGTTCACTGTAGACCATTTTGGGATTTTCTCCGAAAGCAATTTTTAACCCTGCAGGATCTCGTATCACCATCTTATCGACAATCTTGCCTGCCGTCTTCATAACTACCCCGGTTCCACCGACAACATTTCCGCTTCCCGGTCCGGTAAACACGGCGGTTACACCGCCTAAGCGGGCATCGCGAAAACCCTCATCCTCCGGATTGATCCCATCAATGGCCCGCATATCCGGGGTCACAGGATCTGTCATTTCGTTAAAGTCTTCCCCTTCCCAGCGATAGATTTCCTCTCCGATGCCGACATGGCAATGAGCGTCAATCAATCCGGGCAGGACAAGGCAACCCGAAGCATCAAGCACTTGCGTATCCTGAGGAACCTCCAAGGCTTCCCCGAGAGCTGCGATTTTTGATCCCTCAATTAGGAGATCTCCCAAAAACTCACGCCCTGCCATCGTATGAATTTGACCGTTCTTTATTAGAAGTTTCCTCATTCTTTTTGTTCCTCCAATTTAATAATAGAATCCCCGCCAGAACCAAACTTCCGCCAATCCATTGAACCGGCGTAGGAAATTCGTGCAAAAAAATTGCGGCTAAAATAAAGGTCATGGGCAATTCAAAAGTGCTTAGAATAGCAGCCTGATCAGCGCCAAGCCGCTCAATCCCTATGAGAATCATATAGAAAGGAATAATTGAGGCCACAGTAGCCAGGAGAAAGCCGATCTCCCAGGTCTGGAGATTCTGCCAGGGAATGCTCATGACATCCCCCTTTAAAACAACCACTAAAGAAACGGCACAGGCCCACTGCGTATAACACATGACAAGCAAAGGAGATACTTGGGCCAAAACAACTTCTCCCATAAGATTAAACGTTGCATAAGCGATCGCCGAAGCCAAAGCCAGGAAAATTCCTGCCCAAGCCACCCCACTCACTCCTGAGAGAATTCCGCTGGCCAGCGTTGTTCCCCCTAAGGTCAAAATAAAAGCAAACAGCTCTTTCCGGCCAACTTTTTTGTGCCAAAGAAGGACTCCTGCCGCTAAGACCAGAGCCGGATAGAGATAGAGCAGCAGTATGGCCACGGAAACAGGCAGAAATATTAAGGCATAAGCGTATAACAAGCTTGTTCCCATGGCTCCCACGACCCCTTGCAGAACGAGCAGAACGAGCATCCGCAGGGAAATTTTAAAAATTCCCCGTTTAAAGCAAACAACATAGCCGAAGAGGAGAAGAGAGGCGATCCAGGATTGTAAGGCGATTACCTGAGTCGGCCCAAGCCCAAGCTCATAAGCCCCCTTAACCAAAACGGACATACAGGCATAACCGGTACCGGCAGTCAGGACAGCGCCCACTCCCTGCCAACGCCTTATTTGAGCTTTTTGCACCTAAGCCTCCCCTCCTTTCTGACAAAGCCGCCCGATAACATCCTTTATGATAATGCTTACCCACCGCATTAGGCTAAAGCGCTATTGACGGAAAGCTCTCGCATGGAAAGGCTGACACGCTCTCTTCCCTTGTCAATTCCAATCACCCGCACTTTAACGATATCGCCTACAGCTACCGCTTCCATCGGATGTTTGACGTATTTATCACTTAACTGAGAAATATGGACGAGGCCATCGTGCTTAACCCCAATATCGACAAAAGCACCGAAATCCACGACATTGCGCACCGTTCCTTCTAATATCATGCCTTCCTGAAGATCCTCCAGATGCGTCACATCCCTGCGCAGCAGCGGCCGGGGTAAATCCTCCCGGGGATCTCTGCCCGGTCTTTGCAAAGCATCTAAAATATCACGCACCGTAGGAACTCCGGCGCCGAATTCAGCCGCCAATTCCTCTGCTGTCAGCACTGTAAGCTTTTGGCGGATTTCAGCAAGCTGATCCTTTAAATCTTGCGTTTTATGACCAATCTTTGCCAAAATACTTTCGGCAAGCTGATAGGATTCCGGATGGACCGGTGTATTTTCCAAAGGATTATCCCCGTCGGGAAGCCGAATAAATCCGGCACATTGGATGTATGTTTGAGCTCCAAGGCGCGGGATTTTTTTCAATTGGTCACGCTGCCTGAATTTACCGTGTTCCTCACGCCAGGTTACAATATTTTTAGCCACGGCCGGCTTCAAACCCGCTACGTATTGGAGCAGAGATGCCGAAGCCGTATTCAGGTCAACCCCAACGGCGTTGACGCAGGTTTCAACAACCCCATGCAGCGATTCCTCCAGCTTTTTAGGCTGAACATCGTGCTGATACTGTCCCACCCCAACCGCTTTCGGTTCAATTTTGACCAGCTCGGCCAAAGGGTCCTGCAGCCGCCGGGCGATGGACACGGCACTCCGCAGGGAAAGGTCAAAATCCGGAAATTCCTCACCGGCCAGCTTCGAGGCGGAATAGACGGAAGCTCCCGCCTCGCTTACTAAAATAAACTCCGTCGCTAAACCATCCTCCTGGATTACCTCCGCAACCACTTCCTCCGTTTCTCTGGAGGCCGTACCGTTTCCGATGGCAATAATATTTACGGCAAATTCTGTGATTGCCTTTCTCAGAGAATTTTTAGCCTCTTGACGTTGGTTCTTCCCCGAATGCGGATAGATCACTCCCACTTTCAGGAGTTTCCCGGTCTCATCCACAACCGCCCATTTGCATCCTGTTCTAAACCCGGGATCAAGTCCTAAAACCATCTTGCCCCGAACCGGAGGCTGAAGCAGAAGCTGCCGCAGATTGGCGGCAAAAACTTTTATGGCTTGTTCCTCGGCCTGAGCGGATAGTTCGCTGCGTATTTCCCGTTCAATCGAAGGCTCAAGCAAACGCTTGTAGGCATCCAGCGCCGCTTTCTGAACAAGCGGAGCACAAGGTCCTGTCTTGACATAACGGGCCTCTACCAGTCTTGACACAGCATCCGGCGGGGCTTCGATTTTCACGGTTAAAAACTCCTCAATCTCTCCACGATTCAGGGCCAGAATTCTATGAGGCGGGATTTTGCGCACCGGTTCCCGGTATTCATAATACATTTCGTAAGGAGAGCGCTCCTGCCCTTTCTTAGCTGACGCTGCCGCCACAACATCGGCGGAACGCCAGGTTTCTTCCCGTATCCGTTTGCGCAGAAAGGCGTCATCTGCGATAGTCTCGGCAATAATGTCCATTGCTCCGGCTAAAGCATCTTCAGCCGTATTAACCTCCAGCTCAGGATTTAAATACTTCTCGGCCTCGGCTTGAGGATCAACCCGAACTCCGGGGTATTGAACCAATACCCATGAGGCCAGCGGCTCCAAGCCTTTCTCCTTGGCAACGGTTGCCCGGGTACGGCGTTTTTGCTTGTAAGGCCGGTAAAGATCTTCAACATCCTGAAGTACGGCTGCCGCCGCAATTTGCGCCGACAGCTCCTCGGTAAGCTTTCCTTGCTCATCGATGAGCCTCAGGACCTCCGTCTTCCGCTGTTCCAGACGACGCAAATAATCCAAGCGCTCCACGATACTGCGCAGCGCATTTTCGTCAAGTTCTCCGGTAACTTCCTTGCGGTAGCGGGCAATAAACGGAATTGTGTTTCCGTCATCTAATAAGTTGACTGCTTCTTTCACTTGAGCCTGTCCTAACCCAAGCTCTTGAGCAATAACTTGAGTAAAATCCAAAATGTAATTCCTCCCTAAATCCATACCTCATAGTTTTGACCTTGCTAATTATACCATTTTCCGCCAGCTGAGGAAAATTGCCCGTTTTGTCCATTCCTGCCAGACAATGCTTCAGCCGTCAACCCTCAGTGAGCCTATCTTGCAAAAACAATCCTATGCGCCGAACAGCCTCCCGCAGAACACTCTCCTCTTGAACCATAGCTATACGCACATATCCTTCGCCATAGCCGCCAAAAGCCACTCCCGGAACTACGATCACACCCGCTTCACGCGCTAACTCCACGGCAAAGGACATGGAATCCTGCTTGGTCGGCACAGGAGCCCAGATGAACATGGAACCCTGAGGCGGCGGCATCTTCCAGCCGGCCCGGGCACACCCTTCCACCAGGAGATCTCTTCGTCTCTGATAAGCTTGCCGATTTTCTTCAATAGAATCCTGTCCGGAGGCCAGAGCGAAAACCCCCGTCGTTAGAACGGGACCAAAAACGCCATAGTCAATATTTGATTTAAGCTGGGCGAGTGTCCCAATAACTTCCGCGTTGCCTACCGCAAAGCCTAATCGCACTCCGGCAAGATTATAGGTCTTAGATACGGAGTGAAACTCAATGCCCACCTCTTTGGCGCCACGGGCTTGCAGAAAACTTACAGGTCGATATCCTTCAAAGGCTAACTCCGAATAGGCCGCATCATGACAGATAAGCAGCTCATATTCTTTAGCGAATTCCACAACCTCTTCAAAAAAGGAGATTGGTGCTACGGCGGCTGTCGGGTTATTGGGATAGTTTAAAAACATAAGCTTCGCTTTGCGGGCCAAAGCAGGATCGATTTTTTTCAAATCCGGCAGGTAGCTGTTCTCTTCCAGCAGAGGAACCGCAATTTTCTCTCCGCCCGCCAGCAATAACCCCGCCGTGTAGATGGGATAGCCGGGATCGGGAATAAGGGCTGAATCTCCGGGATCAATATAAGCCAGAAAAATATGAGCCAATCCGTCCTGAGAGCCCATCAAAGGGAGTACCTCAGTCTCCGGATCTAAAAAAACATTAAACCGCTCTTGATACCACCGGGCACAGGCTTGCCGAAAGTCTCCCGTGCCGCGAGTCAAAGTGTACCCATATTGATTGTCCTCCAGAGCCGCCCGGCTGAGAACTTGGCGAAGTTCTTCGGCGGGAGCCCGATCCGGGCTTCCTATACTTAAGTTGATTAAAGTTTTTCCCTCTCGTTCCAAACTTTTCTTTAAATTGTCCATTTCAGTAAAAACTGAGGCCCCCAACCCTTCCAAGCGTTTTGCGGGCATATCATCACTCCGTTCTCTCTCCATATGATCTTTGTTATTCTCAAACATTTTACCATGTTTATCATTCCACGGCGAGAATTCCCAACTTTTAAGGAGTATGGGAACAAGGAGTTTTCTTTTCCGTTGGAGCCTAGCGGAAACTCAGATAGTAAAAGGCCCCTGCAACTTTTAAAGCTGCAGAGGCTCTGAACCTAACAAGGCTATTGTTTGATAACTTCCGGATCTCCGTAATCAACGCCAAAGGTATCTACGGTGACGCTTTTCATGACTTGAGCTTGCAATGGTTTATCGTTCTGATCCCTTGGGGTATTGACGATTTTATCCACGGCATCCATTCCGCTCGTCACCTTGCCAAACGCCGCGTAGTCCCCATCTAAACTAGGTACCGAAGCCACCATGATAAAAAATTGGGAACCGGCGGAATTGGGATTATCTTGAGTCCTGGCCATGGAAAGGACTCCCCGTTCATGCTTCAAATCATTTTTAAAGCCGTTGTTGGTAAATTCCCCTTTAATACTGTACCCCGGGCCGCCGCTCCCATTACCTTGCGGGTCTCCTCCCTGGATCATGAACCCCGGAATAACCCTATGGAAGGTTAAACCATTGTAAAAACCTTTCTTGACCAGGGAAATAAAGCTTTTCACGGTATTAGGGGCAACCGTCGGATAGAGTTCCGCTTTGATTTCATCTCCGTTCGCCATGGTAATTGTCACAACAGGATTCTTATTCGTCCCGGACGTCTGTGGAGCGGCAGAAGTAGAGTTTGTACTTTGGCCGGTATTGTTCGAACTGTTCGATCCCTGTGAAGCCGAATTATTTGTCTGAGCCCCACAGCCCAGAGTCACCAAAATTGTCATTAGTACTAACAGCAGTGTCGTTACTTTGCGAACCTTTTTCATAGCGAGTCGTACCTCCAAGAAATTTTATAGGACCAGCATTACCACTTTTTAAGCAATTATTAAAGTCACTGACCGTTTACCAAACTTAATCCTAGCATATCCTGTCCAAAATACCAAACAAGCTAGTCCAAATTCTTTTTGAATTTCTTGGCGGCCACCGCTAACAAAATCACGGCGAACAAACACAAAGCGAGAGTATCCTGCCAGAGAAAGTCCAATCCCACCCCTTTGAGAAAAATTCCCCTGACAATCTCCAAAAAATAGGTCAAGGGCAGCAAGTCACCCATTAATTGCAACAGCCTGGGCATCGTCTCCCTGGGAAAAACGAAACCGGACAAAAGAATAGACGGCAGAATTAAGATGAAAGTCATTTGCATGGCCTGAAGCTGAGTTCTGGCAATGCTGGAGATCAGCAGCCCGATAGCTAAGATCGTAAAAAGGAAAATCGTCGACAAAAGAATGAGCAGTGGAATGCTTCCCAGGGGGATAACTCCAAACCAGAAGATCCCTGTCGCTAAAATCAGAGATAACGAAACAAATCCGATCGCCACAAAGGGCAGAAGTTTACCTAAAAGCAATTCCAGGGAGCGTATGGGGGTTACGACCAATTGCTCCATTGTTCCGCGTTCCTTCTCGCGCACAATAGAAAAAGAGGTCAGCATGGCAATGACATTTTGCAAAATAAGGCCAATTAAAGCCGGGATATTAAAATCTCTGGATTTCATATCCGGATTGTACCAAACTCTCGTCTCAAGGTTGAGAGGCAAATCCAGGCCGCCGGAGATACCCATGGCTTGCAAACGTTTGCTTTGCAAAGCCAAGGATTTATTCAACCCCAACATCTGAACTGCCGACATGACCGCCCGGGCCACTGTCGGATCGGAGCCGTCAACCAGCACCTGAACTGTTGCCTGTTCTTGGCCCTGCAGATGCTTGCCAAAATCCGGCGGGATAATTACCGCGGCCCGCGCTTTTCCGCTATCCAAATAATCCTCAATTTGTTGATACCCGGAAACAAAATCATCCGGATCTAAATATTGGGTGTTGCGGACAGACGTGATAAAATCCCTGCTATCCGCAGTTTGGCATTGGTCCCAAACCACCGTAGGAAGATGCTCCACATCAGTGTTTACTGCATAGCCAAACAAAAGGAGCATCCCGATAGGCATAGCAATCGCCATAATTAAACTGGCCCGGTCCCGGCGGATATGAATAAATTCTTTTTTTAAGACCGCCAGAAAGCGGACCCAGGAAAATCGCAGCATTAGCCTGCACCTCCTTTTCTTACCGCAAAGTTGCGGGGATCATCAGAGGCTTCATGCTCCACATAATAAATAAAGAGATCGTCCAGAGACTCCTTGGCTTCCCGGTGTTTCATCTCCTCAGGTGAGCCAAAGGCAATTAAGCGGCCATAAAAAACAAAACCCAGATAATCACAGGAAGCCGCTTCGTCCATGTAGTGAGTGCTGACTAAAATTGTCATTCCCTCTTCAGCCAATTTACGAATAATGTCCCAGAAAATTCTACGGGATACCGGGTCTACCCCGGCAGTCGGTTCATCTAAAACAAGGAGCTGAGGATTATGCAGCAGAGCACAGGCCAGAGCCACACGCTGCTTCCAGCCACCGGAGAGAGAAGAAACTATTTGGTGAGTTCGCTCAAACAAGCCGATCCGCTCAATAACCCGTTCCTTCTGACTCCGGGCCTGTTTCCCCCGCAGGTTGTACACTCCAGCATAAAAATCAAGATTCTCGGCAACCGTTAAATCATCGTAAAGACTGAATTTTTGAGACATATAGCCGATTCGCTGCTTAATTTCCTCAGGCTGAGTTTTGACATCGAACCCGAGAACCGTTGCCCGCCCCTCCGTAGGAACCAAGACTCCGCATACCATGCGAATAATCGTTGTCTTACCGGCCCCATTGGGCCCTACAAAACCCATGATCGCCCCGGGCGGAATTTGAAACGTGGCACCCTGTACGGCGGTATAAGCCCCGAACCGTTTAACAAGACCTTGGCAATCTATCGCCAGATTCATTATCCTCACTCCTCTAATCCAAGGTCACATCTGCCGGCATACCTGCTTTCAGCTGGTCTTTACCTTCTGTGATATTAATTTTTACCTCAAAAACCGTCGTTGTCCGTTCTTCTTTAGTCTCGACATTCTTCGGAGTAAACTCCGCCTGAGTACTGACATAAGCAATTTGCCCCTTGAAGGTTTTAGAAGGGTAGGAATCGACTGAAATGTGGGCCACTCCACCCACTTTGGCTTTATTTAACTGGGCTTCCGGCACATAAATTTTTATCGACAAATCATCAGGATCAAGAATCGTCACCAAGGTGGTGCCGGAATTGACCACTTGCCCGACTTCTACCTGTTTATAAAGCACCTGGCCGCTCAAGGGACTTTTAATCGTCAGCTTGCTTAAATTCAGCTCTGCCGCCTTAACAGATTGAGCCGCCATATCCACGGCTGCCTTCTGGGCCTGAATCGTTGGTTGGGTATAGCCCGCCTGGGCTTGGTCTAAACTGGCCTGAGCCGCATTCACGCTCGCCTGAGCACCTTCATACTGAGCTTTGATCGTATCGTACTTGTTTTGCTGGGTATCCAGAGCCTGTTTGCTTATGCTGCCGCTGGCATAAAGCTTTTGATCGTTCGCCAGATTACTTTCTTCTAACTGCAGACTCGGCGCCAAAGCCTCGACACTGGCATTTGCTTGATCCACGACGGCTTCAAGTCTGCGCAGCTCTTCCGCCCGTGATCCTCCCAGCAGATCATTGAGTTTGGCCTGGGCCTGAGTTTGTTCACTTTTCGCCGTAGCCAAGGAAATCTGAGCCTGACTATCATCAAGCGTGGCAATAACGTCTCCCGTCTTAACTGTTTGACCTTCCTGCACCTTCAGATCGACAATCTTTCCCGCGAGTTCAGGCTGTACCGGAACTTCGGTCCCTTCAATAGTTCCCGAAAAGGTATTTAGATCTTGCGGACGATTAAAATATTGATTTCCCCAAACTAAAAGAGCAATAAGAGCCAAGACAACAACGACAACCGGTATTCTTTTCTTCATCGTTTCTCCCCCTGCTTCTAAGTTTCATTCTTCTTCCATGAGCTCAAGCAACTGCAGGACCTATTTGGCTTAGCTAGCGAACCAACCCGTGCAGAAAAAGCTCCGAGATATGATCCACAGCCTCTTCAAGAGTTTTCTCAGGAGATAAGCCGGGAAAGACATAATTAAACACACCATAAAACATAATCATGCCTATAAAACTCCGCATCGTTGGTATAAAGGGTAAGGGCTTAAAAATCCCTTGAGTGACTCCTTTGTCAAACCAGGGTTTTATAACACTCATTCCCGGGCCGAGAATCCCTTTAAATAAAGCCTCTCTCACTTCAGAATGATACTGAGCCTCGGCAAACATCAGGCGGAAAAGCCCAACGTTTTCTTGTATCAGCTCCAAACGATCCTTGAGAAAACAACGAAAAAAATCCTTAGGATTGCCCTCCCTGTGCTCTTGATCCAACACGATCAGACCTTCTATGACTTTCGGTTCTAAAACCGCCGTGAGCAATTCCTTCTTGGTGGCAAAGTGCCGGAAGATTGTCCCCTCGGCCACCCCGGCCCGCCGTGCAATCTCGGCAGTGGTAGCGCCTTTGTAGCCGTTTTCCGAAAAAACGCTGAGAGCAGCCCCTAAAATATCCCGGCGTCTTTCTTCTACGGTTTTTTTCGTTCGGACTTTTTGGTGTTTACTCATTTCGTCCCAATCTTAGCTCCTTTCCCAATTGCAAGCTTTTATCTTAAATGAGTGATTACTCACTCCTTTTTTCTTATATCTTATCATAAAGTGTTTTTCTGTCAATCCAAAACTATGCAATCCCAGCCCTAAGTTGAGCAAAAAATAGGAGTGGAACCGGAACCAACCAAGGTCAGCTCCGGTTCCACTCTCGTTCCATTGACGTATGAAACTATAGAAATCAGACAAAATGGAAAACACTTTGCAGCATGATGAGCAAAAACACAGTGCCCGTTTTAATTAAAGTCATCACAAAGATATCCTTATAAGATTGTTTATGCGTTAAGCCGGCAATACCCAGCAAGGTGATAACCGCGCCATTATGGGGCAAAGTATCCATCCCCCCGGAAGCCATGGCAGAAACGCGGTGGAGCAATTCCGGGCTGACATTCGTTTTGCCGGCCCACTCCAAATAACGTTTGCCAAAGGTATCCAAAGCGATGCTCAATCCCCCGGACGCCGAACCGGTTACTCCTGCCAATGTATTCACAGTCACTGCCTCGGACAGCAAGGGGCTGCCTCCGGCATTAATCCCAGTCAAGGCGTGGGCTATTGTTTGAAAGCCCGGGAGAGATTTTATTACATTGCCAAAGCCAACCTCAGACGAAGTATTCATCACCGCCAGCAAAGAACCGATGGCCCCCATATTGATAGCCTTAGCCACATTGCCTTTAATCCTGCGCGGGTTAATAACAAAAGCCAAAACAATTCCCACTGCCAGCGCAATCATCAAAGCCCAGTTGTTCATCGTACCAACGACCCCTGCCTTATCAATACTGTAGGGAGCCTTGGTTACCCAAGAGGCTATATTCCACTGAGGAAAAATCAGCTTCTGTAAAATCAAAGTCACTGCGAGGACGGAAATTAAGGGCAAGGCAGATAGCCACGGGTTGGGTAAGTTACTGTCCTCAACCAATTCCGGCTCATTCTTATGATTCGTTCCATACCCTTCTCCCGCAGCTTGCGCCACTCGTTTTCTCCACTCTAAATAAGCTATGCCTACGGCCAAAACAATAATTGCACCCAAGGTTCCGAAGACCGGAGCGGCATAGAGGTCTGTGTTAAAAAATTTCATTGGAATTGAGTTTTGAATCTGGGGCGTCCCCGGAAGGGCATCCATGGTAAAGGTGAAAGCCCCTAAGGCAATGGTGGCGGGTACCAGGCGTTTGGGAATATCCGCCTCCTTAAATATTGAAGCTGCGAAAGGGTAGACAGCAAAGGCCACTACGAAAAGGCTAACTCCGCCGTAAGTGAGAATCGCCGCTGACAAGACTACTGAAAGAATAGCTTGCTTTTTGCCTAAGGTTTGGACAATGGCTTTGGCAATGGCTTTGGCGGCGCCCGATTCTTCCATTACCTTGCCAAATACTGCGCCCAAGAGGAAAAATGGGAAATAAACCTTTAAATAGTTTGCCAGATTCGGCAGGAATATTTCCGTGTACGTGGGCATGATCGCCATACCGGAAAAAATTGCCGCAAGAATAGCAAATATCGGAGCGAAAAAAATGACTGAAAAACCACGATAAGCCATAAACATCAAGAGCCCCAAGCTTAAAATAATGCCTAAAACTGCCATAACAACACCCCCGCGAATTTATGCTTTTCCTCACTTATTTCTTCTGAATTTCAACCTGACTCATTTGTCGCTCTTCTTTTTATTTCTTTTGCTCAAAAGCGTCAAAAGGCTGCGAAACCGCCGCTGCCAACCTTAATGACGCTTGACAAGCAGGACCTCCCCCCTCCTTTCTAAATCAGAAATCCGCCGTTGATGTCCAGCACTGCCCCCGTAATATAGGAAGAAGCATCCGCAGCCAAAAACAGGGCGGCGTCCGCAACCTCTTTCGGTTCCGCAAACCGACCCACGGGAATTTTAGCGATCAGAGCGTTGAGTTGAGCTTCGGGATATTTGTTCATCATATCCGTATTGATATACCCCGGGGCCAAAGCGTTACAAGTGATTCCTTTAGCGGCATTCTCAGCCGCAGTAACTTTTGTCAGCCCGATCAACCCCGCCTTCGAGGCGGCGTAATACCCTGTTCCGAAAATCCCCATCCGTGCTGTCAGCGAGGAGAGATTGACAATTCGGCCATATCCCTGTTCGCGCATTGAGGGAAGAACCGCTTTGGTACAGAGAAAAGGTCCTGTCAAATTAACCGCCATAACAGCATTCCAATTCTCTGAGTTTCCTTTGTGTAAAAGCCCATCGCGATTAATCCCCGCATTGTTGACCAGAATATCTACTCTGTCAAACTGCTCAATCACTCTCTTTATCATGGAATTCACTTCAGCTTCCTGACTGACATCCGCCAAAAAGAGTTCGGCCTTAGCTCCCAGCCGGCGAAGTTCCTCGACTGTTTCCTCAGCCTTAGCGGCATTAAACGAAACGTCATTAACCGCAATCATTGCCCCTTCTTCAGCGAAAGCAAGGGCTATAGCCTTGCCAATCCCCTGACCGCTTCCCGTAATTAAAGCCACTCTGTCTTTGATTTTCATTTTGCCGCACACCCTTCTTTCATTTTCTGACCTATGTGCATAAGACCAGGGCCGAACAGGCCCGGATTCATAACTTTCAAGTTTTCGGAAATTTCCGGTCTGAAATCCATCCGGGCCAGAATGTCCCTTTCCAAATCCACGCCCGGAGCTATTTCTTCGAGCACCAGACCCCTTTCTCCTAATTTGAAAACAGCCCTCTCCGTAATAAACCAGACCTTCTGCCCTTTTTTACGTGCATAATTCCCGCTAAAGGTGATATGCTCAACTGCTTGAACCAGCTTGTGAATTTTCCCCTCCCGGCTGATTTTCAGAAGCCCTTCCTCAAGCCCTACCTGCAAACCGTTAGCTGTAAACGTCCCACAAAAAACTATTTTTTTAGCTGTCTGGGAAATATTAATAAAACCTCCGGCCCCGGCAATACGCGGACCAAAGCGGCTGACATTGACATTCCCAGCCACATCCAGTTGGGCCATTCCCAAAACCGCAACATCCAGCCCGCCGCCATCGTAAAAATCAAACTGATAGGGCTGATCCACGATGCAATCGGGATTAAAACTTGCCCCAAAGCTGGCCCCGCCGGCGGGCACTCCCCCGATGGGACCGGATTCCAGTGTTAAAACGAATTGATCCAGCACTCCTTCTTCCGCCGCGACTGACGCCACCCCTTCCGGAACTCCAATTCCCAAATTCACAATCGCCCCCGGCTGTACCTCTGTAAGAGCCCGTCTGGCTATTATTTTCCGTTCATCGAAAGGAATAGCTTTGAGTTCCGTTAAAGGAGAGCGGATTTCCCCGCTGTAGGAAGGGTTATAGTCCTCACCAAAGGACTGCTTGTGATATTCGGGCCGACTCGCTACCACTAGCGCATCCACTAAAATCCCCGGAATCTTGACATCCCGCGCCCTAATATTTCCGACCTGAACCAGGCGTTCAACTTGAACGATGACAATCCCACCGCTGTTTTTTACCGCTTGAGCTATCGATAAGCCTTCCAAGGTCAAGGCCTCCCGTTCCAGGGAGATATTTCCTTCCTCATCTGCAGACGTTCCCCGCAAGAGTGCCACATTAATTGGAAAGGCATGATAGAGCAGGTATTCTCTCCCCTTGACATGAGTGAGCTCTACTAAATCTCCTTGCGTAATCTGATTAAGCTTTCCACCCCCCAGGCGGGGATCGACAAAGGTCTCCAAGCCAATGTGGGTTAGTGTTCCGGGCTTGCCCGCTGCAATATCCCGAAAAAGATGAGTTATTACTCCCTGGGGGAAATTATAGGCTTCGATTTTATTTTCTACAGCCATTTTGCCCAGCTTAGGGGCCAGGTTCCAGTGTCCGCCAATGACCCGCTTCACTAGGCCCTCATGCCCCAAATGATTCATTCCCCGATCTTGAGAATCTCCTTGCCCTGCAGCGTACACCAGGGAAAGATTGCGCGGATGACCTGTTGCTAAAAATCTCTTTTCTAATGCTGTAGTCAATTCTTCCGGATGCCCAATGCTGACAAAACCATCAATGGCGACCATACTTTCATCGTTAATTAATGCCACCGCTTCATCTGCCGTTAAGATCGCCTTTCTCATCTCTTACCCTCCTCCAGAATTTTTAAGTACTGTGCACGCACAAGATCAGATATAAGCAATTCCTATGCCAAGCATTTGAGACAGCCTAAAGGCCTTGCGCTCTCTACTGTGCACCATAAATCTTTTAGGAAAACCCGCCGCCTTATTGTAGCTAAATCGCAACACTATACCAGGCATTTAGAAAGATAACTCTTAATTTTCTTGCTTTTTTGTTTATGTGTAGCGTTACCGCTACACGTAGCAATAGCGCTACACATAAACAAAGCGCCGCTCGCACAAAGAGTAGCGCCTTCCTGTAATCCGGTAATAAAGAGAGAAAGGACCTAAGCCTCTGTGGCTTAAGTCCTTTCTCAGTATACAAATTTCTATACCGGCATCCAGATTAGACTACACTAATCCGGCGTCATTAGCTCCAACCAAACCGAACTTCTCCATTTTGCGATAGAGATTCGTGCGGTGAATTCCTAAATACTCCGCTGCCTTTGATTTATTCCCATTGGCAGTTTTCAGCGCCTTGAGTATGGCCCTTCTCTCCGCTCCGGCAAGCTCCAGGGCCAAAGGCCGGAGGGACGTATCGACCCGCCTGCTTTCAAGGTCTTGAAGATAGAGTGGAAGGTCTTCCAGGTGAATTACCTCATCTTCAGCTACGTTGATGGCTCTTTCTATCGCGTTTTGAAGTTCCCGCACGTTTCCCGGCCAGGCATAGAGTTGAAACAATTCCACCACCCCACGATCCAGCCCTTTTAAGGTGGACCCCAGCTCCCTTTGGAATTTTGCCAAAAGATGTTCACTTAAAAGCAAAACATCTTTTTCGCGTTCTCTCAGAGGGGGAATCGTCACCGTAAAAACATTTAAACGGTAGTAAAGATCGCGGCGAAATTCTCCCGCCCCCATCATTTTTTCCAGATCCCGATGAGTAGCGGCGATAACCCTGATATCCAGTTGTTGCAGCCGATTGCTGCCTACGCGCTCTACCTCTTTTTCCTGTAAAACCCGCAGCACTTTTGCTTGCATACCGAGAGGCAAATCCCCTATCTCATCCAAAAAAATGGTCCCTCTGTTGGCCAACTCGAATTTTCCGGGTTTCCCTCCTTTTTTGGCCCCTGTAAACGCACCTTCTTCATAGCCGAAAAGTTCAGCTTCCAATAGTTCAGTCGGGATGGCGCCGCAATTTACCCGTACAAAGGGCTGACCATGACGTAACCCTGCCGCATGAATCGCATGGGCGAAAAGCTCTTTTCCAGTCCCGCTTTCGCCGCGCAAAAGAACCGTTGATTTGCCCAAAGCAGCCTTTTCCGCTAGGGCTTTAGCTTTTAAAATTGCCGGGCTATCGCCGATAATGCTGCTAAAGGTATAGCGAAACTTCTGATAGTGTTTCAACTCTTTCTCGTAGAACTTAAGTTTATTCTCCAACAAGTCCAGTTTTTCCGCCAAGGTACGCAAATCCTGAACATCTCGGAACATAACTTTACCCACGGCGCCGATCAGCATTCCGTTTTCTCTCAGGGGAAGGCGCATCACCATAGCCTCTTTGCCATTGATGTCCATAACCTCGCCAATTTCGGCCTGTCCCGTTTGGGCAACAATATGCATCCGGCTTGTAGGCAGAATCTCCGTACAGTGGCGGCCGATTGCCTCTTCCTGTTCTACATTCAAAAAGCGGCAGTAGGTTTTAGTTATCCGGGTAATGGCTCCCTGACTGTCCACCACCATAACTCCGTCATAAGCTTGTTCGAAAATATTTTCGAGACCCGTTAAACTGATTTTAGTTTCAGCCAAATGAGCTGCTAATTGCTGCAGTTCGCTCTCATCCTGAAAAACCACAACTGCCCCAATTACTTTACCTCCTTGAATGATCGGAGAGCGATTTGCTGTAACCATCCGTTCTCCGATCAGCAAGTGATCGGAGTTCACACTCTCTCCCTGAACAATCTTGTGCAACTGCAAACCAGGGATAATCTCCTCAGACTTACGGCCAAGTAGATCTTTCATTTTTAGTCCTATTAAACTCTCGGCTAAAGGATTGCAAAAATTAATGACATCCCGGTTGTCGATAACCAGGACGCCTATGTTGAGCGCCTGAAAAACTTGTTCCAACTTGATCTTTTGGTCAGTCTCCATTAGCATACCCCCTATATAACATAACGGGCCTTGCCCTGAATATATCCTATCGTACATAGTTTTAAACTAAGAATCAATTAAGATCAAGTTATTCTTCAACACCCTGACAATAAAAAATTCACTGCAAAAGATACACCGAGCTTATAGCCAACCGGCAATTACGGGATAACTATAACCGCCGGTTAAGCCAACCGCTTAATAGAGATTGAACTAAAAAACAACCAACAAATCTGACATCTGTTGGTTGTTGGCAGTGTTATTCCTTAACTTCTAAAACAGCGCCCCTGTTTCCCGAGGTAACCATAGCCGCATATCGGGCGAGAAACCCAGTGGTAATCTTGGGCTTTCTGGGCTGCCATTTCGCTCGGCGTTTCTCAAGTTCATCCTCACTAAGGGCGACATTTATTTGGTTGGCCATAATGTCAATTTGAATGATGTCTCCATCCTCAATTAAGGCAATATTGCCTCCTACAGCCGCTTCGGGAGAAACATGACCGATGGAGGCCCCTCTCGTCGCACCACTGAAGCGCCCATCGGTAATCAGGGCGACACTTTCGCCAAGCCCGCTTCCCATGATAGCTGAGGTGGGATTCAGCATTTCTCTCATGCCCGGTCCTCCTTTAGGGCCTTCATAGCGGATCACTATCACATCCCCCGCTACAATTTGGCCGGAGGTAATGGCCCGCATAGCATCCTCCTCACAATCGAATACTTTCGCGGGGCCTTCGTGTTGGAGCATTTCAGGGGCAACAGCCGAACGCTTAACGACGCAGGAATCCGGAGCCAGGTTCCCTTTTAAGACAGCAATTCCTCCTGTTTTACTGTAAGGGTTCTCCGCCGGCCTGATAACCTCCGTATTTTTGTTGACACAGCCGGCAATATTTTCTGCTACAGTCTTGCCGGTACAGGTCAGCAAATCAGTGTTGATTAAGCCTAATTTATTGATTTCATTCATCACTGCGTAAATGCCGCCGGCCTCATTAAGCTCTTCAATATAGGTATGTCCCACAGGAGCCAGGTGACAGAGGTTCGGCGTTTTGTCGCTGATTTCATTGGCAATATCCAGATCTAATTCAATGCCGCATTCATGGGCGATCGCCGGGAGATGGAGCATGCTGTTGGTACTGCAGCCTAAAGCCATGTCTAAAGTCAGAGCGTTTTTAAAGGCATCTTCAGTCATAATATCCCGCGGCCGGATATTTTTTTTCAGCAGTTCCATAATTTGCATACCGGCATATTTGGCGAGTTGAATTCTTTCGGAATAGACGGCCGGAACGGTGCCATTGCCCCGCAGCCCCATTCCCAAAACTTCCGTCAGGCAGTTCATACTGTTAGCCGTGTACATCCCTGAACAGGAACCGCAGGTAGGACAGGCTTTGTTTTCATATTCCAGCAATTTTTCCTTGGTAATTTTCCCCGCCTGGAATTCGCTCACAGCCTCCGATACACTGGAAAAGCTCGTCTTCTGCCCATCCACAATACCTGCCAGCATCGGTCCGCCGCTGACAAAAATGGCTGGAATATTCAGGCGCGCTGCAGCCATTAACAACCCCGGAATGTTTTTATCGCAGTTCGGGACCATAACCAGAGCGTCAAAAGCATGGGCCAAAGCCATAGCTTCCGTAGAATCGGCAATGAGCTCCCGCGTCACCAACGAATACTTCATCCCTTGATGTCCCATGGCAAGTCCGTCACAGACAGCAATCGCCGGAAAGACGAGGGGAGTTCCTCCGGCCATGGCTACCCCTAGCTTTACTGCTTCCACAATTTTATCTAAGTTCATATGGCCCGGAACGATATCGTTTTGGGAACTGACTATGCCGATCAGTGGCCTTTCGATCTCTTCATTTGTTAAACCCAGAGCATGTAACAAGGCTCGATGTGGTACAGTCTTAGTTACGGCATCACTATTCATTAAGCCAAACACCTCTCTTAATATTGTATAAGTTCATTATATATTGCATGATGTCTAATGTCTATAAGAGAAGTAATACCACTCTTTAAAAAAGTTTTTTAAAGCAAATTAATTTTGTGCCGTCAGGCACGTTTTTCACACTTGTCGGACGGCGAGAGCGGAAGCGGTCAGTTGAACCAACTATTCTTCCGTAAATCCAAAGCCCCTCATGGCATGGAGAATATGCAATTTCATTGCGGTCTGGGCTCCCTCGGCATCGCGTTGGGCTAAAAACTCCATGATCATCCGATGATCTCTTAAAGTATTCTGGATCATCTCTTCATTCGCGTCCGACAAGGGAACTCCTTTGTCAATAGCTTGGTAAAGGATAGGCATCAATTGATTCATAAACTCATTATGTGTTGCTTTGGCAATAGCTTGATGAAAAGCCTGCTCAACCTCCGTTCGATCTTCCTTTTTAATAATCTGCTCTTCTTCCCGCCGGCCATAATACAAAATGCGCTCCAGCTCTTTATCCGAAGCACGTTTGGCAGCGTAATAAGCCGATTGAGGCTCAAAAATCAGACGCATCTCATATAAATCCTTAACGTTCAGCTTAAAGGTTGAAAGCTCTTTCAAACCAAGCTTTTCATCCAACTCGCGGTTATTTTTCACATAAGTACCTTTTCCACGTTGAATTTCCAAGACGTTATGTGCAACTAAAATGCGGATTGCTTCCCGCAACGTAGTGCGGCTAACTTGTAAATCGACGGAAAGTTCGTTTTCATTGGGGAGTTTATCTCCCATAGCAAATTTTTTGTCTATAGTAATCATGGCCAGGATATCCTCCGCGACATTTTCAGCCAGACTTCTTCCCACTCTTGTCATGCTTCTTTCTCTCCTTAAATTCTTGCCTAGACATTGGACAACCTTTTTAAACAAGATGTCTTAGAGCCAAAAAATATAGTTCTCCACATAATCAGGAACAGGGCCACAATCCCTGCATTCCCCTCAGGGCAGTCTTTCCCTATTTGCTAACCACCTAAACGCTTAATATAATCTTTGTTCCTTGCAGGATTATCTTAGGTTTGCATAGAAAGAATAATGCCACCACTAATTAACTTCTTAAATTTTAGGCATAAAGCGCAAGGTGGAGGACTTACTGAATGAAAATTCGTTCCCTGCTTAAACTAACAAACACTTATTTTTTGGCTCTTAGTTTGATTGCCCTCCTCACTCTCGCGATTTTTATAACTATGCACCAGGTTATCCTGACTCAACGAGACAGCGCTTATCTCATTAATCTAAGCGGAAGCCAACGCTGGTTGTCCCAAAAGGCGTCCCTTCTGAGCATCGAACTCGTCTACAGTAAAAATCCGGCCGAACAGAACCTTCTGAGACATAACTTGCTACAAATTGTTGACCAAATCCAGAGCAACAATCAACTATTGCTCAAAGGAACTCCGGATAAACCACAGCATTTATCCCCCATGATGAAGAGCTTATATTTTAACTCACCCCTCAATTCAGAAACCCATTTGCAGCGGTTTACTTCAGAAGCCCTTGCGCTGGCCAAAGAGCCTTCTCTATCACTTACGCCCAATAATCCTCATTTTACCTATGTTCTTCAAAATAATGAAACTTTATTAGAAAACTTCGTTTCCATCGTCAATCAATATCAGACAGAGAGCGAGGCTAAAATCCAGCGTCTTCAGCTGCTTAACTCCGCAAGTGGAGCAATTATCCTTCTTACCATCACTTTTCTGGGAGTTTATATCTTTCGTCCTTTGACAAATACTTTGGTGGCTGAGAAAATTCAATTAGAGAAAACCAATCAAGAATTAAGTTTGCTTTCCTCCATGGACGGCCTGACTGGTATTGCCAACCGCCGCCAATTCGATCAATCTCTAGCCCAGCTCTGGTCCTTAGCCAGCCGCAAAACAGAGCCTATAGCTTTGATAATATGTGACATTGACTTCTTTAAAGCTTATAATGATCATTATGGACATCTTCAAGGAGATGAATGCCTCAAGAAGGTAGCGTCCGGCCTGAAGGAATCGTTAAAGCGACAAGGGGATTTACTTGCTCGATACGGCGGAGAGGAATTTGTCGTTATCTTGCCAAATACAGACATAGATGGTGCGGCAAAAGTCGCCGAAGTTTTACGAGCCGATATCGAAGGCTTAGAAATACCCCATCTCTTTTCTTCCGTATCACCCAGGATAACGGTTAGTGCCGGTGTAGCCTGCCTGTATGCCTCATCTACTTCTTCACCGGAACATTTGATTGAAGCAGCCGACCAAGCCCTTTATCAGGCAAAGCAAACGGGCCGCAATCGCATAGTCTTGGCCAACGGCCTGGCAATACCTCAAACATAGTCCAGCCTTATACCCAGCGGCACTTAAAATTTCGATAGTCATTAAAACAAATTGGAGGGATAAATTTATGAGTTTTGAAATTAACCAAAGTGTAAAACACGTAGGAAAAATTGATTGGGAGCTGAAAAAATTTCACGGGGATGAGCTTTCTACTCATCGTGGTTCGAGTTATAACTCTTACTTAGTCCGCGACGAAAAGACAGCTCTGATCGACTGCGTTTGGACTCCTTTCGCCAAGGAATTTGTGGCCAATTTAAAAAAAGAGATTGATTTGAAAACCATCGATTACATTATTATGAATCATGGCGAACCTGATCATAGCGGGGCTTTGCCTGAATTAATGAAGGAGATCCCCGACACTCCTATTTATTGTACTGCCAATGCTATCAAATCCTTAAAGGGCCAATATCATCAAGAATGGAACTTCGTTCCTGTCAAAACAGGCGACAAGTTAAGCCTCGGGTCCAAAGAGTTTATTTTTGTTGAAGCCAGAATGCTCCACTGGCCGGACACGATGTTTACTTACTTGACGGGTGATAATATCCTCTTCAGCAACGACGGTTTTGGCCAGCACTTGGCTTCAGAGCATATGTTTAACGACTTAGTTGATCAAACTGAATTATATCACGAAGCCCTCAAGTATTACGCGAATATCTTAACCCCTTTCAGTAATTTTGTGGAGAAGAAAATTACCGAAATTCTAAGCTTAAATCTGCCTGTTGACATGATTTGCCCAAGTCATGGCCTTATCTGGAGAGACAACCCTTTGCAAATGGTCCATAAATACATGGAGTGGGCAAAGGGTTACCAGGAAAATCAAATCTCAATTATTTATGATACGATGTGGAACAGTACCCGTCAAATGGCTGAAGCTATTGCCGCGGGGATCAAAATGAGTGATCCTCAGGTTACCGTGAAATTATTTAATTCCAATTCCACTCACACGGATAAAAACGATATCCTTACCGAAGTTTTTAAATCTAAAGCAATCCTTGTCGGTTCACCAACCATTAATAAAGGCATATCCTTTGCCATGGCCGGAATTCTGGAAATGATTAAGGGATTAGCTTTTAAAAACAAGAAAGCCGCCGCTTTTGGCAGTTATGGTTGGAGCGGCGAAGGCACCAAACTTATTTCAACCGAATTAGAACACGGCGGTTTTGAGCTGCTGAACGACGGGCTTAAAATTACTTGGAACCCAGATGACGAAGGCCTCGTTAAATGCCAAGAATTCGGCAAGGCCATCGCGGAAGCCCTCAAATAAAGGGCGTTGCATTGCCTCTGTACTGCAGAAGAGTATTTGAAATTGACTATATTTGACAGTATCTTTAAGAAACTGTTGCCAAACAAATATTTATAAATTTTCAGATTAAAGCCATGCATATACGTGGATTTTACCACTATTTATGCATGGCTTTTGGTCAATTAAAGGAAATTGTGATATCGACAACCTCCGGAGTGTTGCCTACCCGGACCGGCGGCCCCCAGGTTCCATAACCTGAGGAAACAATAAGCTGGAAATTCCCCTGGCGCAAATAGCCCCAGTCGTCTTCGAAAATACGGCTTGTAATCAGGCGAATCGGAAATAACTGGCCGGCGTGAGTATGTCCGGACAGCTGCAAATCCACGCCTTGTTCAACAGGCTCCTCCAGATGCGCCGGCTGATGATCCATTAGAATGACGGGCAGCGAACGATCTACGCCTTGCATTAAAACCGCTAAGCTTTTTCTCTTGACCTTATTAATGCGCTCGCCGGACAGATCGTCCCGTCCTATCAAATAGAAACTTCCGGCAATCTCCTGAGAGTTATCACGCAGTACCCTTACCCCCGCTTCATCTAAATATTTAACGGCTTCCTCGGCATTTCCGCCAATGTATTCATGGTTGCCCAAGACCGCATAAACGCCGTAGGGAGCGCTTAATTTCCGAAAACTTCCGGACACTTCCTCCTTATTCGTTGACTCAATATTTTCATCGAACACATCCCCGGCAAACAAGACCAGATCAGGCTTTAGCTGATTTACAGTGTTGACCATTTTTGTAAGATAAGCATTATGAATAATCGTCCCTAAATGGATATCTGAAACCATGACAACATGCAGCTGCTTGAGAGCTCCGGCTTGTTTAGAGATTGAAAGATCATAATGATTCACCCGGGGATGGCGGGCATTCCAGGCCCCATAAGCAACAACACCGAGGACTAAAGCAGAAACAATCAACCCCAAAGCAGGATTCAGGTTCTGCTTTACTTCCACAGGAACAATATGAAAAAAGCGGTCAATCAATCTTAATAAATCAAGCATTGTGATGGTTAAGAGAAAATACCACATAAAGGCCAGCCAATAGGCCCCAACCAGAGTTACTCCTTCGAATAATGCTGCCGGCAGTAATTTGGGGCTAAATCGGCTTATTAAATAGGAGAGGGCTATCAGCCAAAAAAGCAGCCAATACACTTGGGGATTTAGGAAAGGAACATAACTGAACAAAGACTGCCACCCACGTGACCCAATATAAAAGTTAAATCCTCCGTAAATCAGGAAAATAACGCCGCCCACTAAAATATAAAAAGGATTAAACATCCTGATAAAGTTTCACCTCCGGTTTTAATATGAATCCTTGCCCAGGTTCGGTGTTTTGTTCAGAGTTCGCCTGGAGGCTGGAATAATCCTCTATTCATTTGCCCTTTTCTCAAAATATCTCGAAACCCGTATGATTCCGCCGCAGCATAAACCACAAGGCGGCAGGGAAAATCCCGGATAACCTGCCTTTATACATCTTTTCACATGGCGGGAAATAGTTTCACCCCTACTATTGAGAATCAGAATACTAAATTTTAACAACCTTTTATAAAACTTTTAGAAGCAGATTATGCCCCGTTTATTTTCGTTGCTTAAAATAACCTCAGAGAAAAGGAGGTTATTCCAGTGAAAGAAAAATGCTCCATCAGGCCTTTTATTAAAACGACATGGGGAAAGAAGCCTTTCCCTGAAAGCGGGCAGTGATGATGGTTTCTGCCAGCCCGCTCTTTTCCAAAAAGAGAGTACTAAAAACAAAATATATTTCTATTAATACCGGAAAATGTACCGCCTGTTGGGAATGTATCTCAGCCTGCCCTCAGGATGTGCTGGGAAAAGTCAATTTCTTTTCACGCCGCCACGTTCACCCTGTACATCCCGAGAATTGTAACGGCTGTCTGGCTTGTAAAAAGGTCTGTCCTCACAGCGCCATTGACTAACGTAAGTTTTATCGCAAAGAAACAATTACCGCTTTTTATCCTCTACCCTATGAGTTCATTGCCCTAGATATGCCTCAGAGCGTCTATAGGATTTAACCTGCTCGCTTTTCTGGCAGGAGCTAAGCCGAAAATAATCCCCACCGCTGCTGAAAAGCCAACCGCCAGCAGAATTGTCCAGGCCGTCATGATAAAGGAAAATCCCATGAGAATTGCCGCCGCGACAGCAATTAAGATCCCTATGATCAATCCTAATAACCCGCCAAATAGGGAAATAAAAATAGACTCAATGAGGAACTGTAATTGAATTTGACCAGGTTCAGCCCCCAAGGCTTTCCGCAATCCTATTTCCGTGGTACGCTCCGTAACGGAGACCAGCATCATATTCATAATTCCGATTCCGCCCACAAGCAAAGATATCGAAGCAATTCCCGCCAGCAAAAGTGTAAGCATTCCTGTGATGTTACCGATAACATCAATGATATTCTGCATATTAAGCACGCTGAAAGCGTTTTCCTGATAGTTAAAGGCAGAATTCAAAATGGCCGTTACGTCATTGATAATGCTCTCGGACTTGCTCGAATCGCTCATATAGACATCAACGCTGGTAATGGTGCTTACTCCCAGCGTTTTCATCGCCGAAGTGTAAGGCATAATGATAACATCGTTTGTTGAACCTGTGATGGAATTGCTCGTTGCTTTTAACACACCGACAATTGTGACCGTATTGCCGTTAATCAAGAGGTGCTGGCCAAGGGGGTCCTGGCCGAAGAACAGCTCCTTGACGAGGTCACTGCCTAAGACGGCAATTTGATTTTTATCTTTGACGTCAAGAATATTAACCCCTCTGCCCTCCGCTAAAAGACCTTGTTCCTTTTTAAAGTAGACCTCGTTTTTGCCTTGCACAGAGACGTCGGTTTTAACGAGACGATCATAGGCAATTGAAGTCTTGCCGGAAACCGTCGGTGAAACTCCGCCGACGTCTTTGACCTGCGAAAGCTCCGCCAGGTCGTTTTCGCTCAAGCCCTGCTTGAGACGGGTGCCCATGGCCTGAATCGTAATCTTGTCGGCGCCAAGCGACGATATTTGGCTGGTAATGCTTCCTGTCGCACCCTGAACTATAGTAATCAGCGCAATGATTGAGGACACCCCGATCAAGACGCCAAGAACTGTCAGAAAGGAGCGCATTTTATTGTGAATAATATTGCTCCAGGCCATTTTGATTGATTCTTTCAGCATTCCTTCCCAGCCCCCTCACTTAAATGCCCATCAAGAATGTTCACAATCCTATGCGAATAATTGGCAATAGTTGCATCATGGGTGATCATGACAATCGTCCTTCCTTCAGCATTCAGTTCTGTAAAAAGATGCATGATCTGTTGCCCGGTCTTTTGATCAAGGGCACCGGTCGGCTCATCGGCCAGCAGTATTGTCGGTTCAGTCACCACAGAACGGGCTATGGCGACACGCTGCTGCTGCCCACCTGAAAGCTGGTTCGGGTAATTGTACATTTTTTCAGCTAAGCCTACACGTTCCAATATGGAAGCAGCCCTTTTCCGGCGTTGTTCCGGCGATACTCCGGCATAAATCATCGGCAGCTCCACATTTTCCAAAGCATTTAATCTTTGCAAGAGCTGAAAGCTTTGGAACACGAAACCTATTTCACGATTGCGTATACGTGCCAGTTCCTTTTCGTCGAGATCTTCAACATCGTTATTCGCCAAAATATATTTGCCGCTGGTTGGAACATCGAGGCAGCCAATGATATTCATCAAAGTCGACTTGCCGGAACCGGAGGGGCCTAAGATCGATACAAACTCTCCCTCTTTAATTTTTAAGTTAATATTTTTCAGCACTACAAGTTCTTCGGCATCTAAGGAGTAGGTTTTGACAATGTCTTGCATCGTTAAGATTTCACTCATTGTCCATTGTCACCTCCGGAGCTTCCTTGAGAAGCTTCACCGGAACCTTGCTTCATCTGTGTGCCCGCGCCTAAGCCGGTGGATTTCGCCAGCGGCGGAACCAGGATGATGTCATTAGCTTTTACCCCGCTTTTAACCTCCACTTGTACACCGTCATTAATGCCTAAAGTTAAACTAACCGTTTTCGGCACATTATTGCTGTCTTTCAGCAAGACATAAGGATTGTTGTTGGCGTCAAATTGTATTGCCGACATCGGCAAAAGAACAACGTTAGAAACGCTCTGGTTTAGAACCTTAGCCTCTGCCGACATACCTACCCGCAGGCTGCTGTCTTTGGGCAGAGAAATATCTGCCGTAAATGTAGTTACGCCGTTCGTATAGTCGCCCTCTTTGGACACATCTGTGATTTTTCCCTGCACATCTTTATTTAAGGCATGAATGGTAACGGTCGCATTCTTACCCGTGGAAACAGCCGCCAGATCATATTCGTCAACCTGTACTTTCAATTGCAAATCGGAATAATCGACAATATCTATCAATTTAGCCCCGGGCATAATCTGGGCATTTTCATCGGCGTAAATATTGGAGACTTCCCCGGCAAGCTCAGGTTTTATTTCTTCACCCATGGTCGTTGTCATTAAAACAGTATCCGTGGATACTTGCTGTCCTGTTTGAACTTTGATGTCCTTAATCTGCATCGTCTTGTCCGCATAAACCGTTTGCCTGTTTTTAGCCTCTATGCTCCCGGAAAAGGTGTAATTGGTTGCCAAATTCCCGGTCGTGGCCTTAACTTCCGTATAGTTTGTCTTTTTAGGCAGGGCATAAAAAGCGATCCCCAAGGCTACAACCAAAACTCCTATAATCGACCAAATAATTGCCTTTTTCTTGCCGGTCTTTTTGTTTTTCATTAGCTCTACCTCATCTACATTGTTTTTAGCAGTTTGCCTGAATCCTTGAGGTAATATACCTGCAAAACTGTTGGCGAAATACTGCAAGATAGAACTCTAAAACTCAAACCTTTAAGATTATAAATAGTGATAACAAAACACAAGCATCCTCTTTTCACTATCCCAAAGTGAAGAGGATGCTTGTGTTTTCTTGCGATCGAATTAACACAGAGGGAGTGGGAACAACATAAACAAGTTCGGCACCCCCCTGTTCCCGATTACTTCGTAATAAGTTCCAAAGCTACGGGAATACTGGCGTCTACTTTTTCCCCTTTAGCTACTTTCATAGCTGTTTCGACAGCGGTTTTGCCGATTAAATCCGGTTTTTGGGCAATAGTGGCTGCCATTTTTCCGTCTTTAACAGCTTTAACGGCATCATCTGTGGCATCAAAGCCCACGACTAAGATATTGTTCTTACCCGCGGCTTGAATGGCACTGAGAGCTCCTAAAGCCATTTCGTCGTTTTGGGCAAAAACGGCCTGGATGTCTTTATTTCCTTGGAGGATATTTTCCATAACGCTTAAGCCTTTGGCGCGATCGAAATCAGCAGGTTGGGAAGCGACAACCTTCACACCGTCTTTACCGTCGACAACGCTGTGGAAGCCCTTGCCGCGATCGCTTGCTGCCGATGTTCCGGCTGTTCCTTGCAATTCCACAATATTTCCTTTGTTGTTGAGTGCCTTCAGGATATAATCCGCAGCCATGCTGCCGCCTTTGACGTTATCCGAGGCAATATGGGAGACCACTTTGCCGCCATTAGAAGCCCGGTCAACAGTAATGACGGGGATGTTGGCTTTATTGGCAGATTCAACGGCAGAGACAACGGCCGCACTGTCCGTTGGGTTTATCAAAAGTACATTTACTTTTTTCTGAATCAAGTCCTCAATATCACTGATTTGTTTCGCCGTGTTATCTCCGGCATCCACAACGACTAAATCAGCGCCTGCCGCTTTCGCCGCTTTGTCGGCACCGTCCTTGAGGGTCACAAAGAATGGATTATTTAAAGTAGAGACGGAAAAACCAATAGTTACTTTCTCGGCAGGTTTAGCCGCATCCTTGTTTTCTAAACTAGATTGAGTTGTTCCGCAACCAATAAGACTGACTGCCATAACTATTACGAGCATCATCATCCACAGGCCATGTTTTCTTTTCATGTTTCCTCTTCCTTCCTATTTCTTGTTTCTTGTTTTTTGTTGAGTCTGATCTAAGTCACCGGATTAATCAGATGAGCACCAGTAAGCTATAACGAATTGACCTCGTCACTGAGCCATCGCATCCTCCCCTCTTAGAGCATCTATGTTCAAGACTTAAGCGGCGGCAGCCTCATAAGTCCAAGAACCTCAAGGAATCTCCTGCGGCTTAGCCGGAATTTCAAGGCTTCAGCTGTAAAGCCTTCCGGTGAATGGCTTGAATGAATTATTTTCCTTTGGAACGATCCAATAAGACCGCTATCAGGATGACAGCACCTTTGACAACTTGTTGGTAAAAGGACGATACGTTCATCAGATTCAAGCCATTATCCAGAACACCTATGATCATGGCTCCAATCAAGGTTCCGGCAATCCAGCCTTTCCCACCGGAAAGGCTCGTCCCTCCCAAAACAACAGCGGCAATGGCATCAAGTTCATAGGATGTCCCCGCCGTCGGTTGAGCGGAGTTAAGGCGCGAAGTCAAAATAATTCCACTCACGGAAGCTAACAAACCACTGATACTATAGACAAGCACTTTAACCCGATTGGTATTAATCCCGGAAAGCCGGGTTGCTTCTTCATTCCCCCCCAGGGCAAAAACATGACGGCCAAAGGAGGTGAATTTCAACAAGACATAAAGCACTCCAAAGGCTACCAACATCCAAATCACCGGCATAGGGATCTGCAAGAGATAGCCGCGTCCAATCAGGCCAAAATCATCGGGCAGCCCGGTTATCGGCCTTCCTTGGGTGTAAACCATGGTTAAACCCCGAAATATGGTCATCGTCGCCAGGGTAGCGATAAAGGGAGCAACTTTCCCGCGGGCAATGACGACCCCATTGACAGTTCCCATCAGCGTTCCCGCCACCACGCCTACACCTATGGCCAGCCAGGAATTCGTTCCGGAGGCCATCATTCCCGCCGCAAAAGCGCTGGAAAGGGCAATGATCGAACCGACAGAGAGGTCGATCCCTCCCGTCAGGATGACAAAGGTCATGCCAAAAGCAATCAAGGCATTAATAGAAACTTGACGAAGCACATTGAATACATTGCTGACGGTCAAGAAGTCCGAACTGGTAATCGATAAGATTATGACGATTAGCATCAGTCCCACCAGGGGGCCCATGCGCTGCAAAATTCCCCGTTTCCCTTGAGTCTTAGCCATGATTTTTCCCTCCTGTAGCTGCAACCATAATCCTTTCCTGGGTAGCGTTTTCCCGTGAAAATTCTCCGGTAATTCTTCCTTCATGCATAACCAGGATTCGATCGCTCATGCCGAGAACCTCCGGAAGTTCCGAGGAGATCATAATGATAGCGGCCCCTGTTTGTACGAGCTGATTCATCAAATCGTAAATCTCCCGTTTGGCCCCGATATCCACGCCCCGGGTCGGCTCATCAAGAATTAAAACCTTAGGCCGGGTTGCCAGCCATTTGCCGATAACAACCTTTTGTTGGTTTCCACCACTTAAGGACCGCACTTCTTGTTCAGAGCTATGGACTTTGACCTTAAGCTTGGCAATACTTTCCTTGACAAAATCCCCTTCCAGCCGGTGGCTGATAAAACCGAAGCTGGAAAGTGCACGCAGGTTGGGCAGCGTCAAATTTTCCCGCACCGAGAGATCGGGAACGAGCCCCTCACCTTTCCGATCCTCCGTAATCAGGGCCAGACCTGCCTTGATGGCCTCTTTTGGGTTTCTCAGGTTAACGTCCTGGCCTTTTATAAAAATCTTCCCTTGCTGATACTTCTCAACGCCAAAGAGCGCCTTGGCCAGCTCTGAACGCCCCGCTCCCATCAAACCGGCAATGCCCAGGATTTCTCCGGCTTTGACACTTAAATTGATATCATAAAGCTTTCCTTCCTGCACAAGCCCTTCCACGCGCAGAAGCTCTTCCCCAATCTCCCTTTCTACCTGCGGGAAACGTTCTTTAATCTCCCGGCCAACCATCATCTGGACCAACTCATCCAGCGTGGTATCCTTGGCCTCCCGGGTACCAATGTAACGCCCGTCCCGCAGCACAGTGATCCGGTCGCTGATTTGGAAGATTTCCTCCATACGGTGGGAAATATAAATCATCCCCACTCCCTGGGCTTTCAAAGCTTCAATAATCTGAAAAAGTTTTTCAATTTCACGCTTGGTTAAAGCGGCCGTTGGCTCGTCCAGCACTAAAATCCTGGCGTTCATGGAAAGGGCCTTGGCAATCTCCACCATTTGCTGCTGCCCGACGGACAGCTCTCCCACCAGGCCCTCCGGGTTTAAATCCATTCCCAGCTGCTTCAGATAGTTCTCGGCTTCGGCACGCATCTGAGTCCGATTCAAGAAGCCGGTATGCCCCCATTTAAGCTCCCTGCCCAAAAACATATTTTCGCGGACGGACAGGTCGGGGATCATGTTAAGCTCCTGATGAATAATCGCTACCCCCAACTGTTGAGCAATTTTCGGAGAAGTGGCCGCAGATTCGCTTCCTGCGATCCGAACGGACCCCGCATCCTTGCTGTATATCCCGGCCAGGATTTTCATCAAGGTCGATTTGCCCGCTCCATTCTCTCCCATCAAGGCATGAACTTCCCCTTGCCGGAGCGAAAACTGGACATTATCCAAAACCGTAACTCCGCTAAAACTTTTACTGATTCCCTCCATAACCAGGAGTTCTGACATAACTTGAATCCTCCTTGCAGATTAGAAGATTACGCCTGCCTCAAGAATGACATTAGCATAAGGAGTAAACTCGCCTGTGCGGATTACTGCTTTGGCCCGCTGGGTAAGCGCTTTTAGTTCATCATGCGTGATAACCTTAACCGGAACCCCGGGCAGCACTGTCATCAATTCCTCCCGTTTAGCGGGACTGGACACTGCCATCTCCTGAGCCACGAAAACCTTCTCCACACACATTTCCTGGAGAACGGTTGTGACCGTTTCTATAAAGGATGGCACCCCTTCTTTTAAGGCCAGATCGATTCTTCGTACATGAGGCGGGATGGGCAAGCCCGCGTCGGCAATCACGAGAGTATCCATATGCCCCAACTCACTGATCACCCGGGATATTTCACTATTTAGGATGCCAATCTTTTTCATTATCTTTCCTCCCGAAAATACTCTGCTACTTCGTTTAAGCGGGGCATCCCGCCTTGGGCTCCGAATTTCGTGACCGCCAAGGCTGAAACCCGACCGGCAAAGGCAACGGCTTCCCGGATATCTTGGCTCCGGGCAAGAGCATAGGCCAGTCCGGCATTAAAGGCATCCCCTGCTCCCGTAGTATCCACCACCGGGACTTTATGCCCCGGAACCCGAAGCAGCCTGCCCCCTCGTTCCCTGTAAGCGGCTCCCTCGGCGCCCAGGGTCGTGATGCAAGTAGAAACTCCGAGCTCCAAAACCCGCTCAATCCCCTGGTCAAGAGGGGTATCCTCAGCTACTCCCGCTATCAGGGCCAGTTCTGAACGATTCGGCGTTAAATAATCCACGTTGCTGAGCAGATCCCGCGAGAGGGTTTGAGCCGGGGCCGGATTGAGCAGCACGATCTTCCCATATCTGCGGGCCAGTTCAGCCGCATACTCAACCGTCTCCAAGGGAATTTCCAGCTGCAGCAAAACAAGATCCGCCTCGGCAATTTTTGCTTCAAACCGTTTTAAATCTTCCGGCAAACATTGAGCATTAGCCCCGGGAACCACTACAATACTGTTATCTCCTTCGGCCAGAAGGATAGAGGCCACCCCCGTGGGCTGCGCAGCAAGAACCTTAATGCTTGAAGTGTTTACACCGTCTCTCTGCAAAGCTTCTTGGAGCTCTGCTCCAAAGGCATCCGAGCCAACGGCCCCAATCATTGTAGTCTCCGCACCCAGACGCGCCAGCCCTATGGCTTGGTTTGCGCCTTTACCGCCGGGAATAAAGTGAATTTCTTCTCCCAGAATGGTTTCTCCACGTTTAGGGGCGCGCGGGGCTTTAACCACCAAATCCATATTTAAACTTCCGATAACGACAATTTTAGGCTCTTGCTGCATTTAGTTCTGCCCCCTCCGAGTGGATTTTCTGGTAACTAAGGTAACATCAAGTTCAATAATGGTATTTTCACTGATTCCGCTTTCAATCTCATCCAACAAAACTCGAGTGGCCAGCCCTCCCATCTCATAGATAGGTTGAGCCACCGTCGTTAATTCCGGTTCCGTAATTTCTGTTAAACCGATACCATCGAATCCACAAACTTTAACTTCCTCCGGGACTCGGATTCCCCGTTCATGCAGAGCCTTAAGCGCCCCCACAGCCATCAGATCATTGCCGGCAAAAATTCCGTCAATATCGGGATACCGGGCTAAGAGCTGCTCCGCACCCCTGCGGCCGCTTTCGATATCAAAATGCCCCGGCACAATTAAGCTGGGGGAGAAATCCTTTGATTCCCCGACAATGTCTTCATACCCCAACAAACGCTCGCGGGCCGTGATGAATTCCTGGGGACCATAAATATGGGCGATTCTCCGGCAGCCTTGATCTATCAAGTGCCGTACGGCCAGCTTAGCTCCCTCTCGATTATTGGAGCGGATGATCGGGCAAGCTGTCGTCGTCAAGCCCCTATCCAGCAAGACGATCGGAATGCCTTCTCTGCGCAAAGCCATAACGTCTTCTTCACGAATTGTATTTGAGGCAAAAATAAAGCCATCGACGTATTTCTTCTTAAGTACTTTAATATAAGAGCTCTCTTTGATACCGAGATCATCCGAGTTGCCTAAGATAACCGTCAAACCCTGTTTATGGGCCACATCCTCGACGCCGCGCGCCAAAGCGGGAAAAAAAGGATTCAGAATATCCGGCAGGATGAGTGCTATGATCCCCATCTTCTTGCCGGCTAAACCTCGGGCAACCGCGTTGGGTACGTATTGAAGCTGTTCAATCGCTTTAAGCACTTGTTCCGCAGTCTCCGGGTTCACAAGATCTTTCTGGTTAATTACTCGGGAGACCGTAGCAACCGACACCCCTGCTAAACGAGCAACATCTCGAATTGTCGCCAATGACTCCACCCTCTTCATTCCATGTAAGCGGTTACATTCTCAATTTAGACCCTGTGTACTATAACTCCTTAGCAAACCTTTTCTGTTTATAAATAAGCGTAAACTTCGCTGAAAATACAGTCTTCAGCAATTATCTCAGTTTTTTGACAATCGCGATTTTCTTAATATTTACGCTTAAAATTTCAATGTAAACGGTTACATTCTAGTACGATTTTAGCTTTTTCAGAATCCACTGTCAATCCCCATTTTTTAGGTAAGTGCAAAAACAGCGGGAAGGCTCTCTTATTTCCAAAACAAAAGAACCGTCCCGCCGCTTGAAATCTATTAGCCGCATAGAATTTAACATTACTCCATTTTATTCTTTGGGCAAAGGGAGCAATATCTCCACCCGAACTCCCCCCTCACTCCGATTCGCCGTCGTTATTTTGCCGCCATGCTGGTCAAGAATACGGTGCACAACGGACAAGCCCAAGCCGGTACCCCTCTCCTTTGTCGTAAAGAAAGGATCATAGATGTAAGGCATAATCTCAAGCGCTATGCCGGGGCCTTCATCATTAAAAGCAACCCCCGCAAAGCCTTCCTGCCGAATGCCTTCGATCTGAATAACTCCCCTTTCACCCTGGGCATCAATGGCGTTAAGCAAAATATTTAAGATAACCTGTTTCATCTGGTCCTGGTCTACCTCAACCTCTTGCTCATCCAGCTGGTTTGTCAGCTGTTTCAGCTGGATATGATGCTGACGCAGAGCGGGCTGGATCAGAGCGACTCCTTCCTCTAAAAGTTTGCTCAAAGTCATCCTTTTGCGTACCGGCTCTTTAGGACGGGCAAAGCTTAAAAACTCATTAACCAGACGGTTTAAGCGTTCGCACTCTTCCAGCAGCACCCGGCAGTATTCGGAAACAACTCTATCCTCGACTTTTTCCTGGGCCAGGAGTTGAATGCTGACTTTCATAATCCCTAAAGGGTTGCGAATTTCATGGGCCAATCCGGCGCTCATATGCCCCAGGGCCGTTAAACGTTCGGTTTGGCGAATCTCTTCTTCCAAGCGTTCACGCTCCAACCCTTCTTGTCTCAATTTCTCCACCAGCTCTTTTTGCACAGTTAAGGCAAGTTGATGTTTGCGTTTGGCTCTCCGTTCCTGACTCGTTAAAAAACCTGTCAGCCAGCCGATAATATTAATCAAGCCGATTTCCACCCATTGAGTGTAAACGGCGGATGGATTCATAGCGTGGAAACGGGTCATAAAGGGCAGGATGAGCAGAGTAATGGCCAGACCGGAGAAGATTCCCCCTGCCGGGCCAAAACGCATCGCCGCATAAATCACCGGAAGATAATAGGCAAATTGCAAAAGAATATGGTAATTCATTTCGTAATGATAATTTGTGTAGTGAATAGCCGTCAAAACCGAGATGACAATTCCTATTGTGACCAGGTCGAAAATAGTCCGTCCCCGATTTTGATCAACAGGTTCGCGCTGCCCCATCATTTATATCCCCCAGTGAGGATCTATCCCGTATTTCTCCAAGCGATATAAAAAAGCGTGCCTGGAAAGTCCCAGGCGTTTGGCCGCCTGACTCTGGTTTCCTCCGGTTTGTTCCATGGCCTGCTGCAAAAAAGATTTCTCAATCTCTTCAAGGGAGACTCCCTCCGGCGGCAATTCAAAAAGTCCCAAATTTTTGACCGAAGCCGCGGGATCATCTAAATAAGGTAAACTCTCCATCCCAATCACTGCCCCGGAAGAAATAATCACCATCCGCTCCACGACATTTTCTAATTCCCGCACATTTCCCGGCCAGCTATAAGCTGCCAGACGAGAGAGAACTTCCGGAGCGAAAGTCTTGCTTCCGCCATAAGTCTTAAGTTTTTCCAAAAAGTGTTCTGCCAGTAAGGCAATATCGTCTCGCCGTTCCCGTAAAGGCGGCACGGAAACCGGGAAAACATTAAGTCTATAATATAAATCTTCTCGAAAGCGGCCTTCCTGAGCCTCTTTGAGCAAGTCGCGATTGGTTGCCGCAATAATCCGTACGTCTACGTTAATAGTTTTCTCGCCGCCAACCCGTTCGAAGGCCCGCTCTTGAAGTACGCGCAGCAGCTTAGCTTGAACATTCAGAGACAGCTCACCGATCTCATCCAGGAAGATCGTCCCTTTATCCGCGAGTTCAAAGCGTCCGCTTTTGCGGTTTAGAGCACCTGTAAAAGCCCCCTTCTCGTGTCCAAACAGTTCACTTTCCAAGAGGGTTTCCGTCAAGGCCGCACAATTAACCCGGATAAAAGGGCCTTCAACGCGCGGGCTTAAGGTATGTATAGCATGAGCCACCAGTTCCTTCCCCGTACCCGACTCGCCAAGAATAAGCACTGTCGCCGGCGTTAAGGCAACTCTCTCGACAAGATGCTTGACGGTTTGCATCGCTGCACTGTTGCCCACCAACTGCCAGCCGTCATGCCGAACCTCTTGTTTTAAATAATTGACTTGCTCGCGCAAGCTCTCTACTTCAAAGGCTTTAGCCAGAGTTATCAGCAATTCGTCGATGTCGAAAGGTTTCATCAGGTAATCCTGGGCTCCCGCTTTCATGGCCTCGACAGCCGTAGCGGTGCTCCCGTGGGCGGTCATCATGACCACCAGCAAATCCGGATAGTGCTCTTTTAACCTTCGCAAGACACCTAAGCCGTCCAGTTTGGGCATTTTCAAGTCCACAAGGACGATATCCGGCCGCTCCGCCAGGGCACGAGCAACGGCAAGTTCTCCATCCTCCACGGTTTCCACGTCATAACCGGCTTTTGTTAAAGCTCGCTCCAGGACCCAACGCATATTTGCTTCATCATCAGCCACTAAAATCCGGCGCACCTCGCCACTCCCTCTGCGCTTATTTCTTTATAACTACAAATGTTCAATTCGTCAAAAGTCCCCGGCAATTCCAAGGTATAGCCGCTTAAGATAGGTGTGTGATAAGACACACCGTACTGTGGCTTATCACACACCTACTTAGACCATCCATCCCTTGGGAAAGCTGTTCGCTGCCCATTTAGACATGGATAAGCAAAGAAATCTCACGGTTATTAATTTATCCACAAAAAGCCAATCCCGGCCGGAGCGCCTTTTCCCCTCTTTCTATTAGAACATAATCCCATACCAAGCGCAACTTGGCATCATTCTTGCAACTTAGGAATTTAGTGAACTTTATAACCAGGAATTTCATCTGGGAAAATCAGAGAAAAAAATCATACTGATCTGGCTATTCTTTGCCTTTTGTTTGCTTAAACTCTTAATTTGAAGATTACACCTGCAAATTTATTGATGTTTTTTCAAGCAATAATTTAAGTTTACAATTTTTTATAAGGAGGATTTCTCAATGAAAGACCATCGTGAAGAGAAAAAGCAAAAATTTACCCAGCCCAAGAAAAGCAGAGCATGTCTGTACAGCCTCATTGGCATCGTAGCCGTCGCGCTAATGATCAGTTCTTATTTCCTTTTTAACAACAATAAGCCGAGTACCGCTGTCAGCCCGGCTGCCGATATCGGAGAGAAAATCACTTACAGCCCTAACGATAATTTAGAGCAGACCTTAGTAGCAAGCAAGATAGAAAATTCTCAAGAACAGGTCACAACGCTGAGTGAATTGAAAGCAAAGAAGTTTATTAAGACCGAATACAGCGCTAACGGCAAAACAGTACCCTTGACAGCTTTTATCCAGCCTGACGGCAAAGTGATGGTGGCCGTAAGTTACTGCGAGCCTTGTAAAGGGGATTCCTTTCATATTTCCGGCAATCAGATAATCTGCAATACCTGCGGCACCGCCTGGGATCTCCAAACACTCCAAGGAATCAGCGGCGGCTGCCAAACCTATCCGCCTCAAGCATTAACCTACAATCTAAACGGTGATAAGCTGGAAATTCCTCAAAGCGTACTGGATACCTGGTCTCCCAGAGTATAAGCCAAATGAACAACTATAACTATAACGCACTCGTTTAGGCGGGTGCGTTCATACTAGGCGATATCTAACAATCCTTACTGAATAGAGGAGGAATTCCTGCATGCCTTTAATCAAAGTTTGCGCCGTTTCTAAAGCTTACAAAAGCGGCGGCAATAAGGTCGAGGCTTTGAAAAACGTCGATTTGGAGATTAAGGAGGGTGAATTTCTGGCCTTAATGGGACCGTCCGGCTCAGGGAAAAGCACCTTGTTAAGCATTCTCGGCGGCTTAAATCCGCCCACTTCCGGCAAACTCCTCATTGACGATATTGACGTTTATGCTTTAAAACCCGAACGCTTAGCCGATTTCCGCCACGAATACGTGGGCTTTGTTTTTCAGCAGTATCAGTTGATTCCCTATCTCACTGCCTTAGAAAATGTCATGCTCCCCCTGGCTATAACCTCCCGCTCCGGGAAGAAACAACGAGAGATGGCTCAGTCAGTCCTCGCTAAAGTGGGCTTAGGCGCCAAATCTTCCCGCCTCCCCAATCAATTATCCGGCGGGGAACAAAATCGCGTGGCCATCGCCCGGGCCATCGTTAATCGTCCCCCCATCATTTTCGCGGATGAACCCACAGGCAGCCTCGATACAAAAACTGCCCAGGATTTGCTGGCCTTATTGCAAACCCTTAATCGCGACGGTTTAACCATCATCATGGTTACACATAACCAGGAAAACCTGGAATGGGTCACCCGGGCAGTTTATATTCGGGACGGAGTTCTTGATCTAAGGCCTCAGGAGTTCTAAGGAGGAGCCAATCATGCGTTTAACCGCTATCGCAATTCAGAACCTGCTCCGCCGTAAACTGCGCTCCGCTTTATTAGTGCTCAGCGTCGTCATCGGGGTGGCTTCGATTATTTTCCTTTACACAACCACTCAAGCTATGCAAGAAGACGTTGCCAACAAACTCGATCAGTTTGGTTCCAATCTTCTTATTCTCCCGGATACGGATCAGTCTTTGACTTTTGGAGGCATAACGGTTGAAGCTCCGACACAGGTCAAGGAACTGAACATGTCCCTCATCCCTCTAATGAAGACGATTAAAAACAAGGAAACTCTGGCTACCATTGCCCCCAAACTTCTAGCCGATACGACGATCAACGGACAGTCTATTTTGTTGCTGGGCGTTGAGTTTCCCGAGGAATTGCATCTAAAGAAATGGTGGAAAATAAATGGCCTGGCCAATCAACAGACTCCAGCGGCCAACGAGGTTATCCTGGGAAATGACGTTGCTCGTTCTCTGGGTTTGAGTCCTAACCGGACAATTGTGCTTAAAGGACAGAACTTCCGGGTGGCGGGAGTCATTCAACCTACAGGCTCGGCGGAAAATGATCAGGCTGTGTTTCTTGATTTGAACGTCCTGCAAAAGCTAGTGGCTAAACCCAACGCCATTAGCCTTATCGAAGCTGCCGCGTTTTGCTATTCCTGCCCGATTGATGAAGTCAGTAAACAACTGGCAGCAGTTTTGCCCGCTACTAAAGTGACCGCTCTGAAATCTGCTATTGACTCCCGCAACGATACGGTCAATAAATTTAATTTACTGGCTCGAACCGTGTCTTTGCTGCTTTTCCTGGCCAGCGGTTTAGTCATTACCATGACTATGAAATCCTCTGTTGAAGAGAGAACCAGGGAAATCGGAGTTTTCCGGGCTATCGGCTTCCGGAAGCGCCACCTTCTCCAGGCTACTCTTACAGAGGCGGGTATCCTAAGTGTTCTGGGTGGACTGTGCGGTTACTTTTTGGGGATGGGCGCGGCTGTAAATTTCGGCTCACTGATCAGCAATACTCAAGTTCAGATACTCTGGCAATTTAATTTGCTTATCTATGCTCTCGGCGGCTCCCTCTTGATCGGCCTTATGGCCAGCCTTTATCCGGCTTGGCGATCGGCAAACCTTGACCCAAGCGCCTCATTACGCTACCTGTAATCTTCAGAATAGGAGGAGCCATGACTTTAACGGATATTGCTCTGCAAAATTTGCGGCGGCGCAAAAGCAAAACTGCCTTTTTATTGTTGACCTTTATAGTCATCGTCAGCGTAAGCGTCTCCTTGACTGCCTTGACGAAAACCATGCGCGATGAATTGCAAAAAAGTCTAAGTCAATATGGCGCCAACATCGTCATCACTCCTCAGGCCGAACATTTCACACTGAGCTATGGCGGACTCTCTGTGCCCGGGGTAAATTACGAGCTTAAACACCTGGACAAGGATCTTGACTCGAAACTGGCCAATGCTGCCACAGACCTGGGGATCACCGGAATTGCCCCCACCATCATCGGCCCGGCCTCCGGCTTCAAGAATCATTATCTCATCATCGGCGTGGATTTCCCCACGGAACTAAACATGAAACCCTGGTGGCATATCCAAGGGCAACTGCCTAAGGACGGAGAAATTATTATCGGCGCGGGCCTGGCACAGCGGGATCAGCTTAGCATCGGAAGCACTTTAAGCCTTAACGGCCAAACCTATCCCCTAGTTGGGGTCATGCAGGAAACAGGAGGTTCGGAAGACAACGGAGTATTTACCACCTTCAAGACAGCTCGCAGCCTGACGGGAAGCGATTCCTGGTCCATGATTGAACTTAACGCCTCTCAGCCGGACAAAGCCGCGGCCCGCTTGAGTAAGCTTATACCGCAAGCCAAGGTTTCTGAGCTATCCCAATTGGTTCAGGGTACTCAGGAAAGTGTCGACCGCTTTGCCAACTTCTCCTTAATCGCTTCATTGCTGCTGGGCATCACCGGTATCTTGATCGTGTTTGTCACAACGACGGGAAACATCAATGACCGCAGCGCGGAAATAGGCATCTTGCGGGCGATCGGCTTCCGCCGCCGCCATATTCTCTCCCTTCTCCTGCGGGAAATCACCTTAATCAGCCTTTGCGGAGGAGTTCTCGGTTACCTTTTAGGGGAATTGCTCCCCACACTTTTAGGTCCGGTAATTTTCCATAAAAACGTGGCTTTTCAGGTTCAGCCGCTGACAGCGCTGGCTGCTCTGGGCCTCTCTGTCTTAGCAGGCATTCTTTCCGTACTGTCCGGAAAACTTACCAACCGGCTCGCGCCAGGAAGTATAACCCCACAAGGATAAGTATTCCCCCGCTCAGATATGTGAAATTGCGGCTCCACCTCATAAAGCGGGGCAGGCTCTTCAGTAAAGCTGTAAATGTGCCTGCAACCAGCAAAGGCAAACCGTGGCCCAAGCCATAAATGAAGAGCAATAAGGCACCGTACCAAAGCACACCCTGCCCCGCTACATAAGTCATTAAAACCGCTAAGACCGGAGTGGCGCAGGGGGAAGCAACCAGGCCAAACAGCAAGCCCACTCCAAACGGTCCTAAGACTCCCCCTCTTTTCTCCGGCATGATTTTTAAACCGGGCAGCTCGATATTGAGAACACCCATTAGCTGCAGCCCCATGACAATGGCCAAAAGACCTATGATATAAGGCCAGGCGGGGCCGATCTGACCAAAAACCTTGCCTAAGAGCGCCGCGCTAATTCCCAGTATGGAGAAGGTAACCGCCAAACCCAGGACAAAAAATCCGGAGACGATAAAGCCCTTGGTTTTTGTAGGCTTAGCCAGTCCGCCGATATACCCCAACATAACCGGCAGCATGGACAGGATGCAGGGACTTAGGCTGGTAAGAACTCCTCCTAAAAAGACGAAAACTAAAATCGGCAAGCCCCCGGAAGCCAAAGCATCCGGGATCGTTTCCTGAAAGAAAGCCGCATACCGGCTCTCTTTTTTATTCCCTGAATTCAGAGCGTTTTCTAAGACAGCCTTGCTTTGCGGTCCGGTGTCCTTGTAGGTTATCTGTCCCTGTTGGTCAAAAATGAAAACGGCGGGGATATAGTAAATATTAAATTGTTGGGCGAGAATCTGCCCCTCTTGGCTGTCAACATCGACGACAATAACGTTGGCTTTTTCCCCATAATCCTTCTCTAGAGCCAGCACCACGGGCTCCATGCTCTTGCAGGCAGGTCACCACTTGGCGTAAAACTCCAAAAAGATAGGCTTTCCGGATTTCTTGGCAGCCGCCAGGGCCACCTGGGGCTGATTGGTGGTGTGGAATTCAGGCTTTCCCGCAAATCCGGGAATCACTAAAGCCATGAGGGCCAAGGCACTGACCAGGACTAAAATCAGGACTTTAAGTTTTGTCTTCATAGTTCACCTCAAACTTTCCCCAAAATAAATAAGTCTTTCTTCAACAAGAAGGATTTTATGTTCAAAGAAAACCCTTTCGACCTGCTAATTTTTAGATTTGATGCCCCCCGACATGTCCGGATGAGATGCGCCAAAAGCTATTTTTCTCTACTCTGATTATAGTACTTATTACTTTGACTTTCAGCCTGCTTTCCGTAAATCTGTATTTCACCAACAATTCAGCGATGATCTCGCTAAAGCGAATGAAACGGCTTTGGAACAGCTGCCTTCGCGTCTCAGCGCCCTTTATCTAAGCGAAGGCACCTGGGGCCCTGCCGCTTTGAAGGAGGGCTGAGAATCCCTCCCGGTCGGCACGAGCGTCACCTTAACAGATTCCAGCGGTAAACTCATGGCTACTTTAAACAACTCCATGAGCGCTATGATGCACAATCAAGGCAGTATGGAAATGGGGGGATGTCCTCATCACCTCTTACAAATTGGCAAACGAAAACTCTGACAGTCTCGGGGCCCCATCACAGCCAAATTAAACAGGAAACGGAGTTCATTGTTCAGCTTCCCAAAGGCTAGAAACTTTGCCAGCTTGTTCACCAATACCTATACAAATCTGCTTTATTCATGATATTATTGGAATAAACTAAATAGTTGGGAATAAGCGATTCTTTCAGGGAAGAAATTGAAGAAACGTCAGGTGAAGGCTAAACTCAGTGCCCGCCCGCCATTTCAGTAGATTATTTCAGATCTGGATTCAACATGGAGGTCAACAATAAATGATTATTCTTTTGGGGGAATCTGCGGCGGCACGTGAACTCAGTACACAATTACAAGCCAGAGACCTTGAAGTAATCCGCAGCCAGAGCTGGACTGAAGCGGCCGGCATGCCCAACTTTTCCTTAGTGATTGACGCCAGCCATCCTTCTGCCAGCCTTGCTTTGACACCATTGCGACAACGTTGTGAAGAACAAGGAATCCCTTACATTCGTTTAGAAAGACCCGAAATTAAACTGCCGTCAAGCCCTTTAATTTTTCCGGTTTACAATTGGGAAGAAGCTCTGCTCCAAATTGAACAACGGGTCAATGTGCTGTATGGCCTAAAGGAACGGCCAATTACCCTTTTCATTACCACCGGCAGTCACCAGTTGCAGAGCATTGCGAAGAGCACCTTTGCCTCTTCTGTACGTCTGGTTGTGCGTGTTTTACCGGAAGGCCGCCTAGTGCAGAAATGTCATGAAATCGGCATTCATTCCCGGGATATCGTTGCTATGCAGGGGCCATTTTCCAAAGAAATTAATCGCTCTCTCTTCAAGTTTTATGGAGCGGACATTCTCCTGACAAGAGACAGCGGTCTGGCCGGCGGAACAGATACCAAAATTTCCGCGGCTCTAGAGCTTGGTTTGGAAGTTATCCTGATAAAAAAATCCAAGGCCAACACCGGATTGACAGTAACCAGTATTCAGGAACTGCTAAGCTGGATCGATCAAAACCTTCCCGACAGCTCCATCACTGAAATTTGAAAGACTGACGTTCTACTTCATAAAGTCATTTAAGAACTCCGCCTATCCCAAAATCCCTTAAATATTTAAAGAGCAGTTGCTGACCTTAAAGCAACTGCTCTTTTTAACCACCGGATATAACTTAGCGGCCCTCTAAATCTTGTTTTCGGCTCTGATATTCGGCAGTATCTATCTCGCCCCGGGCATAACGTTCACGCAGAATGTCCATGGCAGCATTGCGATGGCTAAATTCTCCTGCCTGAAGCCTGGAACCGCTGCGGCGAAACGCGTAGATTGCCAGTAAGACAATCCCCACGCCAAAGATCAGAGGCATAATGAATCCCATCATACTCATGCCATACCCATAGCCATAGCCATTCCCCCAGCCGCCGATCATATGTCCCCAGCCACCCATCATGCGAAATTCCCCCTTCTTTAATTTAAAATATTGGGCAAACTCTGAATTGAGCCTCAACAATCACTGAACTTATTGCTTTTCAAGAGACACTGACTGCTTCCGCCCTGAGAGTTCCCGTTTCCGTTCCAGATATTCCTCCCGCTCAACCTCGCCGCGCGCGTAGCGTTCGTCCAGTATATCCTGGGGAGAGCTCTGCCTGTGCGCCGGATGCCCCTTGAAACAGGTTCCTCCAAAATGCGCTGAATTAAAAACGTAGTAAATGACAATAACTAAAATGATTAACCCCAGCATCATTTTTAATCCCTCCTATATGCTCTCTTTCTTTGCTTCCACTGAACCGATGCTTAAATTTAATTCTTTCAGGCAAGATTATCTTACCCAATTTAGGCTTTTGCAAACGGATCTGAGTTTAGCAGTTTTGCAGCTTTTACGGTCACCGTTGTTTACTACCCGGTTGTTTCATATGCTCTCCTCCTCTGAATCTTCATTAGTTGCTGTTTTTCATGACCTAAGTGTATCTCTCGGATACGATAATCTCATGAATAACTTATGAATTTCTCATGAACTGAGGAAAATAGTTTATTAAATGAGTTAAAAGGGGTTAAAGAAGCAAACGCTTGGTTTATGATCCATGCAGCCGAGAATCTTTTTGATCGATTCGTTGACAAGCGCTTCACCATAGACTAAACTAATGAAGAGCTGACATTGAGATTGCGTCGTCGACGCAACCAAAAATGGGAAAACACCTGCTATGGACGGCAAGTTTAGTAATAAGCTTGTTAGACAGGTTGTTTTCAAAAATAAAAGAGGGAAAGCGCTGCTTTCCCTCTTTTATTGCTCCTAATTACAATTTTCTTATCAATCCCTGATCCGAGTCAGGGTGAATCTTAGTCTGCTTTATGGCAGGCCTCCACAAATCCGTGGAATAAGGCTCCGCTATGCTTCTCTGTTTCCATCATGCTTTCCGGGTGCCACTGAACTCCCAGGCAAAACTTTGCGTCCGATTTTTCAATCCCCTCAATAATGCCGTCAGCCGCCAGCGCGTTGAGCCGAAAACCTGACGGCACCTCTCGGACGGCTTGATGATGGAGGCTATTGACACCAATTCCCTTCTCTCCGAGCAACCTAAAGAGCAGAGATTCCTGAACTATCTCAACCTTATGCCAGGTATGCTGCCGCGGTGCGGTTTGGCTGTGCTGAAAGGCTCCGGAATGCTGGCTGGGGATATCCTGATAAATTTTCCCTCCCACAGCAACGGCCAGGACCTGAATCCCCCGGCAAATTCCCAAAAGGGGCAGGTCTCGCTGCAAAGCAAGCTCGCTAAGTAACAGCTCGCTTAAATCCCTTTCCGGAATACACCCCCCGATTCCCCGCAAGGGATCTTCATTTAAGTACGCGGGAGAAATATCCCCTCCACCTGTTAGTACCAAGCCGTCAACAAGATCCAAAACCTCTATTCCTTCATCACGGCTTTGAACCGGGGGCAAAACTATCGGAATCCCCCCGACTTTGCGGATACTGTCAACATAAAAGGTCCGGGGGAATGTCTTTAATTCTTCGGTACAATGGGCTGCCGTTATTCCTATCACCGGTCTCGGTCTTCTCATCTCTCTGCTCCTCTCCCTCAACAATACAAAAACAGCGTCGGTCATCGCCGCTACGCTGCCTCGTGTTCAAACATCTATTATTTAAATATCAGCCAACCCCAGACTAATTTCAATGGCTTGGTCTACTCTGAGCATGACCTCTTCATCCAAAACCGTCACTTTTTCCTTAAGGCGACTTTTATCAATCGTCCGAATTTGCTCAGTAAGAATGACGGAATCCCGCTCTAAACCGCTGCGTCTTGCTCTTACTTCAACATGAGTTGGCAGCTTTGCCTTGGCAATTTGTGATGTAATCGCAGCAATGATTGTGGTCGGACTGAATTGATTCCCTATGTCGTTTTGAATCACGAGGACCGGGCGTGTTCCTCCCTGTTCTGAGCCGACAACGGGGTTAAGTTCTGCGTAATAAATTTCCCCGCGTTTTATGATCATCTCCGACACTCCACCATCGTTTCTTCGTAGTACTCTAATACTTCCTGCTCCGTAGAGAACAGCTCCCTAGCTATAGACAAATTGAGTTGGGCCATTTCGAGGTACCCTTTACGCATTTGTTCATGAATTCCTTTTTTTCGACGTTCGTGAAGAATGCTGTTGAGTGCTTCTCGGATAAATTCGCTGCGGTTGCGCTTTTCCACGGTAACGATTCCATCCACTTCTGCAAGCAAACTTTCCGGCAAACTGATCATAATCCGCTTACTCTCTGCCACATTAGCACCCCCAAGTCTTTTAGCCAAAGCTATACTCTATTATAGACAATAATACAAAAAAGTGTCAACGAACTTGAAGAGTAAATAAGCTAAATCCCCTCGAAAATAGCTGAGTTTGGGCATGTAAATTATGGTAACCTGTGACATTGCTCGATTTTTCAAGGAAAATTATTGATTCTAAAGATAGTATGCCAGTATAGCACACTTGATATACTGATTTTTTCTGCAATATCGAATATCGAATTAAATTTATGCTTGTTTCAAAAGCCTTGCGACCATGGCCTCATGGGCCAGGTTCTCCAAGCGATCGTCAAGCTCCGTCAGACGACTGTCTAAACCTCTCCTTACAAGGGCCAGCTCCAGCAGCAAGTCTGTTAGCAGTGGATTCTTAGGCAAAAGAGGTCCATGCAGGTACGTGCCGAAAACATTGCGGTAGCGAACCCCCTCCGCCTGATCCTCACCATTGTTGCCGTGGCCAATTAAGACTTTACCCAAGGGTTTAAGCCCTTGACCAAGTTGAGTTTTGCCCGAATGATTTTCAAAGCCGACCAGCGTTTTCAAAGTTTGCTCAGGTTGACTCGACGGCGCCTTATCCTGGCCAACAAATAAAGTACTTCCGTACAATTCAATAACAACATTGCCAATTAAACGTTTTGTCCCGGCAGTCGTCCAAAGGTCTAAAATGCCCAGACCCGGAATCTTCTCTCCGCTCGCCGTTTGATAATAGCTGCCCAACATCTGATACCCACCGCAAATGGCCAGAACCACAAGCCCATTTTCAATCGCCAGGCGAAGTTCATGTTCCCTGCGCATCAAATCTTGCACAAGTATACCTTGTTCACGGTCCGAACCGCCGCCGAGGAAAAGAATATCCATTCCCTTAAAATCCAGGTCTTCCCCTAAAGACACCTGCCGGATTACCGGTTCGATCCCCCGCCATCTGCAACGGGCTGCCAAAGTCAGGATATTCCCCCGGTCTCCATAGAGGTCAAGCAGATCCGGATAAAGATGACAAATCGTCAGTTTCATGTCCTGGCCTCCTCTCTGCGCTTGTTGTCCCTGAGGCTTGACGAGCCCGCCGTTTTCATGCGCTCCTCTAAAATCTCACGCAGCGGGAAAAGCAGCGTGTACGTTGGCAAGATAAAAGCGGCTTCATTCCCTTGACGATCTCTCTGCACTAAGCTGAGCGCTGCTGTCAGGGTGTGTTCCAGAGTAAGTTTTTCTTCCGGAATTCCGGCATATTTAAGCCTTAAGGCCATGTCCTCTGCCCGAAGACCGGAACAAACCACTTGTTGAATTCGCTCCGCCTGCGCTTCAAGGCATTCAAAATTGACATCCCAAAGCCAGGAAATATCCCGTCCATCGGCAGCCAAGTCATTAATGCCAATCAAAATGCGCAGCGGTTTATCGACACTAAGCATCGTTTGGATCACTTGATTAAATCCCGTTGGATTTTTAACCAGGGTTAGAGTAATCTCCCCTTCCGGAAGATAGAAGCGCTCCATGCGTCCGGCTTGGGGAACAAACTCTCTCAAGCCTTTTTCAATCAAAGGATCAGCCACTCCGATTTGACGGGCGGCTGTCAGAGCCGCTAAAGCATTGTAGAGATTATAATATCCTTGCAGAGCCGTTGAAAAAGTGGCCGTCCCCACCCGAAACCGCAGCCCTTCATCGGAAAACACGTTCTGCGCCAAAACCTCCGGCTCCGGACGTTTAAATCCACATCCTTCGCAGTAAAAAACCCCTAATTGTCCATAATGAAAAAGACTATACCCAAGCTCACGGCCACAGACAGGGCAAAACTTAGCCTCCCTTGTCTCCTGGCTTTCCTTGCGGCTATCAGGCGTCGATTCCACTCCGTAAAAACAGGTTCGGGAATGATTTGAACCAAATTGGGCCACCAAAGGATCATCAGCGTTGAGAATAAGTACCGTATCTGAGGAAAGCGATTCTCTGACCATACGCACTGTAGTGTCCAACTCGCCATAGCGATCCAGCTGATCGCGAAAAAAGTTGGTCACAATTGCCAAACTGGGAGTTACTTGTGCACAAAATTTCGGTACGGTAGCTTCATCGACTTCCAATAAGGCTAACTTTGTCCGGGATGACCCGCTCCAGCGTGTGTTCTGAATCAAGGCACCGGAAATGCCTGTTACAAGATTGGCGCCCGCTTGGTTAAAGGCGAAGGATTTCCCTGCCTCCCGCAAGATGCTCGCCAGAAGATTCGCGGTCGTTGTCTTGCCATTCGTCCCGGTGACTATCACAATTCCTTCTGTGTAAGCTATGCCCAAGTGTTTCAGGATCTCCGGCTCAACCCCTTGCGCTATTTTTCCCGGTAAGGTTGTCCCTTTTTTCCCGCTGATTTGTAAACCAAGGGTGATGAGCTTGCCCACCCATAAAGCGGCCCAAAAACGCCATGTTCGTTTCATAATGACTCCTTTAATTATTATCTTTTACATTTTAGCACGCTCATCTGTATTATCAACCAAAAATGCACCGAGTTAAACGGAGCTTGGGCAGTTTCCCGCATTCTGTTCAGCACCAGGTAACTGAGGGAGCGTTGCGTTTGGGGCGGCGATAGTACTTATGTTGCGGATAGCCAAGCATCACGGCACCAAAGCAACGATGTCCTTCCGGCAGGCCCAAAGCTGCGCGCAGCGGCGGAAATATATTAGCAGCCGCCGTCAAATAGCCTGCCCAGCAGGTTCCCAAGCCTTTAGAAGCGGCATAGAGTTCCAGATAAGTTAAGGCAATCACACAGTCGGCATGGGCCGTCGGCAAATCAGCCTGGGAATGGACCATAATCAAATGCGGTGCTCCACGCAGGATAGGGTCCTCTCCTTTATTCCAAGCCAAAACTAAGTTTTCCATGCCTTTCGCCATATCCCGATCCGGGATTTTAGGAGCCATTAAGTTGGCCCAGTCGACCACCAAAGACGCAAGCCTCCTGACCTTGGCGGGATCTTCAAAGACAGACCAGTGCACCTGCTGCTTGTTGTGTCCTGTAGGAGCATAGGAACCTAAATTAATAAGCTCTTCTAAAGTTTCGCGCCCCACAACATTTTGTTTGTAGCGGCGAATAGAACGCCTGGCTGTCAAAAATTCCTTGATGCTTTCTGAACTCGGCATTAAATCCTTGTGAATTAAAGGAAGATCTTCAATCTTTTGCTTATCGAGGGTTAAGGCACCATGAGGGCATACTGCCATACAGTGTCCGCATTGAATACAGCTTTCCTCGGCCTTATCCACTGGAGTGGGAAATGAGTTTTTATCCGAGAATTTGATAATTCCTACCGGACATTCACGGGCACAGACGCCATCGCGCTGACATTTTGTTTGATCAACGGTAAATAAACTCATACTTTCATCATCCTTTCTTAAATGACCTAAGCAATAAATTCTATAACTTCTTTCTATATCCTTTTTAAACTATCATATATTTCTTAGCCACTGAAGTTATGGTCATTGGGTGCGTATGCTATACTTAATAAATTTAGCAGCCTTGAGCGGCTGCTATTTTTCTGTCCTTATTCTACTTTTTTATGGTCAGTTTCAGATTGGCAAGTCTCAGTTATTGGCTTAAGGTGAAAATTTTTCCCTTCGAAAAGCGTTATTGCTGTGAATTGCGAATTAAAAGGCCTTAAAGCCATTGATGCTTTGATTCACAAACATATCCAAGAGCGGACCGATAGCAAAGCTAAGAAAGAGCCGAAATCCCTCAGCGAGCACCAGAGTTACGCCAAAACGCAAGAGCAGCCGTCCGGAACGAGACGTCGAGCGACGTAATACTCCATCATAATCCAGGACTCCAGCGGCTCCCCAGCCAAGTATCAAGCAAAGTATGAAAAAAGCGTAACTCATCCACACTGTCAGATCCCATGAGGCCATGGCACTCCCTCCTTTGCCAGAACTTATGACCCAGCCAAGAGTTTTATGCCGAGGTTGCTCTTCTTCTCCAAAAACATTATTTTTACCCTGTTATTATTGTTTTTATTTGGGACTTTGCAGAAAATTGGCGTAGTTGAAATTTTCTTTGAACAAATCCTGCTGAAAACTCCGAACGTCTACTTCCTTTTCCATCAGACTTGCCAGACCCCCGGCACAATCAACTCTATTTAAGACAACATAGCCCACAATCCGCCCCTCACGTAAGATCACTTTGCGGTAATCCTGAGGAGATGCCGTATCGGCCAATTCGGTAAACCCTTCTCCCTCAGGCTTAACGATGCCTGAAGTAATCAGGGGAAGCTCAAAAAAGCCAATGGAGACCATGGCGAAACTGCTTCCATAGGACTGAACTTTCCCTGCCATATTCACCCCGGCATTAAAACCTTGTTTATAAGTATTAGGGATAACCGGCAAGACACGGCGTTCCCGATAAAGAGAATCGTATACCTCGGCCACATCTCCCGCCGCGTAAACATCAGGAACGCTCGTTGCCATATGTTCATCCACGAGAATCCCGCGGTTTACTTTAATGTCTGTTTTTTCGGCCAAATCAATATTGGGGCTTATTCCGATTGTAATCACAACTTGCTCGCAATCCAGAATTCTTCCGTCTTGTAAGCGCACTCCGGAAGCGGCTTCTTTCTCAGCGACTATTTCCGCCACCGTCGTATTCAGATAAAACTTAACTCCATGGTTTTCTAATGTTTTTTGAACTAAAGCCGCCGCCGTCTCGTCTAAGATCGCGCTCAATACCTGATTGGCGATTTCCACAACTGTAACTTCAACTCCGCATTTGACTAAAGCCTCTACGGCTTTCAGCCCATTAATGCCCGCCCCAATAACAACGGCACGGCTTCCCGCTCTGAGCACTTTCTCCAATCTCAAGACATCATCCCATTTAATAAAGGTGTGAACACCTTTAAAATCCCGGCCAGGTATATGAGGAACTATCGGCTTGGCACCTGTCGCCAACATTAAACGATCGTAGGGAATAGTTTCGCCTGATTCCAGCACCACCGCTTTTTCTGCGAGACGCAAAACGCTGACTCTTTCCCCCAGTCTCGTACTGATGTCTAAACGTTCATAATAATCTTTTGAGCGATAATACATTTTAGATTCCGGGATTTTTCCAGACAAATAATAAGAAATTAGAGGCCGTGAATAGGTGCGGTGAGGCTCATCGGAAATCAGCATAATTGTTCCTTGAGTATCAATGCTGCGAATCCCTTCGACCGTTCCTATCGCCGCTGTTGAATTACCTATAACAACATAATTCATCACATAGTTACCTCCTCAAAAAAACCTCCTATAATATAGTATCAAATCTTAATTCTCAATACTATTGGAAATCTGTGAATTTATGAACAATTAGATTTAAAAAAAGTTCCCCCAAACTATACGCCTGAGGGATAATAGTTTAACTGCCGCTTAGACAGAGATTGCATTTTAGAGAAATCTCTCGCTAAAGAAGACTAAATTACACTTTTGCCCATGAGGTATTTATCAACTTCCCTAGCTGCAAGCTTTCCTTCCTGAATAGCCCAAACGATAAGACTTTGCCCTCTTCTCATGTCACCGGCGGTAAATACTTTCTCTACATTAGTCTCGAAAACTTCATATTCGGCTTTCACGTTACTTCTGGAATCCCTTTCCAGCTTAAGTTCATCCAAGATCGTATCCTCAGGCCCCAAAAATCCCATGGCCAGAAGCACAAGATCTGCTTGCCAAACTTTTTCGCTTCCCGGCACCTCCTGAGGAACCATTCGCCCTGAAGCATTCTTAACCCAAGTAACTTCTACGGTATGAACTTCTTTAACCTCACCGTTTTCATTGCCTACGATTTTTTTAGTAGAGATAAGGTAATTTCTGGGGTCTTTTCCATAGAGGCTTATGGCCTCTTCCTGACCGTAGTCCACTTTAAGCTTAACCGGCCATTCCGGCCAGGGGTTAGATTCTTCTTTTCTTTTTTCAGGCGGTTCAGGCATAATTTCCAGCTGATAAACGCTCCGGCAGCCATGCCGTATGGATGTGGCGACACAGTCCGTTCCAGTATCCCCGCCGCCGATAATAATAACATTTTTGTCCTTAGCACTTATAAAGCTGCCATCCTTAAGACCGGAATCGAGAAGGCTTTTCGTATTGGCCTTCAAAAAATCAACTGCAAAGCAGACTCCTTTAAGTTCCTTTCCCTCAACCTCAAGTCCCCTTGGCTTAGTGGCGCCGCCACACAATATCACCGCGTCGTATTGATCCACCAATTCCCGGGCAGGCATGTCTTTGCCTATTTCAGTGTTTAACACAAACCGGACTCCTGAAGCCTTCATCAGTTCCAGACGTCTTGCCACAACCTGTTTGTCAAGTTTCATATTGGGAATTCCGTACATCATTAATCCGCCGGCTCTGTCGTTCCTTTCATACACGGTCACATCATGCCCAACCGCGTTCAAATAGTAAGCTGCCGCCAGACCCGAAGGACCGGAACCGACAACGGCTACCTTTTTCCCTGTCTTTTTAGCCTTTTGGGGCAGGACCCAGCCTTCGGCAAAAGCCTTTTCGATAATTTCATATTCCAGACTATTGACCGTTACCGGCTCCATAATATAACCTTCCGTGCAGGCGCCTTCACAGGGCGCCGGGCAAACCCTTGAGGTGAATTCCGGGAAGGGGCTGGTCCGGGTCAGCCGCTTATAAGCCTCCTGCCATTGTCCTTTATAAACCAGTTCATTCCATTCCGGAATAAGATTATGAAGGGGACAGCCTGAGGCCATTCCGTTTAAGAGAACCCCGCCCTGACAAAAGGGAACTCCGCAGTTCATGCATCTGGCGCCCTGAGTTTTTATGATCTCAGGTTCCTGAGGAAGCTTTAATTCCGCCCAGTCTTTGATTCTATCTTCAGGAGATCGTTTCTTTGGATTTACTCTTTCATACTCTAAAAATCCAGTCGCTTTTCCCATTGTTAGTCCCACCTTAATCCTATTGTCCTTTAATTTTTAAAATGTTCTTCAAAGGCGACCATTAAGGCCTCTCCACCGCTCAGCCCTGCCTTATGGGCCCTATCAATGTTTTCAAGCATACGTTTATAATCTTTAGGTATTACTTTGGTGAATCTCACCGCATAACCGGCCCAATCGTCAAGAATCCTCTGGCCTTGCGGACTGCCGGTATACTCCACATGTTTTTCAATCATACCCTTAATTTCATTCATTTCCTCGGCGGATGTGATTTTTTCCAGGAGTACCATTGATTTATTGCAGTATATTTCGTCAAAATCTAAAATATATGCCACTCCGCCCGACATTCCCGCCGCAAAATTTCTTCCTGTTTTACCTAAGATAACCGCTTTGCCGCCTGTCATATATTCACAGCCATGGTCACCCACGCCCTCTACAACCGCTTTAACCCCGCTGTTTCTCACACAGAACCGTTCTCCGGCAATTCCATTGATATAAGCTTCTCCCGACGTCGCGCCGTAGAAAGCGACGTTTCCAATGAGAATGTTTTTCTCAGGCTCAAAATCAGCAGTCCTGGGGGGATAGACGACAATCTTACCGCCGGAAAGTCCTTTCCCCAAGTAATCGTTGGCATCTCCCTCAAGCTCAAGTGACATCCCCTTAGGAATAAAAGCCCCAAAACTCTGTCCGGCCGAACCGACAAAGGTCAGTTTAATGGTGTCTTCCGCGAGTCCGTTTTCACCGTATCTCTTGGAAATTTCGCTGCCTACGATAGTTCCGACAACCCGGTCAACATTATTGATTTTCAGCTTAGCTCGAATAGACTTCCGGTTATCCAGAGCCGGCTTGCACATCCTGAGCAGTTTTTTCATATCCAATGATTTTTCCAGCATATGGTTCTGTGCTTGAGCGTTAAACCGGCCAACATCAGCACCGGCATAGGGCTGATAAAGAATCTGGGACAGATCAAGATTGGAGGCTTTCCAATTTTTTATCCCCTCTTTGGTTTTCAGTTTATCTGTACGTCCAACCATTTCGTCGACGGTCCTGAATCCCAGTTTAGCCATAATCTCCCGCATTTCCTGGGCTACAAAACGCATGAAGTTTTCAACGTACTCAGGTTTCCCTTTAAAGTTTTTCCTCAAAGTTTGATCTTGAGTCGCTATTCCCACCGGACAGGTATTAAGGTTACAAACCCTCATCATGACACATCCGATAGCGATAAGAGGAGTTGTGGCAAACCCATATTCTTCAGCCCCCAGCATAGCTGCTATTACAACATCCCTGCCTGAAAGCAGTTTCCCGTCGGTTTCAACTATCACTCTGTCCCTTAATTTATTGAGAACCAAAGTTTGATGGGTTTCGGCAAGCCCCAGTTCCCAGGGAAGGCCGGCATTTTTAATGCTGGTCCTTGGGGACGCCCCGGTTCCGCCATCATAACCGCTGATCAGGATGACATCCGCTTTTCCTTTGGCTACACCGGCGGCAATTGTTCCCACCCCAACTTCGGAAACAAGCTTGACACTGATCCGGGCATCCTTATTGGCATTCTTCAGATCATGGATCAGCTCCGCCAAATCCTCAATCGAATAAATATCATGATGCGGAGGAGGAGAAATCAGATCAACACCCGGCGTGGAGTGCCTAACTTTAGCAATTTCCGGATAAACTTTGCGTCCCGGAAGCTGACCGCCTTCACCCGGTTTTGCACCTTGAGCCATTTTTATTTGGATTTCTTTGGCATTCACCAAGTAGTTGCTGGTCACGCCAAAACGTCCCGAGGCCACTTGTTTGATAGCACTGTTCTTGGTGTCGCCGTTGTCCATCACCGTAAACCGCTCGATGTCCTCTCCGCCTTCACCGGTATTGCTCTTGCCGCCCAACCTATTCATGGCAATAGCCAGGCATTCGTGAGCTTCTTTGCTGATGGAACCGTAGGACATTGCCCCGGTTTTAAACCGTTTGACAATCGAATCAATGGATTCCACTTCTTCGACAGGAATTGTATCTCCCGCATTGACTTTAAAATCAAGAAGGTTCCTTAACGTATAGACCGCTTCTTCGTTGATCTTTTTGGAAAACTCCCTATAAAGAGAGTAGTTCCCTTCCCGGCAGGCCTTCTGCAGCATATAGATGGTTTCCGGATTATAGAGGTGGATCTCCCCGTCATCCTTACACTGGAAGTAACCGCCAACTTCCAGTGTATCCGTATAGGGCGAGTTTTCGAGATAAGCACTTTCATGGCGCATTTGATTTTCTATTGCTATTTCTTCAAGCCCAATCCCTTCCACTCTGGAAGGCGTCATGGTGAAATACTTCTCGATGAGGTCTTTCCTGAGTCCTACAGCCTCAAAAATTTGAGATCCGTGATAACTGCGCATGGTCGAAATTCCCATCTTAGTGAGTACTTTAAGAATACCTTTCACGGAAGCTTTAATAAAGTTCTTTTTAGCCTCTTCATAAGTTAACCCGTCCAGCAATCCTCTTTCAGCAAGATCTTTGAGAGTTTCATAGGCCAGATACGGATTAATTGCCGTGACGCCGTAGCCAATAAGAGCACAGAAATGATGCACCTCTCTGGGTTCTCCTGATTCCAGGACAATGCCGATATTAGTTCTGATTTCTCTGCGAATCATATGATGATGGAGCCCTGAGGAGGCTAAGAGAGCGGGGATAGCTGCCAGTTCTTTGTTGACTCCCCGGTCGGAGAGGATGATGACATTGGCGCCTTCGCTGATCGCTTGGTCCGCCTTGCGGAATACTTTGTCCAAAGCCTTCTCCATGGCTTTAGGCCCTGCGGAAACTTTATAGAGTATGGATATGGTGACCGCTTTTAACTTATCATTATTGAGATGTTTAATCGTATGAAGCTGTTCATTCGTTAAAATCGGATGCTCCAAAGACAGACTGGCAGAGTTTCTCTGATCCGGATCGAGCAAATTTCCCGTATCCCCGAGAAGTATGCTGCCGGAAGTGATGATTTCTTCTCTTATGCCGTCGATAGGAGGATTAGTAACTTGGGCAAAGAGCTGCTTGAAATAAAGATAAAGCATTTGAGGTTTCTCTGATAAAACGGCCAGAGGCGAATCCATACCCATGGCTCCAACCGGGTCAACACCCTGTATGGCCATAGGCTGAATTGTTTTGGTGATATCCTCAAAGGTATAGCCGAAGGCTTTCTGCTGCTTGACCAGGTCTGCAGGGACATTCTCTTCTTGCAGATTCTCAACAGGCAAGTCGCTGAGATTGACGATATGCCGCTTGTTCCATTCTGCATAGGCGTGCAAGCGAGCTACACTTTGCTTGATTTCCTCATCGGAAATAATTCTCTTGGCTGCCGTATCGATAAGCAGCATTTTGCCCGGTTCCAACCGGCCTTTGTATTTTACATTTTCAGGCTTGATATCAATAACTCCGACTTCCGAAGCCAGAACGACCTTGTCATCTTTTGTCACATAATAACGGGAGGGCCGGAGTCCGTTTCTGTCCAGCACTCCACCGATAACCACGCCGTCTGTGAAAGCCATGGCCGCCGGTCCATCCCAAGGTTCCATTAAAAAGTCATTAAAGCGGTAAAAATCCCTTTTCTCTTTAGACATCAGCTCATTTTTTTCCCAAGGCTCAGGGATCATCATCATGACAGCATGAGGGAGAGACCTCCCTGTGAGGTGAAGGAACTCCAGGCTATTGTCAAACATGGCCGAATCACTGCCGGTCTCGTCAACAATAGGAAAAACTTTGGAGAGATCGTCAAAAAGCGGTGAATCAACACATTTCTGTCTCGCTTTCATCCAGTTGACATTTCCCCGGATAGTATTGATTTCACCGTTGTGCACGAGATAGCGGTTAGGATGTGCTCTTTCCCAACTTGGGAAGGTATTGGTGCTGAACCTGGAATGAACCATCGCCAGTGCTGAGGCAAAATCAAGGTCAGCAAGGTCAAGATAGAAATTCCGAAGTTGTTCCGCCGTCAGCATACCTTTATAGACGATCGTTTTGGCAGAAAGGCTGGAAATATAGAATGTGCCACCCTTGTCCTCACACATTGGAGCAATAACCTTTTCCGCTCGTTTTCTGATGATGTAAAGCTTTCTTTCAAAATCCATTTCATCCGAAATACCGGCCTCTTTGGCAATAAAAACCTGAATAAATCTCGGCATTACGGCCTTAGCTCCCTCACCGATGGTCGTCTTATCGATAGGAACTTCCCGCCAGCCTAAGATTCTCTGACCCTCTTCCTCAACGATTTTTTCAAAGGTTTCTATTTGAATTTTTCTGAAATCCTCATATTTATGGGCAAACACCATACCTACGCCGTAGCTGCCTTTGGCAGGCAAATCAAAACCCAGTACCTCACATTCCCTTTTGAAAAAATCATGAGGAATCTGAACTGTGATTCCGGCACCGTCACCCGTATTTTCATCGGCACCGCTTGCCCCTCTGTGGCTTAAGTTTTCTAGAACTGTTAAAGCTTCATCTATTATGGCATGGGATTTCTCTCCCTTAATATTAACAACAAATCCCATACCGCATGCATCATGTTCTAATGCCGGATCGTAAAGACCCTGTTTTTTCGGCAATCCGTAATTTTGCATAATACCCACCCTTTGTTGGACTTCAATTTTGTATGATGGCATTGTAACACAAATTTTTGAAATGAATAACTCATTCTATGAAAAAATAATGTATTCTTTAAGCTTTTTCACCATCCTACCTCAGCTTTCTTTACTTTATACTATTTTTTTATAGGCTTCCCTTGGCAAAATGCTATCTCTTCATCCATAATGCTCCCATCCTACAAACATCTTTGCATAACCAAGCAAGGAAACATAACTATCTCTTAGGAGTGTAATTTAAATTTTAACATATTCAGGAGGTCAGAAATACCGAAAAAACTAAATGTATTATGTATTTTTTCTAAAGTTCAGTTTCCACAGGCCAATAGCTGCCGTTTCTCAAATTCAATCTCCGCTCAAGTTCACTTGCCTTTTCAAGCCGGCCCTGATTGGGCGCAGTTCTGGATGATAAAAAGCAAAACGGCTCACACCCTTATGATGTAAGCCGTTAGGTTTGAGTATGGCTTTATTTTACTTGCTTAAACCTTTCTTTAATTCTAAGACAGCCCGATTTCGCAGCTTCCAACCATTTCTGACAAAACATCATTAATTTTAGATACTCTATCGTCATTGGTAAGCACAATCAAATAATCACCAGGGTAAATCATTGTATCGCCTTTAGGAATAATTTCTCGTTCACCGCGTTTGACTGAAACAAGCAGGCAATGAGAAGGCCATTCAACCTCTTTGATTAGTTTGCCATCTAACTTTGAACCCATGCAAACAGCGAATTCCAGGATGGATTTAGTCTTCTCACTGCCAATTGCCGACTCTTCGCCTTGTCTATGGAGAACTTTTTCCAGCAATGACTCATAGATAGGTTTGGAGCCTAAAAGGTCGGCCACTATATAGGCTGATATTGAGATTAAGGCCAAAGAGAGAAAGTGCGTAAATGAACCTGTCATCTCCGTAATCAGAATCGTCCCGGTAATGGGAGCTCTGACAATAGCAGTGAAATAACCGGCCATGGCCAGTATTATGAAATTATTGATATAAGTACTGTCCAAATGAAACATATGAACGACAACAATTCCATAGATATTACCTATTAAGGCTCCTATGGCCAAAAGCGGCAGAAAAATCCCCCCCGGCGCTCCCGACCCATAACAGGCCATCGTGAAAAAAAACTTGGCTAAGATGAGCAGCAAGAGCAGCTTTAAGGTAAAATTCTTTTCCGTCACGAGCGCAGCGATTAATTCATGGCCACCGCCTAAAACTTGAGGCAAGAAAAGACCTAAGAGGACAGAAATCAGCAGCGGCAGGATAACCCAATACTTTTTGGGCAGCCAGCGCTGCCGAGCGTATAAATCCTGGCTTTTTAAAAGCGTTTTATTAAAGACAACCCCCAAAAAGCCAATGATAATTCCTAATAAAATGATAAAGAAATAATAGCGCAAAGGGAAATCATGCAAATTGGCAAAACTCAGAACCGGCTTCATGCCCAAAAATTCATTGGTTACAAAATCTGCCGACAAGGCGGCGGACAGAGCCGAACACAATACCAAAGGCGAGAAGTTCTTGTGAACCTCTTCTAAGGCAAACATGACTCCCGCTAACGGAGCACCAAAAGCAGCCGCAAGTCCCGCGCTCGCTCCGCTGGTAATAAGATACTTTTCTTCTATTTTAATCCGTTTGAGCACACTGCTAAAACCCTGTCCGACGGCTGCCCCCAATTGAACGGACGGACCCTCGCGTCCCATCGACAGTCCTGCTCCGATTGCTAAAACCCCGCCGATAAATTTTCCGATAATAACCTTCCACCAAGTCATAGACAGTTTTCTTAAAAGAACTCCTTCCACTTGGGGAATACCGCTGCCGCTTATCATCGGTTCGTTTTTAACCATCAGGCCCACGATATAACCTAAGACAACAAGTACTACCAGCCAGACAGGAATGAGTGCAGGCTTTGTCATTAAAGCATTGTAGATTCGCGTCAGCAAAAGTCCTGCTTCTTCAAGTATAAAACGATATAATACCACGACTAAACCTGTGATAACACCAATCCCAATTCCTTCAAAGACTAATTGCAGTCGAAAACTATTCCAATGAAACAAAGTATTATAAGTATTATGTTTGTTACTTGCCATTTGTTGCTTCCCCCATTATTGACTTAGCCCCAAACCGTTGTCTACTCATCCTTGGCAGAGGCGAGATAAATCCGCGGGACACGTTTGGAAATCCCACAAATAACTTCATAACTGATAGTTCCCAGCCATTCCGCCATTTCCGTAGCCGTAATTTGCTCGTAGCCATCCTTCCCCAGAATCGTAACCACATCTCCGATATGGACTCCCGGAATTTTGGTCACCTCAAGCATGGTTTGATCCATACAAATCCGTCCGATGATCGTGGAGCGCCGTCCGTGAACCAGCATCTCACCATAGTTAGAGAGCGCCCGCCTTAAGCCATCGGCATACCCCAAGGGAATCGTGGCAACAGTCGTGGGGTAGGCTGCCTGAAAGGTACGGCCATAGCTGACAGTTTCTCCTGTTTTAATCTTTTTGACATGAGCAACCTTAGCTTTCCAAGACATAACAGGCTCTAAACCGATATTGCATCCCACTTGCGGTGATGGCGCCAATCCGTACAAACCTATGCCCGGACGAACAAGCTCAAAGTGGGACTCCGGGAACTGAATAATCGCAGCGCTATTGGCGGCATGCCGGATCGGGATTTTAAGCCCGGCCTTTTTGAGCTTGTCACAGAGCACTTGAAAGCGCTTAAGCTGTTGACGGGCAAAGGTCAAATCTCTTTGATCAGATGTGGCAAAGTGAGTAAAAATTCCTTCTATAAATAAATTGGGCAGCGTTGTTATTTTCATAATCTCGGAAACATCCGTATCACGAAACCCGATTCTACCCATGCCAGTGTCAATTTTTATATGTAGTCTTGCCGTGCGGCCAAATTTTACAGCTGCTTCCGAGAGGGCACGAGCCTGAGACAGTTGAAAAATCGAGGGCACAATATCTTCCCGCACCACACTATCCCACTGGTCAATTTCACTGGCTCCGATAATCATAACGTTTATTTGAGGAAACTCAGTTTTTAGCTCTAACGCCTCTTGCAGCAAGGCAACTCCAAAGCGTTTCGCTCCGCACTCCAGGAGTGTCTTCACAACGGGGACTATGCCGTGCCCATAAGCGTCCGCCTTGACAATAGGCATCATTTCACTTTGAGTGTAAGCCTGAAGCTTGTAATAATTTTCTTTTAAGGCCTGTAAATTCACCTCGGCCCAAACTTGTCGTTCCATAGTTCTCCCTCCTCTTTTCTTCTTTAACCCAGCTTCAGCTCCAAAGAACGCCGCACCAGGGGCAGACGGTCCGCTACCTCAGAAGCCAGGAACCCAGACCAGCCATGGTCTTTGGCGAGATCATCGGCAGATTTTCCATGTAAGTAAACTCCCAGGCAGGCGGCTTCCAGCGGCGGTACTCCCTGAGCCAGCCAGGCGAGAATACTCCCGGTAAGGACATCACCTGTTCCGCCTGTACCGAGTCCCGGATTTCCGGTTGGGTTAAAAAAGGCCCGGCCATCCGGTGAGGCAACAATCGTCACAGAACCCTTGAGCACAACGACTGCTTCCCACTCAACGGCTTTTGTCAAGGCTAAATCAAGCCGATTGCTCTCAACATCTTCAACGCTGCATTGACAAAGTCTAGCCATCTCACCGGGGTGAGGGGTAAGGATTAACGGTCCCCGTCCATTTCTTGCTTCCAGTAAGCTTAATTCCTGGCCTACCAGATTAAGGGCATCCGCATCTAAAACAATTGGAAAGCTAAAGGTCCTCAGAGCTTGCTCAAGCACACCGGCAAATTGCGGGTTCTGCGCAAGCCCCGGCCCAATCGCCAGAGCTTGGGCCTTCTCCGCTTGTCTCAATATCACCGGCCAGGCCTCTTCATTAAGATAATCTTGTCCCGGCGCGGACCAAACCGTTGCCTCCGTCACGCTCCTATCCACATCTTGGGCAATTCCTTGAGGGGTGATAATTTGTAATAAACCAATACCGCTGCGCAAAGCTCCCCGGCCGGCTAAACTGGCCGCACCGCTCATTCCCTTGGAACCGGCAACGAGAATTCCCTTGCCGTGAGTTCCTTTGTGCCCTTTTAAATGGCGTACCGGAAGAGTGTCTCTAATTCTATCGTCGGTTAAAACGTATGTAGAAATGCTTTCGTCTTCAAGAAACTCTTCCGGAATGGAAATCGGGTCTACTGCAACTCGCCCGCAATAATTCGGACCTTCACCCAGAAAAAGACCCCACTTTGGCAGGCCAAAGGTAACTGTCGTTTGAGCTCGAATCGCGGTGCGATATACCTTCCCTGTATTAGCCTCTACCCCACTGGGAATGTCAACAGAAACCACCCAGGCGGAGGCATTATTTACTTCATTGACATATTCTTCGATCAAACTCGGCAAAGCCCCCCGCATGCCAATTCCATAAAGAGCATCCACAATGACATCGGCTTGGGCCAGGGCAAACCGTGCCAGGAGCCGTTGTTTCTCTCCTTCAATAACAAAGCATTTGCCTGTCGTACCTTGATACAGGCGCAGATTCAAGGCCGCATCTCCTTTAAGCTCCTCGGCAGCGGCGAACAATAAAACCGAAACATCCATGCCTTGAAAAACCAAATGACGGGCAACTGCTAACCCGTCTCCCCCGTTATTCCCTTTGCCCACCAGGATCACAGCTTTAAGGCCGTTTAAATTCCCCTCTTTAGGGCCAAAACCCCGGCGAATTTCCTCGGCAACAGCCCAAGCCGCGTTTTCCATAAGAAGCAAACTTGGGATGCCGTATTGCTGAATAGCCCTTTCTTCTATCTTGCGCATTTGCTCTGCATTAACGACGCGCACGTTTCCCACCCCACTTTCCATTCACTTTAACTTAAAATTGCGAAGGCTACGGCTTGTGTGCGATCATGAGTCAGGCTGACACGAACCAGGGAACCTCCTCTGGCTTGGGCCTGGGCCATTGCTTTGGAACTAAGGAAAACGAGAGGCTCTCCGCTTGGCGCAGCTATAATTTCTATGTCATGCCAGGATAACCCGCACAAACCCGTTCCCAGTGTTTTCAGAACGGCTTCCTTCCCCGCGAAGCGTGCCGCATAGCTTTGCATCCCTTTGCCTGTCAGGTTTTCCCGCTCGCGGATTGTGAAAAGCCGTTCAAATAGTCTGGGGTGCCGTTCTAAAGCATTTGCCATCCGTTCAATTTCTATAATATCAATACCAGGATACATGTTTTTCTCCATTATCATGAGATTAGTTGCTGCAAACGCATTTGTCCTTCCGCCGAACCCGCTACTAATAAGACATCCTCACCACGCAGGACAAAACCGGCTTCGGGCGAGAACTGCTCCACACCGTCGCGCACTACGGCGATAATCGTTGTCCCTGTGCGTTCACGAATCCTCAAATCACTCAAAGTTTTGCCAATCGCCGGTGAATTCTTGCCGATTTCAATTTCTCCGACGTCCAGCCAACGAGACATGATGCGGTCCGCATACCCCTGCAGCTTATTGAGATGACTCTCTATTTTTAAATCGTTTTCCCGCCTTTGATCCATCAGTTTCTTAAGATCCTCGAGAAAGATTTGAATTTCACCCTTTTGATCAAAAGATTTCACAAATTTCTCCGCCATGGCTTTTGATGTTACCTTGATTCCTACCCCTTGGCTGACAATAACCACACCAACATTTTGCAAAATGGCAATTGCTCTGCGTATTGTTTCCGGAGATACGTTATACCGTCCCGCTAACGTAGAGCGACCATGAATTTTTTCGCCTTCATGATATTCTCCCATCATGATCGCATGAGCTATATCAATAGCTATCTCCTGATAACGAGCTTGTTCCAACTCTTTTCAACCCCTTACCCCATTTAATCTATTATAACATAGCCAACTTCGTGAGGCATCATGCTCTTGACAACTAACAACTTAATTGATATTATTAGGTTGTTAGTTGTGATGTACACAATTTATTTCCTTTAAAATAAACTACAAGGAGGAATCTTGATGGCGGTTCAACTGAATCATACACCAGATACTAGTCGCCAGCTTTCATTGCGACGCGCAGCTGAGCTTAGGCAGAAGATTACTCCCTATCTTGAGAAATGCAAAACGATTTCTACGGGACTTTCTAACGCTGATATTTTTCACAAACGTCAAGAAAATATTTTGAATTTTTTTAATGCAACCCCTCAAGATTGGGAAGACTGGCATTGGCAAATGAAACACCGTATTACGAATGCCGATGCTTTAAAAACTCTGTTCCCGCAATTATCTCCTCAACAATGCACAGACATTGAACATATAGGAAAAACCTTTCGTTGGGCTATATCTCCTTATTATCTTAGCTTGATGGAGGTTACGGACCCCCTTGATCCTATTTGTCTTCAGGGACTGCCGACCCTGGCCGAGCTCGACGATGATTTCGGGGAAGAGGACCCCATGGGAGAAGCGCTTACTAATCCCGCGCCTTGCATTACCCGGCGTTATCCGGACCGCTTAATTATTAACGTCACCAACATGTGTGCCATGTACTGCCGCCACTGCCAGCGTCGTCGAAATATTGGAGAAACTGATTCCCATGCCAAAATAGCGGATCTTAAAGCCGCTCTTGAGTATGTTCGGGCTAACCCGGAAATCAGAGATGTCTTAGTAACCGGAGGAGACGCTTTGCTCTTAAGTGACCAAACCCTCGATTGGCTCCTGAGTGAACTGCATTCTATTCCCCACGTTGAAATCAAACGAATCGGAACGCGGGTACCTGTTACTTTACCCATGCGCATTACTGACGAGTTGTGCTCTATCTTAGCTAAATATCCACCGATCTATATTAACACTCAGTTCAACCACCCTAAAGAAGTCACCGAAACGGCTCAAAAGGCGGCTGACAAACTTATTGCGGCAGGAGTGGTTTTAGGGAATCAGGCAGTTTTGCTCAAAGGTGTTAATCATCAGCCTGAGGTCATGAAAAAGCTCAACCAAGAACTTCTTAAAATCAGAGTACGTCCCTACTATATCTTCCATGCCAAAAACGTAAAAGGAACACGGCATTTTGTACCGAGAATTCAAGACGGACTTGCCGTAATGCAATATTTACGGGGGTATACTTCAGGCCTTGCAGTGCCAACTTATATCATAAACGCCCCTAAAGGCGGAGGCAAGACACCTATCCTACCCCAATATCTGGTATCGCTCGATGAAAACCAGGCTGTTTTAAAAACGTGGGAAGGGAAACTCGTTCCCTATGAAACCCCTTAGCGGGAACCTCAAACCTTTAAGTATTGAGAATTAACAAATATTTTTATGAGAGGAGCATCAGGCCATGACTGAACGTCTCAACAATGAACAAATCTTCCGACGGATCATTGAAACAAATTCAGATGTGCAGCGTTACTTGGATTTAGCTCCCAGTTATAAACCTATTTTAAGGGAAGCTAAGCCCTTAAAAGAAACCTATCAAAATTTATTGCTTCCTGTCAAATTTTCCAGATCAACTCTTAGGCCTTAAGTATTTTGACGTTTTCTCCTCCCTTTCACTAGGTAACCCTTCGGGGTTACTTTTTTTGCTGTCGCAAGAGCACCCTCCTTAAAATGAAAATTTCCCTTGCCATGTATCCCTGCGCCTTAATTCAGCATCGAGAGCATTGAGCACCTCCCATTTTTTGCGACTCCAAAGAGGACCTATCAAATCAGCGGGCGGACCATCCCCGGTTAAACGATGGATAATCATTTCGGCAGGCAATAGCTCTAAAATGTCGACTACAAGAGAAACGTAATCTTCTTTTGTCATCAGTTCAAAAGGATGAGATTTATAAATCTCCGCCAGAGGCGTCCCACTCAACAGATGAAGCAAGTGGATTTTGATTCCCTGCAACGGCATCTTAGCCACCGCCCGGGCAGTTTCCATCATGTCCTCCCGCACTTCACCCGGAAGACCAAGGATAATATGAGCACAAACGCGAATCCCTCTTGAACGCAGTTGCTCAAGACCCTGGCAAAACTGCGCATAATTGTGTCCCCTGCCCATCCGCTCCATCGTGTGGTCATGGATACTTTGCAATCCCAGTTCAACCCATAAATAAGTTCTGCGGTTCAGCTCTTCCAAATAAGCCAAGACATCCTCCGCTAAGCAATCCGGTCTTGTGGAAATAGAAATTCCAACCACATTTTCCTCCGCCAAGGCCTTCTCATACACTTCACGCAGGCGTTCCACAGGAGCGTAGGTATTTGTATAGGCTTGAAAATACGCCAGGTATTTGGTCGCCGGCCATTTTCTCTTCATTCGTTCCGTTACAACAGCAAACTGGTCCTCTATAGGGGACCCATGCTCCCCTGCAAAGTCTCCCGATCCCCGCTCACTGCAATAGGCACACCCTCCCCATCCCAATGTCCCATCTCGATTCGGACACGTAAAACCGGCATCCAAGGAAACCTTAAAAACTTTCTCTCCGAACTTTTCTCGCAAGTGTTCATTAAAAGTATAATAGCGTTTTTTCTCCATGACCTTATAATTTCACTCTTTTACAAAAAATTAATAATTCCAACCAGATCTTAGCATAACAAAAACTGTCCTGGAACGTCAATTTCTGATTCAAAGAAAGTATTCAACAAAGTTTACACTTCCTTGCAGCGCAAGCTAAAAAGCTTCGCTAAGGATGCATCCGGTGCATAATTAGCGAAGCTATATTGGCATTAAATCGGCAGAGACCTAAAATGTCTCTGACACATGGCCTTTCCCTATCCTTGATACAACTCAATTTTTTCCCCGCTTGGCCCATGGAAGAAGAAATTATACCGCCCTTCACCTAAGGACATTGGCTCTAAGGAGGGCATCTCTACTTGCTGGGATTGTAAATAGTCTATGGCCTTAAAGATATCTGTTACACGGAGAGCCAAATGATTGATAACCCCATCCTCAAACCGGCGCCCATCGATAACCTCTACCAATTCCACGACAGTACCACCTAATTCTAAAAAAGCCAGTTCTACATCTCCCGGTTTAATTTGATAGAGAAACTTAAAACCAAGGACTTCTCTATAAAAGTCAAGGGCTTTCTCCATATTTAAAGCTTTTATCCCGATATGTTCTACCCCAGTGAACGGTAATTCCGTTTTCATAAATTTACACCCCCTTTTAGCGCACAAGTTTAATTAATTTTTCCCGGAATTCAATATTTGGCAAGCAAATATTTCAGCTATTTTTTTCGGCAGATCCCAAAACGCCCTCCAGCTCCAAAAGCCTTTGCTTAATATTTAGACCTCCTGCATACCCTGTTAAACTTCCATCTTTGCCTATTACTCGATGACAGGGTACTACAATCCCCAGGGGATTGCGGTGGTTAGCCATGCCAACCGCTCTTTGAGCCTTGGGGTTTCCCACGTTCTCAGCCAGTTCACCGTAGTTTCTTGTTTCTCCATAAGGAATACGGCAGAGTTCTGCCCAAACTTTGCGCTGAAAAGGTGTCCCCACAGAGTGAAGGGGAATCGTGAACACCTTACGCTTACCCTTTAAGTATTCCTGCACCTGCTGGAGCGCCTGACTGTTAGGTTCCCGCTTCCGAAGGACAAACGCTTTAGGGAAGCAGCGCGACGTCCAGGTCCGGAGCGTCGTTTCCTCAGCCGGACCCAGGCTTAGCCAACAAAGCCCCTTTGCCGAAGAGGCGACGGTCATCTCTACCTCTAAATCCTTAATCATGACCTTTTCCGTCCAAAACGAAATGATTGGAGCATTCCAAAGGTCTGAGACAGGATACTTCTTAAACCTGCCATCTTGATAAATTTCAATGACGCTCCGCTCGTTTTGCAATGAAGCAGCGATGGTTTCGGGAACTTGCCATTTGGGCCCTGTTTCACGGTAAAGAGGGAAAACTCCTTGCGATGATTGCATCAGAGTATAAATTAAAGCTGCCAACCCCAAGAGCAAGGGCTCTTTTGATGACAGGTAAGGGTTTATTCGTTCTTCCAGCGGTTCTACTAAATGCGGAGCATTCTGAGCAATTTGGCAGAACCCCCACAATGCTCCTTCTCTTAGGCTGTCATCTTGCAGCAGATCCGACAACATCCAGTTAAAATGCCCGCAGGATTCCGGACAATGGGCAATAATACTGCTTATAGCTTCCGAAGAATTCCAAGCCGTTCCCCCCGACTCCTCATTAAGCATCCAAAAATATCTGCGCACAAGTTCAACCGCTATGTTTTTTTCTTCCTGTTCCAGAGCATGGGTTACAACACCCAGAGCTTCAACGGCTCTCCAAAAAACGATTCCATCCTTGACATAAATCCGCGCCACTAGCTGTCTCACAACATTCCTGTCCTCTTTGGCCCAGGTTATAAGTTGCTCCCAGTCCCGGTTTTCCAATGTACGTTCTACATCTCTTTTAGTAGGCATTGGACACCCTCTCTTAAATTTATTTGTTTTCGAAATAGTCCATACCCGGTAAGAATCCTTGTTTTGCTTCCTTATTTGGATTAATCTTATCACAACTTTTATATCTGGAAAACGTTCTCCTCCGCATTGGGGAATATCCAGAGGATTAGTAGGAAAATAAAGGCAAAAAATAATGTTTTTCTTAATTATCACCTATAAGAGAGACTTCTCAGAAGGGGCATTACAACTGCATGTTAAACCCTAACTTGCCAAACAGAATAGCCGCGATTATTAACAAGCGGAAGGCTTCCCAGTAGGTAATTTCTCTGATATTAAAGATGCGCGTTAACGTTATGTTCCACAGCCACATTAGGACGCCGCCAAGTATGAACAGCGCCACAATCCATACGAGCAGCATTGAAAAAATTCCGCCCACTACCCCGTGGGCAAAGGCCATCGGGCCAGGTCCAAAAGGAATATCGCTCATAAAAACTCACTCCCATCTCATCTATCATCATAAGAACCTTTCAACGCCGATTCCTCTTTTCCTCTCAAGATACGAACAAATAATTTTGAAAGAACAGAATACTAAGCTGCCTGCTATACAAGGACAAGCAACCGGTTAATTTAAAGCGAGATAAAATTAGGATGGCACCCCACAAACTCACTTATCTGCTGAAATCGGCTTTTGATTTTATCCCGGTAAACTCCCGGATTGCTCAGATATTCTTCTAAGTCCGGCATGCTTGGGTTGAAAAACTGCCGATAGGCACTTTTCAAGCGATGGACAACCGCAGGATAGGGATTAAGAAAATCTACCAGAATTTCGCTCACACCTTCTTCGTGAAGAGTATGCAGCAACTGAGACAAGGCTTCCTCGCGATCCGCTAACCCCGGCAACAGTGGGGCAATAAAAACCCACACCGGAATTCCAGCCCTAATTAATTGTCGGAGCGCATCGACTCTCCGTTGCGGCGAAGAAGCGCCTGGCTCGAATACCTGAGCAGTTTTTAAATCCAAAGAAGTAATGGTAAATCCAACCTCGCAAGGCATCTGTCTTAAAATCGCGATATCTCTCTCTACTAACGCTGATTTTGTTAAGATGTTAACCTTGAGCATTTGGTAATCAGCTAAAATCTTTAAGCTGGATCTGGTAATTTCATAACGGGCTTCAACCGGCTGATAAGCATCCGTTACCGAGCCCAGCAAAACCTTACCTTCGGGTTTAACCCGGCGCCCACTCAACTGTTTGGCTAACACTGCGGGAAAATTAATCTTCACATCCAGAAACTCGCCCCACTTCTCCTGATGCCCCGTAAAACGGCACATAAAAGAAGCGTAGCAATATACACAGCCATGAACGCAGCCTACATAAGGATTCATACAATAAGCAAAACCTGGAATTCCCGTTTTGTTCAGGGCTGACTTGCATAGTTTTTCTTGGGGAATAGCCTTCAGGGACACATTTCTTCCTCCCTTCATCTCGATGCTCTCAGCCAGTCAGGACTGTTCTCCATCTTCTGAAATTATTTCCTTATGCTTATTTTTGCGCGTGTAGTCTTTGAGCGACTTATGAGGGCGAGTCCCTGTATTGAAATAAACTTGAGTTCTTGGTTTGCGGGTTATTTTAGATTTCTTTTTCATAGCGGCAACTCCTTTTTCGTCGTTCATAGTTTATTCTATTTCCATTTCTATAAATTGCTTGTTCCCACAGATTCCTATGCTTTACGGAGTGTGAACAACAGCCCTGTTTGCCGTAGCCGATCCCGATTTCAGCCTTTCAAATTTGGCTATAAGATGACATGCATGCTATTGCTTTCAAATACTTTTTTCGTTATTATAAAAAGTGAGTTGGTTAGCTTTTAAATTTCAAACCTTTTCCAACTTGCGATGGGGCTCGCTTTTGCATAATGCTGATGGCTCCTACTGAAACTATCTCAGTAGGAGCCTTTAATTTTCCAAAAAAGAGGAGGGGAAAAATGCAAAGTATACTGGTTATTGCTTTAGGAGGTGCTTTAGGCGCACTGTCCCGCTACGGTCTCGGCCTTTTAGTATCCAGCAAATGGAACCAAGGGTTCCCTTTAGGTACTTTCTTGATAAATATAACCGGGGCTTTTTTACTGGGATTCCTGAATATATTGTTTATAGAAAAACTGACAATCAGCCCATTATGGCGTTTAGGTATCGGAATCGGCTTTCTTGGAGCTTACACCACATTTTCGACCTTTAGCTATGAGGTTATCATGTTAATTGAGGGTGGAAGTTTGCTTACAGCAGGATTATACACTTTATTGAGTATAGTTATCGGCTTCACCGGGGTTGCTCTGGGAGTAGGTCTGGCCCGCATGCTGTAATGCATTTTTAATTATTAGTTTCCTAACGAAAAGACCATTGTTAAGGTTACCGGTTAAGTCCAAAATATTTGGGAGGAGGCGTGTACAATGTTAGGTAAAGCAAAACTACTTAAAGTTTATCTGGGTGAAAACGAGCGTTACAAAAACAAGCCCCTGTATCAACATTTGGTCCATTGGTTCAAAGAAAAAGGGATTGGCGGCGTGACGGTGAGCCGAGGAATCGAAGGATACGGCGCGGACAAAGTTCTCCATTCAGCCCGGCTCTTAGAGCTGTCATCTGATTTGCCGATGATCCTGGAAGTTGTTGATCTCGCGGAAAAGATCGATCCTCTAATCCCGGAAATTTGTGCGATAGCCCCAAAAGGTTTAGTTTTTACCGCTGATATTCATGTTTATAAACACGGCAAGCAATAGCTTCTCTTTAACTTCTTATTTGTTAAAGTACTTCTTTAAAATGAGATCGGACTCAATTAAAACAACCGCAAGAATCTTTACTCTTGTGGTTGTTTTAATTGAGGCAAGCGGTGAGTTAAGAGCGGCTAAGTCTCTGGATAAGTGCGACTAAGATTCAGATGGAGTTAAAAACTCCACCTGAATCAAGTTTGCTTTATTGGACAAGCCTGCTTTTTAAATGAATTCTAAGGAAATCATAAACCCTTTGAATATCCTCTGCAGGTTCGATAGTTTCAACCATTCGTTCCAAAAAACGCTGCTCTATAAGCTTCTTTAAGGTAAAATCATAATTAATATCCAAAACCCAAGACATTCTCATCAGCTTAATATCATCGTCAGTTTTAGCTATCCTGAAAGATACTACGTTTCCTTCAAGAATCGACTTTATTACTTCCGGCGAATGGCCATCCTTGTCCCCAGGATTTTGCGCCGTCTCCTGGACAAACTGCTGGAATATGTCCAGTTTGTCTGCATCGCGAATTAGCTTGCAAAATACAAGACAGTTGTCAGAGATGACCCGAGGCAGCAAATATTTATTGTGACATCTTATCGCTGTCTCAACTATGGTCTTCTCTTCCTCAGTCAATTCTTTTAATACCTGATTGACAGCTAAGACCCGCAGTCCTAGTTCAGCGTGATCCTCCGAAACAATATCTTTATAAGTACCGTATTTCATGAATTGTTCAAACCGGCCCGCATCATGAAGCAGCCCAATAGCTTCTGCCATGCAGGTATCATTGGAATTTAAATCGAGGGAAACAGCAATATTCAGGGCATTGGCCCTAACCCGAGAGGTATGATCTATTTTGGCTTGAATACTGGCAGCTGTTTTGGGATCTCCGGAAAGAAAATCGTTTGAGTAGTGCACGAACCAAGAGTTAAGGCGCTCAAGCCGGGATTGATTCATTTTCCTCACTCCCCTACAATATTCAGTGCAGCACATTAAACCATACAATTAAACCATACGATTAGACCAATACCTATTCTATTCTGCGGTTTTTTCTAATTTCCTCCAAACAAACGGCAAACCAGAGGATTATTTAACGATTGTTTTATGCATAATAACTTAAATAAAGGTTCGAAATTTTATCCGATGACTAATCCGCTCTAAGACTCCCGCTTTGGCAAGCGGTGAGTCAAGAGCGGCTAAGTCCCTGGATAAGGGCGACTAGGATTCAGTTGGAGTAAAACTCCGCCTGAATCAAGTCTTCTTTATCCGCTGACTAATCCGCTCTAAGACTCCCGCTTCGGCAAGGGGTGAGTTAAGAGCGGC
>NZ_JAVHUW010000001.1 GCF_030954495.1 Candidatus Desulfosporosinus nitrosoreducens | reverse complement strand
GCAGTGTCCTACTCTCGCATGGGGAGACCCCACACTACCATCGGCGCTACGGCGTTTCACTTCTGAGTTCGGCATGGGGTCAGGTGGGACCACCGCGCTATTGCCGCCAGGCAAATTCTGTTTCATTCCAACCGCTTCACTTTCGTGTCGCCATCAGAACCAATCTCGGAACTTCGCTGAAAATTATTCGTATCATCCTGATACTCACCCCTTCGGGGCCAACGCTCCGCGTTGTTCAAAATCGTTCCCGACGATTTTGTCTCTCTAAAAACACCTTCGGTGTTGTAAGGTTAAGCCTCACGGATCATTAGTACTGGTTAGCTCAATGCATCGCTGCACTTACACACCCAGCCTATCAACGTCTTAGTCTTAAACGTTCCTTCAGGGGCCTTAAAGGCCCAGGGAAGACTCATCTTGAGGCAAGTTTCGCGCTTAGATGCTTTCAGCGCTTATCTTTTCCGCACTTAGCTACCGGGCAATGCCATTGGCATGACAACCCGAACACCAGTGGTGCGTTCACTCCGGTCCTCTCGTACTAGGAGCAACCCCTCTCAATCTTCCAACGCCCACGGCAGATAGGGACCGAACTGTCTCACGACGTTCTAAACCCAGCTCGCGTACCACTTTAAATGGCGAACAGCCATACCCTTGGGACCTACTTCAGCCCCAGGATGTGATGAGCCGACATCGAGGTGCCAAACACCGCCGTCGATATGAACTCTTGGGCGGTATCAGCCTGTTATCCCCGGAGTACCTTTTATCCGTTGAGCGATGGCCCTTCCATTCAGAACCACCGGATCACTAAGACCTACTTTCGTACCTGCTCGAGCCGTCACTCTCGCAGTCAAGCTAGCTTATGCCTTTGCACTAACCTCACGATGTCCGACCGTGATTAGCTAACCTTCGTGCTCCTCCGTTACTCTTTGGGAGGAGACCGCCCCAGTCAAACTACCCACCAGACACTGTCCTCACCCCGGATTACGGGGCAGAGTTAGAACATCAAACATTAAAGGGTGGTATTTCAAGGATGGCTCCACGCAGACTGGCGTCCACGCTTCAAAGCCTCCCACCTATCCTACACATCAAGGCTCAATGTTCAGTGTCAAGCTATAGTAAAGGTTCACGGGGTCTTTCCGTCTTGCCGCGGGTACACTGCATCTTCACAGCGAGTTCAATTTCACTGAGTCTCGGGTGGAGACAGCCTGGCCATCATTACGCCATTCGTGCAGGTCGGAACTTACCCGACAAGGAATTTCGCTACCTTAGGACCGTTATAGTTACGGCCGCCGTTTACTGGGGCTTCGATCAAGAGCTTCGCCTTGCGGCTGACCCCATCAATTAACCTTCCAGCACCGGGCAGGCGTCACACCGTATACGTCCACTTTCGTGTTTGCACAGTGCTGTGTTTTTATTAAACAGTTGCAGCCAGCTGGTATCTTCGACTGGCTTCAGCTCCATCCGCAAGGGACTTCACCTACATGCCAGCGTGCCTTCTCCCGAAGTTACGGCACCATTTTGCCTAGTTCCTTCACCCGAGTTCTCTCAAGCGCCTTGGTATTCTCTACCTGACCACCTGTGTCGGTTTGGGGTACGATTTAATGTTACCTGGAGCTTAGAGGATTTTCCTGGAAGCAGGGCATCAACTACTTCTGCACCGTAGTGCATCGTCATCACGCCTCAGGGTTGATATGCAACCGGATTTACCAGGTCACACCCCCTACACGCTTAAACCGGGACAACCGTCGCCCGGCCAGCCTAGCCTTCTCCGTCCCCCCTTCGCAGTAACACCAAGTACAGGAATATTAACCTGTTTCCCATCGACTACGCTTTTCAGCCTCGCCTTAGGGGTCGACTCACCCTGCCCCGATTAACGTTGGACAGGAACCCTTGGTCTTCCGGCGAGCGGGCTTTTCACCCGCTTTATCGTTACTTATGTCAGCATTCGCACTTCTGATACCTCCAGCAACCCTCACAGGCCACCTTCAACGGCTTACAGAACGCTCCCCTACCCAACAACGCCTAAGCGTCGCTGCCGCAGCTTCGGTGCATGGTTTAGCCCCGTTACATCTTCCGCGCAGGCCGACTCGACCAGTGAGCTATTACGCTTTCTTTAAATGATGGCTGCTTCTAAGCCAACATCCTGGCTGTCTGTGCCTTCCCACATCGTTTCCCACTTAACCATGACTTTGGGACCTTAGCTGGCGGTCTGGGTTGTTTCCCTCTTCACGACGGACGTTAGCACCCGCCGTGTGTCTCCCGTGATAACATTCTTCGGTATTCGGAGTTTGCATCGGTTTGGTAAGCCGGGATGGCCCCCTAGCCGAAACAGTGCTCTACCCCCGAAGATGAGTTCACGAGGCGCTACCTAAATAGCTTTCGGGGAGAACCAGCTATCTCCCGGTTTGATTGGCCTTTCACCCCCAGCCACAAGTCATCCGCTAATTTTTCAACATTAGTCGGTTCGGTCCTCCAGTTAGTGTTACCCAACCTTCAACCTGCCCATGGCTAGATCACCGGGTTTCGGGTCTATACCTTGCAACTATTCGCCCAGTTAAGACTCGGTTTCCCTACGGCTCCCCTATACGGTTAACCTTGCTACAAAATATAAGTCGCTGACCCATTATACAAAAGGTACGCAGTCACACCACGAAGGTGCTCCCACTGCTTGTACGTACACGGTTTCAGGTTCTATTTCACTCCCCTCGCCGGGGTTCTTTTCGCCTTTCCCTCACGGTACTGGTTCACTATCGGTCAGTCAGGAGTATTTAGCCTTGGAGGATGGTCCCCCCATATTCAGACAGGATGTCACGTGTCCCGCCCTACTCATCGAACTCACGACCTGTGCATTTTAGTGTACGGGGCTATCACCCTTTGCTGCGCGACTTTCCAGACGCTTCCACTAACACACAAGCCGATTCAGGTTCTGGGCTCCTCCCCGTTCGCTCGCCGCTACTGGGGGAATCTCGGTTGATTTCTTTTCCTCGGGGTACTTAGATGTTTCAGTTCCCCCGGTTCGCCTCATGCCACTATGTATTCATGACATGATAGTGTGTCGAAACACACTGGGTTTCCCCATTCGGGTATCGCCGGTTATAACGGTTCATATCACCTTACCGACGCTTTTCGCAGATTAGCACGCCCTTCATCGCCTCTGACTGCCTAGGCATCCACCGTGTACGCTTAGTCACTTAACCTCACAACCCGAAGATGTTTCCACCGTTCAAGTTGCAAACATTTGAGAGACTCTATGACAGGTTACTCTTCATTCCGGTACTTCTACGGAGGAATGAATTTCAGCCGTCATGTTTCAATTTTCAGCTTGTTCCAGATTGTTAAAGAGCAAAATACTTCGCAGCATACTGTTGCCAATATACTCTGAAGTAGTGAAATACCGGACTATATGGTGGAGCTAAGCGGGATCGAACCGCTGACCTCCTGCGTGCAAGGCAGGCGCTCTCCCAGCTGAGCTATAGCCCCATACAGTCACGCGCAGTACCTTTTCCACTTCCGAGAAGTGGTAGGCCTGAGTGGACTTGAACCACCGACCTCACCCTTATCAGGGGTGCGCTCTAACCACCTGAGCTACAAGCCTATAAAGGTATTTCTGCTCGTTACTTTCTATCAGACAATCTGTGTGAGCACGCCACTCGAAGCAATATCTTTAGGTAAGGAGGTGATCCAACCGCAGGTTCCCCTACGGTTACCTTGTTACGACTTCACCCCAGTCATGAATCACAAAGTGGTAAGCGCCCTCCCGAAGGTTAAGCTACCTACTTCTTTTGCAACCCA
>NZ_JAVHUW010000069.1 GCF_030954495.1 Candidatus Desulfosporosinus nitrosoreducens | reverse complement strand
GTGTATGATTAGCATGCAATTCTTTGTCATGAACTTGGAGCATAAGCTCAGAGTTCTTTTTGTCCAATTTTTGAAGAGGTATTTTATAGTTACAGATTTTGGTTTTTTGCTTGATTAAAGGGTTTGGTTAGCAAGCCCTAATTAGGAGCGTTAAATTCTGGTTCAGCTCCACCTTTCCCATCTTTATCATAGAAGCCAATGAACTCATGAAATACATGCCATTTCCCTTTTGCGCTATCATAAGTCACTTCGCTTGGCTTGAATCCCACGGGATCACTATCAGTACTATAGGCAGCTATACCGTTTAACCAAATACTCTTATCCGGAAAAGCTGTCTGAAGCATATCAAATACTGACTTAAAATTATTGGTCAACTTATCCTGATAGCCATTATCACATAATAATAGCCAGTTATCATAACTCGAACTATCCATAAAAGCGTGAATTTGCAGGTCAACACCTTTGATCATCAAGTCATCTTCATTGACTACCCAAAAAATATTCATCTTTAGTCCTTCTATGTTAAGAGTTCCAAAATTATTATTTAAGTAATTTTGCAGGTCGGCAAAATTAGTTGGCACTTCTTCCAAGTTAGAGAGGTTTTTATTAATATCCTGAGTTAAGAACCCCTTGAGATCGTTTATAGGGATAGCAAAATTCAAATCTTGACTATCTTCTATACTTGCTGTAGTTATTCCTATAACTCTACCCTTTTCGTCAAGCAGAACTCCACCGCTTGAACCTGAACTAATTGGGGCAGTTATTTGAATAAACTTTTGATGAGATATAGTTCTTGAGCTAGAACTTATCAAACCGTCCGACAATGAATTTTCAAATCCTTCCGGACTGCCGATTGTGTAAATTTTATCACCAGTGCTGACAGAACTGGAGTCTCCCAACGTTACCGGAGATAAACCCGAAGCATTAATCCCTAAAATTGCAATATCTCTATCTTTATCAAAAGCAAAAACCTTGTCTACATCGTATTCCGTTCCATTAGCTAAATAAACTTTGGCACTTGAGGCACCTTCAATAACATGGTAATTAGTGACGATTTTCCCATTGCTATCAACAACAAAACCACTGCCGCTGCCATAAGCCTTGCCCGAGCTATCGTAAGTTTCAATATACAGGACTGAAGGACTTACTAGTTTTGAAATTTGCGTAGGCGTTAGGATCGTTGTAACCGAATTAACTGCTTCTGTAGGAGAAACCGTCGGCACAGTGCTGTTTAACCCCTTTATCAGACTATCTGAAAGTACGCCGGTTCCTCCAAATATGTAAACATTGCTGGCATTAGTTAACCTTTGATGATAATAATTTATTGTGTCAGTTGGGGAATTATCTTTAATTAAAATGATGGGTTCTGAAATTTTAGCACAATAGACTGTGCCAGTTAAGGCATCGGCAAAACCTTCTCCAGTAGCTACACAAACATTTTCAGACTTAAATTCGCTATCAAATTCTTTATTTATGGCGATATTCCTGGCGTACTTATCAAATCCGAAAATTCTTTCCGGATAAGGCAATCGTTCAAAGACCGAATCACCAATAAGGTCAGAATACCCAACCACATAAGTTTTAGTAACCTTAATCTCGGCAATATAATTATCTACACAATCTGGTATGGAATCTCTTGGTACCAAGATGATTGGCATCTGTTTCATAGCCGCAATCGGAGCAACTGATAGAGCATCCGAATAGTCATCACCAGTGCAAACAAAAATTGCCGAAGGCGTTGTAATTTGTTGGGCAATTTTTACTGCCGTTTCATACTTATCTTGCCCTGCAATACGACTTGTCGTAATTCCCATAGCTTGTAATTCAGAATCAATTGAAGAGTGTATTACACCCGTTCCACCGATTATTATTACATTTTTCACTTGCAGATCAACTAACGTTTGTTTTGTCGAATTTGGCAGACTACTTGAAGTTGTCAATAATATAGGGGCATTATATTTTTGAGCCAGAGGTGCGGCGGTTAGAGCATCCGGATAATCCTCACCATAAGCGAGAATCGCGTAATCGGATTGTGGCCATCCAGCCTTGGCAATTTGGGATGCGGTTTCATAACGATCAAAACCGGATAATCTTGTAGTTGAAGACGTATCGGCGTAAGCAGATAGAGATAATGTGAAAATAAAAGCTGCGGTTAATAATGAGAGATAAATAATTAAAAAACTTCGTTTTATTTTCATACGCTTCCTCCCGTTTATTATGCTGAATTTCACTATAACATGGTTACTGTAATAATTCTATAACACCCTGTCAGACAATTTTATACATTTACTACTGAGCGATTATTACGAACACATAGGTAGAATACTGAGAGCAAATGTAATTTATCCATTACCAATGGAGGGAATGAAGATCTCATATTTTGTTGGAGGTATAGTTGGACTTATCATTATATCGGCAATATTGGCATTTCTATTCTTTGCTTTAAAATATCTAAGGGCATTAGTAGCTGGCAGCGCTTATGTGATTTTAAGCCCGAGATTATAGTTTGACCCCTACCCTTGAACCAGATTTTTATCACTTGAAACATAAGAGGTTATCTTCATTAAACAATTTACTTGAAGATAACCCCTTATAAAATAACAGATTTAGTTCACTTTTATATCAACGTTTTCCCTAAATCATTAAGTTTTGTACTTCTTCGATTGGAAATTATCGATCAGAATGTTGGGCGTTAAAGCTGTCAGCCTTCTGCTCCCCCTGAGCAGCTTGTTGAGCTTTTTGCTCGAAATCCTGAGCCATTTGCCAGTCCTGTTGCCCGGACATAGTATTAGTAAACATACTTCCCTTCATTGATGCCTGCTGACTGACACTCTGAAATTGACCTTGTTGATTATTTCCATTGCCTGAATTTTGAGCATTGAAATTCCTGGCTTTTTGTTCCCCTGAAGCAGCTTCTTGAGCTTTTTGTTCGAACTCGCGAGCACTTTGCGAGTTTTGCTGCCCTGTCATAGAATCATTATTCATTATCGTACCCCTCCATCTAATGTTACATTTACCAATCGATATTATTACCTAAACTTCTAGAATTATGTTTAAACGCTCTTTACTTAAATCTTTGCCTGCTTTAATAGTCTCCTTTAATGACAAAAAAAGAACCCCGAATTGTTCCGGCTAGTTTAGACTTCTGCCTGGCAAACTTAAACTTCCCTTCCAACTCCTTGGGTACCTCCATCCCCTCAGAAAGCTTAAAACCAACGGCCCGCTTCTTAGGGTCATCAACCGTATACATGACGTTGACCGCAAGACCGTCCTCATAAAAGACGTAGGCCATTTTGATGTTTTCCACTTGAAAACGCGACGTTTCTAAAGGTTTGGCCGCAAACTCAATCTCACGTTCTTCTTTCAAAATTCGCTTCACGTAGTCAAGGGTCTCCTGGCTTTCGCCAGCCGGTACAACCGCAAATTCATGCTTGTATTTGTTCATAAAGTATCGGGCTTCATTAGCACGCAAACCGGCAAGGGCTTCGGCTACAGGTGAAGACTCTAAACCAACAGCGGACACATTTTTAAAATCAACGGTATAGGACATTTCCATCCCTCCTTTTATCTCTTATTCCTTAAGTTAAGCCAGCAAAATCTGTGTCAGTGCTCTTAAGGCCAGTTCCAAAACCTAAAACGGTAAAGCAGTCTTTTTCTTCCCGGGTATAATCCGCCATGGGCAAAACCTTCCTCTTTTTAAATGAATCAAATGACTTGTCTTTTTCACCTGATGGCTTTAGTATGGCCTTAAATCAGACAAAAAAATGATTCATTTCCTTTGCACAAAGTTGCCGATGAGGAACAAAAGCCAAATATGCAAAGGATAAAAGGCATAAAAGAAATATTTTAAACTTCTGCCTCTTCGGCCGTTGTAGGCAAGCATTAACGGCAGTGCTATGATCATCATCCACTGGTAATTGCCATAAAACAAGTTTTGAACTGTGAACCCGGAAAAGCCTGCACTGGCAAGCATTAAGAGGCAATAGGCAAGGTACATAACTGAAAATTTCAGGCGATTATTCCTAAAAGCGTACATCAAAAGACCAAGCATTAAAAATAGAACAGAACCTTGATTGGTTATGACGTTGGGAATTAGCCCATTTGCCAAATAGGCGCAGGATTTCGCTGCCGTCTGTAACCTTATGATGAGCAGAAAACTAATCATTTGAGTCACTATAAAGATAATCCACAACCTTACTTTTTTCTTCAAAGCAAGTTTGGTTCTTATCAAGCTAATCAAGACGGCCAATAAAAAGAGTGTAGCAAACATATTATCGGCAATCTGAAACCGGGCTTCTGAAACGATAATCTGCAAAATAAAGCTTCCGGCAGCCATAACTGCGGACCCGATATAGAGACGGAATAGATACTTTCTCGTATTGCTGGTGTGGAGAAGACCTTGAATAACGCAGAACATGAACACCGGTATGGCAATTCTGCCGGTCCAGCTCAAAGCAACCGGAAATGTATCAGGAAAAGTTCCCTCCAAATGATCAAGCAGCATAGCTGCAAGGGCAATAATTTTTAAAGCAAAAGTACCAATTTTCACATATCTTCCTTTGTCTATAGCAGCTGCTGAGCTCTTATCCATGTTTCTCACTTTTATCTCTCCTCATAAAGAAAACTTGGCCGGCACCCGAAGGCACTGTCTTCGCACAGGTTACTCTCCAGGCATTCTGCCCTGGCCCTACCCCGGGGCAAAAGAGCCTCAAGACCCACTGTGGACATCCGCCCTGGCATAGTAGACGAGGCAGAAAATTAAGGCGACAAGGAAGGTACCCCCAAGAATCACCAGCGCAAGGGGCGCATAGGGGTTCAAACCGGAGTTTTGGGCTATTCCTTGGGCTAGTTGCCGGACTGGCCAATAAGGGGTTAACCAGGGGAAAAGGATGCTCAATCTGCCATGTCCGGCTTCACCGATAGCGGCGATGACGGTAACAAACACTCCCAAAACCGCGGCTGGAATAATGTTCTTCCCTACCATACTCAAGGCTGCCGCCACAGGAATTGTACCAAAGGAGAGTACACAAATCATCACATTCATTTTTATACCCAACCATAATGCCTGAAGATCCGCGTGCTGCTGGAAAACCAATTTGCTGCCGACCGCAAACACAGTTAAACTTGACAGTATTGTGGTTACGGCAATGAGGGCTAACACTGCCGCGAGTTTAGCCGCCAAAAATCTCATCCGCGAAACCGGGTAGGAAAATAGTTGATTGATCGTACGTTCCTGATATTCCCGAGCGATAATATACCCGGTCATCAGAGCGAACAAGGCGGGACCCAATATGGTAATCATCTGCCCCTGGCGGTAAAACATGTCCTGCAGGTTAACACCCGCAGGTGTGCCTGCGGGAGATATTCTCGGCAATAACCCCATCAAGCTCACAAGATTTGCCGGTAATGCTCCGATCAGAACCAGCCAAAGGATCTTTGTGTTTTTAAGCTTGATCACTTCTGTTTTAAATACGCTAAACAAGCTCAGCACCTCCGGTGATTTTCAGGAAATAGTCTTCCAGGCTATCCCCCGACAGGACAATCTCCCTAACGCCAATGCCATTACTCGCCAGCGTAAAATTGACCTTTGCCGACTGCTCAAGACCTTCATAGAGATACAAAAGGCCCGGGCCGGCTACAAGATAATCGCCCATGCCCAGCTTTTGCTCCAAAAGATAGGCAGCCCGCTGCTCGTTATCGAGCTTAATTTCAAGATATTGCCTGGCCTTTTTCCGCAGCTCCGCGTAATCAATTTCCTCCAGCAGTTTCCCCTGATGAATAATACCAATCCTGGTGGCCACCAGCTCGATTTCGCTTAACAAATGACTGGAAATGAGAATGGTAATGCCCCGTTGCTTAGCCAGCTCCAAAAAGAGTTGCCGGACTTCCTTAATACCTACCGGATCTAAGCCGTTGGTCGGTTCGTCCAGAATCAGGAGTTCCGGATGGTGCAGCAGAGCCCGGGCGATCCCTAATCTCTGCTTCATTCCCAGGGAATAATTCTTCACTTTTTGCTGCTTGGCATCGAGCAGGCCGACAGTGCTCAGAACCTCGTCAATGCATTCTTTGTTGCCCATCCCCATGAGACGGCGATGGATCTCCAGATTCTCTGCTGCGCTCAGGTTAAGATAAAACCCCGGATACTCGATAATCGCGCCGATGCGCTCCAGTGCCCTAGCTCTGCCACTATGCGGCCCCGCGCCGAACCATTCGATTTCTCCCGCCGACGGCCGGATCAGGCCCATGAGCATCCGCAGCGTAGTCGTCTTGCCTGCGCCGTTTTGTCCCAAAAAGCCGTAGATATCTCCGGTCCTGACGTTCAGGTTGATCTCCCGGACGACTGCTTTTTCTCCGTAGCGTTTGCTTAAATTAAGGGTTCGCAAACAAAAATCCACGGCTATCACACCTTTCGAGCACAGTATACCTGAGAGTTCTTTCAGGCCCTTTGAAAATTTCTTACAAAATCCTTAAATTTAAAAATAGATCATCTTAGCTTTTCCGCAGGCCAAAAGAGAAGATTGTTTTCTCACCGGGTATGCTGGCTACAGTGATGCGGCCGCCCTGTTTTTCAACCTGGTTCTTGACGATGGTCAATCCCAGACCGCTGCCCCGAAGGGAAGTGTTCCTCGAAGCCTCCCCGGTATACAGCCGCTCGAAAATGTGGGGCAGATCTTGAGCCCGGATTCCCTTGCCCCTGTCCCAAACCTCCACCCAAACCATCTCCGGCGCTTCCCGGAGGCCGATCCCGATCTCCTTCCCATCCTGGCCGTAGCGCAAGGCATTGGTCAGAAGGTTGTTTAAGATGCGCCGCAGGTAAGCAACGTCTCCCCAGACATAGAGAGGAGCATCCGGAATATTGACTGCCGGAGTAATCCCGGCCTGCACAAAATCAGGATAAAAGCCGACGAGAACCTCAGGCACGATCTCCGTCAGGTTGACTTTTTGCAGCTCCGGTAAAGCATCATCAGCTTCCAGTCTGGTCAGTTCAAAAAAATCCTGTAATAAGGACAGCAAGTCCTTCCCTTTTTGGCCCGCTATGCCAAGAAAACCTTCTTTTTCTTCCACGGTCAGGGTTTCGTCATTTTGCAAGGCTTCCAAGTAGCCAAGTAGTGAGGTCAAGGGCGTGCGCAGGTCGTGGGAGATGTTGGCAATCATCCGTTTACGCTCTTCTTCTAAGAATCGGGTCCGTTCAAAAGCCTTCTGAAAAGAGTCCACCAGCCGGTTCAGCTCTCCGCCCAAGTCCTCCAGTTCCTTATAGTCCGTGCCTAGACGGTAGCGCAGATTTAAATTGCCGGTCTGAATTCCTTGCGTTATTTGCCTTATTTTTTGCAATTTATGCAGCAGATGATAGTAGCGCAGCCCCCAAAAGAGGCTGAGGGATATCAGAACAAGAAAAAGAGCGAGGTTCAACATGCTAACACCCCTCGCCCAGTTTATAGCCGAAACCCCACACAGTCTGGATGTACACCGGATTAGACGGGTCTCTCTCCAGCTTCGTCCGCAGTCTGCTGATGTGCACCATGACGGTATTATCGTCGCTCATGCTCTCTTCCTGCCAAACAGCCTGGAAGATCTGGGATTTGGTAAAGACTCGGGAAGGTTGGGACAGAAACAGTTTCAGGATAGCGAACTCTTTGGCGCTTAAAGATTTTTTCTGCCCGCCCACAGTAACCTCACAGGTCCACAGATCAAGCTGCAAATCGCCGTGCTTTAAAACCTTGGACCCGATGCCGTTGGCATTGGGATTAAAGTCTGTGTAACGGCGCAACTGGGCTTTGACCCTTGCGACCAACTCTCCGATTGTAAAGGGTTTGGTCAAATAATCATCCGCCCCAAGCCCTAGAGCCATTATTTTATCCATTTCCCTATCTTTGGCGGACAGGATCAGCACAGGGATGGTCTTCTTGGCGCGGATTTTGCGCAAAACTTCCTGTCCGTCAACCTCAGGCAGCATCAAATCTAAAATTATGAGCTGGTATTCCTGATTCGAGACACAAGCTAGTGCCTCTCTCCCGTCGTAAACGGAATCGATCGCGAATCCTTCTTTCGTCAAGTATTTGGCTACTAACTGGTTTATTTCAAAATCATCTTCAATAATCAGAATGCGAGCGGAATCCATAATTGCCCCCCAATAAAAAATAAGTAACCCCAATTATCTTTCACTCTAGGTATCCATATTAACCAATAGGAAATCAGGTTAACATTATTAACATAATATAACCTGCCCAGAAAAACAATAAATGAACTGAATTCTGGCACATTTCAATCTGAAACCGGAAAAGGGCTCAACTATATATTTGGGAATAAACCGGGACGGTATTTGGCGCACTTGTAAGTTCGACTACCATAAAGACAAAGATCCCGTAGCCACAGGTACCGCTAAAATAATAGCTGTTTCCTTAAAATTTAAGACTGTCTTATACTAATTGGCTTTTAAAATATTATTAATAGTTTAGGGGATAAATCCTTAATGCTCAATAACTATGTCTTTAATAATCTCATCAGGCAAACGCAAATTAGTATTGGAGATGAAGGAATATATCGACAAATACCTTTAATGGCCCGGGCCACTTTTTTTAATGCCCTTCTCTTGAAAATCCGGGCTCTCGCTGGTCCGGGCCTGGTCCTAAAATTTGTTCAGAAACTTCCTGAATCTGAACCCAAAGGTCCCGCCAGGGAAACTGATCCGCAAAATAGGCTTCAGCTTTAGTCTCATAGGTGCCGTTTAAGACGTTTTCAAGCCGAAAAACAGGCCATTGTGCCAAGTAGCGCCGCTCCTTGGGGGAAAAGGTTTTGTCCGGCAGAGCCAGATGCCAGAGAAACATGGCCAATATTAATAAAAACGGAAACAGGCCCAGGATATTCCGCACAACAGCACAGCCTTTGGGGGCTTTGATCTTCATCTCAATCCTCCGTTAAAATCGAAAATAGATAAAGGGGTTGTAGGTTGAAGCAACCATATAGGCCGTTGTCCAAAGCATCAAAGCGCCATAAGAAACGCTTACGGCTGATTCATAGAGAGGGCCAAGAATTCGTTGCACCGATAATGCCGCTTTCTTCGGCCCGGGTGAAGCGGCAAGGATACACACAAGATAGCAGACGGCATAAGCTTTTAGCTTCACAAGGGCCGGCTGATCTATGAGTGCCTGGCCTCCCGCTCTGAACATAATCCCCAGAAAACCCAGCCCGTCCGTCAGATTGCTAAATTCAAAGAACACCCAGCCGATAAGGACCAACAGCACTAAATACAGATGACGGACAGCCTGGGGCCAGCGTGCCATGCTTTTCAGCAACAACAATTTTTCCGCAGAGATTGCTATTCCAAAATAGAGCCCCCACAAAACAAAATTCCAGCTGGCACCATGCCAGAGTCCGGTGAGGAACCAGACGCCGGCCAGGTTCCGCAGCAGTTTCCACTTACCGGCGCGGCTCCCTCCCAAAGGAATATAGACATATTCTTTAAACCACGCTCCGAGGGAAATATGCCACCGCCGCCAAAATTCCGAGACGCTTTGCGCCAGATAGGGCGAGCGGAAATTTTCCTGAAAACGAAAGCCAAACATTTTTCCCAAACCGATGGCCATGTCGGAATAGCCGCTGAAATCGAAATAAATCTGCAAGGCAAAGGCTATAATCCCGGCCCAGGCCAGGAGCACTGAAATTTCCGCAGCGGGCAGGGCCTTTACTTCGGACCAGAGCAGGCCTATATTGTTGGCCAGAAGCACTTTTTTCGCCAAACCGCAGAGAAAACGCCGCAGCCCGGAGTTGAATTCCGGGAAAGTCGTGCTCCTGACAGCCAACTGGGATTCAATCTCCGCATACTTCACAATCGGCCCGGCCACCAACTGCGGGAACATAGCAATATAAAGAGCAAAAAGAAGCAGGCTCTGCTGCGGTTTTACTTTTCTCCTGTACACATCAAACACATAAGACAGGGTGTGAAAGGTGTAAAAAGAAATCCCTAAAGGGAGTGCCGGCGCTCCCGCCTGCAAGTTCCAACCGCCCAGAGAGGCTATAGTGCTGATGATCAGGCCGCAGTATTTAAAATAGGCAAGACAGCCTAAATTGAAGACCAGGCCTAGGATTAAAACAAGCTGCCTTTTTCGCCGCTGGGAAGCATCTCTGCCTAAGCTACCTAAGAGCGTGCCTATCCGGTAATTAATCACGATGGAGCCGCCCATCAACAACACATAAACAGGTTCCCCCCAGGCATAGAAAAACAGGCTGGCCGCCAGCAGGACCACATTGCGCAAATGCTTCCCCAAAGAGTAATAGAGCAGAACGGTCACGGGCAAAAAAGCAAAGACAAAAAACAGACTGCTGAAAACCATCGTTCCCTCTCCTATAATGACTCAGAGAGTTTCTGCAGCCACAGCTGATAAAATTCTTTCCGGAAATGAACGCCATCTTCGGCAAATAAAGCGGGGTTTGCCTCTGCCAAGGCTCCGATGTCTACATAATGGACGGCTAGTTTACCCGCCAGTTCCTGCAAAATCCCGTTATATTCCCCTATTCCCGCGTAGCGGGGCTCTTGTTGCAAGGCTTCCCGGGTTACGGGAGTTATGGATTGGAGATAGATTGCAGAAGCGGGCAGTTCTTCCTTGATCTTCTTGATCAGTTTCCTTAAATCTTGTCTGAATAATTCTTGAGGGCCAGCCACAGGCATAAGCAAATCATTCGATCCCAACATGATAAAGACCCTGGCCGGTTTCTTGGCAGTCAAAGCCCCCATGTCGTCATAAGCAAAACCGGCTGTGGCCCCCGCCCCGGCAATGACGGAATCTTGCGGCAGAATTTCATTCACGACAAACCCTTCGGTGATGGAATCTCCCATAAAGACACTGTTCTTTAACTTAAGGGTTACATCGCCGGCAGCAGTTGTCTTGCCGCAGGCAGTCACACCCAGCAGGAGAAGGCCGGTCAGGAAACAGATCATCAGTTTTTTCATGGCAATACCTCTTTCTTTATTGGATACAGAGATATTACAGCAGCAAAATGCAGAACAGGTGCAGATGAAATAAAAAACCATGCACAAACGTGGATTTACCCCACTGTTTAGGCATGGTTTTTGTTTTATTAAAGACTTTCGGATATTGCGACAGCCCCTGTTACGCTGGTAACTATAGAATCGCCGTACAACTTAACTATTAGTGCTTTTTATAATCGGTATCCATAATTCACTTCTAACAGATGATGAAGTCAGGTCTTTTTGTTCTGTCCATAAAATTGATGGCCCTTCTGCCCGTTCATAGTTTGAAGACGGAAACCATTCGGCATAGATACGTCCCCAAACATTTTGCAAAGTATCCGGAAACGGTCCTTCTGCCTCAAATACAGCCCATATTGAAGGAGAAACTTCAAGCTTTGCCAAGTTATCCGGACACTCCCCTGTTGTTGCAACGCCTAGATAGTGGTCAAGTTCCCCCTTTTCCTCCATTCGTTCTTCTGAAAAGTTTATTGAGGCATTTATTAACCCCAAGGGCTCGACATTAGAAAGTTCCTTAAGCTTAAGAAGCATTTCCTCCTTCAGACTTCTCCACATAGCAGAAATCTCCGGATTAACTCCCGTAAAGATTAGAGGAACTCTTTTCTTGATGCCGATTATGCGGAATGCTTCTTTTTCGACTATTCGATAGTTCATTTCATTTCCTCCCTTAATTGATAATTGAAAGGTCATTCTTGGATATGCTTTCAGTAATTGACCATTAAATTTAGCTTCTGAGGGCGTTATGCCATGCAAGTTCTGAAACGCTCTCGTGAATGCGTCCGGTGAGTTGTATCCGTATTTAACCGCCACATCAATTACTCTAATCTTGCTATTATTAAGCTCAAAGGCGGCAAGAGTAAGACGGCGGCGGCGAATGTACTCCGCAAGCGGGAACCCTGCAAGGAAAGAAAACATTCTTTGAAAATGATACTCAGAGCAAAAAGCCAATCTGGCAACTTCATTAAAATCAAGTTCATTTGTCAGATTTTCTTCAATGTAATTTAAAGCGTCATTCATTCTTTTTAAGGAATCCATTGTATGACCTCCTCTCTCATCAATAGAATATCAGGAGTTATAGTTATCTACCCGACTTTTTCCGCACGATTTATGCAGGATCAACCCGGGCAAAGAGTTTGCAGCAAATTGTTTATCCGAGCTCCAGCGGCAGGGCAAAGAAAAAGCGGACGCCGTCCCCGGTATTTTCCACACCATAAACAGCATGGTGCAACTCCAGGATTTCCTTGGCTATGGCAAGTCCGAGACCCGTACCCGCTTTGGCTGTTCTGGCTTCGACGCGGTAGAATTGGTCCCACACCCTTTTCCGGTCTTCCTCGGCCAGGTGCTTCCCCTGGTTTGAGACGCTGACTTCCGCTGTCTGTCCATTGCCTCTGACAGTGATGATGATCGCCCGCCCGTTCTCCGTATGCCGGATGGCATTGCTGAGAAAGTTAGTGATCACGCGGCCGATCAGCCCTTTATGTCCCAGGACTCTTTGCGGAGCGAGTCTTAAGCAGAGGGTGAGATTTTTCTCCTCGATTGCTCCGGTCAGGGACCTGCCTGCCTCGCGAATTACCTGCTCCAGTTCAAAAGGAGCCATTTCCGGCTTATAGGTACCCGAGGCAAACTTCGCCAGGTCCAGCATATTGACCACCAGCAAGTCCGTCCGCTGTATTTCCTCTTCCATGGCCTGAAAGTAGTGATCTCTTTTTTCAGACGCGATCCCGTCTTTTAAAATCGACAGACAACTTTTCAGCACGGCAAGCGGGGTTTTCAGTTCGTGAGACACCCCGGCAATAAATTCCCGGCGGGTCTTTTCCAGCTGCTTCTCTTTGTCCAGGTCCTGTTTCAGCCGGCCGATATAGGTCTCTATCTGGCCGGAGAGCTCATTGATATTCCGGGAGAGCTGACCGATTTCGTCTTGGGAACGCACCGGCAGCTTTTCCGTAAAATCCATGCCGGCTATTTTCCCCGTGATCCGGTTGACAGCCAGCAGCGGTTTAGCCAGCCATCTGGAAAAAACAAAGGCCAAAACCAGCACACACAGCAAGGCCAGACCAAAAAAGTACGGATAGAACTGCCGCAGGACCGCTATGGCTTCATCCACCGGCTGCAGAGAGGTCATGGCCAAAATATAGCCCCCTGTCCCATTTTCTCTGACCGGTTTAACAATGATCTCATATTGCGCCAAATTTTCTGTGGTCCTATACTCTTCCGTATGCTGAAGAGGCTGGGCCTTATCAGCCAGCAAACCGACTTGGAATTCCTTGACCTGGTCCAGAAAATATTGTTCATTGTAAGGAAAGGCTATATCCTCTCCTCGTTCCGGAAATACAGTTTTCGTGATTGTTCCCCTGTAGAGGCCGGTTTCAAGGTGGCTATAGGCCGGATCGGCCTGAGGGCCATGCAGCTTGTTGGCAATATTTAAATTGACAACTCCCGTGGAGGCAGTCTGGATCTGATAAGGTATCTTTTCTCCTGCTCTATTAACGGTATCAATCACCACCTCATCGCCGGCCTTTAAGGAAGAGAGGACAGCGGAAGAAAATTCTCCTGTAAAAGAATACATGGGTATGCGCCAATTTCCCTGAGCTTCATTCTTCAAGCTTACCTCGATGTAGTAATGTTCCACATCCCGGATACGCCCATACTCATCCAGTTCGGTAATCCAAACCCGGCTATTCTTATAGAGTTCGGCCGCTGCTGCTTCCGCTCCCGCTTGCGCGGCCTTACCGGAGTACTCCTCCATTGCCAGTTGGAGCGCAGCCGCTTTTTTATGCAGATAATATTGCTCAAAAAAATAATTCTGGGTGACGCCGATGACTAAAAGCAGCGCCGAGAATAAGAGGGCCGTCAGTACAAACCATTTAAAAACAATACTTTTTTTCATCGCTGTTCCTCTGCGAATTTATATCCCGAGCGGATCACCGTGACAATGCAGCCGCCTTTATCGCCCAGCTTGGCACGCAGGTTTCTGATATGGCTGTTCACCGTCTTTTCGTCACCATAAAAATCATAGCCCCATAGTTTAGAGATCAATTGCTCTCTGCTAATGACAATTCCTTTATTCTGCATTAAATAAGCCAGGATTTCCAATTCCGTATGGGTCAGATTAACGGCCTTGCCGTCCAGGGAAACAAGTCTTGAGCGCATATCCAGGACAATGCCGCCGGCTGATACCAGCCTTCCAGCCACAACACCTGAAAACTTTTCCAGAAACCGTTTCACTTTTGCCCGGAGAACCCGGGGACTGTAGGGTTTGATCAGATAGTCATCAGCTCCTAGCTCATAGCCCAGCAGAGAGTCATCCTCATCGGAACGGGCGGTCAAAATGATGATGGGGATAGCGGAATTTTTCCGGATTCTGCGGCATACCGACCAGCCATCAATCTTCGGCAGGACAATGTCCAGGATTACCAAATCAACAGCATTGGCCTGAAAGAGCTCCAAAGCTTTTTCGCCATCCGCGGCCTCTAAGATTTGATAGCCATCTTCCTTCAGATAGTCCACGATCACTTCCCGCAATATATCTTCATCTTCGACAACCAGTATTTTATTCATTCCCTGCCTCCTTCCGGGGTCTTGCAAGCAGAAGCTCAAGCAGAATCTTTAATCTTAAGCTCGTTTAGTTTAAATGCGGCCAGGTTTAAAGGCCTGCCGCATCGCCGGGAACTCATTTATTCAACCCGCCTGTCACTTATTCCCTGTATCCTTGTAGCGCAACCCATCGCTGACGAGGGACGGCAAACGCTTGAGGCGGACAACATCGGATGCTTCTTCGTGTAATCCGAGTTAACCACCTTTCCCCTTAATTTTACTGGAAAGATTGGACGTTGACAAACGGAATAAATATTCCATATACCGCCAACTGTAAGCAGAACTTATCCTCCGCTTACAAAAAGTTATCTTAAAAGGCCGTGCTTGCAACAGCTGCGGCAACTAAAACGCCGGCAAGCCAAGAAAACTTTCGAGCTGACATCAGCCCTGGATTCCCCATAATTTATACCCAAGGACATCCGGACAGAGACGTATTTAAGCCTTTTGGCAAAGCGGTCAACGGTTTTTCAGCACACCGTTTGGCTGGAATTCACCGGCGACTCCCCTGGAACTATTGAATTTTTCAAGCTTCCCCCGGAACTTTTCTGAGTCCCGGGGGATTTTTAGCCGCTGACTAATCCGCTCTAAGACTCCCGCTTCTGCAAGCGGTGAGTTAAGAGCGGATTAGTCCCTGGATAAGTGCGACTAAGATTCAGGTGGAGTTAAAAACTCCACCTGAATCAAGTCTGCTTTATCTGCTGAACTAAGAAAGTACTTAAAGGCGTATTCTTTACATAGGTTTGTTAGCAAAGGATATGAGTCTGTTTACCAAGGGGTTGAAATGATGGTTTTCTATAAATACCTGACTATCGAGGGATTGAAAATATTTTTTCGTGAAGCCGGGTCTCCGCATCATCCGGCCATTGTCCTGCTGCACGGTTTTCCAAGCTCCTCCCATATGTTCAGGGATTTAATTCCCCTGCTCGCAGACTGCTTTCATGTCATTGCTCCGGACTACCCCGGATTCGGAAACAGCAGCATGCCTACAACGGAGGAATATGAGTACACTTTCGATAATCTCTCCCTCGTAATTGAAAAACTCCTGACCGCGCTTCGCGTTTCCCAATATATTCTCTATGTCCATGATTATGGCGGGCCGATCGGATTCAGATTGGCCGTGCGCAACCCAAAGCGCATTCTTGGTTTTGTGATTCAGAACGCCGTGGCCCACGAGCAAGGGCTAGGGGAACCCTTCGCTCTCTTCAAGGCACTCTGGGCGAACCCCAACCCGGCAACCAAAGCCGCCTTTGCCCGGCTTACAACCTTTGATTTCACTAAAAAACAATATTTAACAGGCGCTTGCAATCCGTATCTAATCAGCCCCGACGGCTATTCTCTGGACCAGTTCTTTCTGGACCGCCCCGGCAACAGCCAAATCCAGCTCCAGCTAGGGTACGATTACCGCCAAAACGTGGCAGCCTATCCCGCCTGGCAGCATTACCTGCGGACCTGGCAGCCGCCCACACTGGTGGCTTGGGGTAAAAACGATTTCATCTTCACCTTGGCGGGAGCACAGGCCTTTAGTCAGGAATTAATCTCTATCGAGACCTGTTTTCTTTGTGGAGGACATTTTGTACTGGAGGAACAAAGCTTGCCGGTTTCCCTGCTGATCAAAAGTTTTTTTGGCCGCATATATTCCTGGCCGGCTCTAAAATAACCGCTATTTCTATTGAGCAGATCAAAATCTACTCATATTGCACTTCCATAGGCATTATAAAAGGCTGGCCATTTTCAACGCGAACAACCGCTTTCACGCCATATACGCTTAAAATATTCTCAGGATTCATGACCTCAAGCGAACTGCCTTGGGCAAGTATTTCCCCGTTTTTCAGCATAATAATCCGGTCTGAAAAACGGCCGGCCAAATTAAGGTCATGGATTGCCATGACGACGATGATATCCCGTTCACGCGCAATATCGCGCACAATTCTCAAGGTCTCCAGCTGAAACCGCAGGTCAAGGTTGCTTGTGGGTTCATCCAACAGCAAAACTTGCGGTTCCTGGGCAAGTGCCCGGGCAATGAACACCCGCTGGCGCTCGCCGCCGCTCAATTCATTCAGCATACGAAAAGGCAATTTATCCAAGCCCATCAGGCACAGACAGTCCGCCACCACATTCATATCCGAATCACTTGCGCTAAATCGCACATAAGGAGTTCGTCCCAACAAAACGGCGTTAAACACGTCAATTGGAAAGTTTGTGCTGGTATCCTGCGGAACATAGCCAACCATTTTGGCAAGTTCTCTGGAATTCAAGCTCCCAAGATTAACGTCACCCACATAAACGCTGCCCCCTTTGGCTCTATGAATGTGCGCGATGCATTTGAGCAAGGTTGTCTTTCCTGATCCATTCGGACCTACAAGGCTGATTATTTCGCCGTCAGCGGCTGTCAGGCAAAGCTTATTGATAATATGTTTTTGCCAATAGCCGAAGGTCAGATCACAAACAGTCAGGCTCATTGAAAATACATCTCCTTTTTGGAAAGTATGAGGTGCAGAAAAATAGGAACACCGATATAGGCAACAACGATCCCTACCGGGATGGTGAGCGGCGCAAAGAGCGTACGGCCGAGCGTATCCGCCGCCAAAGTCAAAATTCCGCCGAATATAGCGGAAAACGGCAGCAGGAATTTATGGTCGGCCCCAATAAGCAAACGCGCAATGTGCGGTCCTATGATGCCCACAAACCCGATGACGCCAGTGAAGCTGACAATGCAGGCTGTAAGTATTACGGACAATACTCCCAGCAAAGTGCGCACTCCCGAAGCGTTGATCCCCAGCCCGCGCGCAATTTCGTCTCCCCCTGAGGACAAAGCGTTCAAGGCCCAGGCTTGCCGGAGAAAAACAGCAAATACAACCGCAAGCAAAATGCCGAGGATAAAAGCTTGGCTGTAGGTAGTGCCGCTGAGATTGCCAAAGGTCCAGTTCACAATCGCCGACAGAGCGTCGGTATTGGAAAAAAATTGCATCGTGTTTGTAAGAGCACTGAACAAATAAGTCAAAGCCGTGCCGGTTAATACGATGGCGACAGCGCTCATACGCTTTTGAGCAGAGATTGCGTAGACAAGCGCACCGCAGGCTGCCGCACCGCAAAACGCGCCGACTGTAATTGCCAGCTGCTGTGAGCCTAGAATAGCAGCACCCGCCACAATGCTGACAGAGGCACCAAGTGCCGCCGCATTGGAAAGGCCAATCGTAAAGGGGCTGACGAGAGGATTGCGGGTAAGCGCTTGCAGTACGACCCCCGCTATGGAAAGTCCCGCCCCGGCCAATACCGCAAGAATAATCCGCGGTAAACGCAATTCCCAGACAATATTGAACTTAAGCGCGTCCCTTACAGGATGGGCATGGGGAAAAAGGCCGGACAATATGGAATTTCCGACATCAAGAGGCGATAAACCTGCCGAACCGATGCCTACCGCGGCGACAATCGCCATAAATGTAGCGGCAAGGCAAAGGGCCAGCAGCAAATAAAGCCATTCTTTTTTTCGGATATAAGTTTGTTTGATATTCTCTCTGCTTAAAGCTGTCTGAGGTGCATTCATTTTTGTGCCTCTCTGAATCATTTAGCGCGCATTTATGGCCAGAGTATGTCCCGGCTGGAATTTTACACCCTGATAGTCTTCAAGCCATTGCTTAAAGAAATCATCCGGGTTTATCTTAGCCATTGCCTCCGGATATAGATATTTCGCGAGATAAGTGGCGCCGACAATTTTAAAGCAGGCGTTGCCGGCAAATGCGGAAATGCCATATAGGCTATTGCTTTTAACGGCACCTAACGTTTGCCAGCCAGGACGCGAGGCCAGCGCTTTTAAGGCACTTTCTGCCTTGAGCGGGTCCGGCGCGCTGTAGATGCTTGTCCCGCTGATTGCTTTACTGTCATAAATAAGATAGCAGACGGCCGCCGGATTGCGGGCCAGAATTTGTTCCGGGTCAACAGGATAGCTGTGTACGTTTCCCTTGGATTGATCCAGCTTGGCAAAGTTCATGTCGTCAAAGATGTTCTTTCCGCCGGCCATTGTGATCATATCATTCCATCCGGAGCCCGGTATACAGGTCTTATAATCTCCGCTGTTTTCCAAATATAAAGTTTTCTGTCCGGCAACATTTTTTAAAGCTGCCGCGAGCAGATCCACTTGCTTTTGGCAGAAAGCCGTATATTCTTTTGCTTTGCTCTCAGCGCCGAAGGCTTGACCCATAATCTCGATTTGCTTTGCAAAATCTTCGTTCTGCCAGCCGGTGACAACAATGACCTTGATGCCAAATGAAGAAAGCTTCTGCTCACATTCCTGATATGAACCATTTGAAGGTATGATAACCGCATCCGGTTTCAGTGCCGCGACCTTTTCATAATCAATGCTGGTCTGGCTTTTGCCGGCCAGCATACTCTGATTCCAGTCGGGAAAATAATCTTTATCCTGCAGAGTTCCCGCATCTGTGCCCACAATCGTAGAAGCTTTCCCCAGGGCCCGGATGATCTCGCTATTCATCTTGTTAAATACAACGACCCTTGCCAAAGGCTTTGCGAGCTTGATTGTTCGGCCCACATCATCAGTAAAGGTAATCGCGGCCGTCTGCCCGGAAGAATCTGGAGCGGTTGCCGGTGAAGACGCACATCCACTGGCGAGAACCATAACCGCAATAATTACAAAAATCAACCCCAAAACTAAACTTTTCTTTTTCATTTTACCTCTCCTCATAATCTAGCTAGGAATACAATTAAATCCGATTTGAATTTGGTTTTCAATAACCCGATTATTCTAAGACTTTGGGACATGAGACTCCTACGCCAAAACCACCCCCTTTTTGCAGAACCCCCTTTGCTTTGATCAGAATAGCTTTTTTGGTTTCCGGAATATTAAAAGCGGCTGCAATAATCACGTTAATTATTGCAGCCGCATTCCTGTACAACGCCCTTTACCCTGCCTCCCGCTTGGCGGCGGACAGAGTGATTTCCAAGCAGGTCTTCTGACTTACGCTTGCGGAGTTTCCTCCTGCGGCTTACGCTCTACCTTCCCGGTTTCCCAGTGACCGACTTTCGTCGACGAGCGCAACCTCAGCGTTTACAGCGGCGGTTTCCGTTCAGGATTTGCACCTGATTCCCTATTCTTCCCCATAGGTCATACACCCCCAAGAGGACACTCGAAATACTTTCAATTTTAGCTATTAACATACCATGAAAAGCTTTAACCGTCAATATTTTCCTGTAGAGTTCAACTTACCCCATATCCTGATTTCAAGCGCAGACACAATCACTTTTATACTCTGCTGACTGCTGCGAAAAAGTCCTAAAGCTGAAACCGAAGCCGTTATGGACAGATTATTTCAGAAGAGTATATTCCTTGCCTCCACAAAAACCTTCACTCTCTTCAAAGCACTTTGGGCGGACCCCTTAAGCGCGCTTTTTCCGGAGGACCTTTTGAGCCAAACAGGCATAAAAAGCCAACGATTTCCGGCGACCGGAAATCGTTGGCTTAATCGTACTCTGCTTTTGTATACTTACCTTATTCCGTCTTGCTGTCCCCACTGACAATATTGACCTTTTCCCCTTCATTGAGGAAACTTTGTCCTTCGGTAACAACATCCATACCTTTGGTGATATTTCCTGCTACTTCCGTATTCTTGTCATCGGAAATCCCGACCGTCACCGCTATTTTCTTGACTTTCCCATCCACAACGGCATAAAGATAGTTTACATTATTCTCGATGTTGAGGGCCTCATTGGGAACCAGCAATATATTGCTTTTACTTTCGGCCGGCAGCGCTATTTTGATAAACATACCTGCGGTTAAATTACTCTGGGCATTATCGATTTTTACTTTCACCAAATAAGAATTGTCCTTGGCCTGGGAATTAGGACTGATGGTGTCAATGACTCCGGAGACCTTTTGGTCTTGCAGAGCATTGATGCTCACAGGTACGGTTTGGCCGAGCTTGATTTTACTGATAACAATGTCCGGAACACTGATTTCCGCCATCATACTGCTGGAATCAATCACCGTAACCGAACCGGATTGGCTGCTGACCATTCCCCCGACTTTAAGATCTTTAGCCGAGACAACACCCGAAATAGGGGATACCACGGTTAGATTATCCAACTGAACCTGAGCGGCATTGACACTTGCTTTCGCTTGTTCGACTTGTGCTTCCGCCGCGGCCACGCCTAAATCATCCTGAGCGGCTTTGAGCTCAATCGAGGCATTGTCATATTTGGTTTTGGCATTATCCAAATCCTGCTGGGCAACGGCTCCCCCGTCAAATAAAGCTTTGGTCTTATCGTAATCATTTTTAGCGTCATTATAACTAATTTGGGCTTTGTCTAAGGTTTGTTGCGAGGTCAGGCGTGTTCTGGCCAGGTTTTCCTCCGCCACGGCCAAGGCCTGCTGCTGGATTTGCATTTGCGCCTGAGCATCCGAAGGATCGACCGTAAAGAGAACCTGTCCGCTGGTCACCTTGGAACCTATATCCACATTTAAACTGGCGACTTTTCCTCCGGTTTTGGGGAAAACCTGGACTTCCTGGACAGGGTCAAATTTGCTGGCATAGTCAACCTCAGTCGACAAAGAGCCCAGCGCAACCTTTTGGGTTTTGACATTTTTTACGGTAACGACCGGGGCTTCAACTTTTTTATGCTTTACGGCATAAGTCCCCCCCAAGACGGCAGCGATTACCAGCAGACCAATGATTATATTTCTTGTCTTAAAGCGCCCGATTTTACTAAATTTCAACTTGCGGAACCTCCCCGGCATTTATTGTTTTTCTCTTCTTGGAAAGATGGCTCTTTAAATCATCCATTAAGGTATATACTACCGGCAAAACAATGGGTGAAAGGAGCGTAGACATGACCATGCCTCCGATGATGACAATCGCCATACTTTTTTTCATCTCACTGCCTTCACCGATGGAAAGAGCCACAGGCAGCATGGAAACAATCATGGTTGCGCTGGTCATAATGATAGGTCTTAGTCTTGTTGTCCCTGATTCAATCAGAGCCTCTTTTAAGCTCAGACCTTTGTGCATTAAGGTATTCGTATAGTCGATCAGCAAGGTGCCGTTTTTCGAAGACAGTCCCTCCAGCATAATCAAGCCGATAAACGACATCATATTTAGGGTTTGGCCGGTTAGGACCAGCAACGGCAAGGCTCCAACAATAGCACAGGGAAGAGAAACCATTCGTATAGCCGGAGTTAAAAACGATTCATAGAGCACTACCAGGATCATATAGACTAAGGCCAGGGAGGCGCCTAAGGCTAAGCCGAGAGAACTGAAGGACTCCGCCATATTCTTTTGGCTTGCCCCGTAGCTGATGCTATAGCCGGAAGGCAAGGTCACAGAACTCATTTTGGCCTGAATATCCCTGGTGACCTCACCGAGAACCCTTCCCTGAAGATTGGCATCAATCGTCACAATATCCTGCTTATCCTCCCGGGACAGAGAGGGCTCGCTTTCTCCTCTCACGACGGTGGCGACCTGGCTCAAGGGGATTTGGCTTCCCGCTTGATTGGTGATTTTTATGGATTTAATATCGTCGACATTTTTGATCTGTCCATCCATAAATTTAAGAGTAATATCATTTTCCGCGTCATTGGATCTGTAGACTCCCACGTTGGTGCCCTGCAAGGCCATCCTGATCGTATTGCCTACATCCGCGGTGGAAAGCCCTGCCTGTACGGCGGCCAGACTGTCCATGGTCACTCTCAATTCGCTGCTTTTGATATCCGCACTATTGCCGACATCTATGACACCGGGAACGGATTTGACGATATCTTCCACTTGTTTAGACAGAGTTTCCAGGGTCGCCTGATCATCCCCTTTAATGCTGATGGAAACAGGCTTCCCTGACCCTCCCCCGCCTTGGGACTCTTCAACGTCAAAATCCACTCCGGTCATGCTTTTGCCAAAGGTGCGAACCTCGCCGGCGACCTGACTCTGGCTTTTTTTGCGGTCATTTTTGGGAACCAAATTAACATAGATCTGAGCCACCGCTTTGTCGGTGTTGGACTGCCCGCTTTGCCCAACCATGGAAAAATAGCTCTTAACCTCTTTGGTATTGTGCAAATAATTTTCCAGCAGAGCGACCTTGTCGCTGGTCTGTTTCAAAGTCGAACCGGGAGCAAGCTTCATATTGACGGTGAAGCTGCTTTGGTCTGAGGTCGGCACAAATTCTGTTTTTAAGACGCCCATAGGAATAAGCGCAATACTCAGAACGATGCCGGCTATCACCAAAGCCAGCACCCTTTTCCTGTGCTCAAGGGCCCAGAGAAGAGTTTCCCGGTACATTTTAGTGGCTTTGCCAAACAGGCCCTCTTTCTTGTATTCGGGAGTTGTTTGCTTTTTCTCTGTCTTCAATAGCCTGGAGGAGAGCATGGGCGTAATCGTAAAGGATACCAAAAGGGAGAACATGGTGGCGACAACGATGGTCAAACCAAATTCTTTGAAATACTGGCCGATCATCCCGGACATCAAAGATATCGGGGCGAAAATAACAATGTCGCAGAGGCTGATAGCCACGGCAGCCATTCCTACCTCCATCCGGCCGTCAATAGCCGCTCGAATCAAGCCTTTACCCATGGCCAAATGCCTTTGAATACTCTCGATAACCACAATCGAATCATCAACCAGGGTACCGACAACCAGAGACAATCCCATCAAAGACATCATGTTCAAGGTGAAATTAAGCTTATACATCATAAAAAAGGTGGCAATCAGCGAGGTCGGTATGGCAACCAGAACGACCAAGGAAGAGCGGAAACTGCGGAAAAAGGCATACAAGACCAAAGCTGTGACAATAACCCCTTCAATCAGGTTGTGTTTGACCTCGGTTAAAGAGTCGGTAATAAAGGTCGTGGTGTCAAAAGCAATATCCATTTGCATGCCGGCAGGAACAGTCTTTTTAATAGTTTCTAATTCTTTTTTCACACTGTTGGCTACTTCCACGACATTAGCGTCACTTTGCTTGCCGACGATAATGGTCATGGTTTGCTGGCCATTAAAGCGCGCCAGGGAAGTAGCATCCGGTTCTTCCAGACCAATTTGGGCGATATTGCCCAGGCGCACCGTTCCTCCGTTGGCCGTGGGAACCATCAGATTTTGCACATCCGTGATGCTTTGGAACTGTCCTATAACTCGGACTGATTGATCGACATTATCCTGTTTTAATTCCCCGCCAGGTATGTTGACATTGACGGAATTCAGCTTGCTGATTAAGGTGTTAACGCTTATGCCATAATATTCCACGGCAGATTTGTCCAGCTTAATCATTAATTCCTTCTTATCTCCGCCGCTGATCGTAACATTGCCCACTCCGGGGATTTTTTCTATTTGCTGTTTAATAATATCCGATTCATTATAAAGCTCATCACTGCCGACCTTATCTCCCTTGACAGAAAGAAGCAGGATAGGGATGGCGTTGGTATCCATTTTAAACAAAACAGGCTTATCGGCGTTGGCGGGGAGAGTATTGGAGATGCTGTCCACAGCTTTTTGGACATCCAAATAAGCAGTATTCATATCCGCGGACATTTTAAAGGTAACCGTAACGGTTCCATATCCCTCTTTTGCCGTAGAATTGATGGTATCTACCCCGCTTATGCCTGAGACAGCATCCTCAATCGGCTTGATAATATCTTTCCGGATGTCCTCGGCATTGGCGCCGCTATAGGTTGTTGTAACGGATATTACGGGAATATTCATCGAAGGCAGCAAATTAGCTCCCATGTTGGTATACCCTATGATTCCCAAGGCCACTAGTAATACGACGACCATCCACATCGCCGCTGGTTTTTTAACCGATATCTCTGTTACATTCATCGTTTACTTCCTTATTTCATTTCAAATTTAATAACTGACTAAACAAACCCCATAATTTCCCGACCAGGTCAAGTAATTTAAGTAACCTTCTCTCCCCAGCGTCTAAAAAAGAATGTGCTAAATTTCATTAACCGCTTAACTTTTGAGAGCAATTGTTCATTTTCGGGACAAGGAAACTATTCAAAGCGCTTATCCAAATCATCGAAAAACAGAATCATCAGCCTATGAATCAAGTATCTTGTCGCCGCCTCCTCTTCATATTTTCTTAAGATCATAAACAAACCCTCTATAAACGTTGAGGCAATAACACAAAAAATAAAAGGGTCCTTAACCTCAATCCCTTTTTTTTGCAATTCAGGTAATAAACCATCCCTGATAGCTTTTTCAGCTAACTTAGTTATCTCTGCTTTAAAACTTGCATATTTTGTTCCCTTGCTTTTATCTACCATAATTAATAACTGGATTTTGTACTCTTTCATAACTTCCATGATGTAATAAACGATTTCTTTAAAGGAATACAGCTCCTGCTTATGTAGTTTTTCCATTCCCAAAAAACACCGGTAGGCCGGCTCGACTATTTCATTGAACAGATCCTCCTTGTTTTTAAAGTACCTGTAGACATTGCCAATCGCTACTCCCGCATTGTCGGCTATGGCCCTCATGGATGCATTTAAAAATCCCCTGTTCTGAAATTCTTTCATCGCCTCTGCCAGGATCCTGTTTCTCACTTCATCCTTAAGGTATTGCATAAATGAACCTCTTTTCACTTTTGCCATCCTCATTATAACACGAACAACGGACAGAAATAAACAAAAATCTAACTGTGGTTTACTTGAGATACATAACTAACTGCAATACAGGATCGTGTATAACCGAGGGGTTAACGGACCGGCAGGGCTTTTCTTTCTTTAACTCCTCCCAGGATTTTCATTTAAAAGCTCCTTTGCTTTAACGGCCCGATAGTTCTTAAACTCCTTTCCCGGAATAAAGACGGCCTTAATCGGACAAAAGCTGAGACAGCGCATACAGACTTCGCAGGAATTATGCCAGACCGGATATTCTTTCATTTCAATGTTGTCGACAGGGCAGAGCCTTGCGCAGAGGCCGCATTTAAGGCACTTTTCCTTATTTAGAGTTATTTTTCGTCCAGCGGAAAGGTTTACCCGTTTCATGATAAAGTCATTGCAGCAAAGGTGATACAAGCCTTGGGAAAGAAATGGCATACGGTTCCAAGAGGCTTGGCCCTCAATAAGTTCCAGTGCATAGTTTCCGGCTTTTTCCAGACCTTCATTAATTTTTTTGCTGTTTTTTTCCTCATCAATCGTTTTGGGAAGCCAATTGTTAGGCATGACAATCTCACAGGCGCCTATACAATCATACCCTTTTACTGACAGAACCCTCTTTAAAGGCCCCACAATAGCGCCGGAGAAGGCCATCATCGTATCGACCATAAAAACAGGAGTTCCTTTGGTCTGAGGCAGATTGTTGATGAAATTCCATATGAACGGGAACGTAGACTGGAAAGCAACCGGGAAGGCCAGCCCGATTGTTTTTCCAGTTGCAATTTTCTTAGGGTCCGTATGTTCAATCTGATAGAGATTAACCCGTATCCCCTGGTCCGAAAAGATTTTGATCATTTTATTGACTATGAGCAAGGTATTGCCCGTCCCGGAATAGCAGAAAAAATTAATATCCGAACCTAACATTGTTAACCTCCTATCCTCTCAGCAGCAGGGTATAACATCCATCTTTTATTGGTATCAGACTCCAAGCCGGACGTTATTTCGTTTTATGGCAGCTGACACAATTGGGCTTATTTATATGGGAAGAAATTGGTGCGCCGTTAGCTCCGGTGGCATGGCAGCTTTTGCAATCCATTCCTTCTGTGATTGCGTGAGGTATTTTAGGCGGCAGGGTAAAATAGTAGATACCGGCAACCGCTGCAACGATCACCACGAGAATAAGTCCCAGCCAGACCACAGTCTTCTTTTTCATAAGCTTCAACCACCTTTTATCTGAGATTTTTATTGAGGTCTCTACCTGAATCCTACGTCCGCTTAACACTTATCATTATTTCCCGGAGAGTCTTCTTCAATTTAACCAACTATAGGTTAATCAGGCGAAATGCACGCAGTGCGGGTTTTGTGTCCAAGTCTGCCGCGGAACTCTCGGCCAGGGGGTATCCTACCATGTTGTGGATGATCCAGGCTATTAACACTCCCCGAGAACAAAATCGTCACCGGGGCTTTGCTTCTGGGATATCCGCTCTATTCGTTCAAGCGGCTGGTGGACAGAGAACCCTTAAAAATTTCCTGGCAAGGATCAGGCAAAGGCTGAAGACCAAAAAGGTCCGGCCGGAAGAAAAAAATCCAGCCAGGAAAGCTCCAGCCATGAGGAGCTAGCGGGAAACTGCTGATTCCAGATTGTCAAGGAATTGTACCCTATCTTATTTCATGCCCGTTTTATGGGGATTAATTCCTTCCAAGCCCATCGTATTCGAACCGTTTAAAATAAGAAGGGGATTCTAATTGTCAACTAATTGATTTATAATTAGTTGACAATTAATTTTATGCCTACTATAATACTCCAAAAACATCCCGTGAAAAAACAGCACCTGCACTTGCCGGTTTGAACAGCTACAGAACCTGTTTACAGATAAAGAGCAGCAGGCGGGACTATCGTTTTCCTGCCACAACAAGGGAGAAATACAAATGATTGAAGCATTCAAAAATAAAGTGCTTTCCGGCGGTTATCTTACGCGGGAAAACGCGCTCTCACTGCAGGACGCCGAACTTGAAGCGCTTTGCCAGGCCGCCAATGCATTAAGAATTCACTTTTGCGGCAACGGCTTTGACATCTGCACCATTATTAACGGCAAGAGCGGACGCTGCACGGAAGACTGCCACTATTGCGCGCAGTCCGCTCATTATCCTGCGGAAATCGAGGAATACCCGCTTCTGGACAGAGCTTCACTGCTAAAGCAGGCTGTCTACAATTATGAAAAGTCCATCTTGCGTTACAGTGTTGTCACATCGGGCAGGCGCTTAAGCGACGCCGAAGTTGAGGAGATGTGCGCCCACTATCTGTCCATCCGTCAGAACTGTCCCATTTCCCTCTGCGCTTCTCACGGACTTCTCACCTACGAGCACTTCGTAAAGCTGAAGGCGGCGGGAGTAACCAGGTATCATAACAATCTGGAAACGTCGCGGCGTTTTTTCAGTTCCGTCTGCACGACTCATACCTTTGAGGAAAAAATAGCAACGATCCAAGCGGCCCAGCGGGCGGGCCTGGTCGTTTGCAGCGGCGGTATTATGGGACTGGGTGAAAGGATGGAAGACCGCATCGATATGGCGCTGGAGCTGCGCGCTCTGGGAATAAAATCAATTCCCCTCAACATCCTCAACCCCATTAAAGGCACCCCCTGCGAAAAGCGTCCCCCACTCAAAAAGAACGAAGTGCGCCGCAGCGTAGCCATTTACCGTTTTCTCCTGCCTGACGCCGCCCTGCGCCTGGCGGGAGGCCGCGGCCTGCTGCCGGACAAGGGACGTTCGTTGTTTTGCTCCGGAGCAAACGCCGCTATATCAGGGGATATGCTTACGACCTCGGGTATCTCCATCAATGAGGATATGAGAATGCTGTCCGAACTTGGCTTTGAAGTAAGGAAGCTATAAGCCGCGAATCTCTGAGCTGCCGTCTCAGCTTCAGATCAGGGACGAGGATGAGCGGCCAGAGGCAGTTCCAAGCTGAACTCGACAGCCTTATCCAAGTAAATTGCCCAGATGCTGCCTCCATGCAATTCCACAATTTTTTGTGCGATAGCCAGCCCTAAGCCGGAACTGCCATCCTCCGTGCGGGCATAATCCTCTTTGTAGAACCTCGCAAACAGTTTCTCCGGCGGCTGCGCCGGCAAATGTTCAACTTCATTAAGGATTGACATGCGGACTTTGTCCGCTTTTTTAGTTAGCAATATCTCTATCTGCGAAGGCTTGACGGAATATTTCGCGGCATTTTCCAAAAGGTTTGTCAAAACTCGCACTATTTTTTCCACGTCTATTTCTGCCTCAACATCTTCCTGCGGCAGCTTCTTGCTTATCGTCAGTCCTTCTCCGTCCAATACCGGCAGGTACTCCCCGATAATCTGCTCCAGCAGACCGCTGAACTCGATTTTCTGATAATCAAGCTTGAAACCGGGATGAGAAAGCTTCGTATACTCGAACAACTCGTCGATTAAGCCTTTGAGCTTTTGAGATTTGCTGTGAATGGTATCCAGGTAATCATTAAATTCCCCTTCCGTCTTAAATTTTTTCCCCTTAATTAAATCAAGATAGCCAATAATCGAGGTCAGGGGGCTGCGCAGATCATGAGACAGATTGGTAATCAATTCACTTTTTGTCCGTTCAGCTTCCCTTTCCCGCTCAAAATTTTTCTGCAACTCCTGCGACATGGCATTAATACTTAAGCCTAACTCAGCTAATTCGTCCTTACCTCTAATCTCCACCACCAAGCCCAAATTGTTTTGTTCCGCTATTCTCCTTACTTCTTGCGTGATGTAATGAAGGTAGCCGAGCTTTCTATTGACCGGAATCATAAAAATAGCAATAAATACCAGGATGCTCAGCAAAAAAATAAGCAGCATGACGATATTGTACTTCGCAACGAAATTTCCCGTATAACGGCTGGGATCACTCAAAAATTTAAAGGAAAAGTTATGGGCCAGGACCAGAAAAATCAAAGTTGAGGCCACTAAAGCCAGGGCTATCAAGGCCAGCAGCTTTACGGCAATTTTATTGACCAGAGTTAAATTCATATTTTGTACCCTACTCCCCAGATAGTTTTAATGTAGAGGGGGCTTTTGGGGTCGGCTTCAATCTTTTCTCTGATTTTAGTGATGTGAACCATCACTGTATTGTTGGATCTGAAAAAGTTTTCCCGCCAAACGGCCTCATAAATTTGGCTGGTACTTAAGACAAGACCTTTATTGCGGAGCAAGAGCTCTAAGATATCAAACTCTTTGGGAGTTAATCTAACTTCCCGCTCATCAACCCACACTTGCCGGGTAGCGGCATCCAGATGCAAATCGCCGATTTCCAATGGGTTTGCTTTCTCGTCTGCCGCCTTGTTGTACTTTTTATACCTGCGCAGCTGCGCTTTAACCCTGACAACCAGTTCCAAGGGATTAAAGGGTTTCGCAATATAATCATCCGCGCCGGAGGCAAGACCCTGTATTTTATCCAGATCCTCTGATTTGGCCGAGACCATAATAATCGGCATGTTTAAGTTCTCCCTGATTTGCAGACAGGTCTCAATCCCATCCATATCAGGCATCATGACATCGAGAATAATGAGGTCAACCTCGTCCTTCTCCAGAATAGCCAACCCCTTCCGGGCGTCGGCGGCTTGTGTCGTCTCTAAGCCCTCATTGTCCAGATAGATGGCAATTAATTGCCGTATTTTCTCGTCATCATCGATAATCAGAATCTTACCAGCCATTAGTCCTTTACCATCCTGTCCTCTTCTTAATATCATTCTATCCTAAAGCAAATTTTTCTTAAATGTTTTCCCTGAAACCTTAAGGATTCTTAAGATTTTTTCTTACTTGATCTTAATTTTTATGGTTTAAGCTCTAAACAGCAAAGCAAATTCTTCAAGGTTAAAAAAGGAGCAACAACCATGACACAACAGGCAATCTTATCTTTGTCTGACCTCGGCAAACAATACTCCGGGCGCTGGGCGGTCCAAAATCTAAACATCCAGGTCGCGGCGGGCGAGATCTACGGTTTCCTGGGGAGAAACGGAGCCGGCAAGACGACAACAATCCGCATGATCATGGGTCTGATCCGGCCTACCTGCGGTCAAGTCCGGCTGAGCGGCCAAACAAGGCAGGAACTGAAGGGGGACTTTTTCAGACGCACCGCCGCCACCATTGAATATCCCGGCTTTTATCTGAACCTAACCGCCCGGGAGAATCTTTTATACTATGCCCAAATGAGAAACATCCCTGCCAGGAAAGTTAAAGAACTGCTGGAGTATTTCGGTCTGGCAGGGGCCGCCGACCGCCTGACCAGAGAATTTTCCTTGGGCATGAAGCAGCGGCTGGGCTTGGCCAGAGCTCTGCTCCACGACCCTGAACTAATGATCCTTGACGAACCGACCAATGGCTTAGATCCCGCCGGAATTCAGAAAATAAGGGAAACCATCAAACAGCTTAATCAAGAGAAAGGAATCACTATCCTTTTCTCCAGCCACATTCTTGCGGAGGTAGAGCAGATCTCCTCGAAGGTGGGCATTATCCACGCAGGCAAGTTGATCGATGAATTCACCCTCGAACAATTTAAAAGGGAAAGCGAGCACTTCCTGGAGCTGAGAGTATCCGACCCTAAGGGCGCCCTTCAGTTATTAAACTCTCAATTAAAGCTTGAGGGCCAAGGGCCCGCAGAGCAAACGGCCGGAGGACTTATCCGCCTGCCGGACACTGAGGTTCCGGCGGAAACTGTCAACCGCCTGCTGGTGGAAAACGGCATCGCTGTCAGTCACCTAGCCCTTTACACTGAAACTTTGGAAGACAGATTTATGCGCTTAACCGGAGGGAAAAACCATGCTTAAAATGATAGCTCTGGAATTCAGAAAATGGAAACGCTCAAAAATTCTCTTCGGGGCTGTAGCTGCAACTTTAATTGGTCCTTTTGTAGCTGCCGCCTCCGCCTACGCCCACTTACACAATGCCGCTTCGGCGCCCGATTGGGCTAGTTTTTTTGCTATAACTCTGCAAGTTAACCTCTCCCTGCTCTTTCCGATTTTGTTTGGCGCGCTGACGGCTTATACCTTTGTCCAGGAATACCAGGACAGGACAATCATCAATTTGTTCACCCTGCCGGAAAGCCGGGTCAAGATACTCTTGGCCAAAATGATTGCCGTGCTGGGAACCTTGTTAACCTTAATCATTGTCAGCTTGCTTTTCACCTTGATCGGCGGCAAGCTGATGCTCAGCGCCCCTTTAACCATGCCAACCTTTCTCAGACTCAGTGGTCTTACCTTAATTACCGGTGTCATGGTACTATGTTTTATTCCCGTTTTCGCCTATATTGGCATCCGTTCCCGCCACTTTATACCACCCCTGGTCGGAGCGACAGGTTTTACTCTCCTGAATTTCTCAGCTCTGGTATCTCCCACCTATGGTCCCTTGGTGCCGACCTCTATCCCCGTTTTTTATCTGCTCAATGCTATTGGCTGGCGGGCATCTATTCCCTATGTCTGGAGCATGCTCCTGCCCATTTTTGCTCTCTCCCTGCTGTTCTGCCTAAGAGAATATGCCAGCCAGGACATCCACTGAAAAAAGTCATTCCTCAGACCGCTCCGTTACTGAGCGGTCCGGGGAATGGCCTAAACAAGAACTCTTTCTCTAACAGCATTCTTACAAGCAAGCAACTCTAAGGTGCCTTGAGGATACCTGGAAAACTTGTCCGTCCCGCGCAGACATTGTCTTCGCAGGGGTTGGCAGAGCAAAATGATACTTTAAATATACAATCCGGCGGAATAGTGATGAATTCCGTCGGATTGAGTAAGAAATCATGGGTTTTTAAAAGAATAAATGCTATCTTTTAAAAGCGCCAACCTACTTCATCTGTTTTCTTCAGGTACTTTATGGTACACTAAAAAAATCCAAAGTATTATTAATAAAAATCTTAAAATGAAAGGTGGATTATTTTGAAGAAATTCCTAAGTTATTTATTTTACACACTTTTCATTGTGGTTTTGATTTATTGGGGATTTGAACATATACAATATTTAAGTACACAAGCCAGAAGAACATTTGATCAATTTCCTCTGTATGCTTTTATGGCCCTTTACCCAATAGCTGTTGGAGCAATCACAGGCATCCCCCACTTGGTTTCGCACATTAACCAGGAAGGAAAATGGTCTGTTGATTGGTATAGGGTTTTAGGGATAGGTGCACCAACATTATGTATTAATTTCAGTATTTTATTTAGTAGTACATTTGTTTCAAAGTACTTAAGTAAATGGTACAACCTTACAAACGATTGGTATAAGTTCATTTCAGATAAACAGGTTTTAACTCTAAGTGGATTTATATTGGGTTATATTTTATTAACATCATTGCAGCGATTAAGTGAAAATAATCATAAAAAATCTTAGGGCAACCGAAAATCCCTCTGAATTTCCACGTGCCTTAAGGATACAAAAGAATTCCGATTGAGCCCGTCATCTCTTTTGCTCAAAAAACGAATTCATAAAAATATGGGACCTGTTCATTTCAGCTGCTGATGATGCCCGAAAAAATCCCGCCAGGGATCATTGCCGCCGATCCTCCGCAGAGCCTCCGCCATATTGACGCCGTCGGGAGCCACGGTGTCCAGCTCATCCCAGGCGATGGGCATGGACACCCCGGCTCCTTTGCGCGCTCTCAGAGAATAGGGAGCAATGCTGGTAGCGCCTCTGCCGTTGCGAATCCAGTCAATGAAGATCTTGTCGGTGCGCTTAGCCTTTCTCACATTGCTTGTGTAGCGGTCGGGCCACTTCTGCTCCATCACTTCGGCGACACGCCTGGCAAAATCATGAAACCCATCCCAGGTTACGGCAGGTTTTAAAGGTACGACTACGTGGTAGCCTTTGCCGCCGCTGGTCTTGAGATAGGAGTTCAGGGAAAGCTCGGCCAGAATATCCCTGATATCCCGCACACCCTGGCGCACCCTGCCCAGATCCATACCTTCATCCGGGTCCAGATCAAAGACCATCATATCCGGCTTTTCCAGCTCATCCACCCGGCTGCCCCAGATATGAAATTCCAGGGTGCCCATTTGGGCTTCGCCGATCAGCCCGGGGGTATCTTCAATATAAAAGTAATCTTCCGTCTCGCCGTCGCTGCTGGCTACCGGAATAGTGACGATGCCCTTGCTGCCCGGACCGGGATGCTTCTTGTAGAAACAAGACTGGGCGATGCCCTTGGGACAGCGCACAATACTGAGAATCCTGCGGCTGACATAGGGCAGCATGCGCTCTGCCACCTGGGCGTAATAGCGGATCACATCCCCCTTGGTGATTTCTGAGTCCCCAAAGATCACCTTGTCCGGGTTGGAAATCTTGATGCCCTCAATAACAATAGCGTCGGTGTTTATTTCCACGATTCCTCTCCTTTCTTTAACTGCCGCTTGAGGCTTTAGCTCCTCAAGCGCTCTGCCCATATTCGCTCTCTCCATATTTACTCCATCCATAGCCGCTCCATCCATAGCCACCTTATCCATATTCCCTTTATCCATAGCCACTTTATCTTCATCCAAGTTTTCTCTTTTAATGTCCCTGGGATTCTTATCCTTGCGCAGACCTTTGAAACTGGCCTGCCTTAGAAGATCATCAGCGGTCCATTCGGCAAATTTAATTTCCGCGACCAGCTCGGGTTCCAGCCAGGTAATCTCTTCCCGGGACCTGGGTTTAGGCGCTAGTTGAAAAGGAGGCTCCTTCCTCTTGAGGCCCGCAAACTTTTCCTCCAGCTCTTTCTGGTCGGCTTCGCTCAGGCCGGTGCCGGCCCGGCCGGCATAGACCAATTCCCCGCTTTCATAAACGCCCAGGAGCAGGGAACTCACCCCGCCGGTTTTTTTCTCGGAAAGGGTATACCCTCCGATGACAAATTCCTGCCTTTGCTCGCATTTCAGTTTAATCCAGTCACCGTTCCTGGTTCCGCTGTAGACGGAATCAGCCTTTTTGCCAATGATCCCTTCCAAACCTGCCGCACAGGCCGCGCGGAAACTTTCTCGGCCTTTCCCTCTCACGTGCCGGCTGTAGTAGAGATTTTTAGGGGCATCCTGCAACAGCGCCGCCAGGGTTTCCTTCCTGTCGAGCAGGCACTGCCCCCTCAGGTCCTTTCCTTCCAGGGCCAGGAGGTCAAAGGCGATATAGGTCAGGTTTTGGGTCTGGGGGTTTTTTAGATAGTTCTGCAAGGCCTGAAAATCCGTCTTGCCCGCTGCATCCGTGATTACCATTTCACCGTCCAGAACCAGCGTCCTGCCAACCGCCCAATCCACGAGGGAAGCGGCGACATCCCGGAACCGTTCGCTATAATCATTGCCGTTCCTGGTGACCAGGCGGACACTTTGGCCCTCAAGATAGGCCAGTATCCTGTAGCCGTCGTATTTCAGCTCATAAAGCCAATCCTCACTTTCGGGAGCTGTGCGGACTAATTGGGCCAACTGCACACCGGTACTGCTGAAAGGGTTCTGCGTGATCATTTCCTCTGCCCCTGTTTCAATTTCCCTCATAGTGCGTCCGGTTCTGATGCTGGTGGCAAAGTGGGAAATTCCCTCGCCGGTTTTGACATACTCATCCTTTTCTTTAAGCAACAACCAGTTTTCCTGCTTCTCGCCCGCTTTCCCTTTCAAGCGCACCAAAGCCCACTTTCCCTTCAGCCGGCGTCCTTGCAGAACAAATTTCAGCATCCCGGCGCGGAGTCCCTCGGCCACATCCCCGGATGGTTCCCAGAACCCTTCGTCCCAGAGCATGACCACGCCGCCGCCATATTGCCCTTTGGGGATCGTTCCTTCAAAGTTCCTGTACTCCAAAGGATGCTCCTCCACCCGTATGGCCAGCCTCTTATCCCGGGTATTGTATGAAGGGCCCTTGGGCACTGCCCAGCTCAAGAGGGCTCCGTCCCATTCCAGACGGAAATCGTAGTGATCCCTGCGGGCCAGATGGTGCTGGACGACATACCTCAGACCCCCTTGAGCCGCTTCGGTTCGTCCTTCCGGCTCCTGGGTACGGGCAAAATTTCTTTTTTGGTTGTATTCGTTGAGTTGTGCAGCCATATTCTCACGCCGATTCCTTTTATTTTTTGCTATTATTTCCAAAGGAATAGTAAGTATCCCGTTGTCTTCATGGACTTTCTGCCAAAACAGATATCTCAATAGTGGATAGTCTTTGTTAAGAAGTTCAGCCCAAGGGCTTCAACCTGTATATATTGCAGGGGCGGGAGTCTTAGAGCGAATTAGTCAGCGGATCAAATAATCTTTAACCTTTAGAGGAATCTCCTCGCTCAGGCTGTCTGCACTCCGTGCTCAACCGGATCATTTGATCCCCTTGCCCCTCCCCTGCGCCTGTGTCCGGCGCCAAAGGAAGCGGACAACTCAATTTAATTAAGCATGTTCAAAGAATCGGCAACGTTGCCGATTCTTTGAACATGCTTAATAATTTGACGCCCTTGGAACCAGACCTTAATTCTATATTTATAAGTATGTTTACTCATCTTCAATCTACATCCACGCCATGAGATGAAATTTACGGGACAACATCCGGTTCGGAATGAACATTTATACGAACTATAGGTTCTTCGCTCGAATACCGAGGATAATGATCTCCAGATAATCCGAAAAATCCGTGATAAAATTAGGTTTTCTATTGAGCAATCCGGCTCCTGCTGAGCCCCTTTCATAAAGCACAGTTTCGGGATACAAATTCAAAGCATAAAGAATTTGGTATCTGATAAAGAGATAGAGCTGTTCGTCTGATAGATCAGGCAGGAATTTGGCACTGATTGTTTTCAAGCGTTCGATACTTTTATTTTGATTGTGTTTAAATGCCGCCAATTCTGTCGGCTTCACGTTCGTTTCCAGCACTGAAGCCAGAATAGGGAATAAACGGATGATCCTTTCATTTTGATACAACAATTCCGCACATAAGCGACAAAAGCTTTTAAGCTCCAAACGGTCATATTTTTCAAGTCGCTCAGCGACTTCTTCGACCCATTTTTCTAAATCAGAATTTAAAATCCGCAAAAAAATTTCTTCTTTGGTGGTAACGTATTTATAGAGGTTCGCTCTTGAGAAACTTAGCTTGTTGGCAATTGAGGCAAGGGTGATTTTCTCAAACGGTTCTGTTTCATAGAGTTTTAGAGCAGCCTCCATGATTTGATCACGCCGAGTGCTTTTCTGCGCTTCATTACGAGCACGTTCGAATTCCATTTTGGCACCTCCTTGCTAATTGACAATTCTATGTTACCAGATGAATGGTCAACTGCCAAGTTGCGAAGCTCAGTATCTTTTCCAACAGCGGGATGAGGCGGTCTCATGTTTAAATAAATGGTCTGTAGTTAGGGAAAAGAGAACAAGTTGTAACCTGAACCAAGACCACTTAACCAAGAGAATTTATTGACAAGTTACACCGTGTAACTTATGCTAATATAAGTTGCATGGTGTAACTTATATTGCAGATTACACTAAGCCGGTGAATTTAACAATCTTAGGCGAGGAGGGTTAACATGAGAAAAACCATTTTGATTTGTGTGATCGCGGCGCTGACCTTAAGTGGTTGTAGTACAACTACTGACAGCAGCGCAAAAACCACTGCCCAGGCGACAACAAAAAATAGTCAGCAAAGTACCGAAACCCAATTTATATTGGGCGGAAAAGTTGCGGCAAATGAACAAGCCAATGTGACCTCAAAGACTGCGGGGAAGGTTGCTGGGATAGCGGTTGATGTCGGGACAGAAGTTAAGCAGGGAGAAGTGCTGATTACGTTAGATAATAAAGACTTGCAAGCTGCTGCGGACCAAGCTGAAGCGGGTGTAATAACGGCTAAGGCAAATTTAAATAATGCCTTAAATGCTATAAGGCCGGAACAGGTAACGGAGGCACAAGCAGCCTTAGACAGTGCAGCTAAAGCTTATGATACCGCGAAGAAAAACTATGACAGAATTAAAACCTTGACCGATGCCGGAGCTTCCTCTCCAATGGAGCTTGATACGGCATCACAGCAACTTACGGCAGCAAACGCGCAATTAGTATCTGCTCAGCAGCAGCTGACTATGTTAAAAAACGGACCAACTCCAGCAAGCATTGCAGTGTATCAGGCCCAGGTTAATCAGGCTGAAGCAGCTTTAAATGTTGCTCAGGCTGCCTTAAGCAATGCAACAATCACAGCTCCCATAGATGGTAGGGTAACGGCCAAAAACATTAATGTTGGTGAATATGCTTCACCTGGGGAAGCACTGGTGTCCATCGCTAATTCTAAGGATCTATTTGTCAATGCTAACGCTCCCTTAGAAATTGTCAGCTCACTAAGTGAAGGATTAGAGGTGGAAATTAAAATATCAGAATTACCGGAGCAAAAATTTAAAGGAAAAATTGCCGTTATCAACTCTAAATTAAATGACCAGAGCAGAGACGTCATGGTAAGGATTAATATAGAAGATCCCAACGAATTGATTAAACCGGGCATGTTTGCCGAAATCGGGTTAAGTAACTAAAGAAAGAGGTGTTTGGAGATGAGAGATAAGCGCAAAGTACTTATCATTGGCATTTTAGTTCTGATAGTAATCGCTTTAGGTGGTATAGGCGGTTACTACTGGTACGAAAATACTTATTATGTTTCAACTGACGATGCAACCGTCAGCTCGGATTTAGTCAGTGTAATACCCAAGATATCCGGACAAATTCTGGAACTTAATGTAGATCAGGGAAATACTGTCAGAAAAAATCAGATCCTGGCCCGTTTGGAAATGAACAATCTTCCGGATACAAGTGTCGAGCAGTCTTTAATCAGATCACCTATCGACGGAGTGGTTGTTGCCAAGCAAGGGACATTAGGAGAAATGGCTATGACAGGTCAGACAATGTTTACTTTGACAGATCCTGCGAAGTTCTATGTCACCGCAAATGTAGAGGAAACAAAAGTCGAAAAGGTAAAAGTTGGCCAGTCTGTTGATATTAGTATCGATCAATTTGGTTCTCAAAAATTTATCGGAAAAGTAGAATCTATCGGAGAAGTCACCAATTCTGCTTTGTCAATTTTTTCAGCATCGACCAGCGGTACTTTTACAAAAGTGGTGCAAAGGATACCAATAAAAATTCAGCTCGGCAAGTATGATAATAAAATACTTCCCGGGACTAATGCCGTTGTTAAAATCCATGTTAAGTAAAGAGGTACGGTGTGATGGAAGAAAGCAAGCATGAATATGCCAATATTTGGCTAGCCTTAGTTGTCGTTGTCATTGGTACCTTTATGTCTGTATTGGACAGCAGTATCGTAAATATTGCTATTCCTAAGATGATGTCCGTCTTTGGAATGCCCATGGATAAAGTGCAGTGGATAATAACCGCTTACACACTGACGTTGGGAGCTATTATACCCCTGACCGGATATCTTCAGGATGTTTTTGGAGCTAAGAAGGTATATATTTTCGCTTTGGGAATGTTTTCGCTAGGGTCGTTATTGTGCGGGTTAGCATGGAGCGGTACGGCGATGATAGCATTCCGGATATTCCAAGCCCTTGGCGGCGGTATGATCATGCCGGTCGGAATGTCCATCATTTATCAAATATTCCCTAAAGATAAGATAGGTTTTGCTCTTGGGCTTTGGGGAATAGCAGCTATGGCAGCCCCTACTGTAGGCCCAACCTTAGGTGGCTTAATTATTGAAACGATGGATTGGCGGCTTATTTTTAATATTAATGTTCCTATTGGAGTAATCGGTGTCATACTGGCCGCTATTTTATTGAAAGATAAGGAGAAAATCACCTTTAAATCCTTTGATATTATCGGATTTCTATCCTCTACCATCGGAATGGTAAGTATCCTCTACGTGCTTGGTGAAGGCACTTCAATTGATTGGGGAAAGGTCCAAAATCCAATTTTAATGACTCTGGGTGTTTTAAGCTTTGTCTTATTTGTCGTAAATGAGCTTACCCATCCCAATCCTTTATTAGAACTGCGAATTTTTAAGACTTTTGATTTTAGTATGAGTTTAGTGATCAATAGTATTTTAACCTTGGCTATTATGGGTGGTTCCTACATTTTGCCGCTCTTTTTACAAAATGTAAGAGGTTATACTCCTATGGAAACAGGGCTTATTATGTTGCCTTCTGCCTTAGTCATGGGATTTCTGATGCCTGTAAGTGGTAATTTATTTGATAAATTCGGGGCAAAACCGCTTGTAATATCCGGGCTTGTAATCTTAGGTATCAGCTCTTATGAACTGGCAGGCGCCGTAAATATGTATTCAAGTAAATCGCATATCATATTAATTACTTGTATCAGGTCCATAGGTTTAGGATTGTCTGCCATGCCGATTACAACTGCCGGGATGAACGCCGTCAAAAGAGAATTTGTTGCGGGAGCATCTGCTCTTAACAACACTATCCGGCAAGTCGCCGGTTCACTGAGTGTAACGGTTATGTCCACCCTCATGCAGGGAAAAACCGACGCTAGTTTTGCCAGGTTAACAGAACAGATAAATGTTTATAATAAAGCGTCCAACGATATGTTAAGCAGGCTGACGAATTTATTGATGCATTCAGGCATGACACAAGATATAGCTGGAGCTTCCGCCTTGTCAAAGCTGGCACAAATGATACAAGGGCAAGCGACTCTTGATGGAATGACCTATGCTATTACAGGGACAGTTGTGGCAGTAGCGGCAGCCTTAATCTTTACTTTTTTTATGAGAAGTAAAGCTAATTATGAAGGCGGAAATAATTAATTTGAAAAACCAGCTCTTCTCTTCTTGGCATTTCCCAACTTATAAAGAAAACCTGATTCAGGTGGAGTTTTAACTCCATCTGAATCTTAGTCGCACTTATCCAGGGACTTAGCCGCTCTTAACTCACCGCTTGCCGAAGCGGGAGTCTTAGAGCGGCTTAGTCATCGGATAAGTGTACCCCATAAAGACAAGTGTATCCTCTAAAAATAAGCGACATGTGAGTCTATTCAGATATCCTCTGCCGCCGGAATGTAGACCGCCCTGTCTGTGGGTTTCGCTAAATAAGGGCCGATGGTCTCATTCCAGGTTTTAAAATGCGCGGTTTTAAGATGATCATCCATAGCCTGCTGAGAGCTGTAAACCTCATAAAGTACAAATTTTGAGGAATCATCCCTGCATTGCAAAAGGTCGAAGCTTGCGATGCCTTTTTCCTGAAGGGAATTTCTGCGGTTTTCCTTCGCCGCCTCAATAAAGGCCTTGACCTCCGACTCCTTGACGTATAGGGTTACGATTTTAACTAACATCTGCCCGCTCTCCTTTAAAATCCGAATTCAGAATCAATAGTATACCGGCTGTACCTTGCTGAGTTCGAACCTTCCCCGCATTCTTCTCTTGCGTTAAAAATGTCGGATTAGTTTGTTCTGCGTACTTGCCTTCTTATATTTAGTATTATAAAAATGCCTTTAGATGTCAAGGTAATCCAGCGCCGGTCCAGTTACGGAGGGATATCTTGAGCATACAAAAAAAGATACAGCCTGAGTTTGCCAGGACTCCGGCGGGATCTTATCCCATTATTTCCAGGTCCATGTTTTGCCGCCGTCCTGCGTCACCAGCAGCCCGTAAGCAGTTAATATCCAGCCGTGCAAGTCGCCGGCGAACTGCATGGGGAGCTGATTCTGCAGCAAAACTATGCTGAACCCGTTGATTCCCTCGGGTAGGGGGTGAGGCTCCCACGTCTTTCCGGCATCTGCGGTCACCAGGAGTTCCATCCTGCTGTCTTGGTTAAAGGGAGGCTCTTCCGCCAGCAGCATCGCCTTTTGCCCACTCAGAAAGGTCAGCGCATATGACCAGGCGCCCGGCCTGATCCCTATTGGGGCCTGCCAGGCTGTTCCATCCGTCATGGAACTGACGGCAATATCATAGGGAGTTTTGTAATTCCCGGGATTGCAGATCTCCCAGCCTTCAATGGGGGATCTGAACGCGAACTGATTGATCCCGTTTTCCGGTATTTCTCTGGGAGTAAAATCCCAAGTCTGGCCGCCGTCTTTGGTGCGGTAAAACCCGCCGTCTATTCCCCCGTCTATGGCAATGCCGTTGTTGGCGTCAAAGAACCTGAAATAGTCTGTCTCCAGATAAGTCGAAAAGCTGGAAAGTTCTGCCCATGTCCCGCCGCCGTCCGAGGTGTGCAAGACGACGGTCCTATTGGTAGCAACAGGTGAAGCCAGCATCCACCCCGTCTTGGCGTCAATGAAGGAGAGCTTGTCAGGCCGGTATTTCTGAGCAAAGCTTTTCAGGATCTGCCAGCTGCTCCCGCCGTCCGAAGTGTAAAGCAGCGCCCCAAAATCGGAAAGCGTAGTGAGGCCATAGCCGTTTTGACCATCCACTATGGAAATATCCTTAGTCGGCATAAGCTTGGGATACACCTGATCCCAGGTATTTCCGCCATCCTTCGTTCGGATCAGATAATCCCCGTTACTCATACTTATGCTCAAGCCGATTGCCCATCCCTGCTCTCCGGAGATGAAATCGACATCCCGCGCACTCGTAATTTTCTGGGTTCCATCGGGATCACCAGCCCCGGATCTGCCCACCACCTGAAAACTTTTTCCGCCGTCCCGGGTGTAGGTCAGGCCGCCGTCAATTGGCTCCGCGCCGACATCCAGGGGAATCCAGCCCACCTTGGGCGAAATAAAATGGAGGCTTGTGGGCGTCGGCCTTACACATTTAATCTGATTAATTTTCTTCCAGTTGCTTCCGCCGTCATCAGTATGATATAAGTCTCCGTTCCGGGTATCTAAATCGGAGGTTAAAAACCAGCCGGTACGGGCATCGACAAAATCGAGCCCGATGATCCCCATAATACCGGAGCCGGAATTACTTTTTTGAAACTGGCGCTGCCAACTTTTGCCGCCGTCCGAGGTGTGCAGGACGGTCAGGACGTTCTGTTGCCCATTGACGCCCGCGACCCCGCCTGTTTGAGCGTCAGTGAAGCTCATGCTCTGGGGAATAAAATCCCCCGCTCCGAAGGACACCTTCGTCCACTCCCTGCCGCCGTTTTGAGTTGCCAGCAAGGTGTCTGCGACTAAGGCGAAACCGTGTGCCGCATCCTGAAACCACAGGCCCAGACCTGAAGCGGAAGTCTGCTGCCCCTGCCATTGAACATTCCAGGTTGCGCCGCCGTCCATCGTCTGCATGACGCTATACTGCACCGGGCCCGGGTTCGTTTCCACCTGGCCGGCCTGGGAGATCGCCCAGCCTTCATGGGAATCAACAAATTTAACCTCATCCAGGGTATTGCCATCAGACCCGATTTCCGCCCAATGCATCCCTCCGTCCCGCGTCTGCAAAAGCTGTGATTTCCTCTCAAGATTCCTGCTGTCGGTTCTCTCCCTGATTACCCAGCCGTTATTTTCGTCCAGAAAATCAAGCGAGCGCAGCGAGAAGCAATTGTTTTCACCCGATACGCTGATGGCATCACCCGGCTTTAAGGTCTGGGGGGACAGGGATACAGTTGGAGTTTCCGCCACGCTGCCGCCCCAGCTCAGACCCTGCTTCGATCTGTTGGCCGGCGAACACCCACTTAACAAAAAAATTATGAGCAAGACTATAGCCAGCTTTTTCATAGGATACTCCTTAAGGTGTTTTTTGATAATATTTGAAAAATTCAGCCTTGATAATATTTTATAAACAAATTATAGTTAAGTAAACACATTAAAGCAGAACTTGTAACTTTAATTCTTTATCCGATGACTAATCCGCTCTAAGACTCCCGCTTTTACAAGCGGTAGTTAAGAGCGGCTAAGTCCCTGGATAAGGGCGACTAGGATTCAGTTGGAGTAAAACTCCGCCTGAATCAAGTCTTCTTTATCCTGACAAGTATTCTTGCTACTAATTAAGTTTAAAGGAGGTTTTTCTTTGGAAACACACGATCATGAAGTAATTGGTGAAAGCTGCATTTACTGCGGTTCAACAGAAAATGTCCATGCTTATTGCAAAATACAGCATCATGGCCAGGAAGAAAAGAAAATGTGCTATAGCGTGTGTCCAAATTGTATCGAGCGCATCGAAAAAGAATTAGAGCCGGACGTTCCCTGTGAAACTTGTGGTATCTGCGGTAAAAAAACCGAAGTTTATGCCTTTTGCAATTATTCCCCGCTTGATGAGGGAGGTTCGGAAAAAGTCTGCTACTGTGTTTGCCCCGATTGTGTAGCCACTCTGCAGGACAAAGTTTTTGATTATTATGATGAAATTCTGAAACAGGGATATGAACCGGTAAAAAAATAGATGAGCCTTTTGGAGACAGGTTGAGCTTGGATTTTTGCCAAGCTCTTTTGCTGGCGCCCGGAGACCCTGTCTTCGCACAGGTTAGCACAGCGGAGAAGCCTCTGGCTCAGGCGGCTGCTTAGTTGAACTTGTGCTTAGAAAGTATATAAGGCAAGTTTATACTTCCTGGCAGTATAAAAAAACAAACAGGTCCTTGGAGACCTGCTTGCCGGGGGAATTTGTACGCTAATTTCAATTGAGAATAGTCTATGTCGTTAGAAAAGCCTTCTGAAAAGCTTAAAGCTCATAAATGCCAAGGTCGTTTTTCCCTTTGCTTTTCGCACTATAGAGCGCCGTAAAACAAATCTCTGCTCCGCCTAAAATTTGTATTGTTGCAGCGTGCCCTCCAGCTGGCCGGATAATTGGGCCAGGGACTCGGCCGCAGAAGCGATTTCCTGCATCCCGGCCGATTGTTCTTCGGTAGCGGCGGAGATGGTTTGACTGCTGGCCGCCGTTTCCTGGGAAATATCCCGGATCTTCTCCACCTCTGCAATCACTTTACCGCTGGAAGCCGACAAGACCTGAACGTTTGCGGTAATCCCCAGAACTGCTTGATGGACATTATCCATCTGTTGTTGAATGGCTGCGAAAGATTGGCCGGCAGCTAAAACCACTTCTTGTCCGGTGGTGACTTCCCCGGCGCTTTTTTCCATGCTGTCGATGGCCAGCTGGATCTGGGACTGGATTTCCCGAATGATTTGGGCGATGCTGCCGGCTGATTCTTCGGCTTGCTCAGCAAGTTTCCGGACCTCATCGGCGACGACGGAAAAACCGCGCCCGTGTTCGCCGGCCCGCGCGGCTTCGATCGCCGCGTTTAAAGCCAGGAGATTGGTTTGGGAAGCAATACCTGAAATAGTATCGACGATTTGGCTGATCCGTTCGGAAAAAGTTCCCAGGCTGCGGATGGCAACGGCGGTGCCCTGGACGATGCCGTTGATATTGGTAATGGCCTCAATGGCGTGATGAACAGCCTCTTCTCCATCCCGGACCGCGGCAGCCGATTCTTCGGAAACCCGCGCGACTTCCGCCGCATGCTGCGCGATATCATTAATTTCACCGCTAATCTCTTTAACGGTCTGCACCGTATCGTCAACAGCCTTGACCTGGTTCACCGAGCCCAGCGCCACTTGTGTCACCGTTGCGGCAATTTGGCCGGCCCCCTGAGCGGATTGTTCCGCACTCACTTCCAGTTCTTCACTGGAAGAGGCGACTTGCGCTGCGGCCTGACCGATTTGTTCCATGGTGGATTTCAGCATGCCGGCCATAGCTTGGAAAGCCTGCTGTAGCTGCCCTATTTCATCCTGGCCTTTAACCTTGATGGCCTTGGCCTGGGTGAAATCGCCGGCGGCAATCTTATTGGCCTGGTCGGCAAGCCTTTTGAGCGGATCGGCAATCAATTTGGCACCGGCCAGGGCAATGACGGCCCCGAGGAGCGCAACGGCCAGGGTGATGATAATGTCGATATTTCGTTGTTTCCTGAGCGGTGCCATAATCTCGTCATAAGTCATCCTGGAGGCAACGCCCAGAGAAGTCCCCGGAATGTTGGTGTAGGCGGCGATGATCTTAGAGCCATTAAAATTATAAACTTGGCTGCCGGAGTGCCCGGCGACCGCTTCCCGGGCCATGGCTTGCAGTTCCGGCGCAACCAGGGACTTATCCTTGGCATCCGGATTAATGAATTTAAGTGAGGCGATATAAGCGGCAACAGGGTGGGCAAAGACCAGGCCGTCTTTCCCATCAAAAGCAAAAGAATAGTTGCTGTCGCTTTTTTTGCTTTGGGCCACAATCTTCTGCAGATTGTCAATGTTTACGGAGATTCCCAAATATCTTTCCGGCGCCCCCGGGACCTTGACGGGGGTGGCGATCATCAGCGACGGTTTTTGGGTGGCCTGGGAAATCAGGATCTCGCGTGAAATCACTGTTTTCTTTGTTTTCTGGACTTCCTGCATATATTCTCTATCGGCCAGGGAACTTATTTCTCCTTTTTCATTTAACCTGGTGAGCTTCGCGTCCGCCATAAAAACTGTGGAGAAGATAGGATTTTGTTCTTTGATAGCCAGCAAAATCTGGATGAGGACGTCCCTGTTGTCAGAGGCAAAAGCATTGTTATGGGCCGCCGTTTCCAGAGTGGCTGTTGTTTTGTCTATTTCCGTTTCTATTCTGGCAGCTGTAAGCACCGCAGTATCTAATTGCTGCTCTCGGACGCTTTGTTCTATTTCTGAAACTCTGCTCTGATAATCATATATCTCCACAGTCGCAACGGCTAAGATAATCACTACTGCGATCACGGAGGCCAGCTTTGTCCGGATACTCAGGAGCCTCCCGCTCCGCTTTCTTTTTTCAATCTCCATTTTTGTCAATCCTCCTTTTGCGCTTTAGCGCTGATTCAACTCAGCGCTTTCTTCAGCCAAGGCTTCCAGGTGAACCGCGGCAACATTTTCCCTTGGCACTGTTACGACGCGCCAGGAACCAGCCCGACAAGACGGCCGGGCAAAGATCGATATGGACAAAATCCCCGAGTAAAAAACTCTATTCGGTGCGCCCCTAAGCTATTTTTCGGACAGAGAAACTCCAGGAGAAAATAAAAAGTCAACAATCACCCGGTAATTGTTGGCAAGGACCACCACTATTTTTTAGACAACTTCATTTTCCCTCGCCTAAAAAATCATAACTTATGAAGGTCAAATAGGGAAACCGGGTCACCGTCCTTCCCGCAAATTTTCTGTCATCCTGTTAGCGCTGAAAGAAGTTTATCTTAAGCTTTCATAAATTCTCTTTGTTTTTCCGGGAAATTCTCCGCGTTAACAATTTCATCCATCGCTAGCCGGATATCCCCCTTCCTTTCTGCTGTTTATTTGCTAAATTTGAGAGCCACTGAATATCCTTTTTTAAAGTTTCAACAACTGCACCAGTTTCTCATTTAAGAGCGGCATGCTCATTGCCGGCAAAGCGCTCATATTCATTCGGCTGCGTAACGCCCAAAAACCTCCCCCGCCTGAACGAGGGAGGTTTCGCTAATTTAACTGCGTCCGACACGCCACTGCTATTATGCAGTTCGTGGAAAAAACTCTGAAATCTCCACAGGTCACACTTTGCTGAAAAACTGAACCCTGGTCCATTCCCCTTCGCTGCTGGTTACCTTCAATTCTTCCCCGCAGAAGTGCCGCAATCTGCGCCGGACATTAGCCAGGCCCACTCCCCGCCTTTGGGCGGATGAGTTTTCCCTGTGCCACAAATTCTTTAATTGATCCCGACTTAGCCCGACCCCATTGTCCCATACTTCAACATCAAGGGTATCCGCTTTTAATTTAATCGTCAGGAGGACGGTTCCGCCATCCACTTTCTTCGTCACCCCATGCCGGATGGCATTCTCCACCAAGGGCTGTATGGTCAGGGGCAGAATTTTCTTCTCCAAGGCGTCCTGATCGACATCGTACACAACTGTCAGATAGTCCGCAAATCTGGCCTTTTCAATTTCCACATAGGCTTCCACCAGGCGAAGCTCATCCTGCAGGAGCACAAAACTATCCGGCCGGGGATCAAAGCATCTTCTTAAATAATAGCTCAAATGCGTAATCAGCTTCTCCGCGCGCAGCCCATCCGTCGAACAGAGCGAGATAATGGCATTTAACGAATTGAACAGGAAGTGGGGCTTGATTTGTGATTGGAGAAAATCCAGTTCGGCCTTCAGGGCAGCTGCAACCGACTGCTTCAGCTGCAGGAGGGTTTCGGTTCTGGCCCGTACCTCCAAGGCGTCAAAGGGCTTGACAATAAAATCGTTGGCCCCGGCTTTAAAGCCTGCCGCGATGTCGTTGGGGGAATTGCGCACCGTCAGCAAGATAATCGGCAGCTCAAACAGGGAAAACTGCTTGCGCATCTCCCGGCAAACTTCATAGCCCGACATTCTGGGCATCATCACATCCAACAGAACCAAATCAATATCGGAGCGGCTTTTCAACAGCTCCAAGGCGTCCGCTCCATTCGTCGCCCAGAGCAAGTTGTACGGGTCCTTGGCGAACAAACGGAATAAGACTTGAAGATTGGCCGGTTGGTCATCGACAGCCAGCAGCGTAAATTGCCCCCTGCCCTGCTGGGGCAGGTCCACCACGCTGCGTTGCTCGGCCATTGCGTAGTTTTCAGGGGGCCGGAGGGTCTCCTGGGCCTGGCGCGAGGCTTCATCCGCCCTCGGCAGCGTAAAGGCCATCCGGGTCCCCCGCTCCGGCTCCGACCACTCGATATAGATCTCCCCGTTCATCAATTGCAGCAATCTGCGGCAAATAGCCAGGCCCAAGCCCGTTCCTCCATACTCCTGGTGAGCCTGTTCGAAGGGCTGAAAAACCGTATCCCAGTCGGAGGGGGCAATGCCTGCTCCAGTGTCCTCGACTAGGATTTTCACCCGGTCCGCCATGGCCTGGGCGGAAATTGTAATCTTTCCCGCGCCGGTAAATTTCAGCGCATTGCCCACGAGGTTATTGATGACCTGTCTCAAGCGGTCCTCATCGGCAGAAACGAGGGGCAAATCAGCGGGTACAGCATTGACCAGCCCAACCTTTTTCGTTACAAGCAAATGCCGGAATAAGTCGAACACCAGAGAAACGGTTACCCGAACGTCAACTTCAGCCGGATGAACGGTCAACTCATTGCGCTTAATTCTTTCCAGGTCCAGGATGTCGTAGACCAGGGCGGACAGCCTCCGGGAAGTGTCCCTGATCACGGACAGGTTCTGCAGGTGGCTCTCGGTCAGTTCTTCCCCCGCCTCCAGCATGGCTTGGGACAAATTAATAATGCCATGGAGCGGCGTTTGAAACTCATGGGAGGTATGGAGCAAAAACTCGTCTTTCTGCTTGTCGGCTTGCTGCAGCTTTGAGGCCATGCCTTCGATAGTCTTGTAGGCTTCCGAGAAGCGGTAAGACATAATGAAGGATACCAGAAAGCAAAAGCCCAAAATGGCATAATACCCCATTTGGTAATTGAGGGTCAAGCTGCTCAGATAGAGGGAATAGTCGATTAAACCAATCAGATAGCAGCCTAAAGCCAGGATAAAGAGCCCCAGACTTTTCCGGTTGAATTCGCCGTATCTTCCCCGCCAATAGGAATGGACCAAGAGTCCAATGATGACGACGTAAGCCGAGATTTGCAGACAGCTGAACAATAAATTGAAACGGGAATACCATTGAAAGGGAGTGACAAGGACAAAACAGACATACAAGCCCATGCCGTAAACAATACTTTCGCTAAACCAGCGGGGGATCAGCCCTTTGCACACGGTTCTGATAAACATCGCCATCGTGACCAGGGAGAAGTATAAAGAAATGGCCTGGATCTTATAATAGATCTCCGGCGGCAAGTCAAAATATTCAATCAGAATCCTGTCACCGTTGCTGGCAAAAGACCAGGCGATGACGATACAGCTTAAACCAAAATAGAGAAGCCCTTTTTCCTCTCTGCGGATAATAAAGACACTCAGCTGATAGCACCCCACCATCAGCAGGGACACAATCAGGCTCACATTGAGAAGGGTCGTATTGGTGTTCAGGTCATAAATTCCTTGGGCGCTCCCGAAATAAATGCGGTAGGGAATTCCCCCCTGAGTATTTTCATAGTTGGCCGCATGAATCAAAATTTCCGCCGTATCTCCCTGCACAGGAAAAAAAACATTGTAGGGCTTGTTCTCGTATTGATACTCCTCTTGGGATAACGCGGGATCACCGCTGCCCCCCACCTGGACCCCATTGACATAAATCTCGCTGGCCATCCGGATGTTGGAAATTCTTAAGCTATAAACCAGGGCGGAAGGATTGAGCTTTATCTTCAGACGGTAGGTAGCGGCCCCCTTGGCCTCGTCCTTGCCGGCTTCAATACTTTGCCGCCAAAAACCCGGCACTTGAATAAAATTCGCTGCTGAAGCCGGCTCTGCTCCCGGTTCCAGCAGCTGATTCCAATAAAATTCCCATTGTCCGTCCAACGGAACAACCTGATCCGAAGCAAAATCCCAAGCTCTTAAATCCAAGACACCCTGCCGGGCCGGCTCCGGTTCACGGCCTCTATTATCCGAGGCTTCCAATAAGCCAAACAACAAAAGAAAACAACCGAGACTCACTGCGATAAGCGCCATTAGCATTTTTCTCATCTGACAATCAACTCCGTCTCCTGCCTTGGCGGGAAGGCGCTCAACCGTCCCGGTTACTCTATTAATTTTTGCAAAATGAATGGGCTAAATACCTATTTCATTATGCCATAAAAGGCAGTGAGGGAATAGACGCACTTAAGATCATCACCCGGTTGGGTGCTCGTCTCGATGCTCATTCCCGAAGCAGGCGCCTTCCGGCGGGGCGGCAGGCCGGCGATGCAGAAAAAGCGCCCTCTTCCTCCTCCGGCATACCGGGAAAGATGGCACTTTCCGCACTGAACTTTTAACTAGAGGATGGCGACCGGCGGCTGCCGCCGGCTATAATGCCGGTCAAGGGTTTATTCTTTCCGGTCAAGGGGCGATTGCCACCATCATCTTCCTCCTTCCCGCTTCCTCTCCCAAAATAGAATAAAAGGAGGCCGCCTCAAAATAGACAACCCCATCAAGAAACAGCACACACTATAAAACGTCCCTCAAACCTCAGTCTGGGTTAAGCCAATAGATTTTAATCGTTTCTCCAAATGGTCAAACGCACCATAGATTTGATTCTCAAGCGGTTGACCAGTATTGCCTGCATAATAATTTAGGAAAACGAAATCACCGGCTGCAAGATTATGGGATATCCCTGCTCATGGTTAACGAAGCAAGCCCTCCCAATGGATATTGGCAGATAAAATCTCTATAAAGCCCTGCAGGCCCCGCCGGTCCTCTTCGTTGAATCTGGCTTTGACGGGGCTGTCGATATCCAGGACGCCAAGCAATGTATCATCCTTGATTATCGGTATGACGATTTCTGAGGCAGAAGCCCCGTCACAAGCGATGTGTCCCGGAAACTGGTGCACATCCTCTACCACGATGGCTTCCCTCTTGTCAGCTGCCGTACCGCAAACTCCTTTCCCCAGGGCAATTCTGATGCAGGCCGGTTTCCCCTGAAACGGTCCGAGAATCAATTGATTCTCTTTAAAAAGGTAAAAACCTGCCCAATTAATTTTCTCCAGGCTCTGAAATAACAGGGCCGCGCTGTTGGCCAAATTAGCCAAGGCGTCGCTTTCGCCTTGGATTAAACCCTGTAAGGCTTGATTTAAAGTTTGGTAATGTTCATCTTGAGCAATCATCAGAATTCTCCTTACCGTTTTTCTTCCATTATCTATCGGCGGCGTAAAAAGCGCAACGACCATAATAAAGTAAAACCAGGTCATTCTCCATGAGCAGGTACCGGCTCCGGTTCCTTAGAGCGGATTAGTCAGCGAATAAAATCGGATGATTATTCTAATGTAATCGATATACTGTTAAGTAGACTGTTAATAATAACGAACCGAGGAACTCTATTAATGCAGCCCTGAACTTCCAACCTCTTTGCCAAAACAACACCCCAGTTCATCCGGGGTGTTAAACTTGGGAAAAATATAAACCTAAGACGGACATTTAACAACCTAAAAAGCCAACAAAACTTCTTTAAAGTTCTATATAACCTTAAGCAAATAATCCTTTAATAAAGGCTCCACAAAGTTATAAGTTCCTCTCTCCATCTTTTCCAAAATACCCTTGTTAATTAACATATCGATCATACGTTTAATCTCGTTAGGATGAGTACCTCTCTCATAAAGCGAAGCCTCCTGAACCAAACGAATTAGAATTCTTTTAGCTGGCCCCAATTCATCGAGAATCCCATCGAACACTGGCGTGAGAGAGGCTAAGGCGCGCTGCGTTCCAAGCTGCACAGCCTCAAGCGATAAGCACCTCTCGCCAGTTTCCAGCAACAAATAATAGATCTCCGAACAAACAAGCATAGTGTCCTGGGGATGTCCTCCACTAATCTTGATAATCTCCTGAATCGTCTGCTCATTGCAGCAAATTCCCCTGTCCTCAAACTTTTTCTTGATATAATCCAACCAGGCAGCCAAAGAAATCGGCGGTAACGGTAAAATCGTAGCAAAGCGATAAAAAGCCTGGTCAGACCCTGCAAAAATATTATTCATAAGTCCTTCTTTGGAACCTAAAAACAAATAATTAGCCTTATTTTGAACCTGAAAGTGAGAACGCATCAGTTTAAAAACACCGTCCCCAACAATGCGGGCGGCATCCTGGAATTCATCGAGAACAACAACCATTTGCTTTTTATCCACAACAGCAAGCTTTTGCGGCAAATCCAAAGCATAGGAAAATAGTAAATCATCGGACGTTTCTTTATCCGGAAACGAAAAAGAAAATTCCAGCCCCTGTAATTTCATGGCTAACTTAGTCGCATTCGTAACGGTTTTTATGCCACCCATTAGGGCATCCATCGTTCTGCGAATACCGGTCCTGTTTTCCAGGCAAGCATCAATAATAGCTGTGGCCAGCTCCCGTTTCGTCGAGACTCGAAAAAAATCAACCGAAGCGACATAACACCCTTCTTTTTTCAACCGTCTCAAAGTTTCTAATGCCAGTGAGGTTTTTCCAATCCTGCGCGGACCTGTAAGCATAATACTTTGTCCGTCAGCTAAACGAGCTTGTATTGACTTTAAAAAATCTTCACGTCCAACAATATCATTTTCATCAACTGGTCCTCCAAGAGGAAACAGCGTGTTTGAACTTGACACAAAGGCCACTCCCTTATATCACATTTCTAGTGATATTATATCACAAAATACGTGATATTAAAATTTTCTTAATTCGTCTCCCCTATAAATCTAAAAATGTTTTCAGGTAATATCCAATGATCCCAACTCAGGCTAAGTGAATTGACCCATCCCTTCGTTATAATGATCTCCTCTACAGTACCAATCGGGGCTCTGTAGAGGCAAACATAAGATTTGAAATTTATTTTTTGTTTTATGTGAGCTATAATCTTAAAAACACCCAAAAGTTCCCTCTTTTATAGACATGCTGTATCTCTATCCTAGCTCATAATAAAAAGAACCTTAATAATTTTATAGATATCTGCGGTATAGTAATAAAGCCGCCTCAAATAACCGGTCAAATGAATAGGAGGATTGCCATGAAAAAGATTAAAATTCAAAATCAACCTTTTGGTCCTTTTCCAACCATGATTATTGGAGCAGATGTCCAGGGAAAACCCAATTATGTCACTGTGGGAGCCTGTGGAGTAGTAAGTATGAAGCCGGTGCTTTATGTTTCCTTAAAAAGCACCCATTATACAACCCCAGGAGTCAGGGAAAACGGGTACTTTAGTGTGAACATTCCTCCGGTTTCCCTGGTAGAACAGACAGATTATTGTGGAATTGTGTCCGGGAAAACTGTCGATAAGTCAGGCTTATTTACTCCCTTTTATGACGAATTGGGAAAAGCACCCATGATCAAAGAATGCTCCATGGGTTTCCTCTGCAAAGTTATTCAGGTTATTCCTTTATTTGATTTTGAAATGTTTTTAGGGGAGATTGTTGCCGTATATGTTAATGAGGACTGTGTCACCGACGGCAAGCCAGACCCGTTAAAACTAAATCCCATTATTATGATGGGGGCTAGCTATTATAGCTTAAATGAGGCCATAGGGAATCTTTTTAGAACAGGGGGAACGCTAACGAATCAGAGCAAGACTCCTGACTAATGTGTAAGGGGGTTGGCTTGCAGTCGATGTTCGCCGGCACCAGGCGTCACAAATAACAAAGGAGATAAAACCGTATGAAAATCATTGTTACCAGTATCTTTGTACAAGATCAGGACAAGGCCCTGGAGTTTTACTCTGAAAAGCTGGGATTTGTCAAAAAAGAAGATGTTCCCGTCGGAGAATTCAGGTGGATAACACTTGTTTCTCCCGATGACCAAGAGGGTACCGAGCTTTTACTCGAACCGAACAACCATCCGGCCGCAAAGGAGTATCAAGAGAAGCTATTTGCCGATGGCATCCCGGCCACAATGTTTGGCGTTGCCGATATTCGCAAAGAGTACAAACGGTTAAGGAAAAAAGGCGTGACGTTTACTGTGAAACCGACAGAAATGGGCGAAGTCACAATAGCTGTCTTCGACGATACCTGCGGCAACCTTATTCAGATAATACAGAAGTAACTTCATGACAACATTCAGTCCCCCCTCATCTTCAATTCACTCTGTTCTCATTAGGGTTAAAAACCCCCAAGCAATAGAAACAGCCCCAAACTTTGTCCTGTAATCATTGATTCGGCGGCTAGAACAGAACTCATGGGCGGTTAGAGCATCATTTTCAGACATTGCTTCCTATGCAAAAATGAGACTAAAGGAAACTTGAAAAAAAGAAAGATTCGGCGGCAATTGATACTAATTAGCTTCTAAACTAGAATAACAGTTTAGGGGATAAATCCTTAATACTCAATAACTATGTCTTGACTAATCTCAGCATTCAAAGGCAAATTAGTATGAGTTAATTTACAAAATAACGATAGCCAGGATGTTTTGGGCATCCTGGCTTTAAAATTTATTATAGTTGAATTTCCGGCAGGAATATCCAAGTATATTGTTGAATTCTGGTAAGACAGCCATTTACAGCCACACTTGAAAAAAAATAAGCTTTTCAAGTCAAGGTGAATACGGCTATTAGCACGTTTGAAAGGATTAAAGAATGTTCAACAGGTTACCAACCGTTTTAAAACGTCACAAAGTGATCCTCTTAAGTTTGACAATAACTTTAATTGCAGCGATTTTTACAAAAGCAGTATTAGTGGATATTGTATACGTTAATCATCAATTCGAGAAAAAGAGAATCATTACACCCTGGGGAGAAAAGCTTAAATCAGGAAACCTTTCTGTAGACTATACCATGGAACAGACGCTGAGTGACATTGAGCGTCTTGGCTTAAATACGGTAAACGTACCGGTTGAAATTGATATTCCCTCTTTAACAGCTAATTCAATGAGTATTAATCCTGAAAGCAAAACAAAGGCAATTCAACTAATCAAAAAGTTACGCTACAGAGGAATAAACGTTATTTTAGAGCCTTTCCCCTTTATTCAAAAGGGCGAACTCTACGAAACAAATTTGCAACCGGCTGATTTAAACGAGTGGTTCCGGAATTGGAAACAAGGGGTTTTAAGTCCACTAATTCTTGATATCGCCAAGCCTTATAAGGTCTACGCAGTATGTATTGGTTCAAATTTTGACCAATTTGAAAATCAATATGGGTATTGGAGCGAAGTGGCCGATTTTGTCCGGGCTAATTATAAAGGCAAGATAACTTACCGGACCAACTGGTGGTATACCGCCGAGTGGAATTCCAACAAAGACTCCAAAGATGATACCTATACGGTAAAATTAAACAATCCACTTTTAGGAAAACTAGACTTTATTTCAGTGGCCGCTTACTTTGAGCTTACTGATAAGGATACGAATTCAGTTGCTAATCTCGTAAGTGCTCTTCATGGCACCCAGATCTTCAAGAGAAATCAGGATATTTACAGTGAATTGAAGAATTTATCTTCTAAGTGGCATAAGCCTTTATTCTTTGGTGAATTAGGTTTTCCCAAAAGAAATCAGGCCTCTGTTCATCCCTGGAATCCCGTACCGTCGAACCTGGAAAATGACCTGGAACAGGCAAACTGTTTCCAAGCTTACAAAGAAGTGTTCGAAAAGGAGACTTGGAATTTAGGCTTTTCTGTTTTCGCCATAGGGAAAGATGATGCAACTAAAAATTATTACCCCAGTAACTTGAGTGCTGAAATAATTAAGAATTGGTATAGCTAAACTCTTTTCGAAGTGTTTTTTAACCACGAGCCATACCTAACTTCAACCTCTACATAATATCCTGCAGCTTGGCCGCTTTAGGATCATAATTTATAAAACGTTTAAACTGAGGACGTACCATAAACGCCAGGGATATTAGCAACGACATTATACAGCAGGCAGATATTACGACCCTTATAGGGAGAAATTCACCCAACACACCGCCAATAGCCATAGCTAGCGGTGCAAATCCTTGTTTTACAGTTCCCCGGAGGCTGAATACCTTTCCTCTCATATCTTTAGGGACCGTGAACTGCATTGATGATTTCATAAAGACATTTACCAGGGAATTAGCGATACCTGCCAGCATTGCCAGTGCCAGTATAAGTGCAAAGGCCTGAAAAACGGTGATAAGCGCAAGCGCTATATTATTGAATACTAGTGAAATTGTTAATAAGAACATTCTCTTGGACGGAGGCAGGTTGAACACGGATGTAACCGTCGCTCCCAGAAACATTCCGGCCATAAAGACTGCCATAAATATGCCATATTTAGCGGGGCCGAGATTTGCTGTCTTCTGGAAAAGCGGCAGCAATAGTACGGCTACGATTCCAAAAAAGAAATTTGTTATAGTCCCCATGAGGAAGATGTAACGGAGTCCTTTGAAGTTCCAGACAAAGGATAGGCCTTTCTTAAAATCATTGCAAAAGTTTTGGGAAAAGTGCTGTTCCTTTTTCTTGGAATTTTGCGGAACTTTAACAAAAATAAGGCTTATACCTGAGAAAATGAATGAGATACCATTGAATAAAAACATAAATGGTGCTCCCAGCAGTTGATACAGGAAACCTCCCGCAGAATTGCCAATAGTAGTAGAACCAAGTGACAGCATACTGAAGACAGAGTTTGCGTTCACTATTTTTGATTCCGGGACAATGTCAGGAATAGCAGAATATACCGCCGGCTGAAAGAAAGCCCCGCACAAGCTTAGTATAATGCCGGACACAAAGACCATCCATACTCTCAGCATTCCGGTAAAGCCTTCTATCCCTATAAATATAACCGACAGCCCTCGTATGACATCCATCAGTACCATGATGAACCTTCTATCGCCCCTATCAACTGCAACACCTGCAAAAGGACCCACTAACAAGCCGGGCAGCGTAGATGAGGCCATAAGAGTCCCCATAAGGGCTGTGGAACCTGTGACAGAAAGCACCCAAAAACCCAGAGCAATCGCATAAGCAGCGTCACCCAGCAAAGACACCAACTGCCCTTGCCCTAAAAGCAGAAAACCCCGAGTCCACATTCTCTCCTTCAGCTCAACAATTTGTGTCTGTTCTTGGTCCTTGTCCGGAGGCTCCGGTTTGGCAGCGATACCCTCTCCGTCGTAGACTTCTTTTTCCGTACTGCTTATATCATTATTCATTTTTATCTTTTTCTTGTTTGTTCATATTGCTCTCTCCAATTTTATCCGCTGACTAATCCGCTCTAGGACTCCCGCTTCGGCAAGCGGTGAGTTAAGAGGGGCTAAGTCCCTGAATAAGCGCGACTAAGATTCAGATGGAGTTAAAACTCCACCTGAATCAAGTCTTCTTTATGCAGCAGTAATAATTAAAACTTACATCCTATTAGTTCAGGGGAAACGCCTTAGCTTACGCTTCCAGCGAAGGGCAGAAAATATATTGCCATTTAAAAGCATTATACCAGAAAGCAGCGCAGTCAAGAAACTAGCGACAATTTCTGGTATAACCTTTCTAAGGTTTACTTATCAACTTTTTTTAGTACATAATAACCAGGTGCAATGCCTCTATAGACATAGTCGTCAGTTTTCCATTCATAAAACAGATAAGTATCTCCATTTATAACCTTAATTTGATACTTACTTGCCGTTTGGAATTTTTTATTTATGATCATCCCTTTTGTCCAAGTAAGGAAATCTCCCGAGTATTTCCCCGATGTTGATGCAAAATCTATTTTACCATTGTCGTAGAACGTTAAGCCCGTTAGAAATAGATCTTCCAAACAACTCTTAACTCCCGGACGGAATTCATTTGTATCGGCAACAAAATCCACGCTTTCCCATTTGCCCTTAACTTGCTTATCATCGACAAACGGGTAATCAATGTTATCCTGCCCGATTTGTCCTACTTGATAATTTGCATAATCCTGATTGTCAACCTTCTTTAACACATAATAACTGGGAGACATGTCCCTAAAAATATAATCCCCGCTTTTCCATGCAAAGAACATATAAGTTGAGCCATTTATTTCTTTAATCATATAGGTACTTGCCGTCTTTTCTTGCTTATTTAGCACTTTACTCTTTGTCCAGGTGAAGGAAGTGTAAGTCAATCCTCCATTTTCTGTCGCACTTAGCATCTTACCGTCTTTTATAAAGGCTAAGGCAGTTAAATATAATTTTTCATTTGCCGGCTTTTTATCAGGATCAAAATCACCAATCTTCTGAACGAAATCAACGGCTTGCCACTTGCCAATTACCTGAGGATCATTGATAAAGGGGTAATTGGTATTATCAGTTTTTCTCAAAATCCCGGCACCCATCACTAAAAATGCTGCCAGGGCGATTATAGCTATTGCGGCAAGTCCTTTCTTTCTACCTTTGCTGCCTATATTATTTTGATAAGTATTCCAGATTGACGTAAAGGATTTAGTCAGAGAATGCTGATTTAAGACCTTTTTTAACACATCTTCTATCTCATAATTTGCTTGCATTAAATGTGCTCCCTCCCTTTAGCAAAAATTCGAAATCATTATTGACCATGCTCTTGCGCAGCTTATTTAAGGCCAAATTCAGCCTCGATTTGCAAGTTCCTAAGGGTATCCCCAAACAAACTGCTATTTCATTTAACTTCAGACCGGAGTAAAAATGCAAGATAATGATCTCCCTGCTTTTTAGATTTAAATTAGTTACCGCCTTCCACAATTCACGTTCTTCTTCGCTTTTTAAAATATAGTTTTCCATAAACTCAGTAGAGCGGTTTTCCGGCAGATCTCCCCAAAACTTCAGCCATTTTTGTTTTCGAAGCGTATTTCTGGTGATGTTCACAGCTATTTTGTATATCCAGGGCTGTAATGGTTTAGAAGGATCATAAGTATTATATTTCCGGAACACTTGTATAAAGGTTTCTTGAGTAATATCGTCTGCTAATTCAGTTGATTTGGTCAGAAAAAAAGCTGTTCTATAAACAAAGTTGGCATGTTCATTAAACATCTTTTCAGCTATTTCCCTAACTATTTCGTCGCCCAATAATAACCCCCCTATCTAATTTAACTCTACTACATATACACATCGAAGCCTGAAATAGTTCGCTCCAATTAATTAAGCTATTAAAAATTAGCATATGACATTATCTAGTTGCGCTTTCTCATAAACTTCGCTAATGGCCTATGCTTTTGCCGCATAGGCCATTAGCGGAATAATTCCTGCTAAAACCCAGCTTGGATTGCCCTATTACATTAGGAAGTGAAATGCCGGACTTGGACTGAAAGCTTTCCCGTTGCCCGGCTTGGTTCACAGAAACAGACTATAAGTATAGGGTTCTCAGTTTCTCAAAATGTTCATTGAAAACAGTGCTTCATTGACTTTGCGAGGGCTATGGGCACATATTCCTCTAAAAAAATAGCCTACGCCCAAGAAGTGTATGGGTGTAGGACATGATACCTCCGTATGGGGTTGACAGCAAGATGCTTCCTTGAAAAAGACAAGGCCCCTAATAGTCTTTAAACTCTTAGAGTTAAGTTCTCTACTTTAAAACTGCAGATAATCCTCAACATATTTTGCAACCTGATCGACAGGCAGGCGGACCTGGCGCATAGAATCGCGTTCCCGGATCGTTACGCTATTATCATTCGGAGAATCGAAATCATAAGTAATACAGAAAGGAGTGCCGATTTCATCTTGACGCCGGTAACGTTTGCCGATACTCCCGGTCTCATCGTATTCACACATAAAATACTTGGATAGTAAAACGTATACTTTCATGGCTTGGTCGCCTAGTTTTTTGGAAAGCGGTAATACCGCGGCCTTATAGGGAGAAAGAACGGGATGCAAGCGCAGAACGACCCGTGTGTCATTTTCGGCTAAGATTTCTTCATCATAAGCATTAACAAGGAATGCCAGAGCTATACGATCCGCACCCACTGAAGGCTCAATACAGTAGGGTATGAATTTCCGGTTGGTTTCCGAATCAAAATAGCTCAGGTCTTCCCCGGATGTTTTTATATGTTGCTTCAGGTCAAAATCAGTCCGGTCTGCAATGCCCCACAGTTCTCCCCAGCCAAATGGGAATTTGAACTCGATGTCGATCGTGGCCAGACTGTAATGGGAAAGTTCTTCTTTGGCATGGTCGCGGAGACGCAGGTTTTGATTATTGAGGCCAAGCGCTAAGAGCCATTCATGGCAAAATCTCTTCCAATATTGAAACCATTCCATATCCTCTCCCGGTTTACAAAAAAACTCCAGTTCCATCTGCTCAAATTCTCTTGTCCGGAACGTAAAATTACCCGGAGTTATTTCATTCCGAAAAGATTTGCCGATTTGGCAAATGCCGAAGGGAAGTTTTTTTCGGGTTGTATGCAAAACATTTTTGAAGTTAACGAAAATCCCTTGAGCTGTTTCGGGCCGCAGATAGACTTGGGCTTTAGAGTCTTCAGTTACGCCCTGGAAAGTTTTAAACATTAAGTTAAACTGGCGGATATCCGTAAAGTTATGTTTGCCGCATTCAGGACACTTGATCTTGTTTTCAGAGATGTAGCTGAGCATTTTAGCGTTATCCCAACCATCGACCAAGGGATTATCATCACCTTTATTCCTCATAAAGTCTTCGATTAGCTTATCTGCCCGAAAACGGGATTTGCATTCCTTACAGTCCATTAACGGATCGCTAAAGCCGCCAACGTGACCGGAAGCAACCCAGGTTTGCGGGTTCATTAATATCGCACAGTCTAAACCTACATTATATGGTGATTCCTGAACAAACTTTTTCCACCAGGCGCGTTTGACATTATTTTTAAACTCGACACCCAACGGGCCGTAGTCCCAGGTATTAGCAAGACCGCCGTAAATTTCAGACCCAGGAAAAATATAACCGCGCCGCTTACAAAGAGATACGATTTTATCCATACTTTTTTCGGCAACCATTTGTTAGTCCTCCTTTTATTTTTGTGCAAAAGAAAAACCTTTCATCCGGCTAAGGGACGAAAGGTTTGCTTCCGTGGTTCCACCCTCGTTGGCTTTTGCCCAAACTTGCTTCAGTGGCATTTCATGTTTACAGCGCCACCAAGCAGAGTAGGGGTAATAGCCCACTTTCAGTGTGATACTCCGGGGTCCCTTCACCGAACCTCCAATGCCAACCTTCCACCAGCGTTGACTCGCTTAAAAAGAAGACAGCGGCTACTCTTCCCCATCAATGTATCCGTTATATTATAATGGTTAATAATACCAAAAGCCATGAAATTGTCAAGATCCCGCCCCAAAATAATTTCCGGATTAAAGTTATGTTTTAAAAAACTATTTAGCCTTAGCAATTCTCCTTTTTGAGGTAAACACATTTATGCGGCTTCCATTTTGGATACTCTGACCTGATATTTCAAGTTCAAGCAGTAGTACTTATTACTAAATATTTTAGTCTCAATTTTTGCATGTTAAAATACCAAGTAAATAATTGGAATGAATGACCAACATCTACAAAAGGAGGTTAGCATGAAATTTGTTGAAGCTAGTCCCTGGGAGATACATGATTGGGGGCAATGATATGAAATTTTTTTGCGAGGGTTCGGGGCATAGCAGCACGGACTGGCTGCCATCCGAAGGATGGAGGAAATTAAGCAGAAATGGAACTTCTTACTGTTCCTTTAGATTAAGAATAAAATATCACATTGCTGGAAACTTTAAAGTAAATGTTAAAAGGAGAAACAAGCCTGACGAATGGCCTTCACGTACTTTGGGTTGAGCCAGGGGGATTTACAGGTCACTCCAAAATATTGCATACGGTGATCCCAATACTTCCCTAAAAGAGCAGCACACTCACCTCCACCTGCTTTGTAGTTGCCTGTCATCTCAACAATTTAGGCTTAAAATAAACTCAAAGCAACGATTTCATGCCCTTTTGTGCCTTGGGCAAAGCGAAAGGAATGGATAATAATTATGGCGGAAAAGAACATTCTGGCCTTTTTTAAAACTTCAGAAGAGGCCAAAAAAGCTGCTGAACAGCTTAAAGGTTTAGGAGTAACCGATATCCAGGTAGACCGTTTCAGTAAATACCCGCACGGCAGCGCCGATTTTGTTAACGATCCTACAACCGGTGATAATCTCAGCCAAGCGGCCTTAACTTTAGGGGCAAGCTCAAATCGGGATACCGGCGTATTAGCTTCCGCGGATGTTAGCGCCAGTGGTATGAGTGACGGAGGCCAGGATTCCGTATCCGGCCGGGACATGCTTATTGCGGCTATTGTTGATGAAGCGCAATTTGATAGAGCCATCCAATTTGTTAAGGATAACGGTGGTTTAGTTTAAATCAATATAGAAGCTTCATAGGAACTTCAAACAAATCAGACCATATCCGGCCCAGCCGGGCGTGGAGAGACAGAGATATAAATCTGTCAGCGCGACATAACTGAAAACTCGGCTATTTTAAAACAGCATAGTTCGTTATTGTCGATTGTTCTTGGGCATCCTTCATGTTATCTTCTGTCCAAAATAATATCTTATTAAATATTCCAATTGGGATGACCCTTTCATTCTCTCCCTTGAACAAATACAATTTATTATTTTGGAGGTCATATACCGGTATGTCAGAATTAACATTATCGCGCCAAGTCAGATATTGCTGACTTATTATAGCCATACCCATTTCAACATGTGATTTACCTTTATAAAAGCTAGCATTAGGTGAAGCAATTGTAGTCCAGATACCGGTTTTTTTATCAAATACCATAATTGAAGAGTTTTCATTGAAACCATCGGGCTTCCTGCGTGCGGCAATGTAATTCCCATCAATATACGGCCACAAGATTTCATCGCCCTCTGAAATTTCACTCTTTGCCATTTTGCCGATATCATAGAGAAACGTCTTCCCTTTTTCCGTGAAATCTAATAAATTAACCTGGGATTCACTCCATGTTAGCCAATCACCCGATATGATAGGATAACTATAGAATCTCTTTTGATAATCCTTAGTTGAATCAAGAATTAGCATTTGCTTCTTAGTCAGATCGAACATTTTAATTACCTGGATGGGTTGCCCGTCTGTAGATAAATCATAATTAGTAAATACGACTTTATCACCGTATTCTGAGAGAGCTTGAGGTTCTAGTGCTCGATAATAAGTAGATTTATCCAGATCAATCTTTTTATATTTATCTACTTCAATCACCTCGCCCGTTTGTAAGTTTCGGGCGTAGGTTGCCCAATTGACCTCATTAACATCATTGTCACTCTCGATTTCAACTTCATCCTCTACCCAAATAATCCAATTTTCGTTGAAAATACAGCTCTTAATGTACTTATTAGGTGCTACTACCGTATTTATAATTGAAGTTGAACTATTGTTCACCTGATATAAATATATGGCTTTATGGTTATTTCCTTTAAAGCAATAAAAATTATTCTCATCTTTGGCACCTATTATGTTAATACCACTTGGAATACTGCCCATTTTTAAGACGATATCGCTGTTTTGACCTACTTCATTAGTATTGCTTGTTTGTTTTAATGCGTTAGGATTATTACACCCTCCAATAAGACATACAAGTAAAATTATTAAACTAATACACGAGATCTTTTTCACATAAATCTCCTCAATCCTTATGCTGAATTTTGCTTAATTAATAATTACCTGGTTCTTCCGGTGAAGGTTGAGTAACAGCTCGGGTACTATTCGTTAAGTCAAATTGATCTTGCCTATTTTTTGCAAAGACAAAACCAGGAATCGCTATGACCTAATAGATTTGTTTGAAATCAAAGATACATAGCCTTCTCACATATTCCACATCGTTCCTTTTTTACCTTCCAAAATCATGGAAATCGTCCATGAAAAACAAAAAAGCCAGACTATTCCTATAATTAAGGAATAACCAGGCCCTAAACATTCTAAAATAATAGTTTGTCTGGACAAATATTTCTTAGTCGCACTTATCCAGGGACTTAGCCGCTCTTGACTCACCGCTTGCCAAAGCAGGAGTCTTAGAGCGGATTAGTCATTGGATAGATTGCCGCCGCAAGCGGAATTCTTTAGGCGTCATATTCTTTATCTTCCGGAAACATTCCGTGTAATAGCTTTGGCTGGTAAATCCAACCGCCACAGCTATTTCTGATACACGCCTATCGGTTCGCAGCAGCAAATCAATGCTCTTATCTATCCGGTACTGAGATATGTATGCAAATAGTGTCTGTCCGGTGATTTTCCGGAAATATCGGCAGCATTCGCTGCGGCTCAAATGAACATATTCCGCTATCCTTTCCAAGGTCAGCGGCTCGTCATAAAATTCCTGAATAAATAGGAAAATCTGTTTTAAGCGGTTGTCTCCTCTATTGCTTTGTTGTATATCACATTTTGGCAGGATCAAGACCATGTTTTTCCACATTTCCAAGATTCCAATTACAACATTCAGCTCAAATCCAGGCTCTTTGTTTATGAACTGTGATTGAATTTGTTGCAGCGATTTCAAAATCAGATGATGCCGGCTGTCACTGCTGGAAAGCGAAATGGCGGACAGCCCGGCGTTAGCGAGTGCCGGAAGAACGTGAGAACAATAAAGCTCACTGCTCTGATCGCTGCAAATCAGATTCGGATGAAAATCAACGCAGAAATAGGAAGCTTCCTCACACTGATGCGCCCTGGCCATATGAACACTCTGAGAATTAATAAAGATACCATCGCCGCTTTTTACAATATACTTTTTTTCGCCCACAGGAAAAATCACATTGCCAGTTGTGACAATACAGAACTGAAATTCTGTGTGCCAATGCCAGTCCACGTAGTCATATGTGGATTTAGAAAACACAGTCCTATAGCCGGCCATTGTAAAACCTGAAACAACGTGTTCTGTCATTTCCTGCCGGTTTGATAGTACGCTTATGGGCTTTGGTATCATATAGCCTTCATCCTCTCTGTTCTCCCATCAGCAACATTATACGGACACATCTCCAGGCTTCGCAATATTGTTATAAAAACATGCGCAAAAAGCGATATACATATGTCCCAAAATCAATATAATTAAAATTGGTTTTAGGAGGGAGAGGTGCCTATTTTGAAGTGTAAAACGCATTTGCGAGGAATCCTTTTCGCCTCCGCCGGAGGAATCGGTTGGGGCTTATCCGGAGTGTGCGGCCAATATTTATTTATGACTTACCATTTGAATTCAGCCTGGCTCACCGCAGTGCGTATGGTCTTTGCTGGTTTTATTTTGACTGGTATGTCTTTTCCTCGACAGAAGCAGAACATGATCGGAATACTGAAAGAGCCAAAAGACACACTGCAATTGATTGCCTTTTCTATTGCGGGCTTGCTTTTATGCCAGTACGCTTACCTATCGGCAATTCAATACTCCAACTCCGGTACGGCCACCGTCCTGCAAAGCCTTAATGTGGTAATCATGGCTGTTTTTTTAACCTTTAAAGGCCGTGTGCTTCCTGAAAAAGTGCAGATTCTTTCGACCGTCTTAGCCTTAGCCGGTGTCGGCTTAATCGCCACGAATGGTAACCTGCACAGTATGGTATTATCCTCTCAAGGACTGTTCTGGGGGATTATGTCCGCCTTGGGCGTTGTGGTTTATACGTTGTTATCGCAAAGAATTGTTGAGAAATGGGGCAATCAAGTCGTCACCGGCTTAGGCATGCTAATTGGCGGATCATTATTTTTTGCCGTCACTCGTGCCTGGGAGATCCCTGTTTCTTTAGATGCGGAAGCATTGGCAGTGCTTGCTGTTATTATTTTGCTTGGAACAGCCGCTGCGTTTACGTTTTATTTACAAGGGGTCAGGGATATAGGACCTGTGAAGGCCACATTAATTGTCTGCCTGGAACCTGTTGTAGCAACGGTTGTCTCGGCACTCTGGCTGCATACCAGGTTCAATACAATTGATATTCTCGGATTTTGCTGCATACTGGCTACCGTATTTTTATCCGTCAAAAGCAGGTAGGGATTTTCAGTTTTGTCCCACCGCCAACGAGATGCAACGCTTTATCTATCAGCCTTTCACCTGTTCGATTTTTACAACTGTTTCCACGTGCCTTGAACGCTCAAAAAGATGCCGCCTAAAGCTGGTAAGGCTAGGCGGCAGAGTAAATTCCATAATCTATTTATTCTTTATGATTTTTCATAGCATTCGTTTATTCCCCTAATGCGGTGCCTTTCCCCAAAGGTCATGGATTATTAACTAAAAGCATCCGGTCGTTATCCAGGCCATTTTTCCCCTGCCGGGAAAAGAGCTCCATCAGACCGGCAACCGTCATTTCCGACCGTTCCTGACCGGAAATGTCAAGAATAATTTTGCCGCTGTCCATCATGACGGTCCTGGTCCCGGTCTTGAGGGCGGACTGGATGTTGTGGGTAATCATCATGGTTGTGATTTTCTCCTGGCTGACAATCTCGCCCGTGATTTGCATAATCTTTTCGGACGAAGACGGGTCCAGAGCAGCCGTATGCTCGTCGAGCAATAAAAGGCGCGGCTTGGCGATGGTGGCCATGAGCAGGGACAAAGCCTGACGCTGACCGCCGGAAAGCAGGCCGACTTTGCTCTTCATACGGTTTTCCAGCCCCATTTCCAACAGGGCAAGTCTTTCCTGGAAAACCGCCGCATCCTGGCGGCGCACCCCCAGGCGCAGGCCGTTTCTGCGTTTGCGGTTATAGGCCAAGGCCAGGTTTTCTTCAATAGTCATATCCGGGGCCGTGCCCTTGACGGGATTCTGGAACAGACGGCCGATTAAGGAAGCCCGCTTGTGCTCAGCCAAATAGGTGATGTTGTCCTCCTGCAGCAAAATTTTGCCCCGGTCCAGCCAGAAACTGCCGCCAATAGCGTTGAACAGTGTAGACTTGCCGGCGCCGTTGGAACCGATGACCGTGACGAATTCACCGTCGGCCAGCGAGAGATTTACATTATCCAGGGCGACATGCTCGTTGGGCGTTCCCTGTAAAAAAGTTTTACGCGCGTTGATCATTTCAAGCATCCTGCTGCACCTTCTTTCGCATGCTTCTCAGCTGCAGGCGTTTTTTGGCGACAGGCACGGACAAGGCAATGACGACAATGACCGCCGAAACCAGCCTGAGCATGTAAGCGGGGAAAATCGTCGATTGCAGCGCGGCGGCAATGATAAAACGGTAAAGCAGGGAGCCGAAGAGCGCGGAAAACAGTCCCAAGGTCAAAGAACGTTTGCCGAAAATAGCTTCCCCGATAATGGCCGAAGCCAGGCCGACCACCATAATGCCGATGCCCGAGCTGATGTCGGCATAGCCCTGATACTGGGCCAGCACTGCCCCGGACAAACCGACGCAGGCGTTGGACAAAGCCAGGGCGATGATTTTCATAGCCTTGATATTAATCGAAGAGGCCGTGACCATTTCTTCATTATTGCCCGTAGCGCGAATACAGAGCCCCAAGTGGGTCTTAAAAAACCAGATCAGGATCGCTGCGCAGATAAAACAGACCAGGAAGGGGATCAAGGTCTTGATCAGTTCCTTGTCGGCTGACAGCCAGGCCAGCCGGTTAAAAATAGTGGTGCTGCCAATCAAAGACAGGTTGGAGCGGCTGCCGAGGATATAGAGATTAAGACTGTACAAACCGCTCATGGTCAGGATTCCCGCCAGTATCGGGTGAATTTCCAATTTGGTTTGCAGCAGCCCTGTAACGGCGCCGGCCGCCGCGCCGGCCACGATTCCCAGCAGGATACCCAGAACAGGGTATCCCGCCACCGTCACGACAGCCGAGACCGACAGCCCCAGGGTGAAGCTGCCGTCAGCGGTCAGATCGGGAATATTCAGTATGCGGAAGGAGATATAGATGCCCAGCGCCAGCAGTCCATAAATTAAGCCAAGCTGAGCCGAACCGATGAGTAAGGTCATAAATTCTGCCTCCTGGGAGCGTAAAGTAATCTGTCAGCTGGAAGAAAATTAATTGTTAATTCTGCCAGTCGGAAGAAACGTAATCATTAAATCCTGTCAGCCGGAGGAAATTGCGGCATCCCGCCCGGCTGGGTGCCGGATAGTCTATTTGATAACCTTTGCTTTGGCCAGCTCATCCTGGGGAACCGTCACGCCGATGGCATCCGCGGTGCTCTTGTTGATGACCGTCGTAAAATCGGAAACTGTGATGGCCGGAATCTTGGCCAGGGCGGTGCCTTTCATAAATTGATCCGCCATGCCGGCCGTAATAGCGCCGATCGTAGAATCGTCGATACTGATTGTGGCAAAGGCGCCGGATTGCACCATAACTGCGGAGCTGCCGTACACCGGAATCTTGGCGTTTTTGGCAATTTCAGCGACCTGGGGCATCGCGCTTTGCACCATACTGTCATTGGGGATAAAAAAGGCGTCAACTTTACCGACCAGAGACTCGGCCGCCTGCTGTACTTCAGAAGAGGAAGTGACAACGGCTTCCTTATATTTTAACCCGTTTTTATCCATATACGCCTTGGCACTTTTAATCGTGCTCACGGAATTAACCTCGCCTGTGTTATAAATCAGGCCGTAGGTATGGCGGCCGGGCGTCAGCTTATCGGATAGCTTAAACATCTCATCGACGGGAATCGCGTTAGAAGTACCGGTGGCCTTTTTATCCGGTGTTTTCATATCAGTGATGACGCCGGCTGCCACAGGATTGGAAACCGAGATAAAAAACACCGGGATGCCGCTGTCCATATTGACGATGGCCTGAGTAGCCGGGGTTCCGATCGTGACGATAAAGTCTTTTTTCTGATCAACCATGGTTTGACAGATGGAATTGAGCGTACCCGTGTCGCCATTGGCGTTTTTGTAGTCGAAAACCATTTTGTCTTCCGAGTAACCTAAAGAACGCATTTTGTTGATAAAACCCTCGCGCATATCGGTGAAGGCTCCGTTGTCGGCAAGCTGAATAATTCCGACTTGCGTGACCTTGGCCGCGCTATTGCCCTTTGACGTATCGCTTGAAGTCGTGCCTGTGCCGCAGCCGGTAGCAACCAGCAAAAGGCTGATAACCAGGAGAAGGGTAAGGAGAACGGTACTCATTTTTTTCATGTTTGTTTTCCTCTCTTTCGTTTTCTTCCGTATTATCTTTTGTCGCCGGTACTCTTTTCACACCACGCAGGTTTAACCAATAAAAAAAGCCCGTCCTGATACGGATGATCCGTAATCAAGGACAGACTGTTCGTCTGCGGTGCCACCTTGTTTGGTAATAAAATAATAATATTACCCAACTCAAAAGAGTACTAACATACTCCGTGCCTCATAACGCAGGCATTGCGTCACACTCTACTGAAAAACCTTAAGCTTTCGTTCGGTGCGCCCTCCGTAGTCCATTTGCCGTTCCGCTTTCTGCCGGCTTCCAGCCCCGCCGGCTCTCTGTAAGTGCGCTTACGGTTTGATCTCTACATCAATGGTTTGGGTTTTACAATAGCATTCCCTTAATAATTTGTCAACAACTTTTTGCGGATTGATTTAGACGTAAGTTCCTGAAACTCTGATTTTCGGCAATCCTAATCTTCCGTGTCTTTCAGATAAGGAACCGTATAGCCGCCGTAGGGCATGACATAGACGTCTTTGTCCTTAAAGTCCGCTTCCCCCAGAAGATCGTCAATATCGGCAAAGACCCGCGCGCCCATGCCGTCCAGAGTTTCCGCCGGAATCCGGGTAAGCATCAGAACTTCGGCTTTGGCCATGGCCTCGCAGGAAGCGTAGAAAATATAGCCGGCAATGGTGAAATCCCGGCGGAGATCCGCATCCAGCGTGCCGCGGCGCAGCGAATCGATCCAGCTGAAATAGGAGGGAGCGCCGCCGCCTTCGCGGCATTCCGCCAGAAAAATCAACCGGCCGCCCTCTTTTACCGCTTCCGCGGCATTAATCATGGCTTTGACGGCTTGATAGAGGTTGATATCCTTAGGATAACCACCGCAGCTGACCACGACGACGTCCGCTTTTTTCCGAATGGGAATGCCCATTAACTGCTGCACGACACGGCAGCTTTCTTCCCAGGCCCGGAGGAAATGCCCGCAAAACAGGCGGCAATTTCCGGATTGGCTATCCATCACAACATTGATGCCAAAGACCGGCGCGACCATTGCGGCAACTTCATTCATGTCCTCGTTGACCGGATTTTGTCCCAGGATTCCCATACCGATCAGGGGGTTGGACCTGGGCAGCGTTGGCGATAACGAGTGGATGTGGTTTTGGGTGATGGTGGTTTTGCCGCAGATTCCCGGGAGGATGTTTTTACGGCCGCCGCCGTAGCCGGCCATCAGGTGGTGGATCGTGCCGCCGATTAGGATCACTTTCCGCCCCACGGCCAGGGGATTGACAAAAACCCTGGTGCCCCTTGTGGTGACGCCCAGGAACTCCAGGTCCGGCGCCAGGCAATCGTGATTGACGACCTTAACCTTTTCATAAATTTCAGGCGTGACCAGCTGTTTCATTTCGTCTTCAGTCTGGGGACGGTGCGTACCAAGGGCAATCAAAATCACGATATTTTCATAGGGGACGCCCAGAGTATCGTGCAAGTAGGGAATGAGCTGAGCGCAGACCTGATCCTGCCGCATCCAGAAACGGGTGATATCGCTGATGACGACGGTTACCTTATCCGCAGGAAAAATCAGCTCGCCAAGCGGTGGGGATTCAATACATTCCGGGCCCACCGCCTCTAAAAAAGCCTGCTTAAAATCCCGGACAGGGGGAATGCTTTCGCCTGTTAAGACCTGTACCGATCTCGCGCCGTCTAATTTGACTTCAACCGTTGTATCGCCATAACCGAGAGCAAACGTTTTCATGATTGATTCTCCTCGCCATCGACAATTATTTTTAATAACCTGCGGATCGTTTCAGCCAACGCTTTCCTTATAGTGATTTTAGTCCAGGATTTAAACTCATTGTCTCCACGTGCCTTGAGGAGACAAAAAAGATGTACCACCCCGGCATCTCCTTGAGGGCAACTATCCGGGAATTTCGAATAGTTTACATGAACTCACCAACTGTCCGATTTTTTCGAACAGGTGGTCATCCGCTTATTTTATCTTCAAAATATACTCGCATATCCTCGTGAAACGTCTATTCTTTTTCGTCTCCGGATTTTCTTCCCTTATCAAGTTTATCCATCAATTCATTTGTTGCCTGTCCAATTGCTCCGCCGCTATGTCAGGTGCAAGTAAAGTGAAAGCAATATAATTATATATTGCCTTCAAGTCGTTTTCCATTTGTTTTGTGAATAGTATTTTGTACTTCATATCCCGTAATTCTTGCGAATATCTGCGAAAACTTCTGATGCAGGTCTAACATTACCCTGTATGAAATCAGCGTATCCTTTTTCTATTTCCGCATGCAATTCTTCTTTACTCATATTTGCAATACTTGGGAGTTTTGCCTCCGGCAGCTTTACATCAAACGGTAAGCCTCGCCGCATAACTACTTGTTTCAAAAAAATATTTACCGCATTTGATACCGGGATACCTAATTGTGCCAGAATAGCTTCGGCCTCTTCTTTAAGGCCAGGCTCAAGCCTGACATATATATTCGTTGTTTTCGCCATAGTAATCCCTCCGCTGTAATTATTATAAGCTTTATATATACAAAAGCAATGCAATGTTGCCGAAATGAATTCATTCTTTATTTGGGATAATACCTGTTGCGGTCCGGACAAAACGCGGAGCGAAGCGTCGTCTGCGGTCCGTCCGGGAACATGGCAGGCTATGCCGGTGATTTCCTGGCGGCCACCAAAGGACACCATTTCGAGCGGAATGTCCACTCAAAATAATCTGACGCTACTTTCAGCCGCCGTTTTATAAGGTAAATCCTCTGGCAGTGGCTGAGTGACATTGCCGGGGTAATGATTTATCTTCAGTTGCCAAAAGGGACCGCAGTGTTCTTTCAGAAAGAATCTGAAGACACTGCCGGTCCCTCGTTTTTTCCCTGTTCCCCACGGCATGGCGGCTCTTTTCTGTTCAATGGCTATCATCCAACTCAATAGTTTCCCGGCAGTGCGCAGTGCAGTAACTGTTTAACCGGAAGGGACTTAAGCAGAATCAGGAAGGAAACCGCACCCTTGACCTGATTGGAGGTGTCGTCATACCACCCTGTCTGCCTGAATAAACTATACAGTACAGACATAGGGAAAGGGAAATAAGTATGGATGATAATCAAGCCAACAAGTGCAACTACAAAGTAAATGCCCCTTACCCACCAGTGCGGGTGGCCGGCCCAAATCCTCTTTATGCCTGTGAGATGCTCGGCAACATAGCCGATGTTGTTTCGGAAATGAGCGATGTCACTCGCTATTTTTACATCGCCGTTGTAACGAAGCCGCACTATAGTTGGATCTCCAAATGCTTCCACGATATCAGCATCGTGGAAATGCGCCACCTCAATATCTTTGCCGAGCTTGCCTTACTGCTTGGGGCGGACCCGCGGCTTTGGAGCTGCCGGGACTATAATCGCTGGTGGTCGCCCTCATTTATTGGTTACCCGCCTGAGTTAGGCGCGCTAATAGCGGAATCAATCAAAGCAGAGGAAGCGGCCATCAGCAAGTATTCCAGACAGGCGAATACCATCTGCGACCTGAACATCGTGGCGATTTTACATCGTATCATCCGCGACGAGGAGCACCACCTCCAGATTTTCAACAAGATGTATGGGCGGATATAAAGGTTTTTTTAAACGAAGCACACACTTTTATTTACCAAAAGGCGAGTCTTCCCGGCGGACAAAAAACCCTTGATTATGATTGCAAACCGGACAGATTTGCGGCGCTCCGGCAGCTTTATGGATGTGACCGCAGTTTAGGCAGACATATTCAGTGACTGTTTCGTTTTCAAATAGTTTATTGCTTTGCATGAGCTGCGCATAGTGCGAAAAACGCTGGTTATGTACTTTTTCAATCTCAGCGATCATATAAAACGAATTGGCGATATTGACAAGTCCCTCCTCATTGGCCTTGTCGCCAAAGGATTTGTAAATTGTGTTGTATTCCGCAGATTCACGCTGGGCGGCAAGCTGCAAAAGCTCCAGAATGTTATTTGAATTATCGACGGGGTAGTTGGCGCTCAGCGAGATTTCCTGCCCGTTGAACTCTTTTAAGTGATTATAGAATACCTCGGCGTGTTCCTTTTCCTGATTTCCAGTGTAATGAAAAAGCCAGTAAAGGACCTCAAGATTTTGCTTTTTTGCCAGGCTTGCGGCATATTCATAGCGCCGCCAGGCTTGGCATTCTCCTGCAAAAGCCTTTAAAAGGTTCTCTTTTGTAACGCTGTCTTTCAGTGCAACCATTTTTATTCCTCCTAATTTCATTTACCCCTATTATTGCCAAACTTCTCTGGTTTATAAGAAAAAGGAGGTTTTCATCGTTTATTTCTTTGGCTTTTATTCTCTAGTTAACAACTGTGCGGGGGATTTCATCAGTAAGTATTTCATTTTTGAAGCTCAATATCAAGTTTATGTTGACTCATAATCTTTTCCAAATCACAGCGAATTAAACTCGTTTAACAAGTTCATGCCAACAAGGCCCGTACCACAAAATCAATAGCACGCTTACTTTTAGCATCAACTAAATAGTCACGAATGGCATTTGCTGAAACCTTGGCAATTTGGATTCTTTCAGGCGTGTCATATATATTCGCTATTATTTCAAACTTATCCGTGTTACCCATGATTACCGCTCCAATCTCTCTTCCTAAAAATCCAATCTCATCTGTTTTATCTCCTCATAGGGCACTTTGTCGCCGGAGCTCTAAAGTCAATGAGAACCTTTATTTATCAAAGTGTATGTTCGTTTCAACAGCAAACTGTTTCTGTATACGTTGAACAGTCAAAAAAAGAGGCCATATAACGCTGGCATCCCTTAGCGTAAAACTGTTTTCTTTTAATTCTTATTTGCTACTTGGACAATTTGCTTTTCACCATTCTTTTCAAAATATTTATAAAGGCAAAGGCCAATCTTCCCGGCAACTTTTTGCGAAGGAATATTCCGTATTGTGGTATACGAAAACACTTTAGGATATTGTAAAACTTTAAAGGCATATTCCTTGCAAGCAAAAGCAGCTTCTGTTGCAAATCCCTTGTTGCAATATTTCTTAATAATATGAAAGCCAATTTCCGGTACGGTTTCATCGCCGATATTTTGCATTGTTATACCGCAATCCCCAATAAAGACCTCTCCTTCTTTCAAGATTACAGCCCATAATCCGTGTTTATATTTTTTATAATTTTCAATATTCCATCGAATCCACTTTTCTACCTCCTCTGCACTGAACGGATGCGGATAGAATTGCATAGATTCTGGATCAGATAGAACTTTCATTAGTTCATTTTTATCATTTATCAACAGTTCTCTCAGATACAATCTTTCTGTCTCAATTATTTTCATTATTAATCACCTCTGTAACTGCTTTAGGGTTTATAGTCACCCATCTCTTTCTTGTGTAAAAGGCATACGCATTCCACATGCCTTAAAAATATAAAAAATACCGCATGAGCCTAGTAGGGTCCCGGCAAATATGTCACTTTTTATTAAATCAATACTTTTACTATAATTTTAAGTACTCTATTATGAGTTCCAGTTTTATTGTAACAATCTCAAGTCTATATAAATTGAGTTAAGATATTCATACAATTTGTCGATATTCTTTCTGAAGCTACTTTATACAAAAGATGAGGATAAAAATGAGAGCATCAGAGGAAGAATTAAAAGCCATTAAATCGGCTATGGATAAAGAAAAGTAGGCAAGAATTTTCAAGAGAGATCACGCGCTTTACCTCTTTCGTTCCGGCAGTTCATGTAGGGAAGTTGCAGAACTAATAGGGATTTCAAAGGATACGGTGAGTAATTTACACCAAACGTACCGGAACGAAGGCCTTGATGGAATACCTGACAAACCAAAATCAGGAAGACCTCCAAGGCTTCATGAAGGACA
>NZ_JAVHUW010000068.1 GCF_030954495.1 Candidatus Desulfosporosinus nitrosoreducens | reverse complement strand
GGTTTGCCTGACGTTCCGGTCCACGGAGCTGTTAAGTTCACGATGCTGTTTTCTCTCATCATTACGATTGTGCTTGGGATTTACCCGACGCCTCTGGCGCAGATGGCCATCACTGCCGCTCAGAGTTTGGTGCAGTAAACTCCTATCATCGGGTATAACTAACATTTGGATAATTGTACGGCTAAGACAGGCTTTCAGGTTGCTGAGAGCCTGTCTTTATTAGTTTCCGGCGGATACCGTTCCAAAGGTCATGTTGAAGTGCAACAGGAACACATATCATCAGCCAAAGCTTTTAGAACAATGTCACCTAAAAATAAAAGGAAATCTCCATAAGCTGAAGAATTAAACTATAACCGCTGCGGAGAGGGAGCTGATCAAACATCGGAAATAATAATTGTTTAGGCAAATCCGGCGAGGAACTCGCTTCTCGCTCAGTGCAAGAAGCAGGATTAAAAATCGTCGCCCGGAATTACCGCTGCCCAAAGGGAGAAATGGATATTATTGCCCGGGAGCACGAAACATTGGTGTTCATAGAGGTCAGGACCCGCCGCTCCTCCTTTAGAGGATGGGGGGAAGAAAGCATAAGCTATCATAAAGCACAGCGTCTTAAAGCAATTGCAGCCTACTATGTGCTGCAATGCGGCTACACTACCTGGCCGAACTTAAGATTTGATGTAATTGCCATACGTTGGCTGGAAAATAACCCTGAGATAATTTGGATTAAAGGAGCATTATAATATTCTTCATTATTTTTTCACAAAATAACCATGAATACGTGGTAGACTAATAGCGAATTCCAAGAAATGTCTTGATAAAGGCTGTCAAAGGGGAGTTACAAAGTGGATCCAATTTTAATTGTTGATGATGAAGAAAGAATCAGAAGTTTGGTCAGATTATATCTTGAACGCGAAGGTTATGCTGTCGAAGAGGCGGAAGATGGCAGCGTTGCTTTAGCTAAGTTTAAAGCGGGTCAATTTTCGTTGCTGATCGTAGATCTGATGATGCCTGAGATTGATGGTTGGCGTGTCTGCCGGGAAATTCGAGAAACTTCGGCAATCCCGATTATTATGCTGACGGCACGCGGCGAAGAGTTCGATCGCGTGTTAGGCCTTGAATTAGGTGCGGATGACTATTTAGTAAAACCATTTAGCACAAAGGAATTAGTTGCCCGGGTTAAAGCACTGCTGCGCCGGTCAAGCGGACAACTTCATCCTGTGACCTCAGAATTAACAGCAGGCTTACTCAGCATAGACAAAGAACGGCACAGGGTTACAATCGGTGATGAGGTAATTAACCTGACCCCCCTGGAGTTCGACCTGCTTTATTTTTTAGCGAAAAACCGCGGCAGAGTTTTTTCGCGTGAACAACTGATGGAAACCGTTTGGGGTTATGATTTTTATGGAGATGCGCGGACAGTAGATACCCACGTTAAAAAATTGCGCGAAAAACTGGCTCACCCGAGTATTAAGAAAATGTTGGTAACGGTATGGGGTGTGGGGTACAAATTTGACCCGGATATGGTGACTTGATGAACAAACGGAAACGACGCTCGTGGACTATTTCCATAAAACTGTGGCTGGCAATGACTCTTCTGATACTTGGGGTCTTGGGAGGACTAGGACTTACTATCACCTGGCTTTTCGGGGATTTTTATTTACATCAGAAGCTGGACTCACTGCGCACTGAAGCTACGGAAATCTCAGCTCAATTAGCCACAGTCCCAAGCTGGAGTGAACGGCTCAGCCTGCTGGAAACTTTTAAGTTAACCTCCGGTACCCAGCTGGTTTTGTTAGATCCTCAGGGGAACATTTTAGTTATTGCGGGCTCAACCTCGGCAAAGGCCCAAGGTGTCGGCATAGGCGGGCAGTTTGGAGGAATCGGTGGCTTGCTTGGAGGGTGGTCCCGCACACCGCTCCCTTCGGATTTTTTTACGGATGATAACTTAGCCGACGTCCTGGCAGGCAATACTATTTCGAATAAAGCGCTGCCAGTCAATGGAGGGGAACAAACCATGCTTCTGGCGGCGACTCCCGTGGGATCAAAACCTGTCCAAGCCGTCGTTTTATTAGGGAGTTCTCCAATACCGATTCAAGAGAGTATCGCCACGTTTCGGCGTTTGATTTTTTATGCCTCTTTAGTCGCTGTCTTTTTAGCTACGGTGGTCAGCCTCATTTTTGCCCGGCAGGTTACCAGACCTCTTGCCTTGATGCAAAAAGGTGCCTCAAGAATGGCTAAAGGCGATTTTCTGCCGATTCAGGGGGTCTCCAGCCAGGATGAGATTGGAGAATTAGCTGAGGTTCTCAATTCCATGGGCGAAAGCTTAAAAAACCATATGGAATGGCTTTCCCAGGAAAAGAATTTGCTGCAAGGGATTGTGGAAAGCATCAGCGACGCAGTGGTCATGCTCGGTTCGGATGGCAATATACTTTATGCCAATGATACGGCTAAAGCATTGTGGCAGGAGCATGACGTTGAGCTGTCGGAGCGCAAGAATCAGATCGAAAGCTTTCTGCAAAGTATGAGTCAAAATCCGGACCCCAGTGAAAATTACGCGACGTTCAACCTGGGTATCCAGGTATTGCAGGTCGTGATGGCCCCAATGGCTGAGACGGAGGGTTTCCGCGGATATGTTGCTGTCATGAGGGATATAACGGCTTCTCTACGGGCGGAAAAGGCGCGGCGTGAGTTTTTGGCGAGTGTAACCCATGAGCTGAGAACTCCTCTTCACCTTATCCAGGGATACCTGGAAGCGATTCAGGATGATGTTGTTCCACAGAATCAGCGTGGCGAGTACATCGAACTTGTTTTGGAAGAAGCAAAGCGCTTGGCCCGACTGGTAACAGATCTGCAAGATATTAATTGGCTGGAACGAGGGCAGAGTTTGCAGCCTGTTAATTTAGATTTGAAGAGTTTTTTAAATGAAGTTTACCAGCGTTTCCAGGGCAGGGCACATGATTTAGGCTTGACTTTGGAAATAGCCAAGGGAAATGGAGAAATCATCGCCGACCCGGATCGTCTCTTACAGGTCTTTATTAATCTTCTAGATAATGCCATGCGTCATACGCCAGCCGGCAAAGCAGTGCGGGTCCTTTTTGAAACTGAAGAAAATCAGGTGCGCTTTGCTATTCAAGATGAAGGAGAGGGGATTCCGCGAGAAGCCGTGCCCTATATCTTTGACCGCTTCTTTAGAGTTAATAAAGCACGTTCGCGCAAAGACGGAGGAATGGGTCTCGGTTTGGCGATTGTCCGCCAAATTGTGGAGGCCCATGGAGGAAACATCAAGGTGGAAAGCGATATGGGAAAAGGGACAACTTTCTGGATTACTTTACCCAAAGAGCCTAATAATGTGACTGTAGAAAAATAAACCATATTTTGGACTATTTATGAAGGAATGCCACAAATTTGGGCGAACATTTTCTCTATACCCGGTTTTTAAGAACTGAAACTTCGAGGTTCTGAAAATTATTTAAACCGGACGGCAAGCTGCCTCAATTTATCCGCTGACTAATTCGCTCTAAGACTCCTGCTTTGGCAAGCGGTGAGTTAAAAGCGGCTAAGTCCCTGGATAAGTGCGACTAAGATTCAGATGGAGTTAAAACTCCACCTGAATCAAGTCTTCTTTATTGGGGAGTGTAACAACTGCGCCAACAAATTTTCTTTCTTAGGGGGAAGATGATCGATGTTCGCCTCAGTTTATGGTATGATCGTTCTTGGCTTACAGGCTCACTTAATTTGTGTGGAAGTTGATGTCTCCAACGGTCTGCCGAGCTTCGAGCTCGTAGGTCTCGCTAATATAGCAGTTAAAGAGGCCAGAGATCGAGTCCGTTCAGCGATTCGAAACTCCGGCTATCAGTTTCCTTTGCAGAGAGTGACCGTGAATTTGGCACCCGCAGATTTGCGCAAACAAGGATCAGGTCTTGACCTGGCGATTGCTTTGGGAATTCTTGCGGCCACGGGACAATGCCTTTGTACCGGCCTTGACCGCTACGTGTTCCTGGGTGAATTGTCTTTGGAAGGATCTCTGCGGCCTGTTCCCGGTATCCTGACAATGGCCCTTACTCTTCAGCGGAATAATCAGCAAGCCGACGTACAGGAGAAGAAAGTCAAGGAGCTGTGCCTGATAGCTCCTTGGGAAAATCTTGCCGAAGCCCGTCTTGTAACCGGGATAGAAAGCCACGGCACCTCAACCCTGAGGCAGATGGTTCAAAGATTAGAGGGAAAAAGCAACGTTGAAGATGAAATGCCAGTGCAATTTGCTCAAGCTGAAGAAGTATCCCCTGAACGGCAAGTTGACTGGACAGATATTCGGGGTCAGCAGCAGGCGAAACGAGCGCTGGAAATCGCCGCTGCGGGGGGACATAACGTCATCCTGGTAGGTCCGCCGGGATCAGGTAAGACACTGCTCGCCAAGGCTTACGCAGGGATACTGCCGCAACTGAGCGAGGCCGAGAGTGTTGAGGTTACCCAGCTTTACAGCAGCTGCGGCCTGCTCACCTGCAATGGCCGGCTGGTGCAACACCGCCCTTTTCGCAGTCCGCACCATACGATCACCAAGGTGGGGATGATCGGCGGTGGACGGGATTTGCGCCCGGGGGAATTAAGTTTGGCAAATTGCGGTGTCTTATTTTTGGATGAGCTCCCTGAGTTTTCACGTGAAGTTTTGGAGTGCCTCCGTCAGCCTTTGGAAGACAGGGAATTGACGATAACCCGCCAATCGGGCAGTATTACATACCCTGCCCACGTCAGCGTTATTTCAAGTATGAATCCGTGTCCTTGCGGTTTCTTTGGTGATCAGGGCAGAGTCTGCCGCTGTACACCTACGCAGATTCAAAATTATCGCGGCAGAATTTCCGGACCCTTATTGGATCGTTTTGACTTGCACGTTGAAGTGCCAAGGCTGAATTATTCGGAGTTAAAGAACAATAGTCAGAAAGACGAACCTTCCAGTATCGTGGAGAAGAGAGTAATGACCGCTCGCCAAAGGCAATGGGCACGTCTGGGACTGACAAAAACCAATGCCGAGATGACGGCAAAAGAAACCCAAACATTTTGCAGGCTAACCCAGAGTGGAGAGGCCCTTTTGCGGCGGATTTTTGACAGTCAGCACTTAAGTGTCCGTGCTCATGACCGAATCCTAAGAGTAGCTCGTACGGTGGCTGATCTTGGAGGGTCCGACGATGTTCTGCCTGAGCATTTAGCAGAGGCGATACAGTATCGCACCCTGGATAAACGGTTGCAGATGTAGTTTCGGAGCTAATCGGGACATATCAAGCTATTCGAATAGGGACAATACCTGAACGCTTTGGCAAAATAAAAATGCCACCAATCCCGCAATGATTGGTGGCATTTTTATTTTTTCCACAGTCTACTCGACAAGGAGGTGTTTCATAAAAACCGGAGGGCTAAATTTATTAAGAGATATTAAATACTGGGTTAATCCAAAGAATTTAGAATTGCTGCTTCTTCAGCCTGTGTAATTGTACCGGAAGATACTAGGCTGTCAAGTACGGTTTCCAAATTGTTGTTATCCTCTTCTGAAGGTAGAGCCGGCGCAAGAGCATTTTGAATGGCAACTTCTTGTTCTTGAGTGAGAGCCTCTGAGGCTACCAGGCTATCCAGAACGGTTGTTAAGCCACTGTTGTCCGACGGGGGCTGCATAGCTGCGGAGAGAGCGCTTTGAATAGCATCTTCCTGATCCTGAGTAAGCGTGTCTGAAGTTACTAAGCTATCCAACGGATTTGTCGGTCCAAGGTTTTCACCCTCAGGGGGAGTACTTGGCTGGAGGGCATTCAGAACGGCTTCTTCTTGGGCTTGAGTAAGGGTACCGTCAGAAACCAGGCTATTAAGGAGGGAAGTAAAGCCAAAAGGAGCTTGTTCATCCTGGGTTAGCGAATTGTCAGAAGTATTTGCTAACCCAGTGTCTTGAGCATCCGGTGGGGTAGGGGGTTTAAGAGCATTCAGAACGGCCTCTTCTTGGCTTTGAGTGAGGGTGCCTGAAGAAACTAAATTGTCAAGGACTGAAGTGAGACCGGAATTGCCTCGGTGATCTTGAGTAGGTTTTGCGTCATTAAGGGCGCTTTGAATAGCATCTGCTTGATCCTGTGTAATAGTTCCTGAAGTTACCAAACTATCCAGGCCGCTTATAAATCTACTGGAATCCTTTTGACCAACGGTTTGGTGAACTTGGGAATGTTTCGAGTGATCATCACTGGGAGCCATGGCAAAGGCAGTTGACGCAGTTAGAAGAGTGATAAGTGATACTGCGCCAAATACCATAAGAGGTTTCGTCTTTTTCATAGGGAGCCTCCTTTTTAAATTCTAATCTTTCTCTGCGTAAAAAATTAAGCAAATTAAAAAGTTATTTGAGAACGGAGAGCCGTCTTTTTTATGTATTAGCTGAGTTGTGGGCTCATGAACTCCTTTGGATATTAAACCTACATAGTTTTCGTCTCCTTTCCTAAATTGTTCTGAATACAATTTAATTTTAGAGCCTCCAACTTAAATAGAACTGAACATTAGCTTAAAATCCTCTAAGTGTTAACTGAAAATTCCCTGAAAATGGAGTCAAGAGATATTACGTTTAAAACAATCAGAGCAAACCTATGCTCATAATTTTATGAAAAGTGAAATAGTATATTGCTAATGTAATGTGGCATAGGTATAATTACAGTGTAATTTGGACTTTTTATTCCAAAATTCGGAAAACCTAATAATTAACCTCCGAGCCAGAATGACCTAAAGAGTTAATCCATGGTCGCTGGACAGGACCTCAGGTCCTCAGGGTATTCACGGAAACGAGGATGCCTTCACGTTTTGAAAAGGAGTAGCGCAAACCAGACTGGAACACCGGTCTATTAGAGCTCCCTTTTTTTAGGAAGCTTATTTTTGTTGCTTAGGAAGGTATAAACCTGCGTTGTATACTTTCTAAGCATAAAAACAACTAAGCAGCCGCCTTCACCATTTAAGTTTTCTTTATCTGTCATTTAGGAAGCATTTAAAGAAAGGGGGCATGTTGTTTACAGCAATCAAGGGAGAAATTTCTCGTCTGTATTTTAAAAAGCAGCAATGCTGGCAATAATTGTGGCTTTTTCCCCCAACCATGGTTTGCCGGCTATGCTTATAGGTCTTAACTCCGAGCCGTATTGACCTAAAGAGAAATCTATGGTTACCGGCCAGGGCTTTGAAGCTCTCAGGGTATACCCGGAAACGGATATGCCTTCACTATTGAAAAGGAGGTGGCTGGCCTGCCGGGCCTTTGTTTGGCATGCTCCACTTTCTATAAGTGGAGCTATTTTTGTGTAATTAACATTGAGTCTGGAGGATTTGCAAAAGTGAAGACTAGCTACGAGAGCGGAGAAGCGTCCCTTAAATCAGAGAGCGAAAAAAGTTTATCTAAGGTATATATCCTTATAATATTGCTGCCGATTTTAGCGTTTATTTTTTCTTTTCCTTTGGGCCGTTATCCTATCTCGATACCTGATTTGCTTTCGGCTTTGGCGGGAAGGGTTTTTCCTTTTGTTCATGGTCCTGAGGGTGTTGTCAATACGGTAATTTTTCAAGTAAGGCTGCCTAGAATTGTAGCGGCTATGTTAGTGGGGGCGGCTTTATCCATTGCCGGAGCCGCCTATCAAGGAATGTTTAAAAACCCGTTAGTGTCACCGGATATTTTAGGGGCATCTTCAGGAGCGGGACTCGGGGCGGCCTTGGCTATCTTTTTCTCATTGGGCAACGCGGGGATTCAGATATCCGCCTTTGCCCTCAGTCTTTTGACGGTTATGACCGTGTATCTGCTCAGCAACAAGATCAAGCGTGATCCAACCTTAGCCTTAGTTCTGACAGGAATTTTGGTAGGTACCCTGTGTTCCTCCTTCACCTCTCTCCTTAAATATGTGGCTGATCCCTATGACAAGCTGCCGGCTATAACCTTTTGGCTGATGGGCAGTTTGGCAACGGTTTCTCCGAAAAACGTAATTTCTTCATTCATTATTATGTTAGCGGGGGGAATACCGCTTTATTTGCTGAGATGGCGCCTTAATGTTTTGTCTCTGGGAGAAGAGGAGGCCAAAACGCTAGGTTTGGAAACAGGAAAACTAAGGCTGGCGGTAATTATCTGTTCTTCGCTGCTGACCGCCGGAGCGGTGGCAATTAGTGGACTGATTGGCTGGGTGGGTCTGATAGTGCCCCATTTAGCCCGTATGATCGTAGGTCCCAATTACAAAGTGCTTTTACCTGTTTCCATCGCAATAGGGAGTGTTTATATGCTGATGGTCGACGATATGGCCAGATGCCTGACCTCGGCTGAGATTCCCTTAGGAATTCTGACGTCGATTATTGGGGCCCCGTTCTTTTTCCTTATCCTTTTGCGCGGAAGGAAGGGTTGGTAATGAGCCTTGAACTAAAAGCTCTCAAATGCGGTTATGGCCAAAAGGCTGTCTTAAGTGATATCTCTTTTAGTCTTGAAGCAGGAGAGGTTCTTTGCGTCTTGGGGCCTAATGGGACGGGGAAAACGACACTTTTCAAGACAATTCTTGGCCTGCTTAAGCCCCTTGAAGGGAAAATATTGGTGGATGGCCAAAACTCGGCAAATTGGTCGCGCTCTAAAATGGCCCAAATGATTGGCTACATACCTCAGGCTCAGAACACTTCGTTTCCCTTTGGAGTTATGGATATGATTCTCATGGGACGCACAGCTCACTTGGGGAATTTTGCCTCTCCCACGAAGCAGGATAGGAGAATTGCCAAACAAGCTATTGATACCCTGGGCATTTCCTATCTGGAGAGTCGTATTTTTACGGAATTAAGCGGAGGAGAAAAGCAACTTGTCCTGATCGCCCGCGCTTTGGCCCAAGAACCGAAGATTTTAGTTATGGACGAACCTACTTCAGCTTTGGATTTTGGCAACCAGTTGAAGGTTTTGACTCAGGTCAGGCAGTTGGCAAGTGATGGTTTAACGATCATCATGGCTTCCCACGTTCCTGATCACGCTTTCTTTTATGCCACAAAGGTCATGCTTTTAAGTCAAGGCGGCCTGTTCGGATTGGGCAGAGCGCAAGACGTCATTACCGAAAAAGGACTGAGAGAACTTTACGGTGTTAATGTCAAAATCATTCAGACCGGAATCAAATCGGATTTCCAGGAAGACAGTGAGGTGAGAATGTGCGTTCCTCTGCAAAGCTCGAAAACCGGGGTTTGAAGTGAGGCTAAGGAGGCCCTAAGTGGCTAGCTAAAATAAACTTCGAACAATTAAGGAAGGGTGGTAACGATGGAAATTAAAAAGTTGGCGGACACACAAGTTCCCGAGAAACTTGAGGTCATCGAAAATTTAACGAAGGCTTACAAGTCGTTCCAGGTCTTAAGAACGGCCATTGATTCGGGTCTGTTTGACTGGCTCGAGAAAACAGGGGGAAGTACCAGGGAAGAACTATCCGCAGGGGTCAAACTGCATGGCCTTTTCATGAAGGGTTATTTGGAATCCCTTGTTGAATTGGGTTTTCTGGTGCAATCAGGCAATCAATACACAAATTCTGCTCTGGCAAGCTGCTTGTTAACCAGCGATAAAGAGACTTACCAGGGAGAATGGCTGAGCTTGACAGCTAAATCTGACTGGAGCGACCTGCTTTCCCTTTTTCGTTCTCAAAATCCAGTGTCGGCATTGTATCATGACAGTGATTTTCCCGAATACATTCAAGCTTTGGCCAAGCGTCCCTTGACCGGCGAGCTTCAGGCGGTGACACGTCATGTGGCAGGCTGGCCGGGATTCCGGCAAAGCCGTAAAATTCTGGATATCGGCGGTTCTTTTGGACTGTTTACCCTTGCCTTGTGCCAGGAGAACCACGGTTTGGAAGGTTTAATTCTTGAAGAACCGCTTCGGGTCGCTCACACTTTTAAGCTGATTGAGGATCAAGGTTTAGCTGACAGAGTAAAGGTTCAAGCGTGCAATAATCTCCTGGAAATTGAGCTGGAGCCTGATTTCGACGTGATTCTCATGGTACACCAGCTTTACGCTTATCGCCAGCAGCTTTCTCCCCTGTTTTCCAAAATGTCAAACCTCCTAAACCCCGGTGGATTGTTGGTTTCCAATCATTGGTTCTGTGGACCGGGCTGCGAAGTCGAGTCCGGTGGGATTAATGAACTGGATAAGGCCATCCATAGCTTTGGGCATCCTATTTGCCACGTCGAACACTTCGGACGTTTTTTTACCGAATCAGGAGTCAAACTGTTGAGCAAAGCGGATGTGCCCAGCACCTATGGGGTATCCAAGCTGCACTTGGGGCAAAAAGAAGGCAGGATACAAATAAACCTGTAATGGAATGAATGGAGGAAAATTTGTGATGAAGACGGCGAAATCTTACCTCGCATTGCTGGCAGTTCTCTTGGTTCTGCTGGTCCAAAGCGGCTGCGCTGCGCAGACAACCAATAGTCCACCTCCAGCAACGAGAACGGTTGTCGATATGGCCGGTAAAACCGTCAAAATTCCGGCGGAAGTCAATAGAATCGTGGTGACCTGCTACGGAGGCGCCAGCAATGAAATTGCCGTTTTGAACGCGGGCGACAAGATCATCGCCCAGCCTACAATGAAGAGCTTCAAGCAGTTGGAAATTATGGAACCGAAATTTAAAGAGACTCCGGACGTCGGTTCTTTCGACAATGTGAATGTCGAAGAGATTCTCAAACTGAAGCCGGACATTGTCGTGGCAAGTGTTACTTCGCCAACAGGCAACAAAAAATTGGCGGATGCCGGAATTCCTGTGGTAACCGTGCTGACGGGTAAGGCGACGGTGGACGGTTTGAAAAAGGAATTTACCATGATGGGTGAGGTATTGCACAAGGAAAAAGAGGCGGCAGCCCTTGTGCAACTTTGGAATGGCAAGCTGCAAATGCTGCAAGAGCGGGTTGCCAAAATCCCCTCAGACCAGGTAAAGACAGTATACTACATGCTGGGCAAACCGTTGCACACTGAAGGAAGCGCTAATTGGGGCCAGAGCTTAATCACAGCGGTCGGCGGAAAAAATGCCGCTCAGGGGATCGGCAACGTCAAGGATATTTCTGTTGAGCAGCTTTTGCAATGGAACCCGGATGTGATTATTTTGAGCAGCAATGAAGGCCAGTTTATCTCTCCCGACGATTTAAAGAAAAACCCCCAAATGGGGAATTTAAAAGCTCTTAAAAATAGTCAAACATATCAATGCCCGATCGGGGCCTTTTGGTGGGACCGTCCCTCGCCGGAATCAGTTCTGGGCTTCATGTGGCTGGCTAAGACCCTGTATCCGGATACCTTTGCCGATGTCAACTTAGAACAGGAGACAAAGGATTTTTATCAGACCTTTTACCATTATTCCCTCAGCAGTCAAGAACTTCAGGCTTTCTTCAATCCGCAAGCCTCAGCGTGAATCCGTCCGCTTTAAAGCTAAAGATCACGCTTGCAGCCGGATGCTTATCCCAAGGCAACGGGCGGAAGACGCTCATTTAAACCATGAACCGCTGAGAGCGGCAAAAAATTGGAGGGATGAAACATGAAGATCACTGACCTGGAGGCTTCCTCGGGGATAGAGCAGCTTAAGGCTATTATGAACGGCTATCAGGCCTATCAGGTTCTGAGCACAGCCCTGGAGTTAAAAATGTTTGACTGGTTGGAGAACAAAGGATCTGCCAGGCAGGAGGAAATCACGGCTGGGTTGGGAATCAACGGGATGTTTGGCCGCAGCTTTCTTCAAGCCTTAGTGGATATGAAGCTGCTGCTCAAGACCGGGGATGTTTATGCCAATTCCCCGATGGCCTCAAGTATTCTGATCTCCTCCGGTTTAGGCTATCAGGGAGATTGGTTCAGGAACACCGGGAGCAAAGTTTCCAAATGGTCGGATTTGACAGACACTCTCACAGCTCAAGAGCCCTCGATGATGGGGTTTGCCGACGGGCCCAGCCGGGAATTTCTCCGCGCCATCGCCCAGCGCGCCCTGCATGGAGAGCTGCAAGCGGCAACGAAAGCCATCAGGGCTTGGGAGGGGTTTTCCCGGGCCGGCTCCTTAATCGATATCGGTGGCGGCCATGGACTCTATGCCATTGCTCTCTGCCAAACCCATCCCGGTTTGCAAGCAGTGGTGTTTGATAAACCGCATGTCATTGGCCTGGCGGATGAGTTTATTGCACACTATGCTCTGACGGAGAGAATTTCCACCCAAGGCGGAGACGCTATGAGCGATCCTCTGGGTTCAGGGTTTGATATCGCCATCATCGCGCACCTCCTGTATAAATTCCGCAAACAATTGCCGGAGTTTTTCCGGAAGCTGAACGCTAGCGTGAAATCCGGCGGGATAGTCGTGTCCAATCATTGGTTCTGCGATCCGGGCTGCGACAGGGGAGAAGAGGGTGCAGGGGTACGGGATTTGGAGCGGGCGGTGCAAAGTTTTGGGCATCCGCTCTGCCACGGTGAAGAGTTTGACGCTCTCTTTAAACAGAATGGCTTTAGGATTATCCACAAAGCGGAAATCCCCAGCGCTTATGGAACCTCCCGCCTGCATATTGCGCTCAAAAAATAAGGTTCGGGGGATGGCCGCAATCCGCTAAAACCTTTATGAAGCCGGTGCGTTAGGGCTTTAGGCAGCAAGGAGCAGGAAGAGGTTCGCAACGTTCACCAGGAGTATGAGGAAAAAGGAGGGAAAACACGGTCTTGAGGTTTAACAGCAATGATCACTTTGCGGTAAAAATAGTGGCCTTGGTCTGCTTGACAATAGTATTGTTTTTGACGTCGTTTCTGGTTGGACGGTTTGCCATATCCCCTCTCACAGTTTTAAAGATCATTATTTCCAAATTTGTTGCCTTGCCGCAGGATTGGGATACGACCCTCAACCTGGTTGTTTTGCAAGTACGGCTTCCCCGGATTGCCCTGGGGATTTTAGTCGGGGGAGCACTCTCGGTTTCCGGGGCCTCCTACCAGACGCTGTTTAAAAATCCGCTGGTTTCCCCCGATATTTTAGGGGTTTCGGCAGGGGCGGCCTTTGGAGCAGCCCTGGCCATGATCAACAATGCCTCCTGGTGGCAAATTCAACTGCTGGCGTTTCTCTTTGGAATCGCGGCCGTGGCAGCCGCTTATCTGATTGCCTATGTGTTTGGCGGAAATACGATGACCGTGCTCATTTTAGCGGGGATTGTTGTTTCGAGTCTGTTTCAGGCGCTGCTCTCTATTCTGAAAACCCTGGCCGATACCAATAACGCTTTGCCGACCATTACCTATTGGCTGATGGGCAGCTTGGGCAAGGGCAAAAACGAGGATGTGCTCATCATGCTGCCGACTTTGGCCCTATCTCTTGGCCTGATCTATATTTTTCGCAGTCAGATTAACGTCCTGGCGGTAGGAGAAGACGAAGCGCGCACTATGGGAGTCAATGTTCCTTTGGTCAAACTGATTGTCGTCGTCAGCTCGACGCTGATGACGGTGGCGGCAGTCAGCATCTGCGGGATTGTTGGCTGGGTTGGCATGGTAGTGCCGCATATTGCCCGCATGCTCACCGGTGCGAGCTTTTCCAAGCTGGCGGTCACTTCCTTTTTTATCGGCGGAACATTTTTGCTCCTTATCGACAATGTGATTCGGGGGATCGAGGGAGTAGAATTGCCGCTTGGTGTGCTGACCGCTCTGGTAGGGACTCCCGTCTTTGTGTTATTGCTGTCCAGGGTTAAGAAGGGGTGGTCGTAGTGTTAAGTGTTAAAGGGCTGAGCTATTGTTACCGCCCGGAGAGAATGATTTTGCAAGACATTTCCTTCTCCCTGGCCAGCCAGGATATTTTATGCCTCTTGGGTCCCAACGGAACGGGTAAGACAACCTTGCTCCGCTGCTTGCTGGGACTTAACAAAATGAAGAGCGGCAGCATCGAAATCAATGGGTGTGACATAACTAAGCTGTCTGCCTCCAAAAGAGCAAAAATGATGTCCTATGTCCCTCAGGCTACCACGATGGCTTTTCCTTATGAAGCCAGAGAGGTTGTGCTCATGGGGCGTGTGACTCACCTGGCGACGGGAGGCCGCCCGACCAACAGAGACCGGGATCTGGCCGACCAAGCGATGGAGCGGTTGGGAATCCTGCCGATGAGCCGGGCTCTGTTTAATGAAATGAGCGGCGGCGAAAAGCAGATGGTCCTGGTGGCCAGGGCCTTGGCCCAGCAGGCCGGAATTATGATCATGGATGAGCCGACCGCCAGCCTTGATTACAGCAACCAGGTGAAAATGCTGCGGGTCATTAAAAGCCTGGCCGCAGAGGGCTATTCGATTTTAATGACTTCGCATTTTCCCGACCATGCCTTTTTGGCCTGCAATAAAGCAGTGCTCATGCGTGACGGGTTATTTATGGCCCAGGGGACGCCTGATGATGTTGTTACTACGGGGAACCTGTCCAAGCTTTATGCCACGCCGGTTTGTGTGACAACAGCCACGCTGCCTCCCCGGAATGAGGTAACTAAAGTGTGCATTCCAATCATGAATTAAAGAAAGACTAAAGAAAGATTATAAGAAGAGAAGAGGAGAAAAGAAACATGAAATCGAGTAAAAAGATTCTCGCACTGCTGCTCACTTTGTTTTTTGTGTTAGCCAGTTTGACGGGATGCGGGCAGAACACGCCGAGCGGGGCGAAGGCCCCGGAGCAGACAACAGCCAGCCAAAGCGAACGCACCGTCGTTGACATGGCGGGCAGGTCCGTTAAGCTCCCTGCCGAGATTAAAACGATTGCCACCTTTGGTTCCATCGGGGTGCTTAACGCTTTTGTGGAAACCTTGGGCGAGGGCGGCAAAATTTGCAATGAGATGTCGGCGTCCTTTACTAAAACCGACCGCTGGAAATATCAATATGTATTCGCTCCGCAACTGAAAACCAGCCCTGTATTTCAGGATGCCAGCGGCGCGATTCTGATGGAAAAGGTTTTGCAAACCAAGCCTGACCTGTGTCTGGCTATGACCAAGGCGGAGACGGATCAGCTTGCAGCCCAGGGACAAAACGTCCTTTACCTGTCCTGGGATAAAACTGAGGATGTAAAAAAATGCATCACCCTGCTGGGCGAAGCGCTTAATAAACAGGCTGTTGCCGCGGACTATCTGGCTTATTTTGACAAGACGGTGGCCAAGGCTCAGGATCTGACTAAAAACCTCAAGGAAGCAGATAAGAAAAAAGTTGTCTATGGCAGCATAACCACCTACACCCAACCCCATCTCATTGCCGAGTGGTGGATTCCCGCGGCCGGTGGGATCAGTGTGACCAATAACGGCAGAACAGCCCAATCGCTGACTTATACCTTGGAAGATCTGCTGAAATGGAATCCGGACGTGATGATCCTTTCCGATCCGGCCATTAAAAAAGATGTCCTGGCCGATGCCAGACTGGCCAATATTCCCGCGGTTAAGAATAAGCAGATATTTTCCATCCCCTGTGTAGCCCATGTTTGGGGCAACCGTACGACTGAGCAGCCCCTGACAATTTTGTGGACACTGAACAAGCTGTACCCGAATATCCTGCCGACGGAAGACTTAGCGAAAGAAATTTCCTACTTCTATAGCCACTTTTTCCAAACCAATCTGACCGATGCGCAAATCAAGGAGATTATCGGCTCTTAAGCAGCGAGGATTGTCCAAGGCCAGAGACCTTCAAGGAGCGGGGGCACAGGCCCCCGGAAGGTCGGCCGGATTGCCGGCAGCCCTGGGGAAGTGCAAGGACTCTGAACATTGGAAAACATAGGGGGAAGATGTGTGATGTTTACTGATCTGGTGCAACAAAGCCTTAGCGGGGAAATTACGCCTGAGCTGGCTCTGGAGATTCTCCAAGCCTCAGTATTGCCGGAGAGGGCCCTCAAACTATTTGAAGCTGCTTCAAGAATTCGGGATGAACAGTTGGGTCAGGAACTATGGTGGTCGGCGGGCATATCCGGAATATTTCCCTGTCGGGTAACTCCGCGCTGCGGATACTGTACTTATCATACGGATAGTTTTTTTTCCACCGAGGATATTATACGGGGAATTAAAGAAATTGAGGGATTAGGGCTGCAGCAACTTCATTTGAGTGGAGGGACCAATCTCCAGGGGTACGATCAGGAAATACTGGACTTAGTTCGCAAGATTCGCGCTGTCTCCGCTATAGCCCTGGAAGTTAATTTGGGTCCTTCTCTGACCAGGGAGACCGTGAGACAGCTTAAGGGCCTGGGGGTTAACAGTATCACAAGTTCTTTGGAAGTCAGCAATCAGGAGTTGTTTGCCCGGCGGAAGCCCGGAGATAGCTTGGAGGGGCGCAAAAACCTGCTGGAGTTTTGCGAAAGTGAAGGTATGCCGACACGGGGCATGATGCTGGTTGGACTGGGAGAAAGCGACGAGGACAGAATAAACCAGCTCTTCTATCTGAAGAAATTTAAGCGGCTCTACCACTTGCGCTTCTCCCGGTTCTATCCTTTTCCCGGAACAGAATGCCGGGATCTCCCGCGTTGTTCCCCCTGGGAGTTGGCCAGGACGGTTGCCGTTGCCCGGCTGATTCTGCCTGAGGTGCAGCTGGGTTTGGCCGCCGGTAATGAGAGTGACGATATTCCCCTTTGGTACCTGGCAGGCGGAGGAAACCAGCTTTTAGGGGTTACGGCCTCCCGCAAGATTCCGCGCACGCAGCCGGGTCAACAGGTTAAGCAGATTTCCGAGCAGTTATTCATTGTGGATAAACGTCCGTTACTCGAACATTATGTCCAGGGAATGGGGCGCAAGGTGGTGCTGGAGTGCCCCAATTACTGAGGGTTGATTTGCCTGAAACCGAAAGAGAGAATGAGGAGTGAAACGTGATGGCTTGCCGCAAAAGGCTATTGAGTTCTCAGAAGATCATAGGGCCGATCGTCATCGTGATGGTCGTTGCAGCCTTGCTTGCCGGGTGCGCGCAAAGCGCTCAGAGCAGCGCCAAACCCCAGGCCGAACCAACTAAGGTCACGGATCTGGCGGGAAGAACCGTGACCTTACCGGCTGATATTACCCGGGTAGCCGCTTTGGTTGGACCCGGCTATGAGAAAATGCTGATGCTGGGTCAAGTTGATAAGCTGGTCCTGACCATGCCGATTTCCTCGAAATGGGCTCCGGTAATTGCCCCTGCCCTCAAAAGTGTACCGACTACAGCCTCGTTCCAAGATCCCAATATTGAGGATCTGCTTAATAAAAAGATTCAGGCGGTCTTCTTCTGGGATTATAAACAACCGCTTGATAAAATGACGGCGGCCGGGATTCCGGTTATCGCTACTCAAGTAACCTCGGGCAACCCGACCAGTGCCAAGGAATTTGTGGAATTCCAGAAGCGGGAGGTACAGTTATTTGGCAATGTTTTAGGACCTGAGGCCAAGAAGAAGGCCGACCAATGGTGTGCCTTCCTTGATGAGAAGGTCAATTATGTGACTTCGCGCACAGGAAAGCTTAAAGCCGGCGAGAGACCCTCAGTGTACTATGTCAGGGGTCCCGAGGCTCTGACCGTTCACGGCAGGAATTCCTACACCGAATGGTATATCGAGATGGCGGGCGGGGACCTGGTCACTAAAAACACCCCTAAGGAAATCATGGATACGGTCACCATGGAGCAGGTTTTAGCCTGGAACCCGGAGGTGATCTTCATGGGCCGGGTGAACAATACGGACCTGATCATGAAGGACCCCAAGTGGAGCAAGATAAAGGCCGTTCAGGACAAAAAGGTCTTTGTCAATCCCAATGGCGTCATGTCTTGGGATTACAGCAGCGAAGGTCCGTTACTCATGGAGTTTATCGCCAAGACCCTGCATCCGGAATTGTTTGAGGATTTAAACATGGTTCAGGAGCTTAAAGATTACTATGCCAAGTTTTATAATTACACCTTAACCGACGATCAAGCGAACAGAATTTTGAAGTTCTTGCCGCCGGCTAATTAGACAGCCGGGCTTCAAGCTTAATTTAAGGTGCCAAAGTGGAGGGAGAGAAGAGTTTTGTGGAAGCTTTATGATGATTTACTGGCTTTGATTCCAGCCGATCTAAGGGTGGAGGAATGCCTGATTGGCCTGTACTGGACGCTGGTCCGCTCCGAGACGATCGGGCTGGCCATGACGCCTTTGGAGGGTTCCCGCACAGTTACCCTGTCGGGAAAAATGGCCGGTATGCCGGTTCGCGAGCTTGCGGAATACGTGAAGTCCTGGAATCTGCATGAGGCGGCCCTGGGTCTGGCAGCCCTCAACTCGGTGCTTAACATCAGGGGCCGTGTAGAAAAATTGAGGTATCGGTTGTGGGATGACTCCCCTAAAATCGGCGCCTTCGATTACTTTCAAGAATCTTTCCGGGGTAAAAAGGTGGCGGCTATCGGTCATCTTCCGGGTGTGGAAAGATTCGCGGATTGCTGTCAGCTCTCTGTTCTGGAGCGCCGGCTTCAACCCGGGGATTATCCTGACCCGGCTTGCGAATACCTTCTGCCGGAGCAGGATTTTGTGTTCATCACGGCAACTTCCCTGGAGAATAAGACGTTGCCGCGCCTGCTGGAACTCTGCCCTCAGGCCTTTACCGTAGTGTGGGGGCCCAGCACTCCTTTGGCGCCGCTGCTTTTCGATTATGGCGTCGATGTTTTGTGGGGGACTATGGTGGTAGAACCCGGTATGGTCAGAAACTTGGTCGGGGAGGGCGGCATGGCCGTCGATTTCAAACCCTATGCCCCGTCGGTCATGATTACCAGGGGGTAGAATGTGGGTGCCTTAAGGGCAGAGAGGAGGAAATCATGGAAACCGGAGAGCTAAAAGAGCGGAGGGAAGGATTTGCTTTATTGGATTTAGGCCCGGGAGCTATCCTGCGGGAAACCCAGGAGCATATTCAGTCTATTTTAGGTGGGGACATCGCCAAAATTACTTTGGAGCGGGTCGTTATCGGCTTGTTCTTTACGGGGGTTAAGCTGAGCAATGGAGTGGGCGGGATTTGCTTCACCCCGATTAAAACGATTCCGGAAGCAGTTTGCTGCCCGAGCTCAGCCAGGGCCATGCCGAACTCCGGACGGTTAAAGGGTGCGCCGGTTCTGGAGCTGCTTAAGGAGATCCCCGGAAGTAATTCTTTGCGCAAGGCTATCGGCATAGCGGTGCTTAACGCCCTGAGCGAAACCTGCTGGCAAAAATCCCCGCCCCAAGATTATAAGGTTCAGAGCAACGTTGATGCTCTGGATGTGGTAGAAATTCCTGAAGAAGCTTATGTTGTCGTGGTCGGGGCCCTCGCGCCTTTTCTCAAGAAACTGAAAAAGCGTGCCAAGCCGTTCACCGTTCTGGAGATGGACCCCTCGACTCTCAAAGCCGACGAGATGCCTTTTTACGCGCACGGCAGCCGGGCCGCCGAGTTCATACCTCAAGCGGATGTTTTAGTGATCACGGGTACAACCTTGATCAACGATACCTTGGACAACCTGCTGCAGTTGGCCAAACCGACAGCTCAGATTGCCGTCGTCGGACCGACGGCGAGCTTAATGCCCGAGGCCTTTTTCCAACGCGGTGTGGATATTTTGGGCGGAATTTCCGTGACCCATCCCGATGATTTGTTGGATCTTTTGGCCGAGGCCGGCTCCGGCTACCATTTCTTTGGCAAATCGGCAGATCGAACGGTCATCAGAAGATCCAAGGATGAGAGCTGAACAATGAGGACCTCCAATAGCGGCTGAACCAAAACCAGGGTCAAAGCGTGATGTGGGAGGGTTCCAGCCTTACCCAGGGAGAGAGAATTGTCAAAGCCGGCGAGAAGCTTCAGCCGACGCGTGCTGTGGAGAATTTTGTCGACGCCAGTGGAATAGTTTGAATATCCTCAGCAAAGGGCCAATATAAAAAAGTGAGTGTGTATGGTTGAACTTCCCTGTGAGGAAAAAATAATCAGACAGAAAAATAGGATTTAGAAGAGCTTCTTTGCGGCAGTAATTGTTGCGGGCGGCAAAGAAATTTAGGGGGAAGGAATATGGTCGGCAAGTTTAAAGGTTCCAAGGTGTTTCTGATCATCGTAAGCAGTTTGTTAATTATAAGTCTTTTAACCGCCTGTTCTTCACAAGCGGCATCCTCATCCGGCAGTTCGGATAGCTCGCAGGGGCAAGGACAGAAGAAAACGGAAAAAATTATCGTAAAGGATATGGCCGGCAATGATGTCAGCATAGCGTCCAATCCGCAAAGAATTGCCATCACGTCCTGGGGCGAGCCTTTTGGTATTTTGGTTTCTCTCGGTCAAATAGACCGCATTGCCGCTATGTCCGATACCTCCATGTATGCCTGGTTGAGGAAGGTTGACCCGCAATTGCTTAAGGTTCCCGATTACGGGTCTTTTGAAGATGTCAATACTGAAGAACTGTTGAAACTCAATGCCGATATCATCATGACTCCTGCCACTGCCCCAAAATCCAATGAAAAGATGAGGCAGCTGGGTATGCCTGTTTATGTCACCAAGGTTGAAGATACTTATGAATATTATGTTAAAGAACTAAGGGCGATTGCCGCGCTGGTAGGTGAGTCGGAAAAAGCTGAGAAGCTCCTCAAATACAATAATGATCTGGTGGCACTGGTTAAAGAACGTGTGAAAAATATTCCCCAGAACCAGCGTAAAAGGGTGTATATAATGCGTCAGGATATCCTGCAAAAGCATAACAATGATTGGGAATCGGGGCAAACGGTCGTCAACGCGGGCGGCATCAACGTGGCGGGCAATACGGATAAAGGATTTACAACAAACCCGGAAGCCCTTCTGGCCTGGGACCCCGAATATATCTTTCAGGTTAAGCACGTCGACAATAACGATGACTATTACAACGTTCTGAGAAATGATCAGCGCTATGCTAATATAACGGCAGTTAAAAACGGAGATGTTTACCAATGGCCGGTTGGCACCAATTACTGGTACGGTTCGGCTGAAGTCGGACTTGGAACATTGCTGATCGCCAAGACTTTATACCCGGATCTGTTCAAAGATCTAAATATGAAAGATGAAACGAAAAAGTTTTATAAAACCTTTCTAAATCTGGATCTTTCCGACGCAAGTTATAAAGATTTGCTGCACGGCTTCAATGGTGCCAAGTCCCTGCTGGACAAATAGTTTTTAAGTTGTGATTAAGCATTCCTTGTCAATTGGGAGGTTAGCCATGAATGAGGAGTTTGAGAAGTCCGAAAACACCGAGGGATATGCGAATAATCCGGAATCATGTTATCAAATGGGGATGAAGATTATTTCCGGTCCCGCAGAAAATAAAGACCTGGCTGAAGCGGCCGCTTTGTTCCGTGCGGCGGCTCGCCAAGGGCATTCGGCTGCCCAATATGAACTGGGGGTTTCCTATTGTGCAGGCCGTGGCATTAAGCAGAATACTGAGAATGCTTTGCAGTGGTTTAACCGCTCGGCCGAAAATGGATATCCTAAAGCTCTCCACAATCTGGGTGTTCGACATTCGCTGGGAAAAGACGTTGATCGGGATGTCCTCCGGGCGGCGAATCTTTTTCTTCAGGCAGCCAATCAGGGTCATGCGCTATCCCAGTTTAAACTGGCGGTGATGTATAAGCTGGGCTGGGGTGTGGGGCGGCAGGACGAAGAAGCGGATAAGTGGTTTAGTCTAGCTGGCGAGACGGGTAGGAATGAAGCGTTATGTCCCCTCTCCGCATTAATAAAACAAGAAAGCGATCGGGCCAAATGGTTTAGGGAAGCCATGAGACAAGGGTATACCGGAAATGAATTTACGGTTAGGGATACGATCATTCCAGGATAGCATTCGCTGATGAGGCTATGGCAATATTGTTTTCAATGTCTGATTGCAGGGAAACTATCAGATTACTTCAGACCGGGTCAAAAAGGTGGCACAGTAATAAATTACCACCAACCTAAGTCGAATTATGGTATATCTAAGTCACAGAATGGTTAAGAAGAAAGGAATTGAAAAAACGCCAGATTCAATTTGGCTAAAAAGCTGAGCTTTACCAATGTAATTGGGAAAGTCAACTGAAAAGCAGCATGAAAGTACCTTCAGGGGTGCTTTCATGCTGCTTTTATTCCTACAGCCATGTTGCTGTTTATATACTTTTTAAAACCTTGAGGAGCGCTTCAATTTATTTCCGGCTATACGGCAGCTTACGCCAAGAACATACTTTTGCAAAATGCATATAGTGTTGCAAGTATAAAACTATGACAGTGGTGATGAGCTTGCGTATATTATGCGGAGGAGTAGCGGGAGCCGACGTCGTAAAACTTCAGTCCACCCTGGCTGCCCTGGGATATAATCCCGGGGTAATTGACGGAATCTTTGGAGGGAGGACCGCTGCGGCAGTTGTTCAATTTCAAAAAGACAACGGTCTTTTACCGGATGAAATTGTTGGTCCAATAACTTGGAAATATTTGCAGCGGATTCGGCTTCCCAAGAAGGATTCCGAGATCAAATGGAAGTTCACGACTACAGGCTCCCAACGCACAATTAAAGACAGGGCGGGCAGAATAGTCTCAGTACCTCGCGTTATAAAGAGAGCTTTTGCCACAAGCCCAATGGGGTCGATTATACTTTATAGTTTGTGCCCGTATAAAATGGTTGGATGGAATAACGTTCCGCGCTTTACAGAGAACAGGTACATTTTACCTCAATGCCAATCCTTACCCGGTTTAGGCGGCTGGTATGGTCGAAATACGGGAAATACTGAAGGAATACTGCAGTTGCATCCGGATGTACTGATCGGCATGGGGGATGTTACTCCGGCTAAGATCTCCAAAGCTGACAGGATTCAGCAGCAATTAGGCATACCGGTAGTGCTGATTGACGCTCCAATGGCCAAAATGGACGAGGCCTGTGAATTCATGGGGGCCCTTCTCGGCGAAAGGACTCGTGCTCACGAGCTGGCTGAATATTGCAGAAATACTATAGTTGATGTTTCGGCAAGAGCAGCAAGAATACCGAAAGAAAAGCGCGTAAAAGTCTACTATGCGGAAGGCGTAAAAGGTTTGCATACTGAACCTGAGGGTTCGAGGCATATTGAGGTGCTAAGTTTAGTCGGAGGGGATAACGTTGCTAAGCTTCCTTTAAATGAAGGCGTAGGAATGTCGCCGGTGTCCCTGAGAGAGCTGTTGCTTTGGAATCCTGAGGTGATTCTGGCCTGGGGTGAAGGGCAGGGAGGATACTATCAGGGGATTCTGACCGATCCGAGTTGGAGAGGGCTAAGGGCTGTACAGCAAAATCGCGTCTATCAGATTCCCTCTGCTCCCTTCAATTGGTTGGACCGGCCTCCCTCCATTAACCGCATTCTGGGTGTAAAGTGGTTGGGCAACTTACTTTATCCGGATGTTTTTAACTACAACATGGTGGAAGAGGTTAGGGAGTTCTTTATAAAATTTTATCATTGCAATCTCTCCGGCGCAGAAGCCAGAGTCTTGCTTGCTCAAAAGAAGTTCTAAAGAAATTTATAAATGAAGAATTAAGCGCAAATACCTGAGCGGCCAATACTTTAAAAATTATTGCCGGCAAACTTCAGTAGAACTAAAGGCTGAATTTAATGGTCTTTATACTTTGCTAAGAACATACCTATATTTTAGATAGCCCTTAGTTCTATTGGGTTTGTTAGCGTTAGGTAGTGATAATGGTTAGGGAGGGTATATGGTATGAGCAAGATTCGTGAAATTCTCTATACATTTGCCTTTAAAAAGGCGCTTTTTTATGCCGAAAACAATGATTGGAGCAAAATAGAAAGGCTTTCTAAACTAGCTCAGAAAATACCCAGCATGAAAGAATATGAGGTTTTTATAAAATATATCCGGAAATATGCCGAAGATCCTTCCGGTGCCTCCAATAGATTAGTCAACACCGTGCTGACCGGCCTTAATGCCAAGGTGCGCTATAAGTTTCTGACAAACCTTTTCATTAAAGCTACCCTGATCGGTGGAGCTAAGGCAGCTAAAATCGCTGGAGAACAAGAATGCAATATTCCCTGGGCCATATTATTAGATCCAACGTCGGCCTGCAATTTAAAATGTATTGGCTGCTGGGCCGGCGAATATGACCAACATGATTCCTTGTCATTTCAAGAAATCGACAATATCATCATGCAGGGTAAAAAGCTAGGTATCTTTATGTACATTTACTCGGGCGGGGAGCCCTTGATGCGTAAGGACGATTTAATAACCCTAGCCGAAAAGCATCAGGATTGTGCATTCCTGGCCTTCACGAATGGAACTTTGGTGGATGACCTTTTGGTTAAAGAGTTAGTTCGAGTTGGGAACTTTGTCTTAGCTTTTAGTGTCGAAGGAATAGGAGAGGCGACAGATATGCGCAGAGGAGCGGGTACATATGCTAAAGTTATCAAGGCTATGGATTTGATGCGGGAAGCAGGAGCGGGTTTCGGTTATTCTTCCTGTTATCACAGTAAAAATATTGAGGATGTAGCTTCTGATGAGTTTGTTGATTTGATGATTGAAAAAGGTTGTCTTTTTGCCTGGTATTTTACGTATGTGCCCGTTGGCAAAGATGCAGTCATGGAATTAGTTGCCCTGCCCCAGCAAAGGGAATATATGTATCACAGAATAAGAGAAATAAGAAACAAAAAGCCTATTTTTGCCTTGGACTTCTGGAATGACGGTGAGTATGTCGATGGATGCATTGCCGGAGGAAAAAGTTATTTTCATATTAACTCGCAAGGAGAAGTCGAACCTTGTGCTTTTATTCATTACGCCAATGTAAACATTAAAAAGACTACTCTATTGGAGGCTTTAAAATCTCCTTTATTCGCTCAGTACCGCAAAAACCAGCCTTTTAATCAGAATCACTTGTGTCCCTGCCCTTTGATGGATAACCCAACTAAATTGAAGATGATGGTTCATCAATCCGGTGCTCATTCAACTCAGAACTTAGATAGGGAAAATGTCGATGAATTAACCGCTAAGCTTCAGAGTGTAGCAGAGTCCTGGGGGGAAGTAGCCTCTGGGCTTTGGGAACAAAGAATTACTAATCCTTCTGAAGTTAGAGATTAAAGTTTTGGAAGTACAGTCCTATTAAGGCGACTGTACTTTTTCTATTGTCGGACAGATCCTGTATAGCTTAAAAAATTATAATTGCGCTGTGGCAATTATTCAGAGTGCAGGTTTTATTATCGCGGGCTTAGGGAATGATAACCTAAAATCCCGGGTACAATACATTGTGATTTGTTCGCCTTTGAGGATTTGGGCTTAATTGTCAAATGCGGGGACTTTTATAAGTAGGAGAGAAAATTATGGGCAAAGAAAAAGGCCTGACGGCAGGGCATCTTGCTATGATGGCCTTAGGAAGCGTTATCGGAGGCTCCTTTTTTTTAGGTACCTCGGTTGCTATTAATGCGGCGGGGCCTTCTATTGTACTGTCTTTTGTTTTAGCGGGGGTACTGGTTTATTTTATTCTGTTTGCTTTGTCTGAAATGACAGTGGCTAACCCCTATGGGGGCTCTTTCAGCACCTTTGCAGCTGAAGAACTGGGCGAGGGAGTTGGCTTTGTTGTAGGATGGGTGTATTGGACGGGTACAATTTTTTCCATGTCCAGTGAAGCCACAGCCATACCAATCTTAACTCGGGAATGGTTTCCTAATATCTCCATAGGAGGATTGGGAATTTTAATTATCATAGCAGTCACAATGCTTAATCTCTTAGGCGCCAAGCGCCTGAGTAAGTTGGAGAGCGGGCTTTCTTCCGTCAAATTGTTTGCGATTGCCTTTTTCATACTTTTGGCCGTTCTACTCATTTTAGGCTTTTTTCCGGGAAGCCCGCCTATTGGGGGCGGAGAATTGGTACGCGAGCCTTTAATGCCGGGAGGGGTAAAAGGAATTGCCGGGAGTATGTTAATCGTCCTTTTTGCTTATGCAGGTTTTGAGATCATTGGCTTGGCTGCCTCAGAGGCGGAAAGTCCCCGGGAAACCATCCCTAAAGCCATTACTTATACTGTCTTGTCTCTGGTTGGCTTATATATCCTTTATATAATAGTTCTTTTACCGCTGATCCCCACGGCAGATCTCAGTGAGAATATAAGTCCGATGGTTATCTCTCTTAACCGACAGGGAATTCAGTGGGCAGGTTCGGTGATTAATGTAGTGTTAATCTCCGCAAGTCTTTCGGCAATGTTGGCGGCGGTTTTTGGCTTAGGGCGTATGATAAGGTCTCTGACCGACGAAGGGTATGCCCCAAAATGGCTGAAGGATAGAAAAGATGTTCCCTATCGGGGAATATTGTTTTCCGGTCTGGCCATGCTTTTGGGCTTGGGCTTCGGTCACTTATTTCCCAGGGTTTATCTCGTTCTGATTACTTCAGGCGGTTTTGCCCTGCTTTTTACTTACGCTGTCATAATGGCCAGCCACATCCGTTTCCGCAAAAGGAAAGGGTGTCCTCCGGAGGGAAAATGTCAAATGCCCGGGTATCCCTATACCTCTTGGATCACTTTAATAAGCATGATTGTTGTTTTTGGCAGTATGCCTTTTATTCCGGGGCAAAGCGCGGGACTCGTCACAGGCATTATTATGGTTGTATTATATTCCCTTATCTATGTGGGGCTGAGATTTCGCCTGGGATCAACCAGAAGCCTTCCGCTGCCCGGAAGTTCGATTATGAAGAGGTCGCAATCAAATTTGTCTACCGAGTTTTCAGAGGAGCTAGTGAAAAAAATTAATAAGCGGGAAAAAAATAGTTAGCCCCAGTTGCTCCCACACCGCCAAAAGTACCAATGAAGCCCGTAGCAAAGAACCAAAAGCCGCCCCACAGCAAGGGCGGCTTTTAGTCTTTTTCATGTAAGTTGTTTTTTATTTGTTTTTATCTGGAGTTTACTGATATTCTCTGTTCTTAGAATACAATAAAGTTCTTGATATTTGATCGTTATTGTATCAAGAATTTATTAAGAATCTGTAAAAGGCAAAAGCTGGCTTCTCTAAAGAAGCCTATATTCAGAAAAGAGACTTGTTCCGGAAAAGATTTTGACGGTTTCGTGAATACTCTCTCGCTTATAAGTGCAATTTCATTTTTTTTAAACAGAAATTTTAAATTTCGAAAGAGTGACTTGTTACGTTCGCTGGAAAGAGACATATTCCTTGTGAAGTAGTGTATTAATACATAATCCTTTCGACAGGCTTTACTTCTTCGGCATGAGATAATTATCGAGATGTTAGGAGAAGGAGTGTACTGTTTAAAATGAACAAAAACATATTGGTCTTAATACTGTGTTGCGGTATTTTTTTAGGAACGCCGTCCTTTGCTGCGGCTGATAATCTGGACCCAGCTAGTAGCCCGCCCTCGATTATCAATGTTAATAGGATTTTCGGACAGACAAAATATGAAACTGCCAAAGCGATCTCTGAATCTTATAGCGCTGGAAAGGTTAAATGTGTTTTTTTGGCAACGGGAGAGGATTTCGCAGATGCTTTATCTGCAAGCGTCTTAGCTTATGAGAAAAAAGCGCCGATACTATTAGTTGACACTTCTGTTGCCGGTTCTAAGGATGCTTTTAGTTATATCGCTGAACATTTAGAGTCGGCAGGAACGGTTTATATAATCGGAGGTAGGGGGATTATCGGCCAAGAATTTGATGCTAAGCTTAATGATCTGGGATTTCAAAATGTTGTCAGAATTGCCGGAATGGACCGGTATGATACATCTTATATGATCGCCGCATCACTTCAGGATGAACCTCTATCCACTGTAGTCATATCTTCGGGCGAACAATATCCTGATGCCTTAAGTATTTCAAGCTTTGCCGCCAATAAAGGCTGGCCAATTCTATTATCTCCTTATGATGCACTTCCCCGGGAAATGGAAAATTTTTTGCAGGAAAAAAAACCTTCCAAGGTAATTATAGCGGGAGGGACAGGGATAATTTCCGACCATATAAAGTCTCAAATAAGCGGTTTGTTGCCCCAGGCTAGTATTCAACGTCTGACGGGACAATCCAGGTTTGACACGAATGTTGTTATTGCCGAAACTTTTGCTCCGAATCCAGCAACAGTCTACTTAGCTACAGGCTATAGTTTTGCCGACGCTCTGGCCGGCAGCGCTTTGGCAGCGGAACAAAGAAATCCTATTATATTTATAGACCCTGCCGAGCAGACCTTGCCAGAGTCGGCTGCCAGTTATTTTGAGAGACTATATGACAATAAAGTATGTCCTAATTTAGTTTCTTTGGGAGGAAGCGGCGTTGTATCAGATGATGTGATGAAAAATTCAAGTGACTTGATTTTGGGAAAAGTGAAAGGAACCAGCATTTATTCAATTTCTGATATTACGGCAGCAGTTACTCAAAATGAAAGTTATTCTTTACCCGCAACCGTTCAGGCCAAGCTTTACAATAGCGAGACGATTGATCTGCCTGTACAGTGGAATTCTAAAGTTGCCAATACCAGTAAGGTAGGGTCAAATGTTTATGAAGGGACTGTAAACGGATACGGCAAAATAATTAAACTCACGCTTACTGTCAAGGAGCCAATGCCTATCGCTCAGTACTCTACTCAGTTTGACGCAACTCTGGTCAATCGAACCGAAAATCTTTGTCTGGCGGCAAAAGCACTCAATGGGAAGCTGTTGGCTCCGGGAGAACGTTTCTCCTTCAATAAAAGCGTTGGAGAACGAACTGCTGAAGCCGGCTATAAAGAGGCTTTAATTATCGAAGGAAACACCTTTACTCCGGGCCTCGGAGGAGGAGTCTGTCAAGTTTCGTCTACTCTTTATAATGCAGTAGTTCTTGCTCATTTGGAGGTTCTTGAAAGACATCCGCATACCCTTCCCGTAGGATATGTTCCTTCCGGGCAGGATGCCACAGTAGCTTATCCTGTTCTCGATTTCAAATTTAGAAACAGCACGGATTCCTATCTTTTAATCCGCAGTTTAATTGAAGGCAATACCTTAACCTTTCAGCTTTATAAAAAGACCGGAAATTGATTAATTTTAAGTACTGTTCACTCATGATCGAATTTTTCGATCTAAACATAGGCAATTGAGTTAAAGAATGAAAGGGCGTTAACCTAAATCGATGGTTTGTAACGCTCTTTTATTTATAAATCTTAAATGAGAAGTTTAATTACTTTCTTTTAAGAATTAATTCTTATAATTTGGCCTTGAAGCTTGGTTCAGGTGAATTTTTTTGGTTTTTTTGCTATCTGGGAAGGAAATAAAGGAAATATGTAGAATGCTTTAAAAAAAGAAAGAAATAAGGATAAGGATTTTTAAGTTCCGGGGTGAGAAGGTTCGAATATGGCTTCCGCGAAGTATAAGGCAGTCTAAGTGTCTTTGCGTTTGTTTTAATCAGATAGGTAATAAGTTAGCAATTGCTGAGCTGTCTTAATAACCGATGAGTTCGGCGGCGATCCTTTGACGATGGAGCTTAAATGTTTACGTTAAAATTAGGGCAGCACGTCTGCCTTTTTATTTCTCAGGATCGAGGGAAAGTATACGTTAATCTTTGCTCAGGATTATATTAAAAGCTGAAATTTTGCGGCACAGAACAGAATAGGAAACAGAAAAGATCAGATTGAGATGAAAAGGAGACGTTTATATGGATTTCTTTTCGAAAAAACCTTGTTACGAAACAGACTATATTATCAAATATGTGGAAAAAAAGATGCAGGGATGCGAAGCGGAGGTTCCAAAGGTCGATTATCCTATTCATATTGTATTTTTAGACTATTTCAAAAAACTTTTTGCCAATGAAAAACAAATGGCAGCATCGACGAAAGAATTGTTAACAATTACGGCCTCATTGAGCAGTTTTGATATTAATATGGCACACATCTCCAATAAGTTGATTGATTTTGCCAAAGAGATGGCCGTGCTGAGTGAATCGAATTTAGCGGTTGTGGAAGAAACCAATGCAGGAATGAATGAAGTAAATGACACGGTCCAACAGACTTCGGAAACCCTGTCACAACTCTCCGAAGCCTCGGCCAGTTTGGTCCAGGGTAATCAAAACAGTCTCTTGGAATTAAAGGAAGTTAACCGGCTAAAAGAAGATGTTATGGTTGATGCCGGTATCATGAGTAAAAAAGTAGAGCAATTAGTGGAAATGGCCAATAAAATTAATGAAATTGTCCAGGGTGTAGGAGAAATAGCTGATCAGACAAATTTGCTGGCTTTGAACGCGTCAATTGAAGCTGCCAGAGCGGGGGAAAATGGCAGAGGATTTGCTGTGGTTGCGGAAGAAATCCGCAAGTTGGCTGACAATACCAAAAAGAGTTTGGATGGTATGAAGACCTTTGTGGGCAGCATTCAAAATGCTGCCCAGGAAGGCAAACAAAGTATGGAGAATACCATATCTCTTACCCAGAAAATGAGTGACAAAATTGAAGTAATTACGGGTACTATGGAAGAAAATGTCGATATGCTGCAAACGACGATTGACGATGTGCAATTGATTAATCAAGCCATGGAAGGAATTCGAGTTTCCACGCATGAAATCAACCAGGCTATGGATGTATCCAGTCGAGAAGCTGAAAACTTAACTCGTATGACGCAAATAATTCATCAGGATGCCGTCAGCAGCGCCGATTATGCCAGGCAGATTGCACAAATCGACGATCAGCTTTCGGAAATTGTTAGACTTCAGACGAAATGCTTGCATGGCAGTATAAACTCTATCAGTAATCAGGAATTTTTAGAAAACATTGAAAAGGCTAAAACCGCTCATGCTGCATGGCTGAATAATCTCAAAAGAATTGTCGATGAAATGACAATTTATCCGCTGCAAACCAATTCCTCCAAGTGTGCCTTTGGTCATTTCTATCATTCTTTGGATGTGCATCATCCTGCCGTTGCTGAGGAATGGAAAGAAATTGATTCCGTTCATGATGAGTTCCACCGACTGGGCGATCATGTGCTTCAAGCTGTGAAGGAGAAGCAGAAAGCATCCGCTGACAACCTGTATCAGCAAGCCGAAATTCTCTCTCATAAGATCTACAAGTCCTTGGATTTCATTGCTGAAAAGGTCGAAGAATTAAACAAGCAGGGAATTCGTTTGTCTGGAGGGCAAAACGTTGAGAATTGTTCAGACTGTGCGAAATGCTGACAATGAAGAAGGGTAGTTGTCTCAGAAAATTCCTTCCTGTCGAAGGCAGGAATCTCTGCTGTTAGGACAGGCTTGTGAAATTAGGGACGGGCGGGGTTGGTTTTTGCAGAGCGCCTGAAAGTTTGGCCTTTTCAGCCGCAATCAGCTTAATGGCGGATGTTGAGTGAAGGAGATCCATTATGAAAGAGACTCAAAATGAGCTGGGAGAAAACTTCAATGCTGAAATTCGAGCAAGATATGAGTCTTTGGCTTTGAACGATTTGGGTGTTGGCGTTTATGGCGTCGATAAGGAAAGGCGTTGTGTTTTTATTAACGCTTCTGCTTTGTCTATGCTGGAACTTGAAAGGGATGAGGTGCTGGGGACGGATCAGCATCGGCTGTTTCATTATTATCGGCCTGACGGCACTTCCTATCCCAGCTCCAAGTGTCCTGTTTTCCAAACTGTGGAAGACGGGGTGTCCAGGGAGACAGAGGAAACATTTGTCCGCAAAAGCGGTGAGAACTTTCCTGTACGCTTAACGGTAACTCCTATTAAGCGGGACGGGGAATTAATCGGGGCGGTGGTTAGTTTTTTTGATATTACGGAACAAAAGACAATTGAACAATATAGTCATTATCTTAATCAGGTGTACGCTGTACTCGTCCAAACCAATCAAGCAATCACTCAATGCCATAGTGAAACGTCTCTTTTTGATCAAGTATGCCGCATAGCGGTAGAAGTTGGCGGTATGGACTTGTGTTGGATCAGCCGAGCGGACAGCAAGAATCTTGTCCGGCCTCTTTCACTATTTGCTGCAGAGGCTAAAGATGGCTCGCCTGACATTTCCGGCCAGCCTCAGGTGGATTTAAACACGGACATATGGGAAAATAAAATAGGCCAGGGCAGCTGGAAACCCAGTGTGGCAATCCTTTTGCTAAAGAAGGGACAACCTTATGCGGTTCTCAATGTCTATCATAGCAATGAGAAGAGATTTAACCAGAAAACTATAGACTTGTTGAATGAGCTGGCGGTTAATATAAACTTAGCTTTAGACCGTTTAGATCTGGCGGCAGAGCGTGCCAAAACTGAAGCTCAGCTTCGGCTTTACGCCAAGGTATTCGAACATAGTCGCGAAGGTATCACCATTACCGACGCAAACGTTTCCATCATCTCGGCGAATCAATCATTTTCTCTGTTAACGGGTTATGGCGAAGATGAAGTTAGAGGTCAAAATCCGCGGATTCTTGCTTCAGGACGTCATGATCGCGATTTCTATGATCAAATGTGGAAAGAAATCAATACGAACGGTCATTGGCGCGGGGAAATTTGGAACCGTCGCAAAGACGGTGGTATATATGCCGAGTGGCTCTCCATCAGCCGTATTGTCAATGCGAGCGGAGAGATTACGAATTATATCGGCATTTTTGGTGACATCACAGAGCGGAAAGCGGCGCAGGATGCTGTGAGAGAGGCGGAAAACAAGTTCCGCACACTGTTTGAACGTTCTCAAGATGCAATGATGACCATTGACCCGGCAACGGGCGTCTTTTCTTCCGGAAACCCTGCCGCTATTAAGTTATTTGGAGTTTCTGATCAAGAAGAGTTTATCAAACTCTCGCTTGGTCAAGTGTCTCCCGAATACCAACTTGACGGACAGCGCTCAGAAACTAAACTAAAAGAAATGATTAACATTGCCACTCAGCAAGGGTCACACCTTTTTGAATGGACTCATATACGGCTCGATAAACACGAATTTTCCGCAACGGTTCTCATGAACATGATGGAAATCCTGGGGGAGCAGGTAATTCAGGCCACGGTGCGTGACATAAGTGAGCAGAAGAAAGCTGAAGAAGCAAAATTGGAGGCTCAGCAACTTCAGCGGGGTATTATTGATTTTTTGCCGGATGCAACCTTTGTTATAGATAGTAACGGGATTGTTTTAGCCTGGAATAAAGCAATAGAAATCATGACTGGGGTCAAAGCGCAGGATATGATCGGCAAAGGAAACTACGAGTATGCCCTTCCGTTTTATCATAAAAAAAGGCCGGTTTTGATCGATTTAGCAGGGGATTTTGATGTGAAGTGTGTTAAGCATTATAAATCCGTTACTTGGAGACATGGGGATATTCTGGTTGGAGAGTCACTGGCGCCTTATCTGCCTAGAGGGAAAGCAATTCTGTGGGCAAACGCTTCCGTTTTCCGTGATTCCAAAGGCGAAGTTATCGCGGCCATTGAAACTATTCGCGATGTCACTGAACAAAAAGTTGCTGAAGAACAAATTCAGCGCTTAGCCTATTTTGATAACTTAACCGGTTTGCCCAATCGCACATTGCTTATGGAAACTGCCAATGAAACGATTAACCAGGCCCGTAACAGCAATGAACCCTTAACGCTCATTTTCCTTGATCTCGATCATTTTAAAAATGTTAATGATACATTGGGTCACAGAGTAGGGGATAAATTGCTTGTTCATGTTGCCAAACGGCTGAAAAATTCCTTGCGCGTGCAGGATACCGTCTTTCGTTTAGGCGGAGATGAGTTTATTCTCCTGGTAAAAGATACGGATGGTGAAGGTGCCGCTGTTATTGCTCAAAGGTTGCTGGACGAATATACAAATCCATTTAATATCGAGGGACATGAGCTGACAATCACTCCTTCGCTTGGAATTGCTCTTTACCCTGCAGATGGACAAGACTTCGATACCCTTTATAAATGTGCGGATATTGCCATGTATTTCACTAAGCAAGGAGGCCGCAACTCCTACCGCTTTTTTATACCCGAGATGCGGAAACATTCCATCCGGCAACTGGAATTGGAAAGTGCTTTGCGCAAAGCCCTGGAACGGGAGGAATTAAGGCTTTACTATCAGCCTCAGATTGCTTTGCCGGGGGAAAAGTTCATTGGAGTGGAAGCTCTGTTGCGTTGGCAGCATCCAAAGTTCGGTATGGTCTCCCCCTTGGAATTTATCCCTCTGGCTGAGGAAAGCGGTTTGATTTTACCCATCGGCGAATGGGTGCTGCGCACTTCTGTCAATCAGATGAAAGAGTGGCTGAAACAAGGAGTGCCTATTAAAAATATGGCGGTTAACCTTTCGGCTGTCCAATTGCGGCAAAAGCATCTGCCGGAGTTGGTTATTCAGCTTTTGAATAAAGCGGAACTCCCCGCAGAGTATCTTGAATTGGAATTGACCGAGAGTGTGGCGATGAAAGATCCGAAGAGCGCGGTTGCTATGTTGGATTCCCTTCATGACCATGGAATTCGTATTGCCATTGATGATTTTGGGACTGGTTATTCCTCGCTCTCCTATTTAAAGCGGTTTCGTGTTAATAAACTGAAAATCGATCAGTCTTTCGTCCGGAATATTGGGGGGAATATTGGTGACGAGGTTATTATAGAAGCAATTATAAGCCTCGCCAAAAGCCTTGGCTTGCGGACCCTTGCCGAAGGGGTTGAGACGGAACAACAACTGGCTTTTCTTGGCGAGAGGGGTTGTGAAGAGATACAGGGATATTATTACGGAAAACCTATGCGGCCTGAGGAACTATTAAAATGGCTGGAAGTTGGCAAAACATCTTAAAATTTCTAGGCAAAGAACTGTCAGTAATAATCTTTCTCAAGGATTAGAAATCTAAAAAATACCGCGGGGAAATTTGTAAATGGGTGTTATAGGAGACGGCAGAGATGCCGTCTTTGTCTTTTTCTGTAAGGTCAACTTGACAATGACGTTAGACAATGATATAAATTGTTAGGTTAACATGACAGGAGGATGGATATGAAAAACCGTTTAAAAGAATTGCGGGAATCCTTGGGATTAACTCAGGAACAATTAGGTGAGCTTGTAGGTGTATCAAGACAGGCAATTAACGCCATCGAAACTGAAAAGTTTGAACCGTCTATTTGGCTGGCCTATGACCTGTGTAAAATATTTCACTGTTGGATTGAGGAGATTTTTCTGTTTGAAGAAAGTGAAAGAAAATCAAGAGCCCAGAGAAGCAGAGGTGTAGTTTAAATGGCACTGCGACAGATTAGGTTATCTGATGATGAAATTTTAAGAAAGAAGAGCAAAAGAGTTGACGTCATTGACGATAAAATAAGACTGATCTTAGATGACATGGCGGATACAATGCGTGAAGCACATGGCGCTGGCTTAGCAGCCCCGCAAATGGGGATATTGAAAAGATTGGTCGTCATTGACATGGGACAAGGTTTATTGAAATTAGTCAATCCTGAGATAATTATGCAGGAGGGGACTCAACAAGTGATCGAAGGATGTTTGAGTATTCCCAATCTTTTGGGGAAATTAAACAGACCTGCCAAGGTAAAAATCCGAGCCCAGAACGAAAATGGGGAAGAGGTTGTGTTAACAGGCAGCGGGGATTTGGCAAAGTGTTTCTGTCATGAAATAGATCACTTAGAGGGCATCCTTTTTACGGATTTTGTTACTGAATATCTCAGGAAATAGCAACATAGTTTTTTTAACTTTGTTTTGTCAATATTGTATTATACAAAAGATTTAGCACATTATTTTTTATGTGTACTTTAAGATCAAGCGAAGGATCAATTTTGACAAAAAAATCAAGACCGTTCAAAGCTGCCAGGATAACAACTGAGGTACCTGCCACATCCAGATCACTGCGGAAAACCCCTTTTTTAATGCCGGCTTCAAGAAGAACAATAAAACGGTTGACAAAAAAATGATGTATATCTTTGGCACATTGATCTATTTTTTTATTGTAGGTTATTTGATTGTAGGCTTCAGAAAACAGGGTATTTGGATAGGGGTCTGCAATATACCTGCAGAAACCTGTAATATACTCTTCTAAAGCCTCTTTAGGATTATCAACATTTAATAATACTTCACCAGCCACGCGTTTGATCATTTCGTTTTCGTATTCGATACAATATTCTAAAAGTTCTTCTTTGGATTTAAAGTGTTTATACAATGTGGTTCGTTTAAGTCCTGCTGCTTTGGCTATATCATCCATGTCAATTTTGTTATAACCTTCACAGGCAAATTTTTCCCGGGCATTTTCAATAATGATTTCCCTCTCATCAGTGATTTGTAAGGTGTTATCTTCTTGCTTTAGTTGAGCTAATAAAGCATTTTTGGATGGAAATATTTCATAAAAGGTTCTTTTACTAATTTTGCATTTTTCCACGAGGTTTGAGACGGTCAGTCTGCTTATTCCCTCTGTTTTAATAATATCTTTGGCAGTTTCAACTATTTTCGATCGATACAATTGATTATTTACTCCTTTAAAAAAGTTAAATTTCTGAATAAGCTTTTACTTATTAGAGCTCAATACAAAGGTATTATACGATATTGACAGGCATAAATGAAGGTAATATACTAAACGATGTGTAGGACTTAGTACCAAAAATAATTACCGAATATAAAGTTAATGTATGACAATTAGTGTTTCAGATTATAACATTCCGGCACAATTTAAAACACAGAACCTTAAAAAGATGCTCTAAATAAGTTGTTGAACGTTTCATCCCACCCCCTTATGTCCTTAATATCTAAAAAGCTTTGATAAAGGCAAACTTAACGAAAGTTAAGGACGCAAAGCTACGGGTCTTCTTACTTAACGTAATGATCGCCGGGCCACCGCGGGGAACTTCTAAGCCATTACCGTTGGGTATGGTTTTTTTTACCTAGGCTTATTATAGATGAGAAAGGAAAATAATGGCATGCGAATTTTGGTTGTGGATGATTCTTTATTTATGCGGAAAATAATACGTGTCGTGGTGGAAAAAGCAGGGCATCAGGTTATCGGTGAAGCTTCAAATGGACAAGAAGCTATTTGCCAATACAAAGATTTGAAACCTGAGCTGGTAATAATGGATATCACTATGCCGATAGTAAGCGGCCTGGAATCATTAAAAGAGATTCTCCGCCTTAACCCCGATGCCAACGTATTAATGTGCTCAGCAATGGGACAAGAAGCTTACATCAAAGAAAGTATTAAAAACGGTGCCAAGGGTTTTGTTATTAAGCCTATCAATGAGATGTTGTTATTGGAGGAAATAGAACGAATAGTTTCTGATTTTGAGAAATAGTTAATATCGATTGTAACCCTTTAACATAAAGAGGAAATTCCTTCGCTATAGAGAAAGTATCCTGTAACATTAATAAAAATATTGTCGGTTACAGGAGGTATAAGCGAATCATGCGCGATTTAATCGTAAAGATCCGGACTAGTGAAGGTTGGCTGATGTAGCGACTTGCAGTGTATCTTAAAAAAACATGGCTACACCAAATATACCTCCACGTTAATAGAGGCTTGGCGTCTCGCTATTTCTGGCCTGACTGATTCAATAATATCTTGTTTGCAATGTGGTGCGTCAATTGATGAGTTTGAATTTGATGTCGATCATGAAGCTGATGAATCGTCATCAGCTTTAATTCCGTTCAGTAAGTTACTTGAGTTTGTTTTAACCGAAGCACAGCGGCACAGACAGCGCGGTATAACCTTAACCATGTTTATTGGGTTGCTCAAATATTGTCGGTATACTTATCTTGACCTGATTGCCACTTCCTTTGAATTGCCGCGCCGGTTTCATTATTGCAGGTTGATTAATTATGCCTTCGACAGGATTGAAATGGCTATAACCAGCCGTTGGCTAACGGAAGATGAGCCGTCCCTCATTAATAATCTCAAAGAAAGCAACCGGCGGCTTGCCTGCCACGTTGTAAAATGATCGAACAAAGATTTTAGGGGGTGGAAGTTATTGGGCAATAACCCTTCGTGCTCCTAGATATCTGGTTGCCCAATAGGGATGGTCGATATTGTCATAGGCGACGCCATAATCCGAATCATCTATCATAATCCTATTTCCGACATAAATTCCAACGTGAGAGGCACCAGGTGCGTAGGTGGAGAAAAAGACCAAATCTCCCGGCAGCAGGTTGTTTGCGGAAACAGGTTGCCCTTCTTGGTATTGGTCCCAGGTAACCCTATTAAGCTTAATACCAAAATGGGCGTAGACATATTGCACTAACCCCGAGCAATCAAACCCAGGGTTGGGGGTAGTCCCGCCCCAGACATAAGGTGATCCGAGAAAGCTCTCGGCAAAGGACAAAAGTTCTCCGACCGTTCCGTTTAGTTTGACAGGAGCCGTAAGCTTTCCGGAAGTTTGATCCGCTTTCTCTTGCTCCGCCTGCTCCTGTTTGGCCTTTGCCTGAGAGGCCAGCTCCGCTTCTCTCTCTTGAGCCTCAATAAGACGTTTTGTTTCATCAATATCGTTTTGGACTTGATTTTGTTTAATTATTGTTTGCTGTTCAGTTTTAGTCAGGGCGGCTATTAAATCTTTCTTTTTTCCCAAGGCCAGATTGAGGCTGTTTTCCATTTGTTGTTTGGATTGAACAGCTTGAGTCAATTGAGTCTCTGCCGTCTGCTCAGACTGTTGATTGTTTTGGAGTTCCTTATAATCGGCATTAATTTGATCGCCTAATTTTTTGTAAGAATCGACAAGTGATCCGATATAGGTCATGCGGCTTAATAAGTCATCTAAGGTTTTAGCGCCTAGTACCCAGCTGATCTGGTCCAAATAAGCTGTCCCGTTTTCTTCATACTCCGCGCATAAATAGTTTCCCAATGTTTGAATATCCTGTTGCCGTTTTCTGGTCAATGTTTCTTCTTGATTTTTGATTTGCGAAAGAGATTCTTGGTGTTGTTGGATTAAACTATTGTCTTGCTCAACTGCTTTTTGCACAAGATTTATAGACGTTTGCAGAGATTGCACCTGTTGAGCTGCTTGATTTTTTTGCTGGTTTTGCAGAGATGCCTGCTGTTTAAGATTGTTCATTTGATTTTGATAACTATGGAGGTTATCCTGAAGATTAGCGGCGTGGACAGAATCCGAGGATAAGAGAATTAAAGACAGCGCCAAAATAAGAATAAAAATTCGTTGTAGAGTCACCTTGTCAACACTCCTTCCCGCATCTTTCTTCGACAAAAAAGAGTGTATTCCTGTTACATTTTCGAAATAACGGAATTTGAGCTTGAAGTGATCTCCACAATTAAGAAAATATAGCCATATATCGGATATGTTCTCTAAGAGCAGCCTTTTTAGCTGAGATAGCCTGATTTAAATACAAAGTTTTTTTTGCAATAAAACTAACGTTGACGTAAACTATAATCAAGCGGTTATAACTAACCTTTATCCTAATCTCGTGGAGTTGGTGGAATTGTTTTAGAGAGAGGCATATATAAGGGGGTTGTTGATGGTTCGTTTTTGACTATATAGGGAACTACTAAGTCAGTAATTTATTTAGACAAGAGCTTAAAAACAATGTATAACTAAAATTCTTAAATTTGCTTCGTAAAGGATGTACAAGATTTAAGATGAAAGAACATTTGCTGACAGTTGAAAATGTTGCAAGTAAGCTGGGAATAACCTCCAGAACTCTTCATTACTACGAGCAAATCAATTTAATTCAACCGGCTACACGTACGGAAGGCGGTCATCGTCTCTATGACGCGGCGGTGGTCAATAAACTGGAACATATTTTACATTTAAAAGAGTACCTCGGCGCGTCTTTGCAGGAAATTCGTTTCATTTTAGAAGCCGAAGATTCTTTGGGACAATTACGGGACTTATTTGAACAAGAGACTTCTGAATTGGAGAAAACCAAAATTGTTCGCGAATCGATGATTTTATTAGAGAGCCAGGTAAAACTAATCGATGAGAAAATCGAGGCTCTCACGAAGATGCGTGATGGCTTTATGAAACGTTTAGACAAATGTAAAAGTTACGAACAGGAAAATGCAACGTTTTCCAAAAACGACAATGATCTGGAAAATCCAAAATGATCTGCCGTGCAATGAACAGCTCTTGAGTAAGGGTCTGGAGAAAAAACTATCATTAGGAAAGGGTTAGGGATTATGCAAAGTCAAAATTCTCACTACAAATGGATAGCATTGTCAAACACCACCTTGGGTGTTTTTATGGCCATGCTAAATGGAAATATTGTTCTGATTTCTCTCCCCGCTATTTTCAGGGGAATTCAGATTAATCCAATGGCCCCGGAAAGCGCTGCTTATTTGCTGTGGTTATTGATGGGTTATACTGTGGTTACGGCCACTCTCTTAGTTTCTTTCGGCAGAATTTCGGACATTTTTGGGCGTGCCCGCCTGTATAACTTAGGTTTTGCCATTTTTACCGGTGCTTCAATTTTGCTGGCTTTTACTCCGGGCAAAGGGAGCACTGGGGCAACGGAGTTAATCATCTGCCGGCTTTTGCAAGGTGTTGGCTCCGGATTCCTGTTTTCTAACAGTACAGCAATTCTTACCGATGCCTTTCCTCCCAACCAAAGAGGAATGGCTATGGGCTTGAATCAGATCCTAGGCATTGGAGGTTCACTGGTTGGTCTGATAGTCGGCGGGCTTTTAGCGGATGTTCATTGGCGGCTTGTTTTTTTAGTCAGCGTCCCTGTTGGCTTAACCGGGACAATTTGGGCTTATCTGAAATTACGTGACAACAGTGCCTTATTAAAAAGGCAAAAAATTGACTGGCTGGGCAACGGTACCTTTGCCGTTGGTCTGACAACTCTTCTTCTGGCTCTTACCTATGGAATCATGCCTTACCATGAGGCAAAAATGGGTTGGGGAAATCCGTGGGTTATTGCCGGTTTAATCATCGGAATCATCCTTTTAGCAGCCTTTATCTATATTGAGCTTCACACTGAGACGCCTATGTTTAAATTGGACTTATTTAAGATCAGAGCCTTCGCCGCGGGTAATCTGAGTTTGTTTTTGTCCTCGATAGCACGTGGCGGACTGCAATTTATGTTAATCATCTGGCTGCAAGGGATTTGGCTGCCGCTTCACGGCTATAATTTCGAACAAACCCCTTTATGGGCGGGAATTTATATGCTGCCTATGATGATAGGTTTTTTCGTTATGGGCCCAATAAGCGGTTTCTTGTCCGATCGTTACGGTGCGCGGGGATTTGCTACAGTGGGAATGTTGCTCTCAACCTTGGCCTTTGTACTGCTGACTCTTTTACCGGCTGACTTTAGTTACCTGCCATTCGTGATGATCCTGCTGATTGCCGGTGTAGGAATGGGCATGTTTGCCGCCCCTAACACGACAGCTATTATGAATACCGTCCCCCCGGAGCACAGAGGGGCTTCGTCCGGGATGCGGGCCACTCTGCAAAATACAGGATCGGCTTTGAGTATGACCTTATATTTTAGTATCTTGATCATCGGCTTAGCTCAACAATTGCCAACGACAATGTACCAGGGACTTCTGCAAGCTGGGGTTCCCTCTGCCGTCGCTCTTCAGGTTGCTAATTTGCCTCCGACAGGAGCTTTGTTCGCGGCATTTCTAGGTTATAATCCTATGGCCCAACTATTACCGGCCACCATTCTCCATCAGCTGCCCCAGGCTAGTCAACAGCTGATTCTTGGCAAGGTGTTTTTTCCCAAACTAATTGCCCCGGCCGTTATGTCCAGCCTGAAAATCGCTTTTTATATTTCCGCCGTATTGTCAATTATTGCGGCGGTAGCATCCTATATGCGGGGGAAGAGAATACAGCCGCTTCACTAATTCAGCAAAGCTGGATTATGGCAAATAGCAGAAATTTTCCAAGAAATATTATAAGGGGTGGTAAATGTGACAAAAGCATTCGAGATTATGGTTAACCAGGTCGTTTCGGTTAATAAAAACGATTCGGTGAAAACGGTATTGAAGGCCTTCGTGGAGCGGAGAATCAGTGGAGTTCCTATTATCAATGGCAAAAACGAACCCGTTGGTTTCATCAGTGATGGGGATATTATGAATAATATCGGTTACCAGGACCCCAAAATTTTTATTTTTGATGCTTTTAATTCTGCTTCTTGGGTAGATACTGAAACCTTTGAGGAAAAAATAAAAAAATTAATGGATCGCAACGTTATGGAGATTGCCACCAAAAAGGTTGTTACAGTAGACTCTAATGAAAATATCGATCAAGTGGCCAAAATTTTAGGTAATAAAAAAATCAAAAAAGTTCCAGTCGTTTCTGAGCAGAAGCTTGTGGGCATTATTAGTCGTGGGGATATTGTCCGTTACGTGGTTAAAAATCATCTCGATATTTAGAATTAATATTGGCATAACAATTATAAACTTAATGACAGGATTAAGCTGCTATAGCAAATAACGTCTTCCTAATTAGTACTTGGGTATTTAAGGGATGTATGGGTGCCTCCGGAAATTGAATTCTTTAGCAGGCGTTTCTGAAAACCAAGAAAAGAGTAAGATCTGGAGGCTATTTTCGCAGATTTTACTCTTTTTGTCTGGGAGCGCTTTTCTTTTGGGGAATATCTAAACCTCTGCTTTCTCTTTGCGGAAAGATTGCTTGTCAGTAAGTAATGCTAACGCTGGCTGGGCTGTACGGAATTCTAAGTTATATTCTAACTGGCACTAAGGGATAACGTTATTGGGAGTCATGGTATTAGGGTTTGTGGTATTAGGGTTTGTGGTATTAGGGTTTGTGGTATTGGGGTTTGTGGTACTAGGAACTGTGGTATTAGGGATTGTAGTATTGGGAGTCGTGGCATTGGGGCTTGCAGTGTCAGGAACTGTGGTACCGGGAGCTGTAGGCGTTTGGCTTGTTGCTGAGGACCTCTTGTAAATGGTTGCCAGGTTTGAGATGACCGAATTTACTTCATTGCTGATCAGGTATTTTTGGATTTGTCCATTTTCAATTAGGAATATTTGATTTGTTGGAGTCGCGTTTTTATCGCTATTGACTAAACCGAGGATGAAAGCGTAATCCTGAGCATTAATAGGCAATTGTTGAATAGCACTGTTATTGACAAAAAGAATCCAATATCCGGAGGCTATCTCATTATTCCCGTTGCCGATACTCAAGGTATTGTCAGTGTTAGGCAAAATTTGGTTGGAGTACTGGGGCGAGTTTATGCTGGTTTGGTTATCGTTATTAGGTAGACTGACATTCTCGGAATTTGATAATGAAGAAGCTGGATTTACGCGAGAGTAAATATCCGTAAATAAGTTAGGAAAAAGAAGAAAGCTAATAATCCCTAGGATGACTACAACGACTAACACGGGCGGTATCTTAAATCCCGGTTGATTTCCCCAATGATTAGGCATTGATCTCTCCTCCTCATGAGTTACACAAACATGCTCTCGAGGGTATGTTAAGCTAATTCCTTGTGCTCGTTATAAATATCTCGGTAAATTAAAGATTAGAACTGATTTCTTTGAACCTTTTAAGTATTATAGTTCTTACTCCACCCGGCAGGCACGTTGGGTGTTTTTTTGTTCAGTACTTTGAGTTGGATGTTTTTTACCATAAGGACAGCTTTTAACGAATTGTCCCTATTGTTTTACATTATTACAGAAAATTTACGCTGCCCTAACATCTTTCACGGCTGAATTCCATATAGTAATGTTATAACCTTCAAACCATTGAGAATAGACAACTTAGATCTCAAAACAAGGAGGCAGAAAGGTATGACGGCGCAAGAAAAAAGGACTATTGAATCTATTTTGGCAGATGTTGGCCTGGAACCGCTACATACGGCAAGAGACGATGAGCGGGAACCAACATTAAAACCTGTAATAAGTATGAAAACAAGATCCTAGAAGCGAATACTCAAGAAGTTGAGTATTCGCTTCTGACATTGCAAATAAAAAGCAGTACAACTTCCCCGTAATAGTTCGGTATTTCTAATCCGGGCTATTTAATTTTTTTTCCTTTAACCAATCCACCATATTACAGGAAGTATTGCACGCTCCGACAGAACCGAATCCTATTAATAATCCTTGAATAATAAGCTCAACTGAGGAACCTCGCAAAAATAGAAAACTGCAAATTAAGCCAAGGGGAATTGCAAGCAGGTGTGCCAATCGCTGGCTCGTTCCGAATTTTTCAAGGGTTTCGACGATACTATAAACGAGCACAATAAGCATGCTAATGTCCAGCATAGATTACCCCTACCTTTTAGGATTATTTTCTTGTCTATCATATGCGCCGAAAAAAAGATTGTGGACAATCATTCCCGGTGGGCAGTTAAGGCGAATAAAGAAGACTTGATTCGGGTGGAGTTTTAACTCCATCTGAATCTTAGTCGCACTTATCCAGGGACTTAGCCGCTCTTAACTCTCCGCTTGCCGAGGCGGGTGTCTTAGAGCGGATTAGTCAGCCGATAACAACATGAGACTTATACTATACGTTCAAAGCCTGAGAAATCACTCTCTAAGGCTTTGAAGGTATAGTATGAATGATAGTTAGCGGATAAAGGGAACATGGGCGGCACTAAGTGTGCGCAGGCGGCTTGGGCCGGCTGTACTTCTGCCGGAGGAAATTCC
>NZ_JAVHUW010000057.1 GCF_030954495.1 Candidatus Desulfosporosinus nitrosoreducens | reverse complement strand
CTCTGGCATAATGAAGTTCGCTGGCTATGTCCACGCCTATGACAATACTCGCTTCGGATAGTTGATTTAGTTTCTCGTTTTGTGTAAAATTCACTTGGATGACCTCCGTTATTTTTTGATTGGATTCTGTTGGCCAACAGTTCGTCCTCTCAAAGCTTAACGTGAGGTCGTCTTTTTTTCAAAGCTCATTTTTTGTTACTTACAGGAATGCTCCTCTTTGAGGCAATCCATAAATCTCCGAAAGTCCTGCCATAAAGGGGTGGGATAAGTTAAGAAAATCTCAAACGTTTTTCTCTTTTTAATAAGAATTCAGCAGCAAGCGGGGTGCCGGGAATACCCGGGACACCGCTTTCATTTGCTTTAATTTAAGTTATGGATGGTTTTTTCAAAGTAATGTATAATGAAAAATAGCAAACGCACGTTCGATGGTTAAGCTTAATTCCGTAGGCTTGCCCCGGTTAAACAAACCTATTATTGAATTAGATGAAGAAAGTGGTGACGAGCAGGATGAGCGACATCTTGGCGGGACTTAATGAACAGCAGCGACAGGCAGTAACTGCCACAGAAGGCTTCATTCGCGTGATTGCGGGTGCGGGGTCGGGTAAGACCCGCGCGCTGTCCCAGCGGTTTGCCTATCTGGTCAATGAGATTGGCATTATGCCCTCCAACATCCTCTGCGTCACATTTACCAATAAATCCGCCCGGGAGATGAAGCAGCGCATTCGCCGTCTTTGCGGCGACAACGATACCGGCTATATCAGTACTTTCCACAGCTTCTGTGTGACTGTTTTGCAGGAAGACATCAACGCTGTCCACTATCCGAAAAGCTTTCTCGTTCTTGACAATTCCGATATCAACGACATGCTGAAGATCATTTATGAAGAACGGGGCCTCACGCTGCGGCATATGACCTTCGCTAAAGCGAGAGACATGATCGAAATCCGCAAGTTGTTTAAAGATCCGGAGTACTACAAATTTATGATCTCTCTTTCCCTGGAAGATCTGCATCTCAAGTATCTGCATGCCGCAGAAGCAGAGGATATCATCTTCTGGGGATACCTGTATCAGGAAAAGAAATGTTTCGGCCTCGACTATAACGACCTGATTAAATATGTACTCCACATCTTCAGCGCAGACGCAGGGATCCGCCTGAAGTGGCAGCAGCGGCTGGAATACATCATGATCGACGAGTATCAGGATATTGACGAGCTGCAGTACCGGCTGATGAAAGTGCTGTGTGCTTATCACAAGAACCTTTTTATCGTCGGCGACCCGGATCAGACAATCTACACCTGGCGCGGCGCCAAGCTCAAATATTTACTGGACTTTGATCAGGAATTCCCCCAGGTCCGCACCATCATGATGATGGAGAATTATCGCTCAACACCGCAGATTCTCGCCGCAGCAAATTCTTTAATTGCAAACAACAAAAAACGCATCAACAAGGCCTTGCTTCCTACACTGCCGGACGGGGTTCCGGTTGTTTACCATCACGCCAGGACAGCGGAGGAGGAAGCCCGCTGGATCGCCTTTCAAATCCGGGAGCTGATTGCTCAGGACGTAACGCTGAGTGACGTGACCATCCTCTATCGTGCCCATTTCATCTCCCGTACCCTGGAGGAGGTCTTTCTGAAAGAAAAACTCCCCTACACGCTCTACAGCGGCGTACAGTTTTTTGGCCGGATGGAAATCAAGGACGCTCTCTCCTATCTCCGGCTCATTGTCTATAAGGACGATCTGTCCTTCCTGCGGGTAGCTAACGTGCCGAAACGCAATATCGGCCTGCGGCGTATGAAGTTTTTAAAAGACTATGCCGCCCAAAATCAATGCTCCCTGTACAGCGCACTCGAAAGAACCATCGACCAGGAAATTTTCAAGGGCACGAAGGCCAAGGGGTTTCTCGATTTAATCGAGGGTTTTTCCGCAGGTTATCAGACTATGCCGATTTCCGACTTGTTCAATTCCCTCCTTGACCAAAGCGGCTATGAGGCAATGCTCCGGACGGAAGGAAGTCAGGAGCGGCTGGACAATTTGTCAGAGCTCAAGCAATCGGTTTATGAATACGAGACCATAAGCGGAGAGGAAAACACCTTAGAAAACTATCTGTCTCATATAAGTCTGCTGACCAATACCGACACAGCTGCCAGCAAAAACACGGTTAAACTGATGACGGTACACACGGCAAAGGGTCTGGAGTTTCCTTATGTATTTCTTTGCGGTCTTGAGGAAGGCGTATTCCCCTCCAAAAAGACCGCAACACTTGAAGCCATGGAAGAAGAACGGCGGCTGGCCTTTGTCGCCTTCACTCGTGCGGAAAAAGCTTTGTACCTGACGGATGCGGAAGGACGGAACTTGGACGGCTCCTACCGCTATCCCTCCCGTTTCATTTTCAATGTAGACAAAGAGCTGCTTGTTTACACAACAGAACTTAATGAAAGTCTGGTCAAGGAATCAAATTGGCACATCGGCAGCAGCGAGCAACTAATCGCAGCAAAGTCTTCCGAGTTTCCTTTCCGACCCGGAGACCGTATCGTACACAGCATCATGGGGGCGGGCGAGGTCATGGGAATCAACCGTGAAAAAGCTGCCTACTTAATTAAATTTGACGGCCTTGAAACGGTGAGGAGCATAAGCCTGAGAGCCAAAATCGAAGCAGAAAACGGCAGAAAATAACAAAAGAGCAACACTTTTTCACCATCGGCTGGTTACTCTCTCCCTTGTTTTGCTATGGCCTTTTGATCAGAATTACTATTACTTTTTATTATTGCCACGATATCAGATAAGCTAATTACGAAAAGTTGTCTTGCGCATCTCCTTTTGAACTCAGACGTAAAATTATACTGAAAGTTATCACTCCAAAGGAAAATTAGCTTTATTTTCATCACTATGTATATGCCTTATGGCTAAGAATTGGTTTGGAATTTATATGAGGCAAAAGCATCCATAACAAAAAACTATTTGACAAATACATAATTTAAATGTGACATAAGCCCAGGTATTGTGTTATTCTATACCTAAAGAACATATCAATACATTAAGGGGGGATTTCAAATGCTATCAGGAATTTTGGGCATTATTGTAATGATCGCTATCTATGGAGTTGTTTTTATAGATTATCGGCAACAGCCTGCCTTGAAAACTGAAAAGGTAACCTATCTGTTAAATAGAAAAAGAGTATTTAAGCTAAATAACCATACTGCCTAAGAGGTGAAACTATGAATATGGCTAAATCAAGCTAATGTGTTTACATAAACAGCATTAGCTTTTTATTTTGGGGAATTCCGGCCTTATTTTACGTTCAGCGTCCTAAGTACACCTTTGCTTCATCGCTGATCCGGGAGCTCTCGCCCGCTTTTCGGATCGCTTTGTTCTGCTCCATTTCTCCGAACGCTGTTCTGCGCAATGAGTCACACCAACTTTAAGTTATAAGAGCAGATCGTGCAATTCCGCAATGGGAATAATCGGTTCTGGGTTTGCGGAATGTCCGCCGATAATTTTCTCCATCCAAATCATGTCATACCAACTGCCAAACTTATATCCGCATTGGGTAAAATGGGCGACTTTCTTATATCCTAAACGCTCATGAAAATAGATACTGTCATTAGTAAGATATGCATTCTCCATCGATGTATAGGCAATGCAGGCATTCAGGTTAAGGATATTTTGCCTTTTTAATATTGCCTCCAAAGCTGAATACAACGTTGTTCCTAAACCTTTCCCCCGGCAATCCTGACTTACATAGACAGTCGTTTCAACAGCCCAATCATACGCAACCCGCTCTTTAAATGGTGAAACATAGGCATAGCCAATAATACGATTGCTATCCAGCGCAACGATATAGGGATATTTTCTCAAAGTATTATTAATTCTTTCTGCAAATTCTTCAGGAGAAGGAACATCATATTCAAACGAGATTGCTGTGTTCTTTACATAGGGAGCATATATTGCCAAAATTTCTTTGGCATCTGCCTTAGTTGCCATACGTATTGTAACGCTTGTATTCATTATCTTACCTTCTTTTATTTAATGTCATAAAATATAAGCTTTTTACACGCACATTATACTACTAATTCTAAATCCGCGCAGCCTGCCGCCTCAGCAAACTTCTTCACAATGATGATATTTCCTGGGCATGGAGAACAGAGATTCGAGCTTACACTCTGATTTTTTTGCAAGAGTTAATTTGACTGCAGCGAAGCTCAAGCCTTTTTTATTTCCGAAATATGTTGTCAAACTCAGACCCGTCCTATAAAGGTTGTCCCAAAATCGACAACGTTGTCGATTTTGGGACAACCTCAACGGCTCCTCTGCATAAAGGAAGGTTGAGTTGTAACCTTAGACGAGCTTGAGCATAGGATAAACTGACTGGCTGAGTTAATGAGGCCGGTCAATACGGCAGATTAGAATTCAACCTCTTCGAGTAAT
>NZ_JAVHUW010000026.1 GCF_030954495.1 Candidatus Desulfosporosinus nitrosoreducens | reverse complement strand
CCTTTTCAATTTCAGCGCTGTAAGTCAGGAACAGAGGATTTACCTGAAGAGAGTTCTCCGTAAGAGAACTTACTGCGTTCATCAAATGATCAAGGCCCCTGCCGCTTCTCGCACTGGTTCCAACCACCGGAATACCCAAACTGGCGGCAAGCAGATCCAAATTAATCCGGATCTTCTTTTTTTGAGCCTCATCCATCAGATTAACGCACAGCACAACCTTGTCGGTAATCTCCATCGTCTGAAGAACCAGATTAAGATTCCGTTCAAGGCAGGTAGCGTCGGCGACAATCACAACTGCGTCCGCCCCTCCGAAGCAGATAAAGTCGCGGGCGATTTCCTCTTCTGTGGAGTTGGCCATCAGCGAATACGTGCCCGGTATGTCCACCATGATATAATTCTTGCTCTGATGCCGATATTTGCCTTGGGCGTTGAGGACCGTTTTTCCCGGCCAGTTGCCCGTGTGCTGATTCAAACCCGTCAGACTGTTGAATACCGTGCTTTTCCCAACGTTGGGATTTCCGGCAAGGGCCACGATTTTATCCTGCTGTGTTTCTCTTGCGATATGTAGTCCGCAGTAATTTAATAGTTCCGCTCCTGTCGATGTACTTGTTAATCCCATAATAGTTACTCCTCCCTAAAAATAAACTGGCGGGGCGAAAGGAACACCAAAATTGCCTGCTTTCACGTATCCTTAAACGATTTATGTAGACATAAAATCCGGTTTGCTATCGCCCCCCATGAATTTACGACATTGATACCATGATCCTTCCCGATACGTCGGACCGCAAAGCGATGACGGCTCCTCTGATCAAATAGGCCACTGGGTTGCCGGACGGGCTTTTATAGAGCGGCTCAATTTCAGTTCCGTCGATAATACCGAGATCGAGCATGCGCCTTCTAGTTGCACCATCGGATGTCAGGGCTGTAACATTGGCTTTTTTGCCGATTGGCAGCTGATTTAACGCTATTTGATGGTTATTCAATGTAAAACCCTCCTAATAATTAGCCTGGTGGAAGAAATTTTCCCTACGCTAACATATGGTTCCTAAGCTGAATGTGTTACGAATACATTATACCGAAAGAAAAATTTTTAATAAGGATTTGATTTTATGAATGACAACAAGAATTCGGATTTTCGGACCGTTCGGGGATATCAACTTGCAAATCAACAAGAGGGTCAATTAACCCCCGCTCAGGAAGACTATCTGGAGATGGCCTACAGGCTTTGTCTGGAGAATGATTACACCCGCGTCGGAAAGCTGTCCGAGCTTTTAAATGTCAAGCCATCGTCCGCCTCCAAAATGATTTTCAAACTGGCCAATCTTGGTTACTTAAAATATGACCGTTACGAAATTATCCAACTGACAGACAGCGGCAGGAACATTGGCAAATACCTTTTAAATCGGCATGAAACCGTGGAAAGCTTTTTAAGACTAATCGGTAATTCCAATCCCCTTGAGGAAACAGAACTAATTGAGCATTCACTAAGTTCCTCCACTGTTTCAGATCTGAATAATTTGCTTGAATATTTTAGGCTTGATACAGCGGCACAAAAAGGCTTTAACGATTTCAAAGAAAGTAGGCAAAAATAGTGTATAGGGTTCAGCCTAAGCGCTAGAACCTGCTTTTTTTAAAGTTGTCTGATTGAAGCTTAAAATCACAACTTCTCTTTAAGCGCATTAAGCAGAAAACTTTTCACCTTTTCTTGGTACATGGCATGCACCTCCGGATTCTTCCCCGCGAACCTTGCCATCTCATAGGCAAGTTCTTTGAACGTTCTGTCCAGACTGTCGTATAAAAAGGCGATCTTATTGGCTTCCGCCTTGTTATGTGCTGCCGTAAGGCTGGCACTCATTTTTTCGATGTTCTTGTAGCCGATCCTTTCTTTGAGCTTGTCATACTCCGCCTTCTTATTCTCCATATCCTGCTCCAGTTTCTGCCTGACCTTCTTCAGAACATCCACCTCAGCCTTCAGGTTATCGCGCTCCCCGCTCATCCCAGCGTTTTTGTCCTTTTCTTCGTTCAGGCCTTGCCGAAGATTCTCATTATCCTGCCGGGCCTGGTCCCGCTCCTCAAGGGCCCGGTCTTTTTCCTGTTGAGCCAGCTTCCAGTTATCCACCGCCTTTTTCATTTCACGGGTGCTCAGGCCTTCCACATCCAGATCGACGAGGAACTGAGCCCGGTCTTGCTTCGGAAGCCCCAAAAGGATCAGGGCCTGAGAGGAGGTCAAACTCGGCAGTTCCTGAGCCTGGGCGCCGACTTCGGGGAAGGCAGGCTGATTGCTCCCGTAGGCCTCAAAAATCAGCATAAACCGATCGGCTGTTCTCTGCGTGTAATTCACGGTCTCCTCCAGCCACTTACCCCATTCCCCATAGGGGAGCAGGTCCTTAGCTTCCTTCAGCCGCCGTCCAATTTCGATGGCCTGGACCAAGAAAATTTTTTCCATCTGGTGTCTGATCGCATTTATTTCAGCCGCAATAACCAGGGGCGTACGATTTGTAATCGAATCGCTCACGAATTGTCTCAATCCTCTCCTTGTCCTTCATTCTCATCATATGTGGTAACCTAACAAAGGTGACAAACTCATAAAAAGCCTATTCCCCAGAATAGACAACGTTGTCCATTCTGGGAATAGGCTTTAATTTTTTCAGGTTGTAACCCCTGGACAAGCAAGGTCATAAAATATAGGGACATGCTGGATCAACCCGGTTTGTCAATGGAACGAAGGAGGTGAAGGAATGGCTGTCGTAGCAACACCTTTGGATTCGGCGCTGGTCGTAGCCTACCAGAACGGAACCACCCCGGCCGGAGCTCCGATAACCCGGCTGAAAAGCCTGAGCTATGTGCGGGCCGACGCCCAGGAGCAAGCTCTGTATGAGGTGGCGCAGGCTTTATTCAGTCTGTCGCTGCATCCGATACTGGACGTGACGCTGCGAAAGAACTTCCAGCTGACCGACGAGTAACCGGCAAGTCAATCCAAACGAAAGGGGTAAGCGAATGGCCATCACAACCAGCAAGGTGGTAAGATTAAGTTTTACCACCGCCGGCGGTAAAAGTTTTTTAATAACGATTCCTAATCCACGGGAAGACCTGAGCCAGGCTGAGGTTCTGGCCGTTATGGATACGGTTGTCAACAGCGATATTTTCTTAACATCCAGCGGTGCAATCACAGGAGCACGGGACGTTAGGATAGTCGACACCACCACTAACGACCTTTTTGACTCATCCCAGGCTTAAACACGGTCTTGACACCCACTTTGACGTAACCACGGCTAGCATTTAGACTGCCGGCCAAGTCATCTTTGCCGGCAGTCCCGGGCCGCTGCCGCTCAGTCCTCAATTTCCAGCTTCTCTTGCAGTGCTTCCCGCAGAACCTGAGAGAAGTTTATTCTGTTTTCTTTGGCCAGATCGTCCAGCCACCTAGGGATCCGCAAGCTTTTATTGATGAGCCCAGCGTCGTTTATACGCCGGACTTCCAGCGTATCGACTTCTATTGGAACCACCGCCTCCCACGTCTGAATCCCATCTGCAAAAAACGTGTTTTCGGGGATTGGTTCCTGATTTTTTTCCAGATCATAGAGATAACACCCCAACGCACTCCTGGCCGCCAAATAAGCCTCAACGAAATCTTTTCCTTCAGCACTGAAGCCCGGAAAATCCGGAAAAAAGACTTTAAACTTTCCGGTCTCTTCATCTTTTCCAATATAAGCCCTATAAACATATTTTTTCATCTTGATCCTCCCTTGTTGGAATCTCCCCTATTCGCGCCAAATAAAGAAAACTTGGCTGGCGCAGGCGGCAGTTTAGTTGCTCTTTATACTTTCTGATAGTACAAAAAATGCCTGTTTGCCTTGTACACTATATGACAGAAGGGAGCTCAGGGACACAACGGATAAGAGAAGCGCGAAGTAATAAATAAAGCCTTCAAACGCATCATTGTGCTGTGAAGGCTTTTAGATCCTATAAGTTTGCATCTCTGCCCTTAAGCAGAGATGCTTTCGGCAAAAGAAAATCTCTCCTGCAGGCCGAACACGGGTTCATCCTGATCACCCTGGAAAATGACAATTACACCTGTTACTTCTGACACTGCGGACAATACACCGTTGTCCGTCCGGCAAGGCGAAGGCGCTCTAAGGTTTGCCCGCAAACTTTACAGGGTTCCCCGCCCCTGCCATAAACCTGCAGATCCTGTTCAAACCAGCCTTTTTCTCCGTTAGCATCCCGGTAATCCCGGAAGGATGTCCCTTGGGCATCGACACCGGCCTGGAGCACCGTCTTTATGGCCGCGTGCAGTTTGACGCTTTCCTCTTCGGACAAAGTGTCTGCCCGGCGTTGAGGCGATATTCCCGCCAGGAAAAGAGATTCATCCGCATAAATGTTCCCCAACCCGGCCAGGACATGCTGGTCGAGCAAAGCGGCTTTAAAAGTGACTTTTTTCTTTATAAGACGGTCTTTGAGCACTTCCGGCGTGAACTCGGCCTCCAAGGGTTCGGGACCAAGCTTGCTTAGGGAGGATTCCCGGACACACAGCGGGGTGGGTATGGCTTGTATCCTGCCAAATTTGCGCACATCGGAGAAATGCACTTCCCCGCGTTCCAATTGGAGAACTACATGGGTATGCTTTTCCGGCTCCCTGTGATCCGCATAATAATTAAGGCGCCCCGTCATCCGCATATGGGCGATTAGCGTCAGTTCCTCATCCAAACGAATGAGGAGATACTTTCCCCGGCGGTCCAGCTCTATGATTCGGCGTCCGATGACTAACTCCGCGAAAGCTTTGTCCTGCCAACCGCAAACAGCAGTGGGCCATATCAGTTTTACGTCGTTGATTTTCAAATCCTTAATGTGTACCGCTAAAGTTCGTCGAATCGTTTCGACCTCCGGCAATTCAGGCATAATTACTCCTCTTCTTTTCCTCTTTGCTTTAAGCGTCAGACAATTGTTCCGGTATATATTTCTGCATATCATACCAGTTTGTTCCGACTTTACAGTCCACGGTCATAGGAACGGAAAGCGGGAAGGCGTTTTCCATGGTTACTTTAAGCAGGCGAGCGACGCTTGCCAAATCCTCCGGAGCGACTTGAAGCAGGAGTTCGTCATGAACTTGCAAGAGTATAGCCGCCCGGAAGGGTTTTATTCTTTCGGCAACCTGGATCATGGCCAGTTTCATGATATCGGCTGCGGTTCCCTGAACGGGGGTATTCATGGCTATGCGCTCCCCAAGCTGCCGCTGGACCCTATTAGCGTGAAATAGTTCAGGAATCCTGCGCAAACGGTTTAACAAGGTACGGACTTGTCCCTCCTGTTTCGCTTGCGCCACCACGCTTTCCAAATAACATTTTACACCACTATAGCGTTTAAAATATTGTTCAATGTAAAACTTCGACTCTTTGCGGGGAATTCCTAAATCTCGGGAAAGACCGAATTCCGTTAAGCCATAAACGAGTCCAAAATTAACGGCCTTGGCGCTTCTGCGCATTCCCGGGGTGACTGCCTCAAGGGAAATACCGAAAACTTCCGCCGCCGTTCTGGTGTGAACATCCTGCCCTAAAGCGAAAGACTCGCAGAGCAAAGGATCTTGAGAGTAGTGAGCTAAAATGCGCAGTTCAATTTGAGAATAATCGGCCGAAAGAAGAATCCAGCCCGGTTCCGTGGGATGAAAAACTTTTCGCAGCAGCCGTCCCTGTTCCAGCCGAATCGGGATGTTCTGCAAATTGGGTTCAGTGCTCGACAAACGGCCGGTCGCTGTCACAGTTTGCTGGAAGGTAGTATGAATTCGTCCATCCTTCTCTTGAGCAAGCAATCCGTTGACATAAGTAGACATAAGCTTATTGAGCTGACGATAATCTAAGATCTTCTCAATAATCGGATGTGCTGTGCGCAGGTCTTCCAGAGTATCAGCATCAGTGGAATATCCGGTTTTAGTCTTCTTAGCCGTCGCTAACCCCAATTTTTCAAATAAAATAGCTCCTAATTGTTTAGGAGAGTTAATATTAAAGGTCGTCTCCGCCAAATCATAAATATCTTGTTCCAATTCTTTTAAGGTATCACTGATTCCTTCACCGAAATGCACCAGCTGCTCCACGTCAATGCCAATCCCTTGCCGCTCCATTTGTGCTAAAACAAAGCTTAAAGGTTCTTCAATAGAATGCAGCAATTCTCCCAAGCCCAGGGCTACCAGGTCTTCTTGAAATTTAGGTGCGACTTGAGCCAAGGCTGAGGCTTCTTCCGCTACACTCCCGAAAGCGTCTTGCTGGGGAACATATTCCTTAACCAAATCCAGAGGCGCAAACTTTGTCCGGGAAGATTGGATCAAGTAGGAAGCCAAGCCTAAGTCAAAGGCGACTCCCTTTAAGGTTCTGTTTTCATTTCCCAGCAATAAGGTCACGGTTTTACTATCTGTTAAGGTTTTAGGCACTTGTTCGTTTTCCAACAGCTCCAGCCAAGCCTCAACAACTGCGGAAGACACTTCATCCCGGGTCAGCTTGAAGGACTCCCCGGAGACAGCCACACCCCATTCCAGCCAGCGTCCGCCCTGCAGTCCGGTGCCTTCATGGCGGCAGGCTAAGGTAAGCGTTTGCCGGGCGGCTTGCCACTGTCCAATCTGCTGAAGCCAGCCCTCTTCAGTCAGCTCACGTTCCGGCCAGGGCACTAGAGCTATTTCAGGCGTTTCACTTTTACCCTCTCCATCATTGGCGTAACGTTCCTGCCACAAGCGAGTGACACTTTTTAAATCGTATTTCTTTAAAACGGGAAGCACTTTGGCGGCCTGAGGATGCCGATAAATAAGGTTGTCCAAGGAAAAAGGCAGCGGAACATCCGTGAGCATTGTCGCTAAGGTTTTACTAAGTCTGGCTTGATCCGCATATTCCATTAAATTGTTTTGCAGCTTTTTCCCGGAGACTTTATCCGCGTTCGCCAAGACTCCTTCCACAGTTTCATATTCCCAGAGCAATTTCAGGGCTGTTTTTTCACCAACGCCCGGAACACCCGGAATATTATCCGAAGTATCTCCCATCAGGCCTTTTAAATCAATAATTTGGTAGGGACGCAGTTGATAGCGCTCCCACAAAGCATGTTCGTCATAACACTCAACGTCGCTGATTCCTTTTTTGGTTAAAAAGATATGGGTCTTGGGGGAAATAAGCTGCAAAGCATCTCTATCACCCGTATAGACCTGGATCTCCATACCCTGAATTTCTGCCTGCTTGGTCACTGCGGCAATCAGGTCATCGGCTTCATAGCCCGCCAGCTCCAACATGGGAACATCGAGCTCCGTGAGAATTTCCTTGAGATAGTCAAACTGCGGGCGCAAGCCTTCCGGAGTTTCCTTTCTCTGGGCCTTATACCCGGCATACTGTTCAATCCGCACTGTTGCCTTTGTTTTATCGAAAGCTACCACCCAGTAATCCGGGTGTTGTTCCTGTTCTAAGCGAAAAAGCATCGTCAGAAAACCATGCAATACATTAGTCGGACGCCCATCCGACGTCGTTAAAGGCGGTAAAGCATAGAAAGCGCGATTCGCAAGGCTGTTTCCGTCTAAAATCACCATCTTCGGCATTGTGAAAACCCCTTTCTCTTCGCATTTACTATATCATACCGGCCGCTTTCTCACAAACCATAGGACCTAGGTGCAAAAAAGCAGCTTACCGCTAAGCAAGCTGCTTTTCCCTTATGCAAATCTCAGGTCGTCAGGAGTAGGTTTCTTATTTTTATTAAAAAGATTTCTTTACCGTTTCCTTAATCTTTTCCAGCATTTTTTTACGGGCGGAATCATCCACCTCAGTTACCGATCCAAACAACAGATGCTCCACAGGTTCGATGCCTGTAAAGCCGAAAATGCCCACATCCATTGTGGTTTTAAAAGCCGCATTCATGCCAATCGATTCATAGTGCTCCTCGGGGGCACCGTAGGTATTAATAATCATACCTTTCTTGCCCTTTAATAGAGGAACAGCGCCTTGAGCTCCCGCAGTATAGGCAAAGCCAAAAGAAAACACCCGATCAAAATAGCCTTTGAGAATCGCCGGCATATTGGACCACCAAATGGGATAAATGAAGATAATGGCATCGGACTCGGTAATGAAGTTTTGTTCAGTCTTAATATCCTCCGGAATTTTTCCGGTTTTCATCGACTCAGTGTCTTCCGGTTTTAATAAGGGCTGAAAATTAAGTTTGTACAAATCACGGACGATTACTTCATGGCCCTTTTCTTTTAAAGTGGATTCCACCTGATCTAAGATGGCCCGGTTAAAACTATCCTGGTGTTGATGGGCGAAAATAATTAATTTTTTCAAATGACATGCCTCCTTTTAATTCAGTATTATATCCAAAAGGAAAATTAATGCAAATAGGACATACACGTTAATCAGATCGTTATAAACTTTGTGGCGACATTCTCACTGAACGTCCTATCATGTTCCACAAACAAAATAGTCGGCTGATATTCAAGTAACAGCTCTTCGATTTGGATACGGGAAAGTATATCAATATAATTGAGCGGTTCATCCCAAACATAGAGATGTGCCTGTTCACATAAACTTTTGGCAATCAGCACTTTTTTCTTTTGGCCGCCGCTAAAGGTTGCTATATCCTTTGCGAACTGAACTCTGGAAAAACCAAGCTTTCTTAAAATCGCTTTAAAAAGGCTTTCATCAATTTCGTTGTCCGCGGCATAATCCGCTAGTTCCCCCTGCAGACAAGATGTGTCCTGTGAGACATAAGATATCTTAAGCTGGCTTCCTTTTCTGAAAGTACCGGTATAATTCATGGTCTCACCACAAATAAGTTTAAGAATGCTCGATTTCCCTGAGCCGTTTTTGCCCCTAAGCACAACGCGGTCACCCTGCTCAAGCGTAAAACTTATATCTGAGCAAGCCATCATTCCATCGTAAAAAACTGAAACATTATCCAGCTCAACAAGCCGTTCTTTATGGTAGGCCAACTGAGAAAGCTTCAGGCTGTCGGAATCCTCAAGGTTTTGGAGAAGCCTGGATTTTTCATCCAGAGCGGCTTGGCGTCGGTTTTCAATGGACTTGGAACGCTTCATCATTTTAGCGGCCTTATGCCCTACATAGCCCTTATCCAGCTTGGAACCGGAATTTTTGGTGCCGTTTTTGGATTTTTCCACGTCCTGCGACCATTTACTTGTCCGCTGAGCGGAATCCGTCAAGCGGTGAATGTCTTTTCTAAGCTTTTCATTTTCCGCGAGCTCAAAACTATCCTGCCTTTTTTTATTCTCCCACCAACAGGAAAAATTGCCTTTTTGGATTTCGATATTGGTCTTATTGATCGAAAGAATGTGGTCAACGCAGTTATCCAGAAATGCTCGGTCGTGTGACACTAAAATAAAACCCTGTTTGCTCTTGAGATAGTCACTGACCAGCTTTCTTGCCGCCATATCCAGGTGATTGGTCGGCTCATCAATTAAAAGAAAACTATTTTCTTTAAGAAACAAGGCGGCAAGCAGCACTTTTGTCTGTTCTCCATTGGATAAGGAAGCGAAAGGACGATATAAAACCTCTTCGGCAACCTCCAGCAAAGAAAGTTCACGCGTCAACTTCCAATAAAGATAGTCCGGAAAAATGTCGGCGATAACGTCAAGGGTGTTATTTGCTTTGTTTTCTACATTAAAAGGAAAATATTCAAAACTCACATTGGCGGAGATATTGCCCCGATAGTCATAATTGCCGAGCAACAAGTTGAGAAATGTGGTCTTACCTCTGCCATTTCTTCCCGTGAACCCCAATTTCCAATCCGTGTCTATTTGAAAACTGACGTTTTCAAAGATGTTGTCATAACTGCCCTCGTAAGCAAAGGTCAGGTTGGAAACATTTATTAACGACATAAAACATCCTCCTGTATAACAAGACATAATAAAAGCTGCAAGAAAGTAAATTCTTGCAGCTCATAACGATACAGCAAAACCAGCCCGGTCTCGGGTATGGTAAGAATGTATTATTTGAGTGAAAAGAAATAGTAACTTTCTTGCTAAGCACAATAAAAGAGGCGGTTTCAGCACCGTTTCTCCAATTTCATTATGCTGTATATCATTTAGCAAGAAAAATTACGCATCTTTCCATCTCCAATCGTCAATTGTCTTTCTTAGTTTACTACATCACCTTGATTAATTCAACTCAGGCATATTGGAGATTAATCCCAAATCCTGTTTGTCCGCTGTAAATTTGACAGTCAAATTATAGGCAGCGTCATTGTGAGCGAAGAAGGTTTTTGAAGCTTTTAGGTCAAATATTCTCCTATTAGAGAAAAGACACTATTCAGAACCTGCTGAGTAGTGTCTTAAATTCTTATACAAGCATTTAACGCCGCTTTGCGCCTTCTTTAAGGTGTCGCTGCACCAGCTTATGCAGCGACTCAATAATCGGTACGTTCGATTTGGATTTTATTTCTGTTTCTACCCCCTAAGTTTAAGCAGGAGTGCTACAATATAACTTAGTTTTAAATTACATAACAAAACGTTGCCTAAGCAATTCGTCCTGTTTTAATGAAGGGAGCCTGTCATGAAAGCCGAGAACAACTATCTTCTCATCAGCCTCGTGCTGACCTTTGCCCTTCTGGTGGTCTGCACTCTAAAAGGAATATTTATCGGCTTCCCGCTGGCATTATGTTGGCTTAACTTTGCTTTCATCGCTTGGCGGAGGGGATATTCTCTGCGGGAAATCCTTCAGATGTCCTATCAGGGCGGCAAGAAGTCGTTGATTGTTGTACGGATTCTTATCTTAGTGGGTGCCATAACCTCCCTCTGGATAGCAGCCGGGACGACACCGGCCGTCCTTTATTATGGAATACGGCTGCTGAACCCCAAGTTCTTCCTTGTCTATGCCTTTCTTATTAGCTCTGCCGTCTCTTTTTTGCTGGGAACCTCCTTCGGGACCGTCAGCACTGTTGGTTTAGCCTTGATTCTCATGGCCAAAAGCGGCCACCTCAATTCCAATATGGCGGCGGGCGCGATTATTGCCGGAGCCTATTTCGGTGACCGCTGCTCCCCTATGTCTTCAAGTGCTAATTTAGTTGCCAATTTAACAACATCGAATCTTTATGAGAACATTAAAGGCATGTTCAGAACGGGAACGCTGCCTTTCTTCTTATCGGCCCTGGCCTATCTGGGACTATCCTTAAACCATCCCTTGACATTTGCCGGTAATACTATGCTGACTGAGATATCCCGCCTTTTTTCTTTAAACTGGCTTGTGTTTTCGCCTGCTCTTGTGATCCTCATTCTTGCCTTTTTAAAAGTCGATGTTAAAAAATCGATGCTTGTCAGCATCCTTCTCGCCGGTTTCATAAGCATGGAAATGCAGCGGCGCAACCTGCTCGCTGTCCTGCAAATAGCCCTTTTAGGTTTTAAGCTGCAAGTTGACAGTCCGCTCAAGACAATTCTCCAGGGCGGTGGTATTCTTTCTATGTGGAAAGTGACCTTGGTCGTTTTTGTCTCCTGCTGCCTGGCCGGCCTATTCGCCGAGAGTAATATCTTAAAGGATTTTGATCAGTTTCTGGCCAAAGCCAAATCCCGCTCAAACAAGTTTTTAACGACAACCATCATGAGTCTTTTAACCTCAATACTCGGCTGCAGTCAAACAATCTCCATCGTCCTAACTCACTCCCTAATGGATAAGGTTTACACCGAAGGCAGACCCGCCAAGACCCAACTGGCCCTTGACCTGGAAAATACGGCAGTGCCCTTAGCGGCCCTGATCCCTTGGAATGCGGCGGGTTTTGTGCCTACCTCAACCTTAAATGTAAGCCTGATGGGTTTTATTCCTTTTGCCTTTTTCCTTTACCTTCTTCCCCTGCTGCAAATACTCTCGATCTACATTGCTAATCTGAGAACTTCGCCGCTCTATCAGTACAGAAAAAACATATAGAAGATAAACACCGTATTTTATAATTTCTGTTCTAACTTTCAGCCATCAGATATTTACAACTTCAGTATCAAGATGTAGTGTTTGTTGAAGTATCTTTGTTCCAATCCTTAGCAAAGGGCTCCAGAATACACAAAAGGGCTCCTCCTTGTGCCGGACAGTTTCATGATTTAAACTGTCCGGCACAAAGGGAGCCTAGCAGTGTGCTGTCGGAGTTTTTTCTATTTTCAGGAGGTAAGCCATCATAAGGTTTCCGCGACCGGAAGCCAGACATAAAAAGTTGTCCCTTCCTCAACAGTGCTCTCTACCCGTATCGTCCCCCCGTGAAGCTCAACAAGCGATTTGGTGATGGCTAAGCCAAGCCCCGCACCGCCATACTTCCGGGTCCTTGAAGAATCACTGCGGTAGAAGCGGTCGAATAGCTTGGGCAGATGTTCTTGCGGTATCCCGGAACCATTGTCTTTCACTGTCAGTTCTATCCCGTCCAGAGCTTTGGTCAAGGAAATCTGAATATCCCCTTTCACCGGATCGGTATGCTGGACCGCGTTGTGAAAAAGGTTCAGGACAACCTGCTTTAAGCGGTCTACATCAACGCAGCCTTTTAAATCAGAGGTGAGTTTTAAGCTAACTTTGCGGTCTCCGGCCAAAAGTCTCAATTGGGGGGCCATTTCCTTAATGACCCTATCCAGGGCTTCTTCTGCCAACTGAATTTTTGGCGAGCGGTCCAGCTTGGCCAGTAAAAGAAGGTCTTCCACCAGTTTCTTCATGCGTTCAGATTCCGCATACATGCTCGTCAATGAACGCTGAAGCATTTCCGTTTGGTTCATAGCCCCTCGGAGAAGAACCTCCAGGAAACCATGAATGGCCGTCAGGGGAGTGCGCAGCTCGTGGGAAGCATCGGCAACAAAGCGGCGCATCTGCTCTTTAGAGTCTTTTTCCGCTTCAAAAGACGCTTCGAGTCTTTGCAGCATCCCGTTAAAGGAATTAGCCAGACGGTCTATTTCCACCTGCCCTTGATCAACAGGTATCCGTTCCGCAAGATTTCCGGCATCAATCTGTTCCACGGTGTCAACCATATTCGACAGGGGGATGAGAGTTTTTCGCAACACCGGTATAAAGGCCAGCATCCCAGCGATTAAAGCAAGCAGGGAGATCCCTAAAAAGATGAGCAACTGCTGCAGCATCATCTCTTTCAAAGGTTTGGTACTAAGGCTTACTTGAATCAGCTCAGGAGTTTGATCCCTCGGCTGAATCGTCAGCAAAACAACCAGCTGCTCATTTCCTCCCGTAGGATTAACGACCTTATACTCTAAATTGCGCTTATTGCGCAGAGCATTTTGATACTCCTGTTCGTCCAGATGGGGGGAAGTTTCCGTGTTGGTATAACCATTGGAAAGCTCCGTCAGATTGCCTTTCTCGTCAATAAGGGCAACATTGGCGTCCGGAAGAAAAAATAAGGGCCCATGGTGATGCAGATCCCTCGGAGCGGAATTTGCCGAATCAGCCGAACTATCCCCCAAGTTTTGATCATCACCGCCATTCGTCATCAAATTCCAGGCATCAGGAGGGACCGACTGAACCTGATTCTGAATGCTTTTAGCTTGATTCTGGTAGATAAACCCTTGCATGAAAACATATTGGAATAAACCGATGACCACCAGCAACCCGGCCAAGAGCAGGAGGGAACGCGCCAAAAGTTGAAAGCGCAAAGAATTGGGAACAAAAAAACGCCGCAACCGGTTTGACCATTTCATAATAAGTCAACTCGATATCCCGCCCCGCGCAAGGTCCGGATCAGCCTATGCTCTTTGTCATTCAATTTATCTCTTAAAGAGCGGATATAAACTTCAACAATGTTTTCATCTCCGCCGAAATCATAACCCCACACTTTGTCTAAGATCTTCGCCTTGCTTAAAACCAAACCCTGGTTAAGCACCATGAATTTTAACAGCTCATATTCCGTTGTTGACAGCTCTAAAACTTTTTGTTGGTATTGGATTTCTTTGCGCCGGTCATCAATGCGAAATTCACCGGCTACTACTTCTCCCATCAGATTAGGGAATTGATTGCGTATCCGGGCATGAATGCGAGCCAACAATTCCTCAAAGCTAAAAGGTTTCATGACATAATCGTCCGCTCCCAAATTTAATCCCTTGACACGGTCTTCCACTTCATCCTTAGCTGTCAGCATGATTATAGCCACGTTTTCCGTCTTCTTCAGCATCCGGCAAACTTCAAAGCCGTCCATACCGGGCATCATAACATCAAGAATCACGATATGGGGGCGAAACTCTTTAGCCAAGGTGACCCCTGTCATTCCGTCCTGCGCTGTTCGCACCTCAAATCCCTCATTTTGCAGGCCCATCTCCAAAAACTGCAAAATATTTGGTTCATCGTCTACAAGCAATACCTTGATACCCTTTAAATTTTGCATAACTTAAGTCCTCCAATAATAAAAAGACATATTTCGACATTAACCTAAAGAATCTTAGTTAATTATTATATAATGAACTGAATTGACCCTGAGTAACGGCTGAAAGTTTGCTGAAATACTTTATGTAGGGATAATACCGAAGAACAATTGAAAGGATCTAAGCAAAATAATCTGGTTGTTTTTAATTAACTAAGAGTACTTACAACTTTTTTAAAGAGTCGATATTTCCCTTTATAAGATCAGGCAAATTCTTGCGCACTGTTTCCTCGTCCCAATTCCACCACTGTAGTTCTCTTAAGCGTGCAATTACACTTTGGGAAAAGCGTTTTTTAATTTCTCTTGCCGGTATTCCAGCAACAATGGTATACGGTGGAACATCCTTAGTCACAACCGCTCTCATCCCTATAATTGCTCCATCGCCTATCCGGACTCCTTGTCTAATCACCGCTTCATAGCCAACCCAAACATCATTTCCTATTATAATATCACCTTTATTATCCCAAGCATCTGTCATATCTCCGCTATCTAACTCCCATTCCTCATAAAATAAAGGAAACGGATAAGTGGAAAGCGATCCCATCCTATGATTTCCCGAGGTGAACATGAACTTTGCCCCACAGGCAATAGAGCAATATTTGCCAATGATTAATTTATCATTATTTATTGGATAATGATATAAAACATTATTGTTTTCAAACTCTCTGGGATCATTTACAAAATCATTGTACATGGTATAGTCTCCCACAATAATGTTCGGATTGGAAATAGCAGGCTTCAAATAAATTGTTGCTTTATCGCCCGTCCTTGGATAAATTCCTGAGCTATTCATAATTCTCTCCTATGCAGAGCGCATAATGCGTTTTACCTTATCAAAACAGACTTTCGATTTTTGCACCGTTAAGCGCTTTTTCTTTTACCCAATTTACAATCACATAAAAAAGGGGGGTCTTTACTATTATAGTACCTATCCTGGAGTCTCACAAATACGCCTGTTCATCATAGATGCTCCCTAAGCCCAATCCTTTACGAAGAAACAACTTGAGTAAACTGTGGGGAATTTGCCTCTCCTTGTTGTGCTTGATCAATAAAAAAAGGGAATCATGGTCATATCATCCCTCAACTGATCCGGAAAGTACCGGAAAGAAATAAAACGGGAAAAACCAGAACAGCCAAAGGATTACCCCACTAAGAGGCGTTAATCCTTTGGCTGTTAAGGCACCTGCCCTTAATTAAGCCATACTTTCACAATTAATTAAATAGATGGCTAATGATTGTGGGCACTTTCACATTTCTTTCGACATTACTTCATCTTAAATCACAAATGAAGGGATATTTCTCGTCGGGCCGCTAAATCGTCCTGTAATCTTTCAATTGGACAAGTTTCTCTGCTGAGGAAATGTCTCTGTCGAATCAACACTGACAGACTTAGTCTCATTGCCAAATATCACAGTGACCACACCGGTCATGATTACAAACCCAATCGCCATTATCGTGTAAATTGAGTTGACACCTATGGTATCCATGAGATAAGTGACAAGGTAGACAAAGAGAACTCCTCCCACAAACCGCGAAACTGCTTCGCAAGAGAACACACCCCGCCCGCGGACTTCGGTAGGATATTGTTCGGCGATATATGCCTTACAGGCTGGAAATACCCCGAGTCCAAATCCCCCGATCATTGCTCCGGTGATCAAAATAGCCGCCGTTGTTGAATGGTGGAACACGAACAGGATTAGTCCCAGGCTGCCCAGCAAGGCGTAAACGCCAATAACTATTTTCCGGCCAAATCTATCGGAAATAATACCCATGATAAGAGCCCCTACGGCACAGGCCATAAAAAGGTAGGAGTTAAAACGGAGAGCCGCGGCACTGCTGAGTCCTTGCCGTACCGAAAATGTCGGTCCATACACCAACAGCACATACCAAAAGATGAACGTACCGCTGTACATGATATCAAGAATTATCGTGCGCTTAAGGTATTTACGGCTGAAGGCCACCCACCAGGGAAAACTTTCTGTATTAAACGGAAGGTTCTCCACAACATACTCCGGCAGGGGCTTTTTCGCGCGTCGAGAAACCTCTTGCTCTATCTTGACCAGCGTTTTTTGGGCCCTTTCAACCTGCCCATTTTTCGCCAGCCACCTGACCGACTCCGGTAACCATATCACCATGGGGATTACAAACAAAAGAGGGATTCCGCCTGTAAGGAACATTATCTTCCAGGATATTGCAGCGGGATAGGCCTTAATGATTAAACTTGACACGAAAGGAGGAAGCGGATAGGTAAAATACAGCAGAGCCAATACCAGGCTGATGAAAGAACCCCTAGAGGCGGGCGGCGCATATTCGGAAATATAGGCCACGGGTGTCGGGAAAACCGCCGCCTGCCCAAAACCGGCTAAGAAGCGCATCACTACCACCATCATTACACCATGAGACAAGGCAGCGGCCATAGTGAAGACGCATTGAATAATTACCCCGGCGATCATCATTATCTTCCGGCCATAACGATCAACCATTACTCCTGCTGGGATCAGACCTACGACGATGCCTAAGGTACTGGCAATCGAAAGCAGTCCCAATTGAAAATGGCTGATACGCCAGATTGCCTGCATAGGCACCAGTGTACTTCCTGTTAAGCCAATGTCAAATGCCTCGGCAATAAACGCCAGCCCTGCCAAAATACATATTTTATAGGTAAACCACGTTGTTGGTAAACGGTCGATCCGAGCCGCCACTTCGTTCACAAATTCCCCTTGGTTAAATTTCCTTTCACTTTCAGTCACATTCATTTATTTTCCCCCCACATCCAGCTAGGCTACAATAATGACTGTTTTTCCCTAGAACACGGGCACTATGTCATATACATTGACCTTAGATGCTTAAAGGATTCTCTCTCTAGACCCTGGGGCTATAAAATTTGTTTTTTCAGCGTTTACCACGTCAAAAGTGCCCGCCTTACCACCACTAAAAATAACAACGTCTGCATTCGTGTGTCTTACCGTTACATCCTGTTCACTTTTAAGTTGTTATGATTAAATAGTGAAGTTTTTAACTTGTGGTTTCGGATATCACTCCTTCTTTCAATTACCTGCTTTTTCAAATTAAACGACTGCCGGTTAAAACCGGCTGTCGTTTAATTTTGTCAATTCTCCGTCTCATCAGTCTAGGATCTCTTCTCTTTTAATCCCATGATAATCCAGAACATATTTGTGTTTAGCTAAAAATGCTTCCTTTTCAGACTGGCCCGTCTTTCGGGAAAGCTGCTGTTTGATCCAGCTCAGTATAAACTGTCGCTCCCTTAACTCGTTTTCATCAATCGCGTCCCCACAGCAGTGAATATCTACGGTTGTTTGCACCCCCAGCACCCCCACTTATTAATGAACCGGTCCGCTACACTTCCGGGAGAGCAACTCTCGCCCAGAATTTAGTTATAAGATCTAAATGCTTACTCAATTCACGCGGAGGATCACTTGACAAAGTTTCCTTAAACGAAATCTCTCCAATTAAGGAACAAGCCGGGGATTCCTGGCTAATATAAGCAATCAGCCTGTCAAATAATCCCTGCACGTTTTCCTCACCCATTAGTTCCACTGCTGTCATAACTCTTTCCCGACGGATTTCCTCTTGACCGGCGCCACTTTCTTTAAGACCTGAAACCCAATCGCTATAAGCCTGAGAGTAGCGATTCCGAAAACTCGAATTTCTGTTTAAGATTTGGTCAAAATAGCGCCTGTCGCGAGTGAATATCTCAAGAACAGACTTAGAAGCGTAGTGCCCAAAGCCAACCTTTTCTGAAAAAAATTCACGCAAGGCCGTTCCCCCTTGTATTTAGATGAGGAAACATTTATCTGATCAGATAAGGCACAGTCTCCAGATATATGGCATCTTTAGGACAGACAAACCTGCATACGTCACAATACCAGCAGTCATCACGATAGGCCATGTAAGGATTGCTTTTGTTGTCCAGGCGCAGAACATCTCTGGGACATAGTTCCACACAAGTTCCGCAGGAGGTGCACTTATCCCGGTCTACTTTTACCCACTCATATGCTTTTCCCTCATATCGTTCCATACCTTATTCTTCCTCCTCCTTAGCATCAACCATTCTCTTGGGAATATCGTATCCTTCACGGACTACTTTCTCCACAATCCACGGGTCGTTAGTATCGTTGGGCGGATGAACATACCCTTTGCCAATGTCTATTTGCATCTTCGGATACTCGTATTCCAGCCGCTTAGTGTAATCCCACTTATAGCCGGGAACATCCTTTTTGGACAATTCCATTTCACCCGTACTCATGTTTTTCTTCACAGCGACCCACTTGCCGTCCCATTCCGGATTGCGCTGGGGATGGCTCATGCGGTAGTGACTCAAACCCCAACGGCTTTCTGTCCTGAAGAGAGAGGCTCTTGCGGCCATTTCCGCACAGTCAACAATACTTTGCACTTCCGTTACTTTAATCAAATCATGAAAATCAGCTACTTTTACCTGGGGTATATCTTCTCTTCTGATCCGTTCCGTCCACCAGAGCATCTTTTGAAACAGAGGATCACTCTTGGGCGGGGTCATGTACTGACTGATTTTGCTGCGTATTTTGATCTCTACTTGCTCAACCGGCAGCCCGTCTTCCCGCTCAAGAGCCGCACTGGTTTCTTTCCAGAGTTGCTCCGCGTCAATTTCCGGGGCCTCGCGTTTAGCGGAAGCCGCATAATTGGCTGCCATTTGACCGGCAATTTTGCCAAAAACGAAAGCTCCTGTCAGGTACTGGTGAGGAACCGAGGCACAGTCCCCTGCGGCAAAGAGACCGGGAACAGTTGTTTCAGTATCCTTGTTTACCCAGATGCCTGAGTTGCTGTGTCCGCTGCAAAGCGTAATTTCTTCCATACCCTGCTCCACAGAATCCCAGCAGCGATAATCTTCGTCACGCTGCTTGTGGAACTGGCCGCGCACCGTACGTTCGGTACCCCAGAGGATCTTTTCCAACCCTTTAACCGTGTCTTCCGGCAGGTGATCCATCTTCAGGTAAACCGGACCTCTTCCTTCTACAAACTCACGCCAGACCGCAAGGAACATATCTCCCGACCAGTAACCATGGCTCCAATATTTCTGTCCCAGAGCATTAACTCCATAACCTCCCCGCGGTATTACAACATATCCGCAGGCAGGACCGTTAAAATCTTTCATCAGCAGATTCGTTTGGAAACACTCCATGTTAACCAATTCCGCGCCCGCCTGGTAAGCTAAAGAATACCCATCGCCGGTATTCCCCGGAAACTCATAAATGCCGCTGAGATAACCGTCTCTGGGCATACCGAATTTTCCGGCACAACCCGCAGTGATGATAACGGCTGGGGCCTTAATCAGATAATGTTTCCCGCTTCTAATGTTAAAAGCAAAGACTCCGGCAATTTTGCCGTCTTTGGTCAGCAGCTTTACTGCCGCCGTACGGTCGAGTACTGTACAGCCAAGCTTACGCACCTGTCTAGCCAAACCCCTCTTAATGTCTTCCCCGTCCATGGCCATGTAAAGGGGTTTCTCGGTAGGATGGAGGTAGCTGGCCTTATAATTGCCCTTATCATCCAGGGGAAACAGATCGCCCGGTTTACGGTTGGTATATTCTTCAAGATCCTTCATAATTTCCAAAGACCTTTGCCCAAGAACATAGGCGCAGTCTTGATCCAATACTCCTTCAGTAACCTTGGTTAAAGCTTCAACTACATCTTCCGGGGTACCGTAGCCAGGAACAGAAACGATATTCAGGGCATCCATTCCCCTTCCGATAGCTCCTGATGTTTCAATAGGTCCTTTATCAAGGACAACCACTCTTGCCTTGGGATTTGTTTTTTTGGCATTTATAGCAGCAAAGGTGCCCGCGCTGCCACCGCCGAGGATCACAATATCTGCATCCATTTGTCTAACTGTCACATTTCTTCCCCCTTTTTTGATCGTTGATAATTTAAGGCTAGTGAAGTTTTTAACTTATTTTTACAGATACCACCTCTATTCTGAAAGAACTGTCTCAACCAGATTAAAAGTCTGTCTTAATTGTCGTTTCTGGTCTCTTGCAACCAAAGATATTGCAAAAGCTATGCCAAACCCATGTGATTTAAATTACTTAAATAATAAAAACTTGGCCGGTGCCAAGCTTGCCCAGGCGGCTGCTTGATTGCGCTTATAGCGGAAGGACGTCTTGCCAAGGAATTTGCACCTTCCTCCGGTCCAAATAGCTCTCTTAGTGCTTAGGCAGTGGAACTGCCTCTCTCCTTTGATACAAAAAAGCATCACCTTGGGGCGGCTAAGGCCACAAACCAAGGTGATACAGAATGGTATACCCGATACAAAGTTTAATCAGTAACGCGCAAGCCATATTTTTTTGCCTTGCGCACGACCGTAGGCTGAGCGACCCCCAAGGCAGCCGCCGCTTTACGAGTGCTCCCAAATCGTTCCAAAGCCTGTTGCAAAAGGCGTTTCTCTAAACTTTCAGTAGCTTTTTTCAAATTTATAGATTCACATCCCACGACTTCGGTCAATTCCAGTTCTCTTTTTAACTCCTCGGGAAGCTGCTCCTGACATATTTCCTCGCCGGGAGAAGTGACCACCAAACGTTCGGTAAGATTTTCAAGCTCCCGAACATTTCCCGGCCAGGAATAACTCACCATCAGATTAATTGCCGGGGACGAATATCGTTTGTTTAACTTATATTTTTTATTGAATTTATCCAGGAAATGAAACAGCAGGGGCAGGATGTCTTCTTTGCGCTCCCTTAAAGGCGGAATCGTAACCGGAACAACATTTAAGCGGTAGTAGAGGTCTTCTCTAAACTTCCCTTCCGCTACCATTTTCTTTAAATCCCGATTGGTGGCTGCGATAATACGAACATTCAGATTAATTGGTGTAGTTCCCCCCACCCGATAAACCTGACGGTCCTGGATAGCCAATAATAACTTTGGTTGGAGCTGCAAAGGCATTTCGCCAATTTCATCAAGAAACAAGGTTCCTCCTTCAGCCATTTCAAACAAGCCAATCTTGCCCTTTTGACGAGCACCGGTAAAGGAGCCGCCCTCATAGCCGAAAAGTTCCGACTCTATCAGGGTCTCCGGAATCGCTCCGCAGTTTATTTTAATAAACTGTTCTTCACCCCGCTTGCTTAATTTATGAATTAACTTGGCCAGCACTTCTTTGCCCGTTCCGGAATCGCCTAAGATGAGAATTGTGGCCTCAGCCTGAGCGGCCCTGCTGACAAAGTTTACTACTTCCTTCATTCCGTCGCTTCTGATGACTAAGCTGTCTGACTGAAGTTGCTGCTCCCGAAGCAGTCTGATTTCTTCTTGAGTTTTTTCCAGTTCCCTCTTTATGCTCAATAATTCCGTCATATCCCGTATGTTAGAAACAATTCTCCATATTGACCCGTCTTTATCAAACACGGGAATGCCTGTTACCAGAGCATCACGGCCTGTTCTAGTTTCATAAATAATACTCACCGGCTTCATCTCTTGCATGACATGAATAGCCGCGGAATCCGAATAATACCCTTCATTGACAATATCATAAACAGACCGTCCGATCATATCTTCCCGTTTAATACCGGCAAAATCTTCCCAGGACTTGCTTACACGCAGAGTCATGCCTTTGCCATCCATTATCCAGATTCCATCGTGAGACCAGTCAAGAATTGCGTCCAATTCAAGAGCTTTTTCCCGAGCTTCCTCAATTTCCGGGAAGAGGCCGATGGAGAATTCCTTATTAAAATAATTTACTGCAGTATTGTTCATTTTTTCCATAACAATCCCCCTCGTAGGTGCGATTTTACATGCGCCATTTTATACCTGGTAATTGTAGTGGCTAATTTTTTCAAACGAACAGAAACTTTCTCTATAGTCCGACTGGAATAAGAACTACTCCCCCTTCTAATTATAAGGCTTTTTTATCTTAAAAATAAGGATTTTTTATATAATGTAACAAGTTTTTTTTTGCCGTTTTCAGGCGCCTTTGAAGCGAAATTGTCTGTGAGCGGTGGCGACGACTGTTGATATTTGCAGAAAATACGATGCTAGCCTAAGCATCTAAACTCGTTGTAAAGAATCTTACCTCTTAAAAACGACCTCTTCTCCCTAAATCAGTGACATTTCTACAGGCTAAAATACAATTAGATTAAAGCATTTTAAATCAGTAAAAGCTGTCAGACCTGATTCCACCCGCTGGGCAAGCAACTGTGAAGGAGGTGTCTTAAATTAGCGGCAAGCTATAAAAATTTTGAGGATATTTTTAAAAAGACGCTTAAGCTTTTGAAGTAATCTTACGATACAAAGAATAGGAGGAACAAGAGTGCTGGTGTTAGGCAGAAAACCCGGCGAGTACATTATGATTGGCAACGACATCATGGTCAAAGTCATCAGAAGTAATACGGGAGATTTAAGACTTGCCATTACGGCCCCCCAAAATACGATGATCACTCGCGGGGAATTGTATAAAAGTTTAAACAGTTCTTTCCCACTCAAGGGACAGCAACGTTATAACCAATAACATTCAAACTAAAGATAATTACAAGGACGAGCAAATAAGTCAAATCCACTCCTGCAGGATGCGGGAGAAGATTTGAAGTATTTGCTCTTTTTTTGTTGTTTATTAAATCAAGGAGGAAAAAGTATGCTGGTATTAGGAAGAAAGCCGGGCGAATATGTGATGATTGGCGATGACATCATGGTTAAAGTCGTGAAAAGTGACTTTGGCGATTTGAGACTGGCCATTGAGGCTCCCAAAAACACCCCCATCACTCGGGGAGAATTGTACGAGGAACAAAATAGGCCCCCTGAGACCACTTAAGGCAAAGCCAATTCAAGTTGACAGTGCTTTAACATATAACCTACTCCAAGGACGATGACTTTTGCTCATTCTCGGCAGGACGCCGGATCGAATGCAGCAAAGCTCGTCCTTTTTTAGTTTTCAGATTCTAATTTCACGGTAATAAGCCGAGTGGCCATGAGGCTTGTTATAAATACACGGAAGTTTAAAAAAGAAACACGGAGGTTTTATCATGATTATCAACACAAATATCGCAGCCCTTAACACCATTCGCCAGTTAGGCATTAACGAGAAGAACACCCAAAGCGCTTTGTCAAAACTGTCCTCCGGTCTGCGCATCAACAGCGCGGCTGACGATGCGGCCGGATTGGCTATTTCCGAAAAAATGCGCGGCCAAATCAGTGGTTTGAATCAAGCCAGCAGCAACGCGCAAAATGGTATCAACATGGTATCCACTGCTGAAGGCGCTTTAAACGAGACCACCAGTATTCTCCAGCGGATGCGCGAACTCGCAGTCCAGGCATCCAACGATACGAACACCACGGATGACCGTACGGCGATGCAGACGGAAATGAACCAACTGACTTCCGAAATCAACCGGATTGGCAATACGACTGAGTTTAACACCCAGAAGCTGTTAAAAGGGACTACCGCCCCTGTTGTGACAACTGCTCAGGCAACAAATACAGACGTTGCAGGTGTGACTGGCGTAGCGGTCGGAGCAACATCAGACTTGACGGTTAACACCAAGAGCGTTGCGGCAGTGGCCTCCTCGGCCTGGGTTGAGGGGAACAAAGCTGAGGCTACCGGGGCTGTGGGAACAACAGCGCAAACACAAACCAGTGTTGCCGGCCATGCGGCTTCAGCAACCATGGCAGAGTTGACGTTCTCTTCATCCACAAACAGTGATGCCTTAAATGGTTACACTATACAAATTACGCAACAAGCGGGAACTTCCCAAGCTGATACGGTTACAACAGATTCAACCAATAAAATAATCAGCTTTAATATTGGTACTGATGCCAGTGGTAATTCCAGCTTTACCGGTACGCAAAATGTAGGCAGCCTGTATAATTATCTCTCCAACATGTCCGGTTATGGTTCTTCAGGTGTAACGATTACTGCTCCGACACAAGCGAATTCTTCCGATCCTTTAACGAACATGGAAGATTCCACTCAAACCGCTACGGCGAAGACTTTGTATTCTCAGGCAATGTCTGGTGGCGTTACCGAAACACAAGGAACTAATACCTTTACCATAACTAATACCTTTGATGAAGCGGGAGATACAATCAATGTCGGCGGACAAACGTTTACTGCAGTGTCGAGCGGAGCTGATGCCAGTAAAGGTCAGTTTAATATTGACGCCAAGAATGGTTATCTCCAAGGCGGAGCGGCAGCCGATCTAACAAAGGATATGACCAGCGGCAGCGGTGCAAGCGGCTTAACACAGGTCGAATGGGATATGGATGCCGTTACAACCGGTTTTGCCGTTGCCGGTACTGCCACAGTTCAATTTAATGGTGTTAACGTTACAATTAATGCTGCCTCCGCTGATGCTACACACACCTCCACGGCAGGTACAGTGCAAGCAGGGGCAACCGGAACGGCTGTAACTGTTAATGTCGTAACAGGTGGATCGGTGCAGGACGCTGCCGATGCCATTATGGCCGGGTTAAACGCAGCGAAAACCGCGGGCGGTTCCTCCGGTCCTTTAGCTCACTATACTTTCTCCGACACTGGAGCGGCTTTAACGATTAAAGGGGATGGATCACAAGGCACAAGCGCTAACGCTCTCGGTGTTACTGTAACTGCGGGCGCCACAACACTGGCCGGCCTTGTTACCAAAGCCGCTCCGACAACAGCAGGATTAGCGGATACCGTGACATTCGGAGTCGAGGGTACAAACTATACTCTTAATAACTCTGATTTAGCCAAATTTAATGGCTCACTGACTCAGGAAGAAGCACTTTCAATTATCAAAGGAGCAACCAGTGCAGGCGGAGCGACATTAGGTTCTGTCGCTGACGTGTCTTTCAATGCTGCCGGTAAACTGGAGATCGTTTCTAAGACAAGTGCTGGCGCCGCAGTGACATATACAAGTTCTGCCAATGCTGATCAAGCCCATATTGATGCCTTATTTGGTTCCACTGCCGGTAATGTCTCAACCGCCGGAGCCGCGAGCGGTGCTACGGCTGACGATCAAGCGAGAAGCCTGCGGGTAGCCATTAATGCTAACACAACTTTAAATCAGAGATTTACGGCCTCCGGTTCAGCTAATGCCGGTGAAATTGTTGTAAAAGAGAATGCCGGTCAAGCAGCCGGTACGGCTTTAGCAGCTGTTACCGTTGCGGGAGCAGGAACTGATAACAAATTAATCATTTCCGATAGCTCAGGAAACGACCTGAAGACTGTTACCATCAGGCAAAGTCAAGCTGCAGATGCTTGGGGGGCCAATGCTCTGCACGTGGCAAGTGATGCCAGCGGTAACCTGACTATCAGTTTGGCGAGTGATGCGGCCTATAAAAATACTGCCGCTAATATTCAATCCGCTATCCAAGCTTTGGGCACTCAAAACGGTGTGGATTTTACAAACTATACCGTTAAGTCCACTGGTAACTGGGATACGGAAGAGGTCGGCAACGATATTAATTTAAGCAGTGCAACCCTCGTTGGCGGAACTCCGGCAGTGAAAGGCGATTATAGCTTAGATATCACCAAAGCTTTTGCCGCCGGTGACATGGTAACCATTAAAGGGCAAACCTTCACAGCAGTCGACGGTGGGGCTGTCGCCAGCAAAGGTCAGTTTAACATTTCCGGCGGCGATATGACTCAGCAAGCCGCAAGCCTGCGTACTGCCATTGCTCTGAACAGCACTCTGGCCGGTTCTTACAGTGTCGGTGGTTCAGGTTCTACGATTGAGTTGACGGAAACAACGGCTACTGGTGTTGACCTGAAAACTACAGATGCTAAAGTTAGTGGAACGGGGACCCAAGGCCAATACTCCGTAAGTGTCGGCGACCTGCTTGCCAACGGCGCAGCTTTTGTCCTGGACGGACAGCAGATTAATGTTTCCAACAAAGTTGCTAATGTCGGTTATAGCAATGGAACAGCAATTAAAGTGACTGATAGTGTCGCCGACCAAACACAAGAACTGGCGGATGCTATCAACACCAACGCCAGCCTGAAAGCAAACTACACTGCATCGGTTGATTCCTCGACAGGTAACCTGGTTCTCACCCAAACGGCAGCAGGTGCCAGCTCAACTGCTCCTGTAGTTCAGACAAAGAGTTCCACTGAAGGTGATTTCCAAGCGAAATTACAGATTGGTGCAAACTCCGGTCAAACTATGACAGTTAATATCGGTGATATGAGATCGATATCTCTTGGCATCAGCGGTGATGGTTCTGCGAGCACTGTTGAAGCCAAAGACGGCTCAGTGGCTTCATATACGGCAATAGCTACCGTTAACAATGGCACGGATAACACCAATGTTGAGTTTGCCCTCGATATTTCAACTGCGGACAAAGCAACCGCTGCTATCAGTGTTATCGACGATGCGACAAGTGCTGTATCGGCGGAACGTTCCAATCTTGGTGCTTATCAAAACCGCTTAGAGCATACCATCAATAACTTAGGAACTGCTTCCCAAAACATCACCACCGCTGAAGCCAACATCCGTGATGTTGACATGGCCACGGAAATGACTGAATTCCAAAAGAACAACATTCTCCAGCAAGCCGCACAAGCTATGCTGGCACAAGCTAACCAACAACCGCAAGGGGTTCTCCAATTACTCCGTTAATCTAATTCTTAATCTAATTCTTAATCGAAGGAGTAGCGCAAAACTACTTTATAAAAGTGGTGAGCGCTGCTCCCTTCATTTTGAGTGTCCCAAAAGCTTCTTTGACCTGGAGGGATCGGCTGGCCTTAAGCAATACGCCTTTTTCGGTCGTGATATTTTCTACCATACCTGGCGTAGAACAAAACAAAAGCTCTTAAACTTGCCTGCACAGCAATTTTAAGAGCTTTTGCTTTCCGGTAGAAGTTCATAACGGCAAACTTGGAAACCTGCTTCTCAGCCTAGCCCCATACCTTTCCAGATAATCTTCCGTACGACCTCCATGTAATCTCCTTCGTAAGGAAAATCCCCCTGTACCAGCAATACGGTGATACCGTGCACCAATCCCCACGCTCCCAAAGTAAGCGCTTTTCTTTCAAGCGCATCTCCAGGGTCTATGGCGCTGTCTTCGGCCGCATAGCGATTGATTACTTCGTAAAAGGTCATCTCCGGTTTTTCCAGCGTCTCAGCGCCGTTCGCGAGTTTGCCGTCGATCCAGCGAGAAATATCGCTAAAAAACAGCAGACGCAAGTAGGCGGGGTTTTCCACGAAAAACCGGACGTAGGCACATCCCATCTCCTTCACCTGCCCGCGCACATCGCCCGGATACTGTGCAATGGCGGTTTTGAGGCTAGCGTTGAACTGGTGGAGCACCTTGGCGGCAATGGCCGCGATCAGCTCTTCCTTATCTTTAAAATGCCGGTAGGGCGCGGTGTGGCTCACACCGCAGACTTTCGCCACTTTGCGCAGTGAAAAGCCATCGTAGCCCTCGGTATCCAATAGTTTAAGGCCGTTTTCGATCAGTTCTTCCCTGAGATTCTCGTGATGATAGGTTTCGACGTTCAATGAATTCACTCTCCTGTAAAATATTATAGCACAGCAATGTTGACACTGGCAACTTACTGTGCTATCCTGATAACAATGTTGACAATGGTAACATATAAGGGAGTGATGATATGAAGGCATTGATTCTAACGGACGGGGAATATAAGACCGGCGTCTATGCCAGACTCAGCAAGCTTACCACAGAGCTGCTTGCGGGAAAAGGGTTCGAGACGCAGGTTCGGGAGCTTGGGCGCGGACTTCATTCCTGCATGGGCTGCTTCGGCTGCTGGATCAAGAAGCCGGGCGAATGCGTGATCAAAGACGAGATGGCAGAACTTGACCGGTGCTATATGAACAGCGAGGTGGTCGTTTTCCTCAGTCCGGTTGTCTTCGGTCAGTTCAGCGCAAACATCAAGAACGCCATAGACCGCACGCTGCCAAACATGCTCCCCTTCTTCTACCGCAGACCGGACGGCTCCACGATGCACCCGCCGCGCTACGAAAGATACCCCGCGCTGTTTATCATTGGCCACAGCGAAGGGCTGGATCAGGAAGAAGCACAGCTCTTTCTTGACATCACCGCAAAGCACCGCTACGGTGTCGGCGTCGAAGTCTTTCAGGGCGAGGCCGATAGCGAAAAGATAAGGGGCCTGTTTAGTACACTCGGCGTAAACGGCAGCCCCAGAAGGAGAAAAGAGGTGCAGGCGCTGTGAAAAAGGTTATATTGATCAACGGCAGCCCGCGGCTTGAAGAGAAAACCGCTTCCGCTGGATTCCTGGCGCGTGTGGATGCTGCTTTAAATAACAGTGAATTTGAAAAGTTCTCCGTAAACGTCCGCCAAAGCCTGAAAAACGGCCCGGAGCCGGATTATGCAAAACTACTTGAGACAGATGCCGTCATCTTTGCCTTCCCGCTCTATTATTTCTGTCTGCCAGGACTTTTCACACGCTTTCTGGAGGATTACGAAAAATATTGCCGGGAACACGCCGGGCAGAAAAAGCCCGCGAAGGTCTATGCCCTCGTGAATTGCGGCTTTCCCGAGCCCGAAATCAATGCGGAGGCTGTGCGGGTGATCGGTTGCTTCAGCCGCCATATCGGCGCACGGTTCCGTTTCGGCATACTGATCGGCGGCGGCCCGATGATCTCCTCTGCCGAAGGGGTCGGACCTGTGAAAAAAGCTTATGCGAAACTGGAGGCGGCTATTCGGACCTTGGCCGATGATCTCCACGGTGAGGCCACACAGACTCTTGAAAACGTCTTGATTCAGCCGAACTTCCCACGCAGACTGTATTTCTTTATGGGCGGGATGGGCTGGAAACAGCAGGCAAAGAAAAATGGGCTTAAAAAGGCGGATCTTTATCGTAGGCCCTATCAAAGAGCGGAATAACATTTTATTCAAGCGAAATGGCTAATTACAAGCAAGCAAAAAGCCAAGACGGTCGGCATCGTAAAAGAAATGGAGAAATAACATTCTTTCAGTAAGTTAGAGTATATCAACCATCTCATCCCATTTTTCCTGATAACTTAAAAAACAGACTATCGAAAAAATCGACGGTCTGTTTTTGCTGTAATCGGGTGAAAAAGATTTTCGGAATTGAGCAGATATCTTTATCGTCAGACTGAAATCAAAATGATTGGGCTCCGGCCAATACTCTTTCCAACAGTTTCGGTTGGATTTCAGGATATGTCCAGTTGTCAGGTAATCCATCCATTAAAACAACCTTCTCCATCTCACTGTGCAAATCCTGAGTGAATGTTTTTATGTCCGCATAGTACAGCATACCGAATGTTTCTTCGCCAGTTTCATTAACTCTGTTTTTTCCAATGACAGAATAAAAGCAAATCGGCTTAATACTGTAATCCAATGCCCCTATCTCTTCATAGAGTTCTCTTTTTGCCGTATCAAAAATATTCTCGCCTTTTTCCCTGTGACCACCGGGAAATTCGTATGTAGTCCGTTCCTTATGTTTGCAAAAAACCCATTTCCCATTACTTCTTGATGCAATTACCGCAAATTTTAATTGGCAGTCTGCAACCCTATCATGAAACCTAACTTCCAGCATGCTTATTCTTCCTCTACCTTCTGGCTTTAATATGTCAAAATTTTCTGAATCAAGAAAGACTTTTACTCTTCGGGCGGCAAATTATATGGGTCAGGTACCAAATTGGAATTTACAGCAAACTATCATAAGAATTTTCCACTACATTTGGTAATAGTGTATATACATTGCAATCACACAATTTATCAAAATGATTTTTTAATTCTAAAAATGCCTTCCATTTATCAATAGTGAAACCTGGTAAACCGTGTCTTAATGCCACATCAATTAATCTTTTCTCCATTATACAAGCACCATTTGGCAATGATATTGCGTCACACAATTGGATTAATCGATCATAATCATTATATATTGCATTCTTTATAAAACATGATAAGAAAACCTTCTGTTCTTCTGTGCAATCAAATTTTCCAAAAAACGTATTTACATCTTGTATTGGATATGAATGTGTTAAACATATTCTGGCAATCTCCTTTTGATTTAAACTCATCATATAATCATACCCATCAATTGTATGCATAATCGATTTTATGCCTTCTCTGCGACCTATATCATGTAATAATCCCATAACATAGGCTTGATTGCTATCTAATATATCAATTTTATCTGCAATCAATTTAGCATTCAAGCCAACAGACATGCTATGTCTTATCCAGGGTCCTGGATTCAGTTGAGCACCTATTGACAGCTCTCTTTCTGCTTCTACGGGACTTAACATAATATCTCCTTCTATAAATTAACTAAATTTTTAATATCAAAATTTTATTTTCACTTCTGCACAAATTCCTGTTTATTCTTGATGTAGTACCTACTGCCTTTATGCAATTATATCACCTTTTCATTAAATAAAGGCATATCTTCCCTAGTCAGAGAGTTATGTCCTTTCATGTAAAAACCATGGAAAAAAGATCTTGCTGGGATAATACAGTTCCAATGTATTTTTTATTATTTGAAAGAATCCGGTCAATGGCGGAAGTGCTCCACTTGATATTCGTACTTTTTGATTCACTTTCACTTTGCGCAGCGGCTGCGGCGGCAACAATGATTGTTGATATGATCTATATAAAAAAGAAGTTAGGTAAATATAGATGCCATAGTTGTTATAAAAACTAGGAATTAATCTTAGATTCTGTATACCAGGTTATTGGTATAAAATATCCTATTATAGGTGAAATTCCGTATCCCATTAATGGTACTGGAAAGTTACCATAGATTGTAGAAATTAAAATGATTATAAAATACAACCCAACACAGATTGAAAGTAATCTAAGATTTTTCGGTGGGAATAATATAAACGGTACAGGTAAGATTGCAAGCGAAATAATCCCTAAAGTAAGCCATATAAATCCCATATTATTTAATAAGCTTATTATTCTCTCCACATAGGTTATTGCGGGCAAACTATCCAAAAACACCCATGAAAGAATAATTAATATCGAAAATACTGCTATTATAAACAAACGAGAAATTTTCCCCTTCGTTTTACTGTATAGCAGTATCATCATTGGAACAGCAAAACCGGTTAACTCAGAAGCATCCGGCTGGATAGCCAATAAAATGGATATAGCCAATGCAATAGCAAGAGTAAACCCTAGTCCCTTTGTTTGTGATGCTCTCCATAGTGCTATTATGATTAAGGGCAACAATATCATGGAAACATTAAACTTTATTATTCCAATAGATATCCACCTGTGAACTCCATTCATACCTGGATCTAGAAATGTTAAAAGTAAGAAGAGAAATACTATTAGTATAGTAATACCATTATATTTACTTGCTTTAATATTCCATTTACTTGAAACTATAAAATACGAAATTACTCCTCCCACTACCAGGCAAGCAATATTCTGTGCCCAAATCAGGGTTGAAATTTTATTATGAAACATTGCTATCGCCCCTAATATTATAGACGGCATTGTGATAATTACAGGAATAAATTTTTGCAACTTTAAATTTCCCATTTTCTACTCCTTAAATCATCATTCAAACTCCAATTCGTAACGACAACATAACCTCGTATTTTGTGGGATGCGATAAATGCAGAAACAAGATTCCCCATAATTGAATTAACAAAAAAGAATACAACTCCTAGAAAGAGCAGTATCACTAATGCGACAATTATATGTCTATTGTTTATCTTAATATTATGATTTCCTACATCCGCTCGGAATATATAATAGCAAGTGTGAAATTCAGGGACAAAAGAAATCAGCACCGTCATTCAAGTCACATAGAAAACTACTGTCCCTGTTTTTTCAGCCCCTCTTGTTCCTGTCTTTCCAACTTCATGAGTTGTTCTATACTGTAATCAATAATCTTTGCCTTTCGCTCTGAAATGGCCATGGACCCGTTAACCCCAGCAATTAATTTTCTAAATCTCTTATCAAAAACCACCTCATATTATTAGACCATATTTTTACTTAAAATTTAAGTAGTGACTGTTACTGAAGTTATCTTATATATAAAATTAGAGGACGCAAAGCGCCCTCTAAGACCGTAGACAAAAAGGCTTGGGTGTAAGTCAGATTTCCAACCGGTTGGAAATCTGACAAGTTTTCGCCGGTGGAAGCGGCTGACAGCCTGGGCCCATATTCCTCATAAAGACGCATCAGGTTAGCCGCCGTACTCTTGAAATACCGGACCGATTCCTGCAGCCATTGGCACCACGCTCCATAGGGGACAGCTTATTATCCTCATAATTCTTACACATCAATATTGGAATATTACCTCATTACTGGAAGGTTGCTCTATGGATAACACGGCTGTGGTAAACAGTTTTACTGTCGCAACCGGAACAGTTACGCAAAATTTTATATGTCTCGATAGGGATAATTTCATATTCCGCTCCCTCAAAACAGTTCATATCCCATCCCTTTTACAAAACGCGGAGATGCAGTCATGCGGTATTATTGTCATCAGACAAACATCATCACCCATTTTTATGCTTTTTAATAATTCTACATCGACTTCGCAACCAAAGACTTTTTTAAAGAAAGATATCTTTGATTTCTCCCTCAAATCGGCAAGTCGCAAATTTCCCGCCTTTTATCATTGTGATATTATCTAATTTACAAGTATTGTCTGTCGTTATGCACAGATCGCATATGCAACGATTCATAGAAGAAATCGTAGGGTCGTCATAATTTCCAAAGACTCTCTCATAAATGACTTGAACATCTTGCAACAACACGATTTTCATTCTGGCATCGTAGTCATCGAAGGTTTCAAAGTAATCAACAATTCCAGGGTGAAAGGGATTCGCAATACTTGTTGCCTCGATAGATTTACGAAATTCAGTTGGAGAAAGACGATGATGCTGCCTAAATGCAGAACTATAATTGGATGCACTATATCCGTAGTCTAATCCAATATCGGTGATTGCCTTATGCTTTTTTAGCTTAATGTCAATTGCGCTTTGATCCATTTTCAGATGCTTGATAAACGCATATACACTTTCACCTGTTAGCGTCTTAAAAATCCTGCTGAAATAGAATTCCGAATAATGAAAGTGGTTTTCCACCTCCTTAATCGTAATGCCTTCGTCAAGGTGTTGCAGCATATAGTCAATGCTCTGACTGATCAGTTCTCTTTTAATCATAATGCACACCCACTGTTATATCCTCCCGTTACAGGGTCTGGAATATGGTAATGGATCATACGCCTGCAACCTCCCCAGTTCTCCGGCCATATACAGGGCACTGTTTGAAATGGTTTCATCAATGTCGATTACCAACCCCAAGCACTGTATATTCATTCAAAAATATTGTTTCTAATTGCACAGCATTTTTACAAATTTTTCATGACTTATACAATATAATATAATTGTAACCTCATAATTTGTAAAAGGAGAGAGGTCAGATGGGGGATAAAAACCCTAAAAAGAAGCCGAAGCAACCCAAAAAACCGTAATTGAAGGTTAGGTCTTATGCGAACAAACCGGAATAAAATAGCCCGACGAATACCTACTTTTAATGGGTTCGTCGGGTTATTTTATTATCTCCATTATAACTCAACACTGATATAGCACTATTAGGCACTCCATGTGCCTTGAGTGGGCAAAAAAGATGTTGCACCCCCTGGTGCCCCCTTGACGACAAAGTATCTCCTTAGCCATAGCCCTTATCTTCTAATTCCGAAGCTCTCCATATTTGAAAGACAAACGAGTTGAGAAACATTTGCGTAGTCACGGATATTCCCTTTGAGTTCAGATTAGCGTCCCGCCATTGTTTAGCAGACATACCAAATAAGGCAACATTCAATACATCAGCTTCGCTTGCATATACCTGATTAACCTGCTGGGGCGTGAGCTGTGGAGGAATTAAATTCTCTTTGATTGCATCCGTGTGAATCCGATAATTTATTTTAGCTAAGTTGCGCTTAATATCCCAGCCAAGTTGTCTCTGTTCTTCGGCTTTAAGCCGTTCAAACTCCTTAATTAAATATATTTTAAATTCAGGACTAATCCACATTCCAAATTCAAACGCAATATCTTTATATGCATATGTACCCCCATAGCGTCCAGCCGTTGCTTTCAATCCTATTGCATTTGTTTTTTTAACCCACTCTTTTACACTGATTTTATAACTATTCAGGCCCGCTTGACTTTTAATTATGGCGAATTCGCCATAATTTCTCAAACCCTTGATATATCTGCATTACAGTCTCTGCAACAGGATTATTACCTCCACATGGCTCGTTAGGTTACATATCAGTAATGCCATGCGGCTTTGACCGCATGGCATCTTTTTCAACCTAAAATTCTGGTGGAGATGATGGGACTCGAACCCACGACTTCTTCATGGTCGTGGCCGTGGGCAACTGTATGTTTTTTGACAAGTTCAGCTATTGTTTTCTCAGCCAATTTATCATTTCCTGCGCACCTAATTCTATCCTTATCAGATTGCATAAGTGGCATTCCTTTCATCGCTATGGAGCCATTAACCTTATCAATTAATTTATCTAAATGATTGGTTTCATAATACATAAAGAAGCATGATATAGTTAATAGCCTACGTAGCTTTGCCAGAGTATGGTGATATTTAAAAATGCAGCCAGACCTCTGTAAATCCGGATTGTCCTAGAATCCAGAAAATGGCACTCTACCTGAACTACGCAAAAGTTAAAAAACAAACTTCACCAAAACAGATACAACAATTAGCACAGCCCCTAGGCTAGATGCCACTCGATAAATTTTTAACGATTCCGGATCATTCTTTTCCTTATACATATAAACGATTCCAGAGATCAGCATTCCCAAGCCCACAAGCATAAAAAGTATAAATATAAGCCATTCTTTCATTAAGTTTCCCTCCATTTCAATAATAATGAAGAATTGATAATAACGGCGACGGAACCAACATTATGCACCAATGCGCCTAAAACCGGATTTAATATGCCCGAAATTGCCAGCCCAATGGCGACAAGGTTAAGTATCATCGACGCTGTAAGGTTAATATTGATGGTACGCATCATCTTCTGGGCAAGCCGAAAAAGATGGGGAATTTCCTTGATGTCATCACCCACGAGAACAATATCCGCCGCCTCAATGGCAATATCACTGCCGATACCGCCCATGGCGATGCCTACATGAGCCGTTTTCAAGGCCGGCGCGTCATTGATGCCGTCACCAACCATACACACAAGCTCACCGCGCTGCCGATAATCCTCAATCGTTTCCAGCTTATCCTCCGGAAAGCAATTGGCCTGCACGTCCTTGATACCGGCAATCTGCCCAATATGTAAAGCAGCCTGCGCAGCGTCTCCCGTGAGCAAAACCGTTCGAATACCTGTTTGATGAATGTCTCCAACGATTTTCGCCGCATCTGAACGTAAAGTATCGGATAAAGCAATCAAACCGGAGGCATGTCCGTCCAGAGCAAGATAGATAACAGTGCTTCCCTTCGATTTTACTTTTCCGGCAGCCTGGATAAGCGCGTCTGGAAATAAAATATTCTGTTCCGCAAAAAGTGCCTCGTTGCCGGCGAAAATCTCTTGTCCGCCGTACATAGCCTTCACGCCGCGTCCCGCAAACAGTTTGAAATCCTCAGGCTGTTTCGGCAAACTTCCGTTTTTCTGTTTGTAGTGTGCCACAATCGCTTTACCCAATGGGTGTTCAGAGCGCAGCTCTGATATTGCCGCCAATTCCAGTAATCCGGCCTCATCCAAGGCCGGATCACAACTTTGCACCTGAACCACCGCGGGTCTGCCATAGGTAAGCGTGCCGGTTTTATCAAAGGCGATACGCTTAACCTTGGCCAGCCTTTCCAAAGCATCTCCCTGCCGAACGAGAATACCATATTTGGTTGCGTTTCCGATTCCCGCCATAATCGCAGTCGGTGTTGCCAGCACCAAGGCACAAGGACAAAACACCACCAAAATGGTGACAGAACGGAGGATTTCACCGGTTACAAACCATGTTGCAGCAGCGGCAAGCAGAGCAACAACTACAATCCAGGTGGCCCAACGATCAGCAATCCCAACGATTTTGGCTTTGCCCGCGTCTGCAGACTCCACAAGCTGAATCATCCGTTGCAAAGAGCTGTCCTCACCTACTTTTTGCGCTACCATATCGAAAGTACCGAATTGATTGACAGTTCCACTGTATACTTCATCGCCTTCGCTTTTATCTACCGGGAGTGATTCACCTGTCATAACGGACTGGTCAATGGATGTCTGTCCTTCAGTGATTGTTCCGTCCACGGCAATAGTCTCTCCGGCTAGTACCCGCAGAATATCGCCCGGTTTTACCTGTTCTGCAGGAATTACCCTTTCCTCGCCGTTATCTACAATTCTGGCAGTGGCCGGGGTTAGATGAACCAGCTTCTCAATCCCGGCACGGGCTTTTGCTACCGTCCTTTCTTCCAAAGCAGCTCCAATGGCCATAATGAAAGCAATTTCACCGGCTGCGAAGATTTCTCCCGTGATAATGGAAGCAATTAAGGCTATGGATACCAAAACATCCGCTTTGATATCGAATTCTGTTACTAAACCGACGATGGCTCCTTTTACAATTGGAATACCGCAAAGGGCAATGGCTATCCACGCCGCATCAACGGGAAGGTCTCCAAGATTAAAAAAACTGATAATTAGTGCGGGCAGAGAAACGGCAAGAAATAAAATTTTTCTTTTTTCTTCATTCCTCAAAAACTCTAGCAATACATCATCTCCTTTTGTATACCCATAGGGGTATATGTATATGATACCCCTACGGGTATAGGCTGTCAATAGAAAAGGCAGTTGCTTAAATTGAAGCAACTGCCTTTTCTGATTTTTAATTGCTTAGGTCATTCTGGAAAAATGCTCGATTGCTTTGGCGAAATCCGCAATCGTTTTGTTGGCATTACCATGCTCGATACCTTCACGAACGCAATGATTCAAGTGACCCTCTAAAACAATCTGACCCACCTTTTGTAAAGCACTTTTAGCCGCATTGATCTGTATCAAAACATCCTCGCAAGGAATATCCTCATCGACCATTTTATCGATTGCCTTAACCTGACCCATAATCTTATTTATACGTCTATGTAGATTATCGGAATCCATGCATTGCCGCATGATAGCACCTCCCCTTATACCCCTAGGAGTATAAGTCTATATATACCATTTTTCTGCTACTCCGTCAACAAAACAATCGATTCAAACAAGGCCTGATGAATATGCCACTTTCAGTTCTAAACAATAGCTTACTAACTAGAGTTTGGAAAAAACAAACTTATTGCCGTTCCAAACATATTTTCCTTGCACATAACCGGTATCACCCAAGCCACTCAGGGTAACCGTGAAGCCGGTTTCTCCATTCTTTAGTAAAGGAAATCCTGTTCCTAATCCCGACTCCGCATTGTAAACAAAGCCTTCTTCCTTATAGCCGCCGGCTGGCAGAACGGATAAGTTTCCCTTTGAATTCACGCTAAATAGAACATATTGGAATTCCGGGCTGTTTTTGTCTGGCTGGCCAATGGCAAAATCAGCATTTCCATCCCTGTTATAATCCCCGAACACAAGAGGAAAGCTTCCCGCAAAACCCAGGTTGGCATTGCCAAAATATTGATTAAGGGAAAGCTGGCTGGTGACCTCACCGCTGCCATTTTGGACAAGAAGGTCAAAACGACCCCGGTACATACTTTCGGCAATACTAAAACCCTGATCACTGGAGGTAAGAGGTTTTTTATATTCAGTCTGAATAACTTTTATTGAGTTTTTCTGACCGTTAGTATTCAATTCTGATTGAGCAATAATGAAAGGATTTTCTTTTTCAAACACAAATTGCTTTCCGTCCCAAATATATTCGGCCGGTGCGAAGTTCCCGCCTTCCTTTGCTACCCCAACCAATATACCTGGACTCCGGCCCTCTCCAGTACCGATAGTTCTGGTGAACTCAAGGGAACAATTGCCACCTGCGGCAGTATAAACAAAACCGTCTTCCTTATACCCTTTTGCCGGCAAGGTAAAAATTTTGCCATTCTTGCCAACACTGAATATAACATATTTATCTTCCCCACTGCCGTCGCCGGCGGAAAAGCCGAGAGGGAAATCAAGCAACTTATCAGCATTACAATCTTGAACGGCAAGCTTAACCGGACCCTCAAAGGTCAAGGCTTTATTACCAAAATACTGGTTAAGAGACTCATGGCTGGCTTCTGCACCTTTTTCACCCCGAACGACCAAGTCAAAAGTTCCCGAGTATGAAGTCTTGCCGTTAGTACTGGCAGAAGACCCCTTCGTCTGCACGACATAAAATGTATAGGGGCGTTCATAATTACTGGTTGCCACCGCCATTTGAGCAATAATATGACTCTGGCTATTCAAACTTGAACATCCGCTTAAAAGTAAGAAGAAGAAAAAAAGAACAAACAGAAAAGCTCTTGTTTTCATCGTAGTGATCTCCTTTCGGTTTCGTCACCATCTAATACCCTTAGGGAGTATAAGTATTTTTTGATGAGCGCCTATTTAAGCAGTACTACTTAGTGATCTTCCAAATCGATAGACAGTTTTGATCTATAGCCATAATATCTTAAGAATAACCAGCAAATAATCCATAATAATTCTGAACATCCGGCTCCCATTATCGTTTTTCTTACACCTATCTTACCGGCTAACAATCCGCCAACAGTCATAGACATAGCCGCTGCACCTTGAATTAACGTCGAACGAAAAGCAAATACTCGTCCTCTAAGCTCCTCAGGAATACTCATTTGTAATACCGTAGTAGAAGCTACCGCCGCAAAAGTATTTCCAAGCCCCATTATGACCATTACAGGAATAACGAGAGAGATGCTGGGTGCCAGGCTTAAAAGAAACATCATAAAACCGGCACCCGCTAATCCCAAAAGTATGGAATCTAAAGGTGAAATTTTTTGCCTTAAGAAAAGCATCAGAGGGCCTCCACCAAGCATACCAAGAGCCCAAGCGGAGTCAACGATTCCGAGCCACACCGTACTAAGCTTTAATGTGTCCCTCACTAAAAAAACCAGTAAAATATCTATTGATGTTCCAACGAAAATGTAAAAGACAAAAGCTATAATAATACTCCTAACAAGACTACTATTCCTAACGTATCTTAACCCAGCTAACCAATCATCAATAAATCCTTTCTCCACAGTTCTTTGGCTCTTATTACTTTTAACTTTCAAAAGAAGGACACAGAAAGCAGAAAGCAAGTAAGATAGTCCATCAAAATAAAAAGAAATATCTAAGCCAAGAGTGGCAATAATCACCCCTCCAAGTGCTGGACCTATTAATGCTATAGAGGATTGTGTTGTCGAATTTATAGCATTCCCTTCTGTAAGTTGTTCTCCCTTAACAATATCAGGCAAAAGCGCTATTATCGTAGGGTTAAAAATTGTAGCAAACCCTGATAGAACGAATAATAAGATTTGAAGGATTTCTGTAGAATTTGCTAAGGGAACTACTATAACTATAAAAGCTCTTATGACATCAACTACAATTAAAACTTTTTTCTTATTAAATCGGTCAATCCACGGACCAATAAAAAAACCTATAAGTATTTGCGGGATAATAGCAAATGTCATAATTCGGCCAACTAACACCGCTGAACCCGATATATTAAATGCTTTTACGAGTATCGCAAGATTAAAAAATGCGTCTCCAAGTTGTGAGACAGTCTGTCCAAACCAAAGCAAACTAAAACTGCGATTCCGCTGTAAGAACATATGCGACAACTCCTAATTATCTTACTGCGTAAGTTTTGGAAACTATAATTATTCATATTGCACATTGGTTTAGAGCAAACTCTGCACTTTGGCGTCGACTACATAAAGTAAGGAACGAGATAAAAGGTCATATAGTCGAATTTATAATTGTGCTAGAATGGAATTTCTTTAGGCGTTGTTTTTCAACTTCTAAAAGCTGCCTTGGGAAGGCTACTACTTATCTGTAAATACTTGTTATAAAAATTGCTCATTTATAGCTTTATATCTAATATATTCCAAATCAATTATACAAAAAAATTAATTAAAGAAACATTCTTTTTTTACTTGAAATTAGAACTAATACTAATTCGTGTTTAATATATTACATTTCTCATTTAGGTAAGACGCTGTAACAAAGCTGTATGGCTGGCAAGGATTGTGAAATATCTAATCTTTTAGGCACAAATTAGTATAAATAAGCAAAAAAGCATAATCAAAAAGCTCTTAAACTTGCTTACTCAGCAACTTTAAGAGCTATTAATTCCTGGTGCCGGTGGTCGGACTCGAACCGACACGTCCAGGGGACACGGCATTTTGAGTGCCGCACGTCTACCAATTCCATCACACCGGCAAATATATTTTAACTTCCTTCTCTATAGTCCACCTTCAAAAACCGGAGGGACATGTTGAGGGATATTAAAAACAGTTTATGTGTTGACAGTTAAAACACGTTAATGCGTTAACCGACTTAGCTATAATAACATTAACCCGGGGATTTAGTCAAGCCTTTTGTTCAAGTTTTTTCTTGGTATACTCCAATTGCCCGGAGCTTCTGATACCGCTTTTCTTGCAGCACTTCCGGCGGCTCTGTGCGCAAGCGCACGAGATATTTGGCAATGACTTGAGCTAATTCATCGGCTGTTTGCCGATAATTATAATGTGCGCCCCCCTGAGGCTCTCTTACCACTTCATCCGCAACACCCAGTTTCAATAAATCCTGTGCCGTAAACTTTAAAGCAGCGGCAGCTTCTTTAGCCTTAGAGTTATCTTTCCAAAGGATCGAAGCACAACTTTCCGGGGCAATGACCGAGTAAAAAGAATTCTCCAGCATTAAGACCACATTTCCCACCCCAAAGGCCAGGGCCCCGCCGCTTCCGCCTTCGCCGATTACCGTACTGATCACCGGAACATGATAACCCGACATGGCTATTAAACACCGTGCAATAGCCTCACCTTGTCCCCGCTCTTCCGCCGCTAAATCACAGGCGGCACCGGGAGTATCAATGAACGTCAGGATCGGTCTCCCAAATTTCTCCGCTTGGTCCATCAAACGCAGCGCTTTGCGATACCCTTCCGGATGAGGCATGCCAAAATTGCGTTTAATATTTTCCTTGGTGTCTTTTCCTTTGACCTGCGCGATGACAGTCACAACAACCCCGTGAAAAAGGGCAATCCCACCGGCAATAGCTTGATCATCGGCATATAGGCGATCCCCCTTAAGTTCGATAAAATCGTCGAACAACAAGGGCGCATAGTCATAAAAATTCGGTCTTTCCGGGTGCCTGGCAATCTGAACTTTCTGCCAAGGCTCCAAATTGCCGTAGATCTCCTTCTTTAACTGAGAGACTTTCTTCTCCAATGTCTCCACTTCGCGTGAAAGATCAATGTCCTTTTCGGCAGAAAATTTCTGCAGCTCGGAGATTTTCTGTTCAAGCTCTATAATAGGTTTTTCAAAATCAAACAGTAGCGCCATACTGAACCCCTTCCTGATGGTAGCGCAGCAAACGTGCCAAGGTGGAACGCATTTGAGAACGCGCAACAACGAGGTCGATTAACCCATGAAGTTGATTAAATTCAGCCGTTTGTGCTCCCGCGGGAAGCTCTTGTCTCATAGCTTGTTTAATGACACGCGGTCCGGTAAATCCAATTAAAGCATTGGGTTCAGCAATTAAAATATCACCCAATGAAGCATAACTGGCGGTAACTCCCCCGAATGTCGGATCTGTGAGTACGGAAATATATAACAAGTGATTTGAAGCTAAGCGTCCTAAAGCAGCACTGGTCTTAGCCATCTGATAAAGGGAAAGAATTCCCTCTTGCATCCGGGCTCCTCCGGAGGTAGTGAAGATTACGACAGGCAAACGCAAATCAATCGCCCGTTCAATTGCCCGGGCAATCTTTTCGCCCACAACCGACCCCATACTGCCCATCATAAAATTGGCTTCGTTAAAAATCAGCACGACAGGAACCTTTTCAATCTTAGCCCGGCCGGCAAGAACTCCTTCCGCCATACCTGACTTTTCCTGGGCCTCATGAATTTTTTCCTCATAATTAGGAAACTCCAAGGGATTAAGCGGCAAAATTTCCGCATCCCATTCCTCAAAGCTGCCTTCATCGGCGAGCAGTGCCAGACGTGCTCGGGCAGTAATTCGAAAGTGATAGTCGCATGACGTACAGACCCGGGCATTCTCTTCGAGATCCTTGTTGAAGAGAACTTCGCCACATTTAGGGCATTTCACCCAGAGACCATCCGGGAGTTCTTTTTTGGTTGTTGAGGGCTCCTCAAGTACCCCCTCCACCGGAGCACGTTTTGGCACAGGTGCAGATTGGATCGTCACGTATTTTGTTTTGCGAAAAATATCTTTGAACATAGTTAGCTCCCTATGGCGCTGGTAATAATCTCGTTCGCTTCTTCAGCTTCTGATTCAGGCACTAAAATTTCCACAGAAGCATGATCGCCGAGGTGCGCGGAACCTATCGGTCTTAGTTGAACAAGCATTCCTTCATCGGTTAGAATGGTTTTGTATTTTTCTGCAATTAACTTATTGGGCGCAATATAAATGACAGTCCACACAGTAAAAGCCCCCTTATTAAATCCGTATTATGATACCATAGCCCAAATGATTGTGCAACAAAGGCGCAATTATGAATCTTCATCACGGACATCTGAACGGAGATTGGAGTATTTAGCCATTAAGGCTTTTTCCACATGCGGGGTAACAAAATCTGAAACCCCGGTATGCAAACTCGCCGCCCATTTAATAGCACTTGAGCTGATAAAGGAATACTCACTCTGAGTCATTAAAAAAACAGTCTCAATATCTGGGGCAATCTTTTTGTTCATTAAGGCCAGCTGAAATTCATATTCAAAGTCGGATAAAGCTCTCAGTCCTCTTAAAATTGCCACGGCTTCGCACTTGCGGGCAAAATCCACGGTTAAACCTTCGAAGACTCGAACAGTGACATTCGGCATGTCTTTCGTCGCTTCTAAAAGAAGTTCCATTCTTTCTCCCAGGGTGAATAAAGGCGTTTTCTTGCTATCCGCCGCAATGGCAATTATCACCCTATCAAAGAGCTCTTTTGCCCGGGTTAAAATATCAAGATGTCCATTAGTGACCGGATCAAAGGTTCCCGGATAAATTGCTGTACGCACGCTCAATCTCCTTTATATACAGGATATTTTCATGGGTTTCGCCTTAAAAACCCAGAATCCTGCTAGCGAAATCATTTATGCAAAATTTTTCCCCGGTTTCCAGACCACATTGCCGTCTCCCATGACATCAAGTAAAGCCTTCATCAGTTCTTCCCCGTCATTGACCCAAAGTTCCTGGTTCCCTTCGATAACTTTCTGATTATTGTCAAAATAGAAATACACGGGCTGTTCCCCGGGATACCTTTCTAAAATACTAAATACTTGGGCCATAAGGTTGCTCTGATCATGGGGAAATCTTAAAAAAAGCCGCTTTCCGACCACTTTGAGCCCGGCATTATTAAGATCTGCCTTCATCACAGTTTCCCCCGTTGACTTAAGTTCCTCAAGTCTGGTGATTTTCTCGGCAAAGATTTTCTTCTCATCGTCCCGAATATTGTACCTGCCGACAACCACCACCACTTGCTCATTGCCTAAACCACGGAACTGAGCAAAAACACGCGGAAATACTAAGACTTCGATCTCGCCTGTCAAATCCTCCAAGACAAAGCTCGCCATCATTTCGCCTTTCTTAGTGACAGTTTGCCTAAAACCGGTAATGAGTCCCCCCAGGGCCACCTTTTTTTCCTCTTCTCCTTCCAGACAGGTCAGAATATCTGAAGATACATGAGGTTTGAGCTGGGATAAAACAGCGGAAAGCGGATGCCCGCTCAGGTAGAGACCCAAATACTCTCTTTCCATTTCAAGAATCTCCCGCTCGCTGAACTCCGGAAGTTGGGGTAGAGTAATTCCTTCATCTAACTCCTCATCGAAATCAAAAAGGGAAAACTGGCCACTCAAGCGGTCTTTCTGGCGGCGCTGAGCAATCTCCAAAATTTGATCGAGAACCGCCAAAGCCTGAACCCGCGTGCCAAAGGAACTTAAAGCTCCAGAGCGCACTAAACTCTCTAAGACACGCCGGTTCAGAACCTTTTGATCCACTCGCATGCAAAAGTCATAGAGGGATTGGTAAGGGCCGTCCCGTCTCGCTTCCAAAATTTTCTCCACTACGTTTATCCCAACATTGCGGATAGCTCCTAAACCAAAGCGAATTGCCTGATTTTCAACGGAAAAACCGACCTGGCTATACTGGACATCCGGAGGAAGCACTTCAATTCCACTCTGCTTGGCGTCTTGGATATAAAAGGATATTTTATCGGATGAATTCATGACAGTGCTTAACAAGGCCGCCATAAATTCCAAAGGATAGTTTGCCTTTAAATAGGCCGTCTGATACGAAATGACGGCATAGGCCGTAGCATGCCCCTTATTGAAGCCATATTCCGCAAACTTAGCCATTAAATCAAAGATTTCCTCAGCCTCTTCACTGGCTAAGCCTAAGCGAAGCGCCCCCGGGATAATCCACTCTCCCTGATCATCCTGCAAGCCGTAGATAAAGTTATGCCGTTCTTCAACCATGATTTCTCGTTTCTTTTTTCCCATAGCACGCCTTAACAAATCTGCTCGTCCCAGGGAATAGCCCGCCAGGTCCCGGGCAATCTGCATAACTTGTTCCTGGTAGACAATAACTCCATAGGTGGCTTGGAGAATAGGTTCTAACTTCGGATGCAAGTAAGTTATTTGTCCTCCATGTTTGCGGCGGATGAATTCAGGAATTTGGTCCATAGGGCCTGGCCGGTATAAAGCATTAACAGCAATGATATCTTCAAAACAGGTTGGTTTCAGCTCCTTTAAAACCGCTCTCATCCCGCCGCTTTCCAATTGAAAGATCCCGGTGCTGTTCCCGGCAGCCAGTAAACTATAAGTTTTGGGATCGTCAAGAGGCAAGGCTTGCAGATCCAGAGTAATCCCCTGAGTTTCCTCTATGCGCTGCACAGCCTCTTGAATGATGGTTAAGTTTCTCAAGCCGAGAAAGTCCATCTTTAGCAAGCCTATTTCTTCGACCACTTTCATGGGAAATTGGGTCATGACAAAATCTTCGGACGTTCTTTGCAAGGGAAGATGATTCATGAGCGGATCTTTAGAAATCACGATTCCCGCCGCATGGGTAGAGGCATGTCTTGTCATGCCCTCAAGCGACTGAGCCAAGGCGTAAAGCCGTTTAACCTCCTCATCCTCTTCTACCATACGCGCCAAATCCGGAGATACTTGCAGGGCTTTATCCAGGGTCATTCCCAGATCGGAAGGAATAGCCTTGGCCACCTTATCAACCCGGGCCAAAGGGATTGCCAGAACTCTTCCGCCATCTCGGATAGCCGCTTTAGCTCCCATAGTTCCGAAGGTAATAATTTGACAGACCTTGTCCGCACCATATTTTTCAGTGACATAACGAATAACCTGCTCTCGGCCTTCCGGGTCAAAATCTATGTCAATATCCGGCATGGAAATCCGTTCCGGATTTAGAAAACGTTCAAAGAGCAGGTCATGGCGCAAAGGCTCAACTGAGGTAATACCCAATAAGTAAGCAACCATGCTGGCCGCCGCAGACCCTCTTCCCGGACCGACGGCTACTCCGTGCTCCCGCGCAAAGCGGCAAAAATCCGCTACAATCAGGAAATATCCCGAAAATCCTGTCTGAGAAATAATTCCAAGCTCATAATCTAAACGGTCCCGCTCTTCCTGCGTCATGCTGGGATAAAAACGCGGAAAAGCTTCACGGCATTGAGCCTCAAGGTACCCATCCAAGGTATAGCCCGCAGGAACTTGAAAATCGGGCAAAAAATTCTCCCCAAAATTAAACTCCACTTGGCAGCGCTGAGCAATATGAGCCGTATTGGCCAAAACTTCCGGATGTTCTCCGAAAAGCAAGGCCATCTCCTGTTCGGATTTCAGAAAAAACTCCTGACTGGAAAACCGCATCCGCGATGTATCCGTCAGAGTTTTGCCGGTTTGAATACTTAACAGGGCATCTTGAACCAGAGCATCCTCGCGCTTAACATAATGCACATCATTTGTTGCCACCAGAGGAATCCCTGTGCGTTCATGAACTTTCCACATGCCTGCTATAACCTTAACTTGTTTATCAATTCCGTGATCTTGAATTTCCAGATAAAAATTTCCTTTGCCGAAAATCGCTTCATAATCAAGCGCGCTCTGGACGGCCATTTCCAATTGATCATTAACGAGATAATCGGACACTTCTCCTGCCAAACAAGCACTAAGCGCAATAATTCCGCCGGAATGCTTGCGCAGAATTTCTTTATCTACCCTGGGCTTGTAATAAAACCCCTCAATATGGGCCATGGAAACTAAACGTATTAGGTTGCGGTAGCCCTCATTGTTCTCGGCAAGAAGAACCAAATGATAATTCTTGTCGTCCTTGCCGGGAACCCTGTCTGTCCGCTTAAACGGAGCGACATAGACTTCACACCCTATTATCGGTTTAATACCCGCTTTGCGGCAAGCCTTGTAAAAATCAATGACCCCATACATAACTCCATGATCCGTAATAGCCAAAGCAGACATATTCAGTTCCACCGCACGCTGGACCAACTTATTGATTCGAGCGGCCCCGTCAAGCAGACTAAATTCCGTGTGATTATGGAGGTGTACAAACATCACGTTTTCGCTCCTCAACGTACAGCAAAGGTCTTGAAAAATTCAAGACCTGCCTCATTCATTCCGTCTATCTATATAACATTGGCATCAGAAAACTTCTTATTAAAAATAGGAAGCTAACAAACAGATACCTTACTGAAGAGTTGTTTCCCCAACTAATTTTTTGTCGCCGATTCGGGCAGTCATTAAACCTTTAGCAACCACATTGTTCTCCACTGTCACTTCTACTTCGATATTGCAGTGCTTTTTCGCCACCAGGAGCAGCTTTGCCGTGACTTTAATTTCCGTCCCTACCGGGATCGGCTGAAGCTGATACAAGGTAAAGTTTTCAGTGATGGCATTTAAGCGATACTTTTTACGTAAACCAATATATCCCGTCATATTCATGACAGTGACAATAACGCCGCAACTGGCCGATCCATAATCATCCACCATGGCGTTGGTTATTTCCCCTTCAATCGAAAGGTGTTCGGAATCATCAACAAACCGGAAGCCGCTTAAAACCAGATTATCGACGGTTTCCCCAAACTGAGGCTGCTTCTGAACCTGTTGATAGGCTTCAATGACATCTTGCAGGCTAACAATTCCGAGCAGTTTGCCTTGGTCTGCTACGACGGCTATTTCCCAGCCTTCCCAGACCATGATCCGGGAAATATGTGTGACAGGATCATCACGCCCAACCATGAAGGGATTAGCGTTCATAACCTCTTTAATCGGAGTCTTGAGCTCCGCTCCGGCAACATCGACAGCCGTTACAATCCCCACCAGATTCATGTCCTTGTCCACTACCGGAAAGCGGCTGTGATCCGTAGTCTGGGAGAGTTCCCGCCAATCTTCAACCGTAGCATCTTCCTGCAAATAACTCACATCTTTGACCATGATGTCTTCCACAAGAATAAGTTCTTTCTGAATTAAGCGATCATAAAGAGCTCGATTAATCATCGACGTCACGGCAAATGTATCATAGGGAGACTGAATAATGACCAATTCCCGCTGGCGGGCTAAAGCTACAACATCCTCATCGGGCTCCAATCCTCCCGTGATTAACAAGGAGGCGTCATGCTCCAAAGCAAAGATCTGGGCATTGCGACGGTTACCGACAATGCATAACGCTTTCTCTTCCAAATAGCGTCCCATAGCATCCAGTTCCATCGAAGCAATAATGAATTTATGCGGGGAGCGATCTAGATACTCGAAACCACAAATCACAACCCCTTCGGCGATCTGTGAAACTTCACGCAACGTTAGGTCTTCAATTTGGCGTTCTTTGACTCCTTCAATTCGTATGGTGCCCACTTTCGGAATTGAACGGACTAAGCCCTTAGCCTCAGCCTCTTTAATGGCGCGATAGGCTGTGCCTTCGCTGACATCCAATGCTTTAGCTATAAAACGTACAGATACCTTACTGCCTATAGCCAGATCTTCAATAAATGTTAAAATTTGTTGATGTTTTGTCAACTGAATAACGCTCCCCACTTATTACTATACGACCAATAATTATATCATATGATCGAAAATCGAGCTATACCTATTCGTCGTTTCTCTCTTTAAGATTTTCCCGTCTCCGCCGCTGGGTCATAAGTCCGCCAATTTTGCCGGCGTCCTTGGCATTTAAAGAATGCCAGCCTTTCGTCTGAACTTGCTCCAGAAGGCCCAGCTCAGCAGCAATTTCCATTTTTAACGGCTCTAAAGGATCAATCCGCTTAACCTTAGGTCTTGATGCCGGTTTCATCTTAGATCCTCCCCCTGCTCATAGTATAGCTATCCTCTTCATAGTGCGGACAATTGGGACCCCGATCTCCTAATAAGTGTTCTAAACGGCAATGTCCATCCACGCCATATAAACAACGAAGCGCACATAATTTTCTAGTCATGTTCTCATCTCCTTACTCTGAGTTTTACCGTTTTCGCACAAAAATATCCCGCTTGAAAATTCAAGCGGGATATTTTGATTCATGATTAATTTAGGGATTAAATTCAATAACTTCCGGACGTTTTAGGCAGCTAACGTCTAAGTCGTTAAATTAACTCAAAAGACTCCCCGGCTTTAAGTACTTTCCCTTGAGTCTCCGGAACCCTGCGCTGCAGCATCCTCAGAAACTCTTCGACATCCTGGTTGATGAGCGGGAAGGTATTATAATGCATGGGAATAACCACTTTGGGACGAAGTAATTGCGAAGCATGAGCCGCTTCCTCTACCCCCATGACAAAATTATCTCCTATGGGCAGCATGGCAACCTCCAAAGGATGGCGCATGCCAATGAGCTCCATGTCTCCGAACAAGCCGGTATCCCCGGCATGATAGAGCCATTTTCCTTCTATTTGCAGGAGAAATCCGCAGGGCGGACCTCCATAGGGCATGGGAACCCCTTCTTCTTCAATCCCGGACCCATGAAGCGCCAAGGTCAGCTTAACCCAGCCGAAGGGAAAGAGATGTTTGCCTCCAAGATGCATGGCGTGAGTCGTTGCACCTTTACTCTGACAATAGGCGGCCAGCTCATAAACGGCAATAATCGGAGCCCCCGTTCGTTTCGACAGCCACACCGCATCACCCAGATGATCGTGATGTCCGTGAGTCACTAAAATAGCATCCAGCCGGGTGAAATCTTCAGGCTTTGTTGTTGTACTGGGATTATCTCTTAAAAAAGGGTCAATCAGGATTCTTCTTGCATCACTTTCAATTTCGAAACAAGCGTGTCCGTGGAAACGAATAATCATTCTTTAACCTCCGTCTCATTAGTTTAACGAGCTGAATATGCTTGAAGTACCTCCCAGAAAGCAGGATAACTCAAGTTCATTTCCCAAATAGCGACTCCCCGAATGCCTTTGCTTAAGGCTAAATCCAATTTATCTTTCAAACTGCGCGGATCTTCAAAATACACGGTATGCCTGATCCCCATCGTTTCATAATGAAAATACAAACTATGCTGCTTGGCATCCCAGCGGAGCGGAGCTCCGAAGCGTTTGGCCAGATCAATGGCCCGCTGATAGCCGATAACTTGAGCTGTTCCCCGTTCAGGCCAATCATAGCCGTAAAGAGGAATACCCATGTAGATTTTCGAAGCCGGGATATTGGCCAAAGCGTAATTTAAATTAGCGTTGACCCAGGATAGAGAGGCCACAGACCCTGGCGGACTCCCCGGCCAATGCTCCTCATAAGTCATCAGAATCACTTCGTCGACAGCTTGACCTATTATTTTAAAATCAAAAGCACCTTTCCAAGGATCATAAGGTTCATCCGAGGATTTGGCCGGAACATCTATGCTCACTAAGTAATTGGCTTGGCGGAACTTGGCTGACCATGTCTGGATAAGCTGGCTGAAAAGAGCGCGATCTTCCGGCTTTCCTTTTTCCAAATCCAGATTGATCCCGTCAAACTGGTACTCAGCCAAGAGATTGCGTATGTTTCCCCAAACATAATCGGCAAAATTTTGATCCCGCACCAATCGTCCCAGCAAAGCTGTGGAAAAGCGCCCCGCAGCCGTCAGGTTGCTGACAGTTAAAAGAACCTTAATGCCCATGGCATGCGCTTCCGTTATAAGCCGGCGGCTGGGACGGCCTAAAAGCGTTCCGTTATTTTGAATCGGTATCTGAAAAATATCTAATTGGCGAATAATACTTCCATATCGTTTAAAGTAAGTATAACCCTTGGCTTGCTCATTGAGGCCATTGTAAAATGCAAACACATTTAACGGCATACTTATACCCCCTTTCCGATCATCATATGCATCGGTGGGGCGAGAAGTGTGGCTATATTGTACTAAAGGATAGCAAATAAGAAGTCTAAGCGAAAATTCGGCTCATTTTGAATGGCGGCGGCTGAAAACCGCCAGCATCGCCGTCCTGCGCATCAAAATTATCACCAACAAGGCAAAGACAACAATGAGCATAGCCAGAGCCAAAATCCATTGCCCCTTGGCCCCTAAGACTGCCGCCCCCCCAAAGCAAGCGCTGATTCCGTACATTGACAATACCGCCTGGCGTTGCGTAAGGCCGGCGTCCAGCAAACGGTGGTGCAGATGCCCCCGGTCAGCCGTAGCCATAGACTGTCCGCGCAGCTTACGGCGGATAATAGCAAAGGTCAAGTCCGTGACCGGCATGCCCATGACCAAAAGGGGGAAAACTAGGCCGAGAATCGTCGCCGTTTTCAGCAGCCCAATGATAGAAAGTCCGCCTATAATATATCCTAAAAACATGCTGCCTGAATCTCCCATAAAAACACGGGCCGGCGGGAAATTATAGACTAAGAAACCAAGCAAGGCCCCAGCTAAAGCTAGAGTGAGATGGGCTGCGGGAACCTGGCCAACTTGGCCGATATGATTCGCCGACCAGAACAGCAACAGAGCGGCCATAAAGCATATCCCTGCGGCCAGTCCATCCAACCCATCCGAAATATTGACCGTATTCACCAGGCCAACCACCCAAAATAACATTAAGATGAAACCAATAGCACCGAAGCCATGCATTACAAAGTTGACCTCTCCGATCAGAGGCAAAGTGATCATGTTCATGGAAAAGCTGAAACCTAATAAAGAAGCCGCCACAATTTGCCAGAAAAGCTTAACCATGGGACGAATTTCCCGGATATCATCCCAAATGCCGACCAGCAGAATTAAGGAACTACCCAGAAATAATCCCCATAATGAGTCATCCCATACCTGTGCGATCAGTGTTGCCAGCCAGAATCCGGCATACAAGGCCAAACCACCAAGACGGGGAATCGGTTTTTTATGGATATGCCGACCGCCCGGATATGCAATTGCTCCCCACTTTTTGGCAAGTTTCATGGTGAAAGGTGTACCGATCACTGCGATAACTAAGGCCAAAGTAAAGGTCAATACATAGTTCATGATAGTTCCTCCGACCCCTTAGCTTTAAGCGTGTCGCGCAGCATCGTCGGCTGGCGCAATTCCAAACAGGAACAGGAAAACCTTTGCGGAAGCATCTCCATAGCACTTAACAATATTCTCCCGGCAACATTGGCCTGATTATAAAAAATATCTGCCAATTCCTCATGCTCCCAATCCTCCACGATTCCTTCAGCATAATTCACAACCAGTTGAACGCTGGCGTAATGGGCACCAATCTCCCGCGCCAAATAAACTTCAGGACACAGGGATTGCCCAATGACATCGCCACCCATCTGTTTAAACATCTGAACTTCGGCAGGACTTTCAAAATGACGCCCGTCCGTGCAAACATAAACTCCGCGTTCAAAAACATACCTGGGAGGATGATTTTGCAAAACGGTTTCATACAGAACTTTAGCGAGGTCCGGGCAGACGGCATCGCGCATCGTCAGCAGAAAGGGAAGTCCGATTGACACATCTTTCCTCATGGAGAAATCCAAATAATCGTGGGGAATGACGACATCACGGGGTTTCAGAAGATGGTTAATTCCCCCAACCCCACCTTCGGTTAAGACGACATGCACACCTGCTGCATGGAAAACCCAGAAAATTTGCTGCGAAGCCTGGGCTCTGGTGACTCCTTGCCTCCAGCCGTGCATCCGGCAGGTTAGAGCTTCTTTGCCGGCATAGGAAAAATGAGTAAACTCCGGTGACGGTCCAAAAGGAGTGTCAAAAATCAGTCCTTCGCCAAGAACTTTCGTTCCGGGAATTGACAAATCTGCAGGAAAAGAAATCGAATTCGTACTTGAGCCACAAATTAATCCTACCTCAACTTTGGGTATCACAGTTTCTCCCTCTTTCTAAACAAGACTCGGAAATCCCCATTGACGCAATGCTTCATAAACAACTACAGCCACGGAATTCGACAGATTCAGGGAACGCGCCTCCGCCCGCATCGGCAATCTCACGGTTTTATCCGGATAACGCGCTAAGATTTCCGGTGCCAATCCTTTGGTTTCTTTCCCGAAAATCAAATATCCCCCGGGTTCGTAGACTATATCACTATGCCAGCGGCCACCTTTTGTCGTTGCTAAGTAACGGGTACCGTTGGGATTCTTTTCCTCAAAATCACTGAAATTCTCATAATAAAAAATATCAAGCAGGTGCCAGTAATCTAATCCGGCCCGTTTCAATTGCTTATCATCAATACTGAAACCAAGAGGTTTTACCAGATGAAGGGCAGCTCCCGTTGCAGCACAAAGCCGAGCCACATTCCCTGTATTCGGCGGGATCTCCGGCTCAACCAAAACAATGTTAAGTCGACTGTTCAAAATCTGTTCCCCTTTCAATGACACCCGGCACAGTTCCCGTGACAGCCCGGTGAACAAGATCCGGCACTTCTTCCTTTAGAGACCCCAGGACTGGCAAAGCCGGATACTTGTTTCCAAAGCCCTTCATGTCCGCAGCCGAGACAGGTCAGGGATTCTCCATTTTCCCCCATTTTGCATAATTCTGTAGTCAGCAAACCGCAGCTCGGACACTCGAATTCGTAGATAGGCAATATAATATACCTCCCTGGCTATTTAGCAGCTACCTTGAAGCTCGCGAACATTTAGCCGATCATTTACTATTATAACCTGAAATTATTACAAACCCAAACTATAATCTGCTTTTTTCATTTTAAACTTACATTGAAATTATAGACAATTATAGCAAATTCTCAACCATTGCCGCTTCCGGCTCAGATATTTTGTATACTTTCCCGGAAGCTCTGGATGTTGCTTGAGCTTTTTGGTAAAGTAAATATCATTCGAAGGAGGTATTACCATGGGACAGAACCTAACTCAAAAAATTCTCGCAGCTCACCTGGTATCCGGCGATTTAAACCAAGGCAGCGAAATCGCTTTGCGGATTGACCAAACATTGACCCAAGACGCCACAGGCACGATGGCTTATTTGCAATTTGAAGCCATGAACCTCGCCAGAGTCCGCACCGAATGCTCGGTTAGTTATATAGATCACAATACTCTGCAAACCGGATTCGAGAACGCCGATGACCATGCTTTTTTACAAAGTGCGGCCGCACGTTTCGGTACCTATTTCTCCCGTCCCGGCAATGGGATCTGCCACCAGGTTCACCTTGAACGCTTTGCCCAACCGGGAAAAACTCTGCTTGGCTCAGACAGTCATACTCCAACGGCAGGCGGAATGGGAATGCTGGCCATGGGCGCCGGCGGGCTTGACGTTGCCGTAGCCATGGGGGGAGGAGCTTTTTACCTGCCTAATCCTAAAGTCCTGCGCGTCTGGCTGGTCGGACAATTGTCCGAGTGGGTCTCCGCCAAGGATATTATTTTAGAAATACTGCGCAGGCTTACCGTCAAAGGAGGCGTGGGCAAAATCATCGAGTATGCCGGACCCGGGGTCAAAACCCTCACTGTACCGGAACGCGCAACCATCACCAACATGGGCGCCGAACTAGGGGCCTCGTCCTCGATCTTTCCCAGTGACGAACAAACCCTGCGCTTTTTGGAAGCACAGGGACGGGCTGATGATTGGGTCGCTCTCTCTGCCGATGAGGACGCTTCTTATGACGAAACTTTGGAACTTGATCTCTCAGGTCTCGTTCCTATGGTCGCTCAGCCCCACAGCCCTGACAATGTCGTTCCCGTGAGTGAACGCGCCGGGCTGCCCGTCAACCAAGTAGCCATCGGCAGCTGCACGAATTCCTCCTACCAGGACCTAATGCGCGTAAGTCAGATCCTGAAAGGAAAACACGTGCACCCGAACGTGAGTCTGGTAATTTCTCCGGGCTCCCGCCAAGTCTTAAGCATGCTTGCCGCTGACGGGGCTTTAACCGACCTTCTTGACAGCGGAGCACGCCTGCTCGAATCAACCTGCGGCCCCTGCATCGGCATGGGGCAATCCCCCGTTTCCCAGGCTGTCTCAGTCCGCACCTTTAACCGCAACTTCCTGGGGCGAAGCGGAACTCAGGATGCTTCGGTCTTTCTGGCAAGTCCGGAAGTTGCCGCAGCCTGCGCCTTGACCGGCTTTATCACCGACCCGCGGACTCTCGGACTTCCGCCGGTTATCGAGTTCCCGCAGCAATTCCGCATTGATGACAGCATGATCATTCCCCCCGGAGATCCCGATACTCCAATCCGGCGCGGGCCAAATATTCAGCCTCTTCCCCTGGCTCCCAAACTTGACAATGAACTTAGCCTGCCGGTTGTCCTGAAATTAGGAGACAATGTGACAACGGACGATATCATGCCCGCCGGCTCTAAGATCCTCCCCCTCCGCTCCAACATCCCGGCTATTGCAGAATTTGTCTTTCATAAACTCGATCCTCAGTTTGCAGCAAAAGCCAAAGGTTTTAAACAAAGCGCCATCATTGCCGGACACAATTATGGTCAGGGTTCAAGCCGGGAACACGCCGCACTTGCCCCTATGTATCTGGGACTGCGAGTCGTTTTAGCCCAAAGTTTTGCGCGCATCCATCGCGCCAACCTCATTAACTTTGGCATTCTGCCGCTGACCTTTGTTCATGAAGAAGACTTAGCCCGCCTACAACCCGGAATGGTTCTGAAGCTTACCGACCTCCACCAAGCCATTCAGTCTTCAGAGCCCTTTGCTCTTGTTCCGGATAACAGTTCAACCCCCATTTTAGTAAAACACGATCTCACCGAGCGTCAGGCAAAAATTCTCCTCGCCGGCGGACTGCTGAATGAAACCAAAATTTCAGCCAATTCTGCCTCTAATACAACCTCTGTTATATAAAACAATATTGTAATTTACGTTGTTCTAAGTTATGATATGATTTGTTGTATAATTTCTTGGAAGAGGTGAATCTAATGCTTACATCAGACGATCGCAAACTGCTTAAAATTATAGCCGAAGACTGCCGCTTAGGACCGGAGGAGCTTTCTCTGCAAACCGGCTTAAGCCCGGAATACATCCAAAAGCGCATTAAGGATTGGGAAAAGGAAAAAGTGATTGTCGGTTATCAACCCTTGATTAACTGGGAACGAACGGGCGAAGAAAAAGTAGCCGCACTCATTGAAGTTCGAGTGTTACCCCAGCGGGGATACGGTTTTGATAAAATCGCCAAGCGTTTGCAAAAATTTCCTGAAATTAAATCTCTGATGCTAATGTCCGGGGGCTACGACTTAACTCTGCTCATTGAAGGCAAAACAATGCAGGATGTTGCTCTTTTTGTCGCGGAAAAACTCGCTCCCTTGGAGCACATTCAAAGTACCGCCACCCACTTCGTGCTGCGCCGCTATAAACAGGACGGAGTGGAACTTCTGGGTGAAGAAGAGACGCTGCAACGTCTCGTGATATCTCCGTGAACCGCTACCTTGCCAGCCATGTCGCCAATTTGCCGCCTTCGGGCATCCGCAAGTTTTTCGATCTCGTAGCGACCATGAAAGACGTCATCTCCTTAGGGGTCGGCGAACCGGACTTTGTCACCCCCTGGACTGTGCGGGAGAGCGGCATTTTCTCCCTTGAACAGGGGCAGACCATGTACACCAGCAACGCCGGGCTCTTGGAATTGCGTGAAGAACTTGCCCACCATCTCAACGTTTCTTTGGGCCTTTCTTACGACCCTTTGCGAGAAATCCTGATTACAACGGGAGCCAGTGAAGCTGTGGACCTGGTGATGCGCGCGGTTCTGGAACCGGGAAATATTGTCTTGGTTCCCGACCCTTCTTATGTCTCCTACGCCCCCTGTGCAACCTTAGCCGGAGCCGGCGTGCGCTATGTTCCGACTCATGCTCAGGAAAATTTCCGCTTGCGGGTGGAAGACTTAGCCAAGGTCTATTCTCCCGAGGTTAAGCTCCTGGTTTTATCCTATCCCAACAACCCGACCGGGGCCATTATGCAGCGCGAGGACCTTCTGCCCATCGCTGAGTTTGTAAAACAGCATGATCTCCTCGTCCTGGCCGATGACATCTATTCCGACCTTACCTACGAGGGTACCCATACCTCTTTTGCTAGTCTGCCGGAGATGCACGACCGCACTCTCTTCGTCAGCGGCTTTTCCAAATCTTATGCCATGACAGGCTGGAGAATCGGCTACGTGGCAGGTCATCCCGACCTCATTAGCGGCATGACTAAAATTCATCAATACACTATGCTCTGCGCTCCGATCACCGGACAAATCGCTGCTTTGGAAGCTTTGCGTTCGGCTTCCGAGGCTAAGAACGAAATGGTTTCAGCCTATGACCGCCGGCGCCGCCTTATGGTACATGGCTTCAGGTCCATGGGACTGGACTGTTTTGAACCTTTAGGTGCCTTCTATGTATTTCCCGATATATCCAAGACAAAGCTGTCCTCGGAAAGCTTTGCCGAAGAGCTTTTAAAAGAAGAAAAGGTGGCCGTAGTCCCAGGGACCGCTTTCGGACCTTCCGGCGAAGGCTTTATCCGCTGTTCCTACGCTTACTCTCTTGAACAGCTCGAAGAAGCCCTGGAGCGAATCACCCGCTTTGTTCAGCGCCGGTTGGTTTGAGCTTTACCGCCTCTCCGGGAAATGAGTTCACTCTTGCGGGCGAAGCTGCCTTCCTTACGGGTTTTGAGATTTTTTCAAGTCAGACTGTATAAAATACTCTTAGGAATTTTTTAGGGCTGCCTCGAAATAGAAATCTTCTATTTTGGGGCAGCCCGTATATTCTTGGGGTGTTTTTGGGGATATTCTTTGCAAATCTCCTGCTTTGCAGATGGCTATTCTTCTCCGTTGTCCTGCAAATAGGGAGTTAAAATCGGCGGCATTTGTGATTTTTCTCCAGCGGTTAACCACGAATTAAGCCGAGGGTCTTGTGCCTGGCGCATGGCCAGAAAAGCATTTCTTTGTAAGACTCCTTTGCCCCGCCATCCGGCTGCTGTCGGGAAAAAATCTTTTTTAAACTCTCCCTTCGTCATGCTCAAAGCAGTCAGCAAATCAACCCCGCGTTTGGGCCTGGCCGGAGATAAATCCTTTAATTCTTCCTGAAGCCAGGTTTGATTATAGGGACAAACCTCCTGACAGGTGTCACAGCCGAAAATTCGCAGGCCTAGTCCTTGGCCTGCGCCCATTGCCAGTACATCTTTGCTCTGGGTAAGGTAGGAATAACAGTTTTGAGCTGCAAACAATTCCTTGCCCAGAATCTGGGCCGGACAAACCTGTACGCATTTCCGGCAATTGCCGCACTGATTAGTGATCTCCTCATCGCTGGGGATCTCCCGGTCCAGAAGGAGCAGAGCTAAACTTACAAAGGAACCGTAGCCCGGTATGATAAGCTGCTGGTTCCTTCCGATCCAGCCAATCCCTGCCCGCAAAGCAAAGGCCCGCTCCACGAGCGGCCCCGTATCCACCTGCCAGCGCAGCTCACCAGGCCAATGATCAGCCACCATTTTCTCGCTCAACTCTTTTAACCTTTGGTTTACAACGCGGTGATAGTCTCCCCCAACCGCTGAGCGGGCCAAAACCCCCTCTCCTTGGACCGGCCCGACTGTGTGGGGCAGCGGATAGGCCAGAGCCGCTATTCCTTTACAATCCTGCCAAACCGCTTTAGGATCTACTCTTAACCTAATCTCCTTATTTTCAAAAGGTGTTGCCATATTTTGCTCAAAACGAGTCTGTAATAAGAGGTCAAGGCCTTCAATCGGCTTCGAGCCGGTAAATCCGACAGCGACAAAGCCTAGATCGAAAAGCCAGTTGGTTATTTTTACTTTCCAGTTCTGCCCTTCGTCAAACACCGTGAATTATCCTCCCCAGGGTTTATCTATTTACCATTGTAACTCAGCGGTTTAAAAATAAACAACAAAAAACGGAAGACCGCTATCTGGATTTGAAAATGGAGAGGGAAAGCACATAATTTAGTGATCCTGAGTAGACAAATTCAGAGGCCGAGGTGCCTTTCTCGCTTTCATTTCCTTACGTACCACCGGTTTTCTAAGTTCAGTTAACTTTTGGTATTTTAGCCTGTAATTAATTTAGTATATAATAACAAGAATTAAAGGGATTTAGTAGAAATTAATTCCAAATTGCGAGCTAAGATATTTTAGTGAGGAGGATGACATTGAAGAGAAAATCTTTAACCATAGGGATAGTGCTAATTGTCTTGCTTCTGATCTGTGCAGGTATTTGGGCCTATAGCAGAAGCTCAAATTTGCACCGCCCAATAAAGGTTGAAAACATTTCCAGTCTGACATTATGGAGTGGACATACGGATGAGAAAAAGGCAACCCAGGAAGAGATTGCAAACCTGGTGAACTGGTTTAATTCCGCGTCAGATATCCGGGAAAACAAAACTTTTGCGGGCGAGACACCTGACTCAGGGATTATAAAAAGACGCAGCTCATGGAGCTGCGCCCTATCATAACAGTGATCTATTTGAAATATCTGTCCAGCAAACCTTTAAAAGCGGCTCCATGCCTTGCTTCATCTTTGCACATTTCGTGCACCGTATCGTGAATCGCATCGTAGTTTAACTGTTTAGCTTTCGTCGCAATATCTTTTTTGCCTTGGCAGGCTCCGAATTCAGCTTCAACTCTGACCTCTAAATTCTTTTTAGTATCCGCGAAGACCACTTCTCCAAGCAACTCCGCAAACTTCGCCGCATGTTCCGCTTCTTCCAAAGCTATTCTTTTATAAGCTTCGGCGACTTCAGGATAGCCTTCCCGGTCTGCTTGACGGCTCATGGCTAGGTACATCCCGACTTCAGTACATTCTCCCATAAAATTAGCTTTTAAACCTTCGAGGATTTCAGGGTCTACCCCTTGGGCTACTCCGATTTTATGCTCATCTGCCCACTGTAAAGGCCCTTCCATTTTCTCAGAGAATTTGGCTTTGGGAGCTTTACACTGCGGACATTGTTCCGGCGCTTCATTTCCTTCAAAGACATAGCCACAAACTGAACAAACAAATTTCTTCATCATTGTTTCTTTATCCCCCTCAAAATATTATCAATTAATTTATGTTCTCATATTACAATTAATTTAAACCAAAATCAAGTGTTATTTTTTATCATCCCAGACTTTTTAAGGGGAATTTTTAGCGGGTAAATTTTAGTTTGAGGACATCGTTCAAGCAGGTCGAACATCCACTTTAATATCATAAAGTTAAACAGTTCGATTTTTCCGGAAGGTGTAAGTAAAGTCATCTTAGAATCCGAACGTCAAGATAGATTTTAGAAATTTTTTCTATTGTTTGTTCATTGTTCAGAAGATTCACCTCTCATGGACAGAATTATTATTAATGTTTTTACCCTTAAGTCGTGACCACCACGGCCTCTTCTTTTCCTCCAAGACAGCATGGATTTGGGCAATAATCCATCCGCCTTGTTCTTGTACCCTTTCTTCCTGCTGTTTCTCCAGGTCGGCTAGTTCTTGGCGTAGCCCCCTTATTTCCTGGCGTAATTCTTCGTTCTCTCTCCGGACCGCCGCGCTAATCTTCTCGTCCAGTTCAATAGGATCGAGTGGTGGTTTAACTAATGGCACAATATCGGGTGTCGTTTGAGCGGTGTTCACTTCTTCAATGGGTATGTAATACTGCTCACCATAATGGCCTTGCTCTTTAACGGCTTTTAATTCGCCCTTCCGAATGCGGCGGCGTACAGTGGCCGACGAAATTCCCAGGCGACTTGCTGCTTCCTCAACGGAAAAATAACCCTCCATCTCCAGTAGGCACCTCCCTATATGTATTATGTGTATCGGACAGGATGTCCGACAAACCCTGGGTAAAAGAAATCATTCTTTAAGCGATTTAGCCTTAATACCAGTTTTCGTTCCCCCATGACCATCAAATTGACGCCTTCTTCATGTGCCGCCTTGGCAATACCCCAGGCTATACTCCATTTATTTCTTAAACCCATAATAATAACGTTTTTATTGATAAGTAATGACCCCATTCTCAACCCTTCCTTCCATTCACCACAAGTGGCGAGAGATTTACTTTTAACGGTCATTTTTTCAATAACTGTACCATTCTCAATTTATCAGCTACAATTGCAATAAGTTTAGAATTAGTCGGTTTACTTCGACCCATATTTACTGTATAGCCAAATAGTCGGTTAACCGATTGTGTATTTCCACGATCCCAAGCCCGTTCTATAGCGCGGCGAATTCCCCGCTCAACCCGAATAGGAGTAGTATGATATTTTAGAGCTACTTTGGGATAGAGTTCTTTGGTAAAAGCGTCCAACAGTGAGATTTCTTCTACAACCATTAAAATTGCTTCACGCAAATACTGGTAACCTTTCAAGTGGGGCGGTACACCAACCTGCTGTATGATACGAGTAACTTCAATTTCTAAATTTACCGGACTCCCATTGACTATTTGAGCTATAGCTCTGTTGGCTACGATTGAACCAGTCAAGCTCTTAATAGTGTTGTCACCACATAACTGCCTAATTTGTTGACCCAGCAAGTGAAGATCAAAAGGCTTTGCCAGGTAATGATCAGTGCCCAGATTTACTGCCAACTGTTTTATCAATTCTCTTTCCAAGGAAGACACAATAATAACATGTGGTCTGTGGTTCTCATGTTGGAGCTTTTCCAACACACCCAGGCCGTCTAATTGAGGCATGATCATATCCAAGACTAATAAATCAGGAGATTTGTGACCGATTAGTTCAAATGCTTCATTCCCATTATAAGCAACACCAACTAATTCCATATCCTCCTGATTTTTTATGTAAGCTTTTAAAACCTCAATGAACTCTCTATTATCATCCGCCAATAATACCCGAATAGGTCTATCCATATTTGCTCACCCTTTACGTAATGCTTCTCTTATTTAATCCAGATACCTCATTAAACACCAAACAAGTTAACCAAACCTTGTGAGCTCCCAAAATGTTCCTAAGTCAATAATGAATGCCCGCCACTCCTAGTTGGCCAAAAAGCTTTAGTTGCATTAATAAAATTAAAAATCTTGAAATTCTCTGGGAATAATAATGGCGGGGGTGGTGGGATTCGAACCCACAAAAATCTTTTAAGCTATACCCAAAAATTAATTACGCAATAGTTTAAAAAATTCTTTTCCCTTACAACGCCCCCATACGACAATAATAGGCCTTTGTTGATGTATCAATCAGTTCTGAATTTCCAAGCGTTCGAGCATTGGGTTAGTGGTTCAAAGAATTAACCGCCCTGCGTAGCGCACTTAAAAAGCTGATGATTTCTGTTTAGAAGTCATCAGCTTTTTAAGCATTTCGGCGAATCCGAGGGAAACTTCATTCCCATCTATTGAATTATTGAATAACGAATCAACAGTTCCTCTACTTCGGCGCGGAACAGCCAATCGGTATTGTCAAGCAAGTCAACGAGACGTGCTGCCACCTTCTCCCGTTCAGTACCGGAAACCCTCGGCAAAAGCAGGGAACAGGCCAAGAGCGCAATTTGCGGATCGGCGTCCGTCATCAAGGAACAGACGGAAGCGGGCAAATCCTCCCCCTGATGCAACTCCGCAAACAGTCTTAAAGCGCTGCGCCGCCAACGCCGGCTGGACTCTGATTCCGCCTCCGGCGTCGGGGTCTTTGTAGCGGCCAATTGCAATAAACACGGGCAAGCCTGAACACCAAGCTTACGAAAAGCATTTTCCGCCGCCGGCCGGTAAAAATCATCCCCCAGAGCGCTGGCAAATACAGGAATGACCTCCGGGCGACGATATTCTCCAAGTGCTTCCACGACGCCGGCGAGCAGCTTGCGCTTTGTGGTTTCCAACAATAGCGTAAACACATCATCGTCCGGCCATTTCATCAGGGCACGGGCTACCGCGTTGGCAACAGCTTCATCGCCGGCCTGCTCCACGGGATCGGGAATATCAAAGTTCGAGTATAGGTGTTCCTTTCCGAACGAAGGTTCTTCTTCAATTTCAACTTCTGATTTCAGATTTCCTATTTCTGAACCTGGAACGAGTTTTGGCCTAAAGCGGGCCAGGAAATCCATGAGAACTTCCTTGGCGCCCAAAGCCGCCAGGACTTCCACAGCCCGGCAGCGCGGTTCAAATATTCCGCTGCGGTCACGGGTAAAAAGAAACTTCCGGAGCGGCTCCACAGCAATCGGTCCGCATGCCTCCAGATCAAGAACGGCCTGCTTAAGATCCCGGAGGGCGCTTAACCTGTCAATAGCCTCGTTAATCCGTTTATTTAGGGACTCCTGGTTTTCGGTGATCATTTTACCCGCGCTCCAGGAGCCCCGCGGCTAAATCCCCGGCCGCCTGCTCCTTAACTTTAAAATGCATTTTTTTCGTCCAGCCTCTGAGCGGATATCCCTACGATGAACAGCAATGCTAGAGTTAATCGTGGTGTTTACTCTGTTCAGAAACTTTGGTCCTTCACTTCCTTTCCGGCATTATATGAATTCAGGTACTCAGTACCCAGACCTCGATTATGGTTTTCGCACAATCCCTTAGCGTAAAATTGCCATAAAAAAAGCGCCTATCAGTTTTGTCTGATAGGAGCCATCAGCTTTAAAAAGCATTTTTGGGTGAGCTCCATCACCCCTTGATTTATATTATTTTATCTTTATCTTTGGTCAGATTCAAGTTTATTGTGGAAATTTTAATTAATTCTTCAAGTCTCCTCTTGAAGTCATCTTTTTGCAGCGGGTTGATCGGCTCACAGGCCAAACTAGTTCAGCCGGTTAATCCTTTTAGAGTAAGAAAAACCGGCTTTTTGCTTTATGAGCTTTTTGGACTGATTTACAAAATTTCGTTCATGCACGAAATTAGACTTAACAAAAAACTTAAATAACAGGACATTTTAAAAACAGCCGAATCTCTTGTTTTCCAAGCGATCCGGCTATTTTTTACCCCTCTATCTTTTAACTTCAGGTAATTCTGCCTAACAGGAACTAGCCTCATTAGTTTACCTTCCAAATTATCTTTGCATCTCCGCGGTCTGCAGTTAGTACTACCTGAAAAGAGGTTTATTTACTGGCTCTAAAAAAGGCGTAGGTCATCGGGTCCCCTTCTTGAAGAATCTCCGCTCCGCTGACATCAGCCAGGAAAAGAGTATGGGTTCCCGCGTCTAACTGACCCATAACCTTGGCTTCCATAGTCACCAGGACGTCATCCAGCAATAAAACTCCCGATTCTCCCCGATGGACAGCCACCCCTTGAAATTTATCGGCATCACGTCCCGAGCGATATCCGAACTTGCGGGCATAGTCCTGACCCGTCTGGCTCAACACCGATACACCGAATTTGCCGCTCTTTTGAATTAAATCATGGGTGAGGTTCCCTTTATTGATGCCAATAGCTATTCTCGCCGGATCAGAGGTAACCTGAAAACAAGTATTGGCGCATTGTCCGTTATCCCGGCCCTCTGCCTGGGCTGTAATGATAAAGAGCCCGTAAGAAATTCTATAAAGTGCTTGGCGAATTGCCGTCGGGCGATCCGGCTGTGCTTTCTCAGATTTCGCAGCCGGTTGAACTTGGGGAGCCGTCTTGGTCCCGGTTTCCTCCACAACTAATTGAAAATGACTGGCATCAACACCACAGATGGGGCAAACATCCGGCGGATTGTCCCCGGTATGTATATAACCACAAACATCACAGCGCCAACGTTTTTCCATAAAAAGCATCTCTCCTTTTTGAAATAATGATAAACTCAGACTATATATGGGTCAAGGAATACTTTTCAACTGCCCCTCAACCGCATGAAACTTCACATTTACGCTTAGCGGGATTAAATTCCGCTGGAGGTTAAAACCTTCTTTTTCCCGGGTTAGAAGCCTCATACATTTCACAGCCAGCTTTGCCCTCTTTTAGAATTCTGTTCAAAATTCCTCCAATTAACCCTTGTGGAAGCGAGCCGTTTCAGCCTGCGCAAATGATCGGTATTCACGTTCTAATAAATCGCGATTCTCCAAACTAAGCTCAGGTTCCATCATCAACACCTTGCGGACCTGCTCTTTAAACTGGCCGAACCTTTCTTTCTCCAAGCCTTTTTCCCGGGCAAAGCCGGCGAAGAATTTCCAATCAAGAGTCTTCTCTCTCTGAACCATAGAAGAACAGGCACGTTTAATTTCCTCCTGGATTCCTTTTAAACGTTTAAAGTCATCGTCACTCAGCTGTTTTCCGCCCAGAAAATCTGCCTGCCAAAGTTCCAGTAAATTCTCTACACGCTGCGGCTCAAATCTTTGCCCATTCCAGCCAACCTCCCAGGCAAAACGTCGGGATTTTAAGGCAACTTTTTCAGAATCGGACCCCTCCCGCAATTCAGTCATAAAAGTTAGGGTCCCCAGCATATGATGCCCTACTAAATACTCAACCTCCTGTTCCCCGGAACTTCCTCCCGGAAGCACCATACTCCAGCGGAAGCGCGGGAAAATCTCCCTGGTAAGTCGTGCACTCTCCTTTTCATGTTGCAGAAAATGCCGCTTTCCTTCCGGAACCAAGGCAAAAGGCTGCCCGGGGATTGCCGTACTTGCTTTGATATGCTTTACCATCAGAACGTCCGGATAATGGTCCAATCGTCCCCCATGGATTTCTACCTCTTTGTTCAGCCAAGACTCCAGCTTTTTGCCGATCAGTTTGAATTCATTCAGGTAATACGAATTATTTTTCTGGTGAAGAGTTCCCCAAGCGTAACATTCCCGGCTGGCCGTTTCCCATTTCCCCAGATCATGAAATAAAGCTGCCAGACGCAAAACAATTTGCGGGGGAGTATTCATAACAACATGACGAGTGTGCTCCCAGGCGTCTTTGGTATGATAACGATTCTGGGTTAAGCCTTTAAGCCTGGCCAATTCCGGAATATGAGACTGAAAATAACCTAAACGGTCCAGGAACTCAAGAGCCTGACCGACATCCTCCAAAATCAAAAGCCTGCCCAGTTCTGCGGTAACCCGCTCCAAGGAGGTCCTGGCCAGTTGGGCCACATGCTCCACAGCAGCCTGCCAGGTTTCTTTCTCAATCTCCAATTTATAATGAACGGCAAACCGAATCAAGCGCAACACCCTCAGCGGATCTTCCTGAAAGCGGTCCGAGGCCTTGCCGCAAGCTCTCAAGTGTCGCTCCCTTAAATCCCGCAGCCCATTTAAAGGGTCTTTTAGTTCGCCGGTCCGGACATCCTGATAGATAGCATTGATGGTAAAGTCTCTGTGCAAAGCATCTGCTTCCAGTTCTCCTGAGAAAGACACTATATCCAAACGCTCTGTTTCCCGGAACAGACTGACCGTCTGGAATTCCGCACCGAGAGAGTGCGGGGTATATCCCCATTGCAGCAGAGCTGCGCAGATATCTTCATAAGGCAAGGCCATAACGGCATCGACATCTTGGGAAGGCATTCCCATTTGGGCATCACGCACAGACCCACCGACTTTATAGATTGGACTTAAGCGGCTTAAACGTTCTAAAATTTCCTGCTGAAAGGATGTGCCACACATGAAAAGCCTCCCTATCCCTTGGAAAATAATTGCTTCAATCTAAAATTTCCTTCAACAAAACACAGAAATTTTAGATCCGACACTGATGCGCCAAGTGCTTTCCGGGCCCAGCTCTCCATCAAGATCTGAATGAATAGGGCGATCCGTATGCACCGTTAACTCCGAAGCCTGAAATTCTTTCATTTTTTGCGTGCTGACATGTTCCCCCCGCAAAATCCTCAGGAGTATGCGCAGAGTCTCCGGCCAGCCAACTAACGGAACCACTAAAATATCCAGCTTGCCGTCCGATAAAGAAGCTCTGGGTACCAGCTGTCTGATTCCGCCGACAGAAAGACCGTTAACTGCCATAAAGAGAATCACTTCTTCGTGATAATGCTGACCGTCATACTCATACTCCACCCCGAAAGGCCGATAAGTCGGAAGGGTCTCAATCCCTTTGAGAAAATAGGCCAATTGACCTAAAGAATTTTTCACCCTCAGGTCCACCTTTTGCGAGACATCCGTTAAAAGTCCGGCGCTGGCAACATTTACAAAATAGCGGTTATTGACCATGCCCGTATCCATACTGTAAATATTGCCCCGGCCAATAACTTTGCAGGCTTCGGGTATACTCTTGGGCAAATGAAGAGCATAGGCCAGGTCGTTAGCCGTGCCCACGGGCAAAATACCTAAAGCGGGACGCTGAGCCGCCGGAATCGTCACCAAGCCATTAACCACCTGGTGAATGCTGCCGTCTCCGCCGGCAATCACCAGACGATCGACATCCCAGCTGCGGGACGCCGTTTCTTCGATATCTTCCGGCGAAGAAGCCCGGTGAACGCTGACTTCATGTCCGCTTTCCTGAAAAATCCGGATCACAGTATCCAGTTGTCCTGTTAATTTACGCCGACCTGCATAGGGATTGTAGATCAAACGCAAGCGTTTACTCAGCATGTTTTTGGAAATCGACTCCTTATCTGTCGTTATCTGCACACGTTTCTTTCACTTCCCTGGTGAGATTTCCTATCCTTCCGACTCTTTCCGGCTCAAACCTGTACGCAACCGTTGAATCTTTGTCTTCAACAAATAGGCGACAAGGAAAAAGGCCCCTGCTAAAATGGCGGTAATCAGGCAGCTTACGATCAGCACAGCCTTCGTCTCATCGTAGGGTAAGCTTTTATTCAACATATACACCATCACAAGATTGGCAATAGGAAAAAGAAGCGTTTCCAAAGCTAACCCCCGGAAAATAAGAACCCAGAGATCGAGACTCGTCTTCTTGAGCCCAAAAGCTTTCCTCATTAAGAGTACTAAGGCAATAAAGGCACCCGCCAATAATCCCCCAAGGCCATATCTGCCCAGCGCCACAACAACATCCAAATAAGCGCCCAGTCCCCATAGAACCACACCCAAAAAAACAGAAAGCAGTTTACTAAGCATAATACCCTCCGGCTCTATTCAAATTAATCCTCTTTCCATCAGCTTACCCCTTAGCAGTACCCCCTGACGAAGTCCCTGATCTTAAAGTTCATAATTAACCTTGATGGAAACGGCGGGCTAAATGCTTAAGTTTTCCGGAGATTTTCCCAAGACTTGCCCTGCTTATTATTTCAAATTCTCAGGGTTTAAACCTGCCAATTCAGGCAAAACAAAACGGCCGTCTTTGCGGACTAACTTTCCATCAAAATAAATTTCACCGCCGCCATAATCGGGCCTTTGGATGCAGACTAAATCCCAATGCACAGCCGACTTGTTGCCATTATAGCAGTCATCATAGCTGGACCCGGGAGTAAAGTGGAAGCTGCCGTCAATCTTCTCGTCGAAGAGAGTATCTTTCATTGGTTTCAGGATAAAAGGATTCACGCCCAAGGCAAATTCTCCGACATAACGTGCTCCCTCATCGGTATTAAAAATCTCTTCAATACGTTGAGTATCGTTGGCGGTTGCCTGGATAATTTTACCGTTTTCAAATTCCAGGACAATATTTTCAAAAGTGAATCCCTGATAAGAAGACGGAGTATTATAACTAATCCGCCCGTTGACAGACTCTTTAAGCGGTGCCGTATATATTTCCCCGTCGGGAATATTCATCAGACCATCACATTTAATCGCCGGCAGCCCTTTGATGGAAAAGGCCAGATCCGTGCCCGGTCCTAAAATCCGCACTTGGTCTGTTTTTTCCATTAATTTTTTCAAGGGGTCCATGGCCTGCGACATCCTGGCATAATCCATGTTGCAGACATCGAAATAAAAGTCCTCGAACCCTTCCACACTCATCATCCCTAACTGGGCCATAGACGCGTTGGGATATCTTAAGATGCACCAGCGAGTATGGCTTACCCGCTGCTCAAGATGCACTTTTTTTTGATAGTAGGACGAATACAGTTTCATGGCTTCACTAGGAACGTCGGTCCATTCGTTGGCATTTTTTATGGCCCGAATTCCGATAAAGGCCTGCATCTCCTGCATCCGCGCCAGATCCCAGCGGGTCATGGCTTCAGCTTGTTCGAGCGTGAATTCTTTTAATAACTCACGCATTAAGGTATGATCTATAATAGAAACAAACGGCATACCTCCCGCCTGGTAGGCGTGGCGTACAAGCGCCTGGACCAGGGAAAAATCAGACCCTATCACCTCAATCAGGATTTTTTCGCCTGGTTGTAAAGCAACGGAATAATTAATTAAAGAATTGGCTAGTTTCTCAATACGCGGATCTTTCAAATTGGAGCCTCCTTACACAGTTCGTCTTTAGGGGCAGCAAAACTCACCCGAGCGCGGGAAATGTCCTTCGTCTTCACCAAATTCAGCACAATGAATTTGGGCCTTGGATCTTAAACTGCTATCGATCAGGGTATCCTTCCTATATTCTTCATTCCTGATCATTTTCCTTTTTATCAACATTTTATAATCCTATTCTCTTTGACATACTCATTTCATCAGCCTAGCAACAGGGGAGGCCATCATGAACTCAAGCACTACATTATGGGAATACCGTCTGCAATCCGAAGATGCCGGACAAAAATACCTTTCCATCCTCAAGCACAAATTTCACTTTTCCCTTAAGGTCCTGCAGCACCTGAAAGAAGGCGAGCGGGTATGGGTGGATGGACATTTCACCTATTTGACCGCCCGGGGCAAAGAAGGAGAAGTTCTTTCCCTTCAGCTTTTTGCGGAAGAAGAGACAACCATTGAGGGCGAAGACCTGCCCCTCAATATTCTCTATGAAGACGATTACTTATTGGCCGTCAACAAACCCGTCGGACAAGTCGTTCACCCTAACCATCGTTATCCCTGCCAAACTTTAGGGAATGCTGTCGTCGGGTATTGGCAAGGCCGAGGAGAACACAGGCTGTACCGTCCAATCCACCGCATCGACCGCAACACCTCAGGGGTGGTCATTATCGCCAAAAATCAATTTTCCCACCAACAGCTTGCCTGGCAGTTGGAACGCGGTCACATACACAAACGCTACGTCGGCTTTGTCCAGGGCCTCCTGCGGGAAAACAGCGGAACAATCGCTTCTCCCATCGGCTTTGCCGCCAATAGCTTTATTAAACGCCAAATTCGGGACAACGGCGAACCTGCACGAACAAACTATCGGGTCCTCCACCGTTACGCCGGGGTCAGTTTCCTGGAGTTTACCTTGGAAACCGGAAGAACCCACCAAATTCGGGTTCATTGTGAAAGCCTTGGCCACCCTCTGCTGGGGGACGATCTTTACGGCGGCGATACCACCCTCATCGGCAGACAGGCCCTGCATTCCTCTGTCTATGCTTTTCTCCATCCCGCAACCGGCCTTCCGCTTGTGATCCGCGCACCCTTTCCCGCAGACCTTAAGGATCTGCTCAAAGCCTTAAAGCCTTAAACTCCTAATCTCCCATCCGTTTATTTTCCTTTAGTAAATCCCTTATTTCCGTAAGAAGCTGTATTTCCACACTGGGAACAGGTGGTTCAGCGGTTTTTACGGATTTTTTCCTGTTGAGGCGGTTTAACAATTTAACGAGCATAAAAATAGCCCCGGCAATGATCAGAAAATCAAACACAGTCTGCAAAAAATTCCCGATATTGATCGTTACGGCTTCTTTAACGACCTTGCCGGAACTATCCACGACAGCGTTTCTCAGCCACAGCTTAAGCTCCGTAAATTGAACGCCGCCAATCAGCAGCCCAATCGGCGGCATAATAATATCGGCAACCAGGGAAGATACGATTTTGCCAAAAGCGCCTCCAACGATGATACCAACGGCGAGATCGACAACGTTCCCTCTTGTCGCAAACTCTTTAAATTCTTTGAGAAGTCCCAAAACTATGTCTCCTTTCCCTGAGCTAACATTAATTAATAAATTCTACTAAATTATGAACAGAAAGACAAACTGACTGGAAATACAGCCAAATTATGCTTACATTTGATTTTTTATAGACAAAGTGATATTATGTCTACTAAATACTTAATATATTGAGGATGTGTCTAAGATATGAAAATGTCGGAACTGTTTTGGAATGCTTCAATTGATGATTTGAAACAAGGGTTTTTTCAAGAACCTGAACACTATACTTGCCTGCTCTGTGGTCAAAAAATCGAAAAAGGGATTGTTTATCAGCAGGACGATGTCTTCTATGAAGCACTTCGCTATATAAAACTCCACATTGAACAGGAACATGGATCAGTGTTTGAGTTTCTCAATAAGCTGGATAAAAAATTCACAGGGCTTACCGACCACCAAAATACACTTTTGCGCTGCTTCTATGCAGGAAAAAGTGATGCCGACATTCAAAAAGAACTGGGCATTGGCAGCGCTTCAACCATTCGCAACCACCGCGCCTCTCTCAAAGAAAAAGAACGACAGTCAAAGGTATTTCTCGTGATGATGGAGCTTCTTAAGGATAAAAGTCAAAGCAAACCGGTCTTTCTTGAGCCCCCCCAAACAGCTACGATGGTGGACGACCGCTATAAGATTACCCAAACCGAGAGCGAAAAAATCTTAGCCAAGCTCTTTCCTGAAGGGCTTGAGGGCCCTCTGCAAACGTTTTCCATCAAAGAAAAGTATAAATTAGTAGTAATCCAGGAAATTGCCAAAAGGTTTCAAGAACATCAAATCTATACCGAAAAAGAAGTCAATCAAATCCTGAAATTTGTTTATCACGACTTTGCAACACTCCGGCGCTATTTAATAGAATACGGCTTTTTGAAACGAACGGCAGACGGCAGCCAGTATTGGCTCAACCATGATTCAAAGGAAAAAGGAGATGCAGCTATGGAGCGCAAGCAGGAACTAAAACGTCTCTATAAGGAAATAAAAACGGAAGCCGGAATTTACCAGATTCGCAACCTTCGGAACCAAAAGATCTGTCTTGAGAGTACTCTTAACCTTAAGACGATCAATGGCAAAAAATTCAGCTTGGAGAGGGGGGGGCACCCAAATAAGGAGCTCCAGAAAGAATGGCTGGAATTCGGAGCGGAGGCCTTTGCTTTTGAAATTTTAGAGATTCTAAAAGTGCCCGAAGACGGTTATTTTGATATTAAAGATGCCCTAAAAAAACTCAACGAAAAATGGTTGACCAAGCTTCAGCCCTATGGCGAACGAGGCTATAATATCCCTAAACCAATTCCAAAGAAGCACTGAAAAAAGAGTGGATATGCCTACTGAAGGCACATCCACTCTTTTTTCTAGTCTCAAAGTTCTTCTTTCATAGCGGCTGTAGCGGCGACAATTTCTTCGAACAACTCAATCTCAGTCGTTTCCCTTCAGCCTCTATCTTTTCTCTTTTCCTTTCAGTTTCCGGCAACTACTGCTTTAACGACCTGATTGTCTCAGCTTAAACTTCCAGCGGACTTCCTTTGAGTCCTCGACAAGAGCTCAGCTAAGCATTCTTGACCCAGTTCCCGGCAGCCAAGTTCCACCGCTTTCTCACCATAAAAGCCATGGAAATCCGACCCCCCTGTCATGGCCAAATGATACTTTTGGGCATATTGCCAGGACTTGTGCCGGTCATCTTCCCGATGACTTGGATGAAATACTTCAATCCCCCCCAAGCCCAACTCCGCCCACTCGGCGATAGCATCAAAATTGCCAAGCTGACCCGGATGCGCGAGCACAGCAACCCCTCCCGCCTCTTGAATAGCCCGGATCGCCGCCCGCGCATCAATATACTCCAGCTGAATATAAGCAGTACCTTGAGGCTGGGTACTGTTTCCCCGCCGGAAAAGCTTTTGGTAAAGGGGGCCATAAATGCTTTCGCAGTAGCCTTTGTCCAACAAAGCGTGCATTATATGCTGTTTATAAACACCTGTTCCCCCTTCGTATTTCTGAACATCCGCCCAGGAAATATCGTACCCGGCCGCTGCAACTTTTCTGAACATTTCAGAGGCTGCCTGCTTCCTTTGCTGAACCAAAGGCCGGCACAGACTATCCAGAGCAGGATGTCCCGGCTCGATATACAGCCCGAGAATATGCGCTCTCTTTTCTCTCGGGTAATCATAGGCTGAGATTTCTATACCCGGCACAATGCTGACTCCAATCTCATGGCCCGCCTTTACGGCCTCTGGCAAACCTTGAGTAGTGTCGTGATCCGTAACAGCGAGATGGGAAATCCCTTTCTCTTTAGCCAGGCTGACAACCTGTCTAATACTGAGGGAACAATCGGAAATCGCCGTATGCACGTGTAAATCAATCATATGGATCATCCTTTATAGCTTATTTTTGCAAAGGGCAACCTAAGTTTACCTTTGAGGGCTGTACTTTATGATTGATCTTCAAAAGATTCGTATTATAAGCGACAGAAGCAAGGCCATAATTACCAGCAAAACCGTCCGCAGAACAAGCCATACTTTTTCAGAGAGTTTGCTTAAACTCAAGTCACAGCTGTCTGTCCTTAGCTGCGCTTCCCCCTCAAAGGCTGGATACTTCCCGGGGGGAGCCGTGTAGAGACTTAATTTCCCGCAAATATTCCCGGATTCTTCCTTGATCATTTCTTCAAATTGGCTGCTCATAGAATCACCCCTCTGCCAAGTGAATGCCTCCTGCCCCCGCTAGGTTATGCTTCAAACTTGTCTCTGAGGCATTGAGGAAGATATGCAAAGGCTTCTTGCCAGATCAAAGGCGAACGAAAAGCCGCTACCAATAATTTGTCGTAGCGCGATCTGCTGCCATCCTTGCGCCCTATGAGAACTCCTCCCCCGCGCTGCTCTATGAAAATTCTGGCCGCGGCAATGTCCCATTCATGGACATTGGAGGAAATAAACAGATCATATTCTCCATTTGCGACCTTGCACAACTCTAATGAGGCACAGCCTAAATAGCGGTGGGCTTGAGCCTTCGACAACATCCCCAGCACATCCATACCCAGACCCGAGAATTCCCGCATGGTTCTCAAACTGATCCCAACAACCGCACAATTCAGTCTCTCGTTCCCCTCGGGTAAGATGTTTAAACGGTAGCCATTCATGACCGCACCTTCGCCATGTCCTGCACTATACATTACAGCGTTGGCGACATCATAAACCAAGCCAAAAACCGGGATCTCATGTCTGTATAAAGCCAGGGATATAGCATAGTCCTTGCCGAAACGGTAATAATTAACAGTCCCGTCAATAGGGTCGATGACCCAGGTATAACCACCGGCCCCCGGACTTGCCCAGCCCTGGCTTTCTTCAGCAAGTATGCTATGTCCGGGATATCTCCCTAAAATTGCTGCGACTAACAAATTTTCAATCAGCAAATCATCATCGGTGACAAGATCCATCTGAGATGACTTTTCCCTCACTTTAATCTTCGTGCTTTGGCGTTTTTGCTTTAACTTAGACCCTGCGGAATATATTAAAACCATGGCAAAGTTGTACATGTCTCTCTCTTCAGCGTTCATTGGCTCTTAACCCTTTCCGACAAAGATACAGCTATAACTTATAGACGGGCCAATCCTCTTGACGGTAAAATTCAGTAAAATCATCGAATTTTCGCGCCTCCGCCCGGGTCAGTTTAAATTCATTTCCATGACAGCGCTCCGATCCCTTGTTAAACATCAATCATAAAGCTGATTCCATGTTGCTGAAAACCTTGCCGCAGATAAAAATTGTGAGCCTCCACTCTTTTTTTGTTGCTGGAAAGCATAAGCTTATAGCAATTTTCTTTCTTGGCCTGCTCCAGCACAAATTGCATAAGCTGTCTTCCCAGGCCGCAGCCTCTGTATTCAGGACTTACGATCATACCTTCGGCAAGGGCAAGCTTTGCGCCTTGATGGCCCAAATTTTCTATAATGATCAAACTGCAAGTAGCGACTATTTTTTGCTTAGCTTCCGCCACGAAGACTTTATAGTAGGGATAATCGCTGATTTTGCGCCAGATTTCCTGAGCTTTATCCTCATCGATTCCCTCTTCGCCATCCATATAGTTCAACAGGTTTATGACATCCGTCAAATCAGCCTCTGACGCCGGTCTGATCAACATATAAGGCCAACTCTTTCCGGCGTGATAATCCGGGCATTGCCGATACCTAACTTTTTCGCTCTCATTCCTGTCCGCTCCTTGCTTGAAAAAATACCGCTCCCTCAGCCAGGCACTGTTCTTAATGTTTCTTTTGCAGCATGCCCTTCATATTTGTCGAAACCAGCTCAAGAACAACAGCGACAGCAAGAATAAAATAGGTTATTAACCCAACCTCCCGCAGATCGAAGTAAAAGCCGCCGGCCATAAACAGGTCAAAACCGATCCCGCCTGCTCCGGCGGCGGCCCCCATCGCCACAGCATTGGCAAAGTTAATTTCAAACCTCAAAAAAGTCCAGGAAAGCAAATAAGTGACGGAGGAAGGAATAACCGCCTGAAAAACAATCTGCCACCAGTTGGCCCCGCTGGCCATTAAAGCCTCTATAACACTCTTATCCAGATCTTCAAAGGATTCGGAATAGGCCTTGGTTAAATAGCTGATAGAATGAAAACTCATACCGATGATTGCCGCAGCACTTCCCAGGCCGGCTGCCACCGCAAAAATCAAAACCCATAAAATCGTCGGCACTGCCCTGATATAAGCGACAAGGCCTTTAATAAGATTGGTAACTCCCTTCGGAGCCAGATTCTGAGCGGCTAATAGTCCCAGAAACAAAGCAACAATTCCACCGATCAGGGTCGTTAAAAAAGCCAGTCCTAAAGTAATCAAAACATTATAAAAAGCTTCGCCCCAAGTAAAACGCTGAGAAGCGGGGTGCAGAAACATGGTTTTAAAATTACTGTAAGTATCGGCAAACCCTTTAAGGACATTGACACCCTGGTAATCCATGGTAAGCAGATAATATACGGTCAAGGCTGCTAAGATAAACAAAATGCTCCGCATCGCGATTAATTCCTTAGGCCAAGGTTTGTTAGTTCCGCTCGATTTATTGTCCTTTAAATTCTCGTCTAATTGCGCCCAGAGGTTCATTGACTCTTCCAGCTGCATCACAAAATCACCCTCCTAATCTTATTGGATATAACCTCAATGAGGATCACAGTGATCACGATGAAAACCACAACTAAACTGGCTGCGTGGTAATCAAACCTTTTGTAATACAAATCAAAGGAAAACCCTATGCCCGTGCCGGTCAACACTCCCACTAAGGTGGCATCGCGAATATTCGTTTCTATCATGAACAAGAGCCAACTGACCATTTGCGGCAGACTGGCCGGCAACACGGCCTGAAAGATGATATGGCAATAACCGGCGCCGGTCGCTTGCAAGGCTTCGATCGAGTTATTGCTTACTTCGTCGATGGTTTCCATAAAAGCCCGGGTTAAAAAACCAAGAGAACCAAACAACAGGGCTAAGTAACCCGTCAGTGAACTTTGGCTGAAAGCTATCATCAAAACCATCGCCCAAGCCACAAGCGGTATATTGCGAAAGAGAGACGCCAGGCCCCTGCTTAAAAAACTGCAGAAACTGCTTATTCTTGTCCGGCGCGAACCGGCCAAGGCCAGAGCCAGGGCCAAAACAGAGGCTACCATCGTTGCAGCAATGGACATCAGCACAGTTTCCCACAATTTAGGCAGAACATCAGGCACAATCCGCAAGGATTTAAGGTCCGGATAGAAATTGCCGGCCCCCCAGATTAAAGCCTTAGCAATGCTGGAAAAGCCTTTAAGCACATCGTACTGGGTGATAAGGGCTGACACTACCGTTAAAATTGCTAAGGAGAAAAAGAATAGCAGATGGTTATTCCTGCGTTTGGTAAAAATATCAGCCCGCATATTTTTCACCGAAATCAAAAATCAGATCTTCAGATTCCGAGCCATAAATAGTCTGAATCTGTTCAGGGGTCAGATTGCCCGGCATGCCGTCAAAAACTACCCGTCCTTTATTAATGCCTATAATTCTCTCGGAATACTTCAGGGCTACTTCCACCTGATGCAAATTGACGATGACCGTTATCCCCATTTCCTGGGAAATATTCTTCAGATGATCCATGATGATTTTGGCGGCATTGGGGTCTAAAGAGGCGATGGGTTCATCGCATAAAATTATTTTCGGGTTCTGAATTAAAGCTCTGGCTATGCCGACACGCTGTTTTTGTCCACCACTCAACTGGTCGCAGCGTTTGTAGACTTGCTCATCTAAACCCAAGATTTTAATAATGCGCAAAGCCTGGCTTTTTTCATCCTTAGTGTATCTGCCAATGACCCCTGCCAGTGTCGACTTGTAACCAAGCCTGCCGTGGAGCACATTCTCAATAACCGTCAGGCGGTCGACCAGATTGTAATGTTGAAAGATCATGCCAATCTTTGTCCTGAGATTTCTCAGCTTCTTTTTACTGAGGTTTGAACACAATTCACCGTCAAAGAAAATCTCACCGCTATTTACTTCGATCATCCGGTTGATACAGCGGAGAAGCGTCGATTTGCCTGCTCCTGAAGGACCAATGATGGAAACAAATTCACCTTCCTCAAGGGAGAAACTGACGTTGTCCAGGGCAGGAGCTGCTTGATTATAATATTTGCTGACATTCTTTAACTCTAACAAGGCCATAGCACAATTCCCCTTTTCCTAAAACTGAAGAGAAGCGTTGCCACAACCTTTCCATTCTTTCCTCATGGCTGTGGTCGGTTCCAACGCCCCTCCCTTCAACAATAGATAGCAATCTTATTTAATTGCCTGCATGCAGTTAGGAGTTCTTTAATTACTCAGGTCGCGGATCGGTTGATAGAGGGAGTCATCGGTTGCCAGAAAACGCTGTGGCGCATTAAAAAATCCTTTGGCTTTAGAATCTTTAGGAATAAAAATCTTTTCGTTTTTTGTCGTCTCAGCGGAGGTTAAAACCTGAATCATGGCGTCCACGGTTTTTTTGCTTAAAGCGCTGGTGTTAACCGCAATGGGGCCGTTAATGACCGGGATGGATTTGATCACGACATATTGCGCTCCGGCCAATTTACTGAAAGGATCGGCGGCATTTTCTTTCACCGTGTAAACCGCTCCCGGCGTGTTATCTTTCCCCGCTGTGAGATCGACGTAACTGGACACATCGACATCATCGACAGAAGAGACATCCGACTTACCGGTTAAAAGATTGACTAAGGATAACTGATGCGAACCCCCAAAGAGTACTTGACTGAAAAACTTCCCATTGCCGCCTTGCAGTAGGTCTTCCGCTTTTAGGTTTTTCCATTTGTCCTGCTTGGAGAAATAAGAAACCATGAGTGACGTCGGTACTTTAAAGCCTGAGGTTGAACTGGTAGAAACAAAAGAGTATTTTTTACCTGCGATATTATCAATGGAGTAACCGTCGCCGGATTTATATTGATCCTCATTCCCTTTCTTGACGAGGATTCTGCTATAATACAAGGCGTCTTTCAGGGTTCCGGAATCCCCGCTGTTAACCACAAGAGGAACAACCTTGGGATTTTTGCTATGGGCTTCGACATAAGACTCTCCGCCCAGGTAGGCCAATTGGGCGTTGCCGCTGGCAATGGCTTCAACCGTAATTGCATAGTCCGTCGTTAACTTGTCTACTACCTTTAAACCAGTGGCTTTTTCAATAGCCTGATCAATTGCCGCCCGGGTATCCTTGAAATCCTCGCCTGCATTATTGGGCAGCCAGGCAATGGTGATGGCAGCCGGGTCCTTGACATCTCCTGTTGCACTCGACGAAGTAGAGGGTGTGGTTCCGCAGCCTGCCAGCAGAGCTGACACCAGCATAACGACCAGCGTAAGTAAGGGGACTTTTTTCACGACGATTCTCCTCTCAAGTTTAGAATAGTTTTTCTCTGCCCTGTATCCCTGAATTTCGGCTAACCTTGCGCTTGAACCCTTCGGCTAACCTTGATCTAATTTTAGCTAACCTTAATTAAGTTCCCATTAATCTAATGTAATATTTGGGTTAAATTTAAATTTATGACATTCTTCCCTCGGACATTTGGTAAACCCGGCTGCAGATGTTCTCCATAAATTCCAGATCATGAAAGATTCCCAGCATGGTTGTGCCCGCGCTTTTTAATTGTTCGATAAGTTCCCGCACTCTTAACTTGGAAGCATGATCCAAGCTGGCTGTAGGTTCATCCAAAAGCAACAGCCTCGGACGCTTAACCATAGCTCTGGCAATATTCAGGCGCAGTTTTTCACCTCCGGAAAACGTTGCGGGATAACAGTCCCATAATTCCTTGTCCAATTCAAAATGCTCAAGTATCTTACGGGCTTCCCGTTCCGCCCAATCTTCTTCACCTCCCATTTCCCTGACCGCTTGTTTGACCAGCTCCCGCGCTGTAGTCCGGGGCATTATATTGAGAAATTGCGATACATAACCTATTTCCTGCTTTCGCAGACAGATCATCTGCCGTTCTGAGACGTCTGCCAGATTAACAAGGCCAAACTCTTGGGAGTTATACCAGATACTGCCCTTTTGCGGTTCGTAAGTACGGTAAATACATTTAAATACCGTTGATTTTCCACTGCCGCTTTTCCCGCTAATACCGACAAATTCACCCTCTTTTAAATCAAGGTTAATATCGTCCAGAGCCTCAATTTTCTTGCCTAAGTTATGAATAACGAAAGCTTTGGATAAATGCCTGATGGTCAGTATTTCTTTCATTTACACACCTGCTTTAAAATGCTTGGCGACGAATTCATGAATGGGAAGATAAAAATCCTCAAGTCGTTCTTTAATAGTCTCATAAGGCCAGTCCCACCACTTAATTTCCTCCAATTTTCCGGCGATGTCTTCAGGGAACCGTTTCTTGAGGGGTCTGGCGGGAACACCGGCAACGATAGCATAAGGGGCGACATCTTTGGTGACCACTGCGCCGCTCCCTACCACAGCCCCATTGCCGATCGTCACCCCGGGCATAATGATCGCAGCGTGTCCCAGCCAGGTATCATGGCCGATGGTGATTCTTTGTTCCTTTCGCCACTGAAAGAATGCTTCATCATCGCAGTCAGCAAGGCCATACTTCAAGCGCCTGTAGGTAAAGTGGTGCAGGCTTGGCCTTGCCAGCGGATGAAATACCGGGCCGACTCTTACCATGTCCGCAAGGTTGGAGAATTTCCCTATTTCGGCGTTTTGCAGGGTACAGAACCGGCCTGTATAGGAAAAATCAGCGAGTTTTACATGTTCCAGTACATTAAAAATTCCAATCTCCGTATATTGACCCAACTCCACCTGGCACAATTGACAGTTCTCCGCAATAAGCGGTTCTTTACTCAGCTTATTGAGCAACGTTTTATCTCCTCCTTACCAAATCCAGGTCATCAAGCCGGCAGTTCCTGATCCTTAGCCGCTGCGCCGGAAGCTTTTCTCCCGGTCCGCTCAGGGTAATGGGTCTTCTGCCTGAGCTTGCCATTGACTAAAACCGCCGTTATGACCGGATAATTATCCTCGATCCTTTCAATGATCAAGAGATCCGCTTTTTTCCCGGCTTTAATTGACCCGATTTCCCGGTCCAGGTCCACCGCCTTAGCAGGATTGAGGGTAACCAGCTTAAAGGCCTCCACAAGGTTCAGGCCATAGTTCTCCTGCAGCGTGAAAACAGCGTGCAAGAGCGCGGGCGGATAATAGTCGCTGCATAAAATGTCGATATTATGAGCCACGATGGCTTCCGCCGCCGACAAATTGCCGCTGTGGGAACCGCCTAAAAGAACGTTCGGCGCACCTGCCATGGTGAACATGCCTTTTTCTCTGGCTTTGCGGGCTATTTCCATGGTGATGGGAAATTCACTGATTGTCGCGCCTAAGCCTTGCACCAAATCCAGCTTATCAACAGTGTCGTCATCATGAGAGGCGATAGCAATCCCCTGTTCAGAAGCCAGCTGGGCAATTTCCCTCATCCCCTCAAGGGTTATCTTTTCTTTGGCCTGATGTCTGGCGATCATTTCAGCAATGGACTCGTCGTCAACGTCATTATAGCTTTTGACCATATCGCTATAGACTTTCAGATCTCTATACTGTCCCTGCCCCGGTGAATGATCCATGAAAGAAAGCAACTGCACCTTTTTCTCCTTGATGTAGGCTTTTAAGCTGGCGACTTCGTCAAAATTATCGATTTCAAAGCGGGCGTGAAAACGATGCCGGATCAAGTGCTGACCCGTATGAGTTTTGTCAATTAAGTCAATGAATTTCCTGACATTCTCAGGATCACGGATCGGCTTCCGCTTATACTCTGAGTCTTTGAACAGGGAAAGAGAGTGGAACATGGTTGTAATGCCATGGGAAAGCAAATGTTTTTCTGTTTCCCGAACACTCAGTCCAAAATCCATGAGACAGGTCGGCCTGGGTGCCGCCATATTCTCGATGTAATCCGAATGAATATCTACAAATCCGGGGGTAAGATAGCCGCCTCCCCCGTCAATGACTTGCAGACTACTGTCCCGCTCGTCATTGCCTTCAGGGACTATTTTTAAAATCTTATCTTCTTGCACCACCAGGTCATACCCTGTCAAAATAGACTCTTCGGTAACTATCCGAACATTTGTGATCAAATACATAGCCTTTACTCCTTTTATTCCCCAGGGACTATAGCAAAGATTGCACTAACTTTTGCGTATAACCGTGCTGCGGATCTTCAAGAATCTGATCGGTCAAACCGTGTTCAATTATCCGGCCATCCAGCATCACAATAGTGCGGTCGGCCAGCATTCTGATTACCCCTAAATCATGCGAGACAATAACCATGGAAATCTTCAGCTCTCTCTGGATCGTCTTAATCAGATCAAGGACACTGGCCTGAACCGATAAATCCAAACCTGTCGTCACTTCGTCAAGCAGAAGGAGGGGCGGATTGTTGGATAAGGCTTTGGCAATTTGGACCCTTTGCTGCATTCCTCCCGAGAAGTTCTTGGGGGCTTCCTTCATACGGTAAAGCGGTATATTTACATGTTCCAGCAATTCTTTGCCCCGGCTTTCCATCACCTTCACGTTCCTGTTGCCGGCTGCAATCAGCTTTTCGGCAATATTGCCGATTGAGGAAAAATTCATCTTCAGACTCAAAAGGGGATTTTGATACACTTTGCCCAGGAAATGATTCCTAAGGTAGCGTTTTTGCTGGGACGATTCTGCAAAGACATTGGCTTTGCCGTTTTTGTAGCTATGAATATAGGCCTCTCCGCTGCTGACTTCCTGGTCAAAATACAGGCACTCCATCATCGTCGACTTGCCGCTGCCGCTTTCGCCAACGACGCCTAAGATTTCGCCGGCATACACTTCAAACGAAATATTGCGGCAAGCATATACCGTACCGCAGACGGGACAGTAATTCTTCAGCAAACCCCGGGCCTCCGGCCCTCTGCAGCTGGCACATCCCCCGCCATATTGCTTGTTTATCTTCCTGACGGATAAAACCGGCTGTTCAAAATCTTCCATTTTCCCATCCCCATCCTATGGTTTGGTATTTAAGTTCTGCAAGCAATAACTGGTATCGTTGCATTGATAAAAGGTTTCACCCGTTGCCTCATCCGGTATTTCATCCAGAAATACACCCCTGGCTCCACACAAGCGGCAGAATTTATCCTGAAATGATTCGGCTTTAAACGGGTAATCTTCAAAATCAAGGGACGCAACCCGGGTATAGGGAGGCACGGCATAGACTTTTTTTTCACGTCCGGCGCCCAAAAGAATCAAGGCGGGCGAATAATTCAGCTTAGGATTATCGAATCTCGGAATAGGGCTGGGAGCCATAACATACCGGCCATGAACCAGCACCGGATGATCGGCGCCCGTCGACATCGCCCCGAAATTCATGATTTGCTCAAAAAGCATTAACCAGGCTCCGCTGTATTCTTGCTCGGCGTGCAGTTTTTTGGTCTCATATTCACTCGGCTCATAAGACCTCAGCGGTTCCGGCAACGGTACCTGAAGAACTAAAATCTGACCTGCCTGCAGGGGAATTTCCGGAATTCTATGCCTGGATTGCATAATTGTCGCCTCTGCCGTCTGATCGGTTACCCTGATTCCCGTGGTCAAAGCAATCAGTCTTTTAATGTTGACGGCATTCACGGACTCATCAGAACCCTGGTCAATAACTTTCAGAATGTCTTCTTGACCCACCAGGGAAAGGGTCAGTTGCAAGCCGCCTGTTCCCCAGCCCCTGGCAATGGGCATCTCCCTGGAAGCAAAAGGCACTTGATACCCGGGAATAGCAATGGCTTTTAGGGTCGCCCGCCTGATCTCCCGCTTGGAGCCTTCGTCGAAAAAGGCATAATTATAGTTTATCTTCATGGCTTCACTCCTCATGGGCTTCCAACGTCAGATTTTTTAAAGCCTCAGCTTTTTTCAACTTACGGACGCTGTCCAGCTTGGATTGGAAGGTCACGTAGTGCGGCAGCTTCAAATGTGAGATAAACCCTGTGGATTCGACGGCATCAATATGCAGAAGGACAAACTCTTCATCATGGGTCGGAAACTCCGGATTTGCCGTTTCCAGGCAATGATCTAAAATACTCATAGCAATAGCCTTCGTTTCATTCTGCCCGTAACAAATTCCATAGCCTATCCCGAATTCTATCTCCTTTTGACCGTTTATCTTCTGAAGGTCTTCCGGGAACAAAGTTTCCACCTCTGTAACCTTGATTTGCCCGATATAATAAGCATCCTCCTCATCATGTTGCTCAGTGAGAGGGTTGCCGACATAGATAGGCAGGTTGCCAATCCTCAATTCTCCCACCGTCGGATGCAGCGCCCCATAACTGCGCTGAGCCGCATACCCCAATGAAGTCAGGGCGCCGGTCTGCCCTCTCGTTAGAATCTGAAGCCGTTGGCTGCGGCTGGTTGGAAATTGCAGACTCTCCTTGGTAACATCATCCGGCTCGCTCTCATCTTGGGCACTGAGGGGAATCAGACCTTCGGCCCGAAGATAATCTAAAACCTTGGGCAAACGGGTTAAATCCGTTTTGTCGTCAAGGTTCCCCCTTGCCGCAGCGTAGGCCTTTACCCAGCCGGCCGCTGCTTCATCCGTTTCTTCGCTCAAGTTAAAATCGATTAAACGGTGAGTGTAATCATTGGCTGCCCCTAAAATTTGTCCGCCGGGAATATCCTTAAAGCTGGCCGATATTCGCCGTTCCACCAGCATTTCTTCCGACTCGACTGTGCGCGAATAATGCTTGCGCGGCAGTGTTGAGCGATAGGCCCGCATCAGGAACACCGCTTCCTCAGGGCTCCCCTCAGCCTGTTTGACAGCCAGCGCAGCCAGAGTTTCGTTATAAAGGCTGCTCTCCGACATAACCTGGTCGATCAGGCAGCGCATACCGTTTTCAATTCTCGGACAATCCAGGACAAGGCCCTTTTTCAACCGCTCATATTTCAGGCGTTTCCCAGATTCCTCTATGGCCAGAGTACCGCCTTTTACCGCAACATAACCCATCTAACCAACCACCTGTTTTCTGATTTGAGTTGTGCGGGGGAGACATAAAATGTTGCTCTCCCCATCCGTGAACATCACATCAACTCCCAAAGGATATTCCCTATTTTTTTCGGCACGCAGATCAATCCAGCAAGGGCTTGCTTTGACGTCAATATACTGTTCTTCCTGGATGCCCGGGCCTGTTAGCCTTAGATTGCGCCCATTGCTCACGGCCTCCGCCTCAATGAGGATGGTCGCCCCTTTGTGCGGATTCAACAGGTCTCCCGGATAAGACTTATTAAAAGCCGTCTCTAAATCCTCCGCCGCGGCATCTTGCAAGACAAGAATATAATCCGCGCTTGCCAGTTCCGCTGCCCGGGCATAGGTCAGCTGGCTGATAAGTTTGGTTATTTCTGCTTCAGCTTGGGAGCAGACCTTAAAGGTTACTTCCGTATCAAAAAGCATTAAAGCCAATACCAGGGTTGAGCCATAACAACCGGCTGCCATCTCCGCTTTAAGCGCCTGGGAACGAATGTTTTTAATCAAGCCCGGCCGGGACATGGCATCCAGGGTTTGACGGTAAACCGCTTGAATATCGTGAACCAAATCCAATTCCATTATCTCTACCCCTCTTATCTAGACATTCATGGTGTTAAAATTCACTTTAGTCATTAAAACCTTCTTCTCTAAGGCCCGGCGTTCTTCAGCGATACGGATTTCTTCAAGCTGCAAAACCTTTGCCCATTCCTCCGTCTCCGCTAACCTGGCATTATAGGCCGCATCAATAATCGCCAAGTTGTAGGCAAGCCCTGGTTCATGCCCCTTAACCATGCCGATCCCTAAGGTTCCGGCGACCATCACCTTACACTCGGTAATCAGCACCTCACCTAAGTAGAACAAACTTCTTTTAGCGCTTTCCCGGACTTTAACCATGACTAAACCATTATTGCTTTCTTCGATGGTCTTGACCTCATGTCTGTTTAATATCTCCGCGGCTAACCTTTGGGCGACCTCTGACGAACCCTCGATTAAAATCCTGGTCCTTTTTTTTCTGATCATGGCTTAGCCCTTCCTTTATGCGTCTTTGTCCCGGCCAATTGCCCTGGGATTTCCGAACCTTCGGATCATCCTCAGCATAACTTGTTGCCAAGTTCATGGTGTTAACGCTTTGTTAAGGCTTTGTTGGCCCTTCGTTAAATCTCTGTAAGGCCTCTCTGAAAAATCAAAAGACCCGTAAGGAAGGCAGCTTCGCCCACAAGAGTGAACTCATTTCATGGAGAGGCGGTAAAGCTCACAAAGATTGCGAGGGGAAGCGGAGCCATTGGTTCACATCAGGTATTACCCGGAGGTTTGGCGGAGCTCCCTCGCAAGCGAGTGAGCAAGCCTCGGAATGTTGAGTTCAGGATGTGGGCGAAGCTGCCCGACCCCAAGGATCTCTTTCTCATTGATCAGTGGTGTTACTTCGAGGCATGTATGCCCAACTGTAACAAAAAGGGCTGTAACCAACTTAAGGATAAGCTGGTTTCAGCCCTGCGGCAGATCCGAACAAAAACTACTTGCCGCACGAAGTTAAAAGCAATTGAGAACGACATTTCTAGGGTATCACATAGGAAAAACAATCGCTTCTGTAAAAAATCTTGGTATATTCTAAAACCCGGCCGCTCATTTTCTCCATACAGCCCGACTCCAGCACCAGAAGCGGGATTAAATGCGGACAATCCAGCAGTTTCCTTTGCGACTCTGTGGGAAAGGAAACGCTTAAAACACTGGGTTTGGAAGAAAACTCCCGATAGCCTTTGCTGCTGTAATAATCGAACATCGAGCTGATATTGGCTCCCACAAGGTCGATATCAGCAAATACCGATTTGGCAACATAAGAAATATGCAGGGCAATAGGTTGCTGGTCAATATACCTTAGTCTCCCGATTTTAAAGACCCGGTCTCCCTCCTTATTCTCTAAACAGGTATAAATTTTCTTATTGTAGCCAATCTCCTTGCAAAAGATAGTGTTTGATTGGAAGTTATATCCCTTTTCCAGCATTTTTCGGCTAAAACTCACATCCCCGCTCAGCACAAGCTCAATGTGGCGGGATCTGTCTTTGACATAACTTCCTTTTCCTTGCTTTTTATAGATATAGCCCAATTCCTCAAGCCGTTCATAAGCCTTGCGGGCTGTGATTCTCGGCACCTTGTATTTTCCGGCTATTTCATTTTCCGAAGGCAGTCTGTCATGAGCGCTGTATTTGCCTGAGGAAATCAAGAACATCAGCTTATCGACTATTTCCAGTTCACCGGACATTGTCCCGCACCCGCTTTCCCCCAACCACTTCATTTTCCCAATGATCGTCTGCTCTTAAATTTGTCAGAGCAAATCAGCGGCTATTGTCGCCATGGTACTCCGCTCTCCCTTGACTAAGCGAACCTGTCCATAAAAGGACTGCCCTTGAAGGCGTGCCGCAACATAAGTCATACCGTTGCTTTCTTTGTCCAAATAAGGATGATCAATTTGATCCGGATCACCGCAAAGAACAATCTTTGTCCCCTCCCCCGCCCGCGTGATAATTGTTTTCACCTCATGGGCGGATAAGTTTTGAGCTTCATCGATAATGATAAATTGATTGGGGATGCTCCTGCCCCGGATGTAGGTCAAAATCTCGACCTCTAACTGTTTTTTCTTTTTCAGCAAATCAACAGCGCTGTCAATCACCGCTTCAATTCCTTTTTCCCTCTCCCGCTCCCGTTTGGGCCGGAGTAACAAATCAAGATTGTCATAGATTGGCTGCATGTAAGGACGTACTTTATCGTCTTTTTCTCCCGGTAAATAACCGATATCTTTGCCGAGAGGAACCACCGGCCGGGCACAAAGAATGCGCGCATACCTTTCACTGTGAATCGTCTGCTCCAAGCCACTGGCTAAAGCAAGCAAGGTTTTGCCCGTACCTGCCGGACCCATGAGATTTACCAGGTGAACCCCGGGGTTGTTCAGTAAGGCTAAGGCCCAATGCTGTTCCAGGTTCCTGGGGGTAATTTCCCAAGTCGGCTTGTGCCCAAAAGCCGCAAGTATTTCCCTGCCGCTTGTCGAGGAAACAAGCGGCAGGGAGGTGTTTTCAGCCAAAACACAGGCGTTGGGCGGCACGGCTTGGTTTAATTTTATGGCTCCCTCGCTGTATAAGCTCTTTATCTCCTGCTCATCCGGTGTAATCCTAAGCACATCGTCTCCAAGGGGTGGTAAATATACTTTATCATTAAAGTAATCCTGGGTTGCCAAACCGAGAGCATCCGCTTTAACCCGCATAGCAATGTCTTTGGTCACAAGAATTACCGGCCGTTCTTCTTCCTGCCTTAAATTCAAGACAACACTTAAGATCCGGTTCTCCGGTAACGTAAGGTCGGAGGCTAAGGGCAATTTTTGCGGTGACGAATGGTTCAGCTCAATGCGCAGGACCCCGCCGGACTTTAGCTTTACCCCTTGGGAAAGCTGACCTTTTTCCCGTAATTGATCTAAGTTTTGCACAGTCTCTCTGGCAGCTCTGCCAATATTGTTGAGCAGCCTTTTTTTGTGTTCTAATTCTTCCAGCACCGCATAAGGAATGACAATCTCATGCTCTTGAAATTGGTAAATTGCCGTGGGATCATGAAGTAGAACGCTGGAATCCAAAATATAGACCTTTGGCAAATTCAAGCACCCCTTTTGCTTCATTTGGAGAGACGGTTCGCTACGCTGGAAGCCATATAAGAATCCGGTTTAATCACGCATTGAAAGCCACACGCTCTAACCCAACCACTTATTTCTGAAATATACTTAGCTGTCGGGCCATTATATCCCGCATCAACATGAATCGTTATCTCATTCGGTATCTTGTCTTCTCTGAACTTGAGATGCAATCTCTCAGCTAATTCCAGGCTCAGATTCGTTTCATAGAAAATCTTCTGGCGAATATTACTGATTTTCTTGACTCTCCTAATTTCCGAGAAATAAATCCCGCCTTTACCGATTCGATTTTCAATTCTATGGATACCAATGGTTACCGGTATCTTTGTGTAAGCAAAATTCTGGCTGTCGGTTCCAACGGACACTTTGTATTCTCCGTTGCGGTCTTGCGCTAAGTAAGCTTTAAGCAACGAATACATTTCTTCAAAAGAAACTTCCCCATAAGTTCTGCTGTGCATTAAATAGCATCTCCGTTTCTCAACTTCCGTTACGGATTTAAAATGATGTTCAATTAGTAGAAAGCGAAACCATAAACAAAAATCCGAAAGGCCATGAGTAAGCATACTCATCCTTTCGGATAACCGTTTTAAAAACTTGGCACAAATCATTGGCTGCGGCAAGACAAACTATTTTGAGCAATTTTGTGCGACGATTGTTTAAGCTCTGACCCAAACGCATGATTGCCTCCCATCTTCCTCTTAAAAACAGAAGGAAACTTTTCCAGTGAAATTTCAGAGATTGTTGAAAAAATATGGTTAAATTACTCTGGTTAAATTACTCTAGTAAAATTATAAAATAACGCTGTAAATTTAAAATTAACTATTTGTTAATCTTATGTAAAATATTTTTGCCAATAAAGAAAACTTGGCTGGTAGCCGAAGACGCTGTCTTCACACGATTTAAAATGCGGAGCCGCCCTCCAGCGCAGGCGGCTACCTTAGTTGCCCTGATGCTTCAGGCAAAGACACTGTCTTCGCACGTATTAGCCTTCTTGCGTATTAACCTTCTTGCAATATGCAACAAAGTTATACTTTACAATTACTACAAAAAAACCTCAGGCGGAAAGAAGTTTTTCTTCCGCCTGAGGTTTGCTAATTATTTAAGCCCCTGGGCTCCCATCTGCCTCCAACTTATTTTCGTGATTCCCCCCCAGTCTTTGCCCAACTCTTGTGCAGAGTTTGATCATTTCGCTGAAGATTACTACGCTAAAGGTAAATCCGATCATCTTCAGCCACAAACCAACCCCCAAGGGGACTGTTTTAAACACTTGCCCTCCCAGCTGAGTAACCAGAATTTGAACGAGAAAAGTCAGGAAAACAACCCCAATCATGGTTTTGTTTTTATGGATATGGGCGAAAACGCTCTGTACTCCAAATTCCCTGCAGTTAAAAGCATTCCAAAGCTGGAACAGGACAAACGAAGTAAAGACGATAGTCGATTGCTGGGCCGCTGTTCCGCCAAGAATCTGCGTTTTCAGCAGCAGGATTAAGGCCGCGACAATGAACAAGCCATTGGCGACGATTTTAAACAACATGTCCCTAGTAACAATCGAAGCATTTCTTTTAATAGGCTGCTTTTGGAGCAAATGTTCTCTGGGCGGCTCTAGGCCTAAGGTCAAAGCCGGAGGCCCGTCCATGATGATATTTACCCATAACAACTGCAGCGTCGTAAAAGGCATTTTATACCCCAGAATTTCCGCTAAGATCACAGTAATAAACGCTACAACATTTACTGTCAGTTGAAACTGAATAAAGCGCTGGAAGTTTTCGTAAATCCCCCGCCCCCACTTAATCGCTTTAACGATGGTGGAGAAGGAATCGTCCAACAAAACAATATCGGCAGCTTCCTTGGACACTTCCGTGCCTGTAATTCCCATGGCCACCCCGACGTCCGCCGCTTTTAAAGCAGGCGCGTCATTAATTCCATCCCCCGTCACAACCACTGAAGCGTTGTTTTCCCGCAAAAGTTTAACAACTCTCATTTTGGCAGTAGGATTTGAACGGGCAATGACGACAATTTTAGCGAGCTTGTTCTTTAACTCCTGATCGCTCATGGCATCAATATCGGTCACTTCCAGGACCAGGGAATCCTCATGGACAAGTCCCAACTGCTTGGCAATGGAGCGCGCCGTATTAATATTATCTCCCGTGAGAATTTTAACCGCGATGCCTGCTTTGCGGCATTGATCGATGGCCGCTCGGACATCCGTGCGCAGAGGGTCCTCTATGCCAACGAAGCCGCTGAAAATAAGGTCTTTTTCGACGTTATAAATATCTTCCCATTGAGGTTCGGCGCTAAAATCAGTGTAAGCAAAGGCCAGTACCCTGCGGGCGTTATCCTGCAATTCTTTTATGCTCGCTTCGATGGCATCTTTATGCTCCTGGGTCAAGGGAAGAATTGTATTGTTGATTTGAATCCTGTTACTTTTGCTCAGAACTTTTTCAGGTGAGCCTTTGGTATAAAATCTGTAGCCCTCTTCTTTTTCGTACGCTGTCGACATCATCTTCCGGGCAGACGTAAAATTGTATTCCGCAACAGGCTCCCCGAACTGTTTGCGGTAATCCAGATAGTTTACATCACTCTTATCGGCACAGACCAGAAGGGAACATTCCGTTGGATTTCCCAGAAACTCGAAGCGGCCGTCCTGGTGGGCAATATCCGCCGTGGTATTCAGGCAAAAATTCTCCAGCATTTCCTGGCACTTTATCTTGTCAACCGCAGCATTGTTTCCGTCACACCAAACTTCAACGACAGTCATCTTGTTTTCCGTCAAGGTTCCGGTTTTATCGGAACAGATGACATTCACGGAACCGATGGTTTCACAGGCTATAAGCTTGCGGACCAAAGCATTGTTCTTAGCCATTTTCTGCATGTTAAAAGCCAGGGTGATGGCAACCATCGTTGGCAGCCCTTCAGGCACAGCCGCAACGATAAGGGCTACCGAAGTTATAAAAGCATCTTTAATTCCGGGCAGAGCTGTTGCCAGATTATCCAGCACAAGAGTCCCTTGTTGATACATCGTCAACAACTCAAAGATAAAGATCCCCGCCGCCACAAGCGAGCCGATGATTGAGATTTTTTTGCCAAGATCCGCTAACTTCTGCTGCAGCGGGGTCTGGGCCGTGCTTTCCTCATTGAGTTCTTTAGCAATTTTGCCCATTTCAGTTTGGTCACCGATGGCAGTTACAATGGCAATAGCCCTTCCCTCAATCACCATGGTACCTGAGTAAAGCATATTGGTGCGTTCGGCCAAAGGACAATGGTCCCTTTCGATTCTCTTTGACCCTTTCGTAATCGACTCTGCTTCCCCCGTAAGCATCGACTCGTTAATTCCCAGATTTGAAGAGTGCACAACCCGGGCGTCAGCCGGTACTTTGTCCCCGGTTTCCAAATGGATAATATCCCCAATAGTCAGGTCGCTCTGCGGAATATAAACAATCTGGTGATCCCGCACCACCTTCACCTGAACATCGTTGCTTAATTCGGCCAAAGCTTCAAAGGCTTTGTCCGACTTGCCCTCTTGAATCACCGCAATGGATGTGGCAATAAGAACAGCCGCAAAGATTCCTAAGCCATCGGGAAGATGACCCATGAGAAGAGAAATCAAGCCTGAAATCAAAAGGATGATAATTAAAGGCTCTTTTAAACTGTCTACGATTTTGGAGAGGATACCCTCCTTGGGTTTAGGAGTAAAAACATTTTTCCCATGAAGCTGAACTCTGACTCCAACTTCAGCACTCGATAATCCCAGTTCTTCGTCACTTTTTAATTCGGCAATAACTTCTTGGGCTTCTTTTTGATAAAAGCTCACGATTTAGATCCTCCTTACAGGTTCCTTTTTTATCATTCCCCTATCTCCGCGCTTTGATTAAATTTACTTCAATGAAATAATCACTCCTCACATAGCTCTGAAATTCCTGCGAGGTAAATAAAAAAGACTTTTGACATAGCCAAATAGGCCATGTCAAAAGTCTTGTTACCTCAGATCGGCTCACAAAGCCAGGCAAGTTTCCCCGCCGGGTATGTTGACTTTGCGATTTAAAACTACTCCCTTTTAACAAGTTCAGTATACTGAAAAAACACCTGCTTGTCAAATGAAACGTTCAAATTTGCCGCCATCTTTTCAACCCGCTACTGGGTTAAGCTTTTGATGCTTTCCCTTAAGGCGCCCATTAAACGCTGAAAGCCTTGAGGGTTTTGCGCCGGAACCCTGTATTGTTTATTGATCTCTATTTGGACCGCCGGTATTCCCAGTTCCCTGGCCGCATAACCCGTGATCGTGTTGGAACCTGGGGGCAAGGAACGATCATGAGAAATCTTTTTAAAACCAAAGCTCTGAAATTGATGAGCCAAGGTTTCCAACACCCTTGTTTGACCCAACAGAGTTTTTCCTCCGCAAGTACCCAAGTCCGCATCAAATTCCCGCTCCCGGGGGGCGCCATGGATGTCCAGAATAAATTTCACCTTTTCCTTACGGCAAAGATCGGCCAGCCTCTCTTTATAGAGGCAAGGGTAATCAAAGTTAGGGTCGCCGCCATAAAGCTTGGTTACCGCGATCCCCTGTGCTCCTACTAATTGGTTTAGAAGAAAGACGATGGAACCAGTGAATTGGTCAGAGACAATAATCTTCTTTTGCCTATAGTGCCGCACCGCATGAGGAGCCGACAGCAGCAGAGGCAGCTTGCCCTGAAGTACCAGAAAAGGCTCCTCTTGCTTAGGGTTGACACGTTTGTCCGTTTTGTAAAAATATACTCGCTCCACATTCACCGCTTCTTCATGAATACGGGCACGACTGAAGTCCTGCACAACAGTTTCCGGGCTGCTCAAAAGGTCATCCTCCCCAGCCAAAATTCAAAATCAGCTTACTTACTTCTGGTTTTAAAAAGAGGTTGTATCACAGCTGCGCAAGGTCTCCAGTGTGCTACAACCTCTTTTCAAAATTCGAAATCCCGTCTAAATCCTATTTCTAATCTCCAGCATTTTGAAAAATCAAGGCTTGTTTTTCATACAAATTAATGAGGCCGGCAACTTAATTGCCACATTACCCCAAATTTATCCGTAAATTTGCCATACAAGGGGCTGAAAAAGGTTTCCTGCAATTCCATCTCTATGGTTCCGCCTTCCGCCAAGGCGGCAAAGGTTGCTTTTGTTTCTTCCTTGGTATCGAACTCTAAAGAAAAGGAAATGTTGTTGCCCGGAACAAAGGCAGAGTCCGTAATGTAATCTGAAAAACGCAGGATATGACCATCTTTTCTTAGTTCAGCATGCATTACGAGCTTCTTGTGTTCTTCAGGAACTGGGTAGGCAGGATTGGGCGGCATGTCCCCAAAGCGCATAATAACGCTTTCTCCCCCCAGCACTTTTTGATAAAACATTACCGCTGCTTCACAATTTCCTTTAAACATTATGTACGGGACCAACCAGTCACTCATCGAAAACCCTTCTTTCTCCGGAGTTTTTTTAAGTTTTACTGCTTCCATCCCTAATTATAGCGTAAGGTTTAAATTCAGGCAAAATACGACACTTTCATGCATAATCTTCCAAACCCAAGGAACACGGCAACTCTCTATTCATAATTTTTGTGATTTGACTTGTTAAACTGCCTGTGCTTGGTCCAGCACCTTATTCAGGAACACTTCTACCAGATCAGGATCAAACTGTATCCCGGCATTATTTCTTAATTCTTCAAAAGCAACCTTTTCGGGCAAAGCTTGACGATAACTCCGTTCGCTGGTTATGGCATCATAGGTATCCGCTATGGCAATGATCCGCGCTTGAAGAGGGATTGCTATTCCCCTTAAGCCTTTGGGATATCCTTTGCCATCCCACCGCTCATGGTGCGCCAGGACATAGTCCGCCATCTCGGACATATCATTAACCGTGCTTAGAATCCGGTAACCTATCTCCGGATGTCTTTTAATTTCTTCCCACTCTTCTTCCGTTAATTTGCCAGGCTTATTCAGGATAGTTTCTTCAATGGCAATCTTGCCGATATCATGAAGTAAGCCGACAGTTTTCAATTCTTCGATTTGTCCTTCAGAAAGACTTAAGGCTTCACCAATTCGTTTACTAAGGGCCGATACCCTATGCGAATGCTGCTCTTCTCTTTTGTTTTTTTCATGAAGGGTACTAATGATGGCATTAATAGTTTTTCCTCTCATACTCGGGCTTTCGAAAAGCTTCTTCTTATACATATAGTCTTCAGCCTTTTTGAGGATTTCCTGAATATTTTCTCCTTCATGGTTTTTCGTTTCATAGCCAAAGGAAACGGATAAATCAATGGAACCGACTTTTTCCTGAGCAGCTAAGGTTTTGATTCTCTGGAGAATTTGGTCAGTTTTACTGATCTTTGTTTTCGGCAGAAGAAGAACGAATTCATCTCCGCCAAGCCTGGCGATAATATCATCCGCCCGGCAGGCGCTTTTCATTACCTCGGCTACCGTCTTTAAAAGTTTATCGCCCATACTGTGTCCAAATGAATCATTGACCAGCTTCAGCCCGTTGACATCCGCCACAACGACAGTTAAGGGATAATTTCTCTTAACGTCCAGACGTTTAAGCTCTTCTTCAAAAAACCGCCGGTTATATAAACCGGTGAGAAAATCATGATAACTTAGGTATTCAAGTCTTTGTTCCAGTTCTTTTCGTTCACTGATATCTCGCCACAGCACGTGAAAGACCCTTTTTTCATTAAGCAATATCGAGGTTAGCATTACCTCAACAGGCACTAACGTGCCATCATTTTTCCGCAATAGCCACTCGAATTTTTTATTTTTCTGAACTGTCTTAATGATGTCCAAAGCTTTCTCTTGCGAGGATATGTCTTTGGCCTGAAACTGTGGCGAAAGTTCCCACAGGCTTTTGCCTATAATGTTCTCCTTGGAATCATACCCGAGTAGTTCCAAAGTCGCAGGATTGCAGTCCACAAATTTATTGTCGTCCAAAATCAAAATAGCATCTGACGAACCTTCAAAAAGTGTCCTAAAGGTTAACTCACTGGCTTTCAGGGCCTCTTCCGCCCGTTTCTGTTCCGTAATATCTTTGTATATGCCAAATACGCCAATGCGTCTATCTTCAAAAATTAAAGGATAGCCCAGAATATGCACGTTAACAAAACTTCCGTTTTTCCGGGATCTGAGAGTTTCGTATTCAATAATATTTCCTTTTATGACATTTTCTGAAAGCTCGGTTGCCTCAGAGATAAACTCAGGCGCCACGATTTTATTATTAATAGAACAATTAAGCAGTTCTTCTTTAGCATAGCCAAATACCTTTTCAAAAGCAGCATTGACATCTATGAACTTGTCTTCCGTATCCAGAATGCAAATCGCCTCAGGAGAATTTTCAAACAGCTTGCGAAAATATATTTTCTGTAATTCCAGGGCCTTCATCGAGCTTTTTTCATAAGCAATATCCTTATAGATTACACATATTCCATTTTTATTAGTCTCAAGCTTAATAGGAAAGGCCAATAATTTAACCTCTACAACCGAACCATCCTTTTTAAAGCGTGATGTTTCTGCGGTCACTGTCTGCCCTTGCATGACCTTTTCGTAAATTTTAAGGGATTCCTGATTGTCCGCGTCGATAAGAATACCGCCAACGTTTAAGCCGGCAATCTCTGTATTTTTATACTGAAAAATCCTCTGGAACGACTTATTAGTCTTAATAACCTTTCCCTCATAATCTATGATTAAAATGCCATCCTGAGAATTTTTAAAAATCTCATCAAAATAAGTACTCCTTAATTGCAATTGAGCATTTAAAGACTTAAGCTCTTTATTTTTTTGTTTATAAATATGGCTGAAAGCAAGAAATAAAATCACAAGAACAATTAAGTAAGCTATATGAAGCAAAAAGTTCTGCATGTCAACCCCTCTTTCGTATGACACACCTATTATATGACATAGCAGTCTATTTTTCCATATCCTACAACGACGCCCCGTCCCAAGTAAATAAAGCAGGCTGATACCTGCAAAAGCAAGGTAGCGGCCTGCGTCTTTGGCGAACTACAAATTAAGACTTTTAAAATTGCGGCCTGAATTCCCTATCTAGGCTCGTTTCTGTTATAATAATGGATAGCCGTCAAAAGGGTGCTGATTGGGGAAAAATCATCGGGAGTTACAAATACCGGGCGAATCACACTGGATTGAAAAACAGTTTGGTACGGAAGTTTCCAACAATAAGGAGAATAAACAATGATCCGCACAATTCTTTGGTTTATCTATTTTGGGCTTTATCTTCTTGCCATAGAACCTTCTCTCTTGAGAATCAACCATCTGGCCAAAAAAGGACATCTTAGCGAACGCGACAGACTTACCGCTCAAATCTCCAGGAATTGGGCCCGTTCCTTGTTAAAGTTTGCAGGAGTTAAGGTTACCATAACAGGAGAAGAAAAAATCCCCCCAGGTCCCGTACTTTTTGTCAGTAATCACCAAGGAAACTTTGACATTCCTTTACTTCTGGGGTACATAAACAAACCTAAAGCCTTTATCGCCAAAATCGAACTCCTCAAGATACCTTTTATTCGCACATGGATGACTCACATGCAGTGTGTTTTTATGGATCGTTCTGATATCAGGCAGTCTTTAAAGGTTATAAACCAAGCCGCAGATCATCTGAAGAAGGGATATTCCATGGTAATTTTTCCTGAAGGCACGAGGAGCAAAGGTGAAGCTTTAGGAGAATTTAAGCCCGGAAGCTTAAAGTTAGGCTTAAAAGCCGGTGTTCCCATTGTGCCGGTCACGATTCGCGGTTCTTATAAAATCATGGAACAAAATCGCTTTATTATTAAACCGGCTCACGTTGAAATTATTATTTCAGACCCCATCTTAACCTTTGGCCTTACTAAAGAACAAGCCAGCGAACTGCCGGAAAAAGTCTTGCAAAGAATTGAACAAGGTTTAGCCAGTTAATTATTTTCAATCATTATAACTAAGCATCCTCTCCTCACCTGGCCAGTGAAAAGAGGATGCTTTTTAGTTGCTCTAAGCCCGCAATTTAAAGAGGTTGAAGTTTCCAAAACAACCTCTGATTATAATCTAACTAAAGTCAACATCAATTCGCCGGGCTGCAGGGTGCTGATCCTTTAAGAAACTTAATTCCAAAACTCCGTTGCGATAACTGGCATGGGCTCCATCTGTTTTTACAAGAGCCGGAAGGGTTATTTTACGGGAAAAAGCACCATAGTACCGCTCAGAATGCCTCGTAGACCGGCTTTCATCCGCTTGAACCCGTTTGATTTCTCCATGTATCGTTAAAACATTTTCGTCGACTTGAATATTCAAATCTTCTTTTTTATCAATACCGGGAATTTCAGCCGTAACAATAATTTTGGAGGGTGTTTCTTCAACATCGACCCGGTATAGCCATTCTGAGACATCCTCTTTCCCGCGGCGCATAAACATTCTGTCCATATCGTTCCATAAGGGATCAAATAGCCGAAATGGTTCATAAGGAATTAAAGCCATACTATCTCACCTCGCTGATATTTTTTCTCAAATAGTATGGCATATTTTTTAAAATTTATTAAAGGTACCGCTAACGAGGTTAAAACTTCATTCTCACCGGCAAACCGAATTTGATTTGCGGAGAAAAATTAAGCTGAGCCGCAGTCAGGCATTTGACAAGCAGAGGTTTTATATGGAAATTTATGTCATTATTTCCTCGTCTGACATATAGTGTACTATCTAAAGAAAGGAGGGCAACTTTCATGGCATTTGGAGCAGGTGGTGTTGACGGTGCTTGCGGAACAGGTGTTGGCACAGGCGTCGGAGCAGGCATAGCAATCGTCGTTGTAATTATCTTATTGCTAATCGCTTTAGGAATCGTATTCTAGCTTAAAATTTAAATATTATTCAAGGAGGAAAATCGATGTACGGAATGGGTTATGGTTATGGCGGAGGCGGAGGCACCGGCAGTTGTGTAGGTGCAGGAATTATTGCAATCGCAATTTTAATTCTCATTGCCTTGGGAGTTATTTTCTAGCGTTCTTAGTATTTGCAGCAACATTTGAAGCGTCATCTTTAGCAAAATCAAACTGCGACAAATTGACAGTTCAAACCCTACTATGTCTTTGTGCTTTAGAAAAGGGCAGTCCGAAATGGCTGCCTTTTTGTTATGCGCCCGCGGAACCTGAGTAGGCCGTTTTCAATTACAGAGTTCGAATCATATCCAAATGTTAAGACTGTCCTTATTTTCCATGATTCTAGCGGCGATTTTTGTTCCAATCTCAGCAAAATAATTATCGCAGTCTTCCCAGAAATCATTACCCTCGTCTATAAATTTACCTTGTACCATAACACGGCGCGGCAGAGGAATTTTATTCGTTCGGTTTATATCAAAGTCGGCCATGGAGCGTTCAAATTCATTTTCCAAATCGACAGTATTCCAGTATTTTGGCCCTTCCTGATTTATTTCGAGCATCCGCCTGACAAGCTCATAGGTCACCGGGCCAAAGGTAACTAGAATTTTAGGCTGATGTTTAAGAATGCTTTTTCTTAAGATTGCAATTTCCTCAGCAATTTCAGCTGAGCATAAGTTGGAAAGCCTGGAAACGGTCCCGATATCACTAACTGCATTTTTTATAAAAATACGTTTGGTATCAATCCTCTTGTGAAGTTGACGGTAAACTTTGTCCTGAATGACCTCTAAAATGGGAATCCAAATATCCCGGCAGACAGCAGGATATTTAGGGTTAACTAAAAGCCAAATCTGAGAAGATCTGTCTCCCGCTTCTGTCTTTACTGTCTCAACCAATGGTGAATAGCTGGGGAGTACTAAGCTAGACAAACAAATTCCACCTCTCAATAGTATTCATTCATCACAGTGAGGCTTAAAAAATGAGGTTAATCACTTTTATTGTGATATAATTTTACATAGCAAAGAGCGTGCCAACATTTTTTCAAAAACCTGATATCAAAAATCACAGGCAGCCAAACGAGGAAACCGGCCTGCCACAGGCTTTTGGCCCAGGCCGGCGCTAAAAGCAAAAAACCATTGCACCAAGTTAGCTTTAGCGGTACTACAAAAAGTGTAGCAAATGCTACACTCAGATAAACTTCAATTAAACGTAAATAGGCCATATGGCGGCTGAAAGCCGCTTCCCGAAAAATAAAAGCTTTTTTAAAAAATGCAGGTCCTCTCCGAGATTTGTAGCATATACTACAGTTTGGCAAGCTAGAGGTGATTGAGCTGAAAAAAAATAAAGCATTTTCTTTTTTTAAAGGCAAAAGCCTGACTAACCAATTAGTGATTATTATCGCTGTAATTATGCTTTTGCCTTTGGTAGCTTTGATGTATGACATTTTCTTTGTTTCCCGCACTGATGAAGTCATTTTCCTGGATAAGGAACAACGACTGGAGGCTTTGGTCAAAAGCATTAATAATGATTTCTCCAAGAATCTTGAATCTCAAGGGGAAGCAAGCGAAATCTCCTCCACCTTGCTGCAAAACGAATTTACCCGGGTTGTTGAACCCCAGGTCCAAGCAAATTCGGGGATTCGTTTCGGACTATATATTCCTCAGACTGAGAAAATTACGGTTCTTGGTTTTTTGCATAACTATCGCAACCTCTCGCAAGCGGAAGAAGCGGAGAGAGAAAAGGAAATATTCGCCAGCACCAAGCCCGGGCTGATTGCCACGGAGGCAAGCAATGAACCGCTCTTTCGGATCTCAGGTTCCTGGAACGACCAAGTTGTGGAGTACATATCCCCTGTTGTCTTAAATAAGAAAGTTGTCGCCGTAATGTGGGTAGAGGAGCGGCTTAATCCTTTTTTCTCTCAAAGCAGTTACTTTGGCAAACTTTTAAGATATTTTACCCTCGCTGTTTTGGCGATTGTTATGATCGGGGCCCTTATCATCATCAGAAGCCTGACCACCGGGGTCGACCGCTTAAAACAAGGTTTAAACAATATGGAAAAAGATATCCACCAGCTATTGCCTGACATGCCGGGCGAATTGGGGCAAGTAGCCCAAGCCGTTAACCGTTTGGCGGTAGGTCTCACAGAAAAAGAACGCTTGGAAGACCAACTGCGGCAATCTGAACACTTGATAGCCCTTGGTCGTTTGGCGACCGGTGTGGCGCATGAATTGCGCAATCCTATCGCTATCATTAAAACCTTGGTAGAACTTATGAAACAAGAGTACTCTCAGGTGAGCGGCATCGAAGAATTCACCAGGGCCATCGAGGAACAGATCGATCGTCAGGATTTAGAAATTCAGGAACTTCTTGATTTTGGGCGGCCCACAAAAGTTTCCATAAAAGAGTGTTCGGTCAATGACCTGATCACAGGAGTCCTCTCTTTTTCGGCGGCGATGCTGCGCAGACAAAAAATAACCGTCGTTTTAGATCTTGACAGTAACCTTTCCAAGATTTTAGCAGATACTGAAAAGCTGAAACAGGTTTTTGTAAACATCATCGTCAACGCCGCAGAAGCAATGCCTGATGGCGGGACCTTAGAAATAACCACCAGAGAAGAGGCCAGCCTGATACAGATTGGTTTCTCAGACAGCGGCGAAGGTATCCCCGCAGCGGATACACTCAAAATATTCGATCCCTTTTATACGACCAAAACAACCGGCACCGGCCTGGGATTATCCATATCATATCAAAGCATTCAATTGCATGGCGGAACGATTGAAGTCGACAGCGACCTCGGCAAAGGTGCTACGTTCAATATCAGCCTGCCTGTAATCCCACAATTTTACGACAGGAGTGATTTACTTGACACCAAAAATTCTGGTCATTGATGATGAAGAAAGAATGTGCTGGGCCCTGGAAAGAGCACTCAGTCATGAAGGATATCAAGTAATTACTGCCACGAGAGGTTTACTAGGTATTAAATTGGCTGAAGAGAACGATCCTTCCCTGGTCATTCTGGATTTGAAGATGCCTGACATTGACGGTATCGAGGTCTTAAAGGCTTTAAAGGCTGTAAACCCTAATACGCCCGTCATTATGATTACCGCTCACGGAACTATTGACACTGCCATTGAAGCCATGAAAATTGGCGCTGCCGATTATATTACCAAACCTTTCAAACTCGAAGAAATAAAGGCGCAGGTTAAACAAGCTTTGCACCTCTCTAATTTAGAAAGCCAAGTTAACTTCTTGCGCCAGGAATTGGGGAAGAAATATGGAAAAACCATCGGCCAGAGTGATGCCATTAAAGAAGTCAATCTCTTAATTCAACAGGTCGCGAAAACCGGTACCACCGTATTAATAACAGGAGAAAGCGGAACGGGGAAAGAAGTCGCCGCCGTGGAAATACATAAAGCCAGCGGCCGCTCCGATAAACCTTTTATAGCCCTGAACTGCGCCGCCCTTCCGGAACACTTATTAGAAAGCGAATTATTTGGTCATGAAAAAGGAGCCTTCACAGGCGCAGCCTCCAGGAAAAAAGGCCGTTTTGAAATTGCCGATAAAGGCACGATTCTCCTCGATGAAATTGGGGAAATGCCTATCAGTATGCAAGTGAAGTTGTTGCGGGTCTTACAAGAAAGGTGTTTTGAACGAGTAGGCGGAACTGAAACGATCCATGTTGACGTGCGGGTCATTGCCACTACCAACAGAGATTTAGCCACAGCTATTTCCCAGGGAACCTTCAGAGAAGATCTCTACTACCGCTTAAATGTCATGCACATTATAATGCCGCCTCTTCGCTCCAGGAAAGAGGATATCCCACTTTTGGTCAACCATTTCCTGGAGAAATTTGACCCCTCCAAGAGCAGAAAAATCTCCTCAGAAGCGATGAAAACTTTAACACGCTATAACTGGCCCGGAAACATACGCGAGCTGCAGAATGCCATTGAAAGAGCGCTGATCGTCTGTCAGGGCGCTGAAATTCAGTCGGTTCACTTTCCCAAAGAATTGCAGGACAACCCGGAAAAGACATTAACACCGGAAATAAATTTGACCGAAAGCGGCTTCTCTTTGGGGGAACTGGAGAAACACCTGATCATTCAGGCCTTGGAAAAGCACAATTATAACCAGACTAAAGTCGCCAAATATCTGGGCATAACCCGGCCAACCCTGCTCTACCGGCTGCAAAAATACGGCATAAAGCTGCAATAAGGCACAAGCGCCCTTTTTTCAAAATTTGAAAAAAGGGCGCTGTTTAATTGATTTAACTCTCCCCTATGCTGAACTTCTAAGCTGGACTTACCATACAAAACTTTAGGAAACGATTGTCATAATCGAGCAGTTTTGCGTAGTTTAGTTTTAGAAATTGACTTGAGGAGGAGCTAAAATGATTAAGCCTACAATGATGGCCCCTGATTTTTCTGCCGATGCTTTTTACTTAGGAAACAAAATCACTGTTCAATTAAGCAGTTATTTCCAGGACTGGATTATCCTATTTTTTTATGCCAGTGACTTCACCTTTGTCTGACCGACAGAATTGGGGGCCGTGGCATCCCATCACCATTTGTTGGAGCAATTAGGAGTCAAAGTCCTGGCTGTCAGTACGGATAGTATCTTTTCCCATAAGGTTTTTGCTGAAGTTTCTCCGTCGGCAAGAACAATTCAGTACCCCCTGCTGTCCGATCGCTCGCACCACATCTCGCTGCAATACGGAGTTCTCCGGGAAGAATTAGGACTCGCTTTCCGGGCCACGTTTATTATTGCACCCGGCGGAGAAGTAAAATTTGTCACTCTTTACCCTCCTGAAGTCGGTCGCAATGTTGCTGAAATAATCCGGGTAATTCAGGGACTTCAATATGAGCAAGCAACCGGTCTGGGTATTCCGGCTGATTGGCGCCCGGGAAAACAGGGAATTAAAAGAGATTTTAATTTAATCGGCAGAATTTAAACTCCTGCAATCCTTGGGAATTATTTCTTAATGTCTTGAACATCCATTGTCACAACATAGGCAGCAGGATCGAATTCACGAATGAGTTTCGTTAATTCCATAAACCTTTTTTTCTTGACTACGATTTTCAATTGAGCCTTTTCCGCGCCGTTCAAACCGTACCCTTTAGCCGTGGTAACTCCGAAGCCGCGTTCTCTTAAAGTATCTGCCAAACTCCATTCATCATGCTCAGTCACAACTAAGGCTAAAACACTGTCTCTTGAAAGCTTGTCATCAATCAGCATCCCGACATAATTGCCGGCAGCGTAGCCACAGGCATAAAAGAGCAAAACCGTAGGATGACTGACATATTTAAAGGCTTGAGAAGCTCCAAGAGTATAAACGATAATTTCGACAAAAGCGATCGTTGAGACAACCAGCTTTTTCCCTCTGATGATCGATTTAACCCGCAGCGTATCTAAAGAGACGTCAATGATCCTAGCAAAGAATATTAAAACCCCTAGAACTATCAACAAATCACCCCCTTTATTTTTTTCACTTACCCTCCTGGACAAACACTCGCTCAAGTTAAGCTGAACTGTAGAATCTAAGTATATTGATCACCTTTAAATTTTATTACATTTTTTGATTTTGAACAGAACCTGATTACCAGGTATTACAAAAAAAAAAATAAAGGACATTTGAACATCCTGTCGAATACTTCTTAATGATATGTCGATGAAAGGAAAAAAAGGCTGAATCCAGATTTTTACTGGAACGGGGGATTTATTATGGGGTGAACCGCGTATAATACGCGAAGGGCTTACACCTTCCTGCCCGAATCCGTCAACTAACCTCGTAAGCTGCTGAGAAAGGTGAAAAACATGCAATTGTTCCCGGTTCTGTTACGTTTCAAAGGTGTGGTACTTACCCGAATCAAACATTTCAATTGGACTCAGAAAAAAAGGCTCATCGTTCAAATTTCCCGCAATTACTTACAAGGAATATCCTGGAAGTCACCAAAAGTAATCCTCAGGTTGTCTGTTATAGTCCTCTTAACCGGCGGACTTACTTATTATCTTTCCACAACCACTTCCGCTGCTGAGATTATGATTAATGGTCAACAGATTGGCTTGGCTCGAGATGCTGCCGCAGGGCAGAACCTCGTGGAATCAATTTTAAAAGAACAAGGCAAGTCATTCGGGCTCGTTGCCAAAACTCATGACATTGTCACCTACGAAAATGTCAGAGTCAGGCCGGCGGTCTATCTGGAATCCGTCTTGAACGAAAAGGCATTAGAGGACAATCTTAAGTATTATTTTGACGGTTATGAGCTAGAGGCAAACGATTCCGTGATCGCAGTTTTACCGACCAAAGAAGATGCTGATAAAGTCTTGAAACAGTATCAGGATTATTATGTCAAACCTAGTGATGAAAACAAAGTCACTTCCATAAGCTTTGACGAAAATATCAGTGTCAAAAAAGCCGAAGTTTCGTCCAACCAAATGGAAACCGCTGACCAAGCTTTCAAAGTTCTAATGGACGGAAATATAACAACCAAGGATTACACTGTGTTGCCTAATGATTCCTGGTGGCTTATTGCCCGTAAAAATGACATGTTAACTGATGAAGTATTAGCGGGAAATCCCGGAGCAACAAAAGAGACCAAGCTAAAGCCTGGTCAGATCATCAAGCTCGTTGATTCTACTCCCTATATTACAGTTGTAAGTAAAGGAACTTATTCAGGTTCGGAAGCTATTCCTTTTGATGTCGTCACGAAAACTGACAGCAGTTTAGGATACGGCAAAACGAAAGTCCTTACTCAAGGGAGTAACGGTTCAAAATTAGTTACATATTCCTATGTCCAAAAGAATGGAATCGATGTAACAAAGCAAGTATTAGATGAAAAGGTCACTCAAACTCCTGTCAACCAAGTGGTAGCTAAAGGCTCCGGCAGGCAGCCCATTACTGTTGCCTTCGACAGCTTTGACGTTTCTCGCGGAGGTAATTCTTCAGGCATCGTAGATCGCGCCTTAAGTTTACAAGGAACACGCTACGTTTTCGGGGGCACATCCCGCAGTGGTTTTGACTGTTCCGGCTTTACTAAGTATGTTTACGCCAACGCCGGTATATCTCTCCCCCGCACCTCTTATGCCCAATTTGCTTCTGGAACACCTGTCGGTAAAAATGATCTGCGTCCAGGCGATTTAGTATTCTTCACCACCTATTCTCAAGGTGCATCTCATGTAGGCATCTATATCGGAGGAGGCCGCTTTGTCCAAGCCAGTAACCCCAGCAGTGGGGTTGAAGTATCCAGCCTCAGCGATAGCTTCTATTCTTCCCGTTATTTAGGAGCGCGCCGATATTAATTATTTGCCTATAACGCCCCCCAAAGAGCAGCAAAGCACGCGGTTGCTGCTCTTTGGGGGGCTTTTTACGTTAACCTGCCGGATTAACTACAGCAAAATCAGAAAACAAAAAACCATCGACCATATACTCCTAATCCATCCACGTTTTGCTAAAACATTTACAAAATTGTTCACTCCAATTACGGTCAAAAGGTTTTCATCAGGGCTATTTAATTAATTTAGTCTCAAGGTCCGTACAAACTGCTTAGTCAACATCAGACCGCCGGACAAAACGGCATATCTTCTCGTCCCACATCCAAGATATTTGATCTTTGGGACTATTGAGGAGATTTGTTAAAACATCAAATTCGGACGCTTTCAAGGCAGACTCAAACCACTCCTCCAGAGATACGTTAAATGATTTACATACTGCTTCAAGTCTAGCTTTGACTTTTTCGTCTATAGGGAAAGCAATGTACATTTTGTACCACCTCAATATAATGACAAATTATACTCAGATTTATGCCGCACGTTTTATATACTTTCACCATACAATTATTATTTTGCTTTCAGGTCTTTCGCTTGTGAAAATTTGTTTAAACCTCTGTCCAGCAGTTAACTTCCTTCTATTCTTCATTATTCTACTATGTATAGTAAATTTCAAGATTAGCCTTGAATTTTTTATTTCGAAATTACTGACTATAGACTATGCCTATTACGCCAATGCATTCTTTAACCTGAAAGACTACATTATCCTTGAAAATGTAGTCTTTCAGAATTAATACTATATATATTGCGCAACCGCCAAGATATTATTTTTCTGGTGGATGATAGGGCAAACTTGTCACAAGGATATTTTTTCGGAGTAAGAGTAAAAGCTTCATCAACTGACCTGTCTGATTGTGCAGGAAGTTCTGCCATAATTTCGGCGGAACAAATTCAGGCACAACCAAAGTAACTTTGGAATAGCGGGGATCTTTCTCAACCATCTCCAAATATTGCAGCAAGTCTTGGACGGTCGCCCGATAGGGTGATTCCACAATAACTAATTCAATTTGGATATTACTCTGCTGCCAGTGCCTTTGTAATTTTTCAGCCCTCTCTTTGTCCGAGGCAATGTGAACTGCCGTGATTAACGGGGTCAACTCGTAGCCATATAAGAGAGCCTCCAGAACAATTCTGTTCAAATCAAAGACCGGGACAACGATTTTACTGTTATACTCCGCAAGGTCTACATTAGAACGGCGATTGAAAATTCTTGTGATTTCTTTGTTAAAGTTCTGAATCTCTTCTAAGGTAGGCTTAATGAGGATAATTTCCTGCTTATAGACTTTGGATACTGAGTTGAAAAAAAACATCAGCAAGGGAATGATAATAGCTACTATCCAAGCGCCTTCAGTGAATTTAGTTATCAAAAATATCATAAACACCAAAAACGATATCCCTCCGCCGAAGGAGAAAATTACTAAATCACGGTGATAATTTTTCGGCTTGGTCTCAATACAGTATTTTGCTAAACCAAAGCCGGTAAGAGAAAAGCTAATAAACACACCAATAGCGTAGAGAGGCAACATACTATGGGTATCCCCTTGAAAAATAACGATTAAGATCAGACCTATCATACTTAATGTCCAAATTCCCGCACTATACACTAAGCGATCACCAAGATTTTTGAAATAGCGGGGAGCATATCCATCCCGGGCCATCAGACTTAACAAAATTGGCAAACCTACAAAGGGCGTATTGGCGGCAATAACTAAAATAATTGCGATACTGGCCATTAGAATGTAGTAGATTATTGTTTTGCCAAAAATTAATAATCCAAGCTGGTTTATAATGGTATTGTCGTTACTGGGGATCAGCTGCAATTTGCTTGCTAAAAAAACCAGCCCCGCGAGGCCAAGGGCTACAATAAATCCAAGTATTAACAATGTGTTGATGGCTTTTTTCTGTGCCGGAGCCCTAAAGGCCGATACTCCGTTGCTTACCGCCTCGGTCCCTGTCAAAGCAGTTGTCCCCGCGGCCATTGCCCGGAGAAACACAAACAAGGTCAAACCCTGAGTATTAGCGGCAATTATAGCCTGGGAATCCGGCAGAGGAGTTATCCCATACAAAAAATATTTGAACAGCCCAAAGCCAACCAAGGCGAAAATGCTAAAAATATACGTGTAAACAGGAATAGCAAATAGTCTTGCCGACTCTTTAAGTCCCCGCAAGTTAACGACAGTCATAAATAAAATAATAAGACAATCTGCTAAAACCCTATGCGGACTGGGTCCCAGCCAGCTAAATATTCCGGTGAGGTTCTCTACGGCCGAACTGACGCTCACCGCAACGGTCAAAATGTAGTCAATACTTAGACTGGCTCCGGCCAGCAAGCCCATTTTTTCTCCTAAATATGCCCGGGCAACAGTATAAGATCCCCCGCCTTGCGAATATTTTTGGATCGTACGGCGGTAGAGCAGCAAAACACTTACCAGCAGCAGCACAATCGCTGTCGTTACTTTCATCGCTGCTCCATAGCCGGCCGCACCTGCTAAAATCAGAACATACAAAATAGCATCCGGAGCATACCCCTGAGAAGATATGACATCAGAGCCAAACACAGGAATACCTCCGAAAATACCCAATTTCTGATTGTCTGCGCTTTGGGTCGAGAGAGGATGGCCAAAAATTAATGTTCGTAATCTTAACCAAATTAATTTGCTGCTGGCTGAAGACATATAAATCACTTCCTAATTTGCATTTGCATTTATGTTATAGTAAGCGGTATCCTACGCCAGGCTCAGTGATAATATGGCGCGGACGTGACGGGTCGCTCTCTATTTTCCGCCGAATTTGCCCTATAAACACGCGCAGATATTGAATGTCATTTTCATAGGCCGGCCCCCAAACCGTGCGCAGAAGAAACTTATGGGTTAGAACTTTTCCGGCATTAAGAGCCAGGTTTTTCATCAGCTCATATTCCGTCGGGGTCAGTTTAATTTCTCCTTCGCCCACTTTAACCTGACGATGAGCTAAATCAAGCAGCAGATCCTCAAAAATTAAAATCGGCTCCTCTTCCTCCACTCCCACGGAATGACGTAAAGCAGCACGCATCCGGGCCAGCAATTCGCCCATGCTAAACGGTTTAGTTACATAGTCATCAGCTCCATGATCAAGAGCAGCTATTTTCTCAGTCTCCTGTTCCGTCACGGAAAGAATAATGATGGGAACTTTGGACCATTCCCTGATTTTTCGCAGTACTTCCATGCCACTCATATCGGGCAACCCTAAATCTAAAATAACCAGGTCCGTACCAAACAAGGCAACCTCGTTTAAACCGGCTTCCCCGGCACCGGCCTCCCGCACTTCATAACCATGGCTGGTCAAACTAACCCGTAAAAACTTGCGGATTTGGACCTCGTCATCAATGATTAAAACTCGCTGCCCCTTCTTGTCCATGCCAGTCTCCTCCTTCGACGGGAACTTACCGGAGAGTTCCCCTATTATAAGGGCAAATTGAATATAATCGTTACACCGCCAAGCTCATTGTTCTCAGCCCAAATCTCACCATTGTGAGTTTCGACTATTCCTTTGCATATTGACAGCCCAAGACCTGTTCCACTGACTTGAAGCGGCGAGTTAAGGCGATAAAACTTGTCAAAGACCTTGCTTAAGTCGGTTTCAGGGATAGGTGTCCCGCGATTGGCGACAGAGATTTCTAATTTTGCCGAGAGTTGTTTAACAGATATGGTTATCTTGCTGTTCGGCTCCGAATATTTAACCGCGTTGTCCAGCAAATTTATGAGAACTTGTTCGATTAAAATATAATCGGCTTGAACCAACGGCAAGCCAACGGGGATATCGATATCGAGCAAACGTTTGGCCAGAACGATTTCCAACCTGTTGACCGCCACTCCGATGATATCTTGAATATCGCACCAGTCTTTGTTTAGTTTGAGCATTCCGCTTTCCAGGCGAGCCATGTCTAAGAGATTATTGACAAAGCGATTCATTCTTTCCGCCCCTTGAAGAATCGTTTGCAATAAATCCTGACGGGCATCCGGAGAGTACACCACATCGTGATCTTCCAGCAGCCCTGTAGCCGCGCCAATAATTGAGGCCAAAGGGGTACGCAAATCATGAGACAAAGAATTAAACAATGCTGTGCGCAAACGCTCAGATTCTGCCAAAGTATGAGCCTGTCTTGCTTCACTCGCCAGCTTTATCCGATTGATCGCCATCGCCGCTAAGCCGGCAAAAGCATCCAAAAAACTTATCTGTTCGGGGTCAATTTGACCTTTGGGATGATGAAAACAAATTCCCAAAACTCCCTGAGTTCCTTGTTCGGTGGTCAGCGGCAAGTAAAGTGCCTTCGCTGACCCTAAAGTTTCAGTTCCCTGGCCGGCTTTCAGACCCCGCTCATAAACCCAAGCGGCAACAGCCAGCTCACTCTCAGTTAGAAAATGATCCGAACTGGAACTTTGACTTAAAACTAATTTATTTTTTTCATCGGGCAATAATAGGACAACCTGACCATCTAAAGTATCTGCAATTTTTCGCGCAATACTGTCCAAAACGCGTTCTAACTTATCAACAGCAGTAAGATCCCGGCTGAGAGAGTATAAGGCCGTAACCTGTTCCTCACGTTGCCGGGAATAATTGATTTGGTCTTTTAAACGCGCCGATAAAGTCCCGGTGACAAAGCCGACAATGATTAAAATTACAAAACTAATAACATAACGAAAATCACTGACACTCAAGGTAAAAAAAGGCGGGACAAAAAAGAAGTTAAAAATTACAACACCAATCCCAGCCGTGACAATCGCCGGAAATTTACCCCAGCGTGCACCGCTGAAAAGCACCGGAAGAACACAGAGCATAAAGATATTTACAGGGCCAAGGAATGAAGCAGCGGGAGCAACAATAAGCGTCAGGACCGCCATCATCAGGGCGGATATTAAATACGGTGTATAGGAATACTTCCTGTGCAGTGGAATATTGCCCAATGATCTACCGTTATCCTTTTTCACCTTTTCAGGCTTTTGCTCGTTTGCCTCTCTCCGTCCGCAAATAATGTGAATGCTGATTCCATGACTGTTGCGAATCACTTTATCGACAATAGAGCCATGCAACAACTCCTTGAAACGCGTACGTTCCGGCTTGCCAATGATTATTTGAGAAACATTGCGTTTGCGGGCTAAGGCCAAAAGTTCTTCTACAATATCATCTCCGTGGAGAGTCACAATTTCCGCGCCTAATTTTCCGGCCATGCTGAGGTTCTGTGCCATAGTGCTTTTTTCAGCCTCGCATTTAGGCATTTGCCCGGGCGGAGCCACATGAACAGCCAGCCAGTCGGAATTTTGACGTGCTGCCATTCTCTTAGCCGTCCGGATGAGCCGGGCAGAAAAAGGATTACTGCTCACACAGACCATTATTTTTTCTCCTGAAGGCCAAGGACCATCAATACCGTGAGTCTGCATATAAGATTCCAATTGACTGTCTACCCGTTTGGCCGTGTAACGTAAAGACATTTCACGCAAAGCATTGATATTGCCGGGACGAAAAAACTTTTTCATAAACTCAGCTGCTTGCCCTTGAATAATAACCTTGCCTTCTTCAAGTCTTTGGATTAACTCGTCCGGGGTAATATCTACCACCTGAACTTGCGAAGCAGCTTCCAGCACCCGATCAGGCACTGTCTCCAGTACCCTGACTCCGGTTATTTGTGCCACAACATCATTTAAACTTTCCAAATGCTGAATATTTAAAGTAACATAGACGTTGATACCGGCCGTCAACAACTCTTCAACATCCTGATAGCGTTTGGTATGACGGGAACCCGGGATATTAGTATGAGCTAACTCATCCACTAAAACCAACTGTGGATGGCGTTCTAAAATAGCTTCCAGGTTCATTTCTTTAAATGTCCTGCCCATATATTCCCGGGTTTTTACAGGAATAGCCGGAATATCACTGAGCAAAGCTTCAGTTTCTGTTTGGGCGTGAGTTTCGACAAAACCTGCCATCACGTCCATACCTTCGGTTAACCTTTCTCGAGCCGCCTCCAACATGGAATAAGTTTTACCAACCCCGGCGGTTGCTCCCAAGAACACAGTGAGTTTCCCCTGACCTTCCTTTTCAATGCCGGGCAGCGATTCCTGAGAGTCAGTTTGTCTCTCTTTCGTCATTTCTGAATCACCTGTTTGCTAAGATTTTCCTATATTCCTAGCCATTGCACACGCTTGTTCCTTGGTTGAGGAGTCATAGCTGCTTACTAATTTTTCGTTTGCTTCTCTTATTTGTTAGAATGCTTTCAAACCTCTTGGTAGCTAAATTTCTTAATAAAATGGGCTAATTCGACGCTGCCTTATTATAGCCCAAAACCCCATAAAAATAGTCTAAATATCAAGACCTAAAACATAAAGAAAACATAAAGATTTATTATTTTTAACACAGCATGGCTAGCGCACACAAAGGCTATAATGAAACCCATTCCCAAAAGCTTAACCTGATTTGATCAAAAGCCCCAGCAAACGCCAGGGCTAATTTAATAATGCTAAAACACGGCAGTACAAGGACTTCTAAGCGATGATTTCACCTTGAAACCGCCTTTCCGTTAGCTAATTATTTATTTCAAAACATAAAAAAACCTTTACTAATAGAGGAGTAAATCCCCCTTTAGGAAAGAAAAATTACTTAATCCTATCCAATTGCACCTAAATTGTAGCACAGTAAAAAAGTCTTGTATATAATGGGTCCTTTTTGTAAAAGCAAAGAAGCAAATCTGCCAAATCGGAAAAAATTAGTCAATTCACGTCCCCTAGCGGAATATGGAGGCAATCATCAGACTAAAAATCGTCAGGTTAGTCATGCCCTCCATAGCTAAAAGTAATCGAGTCGTGTTCTCTCTAGGCACTATGTCGCCTACCGGTCCCACAGAAATACTCAAAGCACTGTAGTAAATAAAGCTAATTGCCTTTTCCAGCCAAATCTCTCCCAACTGACCCGTAAAGCTTCCCGGGAATAGAATATACATCATTAAATCAACTGCTGCAAACAACAAAGTAGCCGAGACTAATCCAATCCCGATGGTTATGAAACTCTTTAGCGGATCTTTAGAATAAGAACTGATCAGATTTTGGCATATAAACATGGCAATCCCGCTTATTGATATAAAAACATAGGCCAGAATCAACAATTTCTGCCCACTATGCGCAGGCGCCTTGGGAAAGTCCCTTCTAAGAGAGTTCAATTTAAAACTTATAAGATAAGCGACTCCCGTACCAAACAAAGCCGGGAAAAGCAGATTTACATTTTTAATATGCCTGCCTTCCGGGAACGAAGAGCCTAACGACTTTGAAGAAGTTTGTAACCAAATATCCGGTTCAACCTTTTTAGGCGGGAAAATCGGAGAACAATGGCTGCGCGAATTATAATTTGGTAACTTGTAGCTGTGATGAAAAACTTCGGAAAATAATTTGGATTTTAATAAAGATACGCAGCCCAATAGATAACAGTTGAAGCTGTAGCCCATCCTCCTCAGTCCCTTGCCTCAATAATCTTTGGTATTTTATGTAAAAAGTGTTCATATTGTTCTTGGACCTCTCAAAGCGATCTCCAACCAGGCCCAGCGGCAAACCTTAAAAATATTTTAGAAAAATTTTAGCAATTCCTTTGTTAATTTTTAAACTTACTTTTTATAATATCCCTAAAAGCAAAAGTAACATCAGAAAACTGCTCGCACCAATAACAACAAGGAACCCGATATTCCTCATTGAAAATACAGAAAACAAAGAAATAGTTAAAGGAGGAGTTTCAATGCGGCATCACCATCATCTGACAAAACATAGTCAGACAAACTATATTTTAATCAACACCAGACTTTGCAAAGCCTGCTGGCAATGCGTAGCTGCCTGCCCCAGCAATGTTCTGGGCAAAGTTAACGTCCTGATTCACAAGCACGTTCGAATCAATAATCACCAGAATTGCCAAGGGTGCCTGGCATGTGTAAAAGCGTGCCCCTATAAAGCAATCAGCTCTTTAAAAATAAGCCGTTAAAACAAGACTAGCTCAGGAATAGCTAAAGAAACGTAAAATTATAAATAACATTTTTATGATTAAACAAGCAAAGAACTCTTAAACACTCTGCGCAGAAACCTTTAAGAATTCTTTGCTTGTTTGTCTTATTTAATTGGTAATTTGTGTCAATATGTCCCATTTGGACGTATAGTATACCAGCAATAGCAAAGGAGGTTTTATAAGGATGTCCTATGCCGGTATTGCTATAGTTGTTGTTATTATACTTCTGTTAATCGCAATGGGAATTGTCTTTTAACCTGCTATTTATAAAGTAATAAGGAGGGAATTTTATGTTCGGCTTGGGAAAATGTCGTTTTCCACACATTACACCCGTGGGGGCCCCGCCACACATTGGTCCTACTGGCTGTAGCTGCCTGCCCGTTCTCCCCTGTGTTAGTGTTGGAGTTGGAACCGGAGCAGGAACAGGCCTTGGCGTTGGTGTAGCGATTATTTTTATCGCTATTTTAATTCTTATCGCCTTAGGGGTAATTTTCTAAGAAGTCAATTGGACCAGGTTTTACAGGCCTGGTCTTCCTTTATTTAGAGGATTAAAAGCACTTCTTTGCTTGGTTTTGATTCTATGACCCGGTTAAGTCAATATACTTAAATTAATTAATGTCATTAAGGTTGGTGAAAGCAGTGAAGCAGCACCCAACAATTTTAGTCCTTCGCCACCCGGTCTATAGTTTGGCATTATTCCTCCTAGCTGTTTTGCTTCTGTTGGCAGGCGCCAAGCACAGCGCTGAACAACCTGAACAACCCAAACATCCCATAACGGCGCCAACTGTCAGCGGTGAAATAGCAATCGTCATCGACGATTTTGGCATTGACAATCCTGGCACACAACAGATGTTGGAACTTGGTGTTCCGATTACCGCGGCAATTATGCCCAACCTGCTGTACTCACAACAAGAAGCAGACTTAATACATAACCTTGGCTATGAAATCATCCTGCATATGCCCATTGAAGCTAAAAATGGGCGTCCTGAATGGCTGGGGCCCGGCGCCTTGACCACGAATTTGTCACCTCAGGAGCTTAGAGTTCGACTAAACAACAGCTTGGAACAAATTCCCTATGCGGTCGGAATTAGTAATCACATGGGGTCAAAGGGCACTGAAAATCCCAACATCGTAGAAGCTCTTGTCGAGACGGCTAAAGAACATAACTTATTAATTCTCGACAGTAAGACAAGCGAATCCACTATTCTGGCCCAACAAGCTAAAAAAGCCGGGGTTAAATCCGGCACCCGGGATGTTTTCCTGGATAATTCAGCAGATCTCAATGCCATAAAAAAACAAATAAAGCTTCTGATTGCTAAAGCTAAGACTTCGGGAAAAGCCATAGGCATAGGGCATGTCGGACCTCAAGGTCCCAATACGGCACGGGCTATAAAAGAAATGCTGCCTGAAATAAAGGCTCAAGGCATCAAAATAGTTCCTTTATCCGAATTACTCCGATCTCAATAAACCTTTTAACCTTTATCCCGGATTAACTTTTATAAACCTTGTCCCCTAATTTTGACCTTAACTCTTTCATAAATTGCTCTTTATCGTGTTGCTGCAAATGAGACAAGAGGATATTTAATGTTAAAGGCGCCGAACTATAAGTATAGGCAAGCGTTAATCTGTTATTTTTCTCGTGAACTGACGTCAGATCTTTTAAAAAGATTTCTTTCGCCGCAAGACTATTGTTCACGACTAATCTCTCTTCATCCAGCCCCAAATAAGGCTTATGATAAATGTAAGCATCAACAACAAACATCAAGGCAACCAAAATCAGGAAAAACGCGGCCCCGCTATTTTTCACCATAAGTTGAAGCAAAGCGACAAGCAAAATCATGATACCGGAAAATAAGAATAGCACGGACATTATGCTTTTACGTTTAAAATATTTCATTGTACATCCCCTTTTGATTCACTTTCCCACTCAAGTTATTTAGGCTTATGGGGCAGCAAGGTTCTCGCTCTTGTAATACTTCTCTCACCATATTTTTCTTTAAGTAAATCAATGACTTCGGTGAGAGCTTGGCTATTCTTTTGCGGTTCGGAAAATAAGGAAAGCTGCCGCTCCGCTGCAGCGCTTAAATTATGAAGCGTTAAACCAATCAGCCTCAGCGGTTGCTTAAGAGATACTTCTTTTAGCAAACTACAGGCTTCCCTGTAAATAATGTCATCCAAGTCGACAGCTTCTAATAAGGTCTGAGAGCGAGAAACTGTATGAAAATCATCATAGCGAACTTTTAGGGTCACTGTCTTTGCTCTTAAGGCCCTTTTACGCAGGCGCCGTCCCACATCCAAGGAAAGGTTCAATAGAGCTGTCTCCAAAACATCACGATCAGCAATATCCAACTCAAAGGTAGTTTCACGGCCAATAGATTTTACAATCCTTTCACTTTCGACCGGCCGATCATCAATACCTTGAGCCAATTGATAAAGCTGATTTCCCTGAACTCCGAATAATTGCCGCAAATAGCCAAGCTCTAAAGAACGCAGATCTCTGACTGTTTTGACATTCAGCTTATGCAACTGTTCCGCAGTTTTTTTACCAACTCCCCAAAGTCTTTCTATCGGCAAAGGCTCCAGAAACTCCCGGACTCTCTCCGGCGAAACAACTACAAAGCCATCCGGTTTTTGCAAATCTGAAGCAAGTTTAGCCAAAAACTTATTGCAGGCTACGCCGACCGAAGCCGTCAAGTTTAATTCCTGCTGGATGCGTTGTTTAATCGTAAGCGCAATTGTGTCCGCAGGGCCAAATAACTTGATAGATCCGGTAACATCTAAAAATGCTTCATCCAATGACAGCGGCTCCACAAGAGGAGTGTATGTCAGAAATATCTCCCGGATTTGCAGAGAAACCTCTTGGTACTTGCGAGCGTTTACAGGCAAAAAGATTGCCTGGGGACAACGCCGAAAAGCCTCTGCTATAGGCATCGCCGAATGAATTCCGAATTTACGGGCTTCATAAGAAGCAGTGCTAACCACACCCCGGCTGTTGGGTCTGCCCCCTACCACTACCGGCTTTGCCCGGAGAGTAGGATCATCCCGCTGCTCTACGGAAGCATAAAAAGCATCCATATCAACATGTATTATTTTTCGTACCATTGCCCAATCATTCATAAAAACATTATAACTTTTTTCACCTTCCCAGGCTACTTCAATTAATCTTGTCCCTGCCCGCTTTCGCCTGGCGGCCAGTCATTTAGCAGAACCTCCGCTCTCAAAATTCTTCTTTAATTTAAGACTGGAACTGGCACGAAATATAAAACATATTCTTAACCTTTAATTATCTAAAGAATGGTTAAACTAAAGGCGGAGGTGATTATTTTGTTAACGGCCATTAGCAGGGCAATTGAAAAAATTAACAGCATAGGCAAAACGGCAAAGGATAAACAATCTAAAATAAGTGTCAGTGAGGTATGGCACCTATGGGATTTGCTCGTTGCGCGCTACGACGTTATTTCAGAAACCCAGATGCTTAAAGATTTTGCCAGTGATTTTGACTTTAAATTTATCCTTGAAAGTGGCTTAGATACTCTAAAAGACCAAGTGAATCATTTAGAAAGACTTATGGGAGAGTATGGTATACCTCTCCCGGAAAAACCGCCTGAAACAGTAACCTCTACGGTGGACTTAGAAGAAATTACAGATAAGTATATATACAGACGAATTTTAAGAGGAATCCAAGATTTCCTGAATATTCATCTTAGTTCCGTTTCCCAAGCCACGAGCGCCATTATGCGCGGAACATTTATTGCTATGCTTGTAGAAGAAATAAAAATTTTTGATGGCTTCATGGAATATGGAAAATTAAAAGGCTGGACATATACTCCTCCGCACTATAAATAATAAGCCAAACTTTCGAAAATAAAGGAGAACCAATTATGGAAACTACGCAAAATACAACTCAGTCAGATCAGCTGCATGTCCAAACTCTGCCGCAAGAATTGTCTTATCCTGCGCCAAATTCATCGGAAATCGGTCATTTATGGACGAGTTATCAGGCCGAAACAGTCTCTGTTTGTATGCTCAAACAATATGTCCATGAGGCATCCGATCCTGAGATTCGGTCTCTGCTGCAACGAACGCTTGATATCTCCAGCCAGAGGGTGCAAACTATGAAGAACCTCTTTGAGACTATTCATCATCCCATCCCCATGGCTTTTGGCGAAAAGGATGTCACTATTAATGCCAAGGCTTTGTTTAACGATTCTTTTAAACTGGCCTATACAAGATTGATGCATAAGTTGGTTCTAATTAATAATTGCCAGGCCTTTAGTATTTCCAGCCGCTTGGATTTCCGCGACTACTTTAAGGAGTGCATCGATACATCTCAGGAGATTATTCAGAAAGCTACAAACGTTCTCATTGCTAGAGGAGCCCTAATTCATTCTCCTTACATAGAAATTCCCCAAAACATAGAGATTGTCCACAATAAGAATTATGCCGGTACATTATTTGGCGATACCAGAGCGCTGAATGCCATAGAATTAAGTCATATTATTTCACTTCTGGAAACCAAAATGCTAATTAGGCTGCAAACTATTGCCTTTAGTCAGATTGTCCGCTCGGATATTATTAGAAACCATTTCCTTAAGATTATTCACATAGCCGATAAGCACATCCACAAACTGGAATCTATTTTAGATGCTGAAAAATTACCAAAGCCTACCACGATTTACTACAATGTAACGGATTCGGTAGAATCCCCCTTCAGCGACAGGTTAATGCTGGCTCATTCTACGGCGACAACAGCCTTTGTTATTGCCGGATATGGACTTGCCATCCCCAACAGTCCAAAATTAGATCTCTTATCAGCATACCATAATTTCGCAGGCGAGCTTTTGAATTTGGCAAAGGACGGATCAAAGCTAATGATAGAAAAAAATTGGCTGGAGCGCATACCGGAAGCAGTTAATAGAGATGAATTATTACATTGACCGGCCGATAACAAAGAAAGTTCAGTCGTTTCCAAGCTTCACCAGCAGCCACCTGGTTGGGATTATATTGGGAAAAGTATATAAACAAGTTTATTTATACTTGGGGATTAATCACAAAAAACCGAAGCACCAAATGCTCCGGTCTATCCTGCTATCGTCATTGCCAAGAAAAACGTCGTTATTCCAGCCTGAATTTATTGGGTCATAACTTTGAGCGCCTATAATTCAGACTAAGACACTCCCTAAAGTCTAGGTGCCGTTAATTTTTCCGATTTGCGGCTGACCGAGAGCCTGGGAGCGCAATTTTTGGGTTTTTTCTTGGTCAACACCGTCATTCTTTAAAGCTACTCCATAATCCTCTCTGGCCCTGGCCACGGAAATATACCCGTCGCGAACATCTCTCCACACTTTTTCAGCCTCTCGCTGATAAGGATCTCCCCAACCGCCTCCCCCTGATGAAATCATTGTGAGCACCGATCCTGGAGGCAAGGAACGGGCATCTTCTTTACTGCCTAACAAAAGAGCTGCTTCCCCTGCTCTTGTCAATTTTGAGTGATTTAAACTTCCGGGTCTTCCGGAGTGAGCGCCGAAAGGCGGAATCTTCATTCCGTCCCCAAACATAACGATATTTGTAGGATTGCCATAAAATTCAAGACTGTAACAAACCCCCGGCCCTCCGCGCCACTTTCCCGCCCCCGCACTGTCCATGACTATTTCATGACACAATGTTAGATGAGGGTATTGGATTTCGTTGGCTTCAATATTGGGGGCGCGAACCCCGCCATAATTTGACAAGGGAGCCATGTAGGGATACCCATCTCGGCCGGATATCCCCCCACCGGAACCTAGGGCACAAAACGCGAAACCGACGTAAAATTCCTGATTACGAGGATCAAGGCCATAAAACGATGGGCCACAGTAACGTCCAAAACCGGCAGGTAAGCGCTCAGCAGCGGCAGAGTCCAAGGCTTGAAAAATAGCGCTGATGATTTCACTGGCGGGAGTTAACGTACTCAGGGTCACCGGCGCGGGATCTTCAGGGTTAACTAAGCTTCCTTTAGGCAAATAAACCTTGATAGCCCGGAAAGCCCCACTGTTGCGGGGAATGTCCGGGCCCAAGGCCCAGAGAGCGCCGATCCAAGCCGCAGATGTGCTCGTCACAACAGCCGAGTTAACGAAACCTTTAACCTGAGAATCGGTGCCGGAAAAATCCAGAGTCATTTCCTCATTACGGACCTTAACTGTGACCTTTATCTTGATAGGGTGAGTCTGAAAGCCATCATCATCAACCCATTCTTCACCGGAGTATTCTCCATCCGGTAGTGCTTTAATAGCCAGACGCGCCATCTTTTCCCCGTGCTCAAGAAGATATGCCAGTGTTTTTTTAATTCCGGTCGCAGAGTATTGCTGCAACAATTCTTGGAGACGAGCAATTCCAATATTGTTCGCTCCTATTTGCGACCACAAGTCATTCTGCAACATTTGCGGGTTTCTGACATTGCGCGTGATCAGATCCATGACTTCATTGATCATTTGACCTTTGCTCATGAGTTTGATCGGAGGTATGCGCAAACCTTCCTGAAAAATCTCAGTGGCTTTGGCATTATAACTGCCGGCGACAGACCCTCCGATATCGCCATGATGTGCCCTGCTGACACAATAAAAAAGAACTTCTCCTTTCACGATTAAAGGAGTAATAATGCCTATATCCGGCAGATGATTTCCCCCTTGATAGGGGTCATTAATAATAAAGACATCCCCTTCTTGAATCTGTTCATGGTATTTTGCAATCACTTCCTGAACACTAAAGGTCCCGGCGGCGGCCAAAATGGGAATCCCATTGATCTGAGAAACCAACTCCCCGCGGCTGTTGCATATCCCACAAGCAAAATCGCAGGCTTCGGCAAAAATAGGAGATCTGGATGATTTCTCTAAAGCATAACTCATTTCTTTGGCGATTGTATCCAAGCGATTAGCAATCACCGAACGCTCAATAACTTCTTCCATCGCCGTCTGCATTAAATCCTTCCTTTCTTAGGTTAAGCAACAGATTGCCAGCCTGATCGAGGTTGGCCCGCCAGTTGTCTTCCAAAAAAACAGTCGTAAAGTTCCTTTTAATTAAGGCGGGACCTTCCACTCCCATTCCCGGTTTTAAGTCTTGCCAACGATAACTCCTGATTTCTTGCAACCCTCCAGGCCGGTAGACCGAGCAGATTTCAGAGCTTGCAGCTTCCCCAACAGTATCTTGCCCTGCCACTGTCCTAAAGCTATTTTCCTTTTCGCAAGCTAACAGTCTTAAATTTACAAGCACCAGTGATTTTTCGGGCTGGCTGTAGCCATAACGTCTTTGATGAACGGCATGAAACGCTTCGCCGATACGCTGCCAAAGTCTTATATCCGATACATTGCAGGGAAATTCCAGGGTAATTTCATGATGTTGATCAGGATACTTCAAGTCTGCCGACCAAAGGTAGCAGCGCCGGTCACTGGCAACACCCAGTCGGGAGAGCTCCTGATCTGCTTGCTCTTCAAGTTCGCTGATTGCCTCTCTGCACTTAAAGTCAGGTTGTTCGCCTAACAGTTCATAGATACCTCGGGAAACTTCAATCTGAAAAGGCGCGTAATGCAGGCCCTGGGCACAAAAAACCGGTGCCTGTGCGGGAATCACAACCCGTCGTATCCCAATTCCCTCAGCCAAAGCTGTGGCAAACAAGGGCAGAGCCCCCCCAACGGCCGCCAATGAGAACAGGCGAGGATCATACCCCTTTTTAATCGTCATCAGATAAACGGCATCAATCATCAGGGAAAGGGCGACCTGATAGATGGCATTGGCCGCTTCCGGCACAGACACTCCTAAAGGCCGGGCAATTTTCGTTTCAATCGCCTGCAAGGCTCGCTTCCCATCTAAGTTCATCCGTCCGCCGAGAAAATTGGAGCAATCGAGCAGCCCCAGTACGAGCGCAGCATCGGTGATCGTTGGCTCTTCTCCCCCCAGGCCATAACAAGCCGGCCCGGGCTGGGCGCCGGCCGAATGCGGCCCCACCCGCAGCATGCCGCCCTGATCAAGCCAGGCAATACTTCCTCCACCCGCGCCAACGGTATGAATGTCGAGCATTGGCAGCTGAACAGGATATCCGGCAACCTCCGCCTGCGGGGTCACTTCCATTTTGCCCTGGCGGATTAAGGAAACATCAAAACTTGTTCCCCCCATATCCGCTACCACTAATTCCGGCAAGTCTAACTCATGGGCTAAGGCCCAGCCCCCTTTAACCCCTCCTGCCGGTCCGGAAAAAAGAGTGGACACGGCACATCTCTTGGCCTGGAACATATCAGTCAGGCCACCATTGTTCCGGGCAAGCGACAGCGGCACCCGGAGGCCTAAATCACGCAATTGGCTATCTAAGTTGAGCAGATAGTCACTTAAGACCGGACTTAGCCGGGCATTAATAACCGTTGTCGAAGTTCGCTCATATTCACCCATTTGCGTCGAGAGTTCCGAGGACAGAGAGATAAATACTTGGGGCAAGAGAGCCTGCAAGAGTTCTTTAAACTCCCGTTCATGAGCCGGATTGCGCCAGGAAAAAAGTAAGCAAACCGCCACGGATTCTACCTGTTCCTGACGCAGGAAATCGGCGATTTCAGGTATTTGCGTTTTGTCGAGAGCTTTAAGAGGCACACCCCTATAATCCAGGCGTTCCCGCAAACCGAGACGCAAATACCGGGGCACCAAAACAGGAGGTAAAACGGCCCGCAAATCCCAGGGCTCGGACAACTGAGAGCGCCGTAATTCCAAAGCATCACGAAAACCTGCCGTCGTTATCAAGGCTGTCTTAGCCCCCTGCCCCTGAAGCAAAGCGTTAATCCCCACAGTTGTTCCATGAATGAATTTATCCGTACAGGAAAGCAATTCTCGGACTGAAAAGCCAAGCTCCTGAGCTAATGCGCTCAACCCGTGAATTATCATTTCTAAAGGATCTTTATAATTAGAAGGAACCTTCGCTGTAAAAGTATGTCCCTGTTGGTCCCTCAGCACCAAATCTGCAAATGTCCCTCCCACATCCACAGCAATCGCATACATGCTCTAACCTCCCTATAAAGAAGACTTGATTCAGGTGGAGTTTTACTCCAACTGAATCCTAGTCGCACGTATCCAGGGACTTTGCCGCTCTTGACTCACCGGGTGCCAAAGCGGGAGTCTTGTTGGGGATTGTTCATCGGATACAGATGACTTGATTCAGGTGTTGTTTTAATCCATATGATTCTTAGTCTCGCTTATACAGGGACATAGCCGCTCTTAACTCTCCGCGTGCCAAAGCGCGGGAGTCTTAGAGCGGATTAGTCATCGGATAAACCAAAGGACCCCAGG
>NZ_JAVHUW010000037.1 GCF_030954495.1 Candidatus Desulfosporosinus nitrosoreducens | reverse complement strand
AGACGTTGGCTTTGCCCTACTCAATTTCTCTGAATTAAGCATTCTATGCAAGTTCTATCCTTGATAAGTTCTTTTGGTGAATTAGCAATTCTATGAAAACAAGAGGAAAACCAAGAAAAATCAAATTTATATAGGGAGGATACGGTATTATCATTCCAAACCCGCTACATGCCCAGAAAACAATTATGGGGCTTGAATCAACGTATGAGCTTTAAAAACGGAAAATGCGGGCCTATGCCGGAAGACTTAGAAGAACAGGTCGTAGTTACGTCCGTCATGGAGCGGTGTCGGATCTGAAAATTAAGTCTTAACATTACATAAGAAAAAGGACTTTCACCAGGTGGAGAGTCCTTTCAATTTACCGTTTTCACTGATAGACTGGTTTGGGGCGGTAACATTTTTGCAATTTTTGATACTGCCAAATGAGTGCTATGACAGTTTCCGTTTCTAGTCAAATATGTTGCGCAAGTCAATTGCTAAGTCGTCAAATAAACCGTCATTTACCATTTCGTCTTTCCCGTACACTTCCGGTTCAGTAAATACATTCTCGGAAAATTTGTAAACTTCCACAATCTTATTCAATGGATCAACTATCCAGTATTCTCGGACTCCTGACAAACGGTAGCGTCTTAATTTGACTCGTTTGTCTTTTAACGCTGTCGACGGACTCAAGACCTCAATCACAAGGTCTGGGACGCCGACACAGCCCTTGGGGTGTATTTTTGCTTGATCACATATTACAGTTATATCAGGTTCAACATAATTGTCATTTTCATCATCCAACCATACCCCAAATGGTGCGGGAAAGGCCTTGCACTCTTTACCCTTCAGATAGGTATAAAACTCACCATATAAATTTCCAACAATAGCTTGGTGCTGGGATGAGGGAGGTGGTGTCATATCGTAAATTACACTATCAATACGTTCCCAACGTTTAAACTCGAATTCCAATGGTTTTTCTTCCAAAAATAACACCTCCATTGTAAAATCATACCATAAGTTATTTGGTTTTAAAAGGCAATTAGAATCTGAATCAGACAACACATTGTTGCATAAATGTTGAGGAAAGGTGTGTGACTAAAATGGAAGACAGAGTACTATTCACTTTAAATCATATTTTACAAAAGAAGAAGAGAAAGATAACCCTGGAGAGCCGTTTGCGGGAAGACTTATTTGTGGATTCGTTAGATATGTCGATGATTATTGGAGATCTGGAGGATGAATTCGAGATAACCATTACTGATGACGAGTTTGCAGATGTGGTTACCGTCAATGACATTGTCGAAAAACTGAAAGCCAGAGGTTTATCCGATTACCGATCGATTATGAATTCGGTATGATTTCATACCCTGGACGGTTAGCCACACCCTTTAGAAAAGGTGGTAAAACTAATTTCAATGCTCCAAGCATTAGGCGTTATACTCTGTTTTGGCATAGTCAACAATTCTGTTCACTACTTCTTGTGTCTCGTGAGAATAGTATGTCATGAGCTGGAGTCCTGGCTTTTGGGGGACTTACAGGTGGTGGGACAGTCTTATAGCCTTGATAATCTCCATGCTTTAATAAAGCGAGGATGGCTAAACCGTTATGTGATCAGAAACACTAAACACGTTCAAGACTTAGTCTTTGAGTATATGCGCAGGGATGCCATTGGCGTGAAGAAATTAAATAGTTATAGCTCTCATCGAATCGTAAGTGGGGGCTAATTTAATACTATAAATCAGTCCCAGGCTTATAAGGCCTGGGGTTTTTGTTCTATGGGATGGTGGTTCATTATGAAAAAGATTGATAAATGGAATTACGTATGTAATAATAACTACAAACGTAATTCTTAATGAGGTGAAATTATGTCGGAGGTACCTAAGATTTCAGAGGCTGAGTGGGAAGTAATGAAAATAGTTTGGTCCAAGGCTGTTCCCTGTACCGCAAATGAAATTGTTGATGCTTTACGGAGCTTTTCGGACTGGAAACCGAATACTGTAAAAACCCTTATCACAAGGTTGGTAAAAAAGGGTGCCCTGGGGTTTAGGGAAGAACGTAGAATATATTGGTATTATCCCCTGCTAACCGAAAATAAGTGCATTAGGTCGGAGACTAAATCCTTTGTTAAACGGGTTTTTGGGGGAGCCATAAAGCCCATGTTAGTTACCTTCCTGCAGGAGGAGCAACTTTCCCGGGAAGAAATCGAAGAGCTTAAACGTATCCTTGAAGAAAGGAAGTGATAAAGATGTCTTATATCTTTAATTTACTTCCTGTCTTCGATTGGGTTGTTTGGGCCTCTGCTAAAGTTAGTGTCTTCATCATCTTTTTGTTATTCGTAAAATACCTATTTAGAAATAAGCTGGGAGCAACTGTGAATTACCTGCTATGGTCCGTTGTCATAGTGGGGTTACTATTACCTTGGACACCGCCCAGCTCGTTGAGCCTATACAATTTAGCCGGACTTTCAACACAAAACTCAACTGCAGTAAGGATGAGCTCTAATCTTGATCAAAATTCCGGTAAAAATATTGCTATACCTTCGAAAATCAAGGCGGCTAATGACAATAATCTTGATTTTACTGCCGGTGAATCCGAATCACAAAACAAAATAAACCTGCGGGCTATAGCTGCCTCTCCCTTAACATATCGATGCTTGTTCCTTTTCTGGATTTTAGGTATCATTGCCTTCAGTGTTTCCGCAATTGTTGTGAATATAAGGTTTTCCCGCTCTATTAAAGGTCATACAATTTATAATTGGTATACACTGGCCGGACTGGAAGGCGTAAAAAAAAGACTAAACATAAAGAGAGATATTCCCTTAACTTTAACGCAAGCCGTAGGGACTCCCTCTTTGTTTGGGTTGTTTAAACCGAGATTGTTATTGCCGGTATCCCTTTTAAACTATTTTAGTCAGGAACAGCTCAACCATGTTTTTGTTCATGAGTTATTGCACTTTAGGCACAGGGATATTGTTGTAAACTGGCTGCTGCAGGTGCTCTCAATTCTGCACTGGTTTAATCCTATTATTTGGTACGCCTTTACTAAATTACGGGAAGACCAGGAAATTGCCTGTGATGCAATGACTGTAAAATACTTCGGAGCAGATAACTCCAAGGACTATGCCGGTACCCTCATAAAATTGCTGGAAAGCTATGTCAAGCCTCCCAGAATGGCAAACCTGGCGAGCCTTTCCGGTTCAAAAGCGCTGATTAAGCGCAGACTTATCAGCATCAGCAATTTGCGCCCAAGCTCTTTAGCTTTTACGGTAGTCATTGTTGCAACTGTAATTTTAGCCGGCTTTGTGACGTTCGCCAATGCTAATAAACTTCCTGCAGCAGAGACTATTCCTTTACCGCTGTCCGCATCGGACAAACAAACAGCCGAAAATCAAACCGATCATCAAGCAGCGGGCAGTTTACCGGCCTCCATACAAGCGGTCAGCATCAGTGATGATTCGCCGGCAGGTACTTTCTGGAGTCCCAATAGTCAAAATGCGGTCTTAGCTCAAGTATCATCTTGGTTAAAGAGTGCCAAACCGTATACTGAAACAGTTCCCAATACGGATTATGTTGATAATATTGTTCACCATAATATTGGGCCGGCCGCAATACATATAGTTGGTTCAGAACAGTTTGAAACCCTGATTTATCCTGCATGGTACGTCAAAATCGACGAAAAGGCAGTTAATGGTGGCTCCATAACTCATAATATACATTACCTACAGGATGTAGTTGTTATTATTGAGGCAAGAACCAATTACATAAGCTATTTAAAATCAGGGCCCTTATATAATTGGCTGAAAAACGGGGAATGGAAGACGGAGTTTAGCCCAAACTCTGCCCTTGCTTCTCTTTACCGGACTAACGGGAATGGCCAGACATATGGTTCTGCTTTTTGTACCAGTATTATTGGCAACCCACAGCCCGAGCTGATCAGCGCTGAGAGTAGGAATGGTACTTCGGGTTACGTAAAATATGAGGATCTCATGGGGCCGCAGCCTAAAACACCTGAAGAAGCGATAGCAATGCAAAAAATGGGGATGTTTGAAAAAAGAGAAATTCCGCTCTATGCTGCAGATGGTAAAACAGTTATTGGTTCATTCTAAATTGATAGCCGGGATATTTCTGAGAGTTTGGACCCAAAAAGCCGGCTGCGTTTGTTTATTTGGATGAAGGAATAAATAAATATTTCCAAATAAGGCTTACTATGGCTTAAAATAGTCTCTTGAAAATACTATAATGTTTTAGTAAGTAACTCTTTTTATAATCTAAGGGAGCAAGAATAATGAAAAAATGGCTATTGCTTCTTATTGGCATCGTACTATTATTCTCTGTGATTGTGACAAATAATTGCCTGAAGGATACTGAGGGTAGCCTTATTTGGGCTAATAATCTTTCTGTAAACGACGTGCAGTCTATTGAAATGGTTATATCGCCATCAGAAAAGGAGAATCATTACAAAAAATTTTCAGCCGAAGAATTTGGCCCAATCATAAAAATTATAAACGCAAGTAAGGGACAAAAAGTTAACGAACCTGCTGAACTTGGCAGCACCATAACGCTGTACATCACCACCAAAGAAGGTCTGGTTCATACTTATCAAAATCTAAGAAACGCTTATCTTGTCATTGATAACGTATATTTAAGTGCTGATAATTCATGGCTTGATAACAATTTCAAAAATTTCAAAGGCGATTCTTCGCTTCCCGCTGGTTTTTTCGAACGTGTTACAGGGATTACCACCACCTATGGTTTAATGAAATTGGGTAAACATGGCGAGGTGTTAAGCCTGCTTTCCCCGTTGGAGGGTACATACAGGCAGCTTGCGGAAGTGACAGTATTCAATCACTTGCTAAAATCTACCCTATATCCTCCACAGGATATAGATTCCTTCGCTGTGTGCTATCTGTTGCGGGTAATTTATAGCGGTAACAATTCCAATGCGACGCATGATTATTATCTTTTCAAGATGAATAGCGACGCTTATATCCAAAATGGCAAAAACGGGCCTAATACAAAGGTGGACACTGAAGTGTATAATCGCATTGACACTCTTCTGAATTCCCTTGATTTTTAGAAGAGAAAATCATGTCCTTGCCCTGATGAGCCGTCGGACTCGGAGGAAGGCTTTGCAGTAATGATTATTATAAGTGTGGCGGCGGTGTGATGGGGCTGATGGGACGATATGGATTTAGTGTCAAGACTACATTAGGAGATGGTGTCTTCTGTCAAGAAAAACATCGTTTGCTTTCATCTTCTTAGCGGTGGCTCTCCTTCTAGCAGCAGGATATTTCTGTCAGGCAATGAGTAAACGGACATTAGATCAGCCGAAAGTAAGTGCTAAGCAAACAGAGAATGTTAAAGGGATTTGGCAATTTACTTCAATCCGGATGTTCAGTGAGACATCGGGCTGGGCATTAACTAATAGGGATGTTCTCAGGACCACTGATGGCGGTTTTTTGTGGCAGGCGGTTACCCCTTCGGTTGACAAGGGAGAAGCTTTCGGGCTGATTGAGGATTTTATTGATGCCAATCAAGCGTGGGTAGCAATCTCAGCGCGACATGAGGAAAAGGTTCAGATCCTGGTTTTTCACACCACTGACGGCGGCCAGACCTGGCATAAGACCGAGCTGCCGCAAGGAGGCAAAGACAGAGGTGTGTTTTATTGGGGTACGATTACTTTCACTGATTCCCGGCAGGGATGGTTGATGGCTGTTTATAGCCAGCATAATTGCCCGGCGGAGCTGTTTAAAACCATCGATGGCGGTATTACCTGGACCCGGATTGCCGGCGTTTATGACCTTGCTAAGAATGATGGTCTTCCTTTTGGAGGGAAGATCAGTTTTCCTGATCCTAAAATCGGTTGGCTGGTTGGGCGGATTGACCCTTCTATCCAGTTGCTCTACCGGACGCAAGACGGAGGCCTTACGTGGCAGAGGCAGAAATTAAAGCTTCCGGTTGGTTACGAGAGCGGTGAACTCAGTGTCGGTGATTCCCCGGTGTTCTTCTCGGCCAATGAGGGCCTGTTGTCGGCGATATATGTGCCAAAGAACGGTCAGGGCAACAGTGTAACTATTTTATACGCCACGAAGGACGGTGGACAAACGTGGCAAAGCAGGACACCCCTACAGTTCCAAGGCATTGTGGATTTCGCCGATGCTTGCCATGGCTGGAACTGGCAGTGGAATACTTCGGCCAGTAAAGAGCTCTATCATACCTCTGACGGGGGAAAAACTTGGCTTGGCATCGAGCCGGACCGGAATTTGAAACATTTTCTCGATCAGGGGCTGGATGTAACACAACTCGACTTCATAAATGATAAGACAGGATGGGCACTATTGATCTCCAATGATGGACAGTCAGTGCTTCTTAGGACGACGGACGGAGGAGACAGCTGGTCTATTGTCTATCAGCGTTAACCAGTGTGTCTCAGCATGACATAGCTAATTTAGACTATGACTCTTTCTTTAAGATTTCGAAGAATAGGCTGCAAGGATTTGTTGGATGAGATCTTGCCGGCTTTCAGGTGTTTCGATTTTGGATTACTCAGGATAAACAGATACTTGCTCAGGAGAACCTTTTTGGACACTGGGACTTTTGCAGGGCAAATCCGAATAGAACAAGTTTTGTTAAACTGCAGCTACAATGAATATTAGATTACGTAAGCCCAGGCCTGCCCCAAATATGAATGTGCATTTTGGAACAGGCCTGGGCTTATGCATTTACCACACTCGCTTGCCCGGACCTCGATCGGTAAAATAACCGGTCAGGCTGGTTTTTTAGGGAATGCGTCGCTGGCTATGGAGAAGACTTTACCGGTGTTTGTGATGAAGAAGACAGTTAAAGTTTAAATTTCTGCTGTCATTGCGCGGAGATGCCATTGCCGTGAAGAAGTTAAATAGTTATAGCTCTCATCGAATTGTAGGTGAGAGCTATTTAATACTTCTAAATTATCCCTGCTATCCTGGTTATAAAGTCTCAGTTTCAATTGTTTTCGGCCGGGAATGGCGGATATGAAAGTGATTGTGCTGCAGCTTTAAAGTATGCAGCGTCCCGCAAACCAAGCATTGTTTATTTTCACCGTCTTTGAAAGGCATCTCCCCGATATGTTTGCCGCAGCAGGTTACTTCGATGCTGATGATTTTGCCGCTATTATGGAAATTAACACGGTAGTCATTAATCTTACCTTCGTTCAGATGATCCATAATTTCTTCACCCTTTCATATAATGTTTGGCTACCCCAAATATAGCATTAGATCAAAATAGTGGCAACCTCTAAATTACCCAAGATAAGGAATAAGTTACGTAGGTTTGTTATCTCATTGTTTGGGTTTGTAATAATTGCTTATGTAGTGGCGATAAAGCCGCATAGTTACCTCTATAGCGGTTTTTGATGTGGGGCAGAGAAAAGTAACCCCTTGCAGGAGAAGTTGCCAGGGCGTTGAATATAGTTATTAAATCAGCCATAATCAATGGCCTTGACTGAAAGCGATGACACAGCGTTCCGAGTGAAAAAGCAAAGGAGTTGTTTGGAATTGTTGACGTTACTGGCAACCTTAAAAGTAAAACCCGGCAAAGAGGCCGAAGTGATTGAAATTTGTACTCAATTGGCCAAGGAAGTTCTTGCTAAGGAAAAGGACTGTTTGATGTACATACCCCATGTGGTAAAGAATGATCCGGCTGAAATCGTCTTCTTTGAAAAGTACAAGGATAAAGAGACCTTCAAAGCCCATGGAAGTTCAGCTTATTTTCAGGAAGCAGCCCGAAGGTTCGAAGACTTATTGGAGGGTAAAATCCAGGTTAAATTTCTTGAAGAAGTTTAATAGGCGGCAAGCGGGAGATTGATGCCGGATATAAAAGCAAGTAAGAGGAGGCTTTCGCGTACTGATGCGAAAACCTCATTACTTTACTTAGCCTTGTAGGGTGAAACGGAAGTTTTTGTAGTTAGCTGCTGTTCTGAAGACAGAACCGGAGAGAGTTACAGTTGAGCGGATAACAAATAAAGGGAGTGAAACTAAGGGAAATCCTAGGCTTCGCTCCTTTTTTCTTACATAGAATTGTCTGAGCTGAGGGTTATGCTTTATGGAGTAAGCTAGGCAAGACAGAACGTCTGACAGAACGTCCATGCCGATAGTGTATCGTTTAAAAGAATATTGTAAAAAAGAGTGGTTGTTGGCAGGGTTTTACAGAACAATGAAGAATTCAGACTATAGAAAGTGTTTGCAGTGATACGATCTCTTAGAAAGAGGATGCCACAAGGGTGTCCCGCGTAATAAAAAGTCAGAACTCCGCATGTCGAAAGTATCCATAAAAAGAAAGCTGAAGCAGCAAAGTTGGCGTTAATAGTTATCCCAAATAGTTATCCTAAATGTGGTGCAGAGGTTCAAAAATTATTAATGATGAGGAAGGGGTTGGCCGTCACATATTGCCGGTGCAATCATTGTGAAGCCGAGAATTGCAGCTAATGGAAACCAGAAATAGTTTCAACAGGTTACCTGTTGTGATCATCATCGCACTCATGATAATTTGTGTTGCCGGGATAATCGTTGCCTTCAATTATCATAAGATTTTTGAAACAGACGCAATCAAGGTAACCGGTAATATAAACAACAGGCAGAATGTTACGGGCGGCAATAAAACAGACGCAGGCCTTAATACCATTGACGGCATTAATTCAGCACCCAACGAAACTAATTCATCCGCCGGCAATACTTCCTCCGCTGGAAATCCAGAGCCTACTGTTGCGGAAAGAAATGCGGCACATACTGCCCATCGCTATTCTCCGGATTTTGTTCCCGGTAGTAGGTTCTCACAGAATAATCCGGAAAACGGAAAGCCTAGATATGTATATGACAGCACCAGAATTGACGCCGATGGAGATGGTGCGGCTGACGATGTGCTGCTGGTTGGCGAAAACGATGATACGAGTGCCCCTTTTGGCTTTCAAACCCGTAATTTGGCGGTGGTTGTCAGGGATGGGGTTAGCGGGAAGTTCGCTGCCTATCTATTTCCCGAAGATTTTGGGTTCGAGTTGCCGCGCTTCAGTATCGGTAGCTTCACTGCCGCCAAGAAAAACGAGATCCTGGTTTCGGTTGAAACCGGTGGCAGCGGCGGTATTGTCTTATATGCTCTGATGGCATATGAAAATGAAAAGGTAGTTTCTGTGCTATCTCAGGAGGAACTGAACAAAGGCTTGGATCTGAATATAGTATGCCTTCCCGGGTTTAAGATGAAGATTAGCGATAAAAACACAGGATTTAATTCCATCGCTGATTTTCATGATGGGGAGGCTGTTCCAATGTATATTGACAGAGGCGTCTATAATAAAGCTGGTGAATTTCTTAAAGACCAGACGTATGTTGATGGCGAGGTCATGGATGATGTGTTTATCAGTCTGGACCCTGCTGACGATGACGGTGATGGTATTCTGGAACTTCATGGCAAGCAAGGCATTTCGTTCATTGCCCATGCCAATACAGTTGCCTGGGCCGAATCGGTCTGGTCGGTAAAAGGTGGCCGGCTGAGGCTTGTCAGTGAGAAGATTGAAGCCCATAATCCATAAAATGTTAAGGGAATCTGTAAGATAAACCTACTTGTGAATAAGCTAAAATTATGAATTTACAGCTGATTATAACCGAGTGACCAGGTTGGTTGTGCCGTTGAGCTATTTTGCAAGGAAGTCTTGTGTTGCGCACGGAGGATAGAAATAGATGCTCACTCAACTACTGAAGTTAATTGTGGCTCACAAATGGGGAAAATACGTCTTTGAACCCTATCGTGAGGGGGACATTGATTTTACTCTCGTGCCGGAGGAACTGGGTTTATACATACATGTCCCATTTTGCCAAAAGATTTGCCACTTCTGTCCCTATAACAGAACTCTTTATAAATTGGAGCAGGCTGAACGGTACTGTAAAGCTCTGCTCAAGGAATTGGGGCTCCACAAGCCTTTCCTCCAAGGGAAAAAAATAGATTCCATCTATTTTGGCGGGGGTACGCCGACATTAATCGCAGACCAATTAACTGAGTTGTTGGACAAATTAAGAATGGACATTAATTTTTCTGGGGATGTAGGTATCGAAGTTCATCCACGAGAAGGGGTGAAAGAGAAGTTTCAGGAGCTTAGAAAGACTGGGATCAACCAAGTATCCATTGGCGTACAGAGTTTTAACTCAGAAGCCTTGAATTTTCTTGAAAGGGGATATGGGGCAGAGGAATGTCACCAGGCAGTACAGCTGGCCATGCAGGCGGGATTCACTACCGTTGATGTGGACTTGATGTATAATATTCCGGGCCAAACTATTGCCGGGATGGAAAGGGATTTGCATCTTTGTATGTCATACGGTGTTGATCAGATATCGATGTATCCTCTGATTGTTTTTCCGCTCACCCCGCTCCAGGACTGCATTAAGGCATCCGGTCGTCATCGTTTCGGGGAATTTCAAGAATTCGGCATACAAAAGAGGTTGGATAGATTAGCCCGGGAGTATGGATATCAGCGGACGTCGATCTGGACTTATGCTAAAAAAGGGGCTAAACGCTACACCTCAGTAACGAGAGAGCGGTTCCTTGGCTTAGGCGCGTCAGCTGCTTCGCTTTATAGTAAATATTTTTACCTCAATACGTTTAATGTGGCAGAGTACATCGAAGCTTTAGAAAATGGAAGAACCTCAATTAGTCTGGTTAACCAAATGAGTGATCGGGAACAGCAAGTGTTTTGGCTGTTTTGGCGGTGTTACGATACGAATATTTCGCGCCAAAGATTTAGTGAGTTATTTGGGAAATCTTTGGACAAGGAGTTTAGATTAATGGTCAGTGGTCTAAAGACTTTAGGTCTGGCAAAAGATCAGGAAGACGATTTAAAACTCACCCAGTTAGGGTCCTTCTGTTACCATTTCGTTGAAAAACAGTATTCCTTACGCTACCTTAATAACCTCTGGGATGCCAGCAGGCAGGAGCCTTGGCCCAAACGCTTGGAATTGTAGGGTAGGGGCTTAAAATGGACGTTTTAAAGTTTAGCTCATTGGCTCTTTCAGGACTAAAAGCGATTTTGATCCCGAGTTCACCTCCGGTTTTGGCGACGATCATTCTGACGGACCAATGCAATTTAAGCTGCCGTCATTGTGCTGTAGCCAATCAAGCGAATACTTTTGCTACATACAGCGAAACTCTTGATCTGATGAAGAAGTTAAAGGAAGAGGGAACAAAGATCCTGTTCTTCTGCGGTGGAGAAGTTTTTCTCTGGCAGGATGGCGGAAGAACTATTCATGATCTGGTGAGACTTGCCAAAAAGATGGGTTTTGTCTTGGTTTGTGTTGTGACAAATGGCACCATAGCGGTGGATATTCCGGAAGCAGATTCAGTATTTCTCAGCATTGACGGTTCAGCCAGGACACATGACCTAATTAGAGGAGAGACATTTTTCACGATCATGGAGAATCTTCAAGGAGTTAGCACAGACAATGTGGTTTTTTACATGGCTGTGAATAAGCTTAATTATCATGAAATTAGTGAGGTCACTCAGCTGGCAAGCAAACTAAAACCCGTCAAGGCCATTTCGTTTAATTTTCATACTCCCTATTCCGGAACTGAAGAGCTGAGCTTAAATAAGGAGCAGAAAGAACAGTCTATGACGACGATTAAGAAATTAATTAAAAGCGGGTACCCTGTTTTTAATTTACCCGTCGGGTTAGATCGTTATTTGCAAGGGAATTGGGGGCGTCCGTGCAGACAATGTGTTGTCTATGAAGCGGGTCAGGAGTTTGTATGTGGCCGATGCAGTGAGATACCTGATTTATGCGAGGAGTGTGGTTATTTATTTGCGGTGGAGTTCTCTTTATTATTGAAAGCCAAACCGCGAGCGGTTTGGCAGATGTTGAGGGTTTACTTGAAATATAGTTAGTCAAAGGAACAAACAAGGAGGATATTTTAGAATGAAGAAGATGAAACTTTGTATGTCGACAGCTCTGGCGCTTACATTATCTTTAACTCTTGGTTCATCAGCTTTTGCAGCTTCGTTACCAGGCATAACAAGCACAAAAAATATTTATCTGTATTCTGAAAGTAAGAGTATAATGGCTGATCAGCTGGCATCTACTGCAACCTCGAACTTATTATCTTTGGGATCACTTCATGACATAACAATACATGAACCTACTATGGTAAGTAATTTAAACTTACCCTCGAATATCTTAGTTACAACTACGGAAGGAACTATGTTAGCATCAGTACAGTGGTCTGATTATGCTGGCGTAAGTATAAATACAACGACCCAACTAAACGGCAAAGCCGTACTGCCTTCAAATATTTCCAACACTGCTAATATAAAGTTAGACGTAACTCAGAAAGTAAATTATAACGGATCGGGACTCCAAAGCAATCTAGGTGCAGTCACAGATAACAAGATAATTAATATACCTCCGGCTACAACTGTACAGGAATTTTTAAGTAACTTAACATACAACGGTACACCCTTTGATATCAAGATCTATAATATGTTCATACCGGGAGCGATAAATGACTTAACAGGCAACGGTGCATCCCTCACAGACAAAATGTCTGCAACCGTCGTAGACAGATATAACGAAACATTAGATTACGATAGTATCGTAGACGATGGAGATTCATTACAAATCTCCGATGGACTATACACGCATACTTATTATCTTAGTACCCTAGTTGGAACACCGTCAAATTCAAGTTTGTTATTATCGATAACTCCACCTCAAGCAATAGCTGTACCTATTACTGGAATAGAAGGTAATATAAACTTACCTACAATTGTGCGCATGGATACGACAAATGGGATTGTGAACTTACCTGTTCAATGGAACATACCGGAAGGTTTAAGCATATCAAAAAATGTCCAAATATCCGGCACGGTTGTAATACCAGATAATATTTATAATTTCAGTGGGGTAAAGCTGCCTGTTTATCAAGATTTGGATTATAAACCACTTGGGATTTCCAGCTCACTTGGTATGATCGGTAATAACTCTATCATGAGAATACCGGAAGGAACTACTGTATCAAGTTTAATAAATAGCTTAACTAACGCTGATTCATATAGCCTGACTTTCAAAGATAAGAACAGCAATACTTTGGGAACTGATGCCGCTATTGTAACAGGAGACAGCCTTGTAGTGACCAGTGGAAACAGTAACTATAGCTTTTATCTAGCCACTGCACTAAAGGATAATACTAATAAGGACCTTCAGAGATAGAACAGTTAAATATATAAAATGCATTATTCCAGAAAGACTAATAAAATAATCCGGCCCATATGCTTGTTGAAGTTTTGACATCAAAACGTTTTTAAAAGGTTATTAAGCACCGTTGCATAATATCCCAGCAGACAGGTTATCACCACAGGGGAATAAACAAGCTGATAATGCGTCACCACTGCGTAGATTGCGATATCGCCTGAAGGTATTGCACCAAAGTAATAAGCCCCGCGACAGGTTCTCAATGGTAGAATGCGCAGAGATTAGTTTAGGGTTCCCTGATAAAAGCTTTTTTATCAGGGAACCCTGGTTTCTAGGCCTTGTCAGATATTGTAACCCACTTGTCGTACAATAAATTAAGCTGATTTTCAATAGTCTCCCGCTCATGCTGAAACGAAGCAAGTTTTAAGGAGTCAAAAGAAATTGCAGGGTCAGACATTTGAGCTTCAAGATCAAGAATCTGTTGTTCCAGTGCGGCTATTTTCTTTTCCAGTTGAGTGGCTGATTGACACGGATCAACTGCCCTGGCGACAGACGTTTTAACTTGCTGACTCCGGTTATTAGCAAGGTTTGCCGGACGGTCTGTTTCATCTGCGATCTTAATAATTTGTTTGTTCTTTCTCTCCAGATAGTCATTATAATTGCCCAAGTAGGCAGTAACCTCGCCTTGGTCAAGCACCCAGACCTTGTGAGCCAAACGATTGATGAAATAGCGGTCGTGAGAGACTGCCAGCAGCGTGCCGGGAAACTCCTCCAAAGCTTCTTCCAGAGCTTCCCGGGAATCAATATCCAGGTGATTCGTAGGCTCATCGAGCAATAACAGATTTGGCGTTTGATACATGAGTAATGCCAGTTGCAGCCGGCTCCATTCTCCGCCGGACAAACTGCTGATCTTCTGGAAAACATCGGAACCGTAGAAAAGAAATTTGGCTAACTGTTTTCTGGCTTCCCCTTCTTCCATATTCAGTTCTGTGCGGAAATACTGAAGGACGGTTTGGTCGGATTTGAGGGGTGCACTGTCTTGGGAGAGATATCCGATGTCAACTCGTGAGCCGAGGCGTATTTCACCGTGATCCGGGTTTTCCTGGTCTAAGATCAATTTCAGAAGAGTACTTTTCCCGCAGCCGTTTTTACCGATGAGAATGATCCGTTCGCCGTAAAATAGCTGGGCACTGACTTGACTGAAAAGCGAGCGGCTAGCATAAGATTTGCTGATTCCCTCCAGTGAAATCACTTGTTTTCCGGAACGGTCACTTTGTTCGAGGTGCAGGCCGATTTTTTTGCGCTCTAAAAGCGGCTTCTTTAATTTAACCATACGGTCTAAGGCCTTTTGCATTGATGCGGCGCGGCGGTGAAAACCGGGATTCGGTGGATTGGAGCGGTTGCCCCACTCAATTAATTGTTTGATGGATTCCTGCATCTTTTTAATCTTTTTCTGTTGTTCCTGATAATTTGCAAACTCTGAGAGCAGGCGGCTCTCTTTTTCCTTCTGATAGTCAGTATAGTTCGTTTGATAGGTTACGGCTTCTCCGTCTTCCAGTTCAATGATTTTAGTGATCACTCTATTTAAAAAGTAGCGGTCATGAGAAACAACGATGACCGTGCCCCTATAGTTATTTAAAAAGGTCTCCAGCCATTCAATGGCAGACATATCCAGGTGATTGGTTGGTTCGTCCAGGATTAAAAGATCAGGCCGCGTCAAGAGTAAGGCTGCTAAACCCACCTTTGTTTTTTCTCCGCCGGATAAAGAGGAAAATGGCCGTGGATAGTAATCCGCTGCAATACCGAGTCCGTTGGCAATCCCGTCGATATGGGAAGAAATTTGGTATCCGCCTGCCTCTTCGAACTTCTCCTGAAGTTTGCCATATTCCAGCATAAGCTGACTAAGTGTATGATTCCCGGCGTTCAAGGGGTCGGACATCTTTTGCTCTAAGCGTTCCAGTTGCCGCTGCCAATCCTTTACTTCCTGAAAGCACTGTTCCAATACTTCATAGACGATCATTTTGTCGCCATATTCAGGGGTCTGAGCTAAGAAACCAATTCTGGTATTTTTGCGTAAGGCGATTTGTCCTTGTTCAGGTTGAAGAGATCCTGTGATTAATTTTAAAATTGTGGACTTTCCTGTTCCGTTACGGCCTATCAGACCTACTCGCTCTCCTTGCTTAATTTCCAAGGAGACGTCGGTAAGCACTTCATTAGCGCCAAAAGATAGTTTAATGTGTTGAAAATCAATAATCATGTTCATTCTCCTCTAGGGAAATGACACTTTCACAATTTAAGCATAAAAAAACCGCAGGGAAATGTCCCTACGGTCGCAGCTTCAATGTTTCTTTGCGGTTATGGTAGGTGTGTCATTTCGCAATTTTGTTGATCCGTACTCAGTTGCTTAAAAATGGGCATAGCTATCCCCTTAAATGAAACTGCATGCATAATTCCAAAGATTGCTATGGGCAACTGTTCAAGACGGAGCATTGCAAAATCGCGATTCATCCTACCACACCTCCTTCACTGAATGATAGGAATATAGTAACATAATTCTTGTGGAATAATCAACCAAATTTTTAGTGGTTTGACATTTTGGAGAATGATCTGTAGTCAGGCGGTTATTAATGATATACTAAAGATCAGAAACGCATAACATGAAACTTCAGCCTTAGGAGAATGCATAATTTCCTGAGGTTTTCTTTTGTTCCTGCTGGTTATGTTATCTCTTGAAACTACGAGGCAAGTTGAAAAGTATCCGGAATGGGAGTGTTTTAGTTGATGATTAATGAAAAAATGAAAAAGCTATCGCCTTCAATGGATGAATGGCTCAAAGAAGCCAAAACTGACCCGGCGGCTTTACAGGAAGGGATGTTTTTAGTTCATAATGGTGTTGTGCGCCAAACGCCTAGAGCCAAGGTGCGCCAAGGCATTGATGACGGTTCAATGGTGACGGGGATGAAATTTGCTTATGATGCGGCAAAGGTTGAGAGGGCGATTGCTGAAACCTATAAGCTGGATGGTATTTTCTATGTCAGGGTTTGGCTCAATGAAGGGCAGCTTGAACTTGGCGACGACATAATGTATGTACTGATAGGCGGCGACATCAGACCACATGTTGTTGATGCCCTGCAATTTCTGGTTGAAACGATCAAAAGCCAGTGTGTTACGGAAATTGAACAAAAATAATCAAGTAAAAGTTTAATTTATTAGCTTCTAAAGAACAATTAGGTTTTAAATAAAATAAGCTCAAAGGCAATGGTTTCATTCCGTTTTGTGCCTTGAGCTTGCGAAAGGCATGGTTATAATAATGAAAAAACGAGCATGGCGTGTCATCGGCAGCAGCCCGCTCACAGTTGGCGAAGGGAACATTAAGGGACGAATCAAGAATGTGCTGAATTTCCAAAGGTCCGCAGCATGGGCCCTGATCATTTTGGTATTGGCAGTCATCCTCTCGTCTGTATGCCTGTTGACGAATCCTGTGCAGAAGCCGGAGTTGGAGTTGGGGCTCCCCAATGCGACTTCTGTGCTTGCCATGGAAATGGAACAGATTAACGCGGGTACGAGTGATGGTCGTACGACGGTGACGGACAGCGGGGACATCAAAACCGTTCTGTCCGCTCTCTCCGGAGCCGGAAAAACTCTGACGCAATCTGTCAACGATGATCCTGCACAGGAGAATTACCTTATTGTCAGGCTGGTTCTGGAAGGGGAGAAAAAGACGCTGTATCTGTATACGCGGGGGAACGGGTACTACGTCGAGGAGCCTTATATCGGGGTATATAAATACAAGAGCGACAAGGAAACAGATGCGGTGATTCACAAAATTTATAACGACGGACTCTCAGCGGCAACTCGTTCGCTGGAGCCGCTGACGTTGGAAGACGTCCGGGAATTGGCGCGAAAAGGCGGCAATCTGGTCTTTGAGGATTTCAAGAATTTCAAAGGCACGGACTTCAGCTCCAATTTCAATTTCAATTACCACATCATGGGCTATAGTGTTGAAGGCGTTTTTCGTCTGCTTGTTCACACAGACGGCAAGCAGATTGACAGCGCGAATCTTGAAAGCATTTGGGAAAGCGGCGGCAGCGGCATTGACATTCGATATGGCGATGTTGACGAATTTATAAAGAGGCACTCTTCGTCAGAGGCGTTCAGATCCGATGGGGCGAGGGTTTCAGAGGAGGTATTTTCTTGGGGAGGAAAAAATATCAAAAAAGGAACAGCGCGCGAGGTAGTCTTAAAAATCATGAGTGAACCTGATTTTACGTTATCGGGGCTTCATGGCGACGGTTATGTGCTCGAAGACGGGTCTACAGTGGTATTTTACTATGGCACCGACGAGTTGGTATATGAGATTAAAAGATCAGATGAACCGTGGAAACTTTTAGGTAATGCTGATCTAAATAGGGACGGCTTGAAGGAAGCTATTTATCTGGATCAATCACAACGAGACAATGGATTCGTCACGCTTCATATTTGTGACAGCGACGGCAAAGATATATGGAACGAGCAGGCCGGCACTTCACATGTGGGCTGGACTTCACTTTTCTTATGCGAACAGGGCGGAGAAGATTATCTTTTGCGATATCTCCCAGGCATGTGGCAGGGGTATTGTATATATACCTATACTCTTTTCACTCTGGAGGGCGGCGTCGAGCATGTCGTGCGCAGCAGCACAATCGGGTTTGATATAAACGGCGTTAATAAACTGGACGCGCCCAATATGCTTGCCTTTGCAGAGGAAGTGAATGGGTTGCTCGCCAAGAGTACCCTTCTCCTGAGTAGTGCAGGCGGGGAATATTCCTTTGGCCCATCGTCAGCTGACCGGTTCTTGGAGAAATATTCATGGCTGGATGCTACGCCGGAGCTTTATGCAGACGGTGACGATCTTAAGACACGCTTGCTCAAATACAGCGAATATGCAGTTTCAAATCATCAACGGCAGACTGGAAGAGATCAACCCTTGCAGGAATAGGCGGGAAAAATAACTCCGGCTAAATCCTTTGCTGCGCGATAGAGAAAATGTCCTTACTTTCGATGATAGAGCCGGGAGCGCCTTCCTTGGCTACTCTGATCATGGCTCGCCCCAAAGCTTCTGTCGTTGTAACATAGTTCGGAAAAAGCCTCTTCAAGATAGGATATAGAACTCCCAACCCGGCATATAACACCCGGTACAGCTTCGTTTTCGACACGACTCCATGGAGGGGCTGAATGTAGCCTGGACGAAACATATACGCTGCCTTGAACGGTAGCCGCAACAGCGAATTTTCCGTTTTGCCTTTGACTCTCGCCCACATGACACGTCCCTTCTCGCTGCTGTCGGTGCTTGCTCCGGACACATATATGAATATCATTTCAGGGTTAAGTTTGACCAGAGTATGGGCCACCGTCATTGTAATGTCATAGGTTACCCGCAGATAGTCCTCTTCCTTCATGCCAACTGAACTAACCCCGAGACAGAAAAAGCACGCGTCATAGCCCGGTAAATTATCTTCGATATCAGACAAGTCCTTAAAGTTATTGTGGATGATCTCCTTTAGCTTTTTATGCTGCAGACCGGCGGCACTGCGTCCAACAGTCAAAACTGCTTCAATACCGGGGTCAAGCAAGCACTCCCGCAAGACACCCTGCCCCACCATTCCGGTAGCTCCCAAAATAATGACTTTCACGAAATTCCCCCCTCAACTGATAAGATATAAACTCATTCGTAATGACTACACGAAAGTGGATTATGGCAGACTAGAAGACGGCATTATTGGTGTCGATTATCTCCTTCAGTGTAATATTTTGATTAATAAATCGTTCGTTACTCTTTTCACTCTTGAGGTGCAGGGCATTTTGAGGACAGTGGTGAATACAGGCGTAACAGGAATCACATGTATGCAAAAACCGGGGTTTTCGTTCCACGACTATATTGTTTTTCGGGCAAACCTTTGCGCAAATCTTGCATCCATTGCAGCTATCTTGAACAATGAACTTTTTATCGCTGCTATCGACCATATATTTATAAGCGATATAGGTCACCTTTGAAAGAATGTTGGAAACTATACCCTTCCTGGTGAGCGAGTTTTTTCTGGCCTGAATATCCTGGACGATCTTCTTTAGGGAGCCTTCGATGTTTTTCTGCTTTTCTTTTTGGAGTTGAGCTTGTACGTCAAATCCTGGCAGATAATTATCGACCATTAATATTTCATTGGTGTAATTGAATTGTATGCCCGCTTTGGCCCCAATTTCCTCCATCTGTTTCAGCCCCGATGCTGCGATATTGCCATAGGTCATCACAGCAAAATAGTAATTCGCGCTGAATTTTGACTGGCTAATGAATTCAATGACACTTCTCGGAAGCCCAAAACAATAACACGGGAAAACAAAACCAATGGCATCGTCTTTGAATTCCCTTGTCCCTTCCCCGAGTAATCCGGGTATAGAGTGGATTTCGCGGCCAATGCTTTTAGCAACATATAAGCTGTTGCCCGTACCGGTAAAATAGAATATTTGCATGGTAATCACCTTCTTGTTTTGATATTTTTATAACCATCGAATTGTAAGAGTAAAAAAGTAGCTTAACACATCTGAATCAGTCATGGCGGGGCAAGGCAAGTAGCTTGCTCACTTCTGATGCCAACTTTTCATTGACCTTGCAGATCAGGAATTTTCCCTTCTTTTCTGTGGTAATCAAGTCTGCATTGGCCAATTCTTTAATATGATGTGAGATGGTTGGAGCTCCGATATTAAAACAGCTCATAATATCTGTTATGGCACATTCCCCGCCTGTTTCGAAACCTGCCTCGTGGGCCTGGGCAATCTTAAAATATAGTTCTAACCTATTGGGATTTGAAAGAGCTTTAAATATCTTTGCCATCTTATTTGCGTCCACATCGTCACCCCTAAGGCTATTAGCTTGGTATTAAACTTCGATAAATATCGAATTAATCCTAACCTATTGTCGTCATTTTGTCAAACTCCCGGGATTAGAATTCGCTATTACAGCATCATTTGATAATAAACAATTTGCAATACTGTTCATGTAAATTATGGCGTTGTTCGCCCTGATTTTTAGGATGATTTTATAATTTCAATCTTTTGATGAGTCGCAAGAAATTACTGGGTCAGACATTTGATCATCAATATCAAGAAGCTGTTGTTCCAGTGCGGCTATTTCCTTTTCACTCCATTCAGAATCCAATCTATAAATGAACGCAAGAATTTCAGCCACAGCTTTATAGAGTTCCGGCGGGATCTCTTGACCAATATCAATTTTCATTAAAGCTTCGACTAATTGGGCATCCGTTTGTATGGGAATACCTTGTTCCTGTGCAGCTTCGATCAAAGTTCGTGCAACGTCACCTTGCCCGGAGGCTACTATCTTTGAGGCCCCGCTCTTATCGTAAGCCAATGCAACTGCTTTTTCTTTCATGCCAATACATCCACTCCGTTCTTTGCCTCTCCCTTAAGCAATGTGTGAAATTCCAAATTATCCAAAGGTTTGACATGAATGGAGGTTAAGTTAATGCCTATCATTTGAAAGTTTCCTTTCACTTCGGTCATCAGACCATCAAGAAGCATTGATAAAGCGTCTGGCTTTTTCGTTAATAAACTTAACGAAAGTTGATTCAGCGAAAAGAAAGCATCAATGCCAATCGGTCCAAGGCCAGGTGTTTCAGTTTGTAATGCGATGCGACAATGTTTGGGATCAATCTTACCATTTTTGCGACTTCCCTGAATGGCAAGCTTAATTGATCTAACTCCCTGGTCTTGTCTAATAGGAATTTCGGTTAACATATAACCATTACCATCCACACCGGTATCATGCCATAATTGCTGGCCTGTGATCTTATCTAAGAATTGATTAATGACTGATGAGGAGGGATGAGTGTCCGTCAGGCTAAGCAGCTGTGCTTTTATGGTATCTTTTGACTGAGCAAGCTCCTCTGAATCTCCCCCTTGTCCTTTGATAAAAATGTCAAACAACCGATGCTCATAATTTAGCCCAAGTTGTTTTAAAAAGGATATTATTTGTCCTGTTGCTTCTTGGTTTGACAGTCCTTTTAAACTGGGTATCAAATCATTAAATTTTCGTAATAGTTCTTCGGGAAGATCAGTATTTTTGAGAATTTCTGAATATGAAGCAGTCTGCGCATCGTTTAATAAATAAGCAAATAACTCATTATTAGGCAAACCGCGGTTAGCCAATACCGTGTTTAAGGTGTTTGAGAGGACGGATTCCACGGGTTTCTGTTCAGTATCCCGGCTTAGTACTAACGTATTGTCCGCAAGGTTTTTAACAACAGCTTGGAATTTATCCCCAGGTTTTGCTTCGATATCTAAAAAAGCTTGAATTGATTCTCCATTAACTAAAATAGACACTTTGCCATCGTCTGGCGGGCTTAACACTTCAATTATAATCTTTTGCCCTATTTGAAATGTGTCCTTGCCAGGCATAGCTGCAATAGGTTTCTGAACCTCAGCATCTCGGCTCAGTACTAACGTATTATTCACAACGTTTTTAACAACAGCTTGGAGTTTATCCCCAGGTTTTGCTTCAATATCTAAAAAAGCTTGAATTGATTCTCCATTAACTAAAATAGACACTTTGCCATCGTCTGGCGGGCTTAACACTTCAATTATAATCTTTTGCCCTATTTGAAACGCGTCCTTGCCAGGCATAGCGACAATAGGGTTCTGAACTTCAGTATCCCGGCTTAGTACTAACGTATTATTCACAAGGTTTTTAACAACAACCTGAAATTTATCCCCAGGTTTTGCTTCGATATCTAAAAAAGCTTGAACTGATTTTCCATTAACTAAAATAGACACTTTGCCATCATTTGGCGGGCTTAACACTTCAATTATAATCTTTTGCCCTATTTGAAACGTGTCCTTGCCAGGCATAGCAATAATAGGGTTCTGAACTTCAGCATCCCGGCTCAGTACTAACGTATTATTCACGACGTTTTTAACAACAGCCTGAAATTTATCCCCAGGTTTTGCTTCAATATCTAAAAAAGCTTGAATTGATTCTCCATTAACTAAAATAGACACTTTGCCATCGTCTGGCGGGCTTAACACTTCAATTATAATCTTTTGCCCTATTTGAAACGTGTCCTTGCCAGGCATAGCGACAATAGGGTTCTGAACTTCAGTATCCCGGCTCAGTACTAACGTACTATTCACGACGTTTTTAACAACAGCCTGAAATTTATCCCCAGGTTTTGCTTCGATATCTAAAAAAGCTTGAACTGATTTTCCATTAACCAAAATAGACGCTTTGCCATCGTCTGGCGGGCTTAACACTTCAATTATAGTCTTTTGCCCTATTTGAAACGTGTCCTTGTCAGGCATAGCGACAATAGGGTTCTGAACTTCAGTATCCCGGCTTAGTACTAACGTATTATTCACAATATTTTTAACAACAACCTGAAATTTATCCCCAGGTTTTGCTTCGATATCTAAAAAAGCTTGAATTGATTTTCCATTAACCAAAATAGACGCTTTGCCATTGTCTGGCGGGCTTAACACTTCAATTATAATCTTTTGCCCTATTTGAAACACGTCCTTACCAGACATAGCGACAATAGGGTTAGGAATTGAGCCGATTTGCACGTTAACACCTCGAAACTTCTGCATTTACTTTAATTATACCAGTTTTTGAGTTCTTTTTAGACAAATTTAGGCCACGGTTTTTTGGTCTGTTGCAAAACAAATAATTAAATCTTTTTGAAGCCTGGTTCGAGAGGTTTGCATCTATTCGTATTAAGAAAAACTTCCGCCGAAGATACTTTTAACAAGGGCGGCGGAGTGAATATTAACTATCCTTCACTGTCATGAAACGATGGAGGGTGTACCCCCCTGAACTTTACTGGTAATGATGAAGGAGATATTAAATATTTTTTAGCCATTATTTTACTCATTTAGAAGGTATATTCATTATCTTGTAGAAAATAAAAAGATTAGCTTTTTTACATTAAACAGAGTTTTATTTATATAATTAACTGGAAAGAGGTGTTTGTTGATATGTCCCAGAGAATTCTTCGAAAATCCTTTGTGCTGGCATTAATATTCTTACTGATCTCCTCCGCCAATGTTTTTGCGTTGCCACTAGTCCCAGGTTATCCGGAAACTCAAGTTTACGCCACTCAAATTGTTGGGAATCGCTTAGACATGACTAGCCCAACGACAGGAACTTTCCACTACAAATTATTTGGAGCCCATGGCAAAGACATAACTTCTGAGTTCCCTGTTTCCGATCTGACTGTAGACGCGAGAATTTCAAAGGATGGTTGGGAAAATGGAGGAGGAAGGGCCGCCGCAAGCCTGGATCCCCAAACCGGAACCTGTACATTGACCTACGATTTTTCAGAATCTGACAAATACATTAAAGTTTACTTGACGCCTAGATATTGCTTGGGGGATTCGGCAACTTTAATTATCGGCAATGCCGATGCGGATGATCTTATAAGGGTTGATGAAATTCATTTTCTTTCTGATTCTTTAACTAAGACCGGACCAGACACTGCCACCTTCAAATATAAAATAATCAATTTTATCAATGATATTACTCAAGAAGTTCCCGCTTCCCAAATCGAAGCATGTTCATCAGATGACTCAAGCGTTGCTTTAGATCCTTCGACAGGAACAGGTACTATTACCTTTAAAGCCCTTAATACAAATCAACTTATCAGAACTACGCTTAGAGATAAAAAGACTGGAATAACTGCTGTCTTAAATACATTAGGGTTAGACCCATTTCCGGATCCAGTTCAGAGCACAACCTCTCCGACAATATCCGAAGATTCAGCACCGGACCCGGTACAGAGCACAACTTCTTCGGCAATTTCCAGAATTAGTTTTGTTTCAGGTGATTTAACAAAGACGGAATCAGATGCAGCAACCTTCCAATACAAAATATTAGACCATAATTATATGGATATCACCAAGACAGTTCCGGCAACAGATCTCAAGGCCACTGCCTTAATTAGCACCACTGAAGCTGCTATAAGCTTAGACCCGACAACAGGTATAGGAACTATAATGTATGATTTTTCAAAGAGTGACCAACAAGCTGGCCAACAAGTCCTGGTTAGTATAATGCACGAAAAAGGTATCGGTGTTTCAGCATTACTAAATCTGGCAGCTTTAGAATCGCTCAATACTGCGGATAGCGAAACAAGCGATTTGAAAATCGCTCAAATCTCTTTCCTTCCTACAGATATAATTACAGATATGATTACATCAAATTCCCATGCTCAATTGCCATATCCGATACTTTTTCCATATCAGATACTTAATAAAGAAGGAACAGATATTACAGCAAAAATTCCGGCATCTCAACTTGTTTTAAGTTCCACGGTCAATTCAATGATAGCGTTACAACCAAAAGACGGGACCTGTACAATAACCTATGATTTAAATGATTCGGCCAAAACCATTATTCTTTCCATAACAGACGAAGAAACTGGAGTCAAAACCGCATTAAATATTGGGAATATGCCTGCGGATCCGGAATCCGATGCTGATACAGATTTTAAATAATTTTTAGGATTCGAGAAGGCAAAACATCTTATAGGTAAAGAGGCATCCTCAATAAGGGGATACCTCTTTATTAATCTATATACACTTATAAGTATACTGCCTTCTCAATGGGTTCGGTTCGCTAAACTTCCAGATAATGAACTGAATAAAAAATCCATAAAGATTACCGCAAAAAATGAACTCATTTGTGATAATCCTGAAAACAATTTTCATGATGAAGGGCGGATATTGAAAATGACATCATCACTCTGCGAACAAATATATGATCTGGAAGACAGGCTGTTACAACCTGAGATTCGTCGCTCCGGAGAGGAAATTTCAAGGCTTTTGGCCGACGATTTTGTTGAATTTGGAGTTTCCGGGTACATATTCGACAAATTACAAACTGTCGAGGAATTGCCTTATTCCCCTGCAGTTCTAATAATTATTGAGGATTTTCAAGTCAAAGTCTTAGCGGCGGATGTAGTACTGGCTACCTATCGGGCAGTTAAGCCCAATGAATCCAGAGAAGAAATGCGGAATTCATTGCGCAGTTCAATTTGGAAGTTCCTCGATGGAAGGTGGCAAATGGTCTTTCACCAAGGAACCAGAACAATGGCGTCCTGCAAGGAATAAAGATGAAAGGAAAATGAGATGAGCAATATAGAAGAAGAGATTCGGCGCCGGTTATTCGAGCTGCAGGATCTGAAATACAAAGAGTTTACCTGCAAACTCATGCCAACGGTGAATCCGGAAACCGTGATCGGCGTCCGCACGCCGGATTTGCGGAAGCTCGCCCGGGAGTTTTCCCAAAGGCCGGAGGCTTCGGAGTTCCTTAAAATCCTGCCGCACGGGTATTATGAAGAAAATAATCTGCACGGCTTCCTGATTGAAACAATCAGGGATTATGATGCCGCCGTTGCCGCCATCGACGGGTTCCTGCCATACATAGACAACTGGGCAACCTGTGACCTGATTTCACCGAAAATATTCAAAAAGCATCTGCCCGAACTCTACGAGAAAATTAAAGTCTGGCTGATATCCAACCAGACTTATACAGTGCGCTTTGGGATCGGCATGTTGATGAGCTTTTATCTCAATGACGCTTTCCGGCCGGAGATGCTTGAGCTTGTGGCAGGTATCCGGTCGGACGAATACTATGTCAACATGATGATCGCCTGGTATTTTGCAACGGCCTTGGCCAAGCAGTACGAAGCGGCTTTGCCGTATATTCAGGCACAGCGTTTGGAGAAATGGACGCACAACAAAGCTATCCGGAAAGCGGTTGAGAGCTACCGGATCGGTGACGAAGCAAAGGCGTACCTGCGGACGCTGAAAGTTAAATAAAGCTGGGATTCCCAATAACTGCAACGGAATCCTATCTGTTTGATCGGAGGAAACCAGACTAACCCTTCGGTTAGACAATCTGCTAGGCTGGCATGTCTGCGACACGTCAGTTTTTTATTATGTTTATAGATTGTAAATACAACCGGCTCCCATAGGATGAGTATGAAGAAAGGTAAGAAATGCGGTGGCATCTTTTAGGTTACTGATTTTAGTCGTCTTTAAATCCTTGATGATAGCCAGAAGATATTCTAATCGGCTGTCGTTTAGTTTACCCTGGAAGCTTTGGCCAGGTTAAAATTGATCTTCGGCAATCCCATCTGCACGGAGGGCAACGCCCCGGGAATGAACGACGACGGTACCGCCGCCCAAATTTTCACGAATTATCCGATGGAAAAGCTGATGAAGCGTTACTTTAAAACGGAAGATGGTGTATAATGGCAGAAATGGTTTTTGCATTATTATGCACTAAAAATTAGGGAGAAATTATATAATGAAGTTTAAAATATTATCAATAGTTATGATATCAGCAGTATTGTTTGGTACTGGTTCTTATACGGTTTTAGCAAAATCTGATATTCAAGCCAAAAAAGAACGACTTCAACAGCTTAAATCTGAATATTCAAATAAACAACGTAAAACTGAAGCAGAGATTGTAGCTATGCCCAGAAATACTGAGAAAGATTGGGAGAAGATTAGGGAAGCTGAAAATAATCTCAAAAATATGCCTATGCAACTGGAAGCTAATCAGATAATGAAGGAATTATCAACACCAACTTCTGAACAACCCAAAGAAAGCCTTAAAACAAGAATCTTTTATTCGCGAGATGACTTAGAGACCCAAAATTATTTGGCTCTTGCGGCAAATGAAGAAGATCCTGCAATTAAAGCAAAATATATGAAGTCTGATAAAATTATGGAGCATAAAAAATCTCTGCTTGATCAAGTAGAAAAAGATTTTAACGAAGGTAAAGGAACATATGAAGAATGGAATAAGCGTATTGATGAATTAATGGCAATTGATCCGTGTAAGGTGGATTAGTCTGAATTTACAATCCTGAAAGATGAGTTTATTAAAGAACTTGGAGGATGTAAAGAGTTTTGTGTAAATGCTTAAACTTACCATTAAAGAAGAGATGGATAATCATTTGTGTGAAACTGTTCATTGGCTAAGGAACTGTAAAGGCTGGAACAAATACCGTCGTGACTCAACCTCCCTTCTGATACATTAATAGTAAGGATCAGCAGGGGTTAAAGTGAGATCCACAGCTGAAAATCTATAGCTTTGGGAGCATCAAATAAGAAAACGAGTTCAAAATGGCATGACTATCGGAGAATGATGCCTGCGGACGCTGAAAGTTAAATAAAGCTACAACCTGCCGGGCTGGCGTGTTTGCGACACGTCAGCCCTTTGTTATGTCCATAGATTGTAAATACAACCGGCTCCCATAGGCCAGGGCCTGATAAATCGGATTAATAAGCCCTTTAGAATAGTTGTCGTCATGGCATAAATTTTGCAACAGCTTAGGAGATATTCCTGATGAGTGTCTGCCGGAAACTGGGGAATGCGCAAGAGGCCGGGACACTTAAGGGCAAAGGAAAGGAGAGGAAGTCTGTGCTGGCTAAATCTGGAGCAGGAAAGACTGCTGAAAAGACATTTTTGGGTATGGGGCCGGGTGGTTGGATCGTTACCATGACCTCCTTCTTGGGGTGGACTTTGGTCAATATCGACGGTTCATTTTTCAGCTTTGTGTACCCCTTGATTCAGAAGGACCTACACTTGCCTGATTCGGCGATTGGGATCATCATTTCCTCGATGGCGCTTTCCGCCATGCTCGCTACTCTGATTGTGGGACCGTTGATGGACTATCTGGGGCGAAAGAGGATATTCCAGTGGACAATCTTATTCACTGCCATTGGGAGCGCTCTCAGTGCCCTGTCAATGGGTTTTGCCTCTCTGTTGTTTGCCAGGTGTGTCTGTATGGCCGGCAGCACCTCCGAATGGGCGGCCGGACAAACGATGGTGACAGAGGGGACACCTAAAAACTCGCGTGGCTGGTGGACGGGTTTTGCCCAGGTGGGGTGGCCGGTTGGCTGGTTCTTAACGACCTGGATCGTAATGGGTCTTGTGCCTCTCTGGGGATGGCGCGGGGTTTTTTGGGCAGGGTTAGCCCCGATCCTTTTACTGCTCTGGGTGCGGGCCCGGGTTAAAGAAAGCCCGCGTTTTGAAGACATAGCGAAGCTGAGAAAAGAGTCCAGAGCGGCCGCCGGGCAAAAGCATGAAGCGCTGGAAAGCGCGGCGGCACAGGTCAAGACCCAATTTAAGACCAACAAAGGCGAGGCGCTTCAATTCACCTATAAACAGCTGTTTAAATCCGACCTGCGCGCAAGAACGATCCTCTTTTGGATCTGGATGTTCGTTTATAATTACGGACTTTTTTCCGTGGCTTATTTCCTGCCGTCGATAGCGCAGAATCACGGTTTTACTTTGGGAGACTCCTGGATTATCAATGCCTGGGGAACCGGAATCGGAGCTGTCGGTTATTTAGTTGCGGCCTTCTGCGGAGAGAAGATCGGCCGCCGCAATGTCTCCATAATATGGCTCTCAATCGGGGGCGTTTTCGGGGCTCTCTTTGGCTTCTGCAGCTATACCTGGGGCTTAATGGCTCTTTGGTGGGCATTATATTACTTTTTTACAGTCGGACATATGGGAGTTGTCGCGGCTTATGTGCTGGAAAACTACCCCACCAGAGCAAGGGGTACCGGCGGGTCCTTCGTTTCTTTTTCTGTTTGGGTGTCGTTGCTCTTAGCCGGATTAACCTCACAGACACTTGTAAGCGTTTTTGGCGTGGAAATAGCGACGTTTTTATGGCTTGGCATTGCCAGCTGGATAGCCTGCGCCTGCGCTCTTGGCACTCCGAAAGTAAAACCCGGGCTTGAACTTGAGGAAATCAATGTATAAAGGAAAGCCCACTCAATAGTTCTTCAATCTTAAGCAAGGTTCCCCAACTGCGTGTACGTGTGAAGTGAGAGTATACGGCCGGCTCCTCTTTCCCTGAACCGGTCGGGCCGGTGATCAGGATAAAGGCCCCTATTGCTGCGGGCCCCTTGTTGTTGAAGCTCAGTCCTCCCGAAGCAAAACATTGGTAAATCGGAATTAAAAACAGAATATTTTGGCAACATCGCAATTTCATTTGCGATGTTGCCTTTTTTGGTAATAGCGCCAATAAAATTTAAGTCCTATCTCAGCCATTAAGGTGAGGATAGTGAGGATAAAACCACATTCAATAGATTCATTGCCTTATAACTCCGGTAAACAGCAAACCGCTTTCATAAAAGCAGCTAAAACTATTACCTTCTTCGGAATTTGGCATAACTATTGCTTATTTTGAGGTAGTGCGTTACAGGAATACCGGAATCTGCAAAGGACGGAAAGCGATCTTACCGGCAGCAGATCTTACCGGAACGCGAAGAGCCGGATTCAATTGAAACATGGAAAGGACGGATCTTTATGTCGGATAAAGTTATAATTACCGCCGCCTTGACCGGTGCTGTTACTCCCAAGGATATTAACGAGCATATCCCTCTTACGCCTGAGGAAATAGCTCAGGATGCCTACAAGTGCTGGAAGGCCGGCGCGTCGGTTGTGCACCTGCACATGAGAGACGGGGAAGGAAAGGGCTCCATGAATCTTGATCTTTTCCGGAGAACTATTGAACTTCTGCGTGCCAATAAAGACTGTGATGTGGTGCTTTGCTGCACATCATCCGGGGCTTACCCTACCGGAAGTTCGGAGGAGAGGATGGCCCACTTCAAGACTATTCCGGAAATTGAAATGGGTTCTTATGATGCGGGCACTTTCAACTGGGGCTGTGATGTGGTATTTGACAATACTCCCCAGTTTCTCAGGGATTTGGCCAAGTGCTATCAGGATTACGATGTGAAGCCTGAGATAGAGATTTTTGACATGGGTATGTTGGGAAATACCAAGTATTATTTGAAAACCGGTGTTTTGCACCCCCCAATTTACTGCCAGTTTGTTCTGGGCGTTTTAGGCGGCATGGAGGCTACGGTGGATAACCTTCAGTATTTGGTGAGGCACATGCCGGAGGGCGCCAAATGGTCTGCCTTTGGCATCGGCAAAGACCACTTGCCTATCATGTACGCCGCTCTAGCCTTGGGTGCGGATGGGATCAGAGTTGGACTGGAGGATAATGTGATGTACGCCAGGGGCGTCAAGGCAACCAACGTCATGTTGGTGGAACGGGCTGTCCGGGTTGTCAAAGAGTTTGGCAAGGAGATCGCCACCCCTGCCGAGGCCCGCGGGATTTTAGGCATCAAGCAGCTGATCCGCTAATAAGGAGGAAGAGAGAATGAGAACTGCAATATATGGCTGTGGTTCAATGGGCACGGTTTTAGGTGCCTATTTGAACAAAAACGGGCAGGAAACGATTTTAATCGATAGCTATGCCGAGCATGTCAGGGCCATGAATGAAAAAGGGGCACGTGTCATCCATTGTGCGGATTTCACAGTCCCGGTCAAGGCTATTACACCCGACCGGATGGAAGGCAAATATGAGCTGGTATTTCTGCTTACGAAGCAGACGGTTAACAAAGAGGTTTTAAATCAGCTTCTGCCTTTTCTAAATGCGGATAGTATTGTCTGCACACTGCAGAACGGAGTGCCCGAACCGGGCGTCGCTGGTATTATTGGCAAGGAAAGAACCGTTGGAGGCACTGTTTTATGGGGCGCAACCTTTGTGGAGCCCGGTGTTTCCGAATTAACCCAGGATATCAGCCAATCAGACTGCTTGTTTGAGATTGGTGAGATTGATGGTGTAGTTGGGGAGCGTATTCAGAGAGTGGCCGGGGCGCTGGAAGCCATGGGACCGGTTAGAATTACAGACAATCTAATGGGCGCACGGTGGCTGAAAGTTATGTTTAACAGCTGCTGGAGCGGTATGTCAGCCGCTCTTGGCTGCACCTTCGGAGAGATTATCGATAATCCCGCTGCAAGCGCCTGTATGAGCTATATTGCCAATGAGGCCGTTGCGGTCTGCCAGGCTTTGGGGTATAAAATGCCTGACTTGCTGGGAATCGACATGACCCTTCTGGGGAGGATTGGCAGCGAGGAAGAATTCAAGACTTCGCAGCAGATCTTCTATAACATCCTCAAAGATTTGCGCCCGGCAAAGGCCAGCATGCTGCAAGACCTGGAAAAAGGCAAATTAACAGAAGTAGGTATGATCAATGGCTATATTTGTGATGAGGGCAGGAAAGCAGGTATTCCTACCCCTTTCAACAAGACGGTTGTAAACATCGTAAGGTGGATTGAGGCAGGGGAGATGGCTTTCAGCAGAGATAATCTGAAATATTTTCCTGAGTCCGGCTTCGGGAAGGGTGGCCACTGAGGTATTTTGGCAGTACATAATTAATTGGGAAAGTTCTCCTTAGCCCCCAAAAAACCGGCCTTATTGGCCGGTTTTCCTGGATGGCGATGTTTATAAAGGCGGGTGGTTGATCTTCATTAATTACCGGGTGATCAGAGAGGCCTCGGTACAGGTTTGAACTTCCTCGAAGGTTAAACCGGGGGCGAGTTCTTTAAGAAGCAAACCCACGGGAGTGACTTCCATAACTCCCATGTCGGTGACGATCAAATTGACTTGTCTTGCCGCTGTCAGAGGCAGGGTGCACTTCTTGAGGATTTTGAAGCTGCCGTTTTTGGCGCTGTGCTCCATGGCAACGATAACCCGCCGTGCTCCCACCACTAAGTCCATTGCCCCGCCCATTCCCGGAACGATTTTGCCCGGTATCATCCAATTGGCTAAATTTCCTTCTTCATCCACTTGCAGGGCTCCCAGTACCGTGACATCGATATGCCCTCCGCGGATGATGGCGAAGGAGGTGGCGCTGTCAAAGCTGCAGCCGCCGGGTAAAATAGTCGCATAGTGTCCTCCGGCATTTACCGTATCGGGATCTTCTTTTCCCTTTTCCGGCGCCGGGCCGCCCCCCAGATAACCGTTTTCCGATTGAAGGATTATCTTTATCCTTTCCGGCAATGCTCCGGCAACCTTTGTTGGGATGCCAATTCCTAAATTGACGACATCTCCCGTTTTGAATTCCTGGGCCACCCGTCGAATCAGCCAGTCCATTCTTGCTTCCTTATCCAACGTTAGGCACCTCCCGCGCTTGCTTCTGAACCAAATAATCGACAAAGATACCGGGAGTCATAACTTCATCAGGATCGATTTCTCCATCGTCAAGGATATGGTTTACCTGGGCGATAACAATATCTGCCGCCATAGCAATTATTGGGTTGAAGTTGCGGGCCGAACGGCGATAGACGAGATTTCCGGACTTATCCGCCTTATAGGCATTTACTAAGGCTATATCGGCACGGAGGGGGAGTTCAAGCAGATATTCGGTGCTGTTGACGACCAATTTTTGCTTGCCTTCTTCAATAATTGTTCCGATGCCCGTCGGGGTCAGAATTCCTCCTAAACCTGATCCCGCCGCCCGGATCTGTTCGATTAACGTTCCCTGGGGAACGAGTCTGACATCAAGTTCGCCGGCGGTCATTTGCCTGCCGGTTTCTTTGTTGGTTCCGATATGGCTGGCGATAAGTTTCCTTGCGCAGCGTTTGACGATGAGGTGAGACAAGGCGTCCCCGAGAATACCCGAATCATTGGCTATGATGGTCAAGTCCCTGGCTTCCTTATGACAAACAGCTTCCAGAAGTTGTTCCGGAACTCCGCACCCGAGAAATCCTCCGACCATGATGGTCATTCCATTCTGAATCTTGTGGATTGCTTCTTTCAGTGTCACTATCTGAGCCATTGCCACTCAACCTTTCCTCAAAATATAGAAGTCTTAATCTGAAGCCCCGCGCTGGTCAGTGCAGTAATCTCCCTTTGCCGGATATAAGCCGGGGCTTTTCTTCAGCCTTAGACACCAAAGGTTGATGCAATAACTATGCCAATTAACAAGAGACAAAATCAGCCGGCGGTCAAAACCGTAAGCCAGCCTTAAATATTATACTTTTTCTTTTTCCGGTAGACATTGGACAGGTCCAGTTTTAAAATCTCCGCCACTTTGGCGGGGGTTTTGAATTGCGCAAACGTATCGCGCAGCAATTGTTCCTCGCACTGGTTCATGTAAGCCTGATAGGAAAATTGATTCTCGTAAGGGATTGGGGATTTAGGTTCACCGGCGGGGGGCGGCAAGGGAAGGACCGGATGTTGCTCCGCCTGGGCGGATAGTTGCAGAAGTCCGGCGGGAATGCCTTCAACCAGCAAATCTGTTTCCGGTGAGGTGGCGATGAGACGTTCTATGAAGTTCCGCAGTTCGCGGACATTGCCGGGCCAATCATAAGAAAGCATGAAGTTCATGACCTGTTCCGAGAGTACTTTCATACAAGAATATTTTTGACAGAAATGCTGGAGAAAGTATAGGGCCAGCGGGATGATGTCCTCCTTACGTTCTCGCAGGGGCAGGATGCGGACCGGTACGACGCTAAGGCGATAAAACAGGTCTGAACGGAAACGGTTCTCCTTGATAAGCGTTGCCAGTTCCTCGTTGGACACACTTAAAAGACGGAAATCAATCGTCTTGGATGTCAGGGAGCCGACCCGTTTAAGCCGCCGGGTTTCCAGCACGCGCAGCAGCTTTGCCTGAAGGCTGAGAGGTATGGAGTTGATTTCATCCAGAAAGAGCGTGCCGCCGTCAGCCATCTCGATCAGACCTTTTTTGCCGAGTGCGGATGCACCGGTGAAAGAGCCCTTCTCATAGCCGAAGAGTTCTGATTCCAACAGATTTTCCGGTATGGCGGCGCAGTTTACCACGATAAACGGGCCGTTGCTGCGGGCACTCATCCGATGGATGTACTCAGCTAATACCTCCTTGCCGGAACCGGTCGGACCGGTGATGAGGACCGAGGCCTCTGTTTTGGCCACGATGGAAAGCTGGCTCAGGATCAGCTTCATGCTGGGGCTTTCCGCAATGATGTCGATGCTTTTTTGAAGTTTGGGCAGAGTGGAATTCGTGCTGAAGCACTTGTTCAGGATGCCGGTCTGGATGCGAATGTTTAGCTTTTCTACGGATTCTGCCAGACAAATAACATGATTTATTCTGCCGTCGCTGGTGAAAGAGGGGGTCCCTGAGACAAACAGTTGATAGGCATTGTCATTATCAGCATCGGTAACGGTGAGCTGTACCGTAGCCTGACGCTTTTCCTGCATGACTTTTTCCCAGGCGCCGTTTGAAATGATCCCAAGCTCTTTCATCTGGGGGACCGAAATGTTTTGGTAAAATGACGGCGGTCTATAATTCATCTTGCAATAAGCGTCATTGAAATAGAGATAGTTGCCTTCCGCGTCAAGGACAAAGATACCAATATTGATGTTGTCTAAAATTTCAGCGTAAAATGAGCGCTCGTATTCCATGCAATATGACCTCCTCTATCAAGGGTATGGAGCAATTTTAGTATAGCAAAGTTTTTTAATATAGAAAATATTCAGTTAATAAATAAAGATTCTCTGCTGCCGCTTAAAATTTCCAGGCAAGGGGAGCATTTACGGCAAAAGCACTTGGCGATATTGCCAATAATTTTTGCAAGATCGCCAAAAACTTAGCAATATCGCAAAATTTAAAATATTTAAACAATAATAAAGCTATTACCTAAGAAGTGCGTTCTTCTCTATCCAGGCAGGATCGACCCGGGCCCGGCTGTACCGGAACCGGCGGCGGGACGTTAAGGCGGCCCGGTTAGGATTGGCATAGCTCTTGCAATTAAACATTGTGAACAGCTCGGAAGCAACAGGCCAGGCCTTAGTGGCAGGGAGGTGAAGTGCTCTTGCAAGGCGGAGATTTCTGAAAGAGTTTCCGAAATGATGGTTTACCTATGGGGGGCCGCAAGGTCAGCCTGGCGGAGGGACCTTTATGAAGGGGGGAAGATAATTTGATTGTTGACAGCCATTTTCATATTGATGAGACCATGTTAACAATTGATGAACAGGTGAAATTGATGGAGACAAATGGTATAACGAAAGCTGCCCTCATTGCTCCATTTAATACAACTATGTTTTCAGCCGAAGAAACTCCCGAAGGAAAGGCCGGTCTGGACTACTTTAGACAATTGCTGCTTGATGGAAGTCCGGATGGCTTTAATATGTATAATGCTTTGGTAGAGGATAGGGATTTTGTCCTGGGCGGGCAACATTTTCCCATATATTTCAAACCGGATAATGCTTGTGTTGAAAAAGCAATAGCCAGATATCCCGGTAAATTCTATGGCTGGGTCACGGTAAACCCCAACCAGCCGGAGGCAATGCGGGAAGTGGAAACCTACCTTACGAAACCGGGCTTTATTGGGGTCAAGGCGCATCCCTTCATGCACCAGTACAGTATAAAAGCGCTGGATGAAGCAGCGGCTTTTTGCAGTGAAAATAAAAAGCCTATGCTTATTCATCTCTCGGCCGAAAAAGGTTCCTATCAATATTTACCGGAAAAATACCCTGAGTTGAAGGTGATTTACGCCCATCTTGGTGTACCCCACTGGAAAAACATGTGGGAGTATGTGAAAGACAAAGCCAATGTTTTCCTGGATACCTCCAGTGATTATCTTACCCGGGAGATCGTTGCCAAAGGAGCGGGCGTTATCGATTATCGCAAGCTTATTTTCGGCAATGACGGACCTTATGGATGTCTCGAATTTAATCACTTTGACTTTACGCAAAAAAAGGGTTGGATCGAAACCCTCAAAATTCCGGACAGCCATAAGGAATGCATATTCGGCAAAAATTTTATGGAGTTGATTTCCTAGACATGCCAAGCTTAGGTTGAGTACGGAAAGTTTGCGCGGGAACCGGGCGCAGTCTGTCACTATCCTTATTGGATTAGGTGGGACAACCGGTTCGCTGCTTAATTCTGCTTTCTTGGAGGGTGATAACGTGAAAAAACATAGCAGGTTCGTTTGCTCGCTCATAATGATTATTAGTGTTGCCATGCTCGTAACCGCATGCGGTAAAACCACTGCGACAGCTGATAAAAAAGAGATTGTGATTGGAGCGGTTGGAGCTATGTCCGGGCCGTCAGCTACCTTAGGAATGGGCACAAAAGACGGAATGGATCTGGCGATCAAAGAAATCAACGCAGCCGGCGGAATTATGGGGATGACTGTGCGCGCGGTTTATAGAGACGATGAAGGAGATCCCACTAAAGCTAAGACTTACATGGAAGAGGAACTCTTAAAGGAAAATGCGGACTTTATCATTGGGCCTACCAATTCCACAAGTGTTGCCGCCACAGAGGCCTTTGTCAATCAAAATAAGAAAGTCCAAATTCTCAATATCGCAACCGCTTCCGAGCTAATTGACGCTAATAAATATCCCTACTCTTTCCGGATAATGATTCCTAATAATATGCAAGCGGAAGCCCTGGTGAAAATTGCCCTTGCTAAAGGATTTAAAAAGATAGCGCTGGTTCAAGATACATCGGCTCTGGGTACGGGCGGCCTTGCCGACATGAAAAAGTATCTGGCGCAGGCAGGTCAACAAAGTGTAGCGGAGGTCTCCTATACGCCCAATGCCACGGATATGACGCCTGTCGCTCAAAAAATCAAAGACTCAGGAGCAGACTGCGCCTTGTTCTGGGCACTGGGGGCGGATGGTGCCAAGATAGTTAAAGCGCTTGAACGTGTGAATTATATTAATAATTTAGAAATACTTGGTTATACCGGCATCTCTTTGCCAAACTTTCAAGAACTGGCAGGCCCTGGAGCAACCAGGTGCAGCACTATAGGGATCGATACCTGGGCGCCCCCCCGTTCACAGCCGAAGCTTGATGATACCCGTCAGAAGCTGTACGACAAAATTGTTGCCGAATATGGACCCTATGGACCAGGCAAGAGAGACATAAACCCTTCAACCATCGCCACCGGGTACGATGCGGTCATGCTGCTTAAAGCGGCTATAGAAAAAGCAAAATCGCTGGATAGTGACAAGGTAAAGGCGGCTTTGGAGTCCGGGGATCAATTTAAAGGTTATTATGCGGATAATTACGTCTTTTCAAAAACAAACCACGATGGCGTGAATGTGAACGAAATTGTGCAACTGGAAATCTCTAATGATAAGTTTCTGGGAGAATTAGCCTATCGCTTAGGGAATTAGCCGGCGCCAATTCCCGGCTTTAACAGTTCATAACCTGCGGATAAAGGATAATCCAGATAACCCAATTTATTTGGATTATCCCTATGGTCCGATTTAGAGCCTCATTAACTAAAGGTGAACACAACCGGAGGGCATCATATTGAGTTACTTTACTTTGGGGGGAGATATACGTTAATATGCAGGATATCTTATTTGGGCTTACCACAGGAAGTATCTATGCACTAATGGCCCTGGCGATCGGGATAGTATACTCCACAACCGGAATTATTAACTTTGCCAATGGATCTGTTGTTATGATCGGAGCGATCATCGGATTTTGGCTGGTTAATATGGTGGGACTTCCGCTGTGGTTGGCCATATTGTTTTCCCTTGTTATGACCGCGGCAGTCAACATAATCCTCTATAAAACGTGTGTCCAAATTCTCGGAAATCTCAACCTGAATATAGGTTGGATAACCACACTTCTGGGTGCAAGCATCATCCTTGACAACCTGGCAAGAGTTCTGTTCGGCTCGGAGCCCCAACCTTTCCCCTATCTGTTTGGAGGACGGGAGATAACCTTTTGGGGCTATAAAATCCTGCTCCATGAGGTTGCTATGATTGTCATAACCTTAGTCATCGCTATCGCTTACCAGGCAATGATCAAAAAGACAACCTTGGGCAATGCGATCCGGGCTGTTTCCTCACTTCCCGATTCCGCCAGGATTATGGGGATAAAAAGTGAAGTGATTGTGGTCCTCTGTTTTGGTTTTGCCGGCGGAGTCGCGGCAATTTGCGGTATTTTAATGGCGCCGATAACCTTTGTCAGTTATACAATGACCATGACTGTAGGACTGAAAGGGTTTGCCGCTGCCCTGATCGGTGGGTTGGGCAATACGAAAGGAGCCTTTGTGGGCGGGTGGACCTTAGGTATTTTAGAAGCAATATTGTCAAGATATATTCCTTTGGGGTTAAAGGACGCTGTTTCCTTTGTAATTATGATCTTAATAATTTTGTTAATGCCGGGAGGTGTGTTAAGTGGAATTAAGCTCCGCCAAAAAAACGCAGCTGTTAAATTATAAGAGCATCTCTTATACCCTCTATGCGGTTATCTTGGTTTTGGCGGCTGCTTTCCCCATCCTTGCCGGCCAGTATTATGCCAGGTATGTTATTGTCATGTTCATTACCATCATTATCAGCATTGGCTATAATATCTCTTCAGGTTACTGCGGGCTTGTTCACTTTGCTTCAGCCCCTATGTATGCCGCAGGTGCCTATGGTGCCGCTGTTATGATGGTCAGATTTGATATGCCGTTTATTGTAGGATTATTGTTTGGAATACTTGCCGCGTGTTTTGTAAGCTTGTTCGTTTCAATACCGGCTTTTCGGGTTTCCGGTCACTACCTGGCACTTATCAGTCTTGGACTGGTGGAGATAGTGCAGGAAGTTCTGGTCGAATGGAAAGGTGTTACGGCCGGTCCCGCCGGAATGTATCTTCCGAACGTCTCGTTTTTAGGCAGTCCCTTAACCTGGATGGGACAATATTACTTCATATTTGCTGTGATGCTGCTCAGTTTTATTATTCAAAGAAGTATTGTCAAAAGCTACCTGGGACGTGCCTTCCGCTCCATAAAAAATGATGCCGTGGCGGCTACGAGTGCCGGGATAAACGTAAGGCTGTTTATGTTTATCGCTATTTTAATCAGCGGCATCTTCGCAGGCACGGCAGGGGCTTTATATGCCGGATATAGCGGATACATCAGCCCGGATACCTTTGGCTTTGACTATACGGTCTATATTTTGCTGGTTGTCGTGATTGGGGGCTCCGGTACCTTGGCCGGTCCGCTCGTAGGCACCCTAATCATAACGGTACTGCCGGAATTTTTTAATGCCTCACCGGATATTAAGCTGTTTTTCTATGGCTTATTGCTGATAGTTATCACTATTTCAATGCCTGACGGTATTAGCGGTAAACTGAAAAAATACCTTAGGGCGTACAGTTATGAGAGAATCCCGGATTCTATAGAAATCAAAAAGTACGTTGCTTTGGCTGACTGCGGCCTTGAGGAAAATCAGGGTGCTGATGAATCGGAAGATATCATGGAACTGAATAATTTAACGAAATATTTCGGGGGATTGGCCGCGGTCTCAAACCTTAATCTTAAGATTAAAACCGGTTCTATTTATTCCCTGATAGGACCTAACGGGGCCGGTAAAAGTACCACGGTTAATATGATAACGGGGATGGATCGGGCAAGCACCGGCGAAGTTATTTTTCGCAATCAGACCTTGAATCTCATTGAACCCTATTTAATTTCCGGTCTGGGTATAGCCAGAACTTTTCAGCATGTCCGCTTATTCGGCAAGATGACAGTCCTGGAAAATATTATGGTTGGGAAACATCTTGCCTTTCGCTATGGCATCTTGGGCACATTATTTCGTACGCCCAAAATGCGTTATCAGGAAACGTTAAATAAGGAAAAAGCCCTTGCTTATCTGGATACGATAGGTTTGCTGGATAAGGCAAACGAGGTGGCCTCCAGCCTTTCTTACGGGCAGCAGAAACTTCTGGACCTGGCCCGGGCCCTGGCGATGGAACCCAAGCTGCTGCTTTTGGATGAACCCTGCGCGGGGCTCAATGAAGCGGAGATAAACTACTTCGCCAACCTAATAAAGCGTATCCGTAATTCAGGTATCACCATACTTCTGATTGAACACCACATGAAGCTGGTCATGGATATATCGGATCGCATAATTGTCCTGGAATACGGCAAGAAAATCGCGGAGGGCAATCCAAAGGAAATTCAGGAAAATAGCGCTGTCCGTGAAGCTTACCTGGGAACGGCGGTGGCGAAATATGCTTAAGGTAGAGAACTTGCAGGTATCTTATGGTAAGGTTCAGGCCATTTATGATGTGTCCTTTCAGGTGCATAAGGGAGAAATTGTTACGATTATCGGAAGTAACGGGGCAGGTAAAAGTACAATCCTCAAAACGGTCGTCGGCCTTCTGCGCGGCACAGCGGGCAGGATTATGCTGGATGGTGAAGAAATTACCAAAAAATCATCCGCTGCGCTAGTCCGTTCGGGTGTGCGCCTTGTACCTGAAGGCAGGCAAATATTTCCCGGACATACCGTCTATGAAAATCTGCTGCTTGGCGGATACGTCGAGGGTGACAAACGATTGGTGAACAGACGCATTCAACAGATGTATGAGATGTTTCCCATTTTAAGTGACCGGAAACATCAGTTAGGCGGAACTTTAAGCGGAGGTGAGCAGCAGATGCTCGCTATAGCCCGCGCCCTTATCACCACGCCGAAGCTTTTGATTTTGGATGAACCCTCCCTGGGTCTGGCTCCGATTATTGTGCAGGATATCTTTGCACTGTTAAATAGACTTTGTGCCGAAGGGATTACTATTTTGCTTGTTGAGCAAATGGCGGCCATGGCCCTGGAAATTTCCGACAGGGCCTATGTTCTTGAGATAGGTAAGATAGTTATGGAGGGTTCCGGAAAAGAGATTAGCTCCAGCGAAGAGATTCTTAGAGCATATCTCGGTTAAATTACCTCTTTTACCGAATTTCGTGGTCAGAACTTTTAAGAAAAGTCACTGTCCTAAGATGTTACACTCGTCTTGACCTGTGGTTGTAGCATAATAGGACACGATTAACCCACGCAGCGCGGCTGGTTCGCCGGGAAGGCGCTTCCGAAAGGAGTTTCTCCGTTTCTGCCGGAGCTTTTCCGGAAATAAAGTATTGCTTTCTCCTTATGATTAGAGGTTTTGGTAAGAACTGCCTTGACTCTGATTATAGGGCTTTTTTGATGTCGTCAAATAATTAAGAGTTAGGCTATTTAATCGCTGTCGTTTACTTGCTTCAACTTAAAGTTTAATAAGAATATGAATAAGAAAACATAAAAAAATCCAGATTTTTGATTTTAATCTTGCTTTATAAAAATTACTATGCAAATTGAAGTTATTTAATATTGTATTTTGACATTTTTCTATATAAACAACTTCTGGAGATGTTTAAAGCCTTGGCTACTTCACTTTTGTTGGCTTCAAATTTTAACAAGTAGTTCCTTATGAGTTGTTCTTCCACATCTTCTTTGGTGGGAGTGTTTCGCCACAAAGAAATAGCACTGCCGGATGGTCTCTGGTTTATTTCAGGTGGCAGGAGGTCAATGGTTAAGGTGTTATTGCGGGCTAAGTTGATGGCACGTTCAATGACATTGCTCAATTCGCGGATATTTCCCGGCCAATCATGCTCCAGCAGGAGGTCAATAAAGTTGGGTTCAATGTTATCAATCGTCTTGCCAACTCTGGCGGAAATGGTTTTCATAAAATGGTCTGCCAGAATTGGAATATCGCCTTTTCTGTTTCGCAGGGAAGGAATGGTAATGGATATGACATTAAGCCTGAAGTATAAGTCGCTGCGGAAATTGTGATGTTTGATTTCCTCCAATAAATTTTTATTGGTGGCACTAATCAGGCGTATATTGGTCGGAATGACCACATGGCCGCCAACTCGCGTTATCGTTTTATCTTCTAAAACTCTGAGCAGAGACGTTTGAAGATCTATAGGCATTTCTCCGATTTCATCCAGGAAAATCGTGCCTTGATCAGCCAATTCGAACTTTCCGGGATGCCCTCCTTTGCGGGCACCGGTAAAGGCTCCTTCCTCATAGCCAAATAGCTCGCTGGAAATCAATTCTCTGGGAATTGCGCCGCAATTAACGGTAATAAATGTTTCATTCTTTCTGTTGCCGGCATTGTGGATGGCATGGGCAAATAACTCTTTGCCAACACCGCTTTCTCCGAGTAAAAGGACATTGGAATCGGTTTCGGAAGCCATTTTGGCTTGCTCCAAGGCTAATTGGAAGGTGCTGGTTTCTCCAATCAGACTATCAAAGGTTATAGTGGTTCGAGGCCTCATTATTTTACTGACGACACTGTGTAATTCGTGGAACACACAGACAGAACCGATTTTTTGCTGTGTCAGTTCGTTGACCAGAGGAGTACAGTTGATCATGAATTTCTTCTTGCCCTTTGACGTTTTAATAAGTACGGATTCCCCGTAAATAGGCTTGCAGGAAGTAATCAGATTTATAAAATATGAGTTATTGGGCAGCATGCTTTCTATGTCCAGGCCTAAATTATCTTTAGTATCGATACCTAAAAGATAACCTGCACGTTTATTGACATGGATTACCCGCCTATTTTCATCAATGACGATAATGCCCTCAGATATTGATTCCATAACGGTTTGTTTTAAAGAATTGGCAAGGTTTACTTCATGATAGGCTTTCTCAAGCAGGATTTTCCGTTCAATAGCGCTCGTAGCAGCAACAACTATACCTAAGGTATGAATATTGACATGTTTGTAAGGACCGGTGAGATCCAGCACACCGATAATTTCTCCATATTCATTATGAATTGGGGCCGCCGAACAGGTTGAAAGGGCCGCACATTTGCAATAATGCTCATACCCGTAAACTTGAACCGGCTGATTGAGAACCAGGGCCAGTCCTATGGAGTTTGTTCCCATTACATCTTCGGACCAATTGGAACCTTCACTGAAATTACTATAATTTGTAAAGGCCAGCTCATCGTCGTCACCGATTACCTTAAGAAGCCTGCCGGTTTTGTCACTTAAGGCGACACAAAAGCTTGACCCTTTGGTGTAATTGTAAATATCCTCCATGGACGGGGCGGCTAAATCTAATAAGAAGTGATTTGAACTAAGCAATTGCTTGAAATCTTCCTGACTGAGGATATCGGTATTTTTGGGTTTAAAAGGGTCAACCTTGTAGTGTTTGCTTCTTTCCCAGGATTGATATATGTAGTTGTGAATAGAAATGGTAGGATCAAATTCGCCTTTATTCAACTTCTCCCAGAGCCGTAACATTTCGAAGCGGTTTGTGTTATTTGGCAAAACACTTCCTCCAATCCAGCCATTTTGAATGGTTACGAATCATTAGTATTATACAATAATTTTGAATGTTTAATAAAATAAACTTTTCTGGTAGCAGGAAGTATTTAAAGACTTACTTCATGTTTATTCCAATCAATTAAATATTTATAATATTTTAATAAATGGCACAAAAGTTGCATTGGGGGTATCAACAGCAACTTCCAATAAGACATTAGAGTAGTGAGGGGTGATTCAATTCAGCTGTAACAGTTAGAGGAGATCCTATTTCGGCAGTCACTTATTTTTTGGAGGAGGATAGGCATGGCGAAACTCTCAAGTATTTTTAACAAAGCTAATTTGGTTTTTCTCGTTCTCTTATTAATCCTGATTGTCGCAGGTTTTCTCGTCTTAGAACCTATGAACCTGGCAACTTGGCCGGCTTTCATGATCATGATTTTCTTCTTTATCGCCCATATGAATCTTAAAGAAGCGCCTGCGATTCTGATTGGCAGCGCTTTTGGACTGCTCAATCTTGTTTTGGTAGTATACTGGTTTGATTTTACGGTCCCGCTTTTGGGAGGGGATATGGCCAAATTTACAGATCCTCACACGGTCGAAGCCATGTTTCAATCCAAATTGATTTATGTTTGCATTTTTGTGGCAGCCATTATTTTCTTAAAAGACGTTATCCCTTGGGTATTCAATAGCTATGCCTTTATGTTATTTACCGTCGCAGCAGCAGTTTCAGGCGGGAATACAGCGGCGGCTATAGCGGCCAATACCGTTGCAGGGTATGCCAATGAGGTGGTTGCTGCCGGAGGAAACCCTGCTGTCATGACTGCGATGAAAAGCGCAACGGATAAAGCGGTTGCGGCAACGGTACCGGTGACGAATGTATATCAATGGATTATTATCGAGCTGATTGTCGGAATTATTTTTATTGCCGGTGTTCACGGCATTAACAAACTGGCCGCAAAAATAGCCGAAGGAAGCGTAGCGGAGCCAAGTGTAAAAGCTTAAGGTCAATCAAAACACAACGGGTTTGCCTTTGCTGGTAAAGTTAGGCATAACCCGTTTTTAGTTTCAACGATGCTCTTGATGCCGGTTCCATTCTTGGGAAGATGCGCTGCTTTGATTGCCCTGGAGAGGTTAAGACCGGTTTTGGCCGGACGTTGGAAAATATCACTGTCCTAAGATGTTACAATCGTCCTGACCTATGAATGTAGCATAATAGGACACGATACGCACTGTCCCCTGATTGTTTGTGAAGTTATTGGATATTGTGATCTGGAGGCGTTTCTCAAGTTTGATTTAAGAGGATGGTACCTTGATTGGCCAATTCGAATTTTTCAGGTTGCCCCTCCTTTGCAGGCATCGTAAAGGCTCAGGAGATTTTATCAATAAATGTGCGAATTAGCCTGGCATGACAATTGCAATAGCAAAACAATTATTCCAATTAAGTTATCTGGAAGGGAGAAGAAGTACATGAGACATATCAGAGAATTGTTGGACCTCACAGGTCAGGTGGCCATCGTAACCGGAGGAGCAACAGGAATCGGAAAGCAGATGGCCTATGCCCTGGGAGAAGCCGGTGCTAATCTGGTCATCGCGGCCCGGAATTTAGAGCGCTGCCAGGAGGTTGCAAAGCAGATGGCGGAGGAACTGGGAGTACGCGTGCTTGCTGTTGCCCTGGATTTAAGGAAACCTCAAACAATCGATGATCTCTATGCTCTGGTTATGCAAGAGTTTGGCAGGGTGGATATTCTCATTAATAATTCGGGCACGACCTGGGGGGCTCCTGCCTTAGAACTTCCCTTAAGCGGCTGGAATAAGGTGATTGAAACCAATTTGACCGGTGCCTGGCTTATGGCCCAAAAAGCCGGACAAATCATGACCAGGCAAAACTACGGGCGGATTATCAACATAGCCTCGTACCTGGCCTTTGTGGGAACCTTCAGCGAATATATGGATGCCGTGCCTTATCCGGTGAGCAAGGCCGCTCTCCTCGGGTTAACCAAAGATTTAGCGGTAAAATGGGCGAAATACAGCATAACCGTTAATGCCATTGCTCCGGGCTGGTTCCCATCTCAATTAAGTGACGGAAACAAAGAGCATCATGAAGAGATTTCGCAACACTTGATTCCTATGCATCGTCTGGGTACAGAGGATGAATTAAAGACCGGAGTCTTATTCCTTGCTTCTCCGGGCTCGAGTTATTGTACGGGAATTACTCTGAGTATTGACGGCGGATTATTAGCGGTTTAAGCAAAAATATCAAGCGTCTCGAAATGCCGGGAGAAAAACAGGCGCAGGGAGGCCTTAAGAAAAATGAATTTTGACCTGGGATTGGATGGAAAGGTGGCTATCGTAACCGGCGGAGCGATGGGTCTGGGGAAAGGTATTGCAGCCGGACTGGCTTCACTTGGAGCCAGAGTGGCAATTGGGGATGTAAATGAGCAAATCGGTCAACAAACTGCGCAGGAGATTAATGCTAAGGGCGGAAACGTCGAGTTTTTTGATCTTGATGTAACCGACGATGGTCAGTTTCAAGACTTTGTCGAGCATGTTGTTAAGCGATTTAAGAGGATTGATATTTTAGTAAATAATGCCGGGATCGCGGCTAAAAGCAATTGTATCGACATGCAGGTGGCGGATTGGAGAAGAATTATTGACGTCAATCTGACCGGAATGTGGATTGGAAGCAGAGCGGTAGCTCCGGTAATGATAAAACAAAAATCCGGCAAGATCATAAATATGTGTTCCATGTTTGGCTTTACTGCCATGCCGGGGTTGTCTGCCTATGCCGCCAGCAAAGGCGGAGTCAATCAATTGACAAAGGCCCTCGCCCTGGAGCTGATTGAACATAACATTAACGTAAATGCCGTCGCACCGGCTTATATTGCCACAGAACTTACGGCTAATATGAGAAATGATCCGGAGCGGTATAAAGATATTATGAGAAGGACTCCTATAGGGCGGTTGGGCACTATCGGGGAAGTTGTCGGGCCGGTAGTGTTTTTAGTCTCTGATCTGGCCAATTTCATGGTAGGACAGACTATGCTGGTTGATGGCGGATGGAATGCCTGGTAAGGACCTTAGGCAACTTAAGAACTTAGGAACTTGGGGATTTAAGGAACTTAAGCTCTTAAAAACTGGTAATACGGAAGCATGGGCTCTAAGTTTTCTGAAGAGTCAGTATTGCAAGTCAAGATGTTTTAACAATATCTGAAAAAGTTAACAAATTTCCGCTGATCGTTTGGAGGTAACCATATGGAAATTAAGCATGTAGGCGTCTTAGGCGCCGGAACCATGGGAGCCGGTATTGCCCAGGTTTTTGCCGAAGCAGGCCTGAAAGTAATACTGGTTGACATTGACAATAATATGCTGCAGTCAGCTTTGGAGAAAATTAAGAAGTCCTGGCAAAAAGCCCTAGATAAAGGAAAGATCGATACTGCTGCCAAGGCTGCCAGGGAAGCCCTGCTTGAGTGCGGCGGAGATATGTCCGGGTTTCGGGACTGTGATCTGGTCGTCGAAGCCATCGTTGAAGAAATCGGTGTCAAACAAAAGGTTTTTCAGGCTATGGCTGATATTTGTCCCGAACAAACAATTTTAGCAACCAATACTTCGGCGCTCAGTATCACGGAAATAGCTGCCGCTACTAAAAGGGCTGACCGCATTCTGGGCATGCATTTCTTCAATCCCGTGACCGTCATGAAACTGGTTGAGGTGATTCCCGGTCTGGAAACCAGTCCGGGCACCACCCAGGCTATTGTGGAATTAGCCGGAAGAATTGGAAAAGAACCGGTCATTGCCCAGGAGGCGCCGGGATTTCTGGTGAACCGCATCCTCAACCCTTTGGTGAATGAGGCAGCTCTGGTTTACCAGGAGGGCAGGGCCAGTGCCGAAGAAATCGACAAGGCCATGAAGCTGGGGGCGGGCCTGCCCATGGGACCGCTGGCCCTGGCCGACTTAGTTGGTTTGGATGTGGTCTTAAATGTCACGGAGTATCTCTTTAAAGAATTTGGCGAAGCAAAATACCGCCCGGCCCTGATCCTTAAGCAGAAAGTCCGAGCTGGGCATTTGGGTGTTAAAACCGGCAAAGGGTTCTATGATTACGCGAAGCAATGAGAAAGAGCAATGAGGGAGAGCCAATGCTTGAATTTAAAAACTTGATTTATCAAAAGGAAGCTAATATCGGCATCATCACTCTGAACCGTCCCCAGGTATTCAATGCCACAAACAGCGAGCTGTTAGGAGAACTGGCAGAACTCCTGGACGAGATCGCAGAGGATGAAGAGGTGAGAGTACTGATTCTGACCGGGGGAGAGAAGGTGTTTGTCGCCGGCGGGGATATTCAGTACATGTCTCAGGCCACACCTTTGGAAATGGAGAGGTTTATTGCCCTCGGCCATAAGGTTTATGACCGGATCGCTGATTTTGACAAGCCGGTGATTGCCGCCATAGCGGGAATGGCCCTGGGCGGGGGCTGTGAGCTGGCTTTGGCCTGTGATATCCGCATAGCCGCGGACAATGCCAGGTTCGGTCAACCGGAAATTAACTTAGGCATCATCCCGGGGGCAGGCGGTACTCAGAGACTCAGCCGGGTCGTCGGCTCAGGGTGGGTGAACTATTTGATTATGACGGGGAAGATAATTAAGGCGGATTTGGCCCTGAAGATCGGCCTGGTCACGGAAATCCTTCCGGCTGAGCAACTGATGACCAGGGCCGGAGAATTGGCCCGGGAATTAGCCGCCAAATCCCCGGTGGCCATGAGATTGGCCAAGAGCTGTCTCAATAACGGAGCAAACGGCAGTTTATCCTCCGGTCTGCTCTATGAGCAAAAGGTTTGGGCATTATTGTTTGCGACAGAGGATCAAAAGGAAGGAATGGCTGCCTTCCTGGAAAAAAGAAAACCGGAATTTAAAGGCCAATAACCGAGAGTGTGAGGGCAACAAAGGCGGTCGCCGGCCCGGGCTTTCAGGCAGGCTGGCCCGTGAGAAGACAATATCTGCGGGCACCGGCCAAGTTTTCTTAGATTGGAGTGAGGCAAATATGAACTACATGCCGGAATACCGGAGCAAGCTTAGAACAGCTGATGAGGCGGTCAAGGTGGTCAAGTCAGGGGACACCGTTCACTATGGGGAGTTTGCCATGGCTTCCCACGTCTTGGACGAAGCCTTGGCCAGGAGAAAGGACGAACTCTTTGACGTCGTGATCAGAACGGTATCCAATTTATTTCCCCCGCAAACAGTGCTGTCAGATCCGGAAAAAGAGCACTTTATCCTGCATGAATCCTTTATGAGCGGGGCCACCCGCAAATTACACGACCAGGATAGGGGCTACCACCTGCCGATTACCTATCATGAATGCGGCAGCTACTACGACTTGGGCACCATACCTGTGGACGTAGCGTTGCTGAAGGTAGCTCCAATGGATAAACACGGTTACTTTAACCTGGGTGTTTCCAATTCAGTGACTCCCAATGTTTTAGCCGCGGCGAAAAAGGTCATTGTGGAAGTGAATACCTCCATCCCCAGGTGCTTGGGGGGAGTTAAAGAGGCTGTACACATTTCCCAAGTTGACTGCATCGTGGAAGGGGACAATAAGCCCCTGATTGAGATTCCTCCCGCCCGGGTCAGTGAAGCGGACCAGGCCATTGCCGCCCTGATCATGGAAAAAATTGAAGACGGCGCCTGTCTCCAGTTAGGGATCGGCGGCATGCCCAATACTATTGGCAAACTGATCGCCGAATCCGATCTCAAGGATATCGGGATTCACACGGAAATGCTAGTGGAATCCATGGTGGACATGTATGAAGCGGGCAAAATTACCGGAGCCAGAAAAACCCTAGACCAAGGGAAAATAGTCTATACCTTCGCCATGGGCACCCAGAGACTTTATGATTTCATCGATGACAACCCAGCCTGTGCCAGCTTTCCCGCCGATTATACCAACAATCCCTATGTCATTGCTCAAAATGACAAGGTCGTCTCCATCAACAACTCCCTGGAGATTGATCTCTACGGGCAAATTTGTTCGGAATCCTCGGGAACCAGGCAGATATCCGGCACCGGAGGACAATTGGATTTTCATTTCGGAGCCTATAAATCCAAGGGCGGCAAAGGGTTCATCTGTCTGAGTTCAACTACGACGAATAAGCAAGGCGAGCTGATATCCAGGATAAAACCCATTTTGACTCCCGGCGGAATAGCCACGGTACCCAGAAGCTTAATCAGCTATGTGGTTACCGAGTACGGCATAACCAGACTGCTCAAGGGGCTCAGTACCTGGGAAAGAGCGGAGGAACTGATCAAGGTGGCCCATCCGAGCTTCCGCGATGAATTGATCAGAGAGGCTCAGAAAAACAAGATCTGGCGGCGGTCCAACAAAATCGTTTAAGTATGAGAAAGACGGTAGTCCAAATTCCTTCGCTCTAAGAAGGAAGAGTACTGTCAGGTTGAGTCAGCAAGTCTGGACCGGCTGCCTTGGCAAAGAAAGCAGATACTAATGAAGTTAGAGGGGGAGTTCGTTTGAATCGGGAAGTAGTGATTGTCGCGGCAGCCCGTACTGCTATCGGCGATTTTCAGGGAGCTTTAAAAAAACTGACGGCCGTTGAGTTAGGAACTATCAGTGGTAAAGGAGCCTTGGAGAAGTTTAAGGTTGATCCCGGTGTGATTGATGAAGTGGTGGTAGCCCAGACTTTACAGGCAGGGGCCAAAGGGAACCCTGCCCGTCAGATTCAGAATAATTGCGGCATCCCTATGGATCAGGGAGCACACGCCGTCACGGTTAACCAGCAATGCGCCTCAGGGATTCGCGTCCTGGAGATAGCTTGCCACGATATCCTTCTGGGCAAAAGTGAGGCAGCCTTTGTCGGGGGGATCGAAAGTTTCAGTAACGCTCCTTACTACCTTTTCAAAGCCCGGGAGGGATACCGGATGTTTCACGGCAACGATGGTCCCTGGGATGCGATGATTTATGATGGACTTCAATGCGGCATTATGGGCTACCACATGGGCATTACCGCTGAGAATTTACAGAAAAAGTACAAAATTTCCCGGGAAGAGCAGGATGAATTAGCCTTTATCAGCCACACCCGTGCGGTTAAGGCTATCCGGGAAGGTAAGTTTAAAGAAGAGATTATTCCGGTTGAGATCAGCTCCAAAAAAGGAACAAAAATAGTTGCTGATGATGAGCATCCCCGCGCCGACATAAGTAGGGAAGCACTGGCTAAGATGTCCCCGGTTTTCTTAAAAGACGGCACGGTTACGGCGGGAAATGCTTCAGGTCTGAATGACGGGGGCGCTGTTCTGATCATAATGAGCAAAGAAAAGGCAGCCGGGCTGGGTTTAAAACCTTTGGCCAAGGTAGTGGCCACTGCCAATTATGGGGTTGATGCCGGCATTATGGGCATTGGTCCTGTTTACGCGATTCCCCGGGCGCTTAAATATGCCGGCTTGACTCAGGACCAGATCGGTTATTTCGAAATCAATGAGGCTTTTGCGGCCCAATGGCTGGCTTGCAATCGCGAATTGAAGATCGATATGGATATGGTGAACGCCAATGGTTCCGGAATTGGTCTGGGGCATCCCACCGGGTGTACGGGAGTCAGGCTGATCGTGTCGCTGATTTATGAAATGAGAAGGCGTCAGGTTCAGTATGGCTGTGCTTCATTGTGTTCCGGCGGCGGTCCGGCTGGAGCGGCGATTATCGAGCTGTGTGATTAGGCGCTTATGTCGCTGCAGCGCCGGCAGAGGATGAAAATGGGGATACCGTCGGGGCGGGCAGCTTCGGCCACGTCCCTCACCCAGCATTCCGGGGCTCGCCCGCTCGCGGTTGCGGGAGCTATCTTCAGCGGATAAGTATTCTATGGAGGTAGCCGCTTCGAGCGAAAATGTCCACCGGATACTTTCGTGCCAAACCTCCGGGCAGTACCTGATGTGAACCTTTTCAGAGTAGACCTCCATGATGTGGAGGCAGCACCGGCAGAAGATGAAAAAGATTCCACGAAGCAGTCCCCCCTCAAAGTTCTGCTTACATTCCCAACAAAATGGCTGAAGGAGCGCTTGTCTGCTAAGCGGATGCGTCAGTGGAGCCGCGCTAAGGCGAGCGCAGACGGTTCGCGTCCCCGTAGCGCGCCGCAGGTTCACATGCAGAAATACCCAGAGGTTCGGACGCGCTCGCGAACCGTCCAGTGAGCCAGCGGCGGAACTCGCAGACGCGTGCAGACAAGCGCTCCGCCCCAGAGCCAGACAGAAGAACCGACCCTCATGCTGCTGATCAGGCGGGTGTGACTGTAAAAGATAACGCCAGAAAAAGGTAATTTGTGTAAATATTAATATGTTAAGAGGGTGTAAGGAAAAATGGGAGCAAATTTCGCTTATAAAAATACCAGAGATCTGGAGTTCATTATACAAGAATGGCTTCCCAGCGAGAAAGTCTTTAATTATGACAAATTCCAGGGCTACTATGCCAAAGAAGATATAGGGTTGATTCTGGACCCCATCCTCAAATTATGCAAACAAGTGGTGGAACCGGTGGCCGAAGAAGTCCTGAAAAACCCCGCTAAGTTTGAGAATGGCAAGGTCGTTTCTCCTCCGGGGATGGGGGACCTGTTCAGGCGCCTGCAGCAGGAAGGTTGGGGAACCAGCAACATCAGTGAGGACGAGGAGGCTATGGTCCTGCCCCATATTTTATACGCTATGATTTGGGAGTTAATCGGAGCGGCCAATCCGTCCCTGACTCCTTATATTGAGCTGACCGACGGAGCGGCCAATTTAATTCAGGCCTTTGGGGATGAGAAACTGAAAAAGATGTTTTTAGCGAAAATGATGGATGGCAGCTGGTCGGGAACTATGTGTCTGACGGAAGCCGGCGCCGGCTCGGATGTGGGGGATATCACTTCCAAAGCCTATCCTACCGCTGACCCCGGGATCTTTAAAATTAAAGGCAGCAAGATTTTTATTACCGGGGGTGACAATGATTTTACCGAGAATATCGTGCACCTCTTTCTGGGCCGAGTGGAGGGGGCCAGACCGGGAACCGCCGGGATTTCCCTGTTTATTGTCCCCAAGTACTGGGTTAATGCCGACGGCAGTCTGGAAGACAACGACGTGCAGACCACCGGCATCGAACATAAAATGGGCCTGCTGGGCTCTATTACCGCTTCCCTGACCTTTGGAGAAAATAATGCTTGCCGGGGCTGGCTGCTGGGGGTCAATCCTCTGGAGAACGAAGGCAAAGGCAACGGCATGGCGCAAATGTTTCAAATGATGAATTTAGCCCGTTTGGAAACAGGGCTCTCCGCCCTCTCCTGTCTGGGCAATGCCTTTTACAATGCCCGGGACTATTGCCGGGAGAGAATCCAGGGCCGGCTGGCCGCAGACCCCAAGGGTGACCGGGTGCCGATTATCCGGCATGAAGATATCAAAAGGACCCTGCTTCTGGGCAAGGCGCATATGGAGGCCATCCGGGCCATGATGTACAAGACATTTTTGGCTTTTGATGTGCGCCACCGTGATCCGGACCCGGAAGCCCGCAAAAAAGCCTCTGACCTCATTGAGGTGGCCACTCCCCTCTGCAAAGCCTATACCAGTGACGAAGCCTGGTGGTTGATCGGCGAAGCCCTGCAGACTTATGGCGGCTATGGTTACATGAACGAATATCCCATCAGCCAGATAGCCAGGGATGTCAAGATTTATTCTATTTGGGAAGGAACGAACTTTATCCAGTCCATGGATCTGGTGGGGCGCAAATGGTCTCTGGAGAAAGGACAGGTCTTTGCCCACTTCCTGCAAAGCATCAGGGATTTCTACGCAAGCAATCAGACCAATCAGGATTTCCGGGGAGAATTTAAAATTCTCCGCCAGGCTCTGGAGGCCTACGGAGAGATCCAGGCTGCCATGCAAGCTTACAAAAATGAGGAGCGGCCGGAGATGATTCCTCTTTACTCCCGCAGAATCCTGACGGTTACGGCCCAGTTATATGCCGGCAGTCTGCTTCTCGACCAGGCTCTTCTGGCCTCGAAGAAGATTAAAGAATTAGGTCCGGATCATTATGACTATGCTTTCTACGCCGGCAAAGCAGCTGCAGCTAAGTATTATTTGAATAATGTGGTCCCCAATGTGATGGCCACTGCCGGGATCATTAAGCATGGGGATACTTCGGCCATCGACATCCCAATTGAAGCCTTTGATTATTGATCTGAACTCCGTGGTGATTAATGCCCTGAAGTTAAAAAATAATGAGGTTCAAAAATCAATAGCTGAAAAATAGAAATAATAGCCAAACGATGCCAAACCAGAATCGGAAAATGACAGTTCAGTTGAGCTGCTGAAAGTGAAAGAGGTGAAGACAGATGGATTATATGAAAGCTGTAGTCTTTCAGGGCAACGATGATCTCAGGTTCGAGTCGGTTCCCCGGCCCCAGTTAATTAAGGCCAGTGATGCTCTGGTACGGGTGACCACCTCCACAATCTGTGGTTCGGATATCCATATCAAGCATCACGGCGAAGCCATGGGAGTTAAACCCGGCAATATCATCGGCCATGAATTTGTGGGTATCGTTGAGCAGGTAGGAGAGCAGGCCGGCGGCTTCACCCCGGGTGACAGGGTCGCGGTGGCCTGTGCTTTCAGCTGCGGGGAGTGCTTTTATTGTCAAAAGGGCTTTCACTCTCAATGCCCGCAAGGCAGTGTTTTCGGCGGCTCGGGAAAACTCGACAATAGGGGCGCCCACGCGGAGTATGTGAGAATCCCTTTCGCCGCTAAAATCATGCATAAAATACCGGATACTTTGTCCGATGAAGATGTTCTTTTCGTGGGGGATATACTCTCCACCGGGTATTACGGGGCCGAGCGCGGTGAAATAACAGCCGGCGACACAGTTGTGGTGATTGGCTCCGGCCCCGTGGGCATGTGTGCTATGATCTCGGCCCGCTTGTTTGAAGCCGGGCAGATCATAGCCGTTGATTTGAACAATCACCGCTTAGGTGTTGCTTTGGAACAAGGAATCGCCGATAAGGCCCTTAATCCCCAAACAGACAACCCCCTTGCAGTAATCAAAGAGCTGACAAATGGCCGGGGCGCTGATGTGGTCATCGAAGCAGTGGGCAGCAAGGCGAGCTTCGAAGCTGCTTTCAGCTATATCCGGCCGGGAGGAACAGTCTCTCTGCTGGGGGTATACACCATGGGGGTGGATTTCCCTATTAATCAATATTGGCGCAGAAACCTGGCGGTGAAGATGGGGCTGGTTGAAGTTACCCATATGAACTTGCTCATGGAACTGATTAAAGAAGGGCGCATAAACACGAACTTTCTCATAACTCATGTTTTACCCTTTGCTGAAATCATGAAGGGATATGAAATTTTTGAAAACCGGGTGGATAACGCTCTTAAAGTTGTTTTAAAGGTTTAACTCCGTCCGGCATAGAGCGTTGATTAAGCTCACCGGGACGATAAAGGAGCAGGTGGTGATGTGAATGGAAAATCAGGAGTATACGACCCTTCTCTGTGAGATAGAGGAAGGCGTGGCTATGGTTGTAATCAACCGGCCTGAGGTAATGAATGCCCTGAACGGCCAGGTTTTTAGCGAACTGGGCAGAATCTTTGCCGAACTGGAAGCAGACGACAGGGTTAAGGCGGTGATTTTAACCGGCAGCGGTAACAAGGCCTTTGCCGCAGGGGCAGACATCAGTCAAATGCAAACGATGACCATCATCGAGGGGCGTAAACTGGCCCTGACCGTTAAAGCGGCCCAGGATAAGATAGCCTCCCTGAACAAACCGGTGATCGCGGCGGTGAACGGCTTTGCCCTGGGAGGCGGCTGCGAAGTGGCTATGTGCTGTGATTTTCGGATTGCTGACAAGAAAGCCAGGTTCGGCCAGCCGGAAATCAACCTGGGGATCATCCCCGGCGGTGGTGGAACTCAGCGGCTGACCCATCTGGTGGGTTTGGCCAGAGCCAAAGATCTGGTCTTAACCGGCAGAATTATTGACGCCCGTGAAGCCCTGGAGATAGGTTTGGTCAACAAAGTGGCAGAGGCAGATTCACTGCTTGATGAAGCTAAAAAGCTGGCCGCCAGCCTCGCTGAGAAGAGCGGGTTTGCCTTGAACATGGCCAAGGCGGCTCTGAACCAAAGCGTCAGTTTGGATCTTAACGGTGGGCTGGATTATGAAATCGAGTGTTTTGCGGCCTGCTTCTCAACCTCTGATCAAAAAGAGGGCATGGCTGCTTTTGCGGAAAAAAGAAAGCCCAGATTTACGGGCAGGTGAAGCTGAAAAAATGATTGTGGACCCATGATTGCGGATAAATACCGTTGGATTAAGTAACTCCGGACTAAATGACTCTGAACTAAACGACGTTGGACTAATGATTCCGGGTTAATGACGATTAAAAGGGGTGCTAAGCAACATGAACATTAAAAATGTGGCGGTGATCGGGGCCGGCGCCATGGGCCTGGGGATTGCCCAGGTGGCTGCTCAGGCAGGTTACCAGGTCAGTTTGAATGATATTGCGGAGAGCGGTCTGGAAAAGGCCTTGAAAGCCATTGCCAAGTCCCTGGCTAAGAGCGTGGAAAAGGGCAAGCTGACGCCTGAATCCCGGGATGAGATTCTGGGCCGGATCAAAACCACCACGGACCTGGCCGAAGCCGTGCAGGCTGCCGACCTGGTGATTGAGGCGGTTTTTGAAAACCTGGCTCTCAAACAGGATATTTTCCGGCGGATCGATGAAATCGCTCCCCAACACGCTATTTTTGGCTCCAACACATCCACCCTTCCCATCGCGGCCATAGCCGGCGGCACGGGACGGCTGGACAAATTCGTAGGCATCCACTTTATGAATCCTGTTCCCTTGATGAAGGGAGTGGAATTGATTCGCGGTCGTCACACTTCCGATGAAACCCTGGAGATCAGCCTGGAGTTTGTCAAGTCCCTAGGTAAGGAAACGGCCGTAGCCGTGGACTATGCGGGATTTATCGTCAGCCGGGTTCTGGACGCCATGCTCAATGAGGCGGTGAAGTGCGTGATGGATGGCAATGATCCTGAGGAAATCGATAAGGCTATGAAGCTCTGCTGCAACTTCCCCATTGGTCCCCTGGCTCTGATTGATCTGGTAGGGGCGGATATAGTCCTCAATGGCCTGGAAACCATGCGCAGGGACTTTGGGGATAAATACGCCCCCGCGCCGCTGCTCCAGCAGATGGTCAGAGGCGGTGATCTGGGCCGCAAAACCGGCAGGGGTTTCTATACGTATTAAGCCGCTGGTGCTTTCCTGAGTTGCAAGGAAGTTGCCCGGGCCGTGCTTAAACAGAAACAAGGGAAGACAATCTATCAGGCATTGTCCTTTGATACACGGGCAAATTGGGCTTCCTAATGCGGTTGACAGTAGTTTACAGTGGGTTGAGGTTAAAATAAGGGAGGGAAATCTATGCTCTTAAAAGACAAGGCAGCCATTGTTACCGGCGGGGCGAGAGGAATCGGCAGGGAAACTGCCCTGGTCTTTGCCCGTGCGGGGGCCAAAGTGGTGGTGGCTGATTTCGATAAGGAAGCGGGAGAAAAAACCTCCGGCGACATCAACACATCCGGCGGCCGGGCCATTTTCATACAAGTGGACGTGACAGACAGGGATAATGTCCGGGCCATGGTCGAGGAAACCAAGGGACGTTTCGGTAAAATCGACATCCTGGTCAACAATGCGGGGATTACCGCCGATGCTATGTTGCTAAAAATGACGGAAGCTCAATGGGATAGGGTCATTGGGGTTAACTTAAAGGGTGTCTTTAATTGTACTCAGCTTGTGGCTCCTGCCATGATTGAACAGGGAGGGGGCGTTATTCTCAACGCCTCTTCAGTGGTCGGCGTGTTTGGCAATATCGGCCAGACCAACTATGCCGCAACCAAATCGGGGGTCATCGGCATGACCAAGTCCTGGGCCAAAGAACTGGGCAGAAAGGGTATCCGGGTGAATGCCGTGGCCCCGGGCTTTATCATCTCCGACATGACTGCCAAGGTTCCGGAGAAGCTGCTGGGAGTCATGAAGGAAAAAACAGCTCTGAACCGGCTGGGTGAAGTGCAGGACGTAGCTCACACTTACCTGTTCCTGGCGTCGGATTACGCTTCCTATATAACAGGTCAGGTGCTGGGGGTTGACGGCGGGCTGGTTGTCTGATCCGGCAGGCAAGTTTAAACAAAATCTGGGGAGTGAAGAAGATGAGTTTTAAGAAAAGTAAGGATGATATTGTTTGCGTAAGTGCTGTCCGAACGCCCTTCGGCCGTTTTGGCGGGAGCATGAAAGATATTGATATTTACGATTTGGGCGCCATTGCTATGAGGAATTCCCTGGAGAAAATCAAACTGGACCCGGGTTTGATTGATGAAGTCTGGTGGGGCAACGGTGATACCACTAACTGCAAAGATCCCTTTACTCCCGTGGTAGCCCGGCAAACCATGCTCAAGGCCGGGATTGCCCCGGAAACACCGTCCGTAACCTTCGACCAGGCCTGCACGTCGGCTTTGACCACTGTGAAATACGGAGTCAGAAGTATTAAATTAGGTGAGGCTAAAGTGGTCATGACAGGCGGTTCCACCAGTTTCAGCACCGTGCCTTTTTTACTGCGGGATCTTCGCTGGGAAGGCAAGAAGCACAGCTCCTTTATGGTCGAAGACCCCATCATTCCCCTGGGCTACAAGGATTATGCCCCCGTTGCCGTTGATTCCGGCAATGTGGCTATTGAATATGGAGTAACACGGGAGGAACAGGATGAACTGGCCTGTGCCAGCCACCGGAACTATGGCGCGGCTTGGGAGCGAGGTTTCTTTCAAAAGGAAATCTCTCCGCTGGAAATCGTAAAAAAAGGTAAAAAGGACCAAGTTATTTCTAATTTAAGGCTGGACAAAGACGAACAATATCGCCCGGATATTACCCTGGAAGCTCTGGCCAAGTTAAAACCGATCTTCGGCAATCCCACCTGCACCGCGGGCAACGCCCCAGGAATGAATGACGGCGCCGCCGCCCAGATTTTCACGACCAGAGGACATGCCGAAGAACTGGGGCTGGAAGTAAGCTATACCTTAGTCTCCATTGCCGCCATTGCCCTGCAGCCGAGAATCATGCCCGTCTCTCCCGCTTTCGCCATTAAGAAGTGTTTGACTGAAGCAAAGTTGACCATGGATGATTTGAAATACCTGGAGATTAATGAAGCCTTTGCCTGTGTGCCTCTGGTTTCCTGCAAGCTTCTCGCCAACGGCCGGTTCTTAAGCAGTGATTATCAGGAGATGGTGAAAGAGGCCTCGGAAAAGCCGATTTTGGATAATGATCCCCGGAAATATCAGGATTTAAAGAACAAGCTCAATGTCAACGGCGGCGCTATTGCCACCGGTCATCCCAATACCGCCAGCGGAGCCCGCATTATGATGACGGCAGCCTACAATCTAAAAGAGAACGGCGGAGGTTTGGCGGCCTGTGCCATCTGCGGCGGCTTAACTCAGGGCGCGGGAGCAATAATCTGGGTGGAATAACGATCCTCTTGAGCAGGATTATAGCTAGTTTTTGGAGGTGGAATTATGATAAGCTTTGAACTTACCGATGAACAAAAAGAGCTGCAGGCTATGGTTCGGAAATTTACCAAAAACGAGATTATTCCCGTGGCAGCGGCATACGACCAGAAAAGTGAAATGCCCTGGCCCATCATTCAAAAGGGCTTTGAGATTGGCCTGTGGAATTTTAATCTGCCTCAAAAATACAATGGCTTGGAACTGGACCATGTCACGGAAGCTATCTTAATAGAAGAATTGGCTTATGGGTGTTTGGGAATCAGCGGAGCCTGGGATGGCAATACCCTGGCTCTGACCCCAATCCTGATCGCAGGGAGCGAAGAACAGCAAGACAGGTGGCTGCCCCAATTTGCCGAAAAACCCTTGTTGGGGGCCTTTTGTCTCACCGAGCCCGGAGCTGGTTCCGATGTAAAATCCATGGTCACCCGGGCGGAAAAAGTCGGTGACGAATACATTATTAATGGCAGCAAGTGTTTTATCACCCACGGCGGCATCGCCAGTATGTACACAGTGTTTGCCAAGATGAAAGGGACTAAGAAGATCAGTGCCTTTCTGGTATCCGGTGACAATCCCAGTGTCTCCATGGGAAAAGTGGAAGATAAATTAGGGGACAGGGCTTCCCACATAGCGGAAGTGATTTTCGAAGATGTGCGGGTTCCGGCCAAAGATCTGCTGGGACAGGAAGGGGATGGCTTTAAAATTGCTATGCAGACCCTGGACCGCACCAGGATGAGTATAGGGGCGGCAGCAGTCGGCGTGGCGCGCAGGGCCCTGGAAGAGTCCATCGAATACGCCAAAGTCAGAACTCAGTTTGGCAAGCCTATCGGCCAGCATCAAGGGATTGCTTTTATGCTGGCGGATATGGCCACTAAGGTGGAAGCGGCCCGGAGTTTGGTGTTGCTGGCTGCTTCAGAGATCGATGCCAAGAGAGTAGACCCTAAATTCGGCGCCATGTGCAAGCTCTATGCGGCGGATATAGCCATGGAAGTGACGGTGGATGCTATTCAAATTCATGGCGGTTACGGCTACATGAGGGATTATCCCGTGGAAAAGCTGATGCGGGATGCCAAGATTCTGCAAATCTATGAAGGGACTCAGCAAGTGCAAAGGATGGTCATCGCCGGCAGGCTCTTGAGTTAACTATGAACTGGAAACTGGTCTGGGTTTGTCAAGACTGTTATAAAGGATGAGGCGGCCACGTGGCCGCCGTTCTTTTTTGCCTCGACGGGCTGGTACAGCTCTGTGTAGAGTAGAGGATAAAACTGCTTGCCTCCCCCGACATTGATGGCTATTCAATTCGTCAATGGTGATGAATTTGACCATAAAGGGAAGTCTCAGGTTACAGATAATAATCAACCATAGTGAATATGGCCCTCCTGATACCGAAAAAATACGGCTTCAGGAGGGCTTCATCTGGCTTTGGTCTTTTTAGTTGCCATAATTGCTTTAGCGATGGGGACCGGACAATTTGGCTAATAATTTTTCCACGGTAGAGGCTGAAAGACATGTATCATCTTGCATAATCATTACACGGGTACGGCATTTTAGGCATTTCTTCATACAATCGATCGTCTCAAACTCAATCTTTTGCTGATTTAAGGCTTGGACTAATTCATCATGTTTCCTTGTATTTTGGCATACCACATATTTAGACATTCCATTTCTCCTTAATCTAAAGGCACACTTTTTATTGCCTTCGCAGATACTTTATTCATCATGGCATAGATGTCTTTTAAAAAGTTTAAAATGATAGTTTGTTCTTCGGAACTGTACTTGTTTATAATATCTATTTTAAAATTGTAAATTTCGTTATGAATAACCTTATGGATTTCATACAGTTCATGCCCTTTTGCGGTTAGCTTGTAATAGACTTCTTTATTATTTTCGGGATTTTGATACTTCTCAATATAATTGTCGCGAAACAGTTTCTTGCAAATTTTAGTGATAGCGCCTGTTGTCATTCCCAATTCAGCCGCTATTTTGGTTACATTAGGGTTTTCGATGTTTCCTATGGAGTGGATACAATGTATTTTTGACAAATTAAGAGTATCATCTAACTTATGAGTCATTGATTCAATATCCTCTTGCATCCTTTGCAAAGCATCAATAATGTCCTCTGTGATGTTCAATCTCGTTCTCCGTTTCTTATTATTGCTTCCGTGGAAGTGATTTTATTATATGGTTTTTTTGCTTCCGCGTCAATAATAATTGGGTCAACGTTTCACGGCTTCGGCGCGGATATAGCCACAAAGGCAGATGCAGCCCAAAAGTCTGGTGCTGCTGGCTGCATCAGAGATAGACATAGCCAAATGACCCGCCAGGCTGCCAGAGAATTAGATATTTGCCAAAGAGGAAGGGAGAGGGAGGATAAATATTAAATTTTTATTAAGGACAAAATGTAACATTTTGTGACAAAAAACACAAGAGGCAAAATGGTATACTTTATTCTAATTGGCCAGTTAAAGAGTAGTGTTGATGTTCTTGGCTTAACCAATTCTATTAGGGTGGCTACAACTAGTAGATACATTACATACGGCGGCGATGTTACAGGAATTCATTAACTGAAAATATCAACACTGAAGTTTAACGCAGCCAATAAATAAATATGAAAGAAGTGAAGTCTCATAATGTCTTTAAGAAAAAAGAACTCAAAGTTATGCTTAATTTTAATCGTAATCACTCTGATTAGTTTGGCTATTCCTACAGTAACTTTAGCAGATTCATCGCCGACCATTACTCGATTGGCAGGTATTGATCGTTATGAAACGGCATCCCAGATCGCCAGGTCAGGCTGGTCTCAATCTGATTATGCTATTTTAGCTTTCGGTGGAGATTATCCTGATGCACTGTCCGCTGCTCCTTTAGCCAAGAAATTTAATGCCCCCATCTTATTAACGGATACTGGAAGTTTACCAAGCACTACAAAACAGGCTTTGTTGGATTTGCAAGTGAAAAAGGTAGTTATTATTGGTGGAACAGCGGTGATATCTCAGGCGGTCCAGTCTGAACTTCAAACGATGGGGCTTGGGACAACACGAATTTACGGGAATGATCGGTATGCCACTGCGGTTCAAGTTGCTCAACAAGTCAATTCCAAGCCAGCAACGTTGTTTGTGGTCACTGGCGAAGACTATCCCGATGCTTTATCGGTTGCATCCATTGCTTCTATGAAGCAAATCCCAATTATTCTTGTACCTTATGATGTTATGCCTGATACTGTTAAGAGTTACCTTTCGACTCTCAATGTCAGTAAAACCTATGTTGTGGGAGATTCGGATAT
>NZ_JAVHUW010000013.1 GCF_030954495.1 Candidatus Desulfosporosinus nitrosoreducens | reverse complement strand
GGGGGCGGAGAAGTGCAAAAATGCCGTGCCACTTTGGATGCCTACCGTGAGCTGGCCCGTAGGCTTGTTCAGGCGGATATTGAGAGTGTAATCCTGGTGTCACCTCACGCGCCGCTTATCAAGGCCGGAATAACACTTTTTACGGAAAAGAATCTGCGCGGGGGTTTTCGGCAATTTGGGGTAGATTCATTAGTTCTTTCCTGGGCCAATGATCTTGCTTTGACAACAAAGTTCCAGACATCTCTGAGCGGGCTTGTTCCTGTACAGGGGTCAATTGACCATGGATCTCTGGTTCCGCTTTACTTTCTCCAGGAGGCGGGGTGGAGGGGAAAGGTTGTTCTGTTAGGGATGCCTTTGGAGCGCCCCGAGGAGTATGGAAGGCATATAGGGCAGATCCTGGAGGAAACGCCCGGACGCTATGCCCTGGTTGCCAGCGGAGATCTCTCTCATCGTTTGCAAGGAGACGGGCCTTACGGTTACGACCCTGCCGGGCCGGAGTTTGATCAAGCCGTGATTAGGGGGCTTCAAGGCAATTTGCATAAACTGCGCCATTTGCCTGTCAGCCTGGTGGAAAATGCCGGAGAATGCGGGTATCGAAGCTTGCTTGTGGCTTTAGCGGCCAAAGAGGGGGCTCCGGAAGTGCTTTCCTATGAGGGGCCCTTTGGCGTAGGATATTTAGTTGCCGATTTGTATCATTCATCGCCCTTGCCGCAATGGGCAAGACGTTGTTTGCGTGCCCATTTGCAGCGTAAAAGGCTTGAGGTGGAGGATTTTCCCAAGGGGTCAGAGTTTTCCCTGCGGCGGGGATGTTTTGTAACTTTGAAACAAGAGGGGCAACTGCGCGGCTGCATTGGGACAACCGAGCCGTGGCAGGAAAATTTAGCCTTGGAGATTCAACATAACGCTATAGCTGCGGGAACAGAAGATCCGCGTTTTTGGCCGGTTCAGATGGAAGAGCTGGAGACCTTGCGCTTTACGGTGGATGTCTTGGGAGACCTGGAGAAAATTTCAGGGCCGGAAGATTTGGACCCTTGGCGCTACGGGGTTGTGGTACGAAGAGGAGGAAGAAGCGGGCTCTTGCTTCCCCATTTGGAAGGTGTTGATACCGTTGCCGATCAAATTAGCATTGCGAAACAGAAAGCCGGGATTTCCCCCGGGGAGGATGTAGATCTCTGGCGTTTTGAGGTTGTGCGGCATTATGAATGACCTTAAGGGAGAAAGGCATAAAGCAAGTTGTCTGCTGTGCCCTCAGCATTGTCAACTAAAGCAGGGACAGTCCGGCAGATGTCACACTCGTGCCAATAGAGAAGGGGAAATTGTTCCTTTAACTTATGGAGAAGTGGCGGCCTGGAATTTAGACCCCATTGAGAAGAAGCCCCTTTATCATTTTTATCCTGGTTCCCGGATTTTTTCTGTGGGAGGTTTTGGCTGCAATTTGAGCTGTTCTTTTTGTCAGAATCACGAAATATCCCAGAGGCATCAGGCCGGAAGAAAGACCAGCCCCGCTGAGCTCGCTCTGCAGGCCAAGTCGTCTCTGGGGTTGTGTTTTACCTATTCGGAACCGGGTATGTGGTATGAAATGATCAGAGATACAGCGCCTCTCGTTCGCGCTCAAGGGGGAAAAGTGGTTTTGGTCAGCAACGGAACCATGTCCCCACGGTTTATGGAGGACTTAATTCCTTGGCTTGATGCCGTTAATATCGACATCAAGGGATTTACAGAGGAGTTTTACCAGCACTATTGCGGGGGAAAATTGTCCTGGGTATTGGATAATGTCCAACGTTTAGCCGGGCGCGTTCATATGGAAATCACGACTTTGGTCATTCCGGGAGCCAATGATGATCCTGAAGCCTTTCGGAGTTTGTCACGCTGGCTGCACAACCTGAATACGCCCCTGGCCTGGCATTTGAGCCGTTATTATCCGGCTTATCGTTTGGCGGTTCCGCCAACGGAACGAGGGGTCCTGGACAGACTGAGGAAAATCGCTCAGGAATGGCTTCCTTACGTTTATCTCGGCAATGTCAGCGGAGGAAGTACGACATTTTGCCCGCACTGCGCCGAAGCCGTAATTCAGCGTGACTCTGTGATAGTCAGTCGTTTAAATCAGGGGCATTGTCCCAAATGCGGAGAGAAAATTTTCGGAGAATTTTAAGAAGATGTAGGTTTAAAAATAGCGCAGGATCAGGTATGAGGCAGAAATTACTATAGAGAGCAGCATGAAAGGAAACCCTACTTTAAAGAATTGACTGTAGCGGATTTTAAGACCGTTCTTTTCCGCAATGCCGGCTACGATGAGATTGGCCGACGCTCCAACCAAAGTACCGTTTCCGCCCAGGCAGGCGCCTAAAGACAAAGCCCACCAGAGAGGCTGGGTTTGGGCCGGAGTGAGGTGACTGAGGAGGGCGAGCTTTTGGATTAAGGGAATCATGGTTGCGACATAGGGAATGTTGTCAAGGATGGAGGAAAGCAAGGCGGATATAACGAGGATCAGCAAGGCTGTGAAGAGTGGATTTCCGCTGGTTAAGCCCATACTCCATTTTGCCAAATAATCAAGAGCTCCTGTCTCAACAAGCCCGCCGACGAGAACAAACAAACCTGCAAAGAAAAAGAGCGTAGGCCATTCGATGGCTAAGAAAATATCTTCCGGTTCTTCGCGGGTCCAGAGCATTAAGAGCATCGCTCCACCGAGGGCGATGCTCGCGGTTTCCAGGCGGAGGATGGAATGAAGAGAAAAGCCTATGATTACTAAACTCAGTACGGTAAGACTTTTTTTGAGCAAAGCAAAGTCTTTGATTTGGTGCCATTCGTTTTGAACTGTGAGTTTAACTTTTAACTCCTCTCTGGTAATCAACTGGTGGCGATAGACAAGGTAAAACAAGAATAAAGTAACGATTATAATCAAGAGCACTGCCGGGCCGAGGTTCAGGATAAAATCCATAAAGCTGAGGCCGGTTTGTCCGGCGATCATTATATTGGGAGGGTCTCCGATTAGAGTGGCTGTACCGCCAATATTGCTCATGAGGATTTGGCTGAAGAGGAAAGGAAGGGGAGCGGTTTCCAATTGCTCAGCAATTGACAACGTTATGGGAACAATCAGCAGCACAGTAGTAACATTATCTAAACATGCCGATAAAAGAGCAGTAAGCAAAGAAAGGGCGAGCATCAGCAACAGGGGATTTCCTTTAACTTTTTTGCTGACCCAGATAGCCAGAAAGGAAAAAATGCCGGAACGGCGAGTGAGATCAACGATCAACATCATGCCGATCAGCAGTCCCAGAGTATTCCAATCAATGTGTTCAATGGCCTTAGCTTGCGTGAGAATCCCCGAGATGATCATCAATGAGGCACCGCACATCGCAGTCACTGCTCGCGGGAATTTTTCGGTGATGATGAAAAAGTAACTAATTACAAAAATACTTGCGGCAATCCCAATGCTCATTTTTAGTCCTCCATAATTTTTTAAGGGATGGTTTAGGATGCAATTGCTAAATAAAAAGAGAGCAGTTAATAATAACTACTCTCCCCAGAGAAGTCCAGCTTGTAGCCTGGCGATCTTAGCGCGCACAAACGCAGGTGAAGCGTTTTGTCTTGGCCTTAGATCCATGACTTTAGCGTCCTCCGCTTTCGCGAAGTTTACCCCAACCGAAATAACATTATAGCAAATTGTTTGAACATAACAGTGATAGTATATCAGGAAAAATTAAATATCGTCAAGTTTGCCAAAGTGAACGGCTTAAGCGGCGATTGTCTTGGATAAAATTATTGTTTTACTCGAATAATAAGTTGAGCAGATCAATAATTTCACCCAAATAAGGAGGCTTGGCTTAATGTTCAAACATGTCAAGGATATGGAATATACGGTACATGTCGATCGTCCGGACCCCCGCTTCGCCGTTTTGCTGTTGGAGCAATTCGGAGGCGGCAATGGCGAACTTAAAGCCGCTATGCAATATTTTTCGCAGAGTTTAGGCTGTAATGATCCCAAAATCCGGGATTTGCTGCAAGATATTGCCGCTGAAGAGTTAAGTCATTTAGAAATGGTCGGAGAGGCTCTGGCGATGTTGATCGGACCTGTGGACAGCATCCCGAAGGATTTTGCCGCCAATCACATGGCTTTGCTCGGAGGCGGACCACTTCTGGTCAACTCGGCGGGTGTGCCTTGGACCTCTAATTATGTCAACTCCACGGGGGACATGTATACGGATCTTTCCGCCAATGCCGGCGCGGAGTTGAGAGCTAAGCTTATTTATGAGCGGCTCCTGCAACAAACGGATGATGCCGGGGTTAAAGATATGGTCCGCTTCCTTTTAAGCCGGGAAGAATCTCACAACTTCTCGTTTATGCAGGCCATTAACACCTTGACAGGAACCGGGGTCAACAAAGATTTCCGGGATTCCGACTTCTCTAAGAAGTATATGAACATGTCGACGGGTCAAGGAGACAGCCGTGGGCCTTGGAACCAAGGAAATGAATTTTCCTATGAGGAAAACCCCAACGAAAAATACGGAGGACCGGCTCAATATGGCAAAGATCCGAATCCTGCCGGACAGCGGGAAGTTGCTCCCGGCTATATGGATCACACCCGCAACAATCCCCAGTATTCCCAGCCTCAACAGCCCCAGCAGCCAAAACACTAGAGTGACTTTTTTCAAGCGGACAGCCATTGCTGTTCGTTTTTGTTATACAGTCGGAAAGTATAACTTCATTAATACTTTCCGGCTGCGGGGCAACTAACGGGCTTCTGCTCCCGCCAATTCGGCAAAGGCCGAGTTTTCCTTACTTTAAGTTGCTTAGGGAATTATAAAATAAAATGTTTGACAAAGGTTCAGTTATTGAGTAAAATACTTCGTGCACGAAATATTTGTATAAGGAATATTTGGACACGAAGTATCTTCGGGCGAAATAATAACGAGGTGTGTACACATGGAAAACTTAGAGGAAAGTTTAAGTGAAAACCTAAGTGAAAGTGCCAGAGTGGCAAAGATTTTCCACGAGGTCATGATGCTTTTTCGACAAAATATGACCAAGGTCTTCGAGGATATTGGGATCACGGCTCATCAAGGTATGGTTATGGGGATTTTAAGCCGGGAAAAAACTCTGAAGATCACAGAATTAAGCGCCAGGCTTAATTTATCGAACAGCACCGTATCAGGCATTATTGACAGACTGGAAAAACAGGGAATCGTAGAGCGAAACCGAAGCGAAGAAGATAAACGAGTCGTTCATGTCAGCGTATCCCCTAAATTTAGGGAACATCATCAATTTTTCCATAAACGCATGGATGAAAATTTCGCCAGTATTCTGAATAAAGGGACCCCTGAAGAACTTAAAAAAATATATGAAGGTTTAGAGACATTAAAGAAACTTCTAAGCATTCGAGATGAAAAAAAAGCTCAAGAGTAGAGGGTGGAGAGTGGCAGGATGTTGAAATTATTTAAATTTCTCAAACAATATAAAACGTATATCGCCGCTGTTATTGTCCTTCTTTTTCTGCAAGTACTTTCGGATCTCTACTTGCCAACTTTAATGGCGGATGTTGTCGACAAAGGGATCGTCAACAAAGATATCGGCTACATCTTAAGAGTCGGCGGGTTTATGCTGCTTGTTGCGGCAGGAGGGACATTGTGCGCGATCACGGCAACGTTTCTCTCGTCCAAAACTGCCGTGGGTTTTGGCAGGATTTTACGGGAGAAAATTTTCGCTAAGGTTCAAAGTTTTTCTTTGCAGGAGTTTGACAAGCTAGGAACGGCGACTCTTATTACCCGGACAACCAACGACGTCACTCAAGTCCAACAGGTGTCTGTTCTTATTTTGAGTATGATGGTCAGCGCGCCTTTGACCTGTCTGGGTGGTATTTTTATGGCCATTCAACAAGACCGTGGCTTGACTTGGCTGCTTTTGGTGGCGGTACCGGCCTTGTTTTTGATTATTGGCATTGTGCTGTCCAAAGGCATCCCTCTTTTCAGACTGATGCAAGTAAAGCTCGATAAGCTGAATCTTGTCTTGCGGGAGAATCTAACGGGTATTCGGGTAGTTCGGGCCTTCAACCGGATTGAAAAGGAAAAGAAGAGATTCGATGAGGCCAATGCGGACCTGATGCAAAATGCCGTTAAAGTCAATAAAATTATGGCCATTTTAATGCCTATGATGATGTTGATTATGAATTTTACAACGATTGCGATTATCTGGTTTGGCGGCATTCGCATTAACAATGGCGACATGCAGGTCGGATCACTGATGGCTTTTATCCAATATGCGACGCAAATTCTTTTCTCGCTGCTGATGCTGACGATGTTGTTCGTCATGGTTCCCCGTGCCCAGGCGTCTGCCGTGCGGATTAATGAGGTGCTGGATACGGAGCCGGAAATTAAGGACCCGCTTAAACCGGCTCTGGCGGAGCAGAAGCAGGGATTTGTTGAGTTTCAGGAGGTTTCTTTCAGTTACCCCGGAGCCGAACAACCTGCTCTTAGTAATATTACCTTCAGTGCCAAACCGGGTGAGATCACGGCCATAATTGGCGGGACGGGTTCAGGCAAATCCACTTTGGTTAATCTCATCACCCGCTTTTATGATGCGGGCTGCGGGAGAGTTTTGGTAGACGGCGTTGATGTTCGGGACATGAGCCAAGAAAGCCTGAGAGCTAAAATTGGCTTTGTTCCTCAAAAGTCGGTTCTTTTCTCCGGGACCATTGCCGACAATATCAGATACGGCAAGGAGGACGCTACGCCGGAAGAGATTGAGCATGCGGCTCAAATTGCCCAAGCGACGGATTTTGTTAAGAGCATGGAAGATGGATTTGATCATATCATTGCCCAAGGTGGGACCAATGTTTCCGGTGGACAGAAACAGCGGCTTTCCATCGCCCGGGCTTTAATTAGAAGACCGGAAATTTATATCTTTGACGATAGTTTCTCCGCCCTTGATTTCAAAACGGATGCCAAGCTGCGGGCGGCTCTCAAATCGGAAATTTCAGCGTCGACAGTGTTTATCATAGCGCAGAGGGTAGCTACGGTTATGGATGCCGACCGGATTATTGTCTTGGATGATGGACAGATTTGCGGAATTGGAACCCATCAAGAGCTGCTAAATACCTGTGGCGTTTATCATGAAATTGTGGCTTCACAGCTTTCTGAGGGGGAATTAGCATGAGTGTACAACAAAACGCCAACAGACCTCAGCGAGGTCCCTTTGGCGGGAGACAAGGCGGTCCGGGGGGGTCTATCGGAAGACCTGTGGAAAAAGCTAAGAATTTTAAAGGAACTTTGTTCCGGCTGATACGCTATTTAAGGCCTCAAAGATTAAAACTAAGCATTGTTTTTGTTTTTGCGATCCTTAGTACCCTTTTTAGCATATTAGGACCTAAAATTATGGGTAATGCGACGACGAAATTGTTTGAAGGCATGATGGGTGGCGGAAAAATCGATTTCAACTATATCTGGCAAATCGTGCTCCTCCTTATTGGCTTATATTTAACGAGCGCTTTATTCAGCTATGTCCAGCAGTTTATAATGGCCGGAGTTGCTCAGAGAACCGTTTATAACCTGCGCAAAGAGGTCGATGACAAGCTGTCCCGCTTACCCTTAAAATTCTTTGACTCCAGAACCCACGGTGAAATTTTGAGCCGTGTTACCAACGATGTGGATAATATTGCCAATACTTTGCAGCAAAGTATCACTCAGTTGATTACTTCCCTCGTAACCATTCTTGGGGTCATTGTGATGATGCTTTCGATTAGTCCTTTGCTGACCCTGATTGTTATTTTGACCTTGCCGCTCTATATTCTTGTGACAACGAATATTGCCAAACACTCGCAGAAACACTTTGCCGCCCAGCAGAAATCTCTCGGCGAACTCAATGGCCATGTGGAAGAAATGTTTACAGGTCACGTCATCGTTAAAGCCTTTGGTTATGAGAACAAATCCATCCAAGCTTTCAATGAAATCAATGCCAGGCTCTTTAATGCGGGGTGGAAAGCCCAGTTTATTTCCGGGATTATCATGCCGCTCATGAGATTTGTCAGTAATCTGGGCTATGTCATTGTCAGTGTGGTGGGGGGGATCTTCGTAACTAACGGGAGGATTAATATCGGCGATATTCAGGCCTTTATCCAATACTCCAGGCAATTTACCATGCCAATCGTCCAAACGGCAAACATCGCCAACATTATTCAGTCCACCGTCGCTTCCGCCGAGCGGGTCTTTGAACTGCTTGATGAAGCTGAGGAACTGCCGGATCGGGCGGATGCCCAGGTGATTGCCTTCCCTAAAGGAGATGTAGCCTTTGACAATGTGAATTTTAGCTATACGGGGCAAGAGCCACTCATTAAGAATATGAATATCGACGTCAAACAAGGGCACACCATTGCTATCGTCGGTCCGACCGGAGCGGGCAAAACGACTCTTGTAAACCTGCTGATGCGTTTTTATGAAATCGATACGGGTAAGATCACCGTGGACGGAGTGGATATCCGAGATCTAAAACGTGGGGATTTGCGCAATATCTTTGGCATGGTGCTTCAAGATACTTGGCTTTTTAATGGTACGATTATGGAGAATATTGCTTATGGCCGCGAAGGCTGCACAGAGGAAGAGGTCATCAGCGCCGCTAAAGCAGCTCATGCTCATCACTTTATTAAGACTCTTCCGGAGGGTTATCATACCGTCTTAAACGAGGAAGCTTCGAATATTTCTCAAGGGCAAAAGCAATTGCTGACGATCGCCCGGGCTATTCTGGCAGATCCGGCGATCCTAATCTTAGATGAGGCGACAAGCAGTGTTGACTCCAGAACCGAGGTCTATATTCAAAAAGCTATGACGGCACTCATGAAAGGAAGAACGAGCTTTGTGATTGCTCATAGGCTTTCTACGATACGCGATGCAGAACTAATTCTGGTAATGAACCAGGGCAGCATTATTGAAATGGGAAATCATAATCAGCTTTTGGCTCAGAATGGCTTTTATGCAGATCTCTATAACAGTCAGTTTAGCGGCGCGGATTTAGAAGCTGAGGTTGTTTAGGAACCGGACCTGAAGGTCAAGAGCTTGTGGCTCTGATGCTGAGCGGTGCTGGTAGTAGATTTTAGGCTCCTGCAATTCGTAGGAGCTATCTTTTTAAGTTATAAGACCATACTTTTGGGGTAATTATGGAGTTGACTACGATTCCTTTTCAAGGCTCTATATGATTTAAAACATTATATAAAAAACTATCGTTGCATTTATAAATAAACTACCGTATATTATACTTAACTTGGTTTATTTTACTTGTTTTTTCTGATCATGAAAAATAAGGTACATATTAATCAGCGGCAAGCTATCAGGAAAGGTGGAAAAGGGAGTGAAGATCAGAACTAAACTGCTCGGCTCGATTTTAATTGTCATAATTATTTTTCTTTTGGGCAATATTTTTACCCTTAGTCAAATCAATCAGATGCAAACCGACGCCAATGACGTAGACCAGAAACAGCTGCCGAGTATGATGGACGCGGATCTCATAAACATGGACATTTTAGATGTCCAAAGATTGTTGGAAGCTTATGTTTTGGAAACCAGCGATAAAAAAGAAGATCTTGAAAAACAATTAAATGCTACACTTGATGAGATCTCCCAGACTTCTAATCGTCATCAAAGCTATATCACAACTGCGGAGGAACGCCAGTTATTTGCTAAA
>NZ_JAVHUW010000044.1 GCF_030954495.1 Candidatus Desulfosporosinus nitrosoreducens | reverse complement strand
CCGGAACTTAATCCGGTCGAACAGATTTGGGATGAAGTTCGAGAAAAAGGATTTCGTAATGAGTTGTTTAACACCCTAAAACACGTTGAGTTGCGGTTGTGCGATACACTGGTAAGTTTAGAAAATGATCCTCTAAGAGTTCGGAGTATTACAGGTTGGGATTGGATAGTATCTAATATGTTATATGCAACTTAGTATTATATTCCTCAAAATTACTTTTAAGCCCTTGCAAAATCTAGTTTCTTTGATATTTATCAAGAGGCTGTCTCAAAATAAAATGGACCCTATAAAATAGAAAGTTAGAAAAAGGAGCATTATAAATCAAAATATGACAAAAGCACTGGGTTATTGTATCCCTGCGGATACAATTTCCAGTACTTTTATTTAAAACTCATATCTATTAACTTATGGAAAAGTTAATGAAATCATTGGATATCTTCAACGAATATATGTGCAGTTTGCAAGTTCCTAACTATGTAAGGCACTACGGTGATAGCCTCGATGAATTCAGAACGGGCTGAATTTTCTCATCAGTCTGCTGATTTTCTTCTAGTTCATGCGAACTCTTATATGTAGAAGACACATGTAGTATCATATCCACGGAAACGATACGCTTCAAGGATAAGCTCAAAATCTTCTCGGTCATGTTCACAACGTTGCTGTCGTTTATTTTCTGTAGTTAATCATCTATAATAACCTGACCTGGATACGCCTGCAATTCCACACAACCAAGAAATATTAAGTTCATTATTGTCCCGCAGTGTCATTTCTCGGATGACGTTGAACTTTTCTTCCGGTGCTGCTTCTGCCGCATTACTAGGGTGGCTTTCTTGTCAAGAAATTCGATTTTTAAAAACTCATTCTCTTGTTTAAGGTGTTTTATTTTGTTTCTAATCTTACTATTCGTTCTTTATCAGTCAATTCTTCTTTAAGTGAAAGACATCCCGAATTAACACCTCTCTGATCGCTAAAATCGTCTCCTCGAGCTTTATATTTATATATTTCCCATAAATCTCTCAATGCGCTTTTTACCCCGTATATGTGGATTAAACCCCATTTCCCTGAGAATAACGGATGGTGGATTGCCTTCTAAATATTTTTTGGTAAATGTGATCTTAAAATCATCGGAATATGTAATAGTTTTATTGCTTGCTTTTTTAACGTATGGATTCATATTTAATTGTTGTACCTGCTCATTTGTAAAATAATTCTTTTCCCTAATAGGATTGTGTCCTTCCAAAATGAATATCAAACGAAAAAGGCCCTGTAAAACAGAGTTAGCTAAATTTTGGCTATAGAGCCCCTTTAAGTTGATGTCTAAATTTTATACCTAGTTAGTTTAGAGCAGCAAAGGTCTCCGCCGCGAAACAGAGATAGTAGCTAAGCCCTAATTGCATGCTCTCCAGCATATTTCTGTGAAATTCATCTTCCAAAAAGAATCTGGTCTGACCGGCGAAGGCCCTTTTATCAATTTCCTGGCCATGTCCGTTCAAAAAATCCAGATGTTCTTCCAACAGATTATATAACCTTTGATCTGTTGCGGGCCAACGATTTTGAAGAGCAGCGCAAACGCTCTTTAAAAACCACTGAGCCTCTTGGGCTTTATCATTTAACTCTTCCACTTGAATTCCCCGGTCTTTTATCATGTCATAACCATATTTTTCTTTGAGATAATCATTTTGCTCCGCAAGCGCCTTTTCCCATTCTTCGTGCTTAAGCCCTTGAAACATTGCTGTTTTGTCCATGATTTCCCCTTTCCCGGCGCAGTCAATGGACTCTGCCAAAGTTTTAAACAAACAGTCCAAGCGCTGCCTGCGCGCATCAAGCAGCTCATGCTGTTTTCTTAAACACTCCAGTCGACTCGGTTCATCCTCCAGCGCCTTCTTAATATCCTTGAGGGAAAAATCAAGTTCACGGTAAAATAAAATTTGCTGCAAGCGTTCCAACTCCTTCATCCCATAAAGACGATACCCGGACCCGCTGATTTCACAAGGCATTAGCAAACCGATTTTATGATAATGATGGAGGGTCTTTACAGTTGTTCCTGTTAAGTTGGCAATTTCTTTCACCGTGAATTGCATGTCTTCTCACCTCAAGAATCATGATAAAGGCTAACCAAAGGTAAGAGTCAAGAGTTTCCTGGCGACAGCCTTTGGGATACTTTTGCTAAGGAACGCAGCCAATCTTTCACCTCTGCTGTCAGCAGCTTCTCATCCAGCTTCCATTGCCAGTTTCCCGCAACGGTTCCGGGAACGTTCATTCGGGCCTCAGTATCCAGGCCTAAAATGTCTTGCAGCGGAGTAATGACCCAAGCGGCTTCGCTCAGATACAAATCTTCAATAAGCTTCCGGCAAGCCTTTTTTGCCTTTTCTGTTCGGCGTTCCGGTTGCTGTGCTGATTGTTCCTCCGACACTCCCTGCCCATCCTCAGGTTCCTCTTGGTTTGTAAAAATCGTGGATCTGTACCAACCTAGTAAAGTATCGTTGTCGTGAGTTCCCGAGTAATAGACGATATCCTTGTCGCCTGCAGTCATTTCTGCAATGGAGGTGAACTGAAGAACTTTCATACCCGGGAAACCAAAAATCCTTTTCAGAACGTTAACTTCCGTCGTAATGATCCCCAAATCCTCGGCAATAAAAGGCAGCCTGCCAAATTCCTCCGCCAGGCTTTCAAAAAAGCGTTTCCCCGGCCCTTTCATCCAGCGGCCGTTGACCGCTGTCTTTTCCCTGGCATCAAGCTCCCAATAAGCCTCAAAACCGCGAAAATGATCCAGGCGAACGTAATCAAAGAGCCCTAAAGCAAGTTTTATCCGTTGCTTCCACCAGATATAGTCTTCCGCAGCCAAGAGGTCCCAGTCATAGACCGGATTTCCCCACAACTGGCCGGTCTTGCTAAAATAATCGGGAGGTACTCCGGCTACTTTAGCAGGTTTTCCGGACTCCTCCAGCTTAAAAAACCTGCGATTAACCCAAACGTCGCAGCTATCGCCTGCTACAAAAAGCGGGATATCCCCTATCAATTTAATCTGCTTTGCTAAAGCATATCGGCGAAGCTCTTGCCATTGATAATAAAAAGTATATTGAACAAAGCGATTAAATTCCATTTCTTGCGCAAGCTGCCGCGAATACTCAGCCAGTGTATCAGAGTTGCGCAGGGCAAGACCCGGCTCCCAATCGTACCACGCCGTATCTCCAAAATAGACTTTCAGGGCCCGGTATAAGGCGTAATCCTCCAGCCACTCCCGGTTATCCTTTTGAAAGTTTAAATAGTTCCGGCGGGAAAGATAGTTGGACTTTGGCAGAGATTTATTCAACTCTTCATCTTGAATTTGAGCCAGAAAAGCATCATAAGCTTGGCGAAGACAAATTTCCTTAAACAGCTCAGGCATCAGCAGCTCTCCGGATAAGGTTTCCAGCCAATCTGCTCGCAAAAGTCCTTCCTGGACTAAATTTTCCAAGCTAATCAGCCTTAGGTTCCCGGCAAAAGCAGAATCGCTCTGATAAGGAGAACCTCCCAACCCCACTGGATTTAAGGGAAGTACTTGCCACAGAGATTGCCCGCAGTCAACTAAACAATCAATAAAGCGATAAGCCTCCGGCCCTAATCCCCCCATTCCCAGTTTCGAAGGCAATGAACTAAGATGCATTAACACTCCACAAGAGCGGGAAAGGTCCTGACGTGGAAATGAAAATTGACGATACCTGTTTAACAGAACTTGAGCGGACAAAGGATTTAGCTTAAATGTCCGGGTGTTTGGAGTATCCTGAGTACCTCGGGTACCCTGGGCACATTGAGCCATTTGGGGATCTGGCAGGCCCTGGAAACCCATAGTACTTGGAACAGTTAGCATCTTTGGCTCACTGAGAGTCTCTCCGTCCAGCAAATTAATGATTAAAGGACTCTGAGCCAGACTATAGCGCCAATTCCGAGGCAAAGTAATTTCCTTAGTTTGTGTCTTATGACGATTAATCAAGACTAGAATTTCCTCGTCTTTACCCGAACGCCTAAATCCATAACAATCAGGTTCCGGACAAAAGGACTGGAAATCTCCTGACTGTAAGCTTTCATACTCCAGGCGCAGCCTGATAATCCTTTTATACCAGGCCAGAATTTCTTTGTCTTCCCGCCCCCAGGGGTATGTTCCGCGATTATAAGGATCGCTGTACCCTTCTACTCCCGCTTCATCACCGTAATAGACGCAGGGCACACCGGGAAATGTCATTTGGATCAGGCTGATAAGCTTCAGCCTTTGCACTGCCAGCTCACGGGCTTGAGGAGGAAGCTTAAAAGTCCGCCTCCCGCTTTCCGGCAAATCTTCTTCAGAAGGAGCTTCTCCTAAAAGGGTTAAAATTCGTTCCCGATCGTGACTGCCAATGATATTCATGGCCCCATAGAAGTTCTCCCGGGGGTAATTTTCGTACAAGCTCATGACCCGTTGATGGACTAAATTGGAACCCGCCTGCCCGAGAAGAAAACGGAGAAAAATCTCCCGAAATGGGTAATTCATAGTTGCGTCCAACTCATGACCCCAAAAATACTGGCGCAGTTTGCCATAGCTCTGCTTATTGGAGGCATCTTCCCATACTTCTCCGATCAAAACCGCTTCCCCATTGATTGTTTTGATTGTTTGTCTGAGTTTCCGGATAAATTCATCCGGAAGCTCGTCGGCAACATCCAGCCGCCAACCGGCAATTCCTTTTTTCATCCACTGGGGAACAATTCCCCTCTCAGCACTGAATAAAAATTCTTGATAGGAAGGCTCTAATTTATTCACTTCCGGCAAATCTTCAACATTCCACCAGGATTTATACTCCTGAGTATGGGGTTTGAATTGATACCACTTGTAATAGGAAGAGTCTGCCGACTGATAGGCCCCCAAGCCGGGATAAGTACCGTAACGGTTAAAGTAGATGCTGTCACTCCCGGTATGACTGAAGACGCCATCCAAGATGACGGCAATCCCATATTGTTTTGCTTCCTTCACCAACCGCTCGAAAAGCTTTTCGTCTCCGTACATGGGATCGATGCGTTGATAATCTGCCGTATCATATTTGTGATTACTCACTGCTTCAAAAATCGGGTTGAAATAGATCAGGCTTATGCCTAATTCCTTGAGATAAGGCAGCTTTTCTATAACTCCTAACAAATTGCCGCCAAAAAAATCCCAATCAGTCACCCTTCCTTTTTCATCTTTGATATAAACTGGACTGTCATACCAATTAGTGTGCCAAAGGGTGTTTTTTCTGGAATAAAGAGGGGAACCGTTTTGCTGAGCGTAATAAAACCGGTCTACATAGATCTGATACATGATTCCCCTCTGGTACCAGGCAGGAATTTCCACAGGATCGTAGACAGTCACCTGATAAGAGGAAGGCTCTTTTTCCCCAAGCCTTCCCTCCCCGCCCCAGCAGTCATTATTATTACCGTAATAAAATTCCTGACCTCCTGCGGAAATCCTGAAATAATACCAGACAAGGCCAGGATCTTGCGGGGCTTGATACTCCGTTGCAAAGAGGATTTTCTGTTCAGAGGATTGGAGGGCATGTCCGTCTGCAGCGCCTGGAACTGTTTCCTCTCCTGTCCCTTGTCCCGTAATCTCCGTTTGGACAATCATGGGAATTAATTGTTCTTTATCTCTCTCCCAAATACGTAAAAAACAGCCTTCCACCGAGTCCGCCGAATATATTTCAAGGCGAAACAAGATCCTTTGCCCACAGGGGACTGCTCCAAAAGGACTGCGATAAGCCAAATCATGAGAGTCATGATACGCGGAAAATCCCATTGTTACTCTCCTACAGTTTAATCTCCAACACTTTTCAACATCGTCAGGCTAGAAAAATTCAGAGCAAAGCCAGCTGCCTAGTTGCACTGATGAAAAATTCTCTTTAAAGCAATGACTTATAGATTTTTATATAAGCATCGGCTGATGAATTCCAACTGAAGTTCCGATTCAAGGCGCTGTTTTGCAATTTAGTCCAAGCAGATTTATCCGAGTTGTAGAGCCTTACAGCTCGCTGAATTGTAAACAGCAATTCATGAGCATTGTAATTAGCGAAGCTAAAGCCATTGCCTTCACCTGTATATTCATTATAGGGAATCACCGTATCTTTTAAACCTCCCGTTTCCCGCACAATTGGAATTACTCCATAACGCATGGCAATCATTTGGGATATGCCACAGGGTTCAAAGCGTGAAGGCATCAATAACATGTCAATTCCAGCATAAATTTTATGCGCCAGTTCATCGTTAAATTCCCTTCGGAAGGCGAACTTTGCCGGATATTTATCGGCAAACCCCTGCAGTACCTCCTCATACTGTTGGTCTCCCGTTCCCAGGATAACCATTTGCACATCAAGCATAAGAATCTCTTCCATAACGAAGCTGAGCAAATCAAGCCCTTTCTGATCAACCAAACGGCTTACCATCCCCAGAACCGGAAGGTCAGCCCGCACTGGAAGCCCTAAAATTCTCTGCAAGTCATTTTTGTTGTTTTCTCTGGCCTGGGAAGAGGTCCCATAAGGAGACACAATGCAAGGGTCTAAATAAGGGTTATAAACCTCATAGTCTATGCCGTTAAGAATGCCGGTTAAAGACTCCCTGCGTTTTTGCAAAACCCCTTCGAGTTTCTCTCCGTAGAAAGAATACTGTATTTCCTGAGCATAGGTCGGACTCACCGTCGTAATCCAGTCAGCATAGAGAAGACCGGCTTTCATAAAATTAACCGCACCGTGGAATTCCAAAGCATCCTCGGTAAAAAGTGTTTCCCTCAACCCAATTACATCTGTAAGAACCTCTCTGGGAAAAATCCCCTGGTATTTAAGATTATGAATCGTAAGCACAGTCTTGAGGGAATAATAAAGGGGTTCTTTAGCGTAAAACTCATTTTTCAGCAAAGGCACCAAAGCCGTATGCCAATCATGGCAATGAAGGATATCCGGCTTAAATTCAGGCAGATGAACGAGACTTTCCAACACTGCCCGAGAAAAGAAGGCATATTGTTCCGCCTCGTCATAATCTCCGTAAATTTTGGGCCGCTTAAAATAATACTCATTGTCGAGGAAATAGTAACGAATCCCGTTATAAATTAATTCTTCCAGCCCGCAATACTGTCTGCGCCAGCCCACAGGGACAAAAAATTGATTAATATGTTCCAGCCTTTGCCGAAAATCTTCGGGGATAACACTATACTTCGGCATAATGACGCGAACATCCGCACCCTGTCTCTGCAAGGCACCGGGCAACGAACCGCCAACCTCACCCAAGCCACCCGTCTTGACAAAAGGGTCCGCCTCCGCAATTGCAAATACAATTCTCATCTTACCCCTCTTTTCTCAATCTTAAACCAAGGCACCTTTTAGTACGACCAAGGGAGTATTCTGGTTTCCTTTGAGGACATTTCCGGCATGGACTTTCACAAATTTGTCAAGAATGACATAATCCAAGCTAGTATTAGCCGAAATCCTGCATTTCTGCATGATAATGCAGTTGTTGATCGTGGCCCCCCGTTCCACAATCACTCCACGAGATAGGATCGAATTATTCACCTCTCCTTCAATGACACACCCACTGGAAATTAAAGAATCCGAAGCTTTAGCCTGATTACCGTATTTGGTGGGAGGATTGTCCACAACTTTAGTATGAATCCGATCATGACCCATGAGGACTTCCCCGCGAATTGCCGGATTGAGCAATTCCATGCTCCGTTCAAAGTAATCCTTCACTGAATTCAGCGTTCCAAAATATCCGTTAAAAGGCGCCCCGAAAATTTTAAGCGAGCCGATGTTTTCTCGAATAGCGTCTATTAGATTGGTTGCTTCCATGGAGCGGTATCCTTCGACAATTTTCAGAAGAAGCTTCCGGCGAATAATGAGCATATCGATAAAATAATTTTGGACTTGTCCCGCCGGACTTGTTGCTTCATCTCTGTGAATATTCAGGATCTCTTGATGATTTCCCAGAACAAGACGCTCTTTTCCGGTCATGGTGGAAGAATCCGCGCTCTCTTTATAAATTAGAGTAACATCTGCTTGATTCTTTTGATGATTTTCCAAATAGCCTTTGTAGTTAATGTTAAAAACATGATTGCATCCACTGATAACAATATTTTCCGATGAGTCTTTTTGCAGATATTCAATATTAAGCTGCAAATCTTTCAAGTGAAATTTACCGTTTTCACCGGATAATCCATGAATCGCCCCGGGTAGAATAAACAAGCCCCCCGATTTACGATCAAGAAACCAATCCTTCCCGGCCCCCAAATGATCGAGCATCGATCTGTAATAGCGAGGAGTAATCAAGCCAATGGTCCATAAGCCGGAATTGACCATACTGGACAGGGCAAAGTCCAGTAAGCGATAGCGCCCGCCAAAAGGAACCGCCGCTATCGACCTTTCGAAAGTTAAACCCCGCAAACTGTCAGAACCGTTATTTGCAAACAGGATACCAATTGCGTTATACATCCGTCGCCCTCCCTCCCGTTTAACGAGCCGAACACAGATTACTGCCTGCTTGGATGACCAACCCTTCTCCCAAGACATAGTGATCTTCGATGACGGTAATCCCCGCCTGGTGTGCGGCAGAATCTGTTTCCAGGCCCACCAAGCAGCTGCTCATTATTTTCGCATTTTCGCCGACAATTGTTTTATTAACCGTCGAATGACTGCCTATCCTGGCGTGGGGCAATAAAATAGAGTTCTTGACGGTTGCCCCTCCCTCGACAACGACACCGGGAGCTAAAATCGAATGGCTGACCTCTCCCAGAACCACGCAGCCATTACTGATTAAACTGTTTTGAATCCTAGCTGCCGGACCAATATACTGCGGGGGCAAAATATCTTCATTGGAAAATACCCTTTGGGCAGGATCAAAGAGATTGATAGCCTCCTCTCTTTCCAGAAACTCCATGTTGGCATTGTAATAGCTTTCTATGGTACCCACATCCCGCCAATAACCCTGGAATTTAAAGGCGTAGAGTTTTCTTCCCAGTTCTATTTGTTTAGGGATAATATTTTTCCCAAAATCATTTTCCGATAACTCATCCTGAGCATCATCAAGCAGCGCTTTTTTAAGAGTCGGCCAATTGAAAATATAGATTCCCATCGATGCCAAATTGCTGTCCGGGTTGGACGGTTTCTCCCTGAACTTGGTGATTTTACCGTCTTCATCACTCGTCACAATGCCAAACCGGGAAGCCTCCTCCCAGGGAACTTCAATCGTCGAGATCGTTATCTCCGATCCTTTTTCCTTATGATAATTCAGCATTGTAAGGTAATTCATTTTATAAATGTGATCCCCCGAAATAATGAGCACATAATCAGGATCATAGAAATTAATAAAATTCAAGTTCTGAAAGATGGCATTGGCCGTTCCTTTATACCAGCTTAATTCGTGTTCTCCAATATAAGGAGGTAAAATATGCACACCGCCATAAGGGCTATCTAAGTTCCAGGCCGAACCCAACCCAATATACGAGTTGAGCAAGAACGGTTTGTACTGAGTGAGGACCCCGACGGTATTGATGTTAGAATTTGCACAATTACTCAAACTAAAGTCAATAATTCGGTATTTCCCGCAAAATGAGACCGCAGGCTTGGCTATATTGCGAGTCAGACTGCCTAGCCTGCTTCCTTGTCCCCCCGCCAAAAGCATTGCAATACACTCTTGTTTATGCATACTTTTTCACCTTCCTTTCCGCCTGTCACCACCTACTGAACTATTTGGTTCCAAGTTTATTTTTAAAACGCTTATCTGGAAAATGAGAATCAAAACGGCGAAAATTAGTTTTCCAAATCTGATTGGCATATTCTTTGATACTGCGATCACTCGAAAAAATGCCCGCCTTAGCAATATTGACCAAAGATGTTCTATGCCAAATATCTTGCTGGGCGTATGAATCTTGAAGTTTTTGGTAAGCTTCTAGGTAAGCATTAAAATCCTTTAAGACAAAATAGTCGTCATTGTAAAGCAGCAGTGAGTCAAAAATTACCCGAAACTCCTCGCCGGCGGTTTCAAAAAATCCGTTGACTAATTGGTCGACACACAGTCTCAGGCTCTGATTGGAGTAGTATTGATCTAAGGATTTATACCCCCCTTCGCGTGAATAGCGCAAAACTTCCTCCGCCGTAAGTCCAAAGATAAAAATATTCTCCTCTCCTACAGCCTCTTTAATTTCTACATTCGCTCCATCCAACGTTCCAATTGTAACCGCGCCATTCACCATAAATTTCATATTTCCCGTACCCGATGCTTCTTTACTGGCCGTAGAGATCTGTTCGCTGATATCGGCCGCCGGGTAGATCAGTTCGCCAAGAGAAACATTAAAGTTCTCCAAAAAGACAACCTTCAGTTTTTGCTTAACTTCCGGATCTTTATTGATTTTGTTGGCCAAGGTATTGATAAGCTTAATAATCGTTTTGGCATAGTGATATCCGGGTGCCGCTTTTCCTCCGAAGATAAAGGTCTGCGGGTCACGTACGGATTGAGGATCGTTCTTGACCTGATTATATAAATGCATAACCTTCAAAATGTTAAGAAGCTGCCGTTTGTAAGCGTGTATCCTCTTAACCTGTACATCAAAAATCGACAGCGGATCAATCTCTAAACCCTGTGATTCTTTCACATGTTTAGCTAATTGACACTTATTGAGATACTTGACTTTGGCAAGCTTCTCAATAAAGCTGGAATTGTCTTTGTAAAACAAAAGATTCTCAAGCTCTTCGGCATTTTTCTTCCAGGCAGGCCCTATCGCCTCCGTAATCAGCTCAGACAAAGCCGGATTAGCAGCTAAGAGAAATCTCCGGTGGTTGATACCGTTCGTTTTGTTATTAAACTTATAGCTGAAAACCCTATAGTAATCTTTAAAGACCTGATGTTTCAAAATTTCGGTATGCAGGGCGGCAACCCCGTTAACCGATGAGCTGCCGATAACGGCAAGGTTGGCCATCTGAACTTGTCCGTCTTTGATAATTTGGGTATTGTGAATGAGCTCCCAGTCGTCTAAAAACCTTCTGGCTAACCGTTCTTTAAATCGCCGGTCGATCTCTTCGACGATCATGTAAATTCTCGGTAAAAGGTTTTTGAACAAATCAACCGGCCATTTTTCCAAGGCCTCGGGCATAATGGTATGATTCGTGAAAGAGATGGTATTCACTGTGATGTTCCAGGCCTGATCCCAACCCAGGCCTTCTTCATCAATCAGGATGCGCATTAATTCGGGAATACACAGCACCGGATGCGTATCATTGATGTGAACCGCCACCCACTTGGAAAAGTCCCCCAAGGATATATTGCGCTTTTTGAAGCTGCGCATGATTGATCCTAAACCCGCTGCGACAAAAAAATACTCCTGCTTCAGTCGCAATTCCTTGCCTGAACGACCGTTATCATCGGGGTAGAGAATATAAGAGATAGCCTCAACCTCCGACCTCAGGCTTACAGCCTGATCGAACTCTCCGCGATTAAAGGAATCAAAATCCAACTCATTGGCTACGGGTTCGGCGCTCCACAGGCGCAAATTATTGATATTAGACGGATTGTCGTAACTCATAATGGGAATATCATAAGGTACCGCTAAAACCGGCTCATAATGCTCATGGTAAAACATTAATTTGTCTTGAACAGATTCCGCCCGAATAGTCCCTTTAAATTTTACGACAATACTTTTCTCTGTTCTGGGTATCTCCCAGGGATAGCCATTCTTGAGCCAATTGTCCGCCACTTCGGTTTGAAAGCCATTTCTTATCTTTTGTTCGAACAACCCATATTTATAGCGCATACCGTTGCCATGCCCTGATATGCCTAAAAAGGCCATGGAGTCCAAAAAGCAGGCAGCCAATCTCCCCAGACCGCCATTGCCCAGGCCCGGATCAACTTCCTGTTGTAATAAATCGTCAAGATTGATATGCAGCTCTGCTAAACCTTCCCGCACCAGTTCCTCTATTTCCATATTGACCAGATAATAATGAAGAAGTCTCCCGATCAGAAACTCCATAGAAAAATAATAAACTTGTTTGGTATACATTGTTGACTTCTTCGTTAAAGCCCGGTTAAAGCTCATATTCTCTTTAAGCAATAGAACCAAGGTTTTGTATTTGTCCCACAGCGAGCCTTCATCGAGAGTAATCCCTTCTGTCTCACTTATCTTGGTAAGATAAGCCAATTTGAACTTTTCTTTATCGTCGAACATGTGATACACCCCACCTTAATTTGTATTGATACCGTGGTTTGAATATGACGATTGCTAAGGGTGGAACTTTAACTCTCAATGAAAAAGTCCTGTCATGCCATTTAATCTTTTCTGCCACAAGCGGTGCCTGATTAAGATGATTGGAACCTCCAAAAAATTCAGCGTCAGAATTAAAAATCTCCTGATAGACTCCCCTGCGGGGAACACCTATGCGAAAATTCTCATAGCTCACAGGCTGGAAATTGATCACTATAACGAGGAAATCACGGGGATTCCTGGCCCGACGGCAAAAGACCAGAATACTTTGCTCATTGTTATCCGCGTCAATCCATTCAAACCCTGACCAATCATGATCATTCTCCCAAAGCGCCTTTTCCCGTCGATAGAGTTTGTTAATCCTTCTGACGTATTCCTGGTACTTCCGGTGCAGATCATAATCCAAAAGCAGCCAATCCAGTTCCGCATCACAACGCCACTCTATGAATTGGGCTAATTCCCCACCCATAAACATCAGCTTCTTACCCGGATGACTCATGAAATAGCCTACTAGGTTCCTTAACCCCGCGAACTTTTGCCAGTAGTCTCCAGGCATTTTATCCAAAAGCGAGCGTTTGCCATGAACTACCTCGTCATGAGAAAGGGGAAGTACGAAATTCTCGGAGAAAGCGTAAGTCAGGGAAAAGTTTAAAAGCTGATGATGCTCTTTCCTCCAGGAAAATTCCAATTGCATATAGCGCAGGGTGTCGTTCATCCAACCCATATTCCACTTAAAATTGTAACCAAGCCCGTTGACATAGGGAGGATAAGAAACCAATGGCCAGTCTGTCGATTCCTCAGCAATCATCAGAACTCCCGGATAGTCTTTAAGAACAACTTCATTCAATCTTTGCATAAAAGCGATAGCCTGCAGATTTTCCCTTCCCCCATGAATATTGCGTTCCCATACTTTATCCGGCTTTTCAAAATCCAGATAAAGCATACTGCTGACTCCATCCACGCGGAGTCCGTCAATGTGGAATTTTTCAAACCAAAAAACAGCGTTGGAAATGAGGAAACTCCAGACCTCAGCTTTGGAAAAATCAAAATTGTAAGTCCCCCATTGTCCATGTTCATCTTTCTCGTAGACCGACGAGCCATTAAATTTTCCCAAGCCATGAGCATCTTTGCAAAAATGCCCCGGCACCCAGTCCAGAATCACCCCGATCCCTGCCCGATGGCAGCAATCAACAAAATACATAAAACCCTGAGGAGTTCCGTAGCGGCTTGAGCAGGAAAAATACCCCGTTACCTGATATCCCCAAGAACCATCATAAGGATGTTCCATGACTGGCAAAAGTTCAATATGGGTATAACCCATGCCGACAACATAGCTTAACAATTCCTCAGCGAAATCAGACCAATGATAAAAACTTCCATCTTCTTTTCTGCGCCATGACCCCAAATGGACTTCATAGATCGCCAAAGGCTTCTCTTTGGGCTGACTTGTCTCTCTGCGTGAAATCCATTCCTGATCCAGCCACTGATAACTCTCAAGAGAGTAGAGCCTGGAAGCCGTCAAAGGTCTCAGCTCTGAACAGAAGGCGAAAGGGTCGGACTTCAGGAACGATGTGCCTGTTTTGGTCTCAATTTTAAACTTATATAAGCCCTCTAATATTCCTGGAAGAAAAAGTATCCACACACCCGTCGTTCCGATTTCAGTCATCTTAGTCCGCTTTGAGTCCCAGTCATTAAAGTCCCCGACAACATACACGGCATCAGCATCAGGTACCCAGACCGCAAAGTGAGTTCCCAGTTGGCCATTCTCTTTAATAATATGAGCACCAAACTTTGTATAAGACTTATACAATTCACCCCGGTTAAATAAGTAGATTTCTTCCCTGCTTAAAAAATTCGTGCTGTTCATAGATCCCTGCCTTTACTCATTTCTTTAAATATTATATTCCATTTTTTGTAAAATTGGTATATCCTTTGTAAGAGCCCTAAGCTTACAAGCTCGAGGACCCAACTCTTGCAATGAGGATTAAATATAACGAAAACTTGGCTGACGCCAAGCTTTGCATAGGCGGCTGCCTAGTTGCACTTATGTCCCGGTCAAGAATTGCCTAGGGTCCCTGACGGGAAAGGCCTTGTAGAAATACAGGCGAAGGTTATACTTTCCGACTAGTATAAAAAATCCGCACGAACACCGAGTTTTGGTATAATAAGACGCTAATCTAAATCAACCAAAAATAAATGTTTTTATGCGGAAATATCAGAGAAATTGAAAACACATTTCAAATTCACGGTTATTTGATTAGCTATATTATATATGAAGTTAGGAAGAGGTTCAAGACCTGGCTTTCTTCCACGCTATTTATTAATTTATTTAATTATTTGACACCTTCCAACTAGTTTTAAATAAGGGAAATAAAAAATTGCTTTTTATGAAAAATCTAAAGAAGGATAATGGCAGGAAAAACCACATTAGGACATTTATATAAGCATTTTGTCGTTTTTAGGTATTTAGGTATAAGAAAACTCCTACCAAGCCTTTCCAGGCAAAGGTAGGAGCCATCAGCTATTTTAAGTATAGCAAACGCTTATTTAAAGCATACAGCGAGCCCCATCGCAGAGTTATCAATCGTTTTATTTTCTTAATATTATACCACCAAGCAAGCGAAAATCAACTAATTATTGCCAAACAATCACCGTACTTTTGTAAATCTTTAATTCAATTTAATCTCCAGAAAAACTTCACAATTTGTACTTTTTTGTATCACAAATTTGAGTTATCCTTGAGAAGTAAGCAAAATATGCACTTTTGGTGCAATAATTCTTACCCATCGTTAGCATTCTTTTAAAAAAGACAACTATCGACTCGACATAATTTAACAAACTAGGAGGAATTTTCATGGATGAAGAAATCCGTTTAACTAAACCTGAGGATATCCAATCTGCTGAGGAACCGGTGACAGAAAACCAAAACTTCAACCCTCAGCCCGCCTGGCAGCCGCCCAAAAGCAACAAACCCAAGCGAGGGAAATTTGTTCTTGCCACAGCAGGGCTTTGCATCATGAGTGCCGTCATCGGCGGCCTCACTGCAGTGGCGGTAGTTCCTGCGCTCAATCCTGTGAGTACAGCATCAGCTCTCAAAACAACAAGTTCGATTACCCAGGTATCCACCACCGCTCAGACTGAAACTCCGGTTTCCCAAATCGCCAAAGATGTCGGACCGGCCGTCGTCGGCGTCTCCAATTTCCAATCCGGACAAAGCTTCCTCGGCAACAGCGGCAACCTGCAGGAAATCGGCAGTGGTTCCGGATTTATCATTGATGCCCAAAAAGGCTATATCGTAACCAATAACCATGTCATTGATGGAGCACAAAAGATTACGGTCAGCCTAAGCGACGGCCGAAACCTCGTGGCCAAGGTTATAGGCGCCGATCCGAATACAGACCTGGCCGTCTTGCAGATTTCCGATACCAAAAACCTGACTGCGGTCCAATTAGGAGATTCCAGCAAGCTTGAAGTCGGAGAACCTGTAGTCGCTATCGGAAATCCAGGCGGAGATGAATTTGCCCGCTCCGTAACCACAGGCGTCGTTTCCGCTACCAATCGTACCCTTGACATCCAAGGGGAAGCCAGTTTTAACCTTATCCAAACCGACGCGGCCATCAATCCCGGCAACAGCGGCGGCCCCCTTGTCAATTATCAAGGACAAGTTATCGGCATTAACTCGGCCAAATATGCCGAGTCCGGTTTCGAAGGAATGGGCTTCTCCATCCCTATTTCCGATGCCCTGCCGACAATCCAAGAGCTCATTAAATCCGGCGTAGCCACCCACCCCGCTCTTCTGGTAAGTGTAAACGATCAATATCTCTCTTACGCCCAAGATAACAACCTGCCTCTGGGAGCTTATATCTCCACTGTCACTCCCAACGGTCCTGCCGACAAAGCGGGCATCGAAAAAGGAGATGTCATCACTAAAATCAACAACGTGCAGGTGCAAAGTTCCTCCGACCTTGTTCGGGAACTTTACAAAAACTCCGTGGGCAGCAAAATATCGATAACTTATGTCCGCGACGGAAAAACGAAGACCGTCCAAGCAACATTAGGACAAATCTCTTCGAATCAATAAAAAAAATCGCTTCATAAAGAAAACCCGGCTTATGTCGGACTTACGAGAGCGGAAACCGCTAATTGACCTTCAGTAAAAGGGGAGCGTCGCAAAACTACTTTTTAAGGTAGCAAGCGATGCTCCTCAAATTATACGCTAGCTGCGAGTTCTTTGGGACCCGCAGTTTTATTTTTAGCAAAAAGGGTACCCCTTTTCCTTTTGCCAAAGTCTTTAGTAGATTGTAATTATTTTTTCAGGCTTTATAGAGAGGTATCTTTCGCTATCCATCAATATGTCTGTCAAGCCAGGCGATAACATCTCCTATCACCTCGTCTCGATTCACCTCATTAAACATCTCATGCCGTCCGTCTTGATACAGTTTATAAGACACATCGCGGAGACCCATCTTTTGATAAGTTTTAACAAGCTTTATAACCCCTCGGCCGTTTTTGCCGACAGGGTCCTTTTCCCCTGAAAAAATATAAATCGGCAGTTCTATAGGAACCAAGGCAAGATTGCGCTTATCCTCAATGTCCTTAAGCCCGCCCAGGAAATCCTCAAAAAAGCCGGCACTGAAAACAGTCCCGCAAAAAGGATCTTGAATGTACTTGTCAACCTCCGCCGCATCCCTGCTCAGCCAGTCAAAATCGGTTCTTTTGGGCTTAAAAGCTTTATTATAGTTTCCCAAGGTCACTTTGGTTAGTTTCTCACTTCTTGCTTTCCGCCCGTGTTTTTTGACTTCGGCTTTGGCCAGATAGAGCGCTGCAGAAAGAAGAATTCCCTGCTTGCCGCAGGAGCCGGATAAGATAGCTCCTTTTAAAGCCTTTCCATACAACATGATATATTTTTGAGTTACAAAAGAACCCATGCTGTGCCCCAATAAAAATAAAGGAAGCTCAGGATAGTCTTTGCTGATCATACCGCTCAATTGGTGAAGATCCTCCACCAGCCATTTAAACCCTTTCGTTTCAGCCAGAATGCCGAGCTTGTCAAGTGTCTGAGCGGTTTTTCCATGTCCGCGGTGGTCATGTATATAAACAATATATCCGTTAGCGGTGAGTTTCTCGGCAACTCGTTCATAGCGCGCTCCCGTTTCCGCCATACCATGAGCAATTTGCACAAGGCCTTTAACCTTGGTTGTTTGCTCAGGCAGCCACTTATAGCCGAAAATCTCCGTCCCTTCCCCCGATTTGAACGTAAAAGTCTGAGAAAGCACAGGCCTCCCCCCTCTGATCTATTAACTATGCCTGTTTAATTCTCCTGGCTCCAATATATTCCTGCTGATTGGGAAAAGATATTTTATATTGAAGGGCACTTACTAAAAATAAATTACTTTATCCCCTACAATAAAATGTCGGATTATGTTATTGTGGAACCTAGATGAGTACTAAGGAGGAATAGGAATGCTGGAAATCCAGAACGTGTCTCTGGAACTCAATGAGGGTAACGGGGTCGAAATCCTCAAGGAGATTAATTTAAAATTCTATGAGAAAAAGATATATGTCATCACCGGACCCAACGGCGGGGGCAAATCATCCCTGGCCAAACTCATCATGGGTGTTTACACCCCCACCTCGGGAAAGCTTTTACTGGACGGACAAGAGATCACCAACCTGAGCATTAGCGAACGGGCACGCTTGGGAATCGGCTATGCCTTTCAAAATCCACCGCGTTTTAAAGGCATTAAAGTGAAGGAACTTCTTCAGATGGCAGCCTCCCATAACCCTGAAAAAGTCAATATTTGCGACCTCCTTTATGATGTGGGCCTATGTTCCCAGGATTATCTCAACCGAGATGTTGACGCCAGCCTTTCGGGGGGAGAAATGAAGCGGATCGAAATTGCCACTGTCCTGGCCCGCAACCTGAAGCTGGCGGTGTTTGACGAACCGGAAGCCGGAATCGATTTGTGGAGTTTTCAGAAGCTGGCGGAAACTTTCAGAAACATTCATTTAAAATATGAGACGACTATCGTGATCATCTCGCATCAGGAACGGATTATGGAGTTGGCCGACGAAATCATTCTTATGTCTAACGGAACGATCAGTGCCCAATCGGAACGCGATACAATCCTGGCGGGAATTCTCAATAACGACGCATGTCTTTGCAGTGCGAACTGTGCGAAAGGAGGCGGCCAGAATGCTCAATGCGCTGGATAAGCTTATGCTGGAGAAGGTGGCAGACCTTCATGAAGTCCCCCAAGGAGCTTTCAATATTCGGAAGAATGGCGTTGGAGTAGAAAGAAATACCACGGCCAACATCGATATTGTCACCAAAATCGGCAAACCGGGAATTGACGTGATTGTTAAACCCTATACCAAAGGAGAAAGCGTTCACATCCCTGTTATCCTAACCGAGGAAAACCTCAATGACCTCGTCTACAATACCTTTGAAATCGGGGAGTATTCCGACGTTTTGGTTGTCGCCGGATGTGGAATTCATAATTCCGGAGACCACAAATCTCAACACGACGGTATTCACAACTTTTTTGTCCGCAAAGGGGCAAAACTTAAATATGTGGAAAAACACTACGGTCAGGGCGAAGGAACCGGCGAACGGGTACTTAATCCTAAAACTATTATCGAGGCCGAAGAAGGCGCCGTAGTCGAACTGGAAATGATTCAGATAAAAGGAGTCGACCACACCAAGAGGGACACTCAAATCCGGCTCATGGACAACGCTAAACTCATTGTTACCGAACGACTCCTGACCAATAAGGAGCAAGATGCCGAATCGAGCATAACAGTTGAACTATTAGGGGCGGATTCTTCAGCTCAGATCATCTCCCGCTCGGTCGCTCAGGATAATTCCAAACAGGAATTCTATTTTGATTTAGTCGGACGCAACAAAGGACGGGGCCATATTCAATGCGACGCCATTATCATGCATAATGCCCAAGTTCTGTCCACTCCGAAAATATCCGCCCATCACAGCGAAGCTCAGCTTATTCATGAAGCGGCCATTGGCCGGATTGAGTCTGAGCAGCTAATCAAGCTGATGTCCCTCGGTTTCTCAGAATCTGAGGCTGAAGATACCATTCTCAATGGCTTCCTTAAATGAGACTCTTGTGAACTTCTAACCCGGTACTTATCCCAGCGCTTTTATTTAAAAGGCTGTGCTAAAACTTGTTTATGTTCTTTTTACATCCCCACTTTTGCCTCTATAATCGAGAATGGAAAAGCGCCCTCACTCCACTTTGACAGTGAAAGGAGGGCGCTTTTTGAACGTTGTAACCACTTTGAATTTTGGGGACTGTGTTTTCACACAGACAGTTTTCAGGGCAGCCCCTTTATTACGTTAAACGGCTTTCCAACTTACTCAACTCAATAAATAAGCGGCGGCAGAACAACTGTATTAGTGTCTAGGCCACAGCCTTATGATATATCCGTGTTGCCCACCACAGCACAACCACGGTAAGCGGAACCATCACGACAAAGGCTTTTATTGTTTCCGTGCTGACCAATATTCCGGTGGATAAGGCCCTCGACGCCTCAACCGTATAATACATCGGATTGATATATGCTATTGCCCGCAGCCAACCGGGTGCTAACGACATCGGAAGCAACACGCCGGACAATAAAGTTAAGGGTAGTTGTATGCTTGTGACAACAGAAGCCAAACCGCCAATTTCCTTGAAGATCAATCCAAGACTTCCCGACCAGGCGGATACTACGGCAGTCAAAAGGCAAAGAAGTAGTAAGAGAACGGAAAGTCCAAACAAATGAACAGCGAATCCAAAAAACGAGGAAATTAAAATTACCAATATTGACGGTATGAGAAACGCCACAATATCCTTCAGCACTCCGCCCATCATAATGGAAAACCGGCTTACCGGACTTACACGCAGCCTTTCAATCACCCCGCTTTGAAGTTCCCAAATAACTGTCCAGCCCGCGCCCATGCCTGAGCTGAAGGCAAGCAAGGTCAATAAACCGGGAACAAAATTATCGAGTACATCAGCGGTAGTCAACGGCGGGGAACTTAGGTTTTTGAGCAAGGGTGAAAACAAAGCGATATATAAAAGCGGGGTCATTAATCCCGAGAGCAGCCAAACCGGCTGACGGATTGTTTCCCTCAATTTGCGCTTAAAAAACAGGATTGTTTCTCTCCATAATCTCATTTGCTCTCCTCCTTTCCGGTGTCACGGAGCGAACGCCCGGTCTGCTTGAGAAAAACGTCGTCTAAAGCAGGCTCGGATAGGGATATGGTATCAAGCTCTATGTGTTTTTCTTTTAACAGGTCGAACAATACCGGCAAGGCTTTTGCCCCGTCATTGACATACAGAAAAACAGTTTCGCCATCCTCGCGTGTTTCATTCACAAAATCCAGCTCTTCCCAAAGCCCCTGTACCACATAGCCGCCCGCTTTCAACCTCATTTGTATCACGTCACCGGAGATTTGACGCTTTAAGGCGGCCGGCGTTCCTTCCACGACAATCTTTCCATAGTCCATAATGGCAATCCGGTCTGCCAACTCGTCAGCCTCGTCAAGATAATGCGTTGTCAGGAAAATAGTCATGCCATTTTCTTTGAGTTTACGGATATGCGCCCAAAAATTCGCCCGATTTTGCGGGTCAAGGCCTGTTGTCGGTTCGTCCATGAACAAAATATCCGGCTCATGGATAATGCTCAGGGCAATTTCCAGCCGCCGTTTCTGACCGCCCGAATAGGTACGGACAATCCTGTCAAGCAGTTCATCCAGTTCAAAATGGTGGCTTAGTTCGTGGACTTTCTTTTCAATCTCCCCCCGCTGCATACCGTACAATTTACCCGCCATTATAAGGTTTTCCCGCCCAGTCGCGGGTAAATCCGCGCCCCCAAGCTGACTGACATATCCGATATGCTTTCGGACTTCATGCGGTTTCTTTTTTACGTCAAATCCGGCGATAGCGGCCGTACCGCTATCAATAGGAAGCAGGGTAGTCAACATGCGCTGGCAGGTCGTTTTTCCCGCGCCATTTGGCCCCAAAAAACCGAATATTTCTCCCCGCCTGACTGTTAAAGCTACGCCGCGCACCGCTTCAACAAGCCGACTTTGTCCCCGCGTCCGCGTGTGAAAAGTTTTCTTCAGGTTTTCTGCTTCAATCACACAATACAACGCCAATCCCTCCCCTTTATCTCTTTTTTATTAAGGCTATTACCCCATGGGATATTTCCCCAAGGCCAATTCCAATAACACTCCCAACGCCCACACCAATTAGAGTATCAAGCCAGCCGCCGCTAAGGAAGGCTTCACGTCCGCCCCCGGATACAAAGCCTATTAACCCGCCAAAGCCTAATCCTAAAAAGAGAAATCCGCCGTAAAACAATCCTATAGCTTCATAATCAGCAGGATTCTGAGACAGGTAATACTCCACATACCTGTCACGTATATCTGCGGCCTGATCACTGTCGCTGTCCGCTTTTAAGGCTGTTTTCGCCATTGCCAAAGCTTCCTCTTCCGTATGCCCTTGTTCAACCAGGTCGGTAACATAGTCACTCATATAAAGCGTTAAATCATCTCTTGCCTCTAACGTCTGTCTGGAAGTCAACTTGAATTTTGACATCTTGCGCAGGAGTTTATCCTTTACCTGACCGCTTTTACGACCCAAGCGTTCAAAATAACTGATTTCAGCGTTGCTCAAATGTTTACCGGCTTCCTCACCCGCGAAACGCCGGATATTTTCTTGTGTTTCCTTGCTTAAACTCATTCAAAATCTACTCCTTTCAGTTTTTCAATTTTTTCGGAGAGAAAAGCCCACTTTTCCCAAAATAATGTGAGTTCTTCCTTTCCTTTCTGATTTAAGGTGTAAAACTTGCGCGGCGGTCCCAATTCAGATGGCTTCTTGGTGATATTAACCAATTTGTTCCTTTCGAGGCGTACCAATACGGTGTAGACGGTACCCTCCGCAATATCCTGAAAGCCCAGCTGCTTTAGAAGGCGCACAATTTCATAGCCGTAAACTTCACCGTTACCAATGATCTCAAGAATCATTCCCTCTAAGACGCCTTTCAACATCTCGCTTAAATTATCAATGGGTATTACCCCCTTATGCCTTAGTACTCTTTATTACTTAGTACCAACTATATAGTATTGCGAAGTAGCCTGTATGTCAACAGGAATATCCCTGTCCAGATAAAGAAAACTTGATTCAGATGGAGTTTTAACTCCATCTGAATCTTAGTCAGCGGATAAAATTTCACCTGGCTACTCAAATTCACTCAAAGACACTACCGGTTCACGACAAGCCAGTTGCACAGGGAGGCAAAGTGCTTCATAATGTTTGGTAAGATCCTGCGCTGCATATATTAAGATTAACCTCGTGCAGTTTTTTAAATTTGAGGAGGATAAACTGTGAAGTTTCTTAATTTTTTTCTTTTGGCCATCCCGCTCAGCATCTTTTTGCACTTCACCAACAGTTCGCCCAGTTTGGTTTTTCTTTTTGCCTGTCTAAGCATTATTCCGCTCTCAGGCTATATGGGCAAAGCCACTGAAGAAATTGCCATCTATGTCGGCCCCAGCATCGGAGGCCTGTTAAATGCCACCTTCGGAAATGCCGCAGAATTGATCATTACGGTCTTTGCCTTGAAATCCGGCCTCCTTGAAGTCGTCAAAGCCTCAATCACCGGCTCAATCATCGGCAACCTCCTGCTTGTCCTCGGGCTCAGCATGCTGATCGGCGGTTTTAAGTTCAAGACCCAGAAATTCAACCGGGCAGCGGCGGGTATGCACACTTCCATGTTGCTTTTAGCGGTAACCGGGCTGATTATTCCCGCCATCTTTCTCAATTCTCATGCCAATCCGGCGGCGGAGCCCCTGAGTCTCGGCGTTGCCGCCGTTTTAATCCTCGTATATTTGCTAAGTTTGCTCTTTTCCCTTCACACTCATAAAGATGTCTTCCGCCCCAGCCAGGAACACTCGGAAACACCGAAATGGTCCAGACTCAAAGCACTGCTCATTCTTCTCATCGCTACCCTTTTTGTTGTGATCGAAAGTGAATTCTTGGTTGCCGGGATCGAACCTGTCGTTAAAACTCTGGGAATCAGTGAACTCTTCATCGGGGTCATCGTTATCCCCATCATCGGCAATGCCGCCGAACATTCCACAAGCGTCATGATGGCTTTAAAGAACAAAATGGAAATAAGCCTGGAAATAGCCATTGGTTCGAGCACGCAAATTGCCCTCTTTGTCGCCCCTTTACTCGTCTTTATCGGCTACTTGATAGGCCGGCCTCTTGATTTGCTCTTTACGAGCTATGAACTGATTGTCATCATTTTAGGAACTGTGATTACTGCCGTGATTAACATGGACGGCCGCTCAAATTGGCTGGAAGGCGCACAATTATTGGCAGCCTACGTAATCATGGCCTTGGCCTTTCTCTTTATATAAAGAAGACTTGATTCAGGTGGAGTTTTAACTCCATCTGAATCTTAGTCGCACTTATCCAGGGACTTAGCCGCTACTTAACTCACCGCTTGCCGAAGCGGGAGTCTTAGAGCGGATTAGTCAGCGGATAAAGCAGGTTATGTAAATATCCGGAGATAAATTTCTGATGAACAGAGTCATTTCTCAAAGATGTAAAGGAGGATTGGAGATGCCTAAATCAATTAAAGATGATCGCCCCGTGCAAACAAGCAACCGCCGTATTCACCTGGCCAATGAGCGAACGTTCCTGGCCTGGATCAGAACCAGCATTGCCGTCATGGCCTTTGGCTTTGTTGTTGAGCGCTTCACCCTGTTTCTCAAACAAATGTCTTATGTCTTAAAGCAAGCGAACGTGGATATTCCTTTACCTCCTTCGCATGGCTACTCGGCAATGATAGGAATCTTCCTGGTTGCTCTCGGCTCACTCATCAGCATTCTGGCCTATATTAAATATAAAAGAGTTGACGCCCAAATCGACGCCAATACTTATCAGCCTTCTTCATTCCTTAATATCTTACTCAGCGTTTCCGTCCTGGCGGTGGGAATGTTTTTGATTATTTACTTACTCCTGAGCGTTTAGGGAAAGAGCACCTTTTCCATAAAATGCTTTCACTCTTGTAGGCGAAGCTGCCTTTCGGGTCCATTGATTTTCGAGGATGTTTTCAGGATAGTTTATACTCTACACTAGTATCTAAGAAAAAGGCTGCGGATAAACGCATCGTTTACCGCAGCCTTGTATAGAACGACATTAAAATAAGAGCACGTAATGGTCTTATCTTGCACCAATATAGATCACTGATTACCCAACACTAATCTTTCGACTAAAGCTAAGCAAGTCACTACCTAAACTGATGGTTCGTTCGACCAGACAGGATATCTACCCAGCTAAATACAACTTTCCGGCTGTATCTAACCGGCGCATTTTCTTACACAGACATACATCATTAAACATATGGTTGTCTAAGATCATCAACACCCTGCAAAATCTTAGCCCGACCTTTTATGCTAAGTTTGAACCCTAAAACAATCGTCAGACTGCCTTAAAGCCTTTCCCTACCATAAAAAATCTTCCCTCCGACTATAAACAAAGCGCTTATCACACTTCTTATAATCTTTGGCCGACTTATCTATGCTCTGTAAAAGCATCTATAAATCTTGGCTCGACCATTACGTACCCTTATGATCCTAGTATACCCACGACAAGAACTAATACCCTGGTAAATTATTCCTGTCCAAGCACAAAACCTTTTATAAACAAAAACCATGCCTAACAGTGAATAAAGTCCACATGTAGGTATGGTTTTTATTTGTGAAAACTTATAAATATTTGTTTGGCAACCGCTTCATCTTGGGGACTTAATGCAACAGAGACATAATCTTATTCTTGTTGAAACCAACAACCATCTCCTCACCCACGATAAATGCCGGAACGCCCCTGATGTTCCGGCGCTGCAGTTCATTTAAAGCTTCTTCATCCGTACTGATATTGCGTTCCTGGAAAGAAATTTTGTTCTGCGAAAGAAACTCTTTCGCTGCTGTACAGTAGGGTCAGGTATCGCTGGAAAACATGGTAACGTTCTTCATTGGCTTTCCTCCTTATTTTTCCCAGATTAGGTATAAGTATTAGATAAACCGGCATTTTTTATCCCTATAGGTCAGCCTGCCTGAGGAGCTTCAAACTGACTGTTATACAGGTTGGCATAAAAACCGCCTTTAGCCAGAAGCTCTTTATGATGCCCCTGCTCAACAATATCTCCATGATTCATGACAAGAATTAAATCGGCATCGCGGATGGTCGACAAACGGTGGGCAATGATGAAACTGGTTCTATTCGTCATAAGGTGATCCATTGCCTTCTGAATTTGCAGTTCTGTACGGGTGTCGACCGAACTTGTGGCTTCATCGAGAATAAGGATCTTGGGATCGGCAAGAATAGCCCGGGCAATGGTCAGAAGCTGCTTTTGTCCCTGAGACACATTGGAAACCTCTTCATTCAACACCAGGTTATAACCATTGGGCAAAGTGCGCACAAAACTGTCGACATGCGCGGCCTTAGCCGCGGCAATAACTTCTTCATCCGTGGCGTCAAGCCGGCCGTAGCGGATGTTCTCCATAATACTGCCATTATAGAGCCAGGTATCCTGCAGAACCATGCCGAAGAGAGAGCGCAGGTCATTGCGGATGAAGTTGCGAATATCCTGGCCATCCACTAAAATTGCCCCCCCGTTGACATCATAGAAGCGCATCAAAAGTTTAACGATCGTCGTCTTGCCCGCACCGGTCGGCCCGACAATAGCAACCTTTTGCCCCGGCTTAACCAAGGTGGAAAAATCGTTAATGACGATTTTTTCAGGAGTGTAGCCAAAATGAACGTCCTTAAATTCTACACTGCCTTCAATATTAGCCAGCTTGACAGGGTTGGACTCTTCTGGAACTTCTTCTTCCTCCGCTAAAAATTCAAAGACCCGCTCAGCGGAGGCAGCCGTTTGCTGCAGGATATTGGAGATATTGGCAAGCTGGGTAATGGGTTGGGTAAATGAACGCACATACTGGATGAACGCTTGAATGTCCCCCACTTCAATGCTCTTCTTAATAACCAGCCAGCCCCCCAGAACACATACGGCTACGAAGCTCAGATTACTGACAAAGCTCATAATCGGCATCATCAGCCCCGACAAAAACTGCGATTTCCAGGCGACTCCATAAAGTTTGGAATTCCAGCCGTCAAATTTTTCAACACTCTGTTCTTCCCCGTTAAAAGCCTTCATGATGGTGTGCCCACCGTACATTTCCTCGACATGACCGTTTAAATGTCCCAAATAATCCTGCTGTACTTTAAAATACTTTTGCGACCATTTGATCACAAATATAATAATGATCATAGAAACCGGAATGATAAAAAAAGCGACTAACGTCAAAACCCAGCTTATGCTGAACATCATGACCAGCACCCCGATAACGGTTGTAATCGAAGTAATAATTTGAGTCAGGCTTTGATTCAGGGTCTGACTGAGGGTATCAACGTCATTAGTGACTCTGGACAGCACTTCACCATGGTTTGTGCTTTCAAAATACTTCAAAGGCATGCGGTTGATTTTTTCGGAGATATCTTTGCGGAAACGGTAACTCACCTTCATTGAAATGCCGGACATCACCCAACCCTGAATATAGCTGAAGAGAGCGCTTATTATGTATAAGCCTGCCAGGATGAGAACAATTCTGTGGATATAGGCAAAATCTATACCGCTGCCGCTGCCGGAAATCTTATTCATAGCCCCTTGGAACAGATTTGTGGTGGCATTGCCCATAATTTTAGGACCCACAATGGAGAATACGGCACTTGCCGCCGCAAATACGAACACAATGACCATGGACATCTTGTAGACACTCAGATATTGCAGCAATTTCTTCATTGTATCTTTAAAATTTCGAGCTTTTTCTCCGCCCTGCCCCATGCCGCCGCCAAAACCACCTCCAAAACCGCCGCCTGCCGGCCTTCGCCGCTGCGGTTTTGGTGCTGCACCTTGCTCACTCATGCTAACTCCTCCTTAGAAAACTGGGATAAAGCAATTTCCTGATAGGCTTGGCATTGCTCCATAAGCTCCTGGTGAGTACCCATACCGGCCACCCTGCCATCATCAAGCACAATAATCTGCTCAGCATTCATAATAGTTGAAATACGCTGGGCAACAATCAAGACCGTGCTTTCCCCCGTTTCCGCTTTAAGAGCTTTTCTCAAGGCTGCATCCGTCTTAAAATCCAAAGCGGAGAAACTGTCGTCAAAAATATAGATTTGCGGCCTTTTGACCAGGGCGCGGGCAATTGACAAGCGTTGCTTCTGTCCGCCGGAGACATTGGTTCCCCCCTGGGAGATCTCCGTTTGAAAGCCCTCCGGCTTCTCATTGATAAAGGACATAGCCTGGGCGATTTCTGCGGATTTTCTCACCATTTCTTCACTCGCATTTTCGTCGGCATACTTTAAATTGGACTCAATCGTGCCGCTGAACAACGAGCCTTTCTGCGGTATATAGCCAATTTTGTCGCGAAGCTCATGCTGGGTGACGTCCCGGACATCCGCCCCTTCAATGAGCACTTGACCATTCGTGACATCATAAAAACGGGGAATTAAGTTTATCAGAGTTGTTTTTCCCGCGCCGGTAGAGCCAATGATGGCCGTGGTCTGACCAGGAACGGCTCTGAAGTTAATGTTCTTCAGCGCGTCTTCCTCTGCACCGGGATATCTGAAAGAGACATCTTTAAATTCCAGTATGCCTTTCAGACTTTCAGCAAAATGTTTCGGCTTCACCGGATCAAGGATGGTGGGTTCCAACCCTAAGACTTCGGCAATGCGCTGGGCGGATACGGAAGCTCTCGGGATCATGATGAACATTATGGAAAGCATTAAGAAAGCCATGATGATTTGAATGGCATACTGCATAAAGGCCATCATGTCGCCGACCTGCATCTTGGAGTCGGCAATTTGTGTTGCGCCTACCCAAATAATGAGCAGCGTGACTCCATTCATAATGAGCATCATAGCAGGCATCATCACCACCATTAAACGGTTGACAAAGAGGTTGGTACTTGTAAGGTCCAAATTGGCTTTGTCAAAACGATTTTCCTCAAACTTCTGAGTATTGAAGGCTCTTATGACCATCATCCCCGAAAGGTTTTCACGGGTGACCAAGTTGAGCCTGTCAATGAGCTTCTGAATGATTTTAAATTTGGAAATGGCTACGGAAAACACCGCCAGGATTAAACCGAGCAGCACAATCACTGCCAAGGCAATGACCCAGGACATGGACGTACTTTTGCCTAAAGCTCTGAATACCCCTCCCACCCCCATGATAGGAGCGTAAAAAACCATTCTGATCATGATGACCACAAGCATTTGAATTTGGGTAATATCATTCGTCGTTCTCGTGATCAGGGAAGCCGTGGAAAACTTATCAAACTCCGTGTTGGAGAAGCTCTCGACCTTGGTGAAGACTGCTTTGCGCAAATTGCGCGACAACCCTGCCGCCATTCTCGCTGCCAGGAGACCTACCATTACCGTAGAAACCGCACTGAGCAAGGCTATTAGAAGCATGAGAATGCCAATGTTCCTGATGTAGTCGCTCTGAACTTTAGCAGTGTTCATTCCCAAGGCGGCATACTCGGCTTTTACTGACGGGACTGCAGCCTGGATAATCATGCTGTCTCCTAAAGAAAGAAACTGCTTATTCATAGCCTCATTGATTTGAGATAATTGGGCCGGAGGCATCTTAGCCAGCAACGCAAACAGATCTGTATTAGCCGGAATCTTCATGCCGTTAAAGGAAATGACTCCTCCTTTGGCTTCGGATTTCAACTTGTCGATACCTGAAACAGCTAATAAAGCCCTCCCCATTAGCGGGTTCAGTTGATCCGTTTCCGACTTGTCAAGAGTATTAAGAACATAGACAGGCTCCTGGGCCAGAGCCGGATAGTCTTGAACATACTTGGCATAATCCGGGCTCGAAGCATCTATCAAGGTGTAATCCCTCATGACCTCTGTCTTGGCGTCCGCACTCATAAATAAAACGAGATGATTCATTTGGCTTTGTCTGATTGCCCGCGGGATAGCGTTGACAATCCCCCCTTGCTGAATTCCCTGATTTACAATATTGGACATATAATCCGGCAAGGAAAGGTCACACATAGCTTGGACAAAGATCAAAATAATTGCCCCGATAATTATAGTTAGAAACGGTTTCAGATATTTAGCTAGTTTTAGCATGGCAGTAATTACTCCTTATCCATCCGGTAGATTTTCAAATTCTCTGGAAAAACTTCCTCACAATGAAATAATTGTTCCCATAAAGCAGGCGCAATATGAGCAGAAAATAAAAACGCTCCCCTGCTGATATAGGATGGCTGGACATGCTAAAATACAATCAAGAATTTTAATTCAGCTTGATCCGCCCTAACCTTTAACCATAGTTTGGAGTTATAATGTACTTCATAATGGGAACTAATAGTTTTATAATCAGATTACACAAGCGGAGGATGAACATGACTAGATGGAACGTTTATGTAACTAACGAAATCCCTCAGCCGGCTCTTGACCTGCTGGCTGAACATTGCGACATTGAAGTGAATCGCGAGGGTAGGGTTCTCTCCAAACCGGCTCTTTTGGAAAAAATCCGGGGCAGGGACGCCGTGCTGTGCCTGCTGACTGACCTTATTGATACCGAAGTGCTTAAAGCGGCCGCAGGCACCAAAATCTTTGCCAACTACGCAGTTGGTTTTAACAACATCGACATTCCCTCTGCGACAGAACTGGGAATCATGATCTCCAACACCCCTGGGGTGCTTACCGACACTACCGCCGAGATGGCTTGGGCTTTATTATTTTCCGTCGCCCGCCGGGTCGCGGAATCTGACCGGTATACAAGAGAAGGAAAATTTGAGGGCTGGGGACCATTGCTTTTTCTTGGGCAAGACGTCATGAACAAAACTATGGGAATTATAGGGGCCGGAAGAATCGGCTTGTCCTTTGCGAAAAGGGCCCCGGCTTTTGCTATGAAAGTGCTCTACACAGGCAGAGCACCTAACCTCCAATTTGAAAAGGAGACGGGTGGTCAGTTTGTCAATCTGGAAACCCTCCTTAAAACCTCGGACTTTGTATCCATCCACACGCCGCTTCTGCCCGAGACCTTCCACCTGATCGGCGAGAAAGAGTTCGGGTTGATGAAAAAAACAGCCATCTTAATCAACACTTCCCGTGGCCCGGTCGTCGATGAATTAGCCCTCGTCAAAGCCTTAAAAAGCGGGGAAATCTGGGGAGCAGGCCTGGATGTCTATGAATGGGAACCTAAATTAGCCGAAGGTTTAAGTAAGCTCGATAATGTAACCCTCTGCCCCCATATTGCCAGTGCAACCATAGATACCCGCACTAAAATGGGCCTCATTGCCGTATCTAATATCTTAGCTGCGATGAAAGGGGAACTTCCCCCCAATTGTCTTAACCCTGAAGTGTATAAAAAATAAGCCAAGGGCAAGTGGTTTATGCTCGTCATCCGCAAGCACGACACGTTCCCTTGGCAATATTGTCCGGTAAGGTGAGAAACTTCAACGTTTAGCTTTAGCTGGATCAATTCACTGTTCCGGAGCAAGCTGCTCCAGCGATTGCCCCTTTGTCTCTTCGCCCAGAATAAGGACGTCCAGCACTACCACCACTAAAACAAGGGCGAACAGGAGAAACACGGTTTGCGTCTCCAGATGATTGCCAAGCATTGCCCCCACGATCATAGGGGCTAAAATGCCTCCGATACGCCCGAAGCCTGCCGCCCAGCCTGAACCTGTCGCCCGGGCGTGAGTCGGATAAAGTTCGGGGGTATAGGTGTAGAGAATTCCCCAAGCTCCCAAGTTAAAGAAGGACATTAGAGAGCCCATGGTAAGAATGACCGTCGCTGTTGTTCCTTGCCCAAAGAAATAGGCGGTAATCGCCGTTCCCAAAACATAGAGCGCCAGAGTCGGTTTACGTCCGAGCCGGTCTACAAAATAGGCCGCGCTGAAATAGCCGGGGATCTGGGCGAGGGTCATGATTATGACATAACTAAAGCTCTTCGTCAGCGAGAAGCCCTTAAGAGCCAGCAGGGAAGGAAGCCAGGTAAAAATCCCGTAATACGAAAAGACGATTCCGAACCACAGCAGCCAGAGAAAAATCGTCCTCCGCGCAAAAGTAGGGGAAAAAAGCTCCTTGAACTTGGCCTGATCAGGCTGTGTTCTCACTTCTGCTTCTCTGCCCCTGCTTGCTCCTCCCGAAACCTTTGGTTTTGCTGAGGCGTTACTTGCCTGCTCGACTTTCGCCACGATCTCTTCTGCTTCCTTTATACGCCCTTGGCTCTCCAAATAACGCGGCGACTCGGGGATGGAGCGCCATAAATATAAAATATAAAGAGCCGGCAGAAATCCGATAAAGAAAGCAATCGGCCAGCCAAACCTTGGAATAATAAGGTAAGAAATTATGGCTGCCAGCAGCCAGCCGAAAGCCCAAAAGCTTTCCAGCAGAACCAGAAATTTGCCGCGATGTTTAACCGGAGAAAACTCACTGACTAAAGTGACCGCCACCGGAAGCTGTCCGCCCAGGCCAAAACCGACGATAAAACGGAAGACCATCAGCGATGTTAAGTTCCAGGAAAGCCCGCACAACCCCGTAGCTATACTGTACGTCAGCAAAGTAAAGGCAAAGACCTTTTTCCGTCCGATTCTGTCCGCAAACGTTCCGGAAATAATGGCCCCTATTGCCATACCCAGCAAACCGATGCTGCCAATATTTCCAACCTGTTCCGGCGTTAAATTCCACGTTTTCATCAGCACCGGCAAAACAAACGATACAATGCCCGTGTCCATGGAATCAAACATCCAACCTAAACCTGCTGTGATAAGTAAAGCATAATGAAACCTTGAGACCGGCAACTGCTCCAACCGTTCACTAATTTTCACATCGTACTCCTCTTTCTTTATAAAATAACGGGGATCTCAGAGCCATGGCAAAACCCTCATCTCTCGTTATCTTGTTTTATCACAATATCTTTACATGTGTCAAGACACTAATTTGACAATTTTTCACCTCCCATATTAAAATCAAGCATAAGGCAGGTGATTTTTGATGAGCCAAAAAGAAGGACAATCTGGGCGAGAACGCCGAGATAGTTTGCTGAACATTCTCAAGAACAGCCAAGAACCTATTAAAGCCGCTTCTTTAGCCAAACTTACAGGAGTGAGCCGCCAGGTTATCGTTCAAGACATAGCCCTTTTGCGGGCGGCGGAAGAACCGGTCATCGCTACCCCTCAGGGTTATCTCTATTCTACGGATATCGGCCCGAAAGGCCTGCAAAAAATCGTCTATAGCCGGCATTCACCTTTAGATACAGAGAAAGAATTGAATATCTTAGTGGACCATGGAGTTAGTGTACTCGATGTTGGAGTAGAGCATTCGGTTTACGGCAAAATTTTTCGCCCTCTGAAGCTTAAAAGCCGCCTCGATGTCAAAAAATTCGTGGCGCAAATGGCAGAAAATAATGCCAATTTACTCTCCTCTTTGACAGGAGGGCTGCATCTGCACACTATCGAAGCCCCCAATGAAGAGGTGTTGGAACAAGTATGTGACGTTCTTCGCCAAGAAGGATTTTTAATTGACTTCAAAGAATAACAAATAAGGCATATTCGGAAAACTCTGCCTGTTTGCCTGCAGAGTTTTTCGGATATGCCTTAATACTGGAATGCTAGGGGCCGTTAACCCGTTCCAGGTGAGGAAAATTACAAAAACAGATGCGGCAAAAGCATCTGTTTTTGCTTGTTGGTAATCAAAGCAGTCCCGACCACGGTTGGAGCAGATTTCCTCCAGATGTTAAGCTTGCAGCTGCGCTAACAAAGCATTGACCTGCGTGCATGCCAGATAATATTTGCGGCCATATCGCTATAATCTTGATAACCTAGAACTTCGTCACCCAATACCAATAGCTCAGTCATACAATTGGGTTGCCAGCCGGGCCGAAAATAAAAGACTGCCCCAAAAAGAGGATCATGGGTATTATAGGGATTACGCAATATTTGAACGCCGCAAAGATGAATATGGCAGAGAATCTCTTGGTTGCCGATAACGTCACAGCTATCGCCATCTACAGAGTCAGAAAAGCCCTTTTCCCGATTTCTGTGTTTAATCATCAGAGAGCAAATCTCCTCCAAAGCTTGGAATCCCATATTGTTTAGACTATTCTCTATATAGCTTTCAACTTGGGACAGCCGAAAAAGCTGCTCTTCAAACTGATAAATCGTATACTGCTTAAACAAGGAAGAATATCCGGCCCCGGCCACCATTGCTATGTCCTTCATTGAAGAGGAGGAAGAAAAATGAACGACATTTTCAAGATGGAACGAGTTCTCCATCTTATACACCTCCTGCCTTTTGGGGCTTTCTGTAATAGGTATCCTCCATGGGGAATTTGGTTCGAAGAACATGATCCAGAGCATAATATGCTCCTTGCACCGCGGGAGCGGTTGGGATCGTAGCGATCTCGCCAATTCCCTTAGCGCCGTAAGCTATATCCAGCAGCTCATCCTTTTCTACATAAATGGCGTGGATATCCGGAATTTGATTGGCCCGCATCAATCCCAGAGTGCCGTATTTTGCTTGCGGGACACAGTCCTTGAGCGGAAAGTCCTCAGTCAGCGCATATCCAAGTCCCATCAGAACGCCGCCTTCAATCTGCCCCTGTATGGCAATGGGATTCACAACTTTTCCAGAGTCGTGAGCCGCATAGACCTCTTTCACCCGGCCCTCATCGTCGATAATTACTACATGGGTCGCAAAACCGTAAGCCACATGGCTTTTAGGGTTTGGCTTGTCCGATCCCAGTTTGTCGGTCGGCTCAAAGAACTCCGCGAAGAATTCCCGCCCCTCTAGCTGGTAAAGATCCCCGCCCACTTCCCGCAGGGCCTTGTTCAGATCGGCGGAAGCCATGCGGATTGCTTCTCCCGTGATCAAGGTCTGGCGGGAACCGGAGGTCGTACCGGAATCGGGCGCCACCTCCGAATTACTCCCCATATTCCGAATCTGCTCCCGTTTCAGGCCGGTCGCTTCCGCAACCATCTGAACAAATACGGTTGCGCAACCTTGCCCGATGTCCGAAGCGGCGGCATAAATCTCCACAGTGCCATTCTGAACCACCAGCTTGGCACGCCCCTTATCCGGCAGCCCGACACCAACACCCGCATTTTTCATAGCGCAGGCAATGCCGGCGCGGCCTGGATTTTTCTCATAAGCCTCTTTAACCGCCTCCAGTGTTTCCTTTAAAGCGGTGGAGCAATCCGCGATTTGGCCGTTGGGCAGAATCTTACCGGGCTCAATGGCGTTGCGATAGCGGATTTCCCAGGGAGAAATTCCAACCTTTTCCGCCAGCAGGTTAATGTTGGATTCCAGCGCAAATTCACTTTGACATACGCCAAATCCCCGGAAAGCACCGGCCGGCGGGTTGTTTGTATAGTAACCATAGCCGCGGATATCGGTATTCTGATAGCAATATGGGCCGACAGAATGGGTGCAGGCACGCTCTAAAACCGGGCCGCACAGCGAGGCGTAGGCGCCGGTATCAAAATAAATTTCACAATCGAGGCCCGTAAAGATCCCATTTTCATCACAGCCCAAGGTAAACGTGCCCTCCATAGGATGGCGTTTGGGATGAAAAGCCAGCGATTCCTTGCGTGAGAATTTCACTTTTACCGGGCGCTGTACCTTCAGCGCGGCCAATACTGCGATGTGCTGAACCGAAACATCCTCCTTCCCGCCAAAACCGCCGCCTACCAGCTTGTTCTCCACTACAATCCGGTCATAATCCTCCCATCCCAGCATGATAGCGATCTCATGCCGGGTGTCATACACGCCCTGATCGGTGCTATAAACCTTAACCCCATCTTTGTAAGGAAAGGCAATAGCGCATTCCGGCTCCAGGAAGGCATGTTCGGTAAACGGAGTACTGTAGCTCTGGGTTACGGTATATTTCGATTCGGCCAAGGCCTTCTTCGCGTCGCCCCTGGTGACATGGCGGGATTGGCACAGGTTTCCCTTCTCGTGAATTTTCGGTGCGTTTTCGGCCATGGCTTCCCAGACATTGCGCACTGGCTCCAATTCTTCATAATCAATCTTGATCAGCTTTTTGGCTTTCTCCAAAATCTCCTCGGTTTCGGCGATTACCAAACAGATGGCGTCACCCACCGCCCGTGTGATGTCCCCTTTGGCAATCATGGTATCCCAATCCTGCTGGATATGGCCTACCTTGTTGTTAGGTACATCTTCGGCTGTCAGCACATCCAGAACGCCGGGCAGAGCCAGGGCTTTGGTTGCATCGATTTCCAGCACACGAGCCCTTGGATACTTGGAGCGGACAGCGGAGGCATGAACCATTCCCTCCATTATTACATCGTCTACATACTCGCCGTAACCCAGCACCTTTTCCCGGACATCGATCCGGAAAGCGCGTTTTCCCACGCCAAAATCCTCGCCTTTTTCCAATTCGGTTTCGATCTGTGCATCGCCGCGGAGGATTGCTGCTGCAAGCTGGATGCCTTCGATTATTTTTTTGTATCCGGTACACCGGCAGATGTTGCCCTTAAGCGCAAGCTTAATCTCTTCCTCCGAGGGATCGGGAATCCGGTCAATTAACGCTTTTCCCGCCAGCACCATTCCGGGGATGCAGAAGCCGCACTGAACCGAACCCTTATTTCCAAAAGCGTAGACAAACGCTTCCTTCTCCCGGTCGCTCAATCCCTCCACAGTCAGGATCGTTCGCCCTACCGATTTCTTAGTGGTCAAGACGCAAGACTTTATGGCCTTGCCATCTACAATTATGGTACAGGTGCCGCAGGCCCCTTCACTGCAGCCATCCTTGACAGAATGCAGATGCAGGTCGTCCCGCAGAAATCGAAGCAATGATTTGTCCTCTGTGGTATCGCAGAGCGCGCCATTAACGGTAAAACAATAGTGTTCTCCCATAGTTCCCTCTTCCTCTGTAATTTCATGTCAATACCGTGATTTGCTGTCACACGGTTGTAAAAATTCCATCCGAGTCAATGATCACACCGCGGGGGCACTTTACCGCACACATCCCGCAGGCAATGCAGCGCTCTTCATTGATAACAGCGTGATTCTCAATCACCATGATTGCATCGGCAGGACAGTTTTTTTCGCAGATGCGACAGGCAATACAGCTGACTGCGCAGACTTTTCTTGCGGCAGGACCTTGGTCTAAATTCGAGCATCGGGGCATAATCGTGTTTTCGGGCAGGATCATACCAATGAGTCCCTTGGGACATGCCTTAACACAGAGCCCGCACCCTACGCATTTTCCAGGGTCCACCTCTGCGACGCCATAGGAATTGATCTGAATTGCTTTCAAGCGGCAGCTGTTGACACAACTGCCCAGACCAAGGCAACCCCGCTCACATTCCAGAATGCCTTCGGGATATTTCGCCAATGCCTGGCTGCAATCACCGTCTAATAAGCTGCGCTCAACCTTTGAGTTTGCGCGAACTCCACCGCGGCAATAAACCACCGCTCTTCGCTTTTTACGTTTTTTCTCCAACGAAGGCTCATCCTTTCAAAAGACTACAACTTATGGTCGTTTGCTTAACCTGACCATATTATTTGTTGATTTAAATCAAAATTTATCATTTTTAGAATATAACATTATTATTGTAAGGTCAATGTGATTTATGCATAAATAGTCGAACTGTGTTTATAAATTATTGGCACTGCCAGTAAGGGGGCAACTTTCGTTGCCCCCTCGAAAAACCGTTGCTAGTTTTCTTTAGTATCCGCTCTGGAACAGCGGATGCCCGTCTTCCGTCTTGCGCAGCCGGTTTTGCATAACCGCAACCTCGATGATCGACGCCAGCTGGCGTCCCGGACGCACCGGGACTGTCACTTTGGGGACGGGGATGCCGAGAATCGTAAACGTTTGAGGAGGATCAAACCCCAAGCGGTCGTAATATTTCCCTTCTTGCCATTCCTCTAATTCCACAAGCAGGTGGATTTCCTTCTCATCGCGAACAGCACCGGCTCCAAAAAGTTTCGTGACATCCATGATTCCCAGCCCCCGCACTTCAAGGAGATGCCGGATGGCTTGAGGCGCTCTGCCGTACAAATTTTCTTCGTCAACCCGCTGTACCTCAACGGCATCGTCGGCCACTAACAAATGTCCGTTGCGAATCAGTTCTAAAGCTGTTTCGCTTTTCCCAATGCCGCTATCTCCAGTGATTAAAACCCCGACTCCGTAAACATCGACCAAAACGCCGTGAACTAAGGTTGAAGGCGCCAGGCGATTGGCCAAAAAACGGATGAGCAAGTAGTAAAGCTGAGTTGTGGAGCGTTCGCTGGCCAGCAAAGGGATATTTCTCTCTTCTGCCAATTGAATAAATTCCGGCGGCACCGGCAAGCCCCGGGTGACAATCAGACAGGGGACTTCCGCAAGCATGACTCTGCCCAGATTCTCATAGCGCAGCTCCGGCGCGAGCTGCTGAAACAGCCCCAGTTCCGTGCGGCCGTAAATCTGAATTCTTTGGGGAGTAAGGTAGGTCAGATAGCCGACTAATTCGGCGCTGGGCCGTTTGAGACTATAATCCGTAATCTCCTTATTCAAGCCCCCGCGCCCGGCCACAATCTTAACATTAAATTCCTCTACTAACTGGCCGACTGTCAGCATCTTAACCCTCCCTCTATACCATGGACATTTCAGGTAATAACCAAGGTAATCAAAAATCCATACGGTTCTTAACTGCCTAAAACCACTGAACAAAACAAGCGCAAAGAAGGACAGTTAGACAATTTGCCTGGAGAGAAAGGATTCAAGGGCTTCTCTCACACCGGCAGCACTGCCGCAGGCCAAAACAGATTCGACCAAGGACTCACTCTCACCCGGCGATAAAGCCAGTTTCCCCAAGGCTGCCCTGACTTTCACCAAAGAACCCGGCGCCATGCTCAATTCTTTGATCCCTACGGCTCGAAAGAAAGGAGCCAGGAGAGCATCCCCTCCCGCTTCTCCGCACACTCCTGTCCAGATTCCTCTCCGGAGCGCGGCCTGACTGACGCGGGCAATCATCCCCAGAACGGCGGGGTGATAGGGCTGATAGAGGTCAGCCAGTTCCGTGTTTTCCCGATCAACGGCCAGCATATACTGGGTCAAATCATTGGTGCCGATAGAGAAAAAGTCAACCTTGGCGGCAAATTGGTCGGCCAGCCAGGCGGCGGAGGGAATCTCAATCATCATCCCGATCTGGAGTTCTCCCACATCATGACCCGACTGTAACACTTCTTCCCGGGCGGCCCAAAGAGCTTCCTTAGCCTGATCAAGTTCCTCCAAGGTTGCTATCATAGGAAACATGACAGCAGTCGGGCCCGAGGCAGCCGCCCGCCATATGGCCCGCAGCTGTTGGCGGAACAGCTCGGGCCGCCGCAAAGTCAGCCGCAGCGCCCGGACACCGAGAAAAGGATTTTTCTCTTGAGGAAGGCCCAGGGCGGGGGCTTTTTTATCTCCCCCGATATCCAAGGTTCTGATGACGGTTAGTTGCGGTGCACAGGCTGCAACGACCTGGCGATAAGCTTCCACCTGCTCTTCTTCACTGGGAAGCTCCTCTCCCATAAATAAAAACTCTGTCCGGTACAAGCCGATGCCTTGAGCTTTAAACTTCTCTACCAGCGGCAAGTCACCCGGACTGCCGATATTGGCCGCTAAAGTCATGTCCTGCAGAGCATTGTCGGGCAAGGAAATTTCTTCCTCTCTTAACCCGCTGTCGGCAAAGACAATGCGGTTTTCAGCGGAAGGACGTATCCAACCTTCCTCGCCGTCCAGTTCAACCCATTTCTCAAGCTTCAAATCTTCCCAGTCTCCGGCCACACCTGCGAGGGCGGGGATACCGTAGGTCCGGGCCAAAATGGCGGCATGAGAGGTTTTCCCTCCCTGGCGCACAACAAAACCAAGAACGCGTTCCTTGGGCAAGGCAATGGTCTGGGCAGGAGTCAGCTCATCGGCCAGAATAACATAATCTCCGGTTGGGGGAAACAAGTCCGCTCCTTCTTCTTGGACATCCTGAAGACTTTTCAAAAGTTGTACCAAAACATCCTGCACATCTACTGCCCGCTCTTGAAAATAAGGATCTTCCAAACCGCGCAGCATTTTGACGGCTTCTTCCGCCACTTCCCGAAGGGCCTCTTCGGCACTTAACTGTCCTTTTTGCAAGCGTTCCTGAGCCTCGCCGATAAAGGCGGGGTCGCTGAGCAATAATTTATGGGCGACAAAGATTTGAGCGACTTCCTCACCTTGCTCAACCTTGACTTGTTCTTCCAGACGGGTCAGGGTCTGTTCCGTGCGGGTGACCGCTTGCTGCAGACGGGACAGTTCCTCTTCCGGGGAACGGCTTTCAGAGGTCTTCGGCGTCGCCTCCGCTTGAAATCCTTTTAAATACCAGGTTGGGCCTGCCGCCCTTCCTGCCGAAACCCCAAGCCCGCGCCAAATCTTATTATTCATGTCCTTCTACCTACCCGTCCTGGTTTTCTAAATCAATCATTAACGCCTCCAAGGCGGCAACGGCCTCCGTTTCATCCTCGCCCTCAACTAAGAGTTCAAAAATGCTGCCTTTCGATAAGCCTAAGGAAAGAATCCCTAAAATACTTTTGCCATCGACGACAGTATCCTGGCGCTTAATCTTGATTTTGCTGCGAAAGCGACTGGCGGTTTGAACCCACAAAGACGCCGGACGGGCATGAAGCCCCGACTTGTTGTTGATCGTCAATTCACGGGTGAGCATGATTAATCCCTCCATTTCTCAAGCAGATAGCGTTCCGCCTCAGCGCACCACAAACCCTTATTGTTGCTGACAATGTCGGCCAGGCAGGCAAAGCGGGTGTCATTGAGTCCAAGTTTAACAAAATCATCGATAGCCGTTAATTTCATATTAATGTGCGTATAGATCAGCTTTTTCCCGCCGGGAATATGGGGCAGGTTTAAAACCGTCTCCGCCACGGCATCCAGGCCGCCGACATGGGTTACCATAACGGCGGGATTGATTTTTTTCTCTTCCGTCATTTTCAAGGATTCCAGCAGATCTGCCGTGTTCCCTCCCGTTGTGCCCATAATATGGGTTGACCCGTAATGAACGTTATATAAGTTCAGGTGAGCGCCGAATTGAGGATCGGTCGGACCGGCAAAAAAGTTAAGACAACCGTCACGGCCCAAAATCTGGTCCCCCTGTTCAACCACAGGCTTGACCGGAGTAAAGACGAACACATCATCAAAACCGGTGTCGCCTGTCAAAGCGCGCAGCTTGGCCGGAACGTCGGCCACTCCCTGCGTGTTGACAAAGACCAGCTCCACTCCGCATTTCTTGGCTTCTGCCGCGGTAAAAATCGTGCGGGCCCGGGCGAGTTTCTCTTCATCGACGTCTGTCACCACGAGCAGAGAGGGGCGGCGATCCGCGTGCAGAGCATAGTCAATGGCTCCCAGTCCCATGGGGCCGGCGGCCGCTAACAAAGCCATTTTTCCGCCCTCAACAATACCCATGCGGTGTTCATAACTTCCCATGCTTGTGTGGTAGCTGGCGTGGAAAGCTCCGATAATACAAGACATCGGTTCGGCCAAAGAAGCCTCATAATAGGTTTCTCCCTGATAATTAAGGAAACAGCCGATTTCCATGACCTCACGGGGAATCACATTATAGGTGGCATCGCCGCCAAAATAGCGGTAAGAATAGCCGGGCGACCACATACTCCCTTTGTAATTCAAAGCGGGCTGCAAGGCAAATTTATTTCCTTCCTTAAATTGGCCCTTCAGTTTTTTACCTACTTTTACAATGTTGCCGGCAAACTCGTGCCCCACGATAATGGGATGAACATCGATATCTTGAGGCACTCTCTTGTGTTTTGTGCCTAAAATGGCCGCTTTATAAGTCGACATGCAGACGCTGTCTGAGATGACTTCAACCAAGATTTCCTCATCCGTAATTTCCGGCAGCTCGAATTCCTCCAAACGCAGATCATTTTCTGCATATAAGCGTACTGCTCTGGTTTTCATGACATACCCCTCCAGATTCTATTTAGAATAGTAAGCCTAGATATTAGTGCAGCGCACTTGATCCAGATAGGAAAGCACTTTCGTCAGTTCCGGAGGCTGAGTCCCTGGGGTCGTTATTTGGGCGGCGCTGGCTGCTATTGACCAGCGAACCGCTTGAGCCAAATAATCTTCACCGCTCGGGACAAGGGTCAGGGCGGCAACCATGGCATCCCCTGCTCCCACCGTGCTTTTGACCTCGACAGGCAAAGCTGCGGCATGGACCACTTGCTCCCCATAAGCAAAGAGGGCGCCTTGGGAACCCAGGGAGACGACCAGCATTTCCAACCCTTGAGCCAATAAGCTGCGGGCAGCCTTCGCTACATCCTCAAGGGTTGGCAGTGTCTGCCCAACAAGACCCTCCAGTTCATGAAGATTGGGCTTGGCGAGAAAGGGCTTGGCCTTAATCCCTTCACGGAGCAGTTCACCGTCGGCATCCAAAAAGGTTTTCCCGCCGAGGGCTTTGGCTCGTTCCAGCCAGCGCCGATAGATAGAGGCGGGCACTGAGGCCGGAACGCTGCCCGACAAAACTAAACTTGTGCCGGCAGCAAAATCTTTGAAGATCTTTGCTTCGAGCTGTCTAAGCTCATCTTCGGAAATGGCAGTTCCGGGTTCATTGATGTCCGTGAAAGTTGAATTTAGAGAGTCCACAACTTTTAAATTCGTTCGGGTCTCACCCGGGATAAACAGGAAATCATGGGCAATCCCCCGGCGCTCCATTTCAGCCTGTATAAATTCGCCATTATGCCCTGCCAGGACGCCCAAGGCCATACTCTCACCCTGCAAAGCCTGAATGACCTTGGAAACATTAATTCCTTTTCCTCCGGCATCAAGCTGAAGCTTAGTGATGCGGTTGACGGCCCCTAAGCGGAAATCTCGGACCTCGACGGTTTTGTCGACGGCCGCATTCAAGGTGACAGTTCTGATCATCAGACATCACCGCCGGCCAGAATTTCCAGGACTTCCTCTTTGCTGGCAGCCTGTTTAAGCCGGGTCACATTCTCTTCGTCCTGACAGACTAAGGCGATGGTCGAGAGAAGTTCAAGATGTTCATCATCTTTGCCGGCGATGCCAATCAAGAGGTACGCTGTGTTTCCCTCCCCAAAGTCAACACCTTCAGGGTACTGCAGGAAGACAAGCCCGGATTTAAGGATATAGGGGATATAGTCCGGCAAACCATGGGGAATAGCGACACCGTTGCCGACATAGGTCGTCAAACTCTCCTCACGTTTGGCCATTCCCTCCAGGTATTCGTTTTGCACGTAGCCATTTTTCCTGAGAAGTTCGCCCGCTCTTAAGATAGCGGCGCTTTTCGGTTCGGGAGCCAGGTTAAGTTGTATATTGCTTTCATTAAATAGTTCCTGCTTCAATACTCTTCCTCCTTATTTAGGATCTCAACCAACTCATTGCGTATATCCTGCAAGTCTCCGAAACGCAAAACCTCGGCAAAGCGATTATTCTCCACAAGAGCGACGCTGATTTTTCCAAGCAGTTCGAGAATGTAGTTGCTTTCATCTTTGCGGGCAAGCATCACGAGGAACGTATCGATGTCTTCAGAAGAGTACCCGACTCCTTTGGTTTGGATAAAATGCTTGATGCGAAAAGCGCCCACAAAGGGTGCGCTAATTTCTTCAGCGCGGAAGTGGATGAGGGCTATATGCCGCCCGGGAATAATAACATTGCCCTTTTCCTCCCGTTTCCTGATCAAGTCGTGGATACGTTCTTTGTCCTCCAGGCGATGGAAGGTGTATATCTCTTGGACAATATCCCGGATCGTATCCTGATAGGTTTCAGCCCCTAGATTTTTAAGCTGAAAATTCGCGAGCAGGGCATTGGCCGTGTCAAATTCTTTGGCTGTTTCATTGGCTTCGCTGACGGGTAAGGATACATTCTTCTCCAAGGCCCTCTCTTGACCCGCCTTATTCAGAACTGCCTTGATTTTCTCGATATCTTCCTTCGGCAAAAACGGAGAGATTACGGTCAGCCCGGGTATATCTTTATACCCGATATTAACCGTTGAAACAACCATGGTATAGCCTTCTTTAATCTTATCATGCATATCCCGCAGGGAACATATCTCAATGGTCTCAAAATCGGGAAACTCGTTCCGGATTTTATGGTAGAGCATTTTCGCCGTACTCATGCCATTCGGACAAATAATCAGCATCTTGTTTATTCTCTCCAGCTTGCGTTGGCGTTCAAGAGCCGCTCCGATATGCATCGTAAGATAGCCAACTTCATTGCTGGGAATGGTTAAGTTATATTTTGAGAAAACATGCCGGCAGGCATAAGAAACCGCCTGATAAAGTTGTTCATAATGGTGTCTGATCTCATTGATAATCGGGTTTCTTACTTCCAGACCCATTGTCAAACGGTACAACGCCGGATTAATATGCTGGATTAAGCCTTTCAGCAACGTCTCGTCACACATGATTTTTTGGTTGAGTTTTTTCTCAGTGAGATAAATCAATTCCCGGATCAGGTCTTCGAGTTCAAAACCCAGCCCTTTGGCTTCATTTTCATCTTGAAAGAGTTTCCTTTCCCCATGCAAGTGTATGGCCAGATAGGCCAGTTCGCTCTCCGGAAGGTCAATGCCTTTCTTACGAAGAATTTCCTGCACTTGCGTCATAAAGCCGAATTCCTCGGAATTCAGGATATCCCGAACTAATTGAGGGGGCAATTCAATAGGATCTTGACTTTCCGTACGTTTAATAACCAGCAAGAGATGAATATAAGCACTGAAAAACTTAAGGTCATTGTTCAGAGACACGTTTTCATAAATCTCTTCGATAAGTTCTTTGGTGAGGGAGGTTAGCTTTTCTCCAAAAGTAACCCTGAAAAAGGCCAATAAAGAATAATCCTTGCTGTCTTCATAGAGAAAGGTCAGCAATTCGCTTAAGGGTTTATAGTTGTAAAGGAGATCGACAAAAGCATTGCGCTTATACCAATCAGAGCCTTTAACTTCCAGACCATATCCTCTTTTACGCAGGAGTGTCAAGTTTTTCTCCTGCAGCCAACTTTGAATTTTATCCAGATAAAAACCGATCGTTCCTTCGACAACATTGAATTGATGACTGAAGTAAGCCGATTTGATGGGTTCATTGGCCAGAAGAAGCTGAGCCGTGATCAGCACTTGGCGCTGGTCCTGAGTAAGCATCCAGAGATGGGGAATTTCTTTGAGCGCCTCCCTGACCCTGGCTAAATCCCGCTCCGCCCCATCGATATAGAGCTTTCCCCCGCTTTCTGAAATTCGCACCTTGTGCTGCTTGAGCCAATCGTTCAAAGCCGAGGTTTCCCGTAAAATGGTTCGTCCGCTGACATCAATTTGTTGAGAAAGGCCCCTGATGGTCAGGGGACCTTTCTCCAGAAGATTATTCATAATGAACTTTTGCCGCACGGTTAATTTTTCCACATTCTCACAACCTATTTTATTAAACTGTTGACATAGTCTTCATAGGCTGATTTATCCAGGAAGTTTTTGATGGGGACGATTTGCGCCTTAGGCACAACTTGCGCTGCGCGCTCTGCTAAACCTTCCTGTGTGAAAACAACATCGACATCCGCAGGAATTTGATTTACGGCTGAGTGGCGCACCTCAATATTCAAGCCTGCATCTTTGAGACTCTTTTTGAGGATAGATTCTCCCATTGCCGATGAACCCATACCTGCTTCACAGGCAAAGATGATTAGTTTAGGCAGTTGATTTGATTTTTGTCCTTTACTCAGGGACTTCATTTGGTTGACCATTCGTTGGGCTCCGGCAAGTTCTTCACTATTAACCTCAGTTTTGTCACGTTTTAAAATGACGGAGGCGATTAAAAAGGAGACCACTGCGCCGACGGCTATACCCAACATAACCACCAGAAATCCGCCTTTGGGAGCCATTGCCATTTCAGCGAAAATACTTCCCGGGGAGGGGGTGGCTACTAAGCCCGCCTTAGTGATGACGAAGGTTAAATCTGCCGCAATCCCACCGCCGATGACAGCTAACAAGAGCAAAGGCTTCATCAGTATATAAGGGAAATAGACTTCATGAATTCCACCCAAGAACTGAATAATGATAGCACCCGGAGCTGATTGCTTGATCAATCCTTTGCCGTAGACCCAAAAAGCAAGTAAAATTCCCAAGCCAGGTCCGGGATCTGATTCCAGGAGGAAGAAGATGGACTTTCCGGTTTGAGTAACTTGCTGAATTCCTAAAGGTGCCAGAACACCATGATTGATAGCATTATTTAAAAATAATATCTTACCTGGTTCAATAAAGATAGCGATTAAGGGCAAGAGTCCGGCATTAGTGACCGCCACGGCTAAATTACCCAACACGGTCGAGAAACCTTGTACTACGGGTTCAATCACGGTATAAGCGAGGATTGCCAGCAGAGCGCCCAAAATTCCTGCCGAAAAGTTACTGATCAACATTTCAAAGCCAGTGGGCACTTTATCTTCGATCAGTTGGTCGAATTTCTTGATAACCCAACCACCAAAGGGCCCCATGATCATGCCTCCCAGAAACATTGGAACTGAGGACCCCACAATAATTCCGGCAGTAGCAATGGCGCCGAGTACTCCGCCTCGTTGTTTATAGACCAGACTTCCTCCCGTATAACCGATCAGCAGAGGGAGTAGATAGGTAATCATCGGAGTGACTAATTTGGCCAGATAATCATTGGGCGTCCATCCTGTTGGTATGACAAACATGGTGATCAAGCCCCAGGCAAGGATGGCGCCCATATTGGGGATGACCATCCCAGCCATGAAACCGCCGAATTTCTGGATCTTAGCTTTTGTTTTTCCGCCGCCGGTGACTAGAGAATTTACATTGGCCGACATATCCATACCTCCTTTGTTTTGTTAAATTCATCTTAAGCCCGGCTAAGGCGTTTTACAATTTAAAGAAAACCAATCTTGACACCGCATTTTACTGACAATTTTAACAATTTATATTCTGCCAATTTATGTAATTTACAAATAAAACTGCACCCTTCTACTTCAGAAAGCATAGCTTGATTGCCTAGTTTTGGCAATGTAACGTAACATTTTTCAAAAAGAGCATTGCCATATAGCAACGATTTGAAAATTTCAGTAAATCCAGTGACGCCCTCTCCACATTATGGTATCCTTAAGGCAAAAAAGCTCTTGTGTTGATCATTGGTCTCAAAAGGATGTGATGTAATGTCATTAGCGTTAGAGCAATTTCCTTTGTTTCACGGTCTTTCCCCGGAACTTTTGACTCAGTGGGGAAAATTTTTCAGAGAGCGACGCTTTACCAAGCGTCAGCTTCTTGAGTTTTCCCCGGACTGTTTAGAACCCATCTACTTTGTCCGATCAGGGCGAATTAAGATTTCCTATTTATCTGAGGATGGTAAAGAATTCACAGTAGCCTGCCTTTCTCCTGGGGATGTCTACAGTGTTCATTCTTTGGCCTCCGCCACAGCGCTGGAAAATTCAGTCGTTATTTATCTGGGGATGGACAAGTTCCGCCCGTTGCTTGAGGAATGTCCGGAACTTAGTTTACGTTTAATCCGTTTGCTCGGCAACCTTTTGAAAGACACTAATGACGTCATCCTGGACCTGGCCTTTCGAGAAGTCTCCGTGCGTTTAGCCCATGTCATTCTGCGTGAAGGACATCCCGCAAACAAGCAGCAGGTTATTGTCAAGTTACCCAGTTTTCTCGACTTTACGCACGAACAATTAGCTGCCTTGATCGGAACAACCCGCCAAACGGTCAATGAGATCCTTAAACGCTGGGAACGCCAGGGAATCGTGGCTTTAAAACGCGGGAAGGTTGCCGTACTTAATTGGGAACTGCTTAACGATAAAGGAAATCTATTTTCATGAAGGAACACGCTTCATAAACATTTAACCTTACTTGTCAAAAACGTATTGTCGCTTATCCTCTAAGGTTATCCGCTTTACCACAGATAAATTCTAACGTTGCCATGAGCTTGACAAAAGGGCTGTGCGAAAACTTGTTGATCGTTTGAGCACAGCCCTATTTTCGTTTATATGATCATTACGCAAAAACGCCCTTATTTCTCTTGGCAGAGAAAAGGACGCTTTTGTTACAACAGTGTCAGCAAGCCGATGGAAGAAATGAGAATATTGCAATAGATTTATTCTGAGGTATTGTCCTAAACGTTCAAAAGGAGGGATAAGGTTGAAACAGATTCTGACCAAAAGTGAATATTGCCTCGGCTGTAAAAGCTGTGAGCTGGCCTGTGCCGTGGTCCACTCCGCCAGCAAAACCTTGTTTGCAGCAATTAAGGAACTTGAAGCGCCGCAAAAACGGGTCTTCGTAGAGTCCAGCGAGGGACTCAATTTCCCCCTGCAATGCCGGCAATGTTCAGACACGCCTTGTGTACATGCCTGCATGAGCGGAGCTATGCAGCTTGATCCCCGGACCGGACTTGTTCAAGTCGAAGAGCTCCGCTGCGTGGGCTGCCTGATGTGCGTCATGGTCTGCCCTTTCGGAGTAATAGCGGAGGTTTCCGCGACCCGCAAAGTTGCCAAGTGTGACCGTTGCCGGGAACTGGATTACAATCCGGCCTGTGTTGCCGCCTGTCCGACGAAAGCACTGGAATTTGTCGAGGTTCAGGAATTTGCCCGCAGCGGACGGCAAAGCTTTTTAAACCAAATGAAGGGGGCTAACTAAGATGAAATCTCATCCGCAATCAATTGATCCCGCCGTTCTTGAATTATTGCCTAAAGCAAGCTCAGACGGCGTAGAAACAGTTTGGGATCGTTACGAAGCACAACAACCTCAATGTGGGTTTGGCAGCCTAGGAGTCTGTTGCCGTCATTGCGTTCAAGGCCCCTGCCGAATTGACCCCTTTGGCAACGGACCTAAAGCAGGAGTTTGCGGCGCCGGCGCCGATGTCATTGTCGCCCGCAATCTGCTCAGGCAAGTGGCGGCCGGAGCCGCCGCTCATGTCGACCACGCCTACGACGTGGTTGAGGCCTTGGAATTGGCGGCCAAAGGAGAAATTAATTACGCCATTACAGACGAAGCAAAATTGCACCGGGTAGCCCAAGGACTGGAGATAGAGATCTCCGGCAAAACTACGGCGGAAGTAGCTTTAGCGGTTGTCAAAGCCGCCTATGCCGATTTGGAAAACCACGGAAAGCGGCCCGCTAAGTGGCTGATGTCTCACGCCCCGCAAGAAAGGGTTGCCCTTTGGGCGAGCCTGGGCATTCTCCCGCGCAATCCCGACCGGGAAATCCGGGAAGCTCTGCACCAGACGACTATGGGTATGGACGGCGACCCGGTGAATTTAGTTCTAGCCACCGCGAAACAAGGGCTTGTCGACGGATATTCCGGCCTGAAATTGGCCACGGATATGCAGGATATCCTTTTCGGAACCCCTGCTCCTGTCGTGACAGAGGCGAATTTAGGCGTTCTCAAAGAGGATTACGTCAATCTGATTGTCCACGGTCATGTCCCCTTGCTTTCCGAGAAGATTGTTTATTGGGCCGCTAAACTCCAAGAGGAAGCGCGGCTTGCCGGGGCTCAAGGGATTTTAGTCTCGGGGATTTGCTGTACCGGCAATGAAGTTTTAATGCGCAAAGGGATTCCGCTGGTGACCAATTACCTGGCCCAAGAGCTGGCTATTGTTACCGGAGCTGTTGACGCTATGGTCGTCGATGTGCAATGTATTATGCCTTCCTTAACCCAAGTGGCCTCTTGTTATCACACGGAAATCATCACAACCATGCCCATTGTCAAACTTCCGGGAGCCGCTCACATTCCCTTCACCTTAGAAAATGCTGATGAAGCGGCTCAGGAAATTGTGCGCAAGGCCATCTCCTCCTATACCCGGCGGGACCCCCAAAAAGTCCATATTCCCAATTACAGGCGCAAAATTATGGCCGGATTCAGCGTTGAAGCCGTCGTCGGGGCCCTAGCCACGGTCAATCCGGCGGACCCTCTGAAGCCTCTTATTGATAATATCGTCAACGGCAATATCCTGGGAGTTGTGGCTACAGTGGGCTGCAACAATGTTAAAGTGACTCAGGATAGCCTGCATGTCGAATTAGTGAAAGAGCTGATCAAAAACAACGTTCTGGTTGTGGCCACAGGTTGTTCCGCTCATGCCTTAGCCAAGGCCGGTTTTATGAACTCCGAAGGTACCGAGACCTATGCCGGCGAAGGGTTAAAAGCCGTCCTAGGGGCTATTGGTCAAGCGGCGGGTCTGGGCGCCCCGCTTCCGCCGGTTTTGCACATGGGCAGTTGCGTCGATAACTCCAGAATCGGGGATTTAGTCACCGCTATTGCCAAATACCTGAAGGTCGATTCGGCTTTGCTCCCGGTTGCTGCCAGCGCACCCGAACCCCAGCATGAAAAAGCTCTGAGCATCGGGACTTGGGCTGTAACCATGGGGCTGACCACACACCTGGGGGTTGTGCCTCCCGTGCTGGGAAGCAAGGCAGTCGCTGAGCTGCTTACCCAAGGACTGACCGACGTGATCGGCGGCAAATTCTATATCGAAACCGACGCCCAAAAAGCCGCCCAGGGACTTATCGAGGACATCCGGGCCAAACGAAAAAAACTCGGACTCCCCGGTTAAAGGACGGAAAAAATCATGAGCTATATCATTGTTGGCAACAGCGCCGCGGGGCTGTTTGCCGTGGAAGAAATCCGCAAGCACGACACCCAATCCGAAGTGGTCCTGCTCACGGCGGAACAGGAGCCCAGTTATTCCCGTTGTCTGACCACCTATTTTTTAGCCGGGGATATCCCCGCCTCCCGCCTTTATTTGCGCGGCGAAGATTTCGCCCAACGGCTTAAACTGACGATGGTATACGGAGCCGAGATTAACGGCGTCGATCCCACGCGTCACTGTCTGCAAAGCAGCGCCGGGCAGGAGTGGAACTACAGTAAGCTTTTACTCGCTATGGGAGCCACAGCCAATAAGCTCACCATCCCGGGCGGAAATCTCCCTGAGGTTTTTACTCTGCGCACCATGAAGGATGCCTTAGCCATTGCCGCCGTTTTGGAGCGGGGGGCGGGCAAGGCCGTCGTCATCGGGGGAGGCCTGGTCAGCCTGAAAAGCGCTTACGCCCTGAGAAAACGCGGGCTTGAGGTCACCGTTTTAGTCTCTTCCGGCCAAATTCTCTCCCAGATGCTTGATCGGAAGGCCGCTAACCTGATCCAAAACCATTTGCAGGCCCACGGCATAAACTTTCTTTTACAAACTGAAGCCTTGGAGATCACCGGTGAAGGTCATGTACAAGGTGTTCTGGTCTCTCCCGCCGCCAAGCTTGAAGCAGATATTGTCATCGTTGGCAAAGGAGTCCGGCCCAATGTGGGAGCTTTAATAAATTCCGGTTTAAACATTGGCCAAGGGATTCGCGTAGATTCCCATTTAGCCACCAATCTTCCCGGCATTTACGCGGCAGGCGATATTGCCGAAACTTGGGATCTCGTCCGCCAAAGGTTTACGGTGAACGCTACCTGGCCGAACGCCTCGGCCCAAGGCAGAATTGCCGGAGCCAATATGTGCGGAAAGCAAGAGGTCTATCCCGGTTCCTTAGGTCTGAACTCCGTAGACTTTTACGGCCTCTCGGCTATGTCCGCCGGCATCACCAAGCTCCCTGAAAATAAGGAACCGGGGAATTGGCAGCAAACGGAAGGTTTAAAAAAGACCGGGGGATTGCCCATCTATCACAGTCTAATTTGGCAGGGGGATATTTTAAAGGGGTTTGTGCTCGTGGGTGACACCTCCCAGTGCGGTGTCCTGACGGCTTTAGTTAAATCAAGCCGACCTCTCAGTTCAGCCCAAAAGAATTTGACTCTCGGCAAACGAGGAACCCTGGCGGTAGGCATGATGAAGTAGAAAAGAGGCGGCACTGGACGTAAGTCACAGGCCGCCTCTTGGAGAATTTCCTCTCCGGATCTTAATAAGTTAGTGATCCCCAGACAGTATATATCCCGAGGCAACAATTTCCAAAGCCTCGCTGACAAAAACCGTGCCGAAATCTGTCTCACAGGAAAACACATCGTGATTGACGACAACCTCGGGATTAAATACCCCGGCTTGACGGGCGTTTTCCAGGACACGCTCCCGCCCTTTGGTCAGAATACTGTTGCGGGCATCTTCCAGTTCCATATAGGTCTCGTACCCCCAGGGAGCATGCACTTTGAAGCCGGGTTTAATGATAGCGGTCACCCGCTCACTAACTTTTCCTACTGCCGCTCCAACGGCATTGGCAACCTCGCTGTGTTCAGGAATAATGATTTCGCTGTGTAATAACCCTCCGACATCGGGCAGGTATGCTGCCACAGGAGCTCCGATAGCGGCTATAGGATAATTCAGCCCCACCCTGACGCTGAAGTCGTGATCCGCTTGCTTAGGTTTCAAGACCGGCCCCATAAGAAAATTAAAATTTGGATCAGCGGCGGCTGTTAAGGAATAGCCTTGTTTTAAAGCGATACTCTGTAAGACCGTCAGCCCCAGGGAACGGGTTATTTGTTCGAGGCAGCGCGCGGCAAAGCTTTCGCTTCCGCAGCCATAATGCTGCGCGAGAATTCTGGCCCCTTCCAGAGAAGCGGCACGATTCCAGGTCTGAAGCAGTCCCAGGCAATGTAACACATCGGTCGGAGTAAAGGCGGCCCGCCCGATAATTTGCGCCTGTTCCAGGGACCTTAGAGCAAGGGGACTCAGGTAATCCTTAATGCGCCTTTCCAAGGCCAGAACATTATGCGCTCCATCTTCCAGAGCCCTGACAATTGCCTGCTCCTCAGGGCGTAAGCTCTCCGGGTTCTGAGGATGTTTCAGCATCAGCCAGCAATCCACGTCTTGTCCTTGATAAACAGCATGTTTTCCTTGTATGGCCTTAAGCTCTTCAACAAGGTTAGGGTAACGCATACTGACAACACTCAAAGGCCGGACCCGCAACGGTCCTATATGCAGTTTTTCCTTTTGAGAGCCTCTGATATAACTCTCTCCCTCAACCCTGATATAGCTGTCCCCGCCGATACCAAAGGTCGTAATTTCCGCCGTGTTGACATGGGTTCTCCAGCCGGCCACCACCGCTCCCTTTTCGTTCATGCGCCAGCGCTTGTTTTGGACGATCCCTATATCGGTGGTAGTCCCTCCCATATCCAGGGTCATAACAGTCTCCAAACCTGTCAGAAATGTAGCTCCCACCACACTGGCCGCCGGGCCGGATAAAATTGTTTCAACGGGCCGTGCGAAGGCTTTCTCTTCGCTGATCAAAGAGCCGTCCCCTTTGACGACCATCACGGGCGCCTCAAGACAATGCTTCTTAAGCACAGCCTTTACGGCCAGGAGCAACTCCCGGATGATGGGCAAGAGCCTGGCATTTAAACAAGCGGTCACCGTCCTCTCATAGTAGCCGAGTTTGGAACTCAGTTCGTGGGCACAGACAACCGGCACATCCCACTCTTTTTGTACAATCTCCCTGGCCTGATTTTCGTGGTCGGGATTTCTGTTGCTCAAGTTTCCGGAAATAGCTAAAGTATCGACTTCCCCTCGCATTTGAGCAATAACCTTCCTTAACTCCTGCGTATCAAGATCAGCAAAGGGTATTCCGTATAGATCATGCCCGCCCGGAACCAGAGAACATTTCTGGGCGGGCAATACCCCGGCCGGTTTTCTTTTACCTATGAGGATTAAGCCTACCTTGCCGCCGCGCCCTTCAACAATGGCATTCGTTGCCAGGGTGGTGGAAAGGGCAACCATTCCGACCTTTTCAGGGGCAATCTTGCCCAGATTGTTAAGACACTCCTCAATCCCCAGAGTCAAGTCCTGCGGCGTTGTAAAGGCTTTGGCCTTCGCAACCACGGCTTTATCTTCGAAATTCAAAAGCACGCCATCCGTATAAGTTCCCCCGGTATCAATCCCTAAAATATAGGACACCGCTATCACCCCATTCCTCAATGATCTATCCGGCTTGATCCCTTGGGATGCCGCTACTGCGAAAACAGTCTTTAAAAGAAGCTTTCCTGAGTAACCATCATCCGTGGTGGAATCACGACGAAATCCCTATCCCACTCCCCGGTCAGCAGCCTCTCTAAAAGCGGACATGAACTTTTCCTTTCTTCAAATGCGGCCCCCATAAATTCGGCGACTTGCCGGGAATGCTCAACTAACTTGGCATACTCCCCGACTCCTGTATCTATAAAAACAAGCCTTTTATAGTGGTTATACTCGGTTTCAATAATATAACGGGCGTTTTCCTCGCCGTATTTAGCGCTGTATTTCTCAAACTCTGCCCGCGGTTCACCGCCCTGATCTATCCAGCCTTTATTTAGATAAATGGTTCCCGGGCATTGAGCAAATTCCTGCTCATAAATTTGGCGTGAACCAAGCAGGAGACTGATGCAGTCATGAACTCTGGGGATGACGAGAGTATGAATTTTGGAATGAAGATTTACGACACCGTTGGAACACAATCCGTAGCCGAAAAGAAGTGTGTCATGATCTTGATCCGCGTCAATTCTGGCTTGCAGCTCCCAATTGAGTTTTCGCGGCTCGCGATGAAGGGCGTAGGGCAATAATTCGCAAGCCATTCCCGAGGGCAGAACTTTTTGGATTTCGTCGGCAATCGTACTGCAAGCAAAAATCTTGGCTTTCATCACTCTTCACTCTCCTCTTGCCGATACCCGGAAGCAATGATCTCAAAAAACTCCTCCAGAAAAACCGGGCCAAAATTGGTATCGCTGATAACCTTATCCCGGTTCACGGTAATCTCCGGATTAATGATTCCGGCTTTTTTAGCATTCTCCAGGACAATCGCCTTACCTTTCGTAAGAATTCTCTCGCAGGCCTCCTCCTGATACATAAAGGCCTCACATCCCCAGGGAGCGTGAACTTTAAAGCCAGGTTTAACCAGAGCGGTAATCTTTTCGGCGACTTTTCCCATGGCGGCACCTACGGCACTGGCGACTTCACTGTGCTCAGGAATAATAACCTCGGCTCTTAAGAGCCTGCCAACCTCAGGCAAATAAGCAGTTACCGGAGCCCCGATGGCCACAATGGGATAATTTAAGCCCAGCGGAACACAGAGATCTAAATTCCTGTGCTTCTCCTGGAAAAAAGGTTCAAGAAAAAACTTCAAGGTTTCATCTTTAATGTCGAAGGTATAGCCTTGTTTGGCGGCAATACTTTGCAGGATGGCCAGAGTTATAGACTGAGTCATAGTCTCCAGGCACTTCGCGGCAAAATTCTCAAGCTTGGTTCCGTAAGAATTGGCCAGAATTCTGGCCCCTGCGAGGGAGGCCTCGGCGTTCCATTTTTTTAAGAGCCCGAGACAATGCAGAACGTCTGTCGGGGTAAAAGAAATACGCCCGATAACCCGCGCTTGTTCGAGGGATTTTAGAGCAAAAGGGCTGACGTAATTGCCAATTCGTTCTTTTAACCATTGAACATTATGCGGCCCGTCGGCCAGCTCTTGGACTATGAGCCGTTCATCACGGCTTAAGCTTTCCGGGTCAGAAGGCGGTTTAACGATCATCCAGCAATCCAGAGTTTGCCCGTCAAAGATAGTTCCGTTAACTGCTTTGGACTGCTGGATTTCGCGCAGTTCCCGGATTAAATGGGGATGGCGCAGACCCATCACGCAAAGTGGTATGACCCGTGTCGGGCCCAGGCACAGCTGACCCTTGGCTTTTACCCTTAGATAGCTATCTCCGCCAATCCCAAAGGTGCTAAGCCCGGTTGTATGGATATGGGTTTTCCAGCCGGCTACTATCGCTCCTTCTTCCTGCCTCCGCCAATAGCTATTCTTGACGATCCCTATATCCGTGGTCGTGCCTCCCATGTCCAGGGTTAAAAAGGTATCCCTGTCCGCCAGAAACATAGCTCCTACCACACTGGCCGCGGGACCTGACAAGATGGTTTCAATAGGTCTTTCCAGGGCTTTCTCTTCACTGATCAGAGACCCGTCACCTTTGACGACCATCAGCGGGACTTCGATCTTTTTTCTTTTAAGTACCCCTTTAACCGCCCCTAACAAATCTGAGATGATCGGCAATAGTTTGGCGTTCAGGCAGGCCGTTACTGTCCGTTCATAGAGACCTATGTCGGAACTTAGTTCGTGGGCGCAGATAATGGGCACATCCCATTCCCTGCGCACGAACTCTCTGGCCAGATTCTCGTGTTCGGGATTGCTGATGCTGAAGATTCCGGAGATGGCTAAGGTATCGACTTCACCTTTCATTTGAGCGATGACCCTGGCCAGCTCTTGCGTGTCGAGCTCACACTTTGCAGTTCCCAGCCCGTCATGCCCACCTGAAATGACGCTGAGCATTTGGGCGGGAAATTTCCCGTCCGGTCTGTAACCGATTAAAATTAATCCGACTTTACCGCCGCGTCCTTCAACGATAGCATTTGTAGCCAGTGTCGTAGAAAGAGAAACCATTTTAATCTCTTGAGGATTGATTTCTCCCAAATTAGCAATACATTCCGCGATCCCAAGGGTCAAGTCCCCGGGCGTTGTGAAGGCTTTAGCTTTCGCAACAACAGTCTTTCTTTCAAAATCCAAAAGCACGCCATCCGTATAAGTCCCTCCGGTATCAATTCCCAAAATATAGGGCACAGTTACCACCCCTCATATAAAATTCCTATGTAAAACGGTGAAGTATTTATCCGCTTGCAGTAATAGCCTATTTTTACATAACAAGTGCAATTTTTATGCCATCCTCTCCCATTTAAGGCAATACTTCAAAGTCGGGTTGTCGGCTTCTGTTGTTTATCAGTGTTAAGAAGTTATTTCTCCTGTACTATAAAGGCAGAAGCTTTCGAAAATAAGGTTTGGTCCCTAAAGCAGGGCCTGTATTTTTCTCAATAAAAAATTTATAATTATGTTTTTAAGTCAGTATTAACTTGTAACCCTTTTTATGAATCAATATTAACTTGAATTAACATCTGGCTTTACAATTTAAGAAAAACCATATTGACGCATTGGCCTATGCTGCTTACACGAAAACAAGGCCGGAATCCTCATGCCTCCGGCCTTGTTTCTCTTGTTTCTCCTCTTACCAATCTGGCTGTCTGGAAAAAAGCCACTATAACCAGCGGATATAGAACCGCCCACCCTACGAAAGGAAAAATAACAGCCGTTAACAGAAAAGACAGCCAACTGATGCCTACTCCCCAGACGCTCCCCTTTAAGAGGCGGATTCCCGCCGCACAACCGCCAAGATAGGTCAGAATAAAGGTGGCGTTGGGCAACTGGATGAGGGTTGTCAGGGAGATTGTCCCACTGCCGTAGAGAATAAGTACTACCACAAAGCACAGGGCAAGAAAGCCGATTCCACCGGTTGGCGTACCATATCGTTTGGACAAAATGCCCAGCCGGCGGGGAGCGTCCCCCTTTCGCGCCAAAGCAAAGGCCAGGCGGGAAGCCGCACCCGTATAAGCGATAATAACGGCAGTACAGATGAACACACCCGTAAATCCTGCAACCAAAGCCCCCCAAGGTCCGAGCAGTTTACTTATGACCAATACTAATGCCGCATCCGATCCCGCGGTATGGTAACTGTGCGTCCCCACGGTAGCAAGCGCCGTAAGGAAATACAATACTCCGACTATCAGCGCGGCAACGGTTACCCCTTTGACGGCCTGCTGCGGGTCCAGGAATTCTTCCGATAAATGAGAAACTGCCTCCCAGCCAATAAAACACCAAAATAGAATCGCGGCCGCCCGCCCGACACTCACCCAACCATGGGGTAGAAAAGGTGTAAAATTCGCGAACTGAATATGAGGTACGGCCCCTATAATGGCCAGCACCAGCACGGCAACAATTGCCAGCACAACGGCAATTTGCACTTGTCCCACCACTTTCATCCCGATAAGATTGGTCAGAAGTCCGACCGCCAGCATTCCCGCAGCCAGCGCCACTCTCGTACTGTCACTCCAGCCCAGCGCAACCGTCATATAACCGGCGCCTGTCAGCGCCGCCACCGGTGCGCCAATTGGCACTGACATGAGAAAAAACCAGCCGACAAGCGATCCGGCCCGTGGTCCAAAAGCTAAGGTGACAAAATGAGAAACCCCGCCGGCATTCGGAAATTTGGCCGATAGCAATCCCATGGACAGCGCCAGCGGTAATACGAGCAGGGTCATAAGCCCCCAGGCCAGCAGGGAAGCCGGACCGGCGATCTCTGCGGCCAGCCCGGGCACAATGAGCACACCCGAGCCAAGTACGGCCCCGATATATAAGGCTATGGCCTGCGGCAGGCCTATTGTACCTTGCAAACGATTCTGATCACCCATATTTCCACTCCTTCTCCCTTGTATTTCCTCTAATAGTATCAGATAATGACGCTATCGGAGAAACGAAAGATTTCGATGATATGCATCGCCTTAACCGATGATACGAAAAGGAGAAGGAAATGGAATTACGTCATTTATTTACCTTTATTACAGTGGTCGAAGTTGGGGGTTTTACTCGCGCGGCTAATAAACTAGGATACGCTCAGTCAAGTATAACCGCACAGATCCAGGCGCTGGAAACAGAACTTGAAAGGCCGCTCTTTGACAGGCTGGGCAAAAAGACTGTTCTTACCGCTGCCGGACAGCGGCTCCTTCCTTACGCCCAGGAAATTACCAAAATGCACAACCTGGCAATAGACGCAATCCGGTCTGAGACGGCACTATCCGGTACACTGACCATAGGGGCCCCCGAATCCCTGGCGGCCTTTCGTTTGCCGGATATTATCCGCGAATACAAAAAACGCTATCCAGACGTTAAAATCGTATTGAAGCCCGGCGTATGCTGGGAATTGCATGATCTGATCCGCACAGGGGAACTGGATCTTGCTTTCCTGCTTCAGCCGGAAACAGAGGTTCGGGATTTGCACCTTGAAACCCTCGTACAAGAAAAAATGGCGCTCATTGCGCCACCGGACCATCCGCTTGTCTCTTATAAACATGTCGAACCTGAGAATTTAAAAGACGAAACTATACTTCATACCGAACCGGGGTGTACCTACCGGGCTCTATTCGAACAGCATCTTAACAGCCACGGGATCTTTTCCAATCCTGATCTGGAGTTTTGGAGCGTCGAAGCTATTAAGAACTGCGTTATGTCCGGTCTTGGCCTTTCTTTTCTTGGCCTTTCTTTTCTTCCCCTTATCACTGTGCAAAAAGAAGTTCGGGAAGGCAAACTGACTCTGCTGGCCTGGGATGACCGCCCTCAGCGGCTTGCTACCCAGATTGCCTATCATAAAAAAAAGTGGTTATCCCCCGCACTGGGTGAATTCTTGCTCCTTGTGGAGCAGCATGCCGCAGGCTGGCGGCAGGAGGAATTTCTGCCTGCCTTATATAGTTGAAATCTATGATATTTATTGTAATTGTGTTCACCGGGTCCCGGGCTTACCCTTAGTTCTATTTTTCTGTCTGAGGACTCGGCATATCCAAATAATTCCGCATGCATTTACTTATTTGCACTACATACCTTAAAGACAGAGCCAATCCTATCCTTTAAATCAAAGTAACCTGAATCCATTAATATTATTGGGTTTACTTTTAAAGCATTTGGTTTTCCATTTTCCAAACAGTCTTCATTTGCATATACCGAAACAATCTCTCCAATAAACATTGTAAAATCAAATATAGGAATAGTCTGTATTACCCTACAAAGATAATTAACAGGACATTCTGTGATCATTGGAGCGTTGCCGGCTTCATCATAAAACGAATCAAAAATAGTTGCCTTATCGGTTTTAAAGCCAGAAACCCTCCCGCAAAAATCAACTTTTTCAAGAAGCTCGGAGGATGGTATATTTACACTAAAAAATCCATGTTCTGCGACACCTGATGTTGTATAGTGAGAATTCTTCAATGAAATATACAATACAGGTTTCTGACTTACTACCCCATAGGCACCGATCGGGGCATAGTTTGGCTTTCCCTTAACAGTAGCCCCTGCTAAGACAGTAATATATGGTCCAAAAGGAATGCTCCCTATCTTTGTTTTTGTCATCGTTAATCTCCTATCTTAGATTTATTGGGTTGCAACGATAAAATTATAAGATAAAAATCAATAATTATATAGACTTTTTCTTTTCGACGGCTTATCATATAGATAAAGTGCGCCCTTTATGTCAAGTCGCTCCGTTGAGAAGTTCAAAATGCAAAAATATATATTAATTTTTATGTTAAAAAACAATGCAATTTTCATTATAAATTGCTATTGGTTTTGTAGTGCAAAAGAACCACTCAATTGCTGAGTGGTTCTTTTGCTTAAACTTTTGTTGCGTGGAATTATAGTATCACAAAAGCCCTCAAATCTCCCCGTAAACAACTGCATCATAAATACTTTCGACTAACGTATCTCCTCGCTTTCGTGTATTTGCGCTTTTCTCGTTCATGAATATACATCGCTTCTGTCAGTATTTCTGTAAGAAATAAGTATACAATTTGATTAAAAGATATAAGATACATATTGTATTTTATATTTAAAAGGTGTATATATAATATAAGATGCACTCCGCACCTTATCAAGAAGTTGTTCGAAATAAAGGAGGAAATTATGACAAATAGCGTACTGAAATCCAAACCGAATTATGGTTTTGACGGTTCGCCTTTCGGCGTCACCATTGTTTGTTTTGTGGGAGTAGTTTGTTTTGGCGGGGGAGTTGCTTTAATCACTTTTCCCAGTCTCAGCCTGAAGATTGTGGCCTTTGTTCTTATGCTTTGCGGGTTGTTAATGGTTCTTGTTTGTGGTTCATATTTTTATTACATTAAGCTCGGCAAACTACACCGTAGGGACAAGATGATTTCCATGATCGATTGGCAAGGAAATGAAAAAGTCCTTGATATCGGCACCGGACGGGGACTTTTAATGATTGGTGCTGCCAAAAAATTGACTCTGGGAAAGAGCATCGGCATTGATATTTGGAATTCGGGAGACATGCACAGCAATACTTGGCAAAATACCATGAGAAATGCCGAGCTTGAGGGGGTCCTTGAAAAAGTTGAAGTAAGAAATGAGGATGTGCGAAGTATGTCCTTTCCCAATGATACCTTTGACGTGGTTCTTTCCAACCTTTGTATTCACAACATCCCTACCGAAGATGGACGAAAGAAAGCCTGCCAGGAAATAGCGAGAGTCTTGAAACCGAATGGAACAGCGATCATTTCCGACAAATCACACACAAAACAATATGGTGAAATTTTCGAAATGGAAGGGTTAACAGTGGAATTTTTTCGTCTTTCTTTTGACGGTTCACTCCGCAGGATTGTAAAGGCGGTCAAAAAGTGAAGCTTATATTTGATACAAAACGCTTCAAAACTATTTGTGATTGGTTGTTTTTGTAAAACGCAAAGGATAAAAGCATTTTCCCCAATGACGAATCACTACTGTATAAGTGAATGCTACCCTTAAACGCTCTACTCTTTTTACTTTTGAGTGGGATTTGCGTATAGAAAATGGCTATTTTTCTCTCCATTATTTTCTGATCTATTTTTTAATTTTCAGGTTTTTAAATAAAAAAGAAGACAGCTTTGCACGTACATTGTCAAGCTGTCTCTTATGCTCAAGACTAAAAGTTTATGTTTCTTAATCAGCTTTAAATTGACTCAACACAATCGATAAGCTCTTCAGCCACATATTCCGCCTCATCGAGAGTTAACTTCGAATAAAGGGGCAAAGAAATTTCGTTGGCATACTGAGCCTGGGCGTTCGGATAATCTTCCAGCCGGTAACCAAGATTCCGGTATAAGGTAAACATGGGCAATGGCATAAAATGCACATTCGTGGCGATATCCTTTTCCCCCATCTTTTGGATGACACGATCTCTCTGGTCCTCGCGCAAGCCTTTCAACCTTAAGGTATACAAATGATAGCAGGATTCCATGACTTCGTTTTTGTCAAAAGGCAGAATCGCCCAGTCCTTGCCGCCAAGTACCTGACTGTAAACCTGATGGAGCTCAGCCCGTTTTCTTAACATATCGTCATAGCGCCGCAGCTGAACCCTGCCGATAGCCGCCATAATATCCGTCATATTGCATTTAAAACCATCGGTTAAAATATCGTATTTCCAAGCCCCTGCCTGCATTTTAGAGAAAGCGTCCTTGTTTTGTCCGTGTAAGGAGGTATATTTAAATTCCTTATACAAGTCCTCTTTGCCCTGAAAACGATTGTTATTGTAGGTAATGGCCCCTCCTTCCGCCGTCGTCAGGTTTTTGATGGCATGGAAGGAAAACACATGGAAATCCATTTGTCCCCCGACCTTCCGGCCCTTATACCTGGCCCCAAAAGAGTGCGCCGAGTCGGAGATCAGCGTAATATCCTGGCGGTCTTTGGCCTTTAGAACCTCCCTTATCTGATCATAGTCAACCGGTACCCCGGCAATATCCACAGTCATGATCGCTCGTGTATTGGGGGTAATCGCTTCATACACCTTTTGTTCATCAATTAAAAAGCTGTCTCTTTTGACATCGACAAAGGTTGGCATGATTCCCCGGTGAACAAGCACATTGGAAGTTGCCGCATAGGTGTAAGGTGTTGTGATCACCTCATCCCCTTCGCCTATACCCAAGACCTTTAAAATAAGCTCCAAACCTGCGGTAGCACTATTCAAAGCAACTGCCTGCTCTGTGCCGCAATAATAGGCCAGCTCTTGTTCAAAGCGGGCAGAATTCGGACCGGTAGTGATCCAGCCCGACCTCAGTACTTCCGCTACCGCTTCAATTTCTTCTTCGGTAATATCCGGTGGTGAAAAGGGGATTTTTCTAATCGTCATCATCAAGCTCCTTCCCGATCTTCGTTGATCGCTTTAATTCTTTCCGACATGCCTGGCGTAAGATGTTCGGTACCGGAAAATTAAAACCTCAGGTTAATCCTTCAAAGAAAAACAGTCTAGCCCCCTTGGTAAAAGGCTTTTACCGTATCACAGATAAACTCTACTTCGTCCGTCGTTATCTCAGGATAGATCGGAAGGGCAATAATCTCTTCCGCTACCCGCTCGGCGACAGGAAAGTCTCCTTTTTGGTAGCCAAGATCTTTAAAGCAGGGCTGTAGATGCAGCGGGCGAGGATAATAGATGCTGTATCCGATTTCGTTCTTGGCCAAATGCTCTGCTAATTTGTCCCGGTTTTCTGCCAAAATATTAAAGACATAATAAACCTGCTTTTGATCACCTTTGACCTTAGGCAGTCTTACTCCCGGACAATCCTCTAACCTTTCCAGATAGCGCTTGGCAATCGCGGCGCGTTTGCTGACAGCATCGTCAATATATTTCAGCTTAACCGATAATATCGCCGCCTGAAGTGTATCTAAGCGTGAATTGTAACCGACATACTCGTAATGGTATTTTTTCGAGGCGCCGTGCACCCTATAGTATTTCGCCTTGCGCGCCAGTTCTTCATCATTGGTGATCATCATTCCCCCGTCACCGTAACCCCCCAGTGTCTTAGTCGGGAAAAACGAGAATACGCCAAAATCGCCGATAGTTCCGGCATGGCGATATTGTCCGCCCTGTCCCTTCCATCTCATGCCAAAGGCTTCCGCTGCGTCTTCCAGGACTCTCAGCCGGTATTTAGCCGCAATATCCATAATCCGATCCATATCCGCCATTTGGTCAAAGAGATGGATCGGCAGGATGCCAATCGTCTGTTGATTGACTTTTTCTTCGATTTTAGTTACATCCAAAGCGAAGGTCTCCTCGTTGATGTCCACAAAAACAGGGCGTCCCCGGTGTTTAGTGATACACGATGTCGAGGCCAGAAAGGTAAAAGGAGACGTAATGACCTCTTTGCCGTCCTTGAAGCCGAGAATATCTGAGGCTATCGTCAGAGCGTCTGTTCCCGAGGCCACACCGATGGCATATTTAGCTTGAGTGTATTGCTGAATCTCATTCTCCAGCTGAGCAACCTGTTCGCCTAAGATAAAATTTCCTTTTTCCAGAACTACCTGAATGGCACGATTAAATTCCTCTTTTTTTAAGGCATATTCCCTTTGGGACGTATAAAAACTTACTTTCATAACTCTCCGGCCTTCTTTCTTTCCAGGTATTCATGTCCTTAAATAGTTTCCTGAGCTACCAAGACTTTTACACCCGTTTGCTGAATTTTTTCCAGCTCTTCCTCGGGTGCCTCCCAATCCGTAATCAGAACATCCAATTCTCTTAAAGCAATAGTTCTGGCAAAAAACTCCGTTCCCACCTTGTCAAAATTAGCCAGGCATATTTTTTGACGGGAAACCTCCGCCACAGTCCTTTGGAATATCGCGCCTTCAGGAGTTGAACTGCTCAACCCATGTTTGGCGGAAATTCCTCCTCCCGTCAGGAAGGCTTTGTCAATGCGCAAGGTCCTGACAAATTCTGTTGCCAGAGGATCAACAATCCCTTCTTCTCTTTCAATTTTTCCACAGACGATATAGGTTTCAATATGACCGTAATTTTTTAACTTCTCAGCGATGATCAGCGAATTGGTGATGACGGTATAGTCCCGATCAACCGGCAGGTATTTCAGCAATATGTAGTGAATGCTTGCGCCGCCGATAAAGACTGTATCCCCCTGCTCGATGTAAGAGGCGGCAAGCTTGGCAACGGCGTTTTGATGCTCGGTTCCTTCACTGTAGCGAATCTTGTCATCCATCGGAAACCTTCTGACCTTAGAGAGCGAGACAGCACCGCCGTGAGTTCTTTTAAGAAGGCCCTCTTCCTCCATCGTTGTTAAGTCCCGGCGGACGGTATCAATGGAAACCTGAAATTCATCCGCAAGTTCTTTCGCAAATACCCTGCGCGAGGCTTTGATTTTGGCAAGAATTTTCTCACGCCGTTCCTCTGCAAACATATCTTTACCCCTTTTAGAAATATCCTACCCTGATCATAGCACTTTTGTGCAGTTTTGTTAAGTATATATTACAGTTTATTGCTGTTTTTTGCTGTAAAAATTTAAAAGGCCCTTATCATGATCGTTATCCTCTGTCTGGCTAGTTGCCAAGGGACAGAAATGATATTTAGTCGTGCTCAGAGAAACTCGTTAGGGAAGCTGCTTGCTTCATTTTCAATAACCCCTCTTTACACCGGTCACTTCGGCAGTCAAAGAATCCAAGGCAACCATATCATCCGGAGAAAGTTCTTGGAGAGATGTTTTGCCCAAAGCCCTCATTCCTTCTTCCATTTCTAAAACCATAGCCGTCAGGCTGTTAACCACACTTGTGGCAGCCTGATCTATATCCAGCTTTCCTTTGGAGGGTGAGTCATAATAGACCAATGTCGTTGGCGGTTCCCAAGGTATTACTTTTCTGACTTGGTTGTGAGTCAGAGACAGAAGCGGAACAGTAGCCATATAAATGGCATCCGCCCCCAGAGCAATGGCTTTGAGACACTCTCCGGGCGTAAAATATCCCCCGGCGGCAATCAGGCTGATTCGCTCCCGCACCTTTTGGCTCTTTAAAAAGCGGACGGCTCTGCTCAAGGCAAAAAGACTGGGAATACCAAAATCATCTTGTTTAATCGGAGTTGTAGCGTGGGACCCTCCCTGCGCTCCATCAATAATAACGGCATCAAAGCCTAATTGAATCGCAACCGCCAGATCTTCCTCCAGATTGCCGGTGGCCATAAGCTTTAAAGCGATAGGAATACCGTTTGCCCGTTTGCGCAAACTTTTCATAAAGCCCGGCCAATCACTTGGTCTTTGTATCCCCGGCGGCGCCGGAAAAGCTGTGGCCGGTTCATCGGGAGCCAGCCCTGAAAGCTCTTGCGCCCGGCCCTGAAATTCTATGGCCTCCACCGCTACCGAGCCCACATCGGCGCCTTGCCCCATTTGTACTTCCAGCATATCGGCAGAAGCGACCTGCTCTTGTGTTCTGGCTCCCCAGGCCCAACGGGAAATTTGCAGGACATATTTTCCCGCTTCTTGACGCTCTTCCGGCAAATAAGGCCCTTCTCCGGAGCAAGTGGAGGTTTGTAAGGCCTTGGCCGCCCTGGCCAAAGCCCTTTTGGCTTCCTCACTGAGGGCAATCCCATAAGCCATGGCTCCAATCATAATCGGAATATTAATGGTCATCGGCCTAGCGGCTTTCGGGCCAAGGGTAACCTGCATATTCAGCGGAGTGCTTTCCGGTAAGGACATTTTCGTCATTAAGTGGGGAGAAAACATGAGGTTATCGTACCCGGGAAAATGTTTGGGAGAGCCAAGAGGGCGTGTAACGATCTTCCCGCTTTGAGAGCGAAAGCCAAGCTCCAGAATATTTAATACCGAGATTCGCTTTCCTGCCGGCCACACTTCCATCAGATTCTGAGTGTATTTGTCTGAAAGCAATTTGTCCACAAATTCGCTGACCTGCTGACCTATGATATAGCGCATTATTGGCTTGATCGTTAGTGTAAGCACTAAAAGCAATTGAAGGACCAGCAAAAAGATCAGGAGAAACGACCAAAGAGAGTTCGTTATTGTCATCTGCATTTTCTGACCTCATTACCTAAAGTTCGGCTACTGTTACTTTTGGGGTTTGGTGGCCTTCCATGTCTTATAAAAGCTCCACGCCAAAAGAAGGTCGCCCAGCATAAAGATTATTCCCCCTAAAGCCCGTATCATTAAATAGGGATTAAGGAGCATACGAACCTGCATAAAATCCATATCCAGAATTCTCCAAAGATAAGTCTCCACAAAGCCGGCGACCAACAGGGCCGAGGCCATGACAATCAGCCCGCTGTTCAGCAGCAGGACAGCCAAAACTCCGCCTCTGTAGCTTTTGAGAGTTGGTTCGCTGCCCTGGCTGAGAACATAATAACAACCCGCTAATACCGTAAAGCCCAAACTGCCGAAGAGAGCCAAATGAGCATGACCGGATGTAACATAGGTTCCGTGCATGTAGAGATTGACCCAAGGTATTGTCATAAACAGTCCTAGGAGGGATGCGCCGGTTATATGGTAAAAAATGCTGCTGAGCAGCAGCCATAAGGTGAGTTTCTCGCGCCTGCTCCCGACTTTGGCCTCTTTCAAGCCTTTATAGGTCATATGAACCAGCAGGCCCACAGGAATGACTTCCACGAGACTGACTAAAGAGCCAAGCACCAGCCAAATAGCCGGGAAACCGATCCAGTAATAATGGTGTCCGGTAGCGTACAAACCTCCAACGACAGCTAAGGTAGCCTCTAAATAAAGCCACTTCTCCACTTTGCTTCGGTCCGCTAAACCGGAAACAACATAAAAGGTGGCGATAAATCCGGCAGATGTCAACTCAAGGGCCATTTCTTCCCATAAATGAATGATCCAGTACTTTATTGCCTCGTCCGCGACGGGGTTGCTGTAAGTTATAGTATTTGGCAGTAAAAGAATGCCCAGGAAACACATGCCCACGGTCATAATCGCCGCCGCCGGTGTAATATTCTTCTTATCGCTTAAAAGGGTTCTTATCAGATTATAAGAGGCTAAGGCCAGAGATAAACAAATGCCGACATAGAAAATAGGCATCCCTTCCAAGAATTCGCGTCCGTTGCCAATTTTCAGGGCTAAGGTTCCGAAAATGGACAAGGAAAAGGCCAGGACAATCCAGTATTGCCAACGGGCCAAAGAAGGAGAATAGATCTCTCGATTCAGCTCCGCCGTGATAAAAAAATAAACCATACCCATCGTCCCGATCAGCGGCCAAAGATCTGCCAAGCCCAAATGAATCGCCCTGCCGTACTCAAAAGGGATCGGTGACGGTAAATCAGGTATTACCAGATCCAGGGCACCCATCAAAGCCACGATACTTTGCAGGGCAAATAAGGCTACGGCAGAAAGACAATACCTGCGGCTGATTTTTTGGGCCAGAAATTGTTGTTTGGGAATTGGGGCTTTATTAGTCTTTCCCCTAAAGGAAAATAATTTAAATAGTTTCAAAAATTTTTCCCCTCCTCACCTTGTTGGGGAGGCCACCCTAAGGTCGGTATTGTGTCGACAAACTCCAGATAATCCACCAAATTTGCAGCGTCCGCTTCAGCAAGGGCCGGATGGCGGGTATAATTGTTAGGACGCATAACCGGCGGCTCCACAAGAAAGTGAATGAGGGAAGACGGAGCCTTTTTGGCCACAATATGGGTCAAATCCTCTGCCGCATACCCCCCATCGCCAAATAAAGTATGGCAACTGACGCAATTATGTCTTTGCCAGACAAGCTTACCCGCGACAGCGCGTTGGGGAATAGAAGAAGGAAGCCTGGCCGATATTAAGGTAATTCCGGCGAATAAACCAAAAGACACGATGCTTAGCAGTAAGAACGTGCGCAATTTCAAAATATTCCCTTCCATTCTGTATATCTGTAGTTTATCCAACACATGGTATTGTTTGCCATTAATATGAAAGTATACCAAACTGTAAACTTAGGAAAACTTCTTATACACATAAACCCGGGAAACAAGTTATAATATAGTTCAAATTAGGGATTAATACTCCTGGGCTCCACTTTATATTGAGCGAACATCATCAATGTACTTAAACACCATAAGATTTACTATTTTTGAAAGGAGACTTTATGAAACAAGTATTTGCTGAGAGAATGGCCTTGCTCGGTACGGAAACTGCCTTTGAAGTTTTGGCAAGGGCCAAAAAGTTAGAAGCTCAAGGGAAGGACATTGTTCACCTGGAAATTGGTGAGCCGGACTTCAACACACCCCAAAATATTATTGACGCCGCCTGTCTGGCCTTAGCCAACGGATACACCCATTACACACCCGCTCCAGGCCTTCAAGAGGTGCGCGAAACCATTGCGGAATACATTATCCGCCATAAAAACGTGGAAGTATCCGCAGAGAATGTCGTCATTGTTCCCGGCGGCAAGCCGATCATGTTTTTCTCGATACTTGCCACTGTGAATCCGGGGGATGAAGTTATTTATCCTAATCCCGGCTTTCCTATTTATGAATCCGTCATCCGGTTTGCCGGCGGGAAACCGGTTCCTATTCCTTTACGGGAAGAAAATCAATTCCGCTTAGACGTCAATGAACTCGCCCAACTGATTACTCCCCATACGAAAATGCTTATTATCAACTCTCCGGGCAACCCCACCGGCGGCGTACTCACTGACAAAGACATCGAAGCCATCGCCGACTTAGTGCGGGGAAAGGAAATACTCGTCCTATCCGACGAAATTTACGATCGCATTGTGTATGGTGATACTCGCCCCCTCTCCATTGCCTCACTCCCGGGGATGAAGGATTGGACAATCATTTTGGATGGGTTTTCCAAGACCTTCGCTATGACAGGCTGGCGGTTAGGATACGGGGTGATGCATCCTGAGATCGCCGACCGGCTGGCTCAGCTTATGGTCAATTCCAATTCCTGCACCTCCGCTTTTACGCAGATGGCCGGCAAAGAAGCCCTCACCGGGCCTCAAGCAGACGTTGAACGCATGGTGGCCGAATTTAAAAAACGCCGCGACCTTATTGTCAAAGGACTGAATTCCATCCCCGGAATTACTTGCCTGGCGCCGGAGGGGTCCTTCTACGTTTTCCCCAATATAAAATCCTTCGCCAAGAACTGTAAAGAGGTAGCGGATTATCTTCTCAACAACGCGGGCGTCGCCTGTTTAGGAGGTACCGCCTTTGGCTCATATGGTGAAGGATATCTCCGCCTCTCTTATGCTAACTCGACAGAGAACATTCAAAAAGCTTTAGAACGCATCGAAACAGCTTTAGGCAAGCTAAGATAACAGGGCATCCCAAGTAGGGCACCTATAAAAACGCTGGAGCAGAGACTCCAGCGTTTTTTCAATTTTATGGTCTGTCAGCCATTACTTGCAAAATAACTGGATACATTTTAGTGATTTTGTTATATAATCTCAATATACATAATTTTATCCATTTCAGATTAAGGGAGGATTACTATGAAGAACAAAAGATTTTTGGTGTTCCTAGGGTTGATTTTAGTCATGATGCTTTCTTTTCCCGGTATTGCCTCTGCCCAAACCGATAAATATGGTTATAACGCCGAAGCCATGACCTTCAAGGGAACTTTAGACAATTGGGAAATCTTTATCAGCGGTACGGGAGCTGATCCAATCCCTTTCACCTGGCGAGACAAAGGTACCGTTTTTCTTGAGCGGAAATGGGACAAGCGCTTTAATGCCATGCTCCAGGGAAATCCGCCTTCAGCTCCCGGAGCTTGGGAAAAAGCTGATCTCTGGGAATATTTAACCGGTGATCAGTTGGGCTGGACATGGCACGAGACTATGGAAATTGTCTATTCTCCCAATACTCCGATTCCAAACGCCATTGCCGTGCCGGCTGAGGATATGGGGCTCTCCGGGTTTTATTATGTACAATTAAAAGAATGGACAACAGGGCCTAAGGGAGAAGTTATTGTGTCTCAGGATCTCTCTCTTAAAAACAAACCCATAAAAGGACCCCATAAAGGACATACCTGGAAGCATTAGGTTCCAGACATAATATGAGAAACTGGCTGACGTCTTGGCATAGACGTCAGCCAGTTTAATTTTGGTTTTCTTAAGGTCATGCTCCCCTGCTCTTTAGCCATAATATACCGCACATTGTATACCTTAGATTTTTGTCTCATCCTAGTAGAGGAAACCGTTATTTTAGTGTAAAATTTACTTGCTTGACAGTTGAGCAACAATTCGGACTGTGTTGGTAAAGAAGCTTCTATACATAGAATAACTATTGAACTATTACTTAATAACAAGGAAAACAGGCTGACTTAAGAAAGGGAGAAGCAATGTATGAATGAGATCGCAGAAGAGTTGAATCGCCAGATACGGCAGGCAAATCCTCATGTTTTTGAATTGTTGTCAGATCTCGGTAAAAATCTGTACTTTCCTAAAGGAATCTTAACTCAGAGCGCGGAAGCGAAGCAAAAAGCCTATCGCTATAATGCAACCATAGGAATTGCGACTGAGCAGAATCAACCAATGTTTTTACCTGTAATTCAAGAAACGCTGGCCAAATACGAGCCTAAGAACCTATATCCCTACGCTCCGCCTGCGGGAAAACCCGAATTACGACATTTGTGGCGTGAAAAAATGCTTAAAGAAAACCCTTCACTTAAGGAGAAATCCTTTAGCAACCCCATCGTTACCAATGCCTTGACTCATGGTCTAAGCATTGTGGCTGATCTTTTCCTTAATGAAAATGATCCCCTAATTTTGCCCGATAAATTGTGGGGTAATTATAATCTTATTTTTGGCCTCCGCAGGGGGGCGAAAAACGTTACGTTTCCTTTCTATACTGAGAAGGGAACTTTCAATACGGCGGGTATGAAAGAAGCCATACTTTCTGAAAGAGATCACGGAAAAGCTGTTTTGTTGCTCAATTTCCCCAATAACCCAACGGGCTATACTCCCCGTGAACAAGAAGCTTCGGAACTTGTTGCTGCCTTGAAGGAAATCGCCGACCAAGGAATGAACTTAGTCGTTGTGACAGATGATGCTTATTTTGGCTTATTTTACGAGGACTCTGTCAAGGAATCACTATTTGCCAGAATTGCCAACATTCATCCCAGAATATTAGCGGTCAAAGCAGACGGAGCTACAAAAGAAGATTTTGTTTGGGGCTTTCGTGTCGGTTTTATTACTTACGCCTGTGAGCACCCGGCAATCTTAAACGCTTTAGAAAATAAGACTTTAGGCATTATTCGGGGAACAATTTCCAGTTCTTCTCACCCCGCTCAAACTTTTTTAATCAATGCTTTACAATCCCGGGAATTTGAAGCTCAGAAAACCGTAAAATTTGAACTTCTGAAAAAGCGGGCGGCCAAAGTCAAACAAATACTTAAGCAGGGAAATTATAATGATGCTTGGGACTACTATCCATTCAATTCAGGCTATTTCATGTGTCTTAAACTTAATGGAGTAAACGCCGAGTCCCTGCGCCTTCACCTCCTAGAAAAATACGGAGTTGGAATTATTTCCATAGGACAAACCGATGTACGCGTTGCTTTCTCATGCGTCGAAGAAGAAGAATTGAAGCAACTCTTTGACCTTATTTACCAAGGATTTCAGGATTTAAAAGCTGAAAAAGCAGAAAACTAAGGAGCCTATCCTTTAGGTCAGCTAGGTCAAAATTTGTCTATGTACGGCAACAAACTCCGCACTACTTTTTAAAAGCGATGCGGAGTTTGTTTTTTCTTAGAGACAGTGAGACAAGATGAAGCGTTCTAAATTTTATTTACTAAAAACAGCATCTTCCTGAGCCTGGGTAATCGTGCCGTTGGTGACGAGAGCATCCAGAGCCGTTTTCATTCCGTTAGCAGACCCCTGTTTGAACTCGCCCTTTGCCGCACCTTTGTTCATGCCAGCTGTGAGCGCGTTTTCGATAGCGGTTTCTTGATCCGCGGTTATTGTTCCGGCGGTGACAAGTCCATCCAGAGCAGTCTTAAATGCGTTGGAAGCGCCTTGCTTAAACTCACCCGTTGTTGCACCTGATTTGAAAGCGGATGTAACTGCGTTTTCAATAGCCGTTTCTTGATCCGCAGTTATTGTTCCGGCAGTGACGAGACTATCCAAGGCAGTTTTAAACCCGTTGGTCGCTCCTTGCGTGAACTGGTGCTTAGTTGTACCGGTTTTCATACCTGAGGTGACCGCATTTTCGATAGCCGTTTCCTGGTCCGCAGTTATTGTTCCGGCAGTGACAAGACTATCTAAAGCAGTTTTAAACCCGTTGGTCGCCCCTTGCTTAAATTCTCCTTTGGTTGCACCTGATTTGAAGGCGGATGTAACTGCGTTTTCAATAGCTGTTTCTTGATCCGCGGTTATTGTTCCGGCAGTGACAAGACTATCCAGAGCAGTTTTAAACCCGTTGGTCGCCCCTTGCCTGAACTGGTGGCTAGTTGTACCGGCTTTCATACCTGAGGTGAGCACGTTTTCAATAGCCGTTTCTTGATCCGCAGTTATTGTTCCGGCAGTGACAAGTCCATCTAAAGCAGTTTTAAATCCATTAGAAACTCCTTTTTGGGACTCACCATTTCCCAGACTTGACTTCATACCTGCAGAGATTGCATTTTGGATGGCATCCTCTTGAGCCTGGGTCAAAGTGCCTGATGATACCAGGCTATCCAGATGGCTTTTAAATCCACCTTTAGCACTGCTTGCATATGTTCGGGTAAACTTCGAGGAATGTACGGAGACATTGTCTGTCGTGGCTGCATAAACGGCCGTCGCCGATAAAAGAGTTGTAACAGCCGTAGCTATTACGATTGTTTTCGTTTTATTCAGTTTCATCATTGCGGAACCTACACCTCCTTAAAATTTGCCGTAACCCTCTAAATCGAAGTTACTGCATAGTAATAATTTACTACTTTTTTAAGTACAGGATATGTGGTTCATATGAATAAAATATGGTATCTTTGTGAACAATTTGTCAGGACGCCTGCCGACACTTATTTTACTCAAATTATCCCCTGACAACGGAACTTCAAAGTTATCCATAGGGATATCTAAGACTCCCGCTTCGGCAAGCGGTGAGTTAAGAGCGGATTAGTCCCTGGATAAGTGCGACTAAGATTCAGATGGAGTTAAAACTTCACCTGAATCAAGTCTTCTTTATTGGCGCACGTTTAAAAGACCGCCCCCGTAAACATTTAGCGGGAACGGTCTAATTTATATTAGGGAAATTAAGTCTGCCTATCGGATAAGAGAGCATTTCAATTACCGTCAGACAAGACCATAATAATAGGCTCCATCGTTTTCGATCCGTTCGACTCGCCCGGTATGCACGAGGTGCTCCAGATGAGACAAGGCCTCCCCGGAGGCAAACCACTTTTGAGGATGAGGGAAATCCTCCCACTTTTTATAACTTAAATCCCAATGCATAGAAGCAGCCATTTCAGCGATTGTTTTTCTTCCGCCCCGCAAAATATCCAAAATCTCTTGGAGTCGTTCATCATGATGGGTGATCAGCTCGGTAATTCTGGTCTGATGATCCCGGATTATTTTTCTGTGGGCCGTGAACAAATAGTTTATATCATACTCTCTGACTTTATTTAGGCTCCTCAAATACGTCGCTAAGATGTCCTGGTCAAATCCCCAGAAAGTTATATTGGGAGTAATCCCATCTAAAATATGGTCACCGCAAAAAAACAGCTTGTGACTTGGCTCATAAAGGCCAATATGTCCCGGGGTATGGCCGGGAACATCGACAACTTCCATACAGTAATCCCCAACAACCAGTTTATCCCCTTCGGACAAAGGCGTAAATTCCAGAGGCTCATCAAGTCTAGACCCAAACTCCTTCCCAAACCTTGAGGCAGAATCATTGTCAAAGCCAAAGATTCGGTTGAGTGTTGCAAAGAAAGTGTCACGCTCTGATTTTCGCTTTTGGGAAGTTTGATTAAAAAGCTCTCCGTCAGTTTGACTAAAATAGATTGTTTTCACGCCATGTTCTTTAAGGACAGGCGCCAGCCCTGAGTGATCGGTATGCATATGGGTAATCAGAAGATCTGTCTTTTTCAGATCAATCTCCAATTCCTTTAAGCCTTCCATTAAAGCGGCCTGGCATTCTAAAGTATTAAAACCTGTATCAATAATTAAATTTCCGGAATCAGAAACTAAGATATAACTGTTAATAGCCCTTAAGGGATTTTTCGGCAAAGGTATTTCATTCAGATAGATTCCGGGATAAACTTCAGTAACCAAGATAAAAGCCCCCAATTTAAATAAACTGCGTTTTAAATCAGCTTAAGTTCTAGAACTGACTGTCGTCAACCTTATCAAGCCATTCTTCAATGGCCTTAACAACGTTTTGGACACACTGATCTTCAAAGGGAGATATTAACCGGGCTAATTTGACCAATTCCAGAAATGACTGACTGCCGCCGGCCTGACATAATTTCAGGTAATCCTGCCAGGCAGTTTCCCGGTCCTCCCTCGAACGTTTCCAGAACTGGAAGGCGCAGAGCTGAGCAAGAGTATAGTCTATATAGTAGAATGGAGCACTGAAAATATGACTTTGCTGATGCCAATACCCGCCTTGCTCCAGGTAGCTGTTGCTTTCATAATTGCGGTGAGGAAGATATTTTTTCTCAAGCTGTCTCCAGACACTTTTTCTTTCTTCTATGCTCGCTTCAGGTTGGGAATAAACAAAATGCTGAAACTCATCGACAGCTACACCGTAGGGAATAAAAAGAAGCGCCTCACTCAAATGCGTAAAACGGTATTTGTCTGCTGATTCTTTGAAAAACAGTTCCATCCAAGGCCAGACAAAAAACTCCATACTCATGGAATGGATTTCGCAGGACTCATACGTAGGCCATTGATATTCCGGCAAAGAAAAGTTCCGGCTGCTGTATACCTGAAAAGCATGGCCCGCTTCGTGGGTTAAAACGTCGACATCAGCGGATGTCCCATTGAAATTGGAAAAAATGAACGGTGAATAATACTCGCTGATAAATGTACAATATCCGCCTCCGGCTTTGCCCTTTTTGCTCACCAAATCCATAAGTTCATGATCTAACATAAAGGTAAAGAATTCATCTGTTTCCGGGGACAATTCCTTGTACATCTTTCGCCCATTGTCCAAAATCCATTCCGGATCTCCCTGAGGCTTAGCGTTTCCCTTTAAAAAGCTGAACTTTTCGTCATAATACCTAAGCTCAGCCAATCCCAGCCGACGTCTCTGCCGCTCACGCAGTTTGGAGGCTGCGGGTACGATTTGCTCAGCCACTTGTCTGCGAAAATTAGCCACCATTTCCGGATTATAATCCGAACGCAGCATTCGGGCGTAACCAAGCTCTACATAGTTTTCATACCCAAGTTTCCTGGCAATCTGAGTTCGAACCTTTACCAGCTCATCGTAAAGCTTATCGATTGCTTGCTCATGGGCAGCAAAAAAGCCATATCTTGCTTCGCTGGCTTTCTTTCTCATAGACCGGTCCGTTGACTGTTGGAAAGGACCAAGACCCGGCAGGTTGCGCTCCTCACCCTCGAACATGATACTTGCTGAGGCGATGAGTTTCGTGTATTCTGTCGCCAGTTTGTTCTCCAACTGCAAATCCTCGATAATTTCCGGTCTGAAGGTCTTTAAGGTCAGCTCGGCAATCGTAAAAAGCTGTCTGCCCCATTTCTCCTCCAAAGCACTGCGGAACCGGGAACCGACCAGGGCCTGATAAAATTCGGAAATCAGTCCTTGATAGATGGGCGTCGTTTCGTCAAAGTATTCTTGTTCCTGCTCATAATATGTATCCGTCGTATCAATAGTATGGCGAATCGAGGCCAACTGAGACATTGACTCAAATTCCCCGCGCAGCGTGTTAATTTCAACCATTGCCTCATCTTGCTCATCAGCCTTCGCGGCCTTTGTAAACTTATCCAGCAAGGCCGTGAATCTGACTTTTATTGCCTCAAGATCAGGCCGACGGTATGGATAATCTTTGAATTTCATGAACTCACCTTCCTAATTATCACTGGGTCACGATTGAATGATCACTTAATTTAAGAGAAGCTGCTTGCCAGTTTATACAATGCTTCATCGTGGACTCTATAGACTGTCCATTCTGCCATGGGAACCGCTCCTAATTGTTTATAAAACGTGATCGAAGGTTGGTTCCAGTCTAAACACCACCATTCCAAACGACCACAGTTTCTTTCTATTACCAATTGGGCGAGAAAGGAAAGAATTATTTTACCCAATCCTTTCCCTCTCATTTCCGGTTTGATGTATAAATCCTCCAAATATATTCCCGGTTTGCCTAAAAACGTAGAATAGTTGTGAAAGAATAAGGCAAATCCCACAGGCCGGTTCTTATATTCCCCAATAATCACCTCAGCCATCTTCCTTTGGAATAATGATTCCTTCAAACTTTCCTCTGTGGCTACGACATCAGAGAGCATTTTTTCATACTCCGCTAGTTCTTTAATAAATCCTAAGATAAGCGCAACATCTTCGCTCTCCGCAAATCGTAATTTAAACTCAGGAATTTTAGTGTCAACAAGCCGCGGCATTTTTTATCCCCAATCCAATTTTAGTGAAATTAGTTTGTGCCCTTTCCGTCAGCGTTTCTTCTGTAAAACACTCTCTTTACATCCTCTTGCTCCCAGCTAGTTATTTTGCTGGTGCCGCATAGCAGTACGGAGGGCCACCCTTATAATATTTCAATAACTAATTGTCCTCATACTTCTCATGCCTCTCTACATTTTAACTCAAATCCTTGGAAAAGGAAGTCCCTTCAAACTCTTCGATTCGTTTCCTGAGCACAGAGGGGATCTCCGCTTTGCGTGACGCATGATAATCATACATCACAATAACCCCTTCGCCGGAGGCCGCCACTCCCGCTGTTTCGCTGACGATTAAATGCTCCATAACAAAGCTGGACTTACTCATAGATTTTATTTTGGCACCTACTCTGACTTCATCGGGAAATTGCAAGGGTTTATGGTACTTGCAGATCGTCTGAGCGAGAATCGGGCCGAGATTTGTCTCCAATTTGAGGTCCAAAAGCCCAATTTCTCTGAAATATTGAATCCGAGCAGTTTCAAAATATCTTATATAATAAACGTTATTGAGATGACCAAAGGAGTCCATTTCCCCCCAGGCTATCGGTATCGTTACTTGAACCGGAAAATCCGCCAATTCTGCCATTCTATTCGTCGCCTCCCAGATAATCAAAACTCGGAATAATTTGATATTAGTTTAAAGTTCCAGCATCTCTGATTCAAGGCTTTCTATAAACCCTGCAAACAAATACTTAAGAGTCAGCCTCACTTATTTTGAAACACCGGTTTGCGCTTCTCGGCAAAAGCCCGGCATCCTTCTTGGAAATCAGCGGATGCCCAGGTCAGAACCTGGTACATAGCTTCCAACTCAGTCTGCTGATAATAATCATTGCGGCAGGCTTCACGCATCAGTTTCTTATCCAAGCCTACCGTCAGCATGGGCTGCCGGGCCAGCCTCTCAGCCCATGCTATGGCTTCCGGCAGGCACTCCTCAGGAGATACGATTTTATTCAGAAATCCCAGTTTATCGGCTTCCGCAGCGTCAATAATTTTACCAAACCACAGCAATTCCAGCGCCTTATGGTAGCCAACTTTTTGATTTAAAAAATAGGAAGCGCCGCTATCCGGGCAAAAGGCCAACTGCATAAAAGTAAAGCCGAAACGGGCTTTTTCCGAAGCAATAATCAGATCGCAAGCCAAACAGGCGGCTAAAGAAGCGCCGGCAACGACTCCATTGACTGCCGCTATCACCGGCTTTTTCAGCTCGTAAATCGTAGTCACGAGGTCGCCAGAGGAGTCGTAAGTTTCCTTAGCACTAATAGGATCTTTAATCACGGCCAAGGTCGAGATATCTCCCCCGCTCGACCAGCCATTGCCGGCGCCTGTAACAACCAGAACTCTCACCGCTTCATTTTCCGAAACCTCACGGCAGGCTGCCTGAACATCCCGGCAAAACTGATCATTAACGGCGTTCATAGTCTCAGGTCGATTGAATGTCAGCACAGCAACCCCTGTTTCCCTAACATCAAGTTTAACAGTCTCCCATTTCATTTCTTTACCGCCTCTCCCCACTTAGCTTATAATCATCACTATCCTTTTCTTAATTCTCCCAAAATACAAACTATTCCTTCTTTTTCTGGCCGGAGGATATGGTTTTGCCTTTTGTCCCGCCTAAACTCCTGATCTTTACCGCAACGTCTCTGATTAAGCGGGCTGTGATTCCCCAAATAGTAACATCGTCAACTCTGTAGACATAGATATTGCTTTGCACGTTTCCCCACTGCCTGTGGTAGCGATCCGGAAGCCCCAATTCTTTGGCAGGAAAGGTTATGACCTCTTCTCCGGACTGATTGATATAGGAAGGATGAACTTCTAAAGTTACTTGGTAAATTTCCGGCTCATTTTTCTCGAAATAAGCAACCGGAATCGTAAAAATTCTCTCTACCTCAGCCGTATTTATTTTTAAGTTCTCCAAACCGTCTACATCAAGAACTCCCAGAAAAGCATCCACTGTTGTGCCCGTTGTCGAAATCACTGTATCTAACGGCCCGATAACTTTAATTTTTTCAGCCTTGGCCCCCAATTCTTCTTCAGTTTCCCGAACGGCCGCTTCCTGATAATCCGCGTCCCTTTCCGGATCAAATTTCCCTCCCGGAAAACAAATCTCGCCGGCCTGCCTTATCTGGGCAGCCCTTTTTTCAAAAACAAAGTGATATTCGCCGCCCATAAACATCAACAATACTAAGACAGCCGAATTGAAGTATTCATCTTTCCCGTTAATTCCCGGCGCCAAAGGCAATAATTTCTTTAGGCCTTCAAGTATAAATTCATCCATGCACTCACTCCCATATTTAATTCTCACAGGAATCCTCTTTCTTGAGAACTCCTCTTGCCCAATCCCATCGAATCCCTGCCACCAATCTATTCCTATCCGAACGATTAAGTAACAATTAATAAGAACAAGGCCGGAAGCATTTGCCTCCAGCCTTGTTTCCGTCACCAGACTATATCACTAAAGTCGCTCATACTCGCCTTTATCATTCAGATACTGGATGTCAAAGCAACCATAATACTCACCATACATATCAAAAGGATCAAAGCCGCTTTTTTTGGTGTTATCGTCTGAATAGCCAATAAAGTAGACAACTTCATCAACGTCACGCATACGAAATTTATACTGAGGTCCTGCTTCAAACTTTTTAATCAGCTGCTCGAATTCTTCAGTACCCTTTTTAGCCTCCGAGCTAAAGTATTCTGTAAACTGTTTGTTTTCCAGACAATCCTCCGTGATCTTAAACACAGCAACCACCTACATTCTATTTTGCGCTCTAGCTTTTAATCATTTATTTTGCCATTATTAATAAATAAATCACGGTAGTTTAACAAAAAGTGATATCTTCAGACCTAAGCCCAGTTTTTCTCTCACAAAGCATTTTCTAATAGTATACTATACAATTCTCCAAATTCCAAAATACTCCTTCTTGCTTAGACCAAATTTACTTATTTTTTTCTTATGTAAAGCTCCTTGCTGATTTCTTCAACCCCCACTCCGCGCTCTTCCAACATTACCAGAACATGATAAAACAAATCCGCGACCTCATATCGAATCTCGCCTGGATCGGCATTTTTAGCGGCAATAATGACCTCGGCACACTCTTCGCCAACTTTTTTAAGGATTTTATCAATCCCTTTTTCAAACAGATAAGTGGTATAAGCGCCTTCCGGGCGTTCCTGATTGCGGGAATGAATCACTGCGCTCAAAAGCTCCAAGGTTCTTCCTAAAGGCATCTGAGGCCGTACTTCGGGTTCTCCTAAAACTTTAAACCCATCACGTTCCAAATTATAGTGAAAACAGGAAAAATGATTCTCATGACAGGCCATCCCGGTCTGTTTCACCGTCAAAAGCAAGGCATCCTGGTCACAATCAAATTTTATATCCACAATTTCCTGGTAATGCCCCGAAGTCTCTCCCTTCAGCCACAGGGCTTGCCTGCTGCGGCTGTAATAACAAGCCTTGCCTTCGCGCAAAGTCCTGCGCAAAGCTTCCTCATTCATATATGCAAGCATGAGAACTTCTTTCGTCTCTACATCCTGAGCAATCGCCGGAACCAGTCCCTGAGCGTCCCAACGTATTCCGGACAAATCCGGAAATTCTCTTTGATTTTCTTCCATTTCGCATCTCTACCTTTCCTGATATATCCTCGACCCAAGCCCGGACCACGGGCCTGACAACGGCATGCCGTCTTAAGGCAGGCAGACAGCAAACTCCCTAAAAGCAGCCTTGAACGGCCAGTTTGCTCTGCAGGCGTATGACTGAGCGCCGTGTCACACAAGTCCCCTTACCGGAATCCCCCGTTCCGCCAGATATTTCTTCGCTTCTCTAATACTATACTCTTTATAATGAAAAATCGAAGCAGCCAAAACCGCGTCCGCTTCCCCGAGTGTTAAGCCTTCCGCCAAATGCTCCAAAGTTCCTACTCCGCCGCTGGCTATAACCGGCAGGGATACGGTCCGGCTTACCGCCCTGGTCAATTCCAATTCATACCCGACCTTCGTGCCATCCCGGTCCATGGAAGTCAGGAGAATTTCCCCGGCACCAAGCTTCTCAGCCTCCTCGGCCCAGGCCAGCACATCCTTGCCGGTTGCCGTCCTGCCTCCATGAATGTACACTTCCCACTGCCCGGGAGCTGTGCTCCGGGCGTCAATCGCCAGAACAATACATTGGCTTCCGAAAGCATAGGCGCCTTCCTGAATCAAGCGGGGATTCTGAACCGCCGAGGTGTTTAAGGACACTTTGTCCGCGCCTGCCCTCAACATCTTGCGAATATCTTCAATCGTCCTCAACCCGCCGCCGATTGTAAAGGGAATAAAAACCTCTTCCGCTGTCCTGCGTACTACCTCCACCATCGTCTCCCGTTTATCCGACGAAGCTGTAATATCCAGGAAAACAAGTTCGTCAGCACCTTCCCGATCATAGAGGGCGGCCAGTTCTACCGGGTCTCCCGCGTCCCGCAATTGAACAAAATTTGTCCCCTTAACAACACGCCCGTCATGAACGTCCAGACAGGGAATAATTCTCTTGCTTAACATTTCATTCCCCCCTGCTCCCGTTAGTTTTATCCTCGGGCTTGAATTGAGCGGCCTTCAGAGCTTCCCGCAAGGTAAAAGCTCCGCTGTAAAGAGCTTTTCCCGTAATAGCGCCTTCAATGGAGACTCCTTTCAGATGCTCGGACTGCAAGCGGCGTAAATCCTCTAAGCTGGATATCCCCCCGGAAGCGATAACGCCCAGCCCGCTTTCCCGGGCTAAATGAACCGTACTTTCAATGTTCGGACCACTCAGCATGCCATCCCGGGCTATGTCCGTGAAAACAACGCTTTTAACGCCCACAGCTTTCATGGCCCGCGCCAAATCAAGAACCTGCATCTCAGTCGCTTCAGCCCACCCCTGGACCGCAACCTGACCGTTCATGGCGTCAATCCCCACTACAATCCGTGCCCCATAGCGGCGTGCGGCTTCGGCAACCAATTGTGGATTCTTAACGGCAATCGTCCCTAAAATAACCCGCTCCACTCCTAAATCCAAAAGTTCGCTGATCCGCTCCAGCGTGCGAATTCCTCCTCCTACCTGAACCTTCAGGGAAACATTCCCGACAATTTTCCGGATGACTTCATCATTGACCGGCTTTCCGGTAAATGCTCCATTCAAATCAACGACATGCAAATGGGAGGCACCTTGCCTCTCAAAGCCTTGGGCCACTTCAAGAGGATCGTCGGCATAAACCGTAGAATCTTCCATCCGGCCCTGCAATAAACGCACCGCTTTTCCCTCTTTTAGATCAATGGCTGGAAAGAGCAGCATACTCACTCACCAACTTTCCAAAATTAGACAGAAGCTGAAGCCCCCAAGGACTTGATTTTTCCGGATGAAACTGCGCCCCCCAGACATTGTCTTTCCCCACAAGGGCAGGAAAAACGACCCCGTAATCGCTCGTCCCTATAATATCCCGTTGGTTTGCCGGCAATGCGTAGAACGAATGCACAAAATAAAAGTAGGCTTGATCGGGAATTCCTTCTAATAACCGTGAGGGCTGAACTAAATTTACGTTGTTCCAGCCCATGTGAGGGACCTTACCGCCGGGCGGAAATTTTACCACACGGCCTGCCAGAAGCCCTAAACCGGCATGTTCTCCATGTTCTTCTCCGAATTCAAAAAGCACCTGCATGCCGAGGCAAATCCCCAGAAAGGGACGGCCCGAGCCTGCAAAGCCGATGATCGGCTCAATCCATTCCCCACGTTGCAAAGCTTCCATGGCATCGGCGAAAGCTCCGACTCCCGGGAGAATAACTCCGTCAACAAGCGGCAAATCCCGGGGAGTTGTCATGATCTTCGCTTCGAAGCCAACCTTGGCCAAGGCCTTTTCCACGCTTCGCAAATTTCCCCGTCCATAATCCACAATTCCTATCACTTTCATTCCTCCCGTGCGCATTAAACCATTTTACAAAATTCCTTTTGTTGAAAGAATACCACTGTAGCGGGTATTCTGGCGCAAGGCAAGACCCAGAGCCCTCCCGACTCCTTTAAAAGCCGCCTCAAGGATATGATGAAGGTTTCTTCCGGAAATTTGCCGGATATGCAACGTTAAGCCACTCTGCACAGCCAAAGCCCGAAAAAATTCTTCAGCCATTTCAAAGGGAAACTGGCCAACCATTCCTTCGGAAAGTGCCATATCCCAGACAAGATACGGGCGATTGGAGAGGTCCAAGGCTACCTGGACTAAGGCTTCATCCATAGGAAGAAGCGTCTCCCCGATCCGCTCGATTCCCGCCTTATCACCACAGGCTTCCCGCAATGCTTGCCCAAGGACGATGCCGCAGTCTTCGATAGTGTGGTGAGTATCCACTTTTAAATCTCCGCTGGCCTGGAGCAGAAGATCGAAATAGGCAAAGCGGGCAAAGGCCGTGAGCATATGATCAAAAAATCCTATCCCCGTCTCCACCTGAGCCTCTCCGCTTCCGTCAAGGTTCAGGCGAACCCGGATTTCAGTCTCTTTGGTTTTACGTTCCACATAAACTTCCCTCATAACGATAACCATGCCTTTCGCCGGCTCAAGGCACAGAACGGGGTAATTCCCTCCTCACTGTCTTGAGCTTATTTTCTAAACTAAGTCCACTATGTTTGTCCACTATGCTAACCAGGACCGCTATGGTTAAAGGGCGTTGATCTCCGCAACGGCCTGCAAAAAGCTCTCGTTTTCCTCAGGCAGTCCGGCACTGAGGCGCAGGCATTTGCCCAGAACCGGAAGCACGCCCATATTGCGCACAAGGAATCCTCTTTTTAAAAGTTCCCTGGCCCAACTGTCCGAATCTTTCGGTCTAAAGAGGATGAAATTAGCCTTGGTTGGATAGATAGTCAGCCCGGAAACCTTGGCTAATTCCTCGAAAAGTTTTCGGGTCTCATCCTTAATCGTTTGAATTTGTATTTGATAGTCCTGTAAATATCCTAAGGCCAGAATCCCTGCTTTCTGGCTCAAAGAATTAACGTTAAAGGGGGGCCGCACGCGATTAATTAAATCAATAGTTCCTGCCTGCCCTAATAAATAGCCCAAACGCAGGCCGGCCATGCCGAAAGCTTTGGAAAACGTCCGCAGAATCACCAAGTTGGGGTAATTTTTCAACTCAGGAATAAGAGTTTCCCCGGAAAATTCCGCATAGGCCTCATCGACCACTACCATCTTGCCGCTTTCCCTCACGAGCCGCAGAATATCCTGGCGCGGAAACAAGGAACCCGTGGGATTATTGGGGTTGCAGACGATCAACACATGGACATCGGGGGCTTTGGCGGCTTGCAGCATTTGTTCCACATCCAGATAAAGTCCTTCAAGCAGGGGAACCTCCTTGACTGCCGTACTTGTTAAGTGGGCGGAGATCTGGTACATACTGAAGGTCGGGGGGTGAACGACCAAAGATTTTCCCGCGCCGCCGAAGGTGAGAAGAATAAGCTGAATAAGCTCGTCGGAACCATTGCCGACCAGAATTTCCTCCGGAGACAGTTTGACATATCCGCCTATGGCCTGTCTCAGCGCTTGGGCCATCCCATCCGGGTAGCGATTAAAGGCCGGACTCTCAGCGGCTAATTTTTCCCGCATGCCGGCGGGCCAGGGAAAGGGGTTTTCATTGGCATCCAGAGTAATGCACTGAGGCATATGGTTCGCTTTATAGGGAACCAGCCGGCGAACTTCCGGGCGCACAAACTCTTCGACTTGTTGCAAACTAATTTCCATAGCTGGCCTAACTCCTTACTTTTATTTTTTAAAGCGCGCCTCGACGGCCCGGGCATGAGCTTCCAGCCCTTCGCTGCGGGCAAGCAGGGCAATCTGCTGACTGTCCCGCTTCAAGGCGGTTTCCGAATACCCTATCACACTGACTTTTTTCATAAAAGTATCGACATTAAGGGGAGAATAAAACCTCGCCGTCCCTCCTGTCGGCAGTACGTGATTAGGTCCCGCAAAATAATCTCCCACAGGTTCGGGAGAATATCTGCCCAAAAAAACTGCTCCGACATTCTTAACTTGCCCCAACCATGAATAAGGGTCTTTGACAACCAATTCAAAATGCTCCGGTGCGATTTGATTGGCCAAAGCCAAGCCTTCCCTAAGATCGGCAACCAAAATTGCCGCTCCGTAAGTTTCCCAGGAGGCTCGGGCAATTTCCGCCCGAGGCAAATCAGACAACTGCCTTTCCACCTCTCGAACTGTTTCTTCAAGGAGCGTGCGCGAGGGGGACACTAATATTGCTGAAGCAAGCCGGTCATGCTCGGCCTGTGACAGCAGATCCGCCGCTAACTCTTCCGCTCGCCCGCTTTCATCCGCGAGAATCAGAATTTCGCTCGGCCCTGCCAGCATATCAATATCGACGCTGCCAAAGACCTGCTTTTTAGCCAGTGTCACGTAAATATTACCGGGACCGGTAATTTTATCAACCCGGGAGATACTCTCGGTTCCATAGGCCAAAGCCGCAATCCCCTGAGCTCCCCCCACTTTATAGATCTCGGTTACTCCGGCTTCGGCGGCCGCCACTAATACTTCGGGCAGAAGCGTGCCGTCAGAGCGAGGCGGACTGACCATAACGATCTCTTTAACTCCCGCCACCAGAGCGGGCAAAGCGTTCATCAACACCGAAGACGGATAGGAAGCCGTCCCGCCGGGTACGTAAACCCCCACACGCTGAAGGGGCAGTAAAAGCTGGCCTAAAATACTCCCGTCGGAATCAGGATCGAGCCAGGAAACCCGCTTTTGTTTCTCATGATAGCGCAAAATATTCTCCTTTGCCCTGCGCAAGGCTTGAAGGAAATCCTCACCTACTTTGCGATAAGCGCTTTCCAGCTCATCCTCCGTGACTTTCAGCCCTTGGGAACGCAGATTGACGCGGTCAAATTCCTCAGTCATCTGATAAATCGTCTCGTCCCCATCTTCACGAACACGCTTCAGGATTTCCGCCACGCGCTGCTCAAGGCCCTTGTCGTCTCCGTAAGATTTACGCGTCAAACGGCTTAAATCAATGTTTTCCAAAGTCTCAACGTTCATCTTCATTCCCCCCTCATTAGCACCTGCAAAAACTCAAGTTTAAAAACTTTCCCAGGCTCAATCGCCTGTAAAACATTTACCTGCTCACCGGCACTCAAACCTATTTTGCCGAAATGTCTTCATTCATCTCCTGGCGCAGCTTGCCGACAATATCCCTGATACGTTCATGTTTCATGCGATAGGCCACCCGATTGGCTATCAAACGGGAGGTAGCCTCAAGAATTGGCGCAACTTCTACAAGGTGATTTTCCCGCAGTGTCTTTCCGGTTGAAACAATGTCGACAATCATTTCTGCCAGACCAACACAGGGCGCAAGTTCAATGTTTCCGTGCAATTTGATCGGACTGACCTGCATACCTAAGCCGCTGAAAAAGGCCTCGGCGACTCTCGGGAATTTCGTCGCAACCCGCTGATAGTTCAAGCCGCTTAAATCATACTCGCCATTCGCAAGTTTGGGCGGAACCCTCCCTTCAGGCATGGCGACCACAAAACGGCAATAGCCAAATTTCAAGTCCAATAATTCAACAACATCTTTATTTTCTTCCAAAAGTGTGTCCTTGCCGGCAATCCCCAAGTCAGCTGCCCCATATTCAATGTAAGTCGGAATATCTGTGGCCCGGCAAATTATGATCTTAACGTTGTCCGCCGGCAAATCATAGAAAAGCTTCCGCGAATCTTCGTTGACATGGTTGCACTCTATTCCAATCCGGCTCAGCAACCGGACTGAGTCAATCAGTAATTTTCCCTTAGGCAGGGCAATTGTTAAAAAATCCTTTTCCACTAAGCTTCCCCTTTCGTTACGTTCCGAATCTTTAATACTTTATCTAATTAAAGCGTTAACATGTTACTATTATACCAACCGTCCGCTGCCCTGGCAACCCCTTTTATATAATTAAGTAGGAGGCGGGGTTTCCCCGCCGTCCTCTTACACCACCGTACGTACCGTTCGGTATACGGCGGTTCGCCAAGTGTTACGAACTTCTAGATATCGGTCCATGACGCTGACTAATCCGAGCTACTGCCAATATTCCCTCGTGAAGATGGAAGTAACAAGTAAAGACGCCGCCCAAGGGCCTTTTCTTGTAGACGAAAAACCCAAGGCCATCCATTCCCGAGCTCCATCCGCCCTGAACTGTCTTATTCGTGACATTCCTTTCTTCCATTGCTACCACACGCACATTCTTAATCGGTGGCGTATCCATTGATCAATTTCCATCAGTATCTTTCGAGCGTCAGCAAGGGCGTAATATCCCATCCAGCCTGTTAAGTACTGAGAAAATTTCTAATGCGTTGCTCCATGGAGATTGGTTTATTTCTCTGTGTATGTTC
>NZ_JAVHUW010000021.1 GCF_030954495.1 Candidatus Desulfosporosinus nitrosoreducens | reverse complement strand
AATGAGTTGTTTAACACCCTAAAACACGTTGAGTTGCGGTTGTGCGATACACTGGTAAGTTTAGAAAATGATCCTCTAAGAGTTAGGAGTATTACAGGTTGGGATTGGATAGTATCTAATATGTTATATGCAACTTAGTATAACATCTCAAAAATGTAGGGTAAGATATAGACAGTTCTCTATATATCGTTGTAATATAATAGTTATATAGAGGTTTATCTATATAAGTCGTAGCCTTTAAAACGATAGGGGAGTGATTTTATGTCCTATAATTACTCAGAGTATATTTCTATATTCAAGGCATTAGCTGATCAGACCCGCCTCAAAATTGTCGGTTTACTTTCAGCCGGTGAAATGTGCGCTTGTCAATTGTTGGACCATTTCAAGATTACTCAGCCTACCTTGTCATACCATATGAAAATTTTATGTGACAGCGGCCTTGTTAGAGGAAGGTCTGAAGGGCAGTGGATGTACTACAGTAATAATAATGAGATCATTAAATCCGTCTCTTTCTATCTAGCGGCACTTAGATCTAATAAAGATGAATTTAGAAGTGAACAAAATGATAGTTCTTGTTTAAAATTTCATTAATATTTAAACTTATATCCGAAACCACAAGGGTCTTATATTAAAACTTAAATATGCCTGGAAAATTAATTTGTTTTTAAAGACTTTGGGAACTAAAAAGTTGAGGTGTTGTGTCATGATCAGTATTAATCTGAACAGAAACATAGAGATTTTCGAAACAACTGCTCAATTAACATTGCAGGATATTTTCGGCTCCTGGAAAGCCCGGTGGGGTATCAACAGAATGAATTACAAAGTCGGCCCTGGTCTTTACCGTATCGGTAAACCTGATAGTTATTCTCCTGTTTTGGTAACAGCTAATTATAAAATGAGCTTTGACGGCCTAAGAAAAGAATTATCCGGCCTGGATGCATGGATTCTGGTTCTGGACACTAAAGGGATCAATGTCTGGTGTGCCGCCGGTAAAGGTACGTTTGGGACGAGAGAACTTATAGACCGTCTTTCCATCGTGCAATTAGAGAAACAGGTTACTCACAGAACGTTAATACTACCGCAGTTAAGTGCACCCGGCGTTAGCGCTCATGAAGTACTGAAATCTTCAGGATTTAATGTGCAGTATGGCCCTGTGAGAGCTGAGGATATCAAAAAGTATATTGAATCAGGAATGAAAGCTAATGCTGAAATGCGGACAGTTAAGTTCAGCGCCTATGATCGGCTTGTTTTAACACCGATAGAACTGGTAAGCACGGTCAAAATTTCTTTAATGATATTTGGAGTGCTCTTTTTGTCAAATCTTATTGGCTTCGGGACCTTTGGCATCGTTGATGTCTATGCCTATATTGGTGCCATAATATTTGGATGTGTTTTAACTCCCTTATTATTGCCTTGGATTCCCGGCAAGGCTTTTGCATGGAAAGGCTGGTTATTAGGCTTTATTTGGGTTGTCATCGTTAACCTGCTCAATGGCTGGCCATATACACCACATTATAGTTTTATAAAAGCTTTTGCTTATTTCTTAATATTGCCGTCAGTATCGGCTTTTCTGGCTATGAATTTTACGGGTTCGTCAACCTACACTTCCTTTTCAGGTGTTTTGAAAGAGATGAAACTAGCAATTCCCCCAATTATGATCTCTGTCTTTTTAGGGATCGTTCTTGTATTAGTCGATAACTTTTTGTGCAAATAGAGGAGTGTTATTGTGAGACACAGATATTTAAAAAATGTATCTACCTTAACAATGAAGAAAGACAGATGCAGGGGCTGTGGGAAGTGCCTTGAAGTATGCCCGCACAACGTCTTTGCCATGAGCAATAATAAATCTTTCATTATCCATAAAGATAATTGCATAGAATGCGGAGCCTGCGTTAAAAACTGTCCATTTGAGGCATTGGAAGTTACGCCAGGTGTTGGCTGTGCAGCCGCTATCATTAAAGGCTGGCTGACCGGGACAGAACCGAGTTGCGATTGTTCGGGCAATACTGGCGGAAGTTGCTGCTAGGAAACAAGACAACTTGCTGAGTTGTACTTTTTCTAGATGGACTGTTTCTAGATAGATTGGATGAAGCTTTCGGCACGGCATTAATCCATCCAATCGGTGCAGAAAGGCGGTTGTTCCGGCTGCCTAAGAAAGTCTTTCAAGGCAGAGTTTTTCCGGAAATGAATCCAGAGGCCCAAGCCGATCAAGCTGGCAAGAACTTCCGCTACAGCCATGGACCAAATCACACCATCAAGACCAAACCAGATATTTCCCATGATCATGATGGGTATTAAGAACACTCCTTGCGCCATGGACATAATAGCTGCCTCTTTTTCACGGCCGATGCCCTGGAAGATCCCGGTAAACAGTCCGGAATAGCTGGTAAAGAGAGAGGAAATCAGCATTGCCGCTAAGATAACAATTCCGACTTTAATAACCTGCGGGTCTGCGGTAAAAAGTTTGATAACTTGTATACGGAAGAGCAGCAGTGTCGCAGAAACGGCGGCTACCAAAACAGTTATATAAGCTGTTGTAGTTTTAATGATACCCATCATTCTGCGAATATCCCGCGCGGTATAAGAATAGGCGACAAGCGGCACAATTCCCATAAACAGCCCCATGCCGATAAAATCGGAAAGCTGCACGACTCTCTGGGAAATGCCAAAGGCAGCGACTGCATAATCACCGTAAGCGGCTGAAAAATTGTTGAGTAGAAGAGTGGATACGATTAGGAATAAATCCATGATCATGGCGGATACTCCAATTTTAAAGATTTCCCCTGTCATTCTCCAATTAGGTTTGAATGATTCTGCGGCAACAGTTAAGGTCATGCTTTTCTTCTGCAGGTAGAAAACATAGTAAATCACCGCACCAAAGTTGCCTAAAACAGTGGCCAAAGCTGCCCCCATCACTCCCATATGGCAAGTAAAAATTAAAATGGGGTCAAGCATGATATTGACAAGAACACTAACGGCCATTCCGTACATGGATTCCTTAGAAGCACCTTCGGCGCGGACAATTTGCCCTAAAGCAAAGTTGGCTACTACAACCGGGCTGCCGAGCAAAGAAACCAAGATAAAATTCCGGGTGGGAAGCAGTGTGTCACCTTTCGCTCCCAAAAGCTGCAACAGAGAGGGAAGGAATGGGGTACAGAGAATGATCAGGAGCAAACCGCTTATCAGGCTGAAGTAAAAGGTTACAGCTGAAACCCTCTGTGCTTCCTTTAGATTTTTTTCACCGAGAAGACGCGAAATATATGTGCCCCCTCCAGTACCGAATAAATTGCCTATCGCCATTAAGATCGTTGAAAAGGGGAGAGCTAGAGCAATCGCCGACATCATCGGCGTCTGATTCAGTTTCCCGATAAAAAAAGCATCAATAATGTTATATATTACATTCAAACACATTCCCAGCATCATTGGCAAAGACATGTGCATGATGGCCCTCCCAATGGGAGCGTCTTCAAAATAATAGTTTGAAGAATCGCCTTGCTTCATCAAAAATTCCTCCTTAAAATGCTTAAATTAAAAATTGAATCGGACAAAGATATGAGGAAATTAATTAGAATTCTATTTAAATGCCGAAAATTAAATGCTGAAAAAGTTAGAATTCTAAGCATCTGTTTATAAATAAAAATAACTTCAGTTTGTTTTAAAATTGTCATAGGTGATCCTTAGCAATTTAAGATAGATCTTTTTTTCCTCATCCGATAGGCCCTTTAAAATCAAGGCCTCGACATCCTGAAAAGCGGTTTCAACTTCATCTATCAGAGCAATTCCCTTTTCAGTAATGCGCATCTGTTTCGTACGGCCATCTCTGCTGCCTGTATTGCGGATAATAAATCCTTTTCGCTCCAGGCCTTGCAGCAAACTGGTAATCGAAGACCCACGCAATTTTATGGTGCGTTCCAGATCCTTTTGCACAATATCTTTTCCCTGCTTCAATTGCTCGTCCAGATAACCCAGTAAACGGGCCTGTTGATTCGTAATGTCATACGGAATCAACTTAGCGTCTAATTTTTGTTTCATTGCGTGTACAATATTCCTGAGATAAAATTCATAGAGCCTGATTTTTCCTTGCGCTTCCAGAGCAAATCACCTGCTTTTTGGTCATTGAACGGTCACAGAGGATCGGGAATCACTTGGCAATTATTAAGCGACAGGAGTGACTCCCGATAAAAAGAAGACCTGATTCAGGTGGAGTTTTAACTCCATCTGAATCTTAGTCGCACTTATCCAGGGACTTAGCCGCTCTTAACTCACCGCTTGCAGAAGCGGGAGTCTTAGAGCGGATTAGTCGCCGGATCAACCATACCAACTAGGGCAAATTGTTTAGTTAGAATTCTATCAAAACTGTAAACCGTATTATTCGGCTTGTCAACTCAAATCTGATCGGCTGAAGGAGCAAGCGAAGCAATTTAGTTAATTCTCTTCATCCGAATTGGAATTGTTCGGTTTATCTCTCTCCTCATGATGATGCTCATAATCTCTGCCATCAAATGGCGGGCGCTTACCTTCCATCCCGGAATGCCGGCCAAACCCCCTGCCATCGAAAGGCGGACGGCCACCTTCCATCCCGAAATGCCGGCCCAACCCTCTGCCGTGGAAAGGAGGATGGCCACCTTCCATTCCGAAATGCCGGTCAAAACCTCTGCCCTCGAAGGGTGGATGGCCTTGAAACTCAGCTTCCGGCTCGCCGGCATATTGTTGCTCTAAGGCCAGGATAATGCGGCTTAGATAATCACTCAGTGTGGCTTGCTCTTCTTCATTCAAACAGTCAAACAAGGCTTCGATATCCGCATGCTGTTCCTTTTGAGCAGAGGATTCTCTTCCTGCTTCCGTTAGGTGAACGTTCATGACACGGCGGTCTGTCGGAGAAGGTGTTCTGGTAATATATCCGTTTCGTTCCAATTTCGCCAATAACTCTCCTAAAGACTGGGAGCGTATATCCAAAATTTCGGAGAGCTCTTTTTGGCTTATTTCCGGTTTCAGCTTTAGCAAAGCTAATACCCGCCCCTGACCCCGGTGCGGGTCACCTAAAGGACCGTGGTGTCTGTGATTGTGCTGGTGATAACGGTGCAATAACCATTCTAGGCGGACGAATTGCCCAAATAAATCGAAATCACTGTTATTCATTGCTCTTCCTCGCTTTCATTTTTAATATAAAGGTACCTTCATGAAGTATTATAAAGGTACCTTTGTATTTTTGTCAAGATAGAAATTAGCTTATTTCTCTGATTGAAGGAGGAAAGAGAGGAAAGATGTGGAAAGATTGATATATCAATGAAAAGACACGTCGACAAGGCCGGGAAAATTGAAATTTCAACTAGGGGTTGAGCTTTTTAGAATGTAAACTGTCAAGTTATTGAAACGCTCTTTTCAAAACAATAAAATTGGTCTTGAAGGAGCGTGAAAGAGATGAATGCTGAATTGGCTAGGAATATTTGCAGGTACAGGAAAGAGAAAGGATTTACACAAGAGGATTTAGCTAAGAAACTCGGTATAACCTTTCAAGCGGTTTCCAAATGGGAAACGGCGCAAGCTCTGCCGGATAGTTCATTATTGCCAAGATTGTCTCAAGAACTGGGGATTAGTATTGATAAACTCTTTGGCTATGCCTCACATGACAAAGCGGTAACTATTTATGAGGAAGAATATAAACTACCTGATTACTATTGGGGTCTTGAACCCGCAAAAATTTGCCTGAAAGTTCTTGAGCTATTACCCCCTTCACGCCCTCTTAAATTGTTGGATATTGGCTGTGGGGAAGGGAAAGATTCTGTATTCTTTGCCAGAAATGGCTACGATGTCACCGCATTTGATATTTCGAATGCCGGCATCGAAAAAACCCAAAGACTTGCCGAAAAAGCCGGAGTACATCTTAAAGTGTTTAAGTCTGATCTTTTAGATTACCGTTTGTCTGGTAAATTTGATATTCTTTATTCCAGCGGCGTTTTGCATTATATAAAACCGTCTTTGCGCCAGGAAATATTCAGCAATTATAAACAGTTTACAAACCCTGGCGGACTGCATGTCTTCAACGTTTTTGTAAAAAAACCGTTTATTGCTCCTGCTCCGAAAAAAGAACCGGCATCTTGCCAGTGGATTTCGGGAGAATTGTTTACATATTACCATGATTGGCTGATTCAAGAGTGTTCGGAAGTGATTTTTGATTGCAATTCCTCTGGGATACCCCATAAGCATGCCATGAATAAGATTATTGCTCAGAAATTATAAGAGACGCTTTAAGTCCTGGTTACAGTTACATTGTTCTCACTTGATCTGCTGAACAAAAAGAAGGCCGATCCGGCAGTGCCGTCTAAGTAAACTCATGGAGTGAAATCCACCTAAAGAAATGAGGGGAAACATTGGGCGTACGGAAAGCTAAAACCGCTGATTGGGAAAAGATACAGATCCTTTTGGAACAGCTTGGTTATCCAACTAGGGGTTCATTTTTGAAAGTAAAATTATCAACTTTGCTCAACGACCCCGACGAAGAACTTTTAGTTTATGATTCGGGAACTGAGGTTGTGGCCGTTATATCGCTTCACTTTATTCCCCAATTAGCTTTAGAAGGGGATTTTGCAAGGATAAGCTATTTTGCCATTGAGGAGAAAATGAGGGACAGGGGGATCGGACGTGAAATTGAAGAGTATTGTACCGCTATCGCCACAAATAGGAAATGTGACAGAATTGAAGTCCATTGCAATTCGAGAAGAGCAGCTGCACACCGGTTTTATCTGCGTCAGGGCTTCACAGAGTCTCCCAAATATTTTATTAAAATGTTAAACTAATTCAAGTCAGTATTTAAAACAGTATCGGAGGGGCGGTTTTGTCTGAACCAAACTATGAACAAGAATTAAAAACTTTGATTTTGAAAAATGATTGGTTTATGAAACTTCTGCGGGCAGTACAGGAGCTTAAACTTCCTGACTGGTTTATAGGTGCGGGAGTTATACGAACTTTGGTTTGGGATCATCTCCATGGGTATAAGAAAGCCACACCAGTTAAAGATGTGGACGTGGTTTATTTCAATGCCTCAGAGCTAAGCCCAAGCCACGATCAAATAATTTTAGAAGAATTAAAAGAAAAACTGCCGGAGGTTCCGTGGGAAGTGACAAATCAGGCAGCCGTTCACCTTTGGTTTGAAAAGTATTTTGGTTATAGTGTCCAGCCTCTGGAATCTATTGAAGAGGCGGTGTCCACATGGCCGGAAACAGCAACGAGTATAGGAGTCAGACTGTTGCCTCATGAGGAGCTTTATATCTGCGCTCCCTTTGGCTTAGAGGACTTATTTCGTATGACGCTGCGGCGCAATCCGAAAAGAGTTACTCTGGAGTTATTTCGTAAACGTTTCATTGAGAAAGAAATTTTGCACAAATGGCCCCAGGTAAGGATAATAGACGGCTAACAACACAAGAAAACGCGGCAACCTATTCGAATTTGGAGAAAGGAGAATGCCCATGAACATTCCAAGCATCGAAGAGTCTAAGTGCCTATTGTCTGAAGCGGGGACACATAATCCCGGACCCTGGGTTGCCCATTCAATCTATACTGCTGAAGCAGCCCGATACATTGCCAACAAACATAAGAGGCTTGAGCCGGAAATTGCCTATATCCTGGGATATCTTCATGATATCGGCAGGCGCTGCGGGATATCCTATATGCGTCACATTATAGATGGGTACAATTTTTTAAGTGCCAGGGGTTATGAGGATTGTGCTCGAATTTGCCTTACGCATTCCTTTCCTTTAAAAAATATCGACTCATACTCCGGAAACAATGATTGCAATGCGGAAGAAACGGAGTTTATTGGAAAATACATCTCAGAGATCAATTACACCGAATATGATGAGTTGATTCAATTATGTGATGCTTTAGCAACATCTAAAGGGTTTTGCTTACTTGAGAAACGCTTGGTAGACGTTGCCTTGAGATATGGGGTCAATAACCTTTCGGTTTTAAAATGGGAGGCTACCTTCGAAATTAAGAGAAAGCTTGAGGAGGCAATTGGCAGGTCAGTTTATGAATTGTTACCGGAAATAGAAAAAACAACTTTCTTATAGAACCAGAAAGTGCAAGGGACGAACATGATTTTTATCCCCGCGGTATGCCGGGAGAAGCCCACCAGCATTTATTAATCATTCCGTTAGAAGCCCAAGAAAGATAAATTACATTATCATGACGTTCATACTTTATCAGCCACACCCCTCTGCAAACAGATTTAAAGTGTGTTTTTTTAATCATTGAATGATTTATTTCTTGCCACCTCCTTGGACTTAAGCATCCTGTTATCATTAATGGGGAAAGCTGGATCAATGCAGGTGCGAGTATATTCCCTGGCTATGGAGTGAATCAATAAAGCCTTTTACTTTTGTGCGTGCTTGAATAAAGCTTTGATATTTATTGACGGATAGTTTCTCATTGCCATATATTTTCCATCCCTGTGTTTTGACTAAGCGCAAGGAAGGGTGTCCTATAAAACCAAGTACGTCCTTTAAAGGGTAACCTAGAAATATTCCTACCTCATGAGGAAAATCACCTTGATTTAACCTCTTAACTAAAAAATCAACATAGACTTCTAAAGAATATGGTTCCGGATAGCCTATTTGGCGAAGAAACTTTAAGTTTGCTTTGCTGCGAAGCGTTTTATCCAAAGAAGCGCAATGATAAAATAAAACTTGAATTCTTTCATTCTTTGTTTTAATCTCTCTGAACTCTATACTTTTTTCCAACCCGAGAAAGGCTCTGCATTCTTCCCAAGGCGAATTTTTTGTCTCGCCTTCGTTAACGGGTATGTTCAACAATTCGGCAGGTTTAACGCCTAATATCGTAGCACCAATAAGGTCTAATAAACGGATGAGATAATTATTATAGTAAGGTTTCCTGTCAAGCAAATTCAAGATTCCTTCTAGTTGCTTAAAGACTTGTTTTTCTTCCAAAATGGAATTTTCCTCCATTAGGAATTCCCCCTTTGCAATGTTCTTTTTTGTAAGGCCTAATCATTAACAAATCCTTTCTACAACATAAGTGTAACCAGATAACCAGATAACTGCCGGTTAATTTTCAGCGGAAAAAAAAGATCCTTAGAGATAAATGATAACGGTTATCATTTGTTATGCAAATTTTACTCCATTTTTAGTTTTTTGTAAAGCATTTTTCCGGGCAGAATGCTCAGAGTTTTGGGCAGAAAATGGTGGTAAAAATAGACTGACTCTTGGTTTTTGGAGCATAGAAGAATCGTTTGATTTTATTTCTGCCAGTTAATTAAAGTTGTTATTATAAATGAGAAACATTATTGATTACATAAACAATGTAATTACTTTAGTTCAATATTAAGCAGCTAATCAGACCAACGCGGCTTACACTCCGGAGTGGTTTATATTAACTTTCTAACAATTTTCTTCTAGGTGTCCCAAGCAAATCCTGAGATAACAAGCATGAGTATCCGCATCTGCTTTACTCAAATCAGAGAAGTTCTAATAATTGTAAGAATAGTGCGCATTCGAGAGGATGAATGGCAAGATAGCATTAAAGTTATCCTATTTCTGGCACTCAAGGGCTTAACTTCTCTTAGGCTATCTGTGATTTTTGTGCTTAAATAGAGAAGTGAAGCCCAAGTCGCGGCAGAACTTCTGTTGCTTACAGGTACGCGGCAAATGCCAAGCTTATTTTAATTATTGAGGGATTATTTGAGGAGGCGTTGACAGTGAAAATAACTGACATTAAGATCGGGCATATATCCATTCCCCTGAAAAGGCCCTTCAAAACAGCATTGAGATCAGTGTACAGTGTGGAAGACGTCGTTGTTAAAGTAATAACCGACACAGGACATGCCGGCTATGGAGAAGCACCGCCAACCGGAGTGATTACGGGGGATACCACAGGGGCCATCATCGGAGCTATTGAAGATCATATCAAAAAAACCTTGATTGGCTTGGATCTTGAGAATTTTGAAGAAATTATGCTTAAGCTGGATAAAGCGGTTGTTAAAAACACAAGTGCCAAGGCAGCGTTGGACATTGCCCTGCATGACCTTTATGGGCAATTGTACAACGCTCCATTATATAAACTTTTGGGAGGATATCGAAAAGAAATTACCACAGATATAACAATCAGTGTCAATAGCCCGGAAGAAATGGCGGAAGATAGCCTGGCAGCCATTAAGGAAGGCTACAAAACTTTAAAGATCAAAGTGGGAAAAGATGCAGCTATGGATATTCAACGGATGAAGGCTATCAGAAAGGCCGTAGGATATGACGCAGATCTTAGAATAGATGCTAATCAAGGCTGGCGCGCCAAGGAAGCTATTTATACTTTGAGAAAGATGGAAGATGCAGGCTTAAACATCGAATTGGTGGAACAACCTGTACCTGCTCATGATTTGGAGGGACTCAAATTAGTTACAGACCATGTGTCCATCCCTGTACTTGCCGATGAAAGTGTATTTTCCCCTATGGATGCTATCAAAATCATACAAATGCGCGCTGCAGACCTCATTAACATAAAATTAATGAAAACCGGAGGAATTCATAACGCCTTAAAGATTTGCTCCGTAGCCGAACTTTACGGTGTGGAATGCATGGTTGGCTGTATGCTGGAAAGCAAAATAAGCGTTACAGCAGCGGTACACTTGGCAGCAGCCAAAAGCATTGTCACAAAAGTAGATCTGGACGGCCCGGTGTTATGTCAGGAAGACCCCATAGAGGGCGGCGCCTTATTCGATAATTCCCAAATAACTATCGAAGATACGCCTGGCCTTGGATTCAGAGAGATTCATGGGATTGTTTATAACTAATGCTGCTAGAATAGAAAAAATTAAACCTCGTGTCATGTTTAAACGCAAGGTTTGTCAATGCCCAAAGCAATAGTTATTATTATCGATTGTGGAAGATAAGTCTGAAACTGCTGTTTTGTGCCTTGCAGCGAAAGGAATGGTCATAAAAATGAAATGGAGTTTTGAAGGTTATACGATAGAAACCGATAAAACTTTGATAGCGGTGGATCGAGTTAAAGAGTTTTTAGCGGATAGCTACTGGGCTAAAGACCGGGCAAAAGAACTGATCGAGAAAACTATAATGAATTCGTTTTGTTATGGTGTATATCATGATACAAACTTGGTTGGTTTTGCGCGGGTTGTGTCCGATTATGCAACGATGTTTTGGATTGGTGATGTTTATATTGATAGGAATCACAGAGGAAAAGGACTCGGAAAAAAGCTGATAAAATGTATCCTTGAGACCCAGGAGTTTAAAAATCTAAGAGGAATCTTGGCGACAACAGACGCACATGGACTATACGAGCAATTTGGTTTTGAAAAAGTCGAATCTAAATTTATGTCGCGTACTCCTCTCCAGCCGGCGGATTGCTGACAAGTACCCAAGCTGCGGAATTTTATCTAAAGATGGGGCAATTTTTTGTGGGAAAGCAAAATCTTTACTCAGAAAAGGGCATTTAATTCCACCGTTAATTTATCCGCTGACTAATCCGCTCTAAGACTCCCGCTTCTGGAAGCAGTGAGTTAAGAGCGGCTAAGTCCCTGGATAAGTGCGACTAAGATTCAGATGGAGTTAAAACTCCACCTGAATCAAGTCTTTTTTATACAAATGCTAAAGAACCAGCTTAAAATCCTCAATATTTATTTCCCTATGATAGGTTTCTACTGTTGGCTTCGTTCTATCAATCTCCGCGATCATGGTTTTTATAGGTTGGGAAAACTCTATTATAAAATCGTGCAACTTTGTGCTGTTAAAATTTTGATCATAGATCAACTTATTATTCAAATAGTTATTTAGTTCATATTCTTTGCTTTTAAAATAGTCATCAAATCTCTCTTCAATTAAGGCAGGCCCAAAAACAGCCGCTTCCCGGCATATGTAGAGCCGGCAGAGCGGTGTCATGGCATCTTTAGGTAAGACACACCCTTGGTTGCTGGCAAAAGGACATTGATTTAAACCGACCTTCATTTCAAGCATAATTCCGTTATATCCTTCAATTATCCGACCGTTTTTCATAATCAGTTCATAAATATCAGGGTAATAAAGGTGTAAAAAGATTAAGTCAAAAAGGCAGAATTCCGGTTCGTAGGAACAACAGCCTATTTTTTTGCTGGTATTTTTATGCCGGCAACAAACCGAACAAAGGTTTGTACGAATACTTGGGCGCAAGGGATCGCTAATAATTTCAAACTCCGCCAACATAGTAACTTCTCCTTTTGCTGCTCTATAGCTGTTTTTAAAGGGACTCTTAGGCATTTTAAATTGAGAAGAGATCAAACAAATACCTTTTGGTTTTCGGCTTAAAGAACACCTTAAGCACGAACAAATATCACGACAAGTTTATAATATAGCTATTTTCCCGAATAGTCGAGGGTGTGAAAATTAACAACCAGGCAGCCGCCTGCTTCGGGATATTTTCTTTATTTTTAGCGGCAGCTTTAGGCAGGAACTCTCAGATAAATTGTGGAATGCTGAAATTCAGGGTGATTCGTTATGTTTTTAAATCATAGAGGTACTCAAACTATAGAAACAGAAAGGCTAATTCTCCGCAGGTTTGAACTGACGGATTCTCAAAGTGTCTTTGAACTATGGATGAATGATCCTGAAGTTCAAAATAACTATGGTGAGAGTGTCTGTAACACTGTTGAGGAAGTTGAGCGACTGCTCGCAAAATGGTTATGCCTGTATAATAATAACGAGTTTTATAGATGGAGCATCATCTTAAAAGAAGCGAATAAAAGTATTGGTCAGATAGCTTTTTATTTAGTGAATAATCAAAACCAAAGGGCTGACGTCGAATACTGCATTGGACAATCTTGCTGGGGGAAGGGCTATGCGCCCGAAGCCTTAAAAGCCGTTATCGATTACGCCTTTAGACATATTGGAATCAATCGGGTACAAGCATTTCACAGAAGCAAAAACGCCTCCTCAGGAAATGTCCTGAGAAAAGCCGGGATGAAATATGAAGGAACTTTGAAGCAATATTTGCTTCACAAGGATGAATTTGACGACTGCCTCATGTACGGGGTAACCCGAGACGAATGGTGCTGACAAAAAATAGTTAACGACTGAAACATTGGCCTAATTAAGGGGATTAGTATGCAAATTATCAAAGCTGTGGAAAAAGACCTGAATGAGATTCTGACCTTATGCCGGGATTGTACCCGAAACATGGCGGTTAATTTAATCGATCAATGGGATAGTGTCTATCCCAATAAAGAAATATTTTTAGAGGATATAAAAAACGGCTCTCTGTATCTGGCGCTTTTCGATAACTCTGAGGAAATAGCGGCCTGCATCGCCTTTAATGAGCATCAGGACCCGGAATACAAAAAAATCAAATGGACTTATACCAGCCCAAAAGTTACCATAGTACATAGGCTCATGGTTCATCCTAAACATGAAGGAAAAGGGATTGCACAGGATTTGGTCAGATACGTCGAAAAGCTAGCGCAGCGGGATCAATACGGCGCTGTGCGCTTAGACGTTTTTGTGAAAAACTTGAGGGCTGTAAACTTTTACAAAAAACTAGGCTATAGATTTGCGGGGAAAGTTACTTTCAGAAAAGGGGAATTCTTTTGCTGTGAGAAACCGATGAGTGGAAATTGACAAAAACGTATGGGTGCCATATACTCATGATATGATGAATGAAGATGAATTTAAAAAAATAAAAATTGCCTATTCACTTTTCGAAATCATCTATGAATTTTTGGACATTGACAAAAAACCTCGTTACTATGGGACAGATGTACCCATATTTCATGCGGAAATTCATATGCTTAAAGCAATTAAAGAGAACGAGGGTATTCATGTAGCCGGTTTGGCAAATTATCTTAGAATAACAAAGGGATCTATATCTGAAATGACGATGAAACTTGAAAAAAAGGGTTTGATCAAGAAAGAAAGGGACACTCAAAATCAACTAAAGATAGTCTTAAAATTAACTCCTAAAGGAGAATTAGCTCATAAAAATCATCTAAAGGCGCATGAAGAATATAATCAAATGATCCTAGAAATCCTGAAAGATGAACATGAGGAAAAAATTAGCTTTTTGAACAATTTTTTATTAACTCTTAAAGATAAACTTAGTGATTTTGGAGAAAAAGTATAAGGCGATAAAAATTTTTTATTATGTAAGTATGGCAACCATACTATATATTCCACCAAACAGGTGGAATATATAATTAAGGATTTATTGATAACGATTATCATATTCGTTTAAAGAGAGCTTAAAATATAGGAGGAAACTCAGAGAAATCTTTTTTGCTGGATTAATTGCAATGCTTTCTTAACAGTTATTATTGCCTTGCATAGATTTGTAACTATTGTAGAAGGGAGTGATTCTTGTGTGGATTATGGCAACTATAATAGGAACCTTTTTGGCCTTGAAGTCAAAATTTAAAAAACAAAAGGGATGTGATTTTTGTGAAAGAAACACAGACGGCATCGGATAAGATCATTAAGTTTAGAATGGCTGCATCGATTTATGCCGTTAAAGAGTTAATATGTGTTTTAGAAAAACAATTGAAGAAAGAGGAAGTCTTTGGAATTGCCATCGTAAGAGAAGGCGAAGAAGCCAATATTCCTGAAGCAAGGAAGCTGTTCAGCAACTGGTTGAAAGACAATAAACCTTTAATGAAAAAATATTGTTCTGGTGTAGCGTTAGTTACAGCTTCCGAGAGTATGCAAAAGCTCTATAAATCCCTTGCCAGAATAATGATCGCCAAAACCTATGGTTGTCCCGGACGTCTCTTTACTAAAGATGAAGACGCGGCTGCGTGGTTGCTAAATCAAAGAAAAGAAATTTTTGATCCTGAGAAGAACAAGCACTAAGTATATTTTTTTGCGCAAATAGTATGGTAACCATACTATTTGCGTTCGAATTAAACAATCAAATTTGGAGGAGATGAGATTATGAAAAAAACGGCTCTCCAATTTCTTGTTGCAGTTATTTTCCTTACATGATGTGGTCCTAAGGTAATAAATACACGAGAAAACACAATGAAACCTTTACAAAAGTAGTTCAGAGAATACCTGCAAAAATCCAAATTAATAGCAAGAACAACGATTATTTGTTGCCGGGAACAAACTCCGTCGTTAAAATCTATGTGAAATGAGGAGAGAGGGCAGAGTGAACGCTAAAAAGAAGGATGCTTCAGCGAAGTGGCTGGCGCTGTTGGTAATTTGTATAGGAACTTTTATGGCCTCTCTGGACAGCAGTATTGTAAATATTGCCGTTTCCAAAATGATGTCCGTATTTGGCGCATCATTGGATGACGTCAAATGGATATTAACAGCCTATACCCTTACTTTGGGCGCTATAGTTCCTCTAAGTGGGTACCTTGGCGACGTTTTTGGCTATAAAAAAGTATTTATATTTGCCCTTGCTGCCTTTACTTTAGGTTCCTTTTTATGCGGGATTTCCTGGAGTAACACTGCTATGATTGTATTTCGCATCATTCAGGCCATGGGGGGCGGGATGATTATACCTGTAGGGATGGCTATGGTTATGCAGATATTTCCGCCCGAAGGGCGTGGCACCGCTATGGGATTTTGGGGCATAGCAGCTACGGCTGCTCCGGCAATAGGTCCTACCTTGGGAGGATATATCATTCAGAATTTAGATTGGAGGCTGATCTTTTATGTTAATGTTCCAATTGGGATTTGTGGAGTTATCCTGGCAGGAATATTGCTCGAAGGTACTCCACCAAGGCCCTTTAAACAATTTGACTACCTTGGATTTATATCTTCAACAATGGGCATTGTCAGCATTCTTTATGTTTTAGGTGAGGGGACTGCTATAGACTGGGAAAATATAAAGAACCCTCTCCTCATAGTCCTTGGGGTAGGCAGTATGCTGTTGTTTGTTATTAATGAACTGACTCATCCCGATCCACTTCTTGAATTGCGCGTGTTGAAACGTTTCGACTTTACTATCAGCCAGATTATTCAATGTATTATGTTCTTTGTACTAATGGGAGGGATGTATGTAGTCCCTTTGTTTTTACAAAACCTCAGAGGATATACGGCGATGGAAACAGGAATAATCTTATTCCCTTCAGCGCTTGTTTCAGGCCTTATGATGCCTATCGGAGGAAAGCTATTTGATAAAATAGGGGCAAAATTACTTTGTATAATAGGAATGCTTATTTTGATCATTAGTTCATACTTATTAGCTTTTATTAATATGGATACAAGCAGATCGGCGATCATATCTATTTTGACAATACGCGGAGCAGGACTTGGGCTAGTCCTAATGCCAATTACCACAGTAGGAATGAACGCTATACCACAGCATTTGTCGGGCAAAGCCTCAGCGTTAAATAATGTGATTAAACAAATTGCCATATCGCTTAGTGTAACCATTATGACAACAACGATACAAAGCAGGCTGGATTTGAATTATAGTAAACTGTCGGAGCAGATAACACCTTTCAACCCGGTGGCTAAAATGTTAATCAGGCAACTTCAGGGATTGTTTATGCAAAATGGATATTCACAAAGTGAGGCCAACAGCTTGGCCATCTCCGTAATCGCCGGAGTAGTTCAAAAGCAGGCATATGTCGATGCGGTAGACTATGCCTTGGCCATGACGACGGTCATAGTACTGATAGCAATTGTTTTGGTGCTCCTCATGCGAAACGGCAGATCTGATCAAGAGTCATCCTTGAATCACTGAAGTATAATTTGTCTGACAATTTATAGGAACTCTTTGAGATTTTGGAGGAATCTAAGGATACACGTGGAATGTAGAGGGTAGATTGAGGAAAGTATGAGATATAAAGAACTTTGGCATAATTTTTGCTTCCCAACGGTGAATTTGACAACTTCCTTATGTATGCGATAACCTGAGACGAGCAGTTCTAACTAATAAGGAAAAGTAGTTTAAGGCTGAAACATTGGTTAATTAAGGAGACTGGGATGCGAATTGTCAAAGCTGTGGAAAAAGATCCGGAATAGGATAGAAAACAAACTGCTGAGAATCAGCAAAGAGTAAGAAGGTAAAGTAAACTATGCAAGAGTTTAAAATTGACCCCATTATTTATAAGACGAAACCGAGCAAGATCAAGCGCTCGCAGCAAGAAATGGATATCTACGATTTATTGGAGCAGCTGAATATTGCCTATTTAAGACTTGATCATGATGAAACTCCTTCTATAGAATTTTGTCATGAAGTTGAAAAGCTTTTAGACATTGAAATCTGCAAAAATCTGTTTCTTTGCAACTCGCCAAAAACGCATTTTTACTTACTGGTAATGCCGGGCCGTAAAAAATTCAAGACAAAGGATTTATCTGCCCAAATTAATTCGTCCAGATTATCCTTTGCCGCTGCTGAAGACATGGAAACGTATTTGCATACCAAACCGGGATCAGCCAGTGTGCTGGGACTGGTAAACGATAAAAGCAAAACAGTACAGCTATTGATCGATAAGGATGTTTTACAAAGTGAGTACTTTGGCTGTCATCCTTGCGTCAATACCTCCAGTTTAAAAATCAGGACATCGGACCTGTTGACAAAGTTTTTGCCCTATACCGGGCATGAGCCAATTTGGGTGGAATTACCGGCATTTCAAGATCACACTCAGCGACCTTGAAATGCTGGTGGATTGGTTTGGGGGTGAGGTGGACTTTGGCATTCCGTCGGATCGTACTTACGTCAGGTGCTCAATAAGTAGTTCTGTCAAAGGCAGTCCCCAGCGGGATGGTTTGCCTCCGGTTCGGTAATACATTTCTTTAAAAGCTAATTTGAGAGCAAAAATCATATGACCCATTTTCATAATGCTTGTCTTTCCTCCGTACCAGACATCCGAATGTATATAAAACCCTTTGTCTCTTCCCATATCCCCCATGCAGATCACAGTTGGACGGAACGGCTCATCAGCTTTTTCGGCGGAAACTTTTCCGAGGTCTTTGGCAATTTGCAGGGCGACGATTCTAGCTTGCATATCCCCCAAAGTTCCTAGCTTGGGTACAGTTAAAGCCGCGGCGTCACCGGCTGCAAAAATTCGAGGATAATCAGGATTACGCATTGTTAGATCCGTGATCACAAAGCCTTCTTCATCAACTATGGGTAAATCTTTCATAAAGGAATGGGGTTGCCAGTCAGGAAGGACTATCTTTATTTCGGCCTCCAGACTTTTCCCATTGGTAAATTCAATGCCGTCTGCAGTCAGGCGTTTAATATCTTCTGTTTTATTGACATAGTTGTAGCCCATATTTCCGGCCATTTCCAGAAATTTAGCGACGATCTCTTCGCCGGCATCTTCAGCAATGACTGGAGCCGGCGTAAATAGAGTAATTTTGTTCGGACCGCCCAGTTTATGATCTTCCAACCAAGCTCCCAGCGATAGGCCAATTTCCAACGGAGGTCCTTCACAAGCAGCCAAGGCGTTTGGCAGCCAGTCGGGTTTGCCTTTAGTTCCTTGATGAAAACGGGACGAACCAATAACGATAGGCCCTCCTTTGTAGCCGCCTTCATGCAGGTAGCGACGTAAACGGTTGCCATAATATGTATCTGACAAAGTGGAGCCATATTCGCCAAAGCCTTCGATTTTATCATAAGCTAATCTGGCGCCTAAAGCCACGACAAGGTAATCATACTCAATATGCTCAAGCGAAGAACCGGGCCGTTCGACAGAAACATACTCCACCTGGGAGGTTTCCACATCAATTGCCTTAACTTCAGCCTGGATAAAATCTATGCCGTCATCGAATAAAACATGTTCAATGGGCATATGCAGAGCATTTTGTGGATTGCGATTGGCAAACACCTCGATCGGAATATTGGGAACAAAGAGCAGATAAGGTTTGCGATCAATCACCGTGATATTAACGTCCTTGCCACATTGCTCCCGAATAAATCTTGCCGTGGTTAATCCTGCGAAATTTCCGCCTAAGATAAGAATCCGAGGTTTTCCTGAATACTGCATAAATGCCCCTCCCTTTAATTTTTCAAGTTTATTGACTTGCGGGAATTTTCCTGACAGATAAATACGTTCTACGCAGACAAATGAAATCCTTCTTAGATTAGAATATTTTTAAGAAAATTTAAAATTTAAATCTGTAACCAAAGTCCTTTATTAAACTGTTCCGTGAAAAAATCGGACTGGTGGGAAAAATCGCTCAAGCAGATCCGGATGATGAATCTTGCACTGAAAAAGAACTTCGACGGCTCAATAACGATGCTGGTTATAGGATTGATTTGCTGATCACAATATGATAGCATCAAAAATATAGACCGCTTCTCCGCAAAGACAATCTGGATGGTACCAGAAATGGCCATACCAAATTATGTTGTCAAAGGTGAGGCAACTTAAAATCTAAGCCCGAATGCTTGTACCTGAAAAGGACTGAGACGGAAGGGAGGCTTGGCTATACCAACATGCCTTCTGACAAACAAACGTCAGGAGGCTTTATTATTTATGCTTTGAGGGCTGAAGGGTGAGGATTAAGTAAAATAGCAAAGGAAAGGGCGAGATTGGTTGTATGAAGAAAACCATTGATTATCTGCTGAATAAGAAAAAAATGGGGCAAAAGATTACCATGCTGACTTGTTACGATTATCCCACGGCTGTAATCCAGGAAAATGCCGGAATTGACATTATATTCATCGGAGACAGCGTCGGTACGAATATGCTGGGATATCAAAGTGCCACCGAAGTAACGATGCAAGATATGCTTCATCACCTCAAAGCTGTCCGCAGAGGGGTTGAAAAAGCCTTTTTGCTGGCCGATATGCCCTATAGATCGTATGAAACTAAAGAAATAGCCTTGGAAAATGCTCAGTTGTTTATTGCAGCGGGGGCTGATGCGGTCAAGCTTGAAGGCCGGGAGGAAGAGGTCGTAGAATACCTGACCAAAAATAAGATTGATGTAATCGGGCACATAGGTTTTACACCGCAAACTCATGAAAAAGCGGCGGTGCAGGGAAAAACCCGGGAACAAGCCAAAGAGTTGTATGAAAGTGCCTTAAGCCTCGAAAAATCCGGCTTAAAGTTGCTTGTTTTAGAAATGGTTCCGGAAGAAGTTGCCGGGCTAATATCGGAGCACTTAACGATCCCGACGATTGGGATTGCCGCGGGCAGATATTGCGACGGACAAGTTCAAGTGATTAACGATCTCTTGGGAATGACTCCGCGAAAACTTGTCCATGTTAAAGAATATGCCGATTATAAGCATTCAACCTTTGAAGCGGTTAAAAATTATAAAGATGAAGTAGAAAGCCGGCTATTTCCCCAAGAAAAACATGCCCGAACTATGGATGCTGCCGAATTCCAAGAATTTAAAGTCCTGTGTAATAATTCTGAGCGCGGCCATTAATACCTTAAACTTAAAAAGGATACTGTAAAAAAACAAATAACCCCCACTTAATTCCAGGTGGGGGTTATTTGTCACTTATGTAAATTGTCACCTATAAATGAGCAATACTTGTAACAAATAGTTACAGACGATTAGTTAAATTTCTCCTTAAGCAGCTTTTAGAGATTTTAAAACAACGTCTAAAGGTAGTTTGTTTTTACCACAATCATAAATCCATTGAATTAGGGGTGAACAAATATGGTAAAGTTATATCACTTTTTGATAATTATAGCCTTTAATTCTAAACCGATAAATAACAAGAAAGACGGTATAAATGAGAAAATGGATGCTGCGTTTGCGTTATAAAACGGGATGGTATTGTTAAAGAAACCAACCATCCAAATTGAGTCGCATGTGTAAAGAACATACGCCAGTCGCCATCCTGATGGATGAGCGTTGTTATTAAAATTGTCCGGCCAATTGACATAACAATAAAGCCATACTAAAAAACCAATAATGGCTGGTAATATACAGGATAAAAAGTTCTTATATTTTGTATCTTGTGAAGTTAACAATAATCCTAGGCAAATACATAACACTATGGATAATAATCCAAATAATCTTTGCACCACTGTGGACCAAGGCATTGGGTCAAAAAACTTGCCCATTATAGGAGAAAAGAGGAACAATACTATGATGTCTAAGCCTAAATGGAGAAAAAAAGCTTTTATATTATTTAGAACCACTCATTTCCCCCCTAGTTAGCGTTGCAGTTATCTCAATAGGAATTCTTGCTATCCCCGAAACTCACCATTGTTGCCTTTAACTATATCATTAAAATTAGTGTGTTTCTTGTCGTTTTTTGCTATATCCTATAATTTTTCATGAATTTCTAATCCCCGTACCAGCAGCTTCATCAAGGATAGCTATAAAAAGCAGACCAATAATGCTGTCCCCTGGCCCTAAAAAGAAGGAATCCTTGCCATTCCTTGTCACTGTCTGCTGCTCACTGAACTGCCAGCGAAAAAAGCTTCGCAAATTGTAACTCAGAAGTTGCAGACAGAACTGAATGCAATTAATCAGGGCAAAGAAACTTTTAAAAGTTCCAGCATCTTATAAGAAAAATAAAGCTGAAATAAAATGTCACCATCATTTAAATCCAGATTTAGTATGCTTTCTATTTTTTCAATTCTATGGAACATGGTATTGCGATGGATATTCAATTCAGTGGCGGAATCCTTGACATTTTTAAAATTGCAGATATAAGTATACAGGCTGCGCGCAAATTCTGTCTTATTCTCTTGATCATATTCAATGAGCATTAATAAGGAACGGTGCAAAAACTTTTTATATTTTTCTTTGTCGCAATGAAAATTTATTAGATCATAAATAAGATAATCGGCATAACGAAAGAAATGAGCTTCTTTTTTAAGAAATTCTCCCAGCTTTAGTGCTTCCAAGGACTCCAGGTAATGTTCCCGTACCTCCGTCAGGTCCGTAAAAGAGCGGCTGATTCCGGCCTGTAAATTATTGTTAGTGATAAATGCTTTTAAAGCCTTTAATTCGACCTCCAAAAAATGCAGTTCATTTTCACAGCTGGCCAGTATCACAAGGTTGTGATTGTAAATTACGGCTTTAGCGTTGGCTAATTTTTTCTCGATTTCTTCCCTCAGATAGGGAAGAGTCGACTTTGATATATCCAAATTTTGTGTATCCAAATTTAGGACAAACAGTTTGCGTTTTAACTTTAAATTCAAGACTTTCATCCGTTCGGCGATGATTCTTCCGTCTTCAATATTGCGCTCAAGCAGGTCGAGCAAAAAGTTCTGATGCAGCAAACCCGGGGATAAATGAATATATTTATTTTTTTGTAATTCGATCGAGCAGGCATCACAAAGGATAGAAACAATGTCTTTATCGCTTGCCTTGAACTCGCGGTTATGGGCGCAAACAACCAGAACGGCCATGTCTCTATTGTGAATAGAAATTTTGCCGATAATCCTGGGGTACTTGCAATAGGGGTCCAGCCAGTAAAAAGGGTCCTCATTGTTCGCTATTTGCTCAAACAAGCTGTTCTTAGCGTAATAAGAATAGGTCTGGAAAATAAAATTTTTATTCTTCTGCAGCTCATTCCAGACAGGATCATCCGTTACCTGGGTTTCACCGGTTGAAGCAAGAAGCTTAACGCTAAGGTCAGTGATCGTAAAGGGGTTGCCCAACATTCGGTATCCCAAATCGACAAGGTCTTGCAGTCCGGAGTCTTTAGTCAGCGTTTTTAAGAGTTCCAGGGAATAGTGGGAAATCAGGAAATTATCCTCCATCAAAGCGAAAGACCTCCTTAACTAAGCTAGTTGTGCAGAATGCAATGTTTTCACTGAATACTTTGTTAAATCTTACAAAGGTAGAATATTTAAAAAACAGAATATATAACATCATGATGTATATACAAATTTTCTTTTAGAGAGGTGAGAGGACAGCTTTCTGCAATTCCTATTTTATACCCAAAATACAAGGCTTCATAGCCATAGGTTTTCAAATTTTTAAGCTCTCATTTGGATATTCCCGTGCATACTGTTTCAAAGCTAATTTAGGGGTGAAAAAAGGAAAATTACTAATGGAGGTAGAGTGACTTTGATAATCATCGGTGAAAAAATCAACGGTGCAATTCCTTCCGTAGCTAAGGCAATTGCCAACAAAGATGCAGAATTCATCCAAAACCTTGCTAAAATTCAAGCCGAGGCAGGAGCAAAATTCCTTGATGTTTGCGCATCGGTTGTAGACGATCTTGAACTTGAAACCATGAAATGGTTAATCGATTTGGTCCAGGAGGTTAGTGAGACACCTATATCCATAGACAGCCCCAACGCCCGCATCTGCGCTGAAGCCGTTAAATTGTGCAACAAACCGGGCCTTATCAATTCTGTATCCATGGAAGGAAATAAAATCGATCTCGTCTTTCCTCTAATCGCTGATACCCAATGGGAATGTGCTGCTCTCTTATGCGATGACAGCGGGATTCCTCAGACAGGCCAAAAACGCCTGGAAGTATTCGCGGAAATTATGAAAAAAGCCCAAGAGTATCACATCGCTCCTTCGCGCCTGCACATTGACCCCTTAGTACAAATGCTTTGCACCTCAGAAGACGGCATTAACACCATAACCGAAGTTGTGAAAGAAATCAAAGCACAGTATCCCCAAATTCATGTGATAGGCGGGGCCAGCAATATTTCCTTTAATCTTCCGGCAAGGAAACTTGTCAATCAGGCCTTTATCGTTTTAGCTATGAACTCCGGCATGGACAGTGCAATCATCGACCCGACGAACAAGGATTTGATGGGTATGATTTTCGCGACGGAAGCACTGTTGGGCAGGGACGAATATTGTATGGAATACATTGGGGCCTACCGGGAAGGAAAATTCGGCCAGAAAATAAGCAAATAGACTAATCAAGAGGAGGAATTACAAATGTCCAAAATTGCGGATATCAAAACAAATATAGAAAAGGGCAAGGCTAAGCTTGTTCCGGACTTGGTACAAGAAGCATTAAATGAAGGTGGTTCCGCGGAAGATATTCTCCAAGTGATGGTTGACTCCATGGGCATCGTCGGCGACCGGTTTTCTGCCGGGGAAATTTTTGTGCCGGAAATGCTGATGGCCGCTAAAGCAATGTCCAAAGGGGTTGAAGTGCTCAAACCTCATCTTGTGAGTGACAGCGCTTCTTCTTTGGGAACATGCATTATTGGCACTGTGGAAGGGGACCTTCACGATATTGGCAAAAACCTTGTTAAAATGATGCTCGAAAGTGCCGGTTTTAATATGGTCGATCTCGGCGTAGATGTTTCCGCAGCCAAATTTATTGCGGCTGTCAAAGAAAATGAAAACGTAACTTTAGTAGCATGCTCAGGTCTTCTCACAACGACAATGACAGCGATGAAAAAAACGATTCAAGAACTCAAAGCCAGTGGCTTAACGGGGTTCAAGGTCATTGTCGGCGGTGCGCCCGTAACCCAGGAATACGCAGATGAAATTGGTGCAGACGGCTTTGCTCCCGATGCGGGAAGCGCCGCCGTCAAAGCTCAGGCATTAGTAAGTGCTTCTCATACATCATCAAACAGTTAAAGGGGATAGTAACAATGTTAACGAAAAGGCAAAATTTACTGGAAACGATCAAAGGAGGAAATCCGGATCGCTTCGTAAATCAGTATGAATTCATGGAAATAATTTTGGAAATGCCCATAAAGTTCATGTGTGAGCCGGGTACGGAATTTAAGAATGATTGGGGTATTACCTTCAGATGGCCGGAAGGCCAGCTTGGTCAGTTTCCGGTGCATGACGCCGAGCACAAAGTATTGAAAGATATTACAGAGTGGAAAAAATATGTTAAGGCGCCGGTCATTGAGAATTCCGACGAAGCCTGGGCTGCCGCCGTGGCTCATGCTAATTCGGTGGACCGCAAGGATAAATTTGTCACAGCCTTTGTAGCGCCGGGCGTTTTTGAAATGTGTCACCATCTTATGAGCATGGAAGATGCCTTAATGGCTTTATATGAAGAACCCGAAGCCATGCATGAACTTATTGCTTACTTAACAGAATTCGAGTTGGGTTTGGCCAAAATACTGATTGAGCGTCTTCAGCCAGACGCCCTCTTCCATCATGATGATTGGGGCAGTCAAAAATCTTCCTTCATTTCCCCGGCGATGTTCGAAGAGTTTTTTCTGCCGGCCTACAAAAAAATATATGGCTATTACAAGGACCATGGCGTCGAACTGATCGTGCACCATAGCGACTCCTATGCGGCTAACTTGGTTCCTTATATGATCGAGATGGGAATTGATATCTGGCAGGGAGTTATGACGACAAACAACACACCTGAGCTGATTAAGAACTACGGTAAACAAATCAGCTTCATGGGAGATATCGACAGCGGTGTCGTTGATTTCCCGGCTTGGACACCGGAAATAATTGCCCGCGAAGTGGAGAGAGCTTGCAGAAATTGCGGCAAGCTATACTTTATTCCTAATTTAACTCAAGGTTTAAATTTCAGTTCCTTTCCGGGAGTTTATGAGTCGGCAAGTGCAGCCATCGATAAAATGAGTAAAGAAATGTTCTAAACCACTCAGACGATAAGGAAGCTTTCCCTTTATTTACGGCTTGCCTGCAAAATTTCCTTCCAGCACTAAAATATTTAGCCCTCTTATGGATCGGGATCGAGAATATTCTATGGATTTTAGAAATGGAATATGAGCAAAATATATGCTGAGCTGCAACGAAAGCCGGACATGCCTTCCGGCTGTCAGTCCGTACAGGAATTAAAGACCCGGGCTTGGAAGTTTTGGCCAGGTCTATGATTTCAGGGTTGAAGATCAAGTAAAATAGTCTAATCAGAAATGAGGTAAGTAACTATGAAAAGCGATATTGAAATCGCCCAAGCAGCCGTCATGAAACCGATCGTGGAAATTGCTCAAACGCTGGATTTGCAAGAGGATGACATTGAATTGTACGGCAAATACAAGGCTAAAGTGAGTTTGGACGTCTGGAAGCGCTTAAAGGATAAGCCCAATGGCAAACTTATCTTAGTGACGGCGATTAACCCTACCCCCGCCGGAGAAGGAAAAACAACAACGACGGTAGGCTTGGGACAGGCACTTTGGAAAATGGGCAAAAAGGCTATGATCGCCGTCCGCGAACCCTCTTTAGGCCCTTGCTTTGGAGTCAAGGGAGGAGCTGCCGGAGGCGGGTATGCTCAAGTTGTGCCTATGGAAGATATCAACCTTCATTTTACGGGCGATTTCCATGCCATCACCTCGGCCCATAGCCTTTTAGCCGCGATGCTGGACAACAGCATCCAGCAGGGAAACCCCTTAAATATCGATCCCCGGCAAATTGTCTTCCGCCGGGTTGTCGATATGAACGACCGCGCCCTGCGCAAGCTTGTCATCGGTTTGGGCGGCAGAACAGAAGGGGTCCCGCGGGAAAGCGGCTATGATATCACCGTCGCTTCGGAAGTCATGGCAATTCTCTGCTTAGCCAGCGATCTGATGGATCTCAAAGAGCGCTTCGGCAAGATTGTTGTGGCCTATACCTACGACGGAAAACCGGTCACCGCCCATGATCTGGAAGCGGAAGGTGCTATGGCCCTTTTGATGAAAGATGCCATTAAACCGAACCTTGTCCAGACCTTGGAAAACACCCCGGTGTTTATTCATGGCGGACCCTTTGCCAACATTGCCCACGGTTGCAACAGCATTATGGCCACCAAGCTCGGTCTCAAATTAGCCGATTACCTGGTCACGGAAGCCGGTTTCGGCGCCGACCTGGGAGCCGAGAAGTTTTTCGATCTGAAATGCCGCTTTGGCGGCTTGAAGCCTGAAGCCGTTGTGATTGTGGCAACGGTGCGGGCTTTGAAAATGAACGGCGGTCTGGCTAAAGACCAACTGGACAGAGAAGACCTGGGGGCCTTGGCCCGGGGTGTGGTCAATCTGGAGAAACATATTGAAAACATGGCCAAATTTGGGGTTCCGGCCGTTGTGGCTATTAACCGCTTCCCTACAGACACAGAAGCCGAGCTTAGCTTGGTGCGGGAACGCTGCCAAGAGTTGGGTGCGGAAGTTGCCCTTTCCGAAGTATTTACGCGCGGCGGGGAAGGTGGGATTGAACTGGCGGAAACCGTTCTCTCTGTGCTCGAACGCCGGGAATCCAAGTTCAAGGAACTTTATGAGCTGGATTTGTCCATTGAAGAGAAAATCTCAACCATAGCCAAGGAGATTTACGGTGCGGCCGGTGTTGTTTTTGACAAAGGGGCCCAGGCGTCCATCAAGAAATATGTGGAGATGGGATACGGCAATTTGCCGATCTGTATGGCTAAGACCCAGTACTCGCTTTCCGATGACGCTGCGCGTTTAGGACGGCCAACGGGCTTCACGATCACGGTACGGGAAATTCGGCTCTCGGCAGGCGCTGGATTCCTGGTGGCAATTACGGGCGCAATCATGACAATGCCCGGTTTGCCCAAACGTCCGGCGGCGACGAGAATGGATATTGACTCTGAGGGAGTTATTACAGGATTGTTCTAGTTTCCCTGATATAGGGTCAATGGAAGTCCGTAAGCACACAACTCCGAACTCCTTTGATCACAAGTATTGTGGCTAAATGAGGCTTCGCCTGATTAAAGGTAAAACCTAATAATTTCCTGTAAAAATAGGGGCGGAAATTCCTTACGGAGTTTCCGCTCTTTGTGCTGCCGGAAAGTAAAGCTTTATCTGGCAATTTTCTTCCGGCGTAAGTTCAACCAGGCAGCCGCCTGCGCGGCTTAAGCTATTATTTACCATGTTTAGGATATGTTTTCTGATTCATACTAAGACTACTTGGTAGGTAGGAGGTGTATCCGTATCCATAACGATATAAAAAAAATGACTATATGGCGGAATTTAATCCTCGCCCTTTTAGCAACAATAGCAGTCGGTTTATTATTAAATTGGTGGAACTTCAGCAGCGGGAGCAGCCCTGTCGCCCGGAATTTTGCAGGGAATGGGGGGAGCTGCCTTAGTTGTCATAATCAGACCACCCCCGGAATTGTCAAGCAATATGGTGAAAGCAAACACGCGGCCAATAAGGTAAGCTGTTTAGACTGTCACCGGGGTGATCCGGGAGGAAAGCTGACTGTCAACCACTACGATAATCAAATAGTGTTCAAACCAACTCCTTTGAATTGTTCCCGCTGTCATCCGGCTCAAAGCCAGCAATTTGACCACAGCCGTCACAGTGCGCCGGCTTGGTATGCTCAGACAGGGGCAACAGCTTTTACAGATAAACAATTACAGCAGTATGGCCTGTCCTCAACCGGGAGCTATAACGATCTCTATCATTTGGAGAGCCCTGATATAACCAAAATGGCCTGTGAAGTTTGTCATGGCATTGGAAAGCCCAATGCGGACGGTTCTTTCGGTGATTGCAGCAAGTGCCATTTAAGCCATTCCTTTTCCCTTGCTCAGGTACGAAAACCGGAAGTCTGTGGTTCCTGTCATTTAGGCCCTGATCATCCGCAAAAAGAAATTTATGAGGAGTCATTGCACGGAGTGCAGTATGCGGACAAAGGCAGTACCTGGGATTGGAATGCCCCGGCAGGCACTTTATCCAGTAAGAATTTCAGCGCACCTACCTGTGCTATTTGCCATATCAGTGCTTTTGGCGCAGCCCCGGGGACGCATAATGTGGGCGAGAGGTTAAGCTGGATGCTGACACCTGCTCAAGCGGTAAAACGTCCGGATTGGCAGACACACAGACAAACTATGCAAACCGTCTGTTTGGAATGTCACGCTAACAGTTTTATTCAAAATCTATATGATAACGCCGATAAAGTTGTCCAACAAGGCAACTCAAATATTGCCACTGCCCAAACGATTATTAAGAACCTAAAAAATGAAAAGCTGATCCCCAGTGCCCCCTTCTCCAGCTCTGTAGACTTCAAAGGGTTTGAGATTTGGCACCACGAAGGCAGGAGAATGCGCTTCGGAGCCTTCATGAACGGTCCCGACTATGTACAGTGGCATGGCATCTATGAGCAATTGCTGGATTTAACGGAATTAAAAGAATGGGATGCCGATATACGCTCCAAAGGTCCCCGTCAGTCGACAGCTCAGGATACCAGTAAATCTACTAAGAATCCGTAGGAAGGGGGAGCTGTATGAGGTCTGCAACGACAACGCACTTTGTTTACCGCTGGCTGACCGCTGAGGATGTAGAAGTTCCTTGGGGTAAAACCAGCTTAATATTAGCCTATCTGTTTTTAAACTATGTGATAGTATTTGTCGACGTCTTGATCGCTCATTCCGAAAACAGTTTTTTTCCGCTTTATGAGTGGATACCGATCATCTACTCACCCTTAGCTGCCTTGGCTGCTTTGCTGCTACTGCTCGTCCCCCGTTCCGGTTTGAGCAGATTGATCTATTTTGTCATGATGTTTGCCGGAACCATTATCGGGGTCTTAGGATTCGGTTTCCATCTGCAAGCTTCAGCGGCGGGAAATTCCGTATCCTTTGCCGGTTTAATCAACTCTAATCCGGTCTTTGCGCCTTTAGCCTTTGTGGCCTTAGGTCTGATTGGATTATTGGCGGGCAGGGACGACCGGCCGGACTATAGAAAATACGGTTTTACCAATAAAACCCGCCATTTGCTCTTTGTTACAGCATTCTGGTTTTTTGCGACGGGGTTAGTTGCATTTTTTGATCACGCCCGGACAGGGTTCACGAATGTATATACCTGGGTTCCGGTTTACACCGGAATTTTTGCCGGAATGGTAGTATTACTGCAAGCCTTCAGCAGAGAGGAGAAAGGACTATCCCTTTTATATATAGTTACAATCGCGCTCTGCCTGGCCGTAGGCCTGTTAGGTTTTGCTTTCCATCTGACAACTGATTTGGCCGGAAGAGGGAGTATCGTTTGGGCAAAAATATTCTACGAAGCGCCCGGTTTGGCGCCGTTACTGTTTTCCGATATAGGAATTTGGGCTGCTTTGGTGTTTCTTGATCCGCTGCCGAAAACAGCCGGGTAAAAAACATCCCCAATAAATCGTTTAAACCGCAGTGATAAAGAAGATAGAGAAATGATCATTAATAAAAAGTTTAGCATTAAAAGAATAGGAAGTGGAATAATGAGCGACATGATCAACAATCGTGAATACCGGCAAAAAGTTTTAAAAGAGCTGATAAGCGAACTTCACAACGGAAAGAACGTTGAAGATGTTAAGCCGAGGTTTGAGGAGCTCATAAAAGGCATTTCAGCCAAAGAAATAGCGGAAATGGAACAGGCCCTAATTATGGACGGAATGCCCGTAGAGGAAATTCAAAATCTATGCGATGTTCATGCTGCCGTTTTTAAAGGGTCCATCGCAGAAATTCATCAACCGGAAAAACCCGAAGCAATCCCGGGGCATCCTGTTTACATATTTAAAAAGGAAAATCGTGAAATAGAGAAGTTGCTGAATGAAAAAGTAAAGCCCAATCTTGAGAAATTAAAGCATCCTGACAATATGAAAAATACAGATATTCTTCTGGAAAATATAAATCGTTTAAGCGAGATCGATAAACACTATTCAAGAAAAGAAAATTTACTTTTTCCTTATTTGGAGAAGTATGGGATAACTGCCCCTCCCAAAGTGATGTGGGGTGTTGATGACGAAATTAGAGATGCAATCAAAGCATTGAAGACGTTATTATCCAGTGATGGAATTAAGGATGAAGTAATGGGAAAAGCCCAGGAACTCGTCAATAGAGTGCAGGAAATGATTTTTAAAGAGGAGAACATCCTTTTTCCCATGGCCCTCGAAACTTTAACCGAAGATGAATGGTTGAATATTGCCGAAGAAAGTGAAGAAATTGGGTTTACATTAATAGAATCTAAGGAAGAATGGCAACCGATAACGAAAGCTGCAAAAGAAAAGGTCAAGCAGCAAAGGGAACAGCTTAGCGGCAATGGCAGTATTGCTTTTGACGCGGGCAGCTTATCCCCTAAAGAAATTAACGCCATATTGAATACCCTGCCTCTAGATATAACCTTTGTTGACAAAAATGGAACCGTCAAATATTTCTCTCAAGGAAGAGAAAGGATATTTGCCAGGACTAAAACCATCCTGGGGAGAAGAGTGGAAAACTGTCATCCTCCCGCGAGCATCCAAATTGTAGAAAAGATCGTAGCTGATTTGAAAACCGGGAAAAAGGACCATGAGGATTTCTGGCTTAAAATGGGGGAAAAATATGCCTTTATTCGCTATTTGGCCGTAAAAGATGAAAAAGGCGAGTGTCTTGGCATTGTGGAGGTAACACAAGACATAGCGCCAATACAAAAAATAGCCGGGGAAAAGAGGCTTCTCTCCGATACCTAATATTTTGGCAATGCCTAGCCGAAATATCGTAAACAAATATGACGCTTAATTCCCTATGTTTTTATTAAATAAGGAGTTTTAGACCAGCATCACTCGTTAAGCTTGTGATACTGGTCTATTTGATATCTCTGAAAACCATCGAGCAAACTGCCACCGGGAGCCAGGAGTTGGACGCTTGGGCGTTGGCTACAGGTTTTGTAAAAGTAAAAGCATGGCAATGGTCCGAAACTTTTATCGGAATTGAGTATTGCAAAAAAACTTCAATCTGAAAACCCAGGTAGAGGCAAGGGAAGCGATAAGGCGTCTTTGATACTGGCCGGCCAAGGAGTTTGGATTGCCGGCAAAGTAAAAGTTTTAAGGAAGAAAAGCTAGAAGTCTCATCTTATCCGGGAGCTTTAGCTTTTCACATTGTAACTATATGAGAGCATCTTTTTTAGAGATGCTCTCATATAGTTAGTGCCCTATTCGATTCGAATTTGTTTGCCTTTCTTTTTCCAGGTGTCTTTTTTAGGAAGGGTTAATATTAAAATTCCATCCTCGAATTTGGCGCTTACTTTGTCATTGTCTATATTTGAGATTGCAAAGGATCTTGTTATAGTGCTATAGTTTCTTTCTCTCCGGATGTAATTGTTATTTTCCTCATCTAACTGCGAGCTTTTTTGGACAGAAATAGTCAGTTGGTCTTCATTGAGGTCAATATTAATTTCATCTTTTTTTACGCCGGGTAGCTCGGCCTCGAGAACATAATCCTTTTCATTTTCCCTAATATCTACTCTCATTTGCGCACTATTTTTGTACAGGGAAGGAAAAAATCTATCATTAAAAAAGTTGTCGAAAATGTCCTCAATGTTAAATAAGTCACTACTTCTGGCGATATTAGATTGCTTTTTGGAAAAGGGAACTAAATCAAACATCAAAAACACCTCCAATTTTTACTTAGGTAGAAAGATCAATGAAAGGGTAAAATTTAGTGCATAAATGACACCTCCTGATTCCTGTAACTGACCTTGACTAACTTTGACCTTAATAAAAATTTTACCCATCTGGGGCTGAAAATCAATTCCTAAACTAGACCCGAAATTAGTATTTAAAGAGATAAACCTCGGTAGTCTGAATTTATTTACTTATTACTCATTATTTTAGTAGATTACTTTGTAATTCTGCTTATTGCAGGATTGATACCGTTATTTTGCGTTGTTGTTTAAGCAGGAATTTTCGGAAACTTGTGGAATGCCTTTATGAAGGTAAGGGGAGGATGTGGGATGGATATTTTCTCCAATATGATCAGCAGACCGGAAATAGCTTCAGTAGAAAATCTCGTCACACTTGATTTTTCTAAGGTTTCTGAGGATCGGAAAGTATTTGAGGTTTATGAAGAATTCGGTCAATCCTTTAACTTTGTATATGTTGTAAACAGGGAGGGTTTATTGGCAGGCATTTTAGATCAAGCAACGCTGACACAGGCAGATATTCATAATACCTCAAAATGTGTCAAAGAACTACTAGGTAACGCGCCTTTATGCCTGGCTGTAAATAGTTCAACTGAACAAGCACTCTCTTTCTTTCTTCAACAAAGAGCAGAGGAAATTCCTGTCACAGATGATAAAGGACGAATGACTGGCGTACTAAAGCTCTGGCCGCTGCTCGATCATTTGGCGAGTACGCTCCGGGGATCGTATCAAGAGCTCAACGAAGCAAAAAAACTTATAGCTACTTTGGAGACAGTAGTAGATAATCCCTACGAGGGCCTTGTGGTCATTGACGAACATGGTCAAGTGGTCATGATTAATAATTTCTATTTAGAGGCGCTTGGGCTTAGCGGAGAGCAAGCTTTGGGACGACATATTCACGAGCTGACTCCGCATTCCAAGCTTCCTGAAATAGTGCGTACGGGAGTAACACAATTTGGCGAGTACTGGAAAGTACGAGACCGGGAATTTATGATTATCCGGGCACCAATTAAGAAAGACGGCAAAATAATCGGGGCACTTGGCAAGACTCTTTTTAAAGATATGGGGCTGGCTCGCGTCTTCGCCAAGAAGCTGACCCAATTAGAAAATGACTTGAAATTTTATAAAGAAGAATTGCGCAAGATCCACCGGGCCACGTATACTTTCGACGATATTATCGGTGAAGGGCCTAAAATCACTGCAACTCTTCGTTTGGCGCAACGGGCCGCCCGCACGACCTCAAACGTCCTCATCACAGGAGAAAGCGGTACGGGCAAAGAGTTGTTTGCCCATGCCATTCACAATGGGAGTATGCGCTGTCATGGGCCGTTTATTAAGGTTAACTGTGCCGCTATCCCGGAGCAGCTTCTGGAATCAGAGTTATTTGGTTATGCTGAAGGAGCCTTTACCGGAGCGCGCAAAGGCGGAAAACCGGGTAAATTTGAACTGGCCAACCATGGTACTATCTTCTTGGACGAGATCGGAGATATGAGTTTTTCAATGCAAGCTAAGATTCTTCGGGTCATACAGGAGCAGGAAATTGAAAGGGTAGGCGGAACGCAGCCTTGCCAAATCGACGTGCGTATTATTGCTGCGACCAATCGCAATTTGTACGACATGGTGCAGGAGGGAACCTTTCGGGACGATCTTTTCTATCGCTTAAATGTGATGGTTGTCGATTTACCGGCTTTAAGGAAAAGACCGGAAGACATTGAATTACTTGCCAACTTCCTGTTGATGAAGTTAAACCAGAAATTAAAGACGAGTGTGGAAGGCATTACCCGAGAAGCCATGCAAATATTGCAGAACTATGCCTGGCCGGGCAATGTCCGGGAATTGGAGAGCTTATTGGAGCGTACTATGAACGTCGTTGAGGAAGCGTTCATATACCCTGAACATCTGCCGGTTCAATTAAGACAGTCTGAAGCATTCCAGTATAGCTTTCAAGCTAAACAGGAGGGTGAGCAGAGGAAAATAGACGTGTTTTTGCATTCCGCTGAAAGAGATTTGCTGCTCGACGTTTTGCGGCGGACCAAAGGCAATAAAGCGCAAGCGGCTAAAATGCTGGGGATTCACAGGTCATTGTTGTACAAGAAACTAACTAAGCTCGGGCTTGACGGTAAGACTTTGTCCCGGGAGTTATAAAAATAATTGTGTCTCCTTATTAAGACGGTGTGTCTTTTTTCAGAAGGTATAGTCTCAAATTTGAGACTATGAAGACAAAGAATAAGGCCTCATTAACTATCTTAAAGGTCTTAAATCGCTAAACATTTTCATTAGTAGAGAATCTAAAACGTTGAATTAGCCGGGAATCATTCAGGCTTTATTTTTTTAAACTATTATTCCGAAAAGTCAAAAGAGTGGTTCTATTCTTGCATAGCCAAGCTTATTGGCAAGAGGGAGGCATAAATTTCGAAATCTTAACAGGGAGGAATTGGTTTGGATCACAAAAGAGAATACGAACGCAAATTTGTTTCCGCTGATGAAGCAGTCAAGGTCGTTAAATCCGGTGATGTTGTCCATTACGGTGAATTCGTGATGGCTTCTCAATTTTTAGATGCGGCTTTAGCCAAGAGAAAAGATGAACTAGAAGGAGTTAATATTAGAACAGTTTGCTGCCCATTCCCGCCCCAAACTGTTGTCGGCGACCCTGAAAGAAAACATTTTATCTATAATGATTGGCACTTTAGTGGGGCCAGCAGAAAGCTGCACGATAAAAATTTGTGCAATTACATTTCATTAACCTATCATGAAGGTCCCAGTTTTTATGACCGGGGTTATGTTCCCGTCGATGTAGCCTTGATCAAGGTTACCCCTCCTGATGAACATGGCTATGTAAATTTGGGTACGGCAAATTCTATTACTCATGCCTTCTGTGACGCCGCCAAAATAGTTATTGCCGAAGTAAACAACTCTGTACCGAGATGTCTGGGCGGTTCAAGAGAGTCCTTACATGTTTCCGAAATTGACTATTTTGTTCAAGGGGATAACAGCCCCCTCCTTCAGCTGCCCGATCCCACTGTTTCCGCTATCGATAAAAAGATCGCCCAAATTATCCTAGGGCAAATTTCCGATGGTGCCTGCCTGCAGTTAGGAATCGGAGCAATGCCGAATGCAGTCGGTGCCATGATTGCTCAATCGGATTTAAAAGATCTGGGTGTTCATACGGAAATGCTGGTTGACTCCTTTGTTGATATGTACGAAGCGGGAAGAATAACTGGTTTGCGCAAACAGATTGACAAGGGAAAGATGGTCTATACTTTTGCCATGGGAACCAATAAGCTCTATGATTTTTTGAATAACAATCCAATCTGTGCAAGTTATCCGGTCGATTATACGAACGATCCGGATATCATTTGTCAGAACGACAACATGATTTGCATTAACAATGCGATAGAAGTTGACCTCTACGGCCAGGTCGCCTCAGAATCATCCGGCATCAGGCATATTTCCGGAACTGGGGGCCAGTTAGACTATATTTATGGGTCCTATAAATCTAAAGGAGGTAAAGGCCTGATCTGCCTTACCTCAACCTTCGCCGACAAGGAGGGAAAATTACAATCGCGCATCAGGCCTACTTTAACTCCCGGAGCGATTGTTACTGTTCCCAGAAGTATTAATTATTATGTGGTTACTGAATATGGTATAGCCATGCTTAAAGGCAAAAGCACGTGGCAAAGGGCGGAAGCTTTAATCAATATTGCGCATCCTGATTTGCGTGAGGAATTAATAAAAGAGGCGGATGCTCAAAAAATTTGGGTACGGTCGAACAAGATATCCTAAGGGACCAGGCCCCCAGAGAAAAAGGTCTAACATGGACAAGAGAAATACCAATGGAAGGATTAAAGAAATACAGAGGAGGAATTGAAAAATGGCGTCAAATTTTGCCGTCAATAATATTCGGGATTTTGAGTTTATCATTCAAGAGTGGCTTCCTACCGCGGGTGTTTTTAACTATCCTCAATTTGCCGACTACTATTCCAAGGATGACATTAAATCAGTTCTGGAACCTGTTTTAAAAATGTGCAAAGGGGTTATTGAAGCGACTAACGACGAAAATGAGACCCATCCGGCCAGCTTTGCGGATGGTAAGGTAACTACACCGCCCAGCTTTGGGCCTCTTTTCCACAAGCTTCAGGAAGAAGGATGGGGTACCAGCAATATTGACAATTCTCCTGACGCCATGGTAATGCCGGAAATGTTATACGCCGCTGTTTGGGAGCTGATTTGTGCTGCCAACCCCACCTTTATGCCTTATATTCTGCTGACTTCCGGTGCCGCTAATTTGATTCAAACTTTCGGCGATGAGAAATTGAAAGCTATGTTCCTTCCTAAGATGATGAACGGTACTTGGTCAGGCACTATGTGTCTGACCGAACCTGGTGCCGGATCTGATGTAGGGGATATCCTATCGAAAGCTTATCCCACCGACAATCCGCGGATTTTTAAAATCAAGGGCAATAAGATATTTATAACGGGTGGAAATAATGATTTTACGGAAAATATCATTCATCTCTATTTAGCACGTATAGAAGGTGCCAGACCCGGAACCGGCGGTATTTCTCTGTTCGTAGTTCCTAAGCTGTGGGTCAACGAAGACGGCAGCTTGGAAGACAACGATTTTGTTAACACGGGTATAGAGCATAAGCTGGGTCAGCATGGTTCGGTCACCGCCGCTTTATCTGCCGGGGAAAATGGAAATTGCCGCGGTTGGTTGTTGGGTATAGATCCACGCGAAAATGAGGGCAAAGGTGAAGGAATGGCCCAGATGTTCCAAATGATGAATATGGCGCGCATGGAAACAGGCCATATGGCCCTATCCTGCATTATTAACGCCTTTGCCAATGCTCGTGACAATGCTAAACAGAGAGTTCAAGGCCGCCTGCTTACCAAGCCCAAAGGAGAGCGGGTAGCCATCATCAACCATGAAGATATTAAGCGAACTCTAATGATGGGTAAAGCGCACATTGAAGCCATGCGGGCTATGATGTACAGAGTTTATCTGGCCTTTGACCAGCGGCATCGCGACCCCGATCCGGCGGTGAGACAAGCGGCCAATGATCTTATTGAAGTGGCAACTCCACTTTGTAAGGCCTATCCTTCTGATGAAGGTTGGTGGCTCATTGGTGAGGCTATACAAACCTATGGCGGCTATGGCTACTGCGAAGAGTATCCTGTAGCCCAAATTGCCCGCGACATGAAAATCTACTCTATTTGGGAAGGGACCAATTTTATTCAATCCATGGATTTAGTGGGCCGCAAGATGAACATGAAGGGTGGCTCGGTATTTAACGCTTGGGTCCAAGAAATGGTAGATTTCTATGAAGCAAATAAAAGCAATGAGCCGTTAAATAAAGAATTCGCCTATTTGGGCAAAGCGCTGGAGGCATATAAAGAGATGAGCAAAGCTTTGGCCGGATATTCTCAGACCAATCCGAGTATGGTTCCGCTCTATTCGCGCCGCGTCTTGACCGCTACGGCCCAGCTTTACTGCGGCAGGCAGATTTTAGACCAAGCAATATTAGCGGATAAGAAGGCCAGAGAACTTGGACCGGATCACTTTGATTACAAATTCTACACAGGCAAAGTAGCCACCGCTCAGTACTATGTGCGCAATGTCGTCCCCAACGTGTGGGGGGTCGCGGAGATCGTAATCGACGGTGATACTTCCGCCCTTGATGTTCCGCTTGAAGCTTTCGAATACTAATACTAAGTTGCGTTTGAATGATGAGATTATTAAAGACATAGTTATTGAGCATTAAGAAATAAAGCGGATCTCCCGCACCATTTAACTGGATGCGGGAGATCCGCTTTATTTCTTAATTAGGGCTTGCTAACGAGTGCAAAAAAACAGGAAAGAGCCTGATTTTGCAAGGTTTTCTGGGCATTTTCGTCGAATCTTTAGTGCAAGGAACTATGAATTAAGGTTAATAAAACCGTGCACTTGGAGGTTAAAATGTA
>NZ_JAVHUW010000071.1 GCF_030954495.1 Candidatus Desulfosporosinus nitrosoreducens | reverse complement strand
GCATCCCCGGTCGAGCCGGTCGAACCAGTTGCGCCCACATCTCCGGTAGCCCCAGTCGAGCCGGTTGTGCCAGCATCCCCGGTCGAGCCGGTCGAACCAGTTGCGCCCACATCTCCGGTAGCCCCAGTCGAGCCGGTTGTGCCGGCATCCCCGGTCGAGCCGGTCGAACCAGTTGCGCCCACATCTCCGGTAGCCCCAGTCGAGCCTGTTGTGCCAGAATCCCCGGTAGAGCCGGTCGAACCAGTTGCGCCCACATCTCCGGTAGCACCAGTCGAGCCGGTTGTGCCAGAATCACCGGTCGAGCCGGTCGAACCAGTTGCGCCCACATCTCCGGTAGACCCAGTCGAGCCGGTTGTGCCGGCATCCCCGGTCGAGCCGGTCGAACCAGTTGCGCCCACATCTCCGGTAGCCCCAGTCGAGCCGGTTGTGCCAGTATCCCCGGTCGAGCCGGTCGAACCAGTTGCGCCCACATCTCCGGTAGTACCAGTCGAGCCAGTGGAGCCGGCATCTCCAGTAGCGCCGGTCGAACCTGTTGCACCCATATCTCCGGTGGCGCCGATCGAGCCCGTTGAGCCGGCATCCCCGGTAGCGCCGGTGGACCCCGTCGCCCCCACATCTCCCGTAGTCCCAGTCGGGCCTGTTGTGCCCGCATCCCCGGTTGAGCCGGTAGCACCGGTGGCTCCCGTATCTCCAGTGGCCCCAGTCAAGCCCATCGCACCAGTTGATCCAGTGGCTCCAGTTGAGCCCACGTCCCCAGTAGCGCCGGTTGGACCCGTTGCCCCCATATCTCCGGTCGAGCCGGTCGAACCAGTGGCTCCCGTATCTCCAGTAGCCCCAGTCGAGCCTGTTGTGCCAGCATCCCCGGTCGAGCCGGTCGAACCAGTTGCGCCCACATCTCCGGTAGCTCCAGTCGAGCCTGTTGTGCCAGCATCTCCGGTAGAGCCGGTAGAACCAGTGGCTCCCGCATCTCCGGTAGCCCCGGTCGAGCCTGTTGTGCCAGCATCCCCGGTTGAGCCGGTAGAACCTGTTGAGCCGACATCTCCAGTGGAGCCGGTCATGCCTATCGCACCCGTATCCCCAGTCGCACCAGTTGATCCAGTGGCCCCTGTTGTGCCCACATCTCCAGTAGCGCCGGTTGGACCTGTTGGCCCTATATCTCCGGTAGCCCCAGTCGAGCCCGTTGCGCCAGTCCCTCCGGTAGTCCCGGTTGAACCTGTTGCCCCCATTTCTCCGGTTGATCCAGTAGCCCCCGTTGCACCCGTATCTCCAGTACCACCAGTATCACCAGTGACCCCCGCATCTCCGGTTGATCCAGTGGCGCCGATCGAGCCCGTTGAGCCGGCATCTCCGGTAGCGCCGGTGGACCCCGTCGCACCTACATCTCCAGTAGCGCCGGTCGAACCTGTTGTTCCCATATCCCCGGTGGGTCCTTGCTCTCCTGTAGCACCAGTAGGTCCAGTATCCCCGGTGGCGCCTGTCATACCCGTATCCCCAATGGGGCCGGTGGCACCAGTCGAACCTGTTATACCAACGTCCCCGGTAGCCCCAGTTGAGCCTGTTGCACCAGTATCTCCGGTCGGGCCGGTAGCACCGGTGGTTCCCGTATCTCCAGTAGTACCAGTCGAGCCCGTCGTGCCGGCATCTCCAGTAGCACCGGTTGAGCCAGTTGCTCCAGCATCTCCGGTAGCCCCAGTCGAGCCTGTTGAGCCGGTATCTCCAGTGGAGCCGGTCATGCCTGTCGCACCCGTGTCCCCAGTCGCACCAGTTGATCCAGTGGCCCCTGTTGTGCCCACATCTCCAGTAGCGCCGGTTGCACCCGTAGCTCCAGTGGCCCCAGTCAAGCCCATCGCACCAATATCCCCGGTAACCCCGGTTGCGCCGGTGGGTCCTTGTTCTCCTATAGCGCCAGTAGGTCCAGTAGCCCCGGTGACGCCGGTCGTGCCGGTATCTCCAGTGGCACCGGTTGAGCCCATTGCTCCAGCATCTCCGGTCGTACCAGTTGATCCAGTGGCACCGGTTGAGCCCATTGCTCCAGCATCTCCGGTCGCACCAGTTGATCCAGTGGCTCCAGTTGAGCCCACGTCCCCAGTAGCGCCGATTGGACCCGTTGCCCCTATATTTCCGGTAAAGCCGGTGGCGCCTGTCGCACCTATATCCCCAATAGGGCCAGTCGCACCGGTGGCCCCAGTCGAGCCCGTTGTGCCGGTCCCCCCGGTAGCACCGGTCGAACCTGTTGTCCCCATATCTCCGGTTGATCCAGTGGCCCCCGTTGCACCCGTATCTCCAGTAGCCCCGGTGGCGCCTGTCGTACCCGTATTACCAGTGGCACCGATGACACCAGTAGCACCGGTTGAGCCTGTTGTGCCAGCATCTCCGGTAGCGCCGGTGGCCCCCGTCGCGCCTACATCTCCAGTAGCGCCAGTGGCGCCCGTTGTCCCGGTGGCCCCGGTTGCACCTGTTGCTTCGGATATAATTTCTAGACCCAACGGATCTAATTCGGCTAGCAGAACACGATGTGCAGCGACTAAATTCCCTGCTGTATCCTTTCCCCAGGCAGATATTTTTAAGGTTTTGGAGCTTGTAGTAAATTGAAACTCAAATGCGTTTAAATCCGCATAATAATTTCTAGTTGCGACATTGCCTGCTTCTAAAACGAACACTTCTAGGACATACATACTTTTAGTTGTTCCTGAGATGAAATACCCAACGATCTGAACGGTAGCCTCAACTGCGTCACCATTGGATACTTTCAATGCGAAGGTAGCTGTTTTCCTTATTCCATTGGCCGGTGTATTATATATTAGACCAGTAGTTAACTCGGCCATCCTAATATCTCCTTTATTTTAGATCTTGCTATTTCCCGTACATAATAAAAAGGCTTAGATCTGTATATAAACATCTTTTATTATTCTATGTACAGGTTTTAGTTTTGTTAAAGAGTTAACTTTTAGATGCAGTGATTTTTGAGAGTTGTGTTTTTAAGATAATAATTAATAAGTAACAGTTTCTCTTAGGGCAAAAAAAGAAGCTGTTGCTCTAAACAAACTCAATGTTTGATCAGCAACAGCTCTTTTAAAGATTAAACCATTTAAAAGTTTGAATTCAATTAGCTATACTACTCGCTTTGCTCCTAAATATACGGATTGCCAGTAAGGTCCTAAAGTATAAATGGTAACTCCTTTGGAACTGGCTGCGTTAATAAATTGATTATCGCCGACATAGATTCCTTCATGATCAACGACCCCGTTTTTAGCTAAAGAAAAGAAGACAATATCTCCTGGCTTTAAATTGTCATAGGAGACAGAGGTGCCAACCTTATACTGATCCCGGGAGACTCGGGGAAGGTTAATATCATTTTTAGCAAAAACATACTGGACAAAGCCAGAGCAGTCAAATCCGGCGGGGGTTGTTCCTCCATACACATAAGGTACGCCGATATATTCTTTGGCAGTGGCTATAACAGAATTTGTTCGGGTTGATTGTGGTGGCGCTGACGACGCTGGAGAGGAAGAGCTTCTCGACGTTGATGGATGTATAGGGCTAGTGGTTTTTATGGGTTGAGTTTGCTTCGGTTTCGTGGGAGTTGAAGAGACAGCTTTTGGGGTCGACGGAGCAGTTTCTTTGGAAGTTGAAGGAACGCTGGAAGCAGCTGTAGTTTGTTGAGGCTCTGATTTATCTGCCGCCACGGATGAGACTACTGCGGTTGCCGGAATCGAATCTTTACTTAATGTTAAAGGTGCAGCTGTGATAATTGTAACAAATGAGATTGTAGAGATGATAGGAATAGAAAGAAGTATCCATTTCTTATATTTAAAGTGTTTAATATTTTTCAAGCTTGTCATGTTTATCATCCTTTCATTGACCTGTGAGGCGTCAAATCTATTAGCATAACTAGCAACTGCAATGTCCTTGCGAGGTTGTCTCTTAGTATACCGTAAACTGTCCAACTTGTCCTTGGTACATTTTTCCGAACCGTTTCTTGAGTATAGGTCATTAACTTTTAAAACTTTTTTGCGCATAAAAAAGTTCTCATCACTGATGAAAACTTATTAAGCGCTTTTAATTCTTGTTCACGAGCTTTTAAGAGAGCTTATGAAGACTGTTGAACACCTCTTAATTCACAATGGCGTAAGTAAAGGGAACAAATTAATTTTTCTGTAATCCGCTAAGAAAAACTCTAATAAGTTTTTCTGTAATCCGCTAAGAAAAACTCTAATAAGTTAGAGTATTTTTGTAAACAATCTTAAAGTAGTTTAGAATAATACATAGAAGTTAAGTCTATTAATAAACGAACGTAGGTCTCCTTGTTCTAACTAAAGTCGCTAGAAATTAAAGGGGGAAAATACTATTATGAAAGATCTGATTCGCAAAGGGTTGTCACTTGGTTTGGGATTGGCGGTTGTCAGCAGAGAACAAATTGAGAAATTTGTAGACGAGATGGTTAAAAAAGGGGAGGTAACGTCATCTGAATCAAAGGATTTGCTTCGTGAACTGCTGGAGAAAGGTGAAGCGGAAAAGAAAGAAATGAACACCCGGATACATGATCAACTGGAGAAGCTGCTCACAGAGTTGAATATCCCTACAAAAGCTGATTTGGAGCGCTTAGAAAAACGTATTGCAGATTTGGAAAATACCCTTAAGGATTTAGGAAATCGCTGATTATTTAAACTTTATTAGACGGGCCTAACTTTTCTTAGGCCCGTTCTTCACCTCTAATAATGAAGCCTAAAGCTCTTACATTTGCTTATCTGGAAATTATGTTGCTTTTGAAAAGCCTGTCGGAATACTTCTGTTGTTCTGAGTAAATGCTTTTTATTGATTGGCGTATCAGATGCCAATTAGTTTCAGAAGCAACATAATCTTCGGAAAATCGAGGGCAGGTTGAGGGGATGTTTCGGTCGGTGATTGAAGATAGAGCGGAGGGGACATTAGGATGATCGGAAAGAGAATTCGCCATTTGAAACGTTATAGAGATGTCGCTAAAGTCCTTGCTCGCCACGGATTTGGTTTTTTTGTGGAAGAGATTGGCCTAATACATATGCTTTCACTTCCTAAACGTCTATTTACGGATTGGGAAGAAATAGACCCTCTGTCGATGGGAGAACGGATACGTCAGGTTTTAGAGGAACTGGGGCCAACCTATGTTAAAATAGGTCAGATTGCCAGTACGCGAGCGGATATTATTCCCGAAGAAATACTGTCAGAGCTGGTAAAATTGCAAGATAGTGTTGCGCCTTTTGCTTTTGAAGAAGTGCGCCGGATCATTGAGGAAGAATTAGGCGCTCCGCTTGAGGAGATTTTTACGACGTTTGAAGAAACGGTGCTTGCGGCGGCTTCGATCGGTCAGGTGCATCGCGCTCAACTGCGCACGGGAGAAAGAGTTGCCGTAAAAGTCCAGCGTCCCAACATTAAAGTTTTAATTGAAACTGATCTGGAAATTCTCTTGGATCTGGCAACTTTGGCAGAACACCGTGTAGCGCGTATGGAACGCCTTCAATTGCGAGAGGTGGTTGAAGAATTCGCCAAATCCTTGCGCAATGAACTTGATTATACCATTGAAGCCCGCAATGCCGAGAAAATTGCTAAGCAATTCAAGACGGATTCAACGATACACATACCGAATATTTATTGGGACTACTCAACTCAGAAGGTTTTGACCATGGAGTACGTAGAGGGCGTAAAACTCAATCGATTTGAAGAGATCGATAGAAACGGCTATAATCGCAAGGATATTGCCGAACATTTAGTGAAAGCGCTTTTTCACCAAGTGTTAATTGAAGGGTTTTTCCATGGGGACCCGCATCCGGGGAACATTTTTCTCTTGCCAGATGGGGTGCTCTCTTTTATCGATTTTGGTATGGTCGGCAGACTGACTCAGGAAATGAAATACAATTTTGCCTCTATGGTCATTGCTATGATGCGCCAGAATACCGAGAGCATGATCCAAGCTGTTTTGAAAATCGGAATTATGCCCGAGGATGTCAATTTATCGCTCCTGTCTAAGGAAGTAGACGAGCTGCGGGAAAAGTATATGGATGTTCCTATGAGCCGGATTAGCCTGGGCGGCGCTGTCGGAGATCTATTGGCAATTGCCTTTCGTCATCAGATTCGGATTCCCGCGGATTTTACCTTATTAGCAAAATCATTATTGCTTTTAGAAGGAATCGTAGAAAAGCTTGACCCTCAACTGAGCATTATGGATATGGCCAAACCCTTTGGACTTCGCTTGCTTAAAGAACGTTATCAGCCAAGCACGATTGCCGGTCGGGTGTGGCATAATATCATGGATTATAGTGAACTGTTGGTTGATCTTCCCAAACAAATGAAAGTCTTAATGCGTGATGTCCTGTGCGGCAAGATTCATTTAGACGTGGGTGTCCCCGAACTGGATGTTTTTCTGCGCAAATTAGACCGTATAGCGAATCAGATTTCCTTCAGTATTGTGCTGCTATCCTTTAGCATCGTTATGATGGGTTTGATTATCGCTTCGGCTTTAGGTCGTCAGCCCATCATGCTTTGGCAAATCCCAGCGATTGAAATAGGATTTGGCGCGGCGATTTTAATGTTGATCTGGCTCTTTGTTTCAATTTTTAAATCCGGCAAATTTTAAGGCGATAAATATAAAGCTTTAGGAGTTGATTTTCTATTACAAGGGCAGTCTAAGCTTGAGGTGAAGAATTGTGACAAAAGGCTTTGTGCCAAGTCGTGTTTTCTTTGAGCCGAAGGCTCTCGATTACCCACTGGGCAAGATGCTGGTCGAAGGTTTTCAAACAATGGGAGTTCCCACAACTCCCACGCCTTCGCATAACCGGGTGACAGGAATTCCCGGAGCAAATCCTGCCCAGGCTTATCGAGAGGCCAAGAGGACCTTAGTGATAGGCGTGCGGCGCAGTGAAAAATTTCAATCCTGCAAACCTTCCGCCCATTATCAACTGCCGCTGGTTACAAGCTGCCCCGGAATGTGCGAATATTGTTATTTGGCGACAACCCTGGGCAAGAAACCCTATATTCGTATCTACGTTAACCTTGATGAGATCTTGGCTATAGCCGCCAAGCTGATCCAGGAGCGTTCTCCTGAATTAACTTACTTTGAAGGGGCGGCAACATCAGATCCCCTGCCGACAGAACAGTATACAGGGGCCTTAAAGCAGACTATTGAATTTTTTGGGCACGAAGAACACGGACGGTTTCGCTTTGTGACCAAGTTTACGGAAGTGGATTCCTTGCTTTCCGCTCGTCATGAGGGACATACTCGGTTTCGCTTTAGCTTGAATTGCGCTACCGTTGTGCAAAGGTTCGAACATTTAACCCCTGCCCCTGAAGATAGGATTGTTGCGGCCGGTAAGGTACTTAAGGCGGGCTATCCTTTGGGTTTTATTATTGCGCCTGTTTTTAGGTTTCCGGGATGGCAGGAGGAATATCGCCGCTTATTGGAGAGAACGGCGGAGGAATTAGAGAAATTAGCTCCCGGAGGTTGGTCTCCTGAGCAACTGACGTTGGAGTTCATCTCCCATCGCTATACTCTGAAAGCCAAAGCAAGGATTCTGGAGGTGTTTCCGGCCTCGTCGCTGCCCATGGCGGAGGAAGAGAGAAAATTTAAATACGGTCAGTTTGGCTATGGAAAATATATTTATCCGCCGGAGACCTTGGCGGAGTTAAGAGAATTTTTCCAGGACCAAGTTAAACTTTATTTTCCCGCGGCTAAAGTGGAGTATTTTATTTAACAACTTCTTTAATTCTCTTGTACTAAAAAGTCTACCTTGTCTGGATCGACGAGGTAGACTTTTTACTTACTCACATTTCCGCTTCGCCGGAATCGTCGACAAGGAGGACGTAGACTTCAATCGGTCCGTGTACTCCGATGGAGAGATCCATTTCTATGTCTGAGGTTCGACTGGGACCCGTAATAAATTCCAAGGCCGCAGGCGGTGTTCCCGTAGCGGCAATTTCACTCAAGACTTCACTGAGGTTATTGCGCAGTTTTGAGGTCTCCAGGATGGCCAGATGGCGGGGAGGAAGCAGGCTGACGGCGCGGCCGCGCTGCGGATTGCTGCAAGTAACAACCGTGCCGGAAAGAGCAATCCCCCAGTCCGCCCCGGTCACACCAAGCTCCGCTTGAGCCGCCAATTCATGACGTTGGCCTGGCGTAAGGGCTACCTGGGGATAGGGAACAAGGGGCCAGTTTAACTTGGAAAAGGCGGACTCCGCGATGGCAGGGAGCAAATTCCAGCTCACGATGGCCTGTTCTTGGGGCTGATCCGGGAAAAGCTCGCCGAACCATGCTTGGAGACAGTCTGCGGCTTCCTGGGGGGACTTAATGATTTGGCCTTTCCCCCCCAGGGCCTGCCAATTGTTGAGAAACGTTGCGGCCCGCTCCTGATCGGAGACTTGATAAACGGGAACGTCAAAGTCCACCGGGGTTGGGGCGGAAGTGGGAGTGGAACGTCCAAGCTTGGACGCTAGAAGGCTGATGAAATCGTTGGTATTGGTCATTGCTCTCACCTCATTTTACTCTTTGGAGTTGGGGGTGGGGATTGTTCCTTGGCGTTTGGCTTCCTCCCACAGGTACATAAAGGATTTAGAGGCAACCATCGGCAAAGTCTTGCTTTTAGTCCAATTGGAGAGAGGCGGCGGGCCGCTGACGATGCGGTCATGCTGCACGAAGGGGAATTGGAACCGTGCCCCGAGGCGCAATGCACGGCGCAAGGTTTTTTCATGGGTGAACATGAAGCGATAGGCTTGGAAAATCCGTTTTTCAATCTGCGGAGTATGTCCTGTAAGAGTTTTGCGTGCTCTGAGTTTGACGAGGAGGTCGTGAAGAGGAATGCGAACCGGGCAGGCTTCGGAGCAGGCCCCGCAAAGAGAGGAAAAGTAGGGAAGGTGCCCCCATTTTTCCCAGTCTTTTTCTAACAAGGGCGTGATCACGGAGCCAATCGGGCCGGAATAGACCGATCCGTAAGCATGTCCGCCAATCTGACGGTAAACTGGGCAGACATTAAAACAGGCGCCGCAGCGAATACATTTCAGGGATTGACGGAAGGTAGGGTCACCGAGGATTTCGGAGCGGTTGTGATCGAGAATAACGAGATGGAATTCTTCGGGTCCGTCGGCATCCGTGGCATGCTTGGGGGGAGTGAGGATGGTGGTGTAGCTGGAAAGCCGCTGTCCCGTGGCACTCCGGGCGAGGAGATTGAGCAGGACGCTTAGTTCACGGAAGGAAGGGACGATGCGCTCCATCCCCATCAGGGTAATTTGAATCCGGGGCAGTGTGCTCACCATTCGCCCGTTTCCTTCGTTTGTCACCATGACGATGCTTCCGGTATCCGCGACGGCAAAATTGCATCCAGTGATGCCAATGTCACCCTGCAAAAACTTCTGACGCATTTGCTGGCGCACGAAACGAGTAAGGGTGGGAGTATCCGAGCTTAAGGTGTGACCGGCCAGAGGCTCGAAAATATCGGCGACCTGCTGCCGGGTTTTATGCATAGCGGGAACGATGATATGAGAGGGAACTTCCCCGGCTACTTGGAGTATGTATTCTCCGAGGTCTGTCTCCACGACACTGATCCCATCTTTTTCTAAAGCAGGATTGAGGTGGATCTCTTCCGAGACCATGGATTTGGATTTAATAATAGTTTTGGCGCCATGGTCCCGGGCAATCTGACGCACGATTTCCACGGCCTCGGAGGGAGTTTGCGCCAGGTGAACATGACCGCCGTTTTTTTCAACTTGAGCAATGAGCTGTTTAAGGTAGTAGTCCAGGTTAGCAATGACGTGGGTGCGGATAGTGTCTCCGGCCAGACGCCATTGTTCCCAATCCCCTAACTCTTCAGCGGCTTGATATTTATTGTGGCGCAAACGATCTGTGGCCCGCCGTGTGGCCTTGCGCAAAAAATCGTTGGTTAAGGCTAAATCCACCCTTTTTTCCACAATGGGCTTATATGTAGACATTATTGCATTCCCTCCCCGAGCAACTGAATGATGTGCATGGTTTTAATAGGCTTATTGATTTTCTCCAGATAACCGGAAATGTTCATTAAACAACCCATGTCCAGACCCAGCAGCAGGTTTGCTCCTGAGGCCAAGACGTGCTCAGCTTTTTCGGCAACCATGGCTTCGGAGATCTTGGGCATTTTGACAGAGAAGGTGCCGCCAAAGCCGCAGCATAATTGAGCCTCAGGTAAGGGGAGAAGTTCAAGGCCTTGAACATGTTCAATAAGGGTCAGGGGGGCATCTTTTATTCCCATGAGGCGGGTGGCATGACAGGAAGGGTGATAGGTTGCTTTAGCCTTATATTTAGCGCCTAAATCGGGTTTTTGCAGCACATCGACAAGAAACTGTGTAAATTCATAGCTTTTATGAATCAGGTCATTGGCTTTGGCCAGATAAACAGGATCATTCTCAAAAAGAAAAGGGTAATAATGGTGAATCATGGCAATACAGGAGCCGCTTGGCCCTACGACGACTTCGCTTCGCTCAAAAGCATCAATCAGGGTGCGGGCGACTTCCCGGGCGTCTGAGAAATAACCGGAGTTGAAAGCAATTTGTCCGCAACAGGCTTGTCCTTCGGGTACGTCGACAGTATGTCCCAAGTATGTGAGGATTTTTGCCATCGTCAGATCTATGTCCGGATATAGAGCATTCGCCAGACAAGTGGCAAAGAGGGAAATTTTCATAAACGACCATCCCTTCGTAATGACGTTTCAGTGCATAAGTTATAATGATAGTATTTCCTGGTTGCATGGGTTTTGATGCGGAAGAATGCTTTGCCGATTCTTAATAAAAGGGATAAAATTACAAAGAGAAGCTCTAGGCAGTTCAGTTGGCCTAGAGCTTCTCTTTACAGGCAGAAATAAACAAGATTGAGATTAGCCGAGGATAGGAACATCAGGCTCATTGTACCAAAGAGAAATAACCGTCGTGGCTCCGGTACTCTGCGTGATATTAAGTATTTGAAGCCAACCGTTTTCTTCCAGCCATCGATTGATCTCTTGGTCTAAAATTCGGGAGTCGGGAGAGCTGAAAATTTTAACTTTCATAATGCGCGACCTTGTCCTTTCAATCTTCAGTCTTTAGCTTTGATGTTAAACTCTAAAGTCAATCATACGTGAGTTCGGCAGATTGTCAAGATCAGGTGCCGGCAAGCATTTGAGGAAAACAGCTTAAATAAAAGGTTTTGCAATAGTCTAAAAAAATCATAATAGTTCTGAAAAATCTATTTATTTTTAAAATAAGCTATGATATTATAAAACCTAATGAATGAGTATTCATTCAAAGAATTAACCACAAGGCAACAATGACTAAGGGGAGTGTTGATTCCATGAGCCTGCAGCGCGAGGGGAAATTCGATCGGATCCTTGATGCTGCCATAGAAGCTATTGCAGAGTCGGGATTCCACCAATGTCAAGTTTCTAAAATTGCCCGTTTGGCAGGGGTTGCCGACGGCACGATTTACTTATATTTCAAAAGTAAGGAAGATATTCTTATACGGCTTTTTCAATCGCGCATGGGAGAATTTATCGCCAGTATTCGGAATGAATTAGAGCATTGCCAGACAACAGAGGCGCGTTTAAGGACGATTGTTCGAACTCACTTTTCCTATATGGAACATAATCGTTCTTTGGCTATCGTCACACAATTAGAGCTTAGACAACCTAATCTAAGTGTGCGTTTGGCCATTAACGGTCCTTTGTTAGATTATTTCAGGCTCATTGAGGAGGTGATCCAACAAGGTATAGAACGGGAAGAAGTTCCAAAAATCGATGTTTGGGTGGCTCGTCAGATGATCTTTGGATCGTTGGATGAAGCCACGACCGATTGGGTTCTGGCTCGCAGCCCACGGACGTTAGAAAGTGGCATTGAACCTATGTTAGCGTTGTTTGAAGGAGCGCTTCGGTTGAGAAAAGAGTACGAATATAACCGATTCACCCCGGAGGAGAAACGAGAGGAGGATGGAAATGCAAATTCGTAAAGTAGCGGTATTGGGATCCGGTGTGATGGGGAGCACCATCGCCGCCCATTTAGCCAATGCTGGAATCCCAAGTCTGTTGTTGGATATCGTCCCATCCAAATTGTCGGCTAAAGATGAAGCAGCCGGTCTAACCTTGGAGGACAAAAAGGTCCGCAACAGTATTGCGGAAACCAATAAAGCCAATTTAAAAAAGTTAAATCCTGCCCCCCTATTCGTTCCTGAGTTTGCAGATCGAATAGAAGTTGGGAACTTAAGCGACGACTTGGGCCGTTTAAGCGAAGTAGATTGGGTCATTGAAGTCGTCGTCGAACGCCTCGATATTAAGGTGGACCTTTTTAAGAAAGTGGCAGCTCATGTCCGCCCCGGTACTATCGTTAGTTCCAATACCTCAGGGATATCCTTGAAAGCTATGGTCGAAGGTCTCCCGGAGAGCTTTACCCGGTACTTCTTAGGCACTCACTTCTTTAATCCCCCTCGTTACATGAAACTATTGGAGATAATCCCCGGACCCAATACGGACCCGGAAATTGTCTCATACTTAGCGGAATTCGGAGAGAGGGTTTTGGGTAAAGGGGTTATTCTGGCCAAAGACACCCCGAATTTTATAGCCAACCGTATCGGTGTTTATGGTTTGGCCGTTACCCTCCAGGAAATGCTGCGTTCCGGGTTATCCGTTGACGAAGTTGACGCTTTAACCGGACCGGTTATGGGACGTCCTAAAAGCGCCTCTTTCCGTACGGTTGACCTTGTTGGTTTAGATACGTTTATGCATACGGCGAACACTGTTGCCGTAGGGGTCCCTGAAGAAAAAGAAAACTTCCAGCTGCCTGAGTTTTTGCAGGTCATGCTGCAAAATGGTTGGCTGGGAGACAAAGCAAAGCAAGGCTTTTACAAGAAGGTCAAAGGTCCCCAGGGCAAAGTGGTTGAAGTCCTTGATCCGCAAACAATGACCTACGTTGCCAAAAAGAATGTGAAATTTGCTTCTCTGGAAAAAGCCAAAGCAGCCGGAAGCCTCAAGGACAAAATTCGCACGCTGGTCAGCGGCCAGGATGCCGGAGCGGAATTTTCATGGAATGTTCTTAAACCCGTGTTGATTTATGCGGCGAATCGCCTTGGGGATATTGCCGACGATATCACCGCCATTGACGAAGGCATGCGCTGGGGTTTCAACTGGGAGATGGGCCCTTTCGAAATTTGGGATGCCCTCGGAGTTAAAGCAACGGCTGAGCGCATTATCGCCGAAGGAGGCAGCTTGCCGCCTGTCGTCCAGGAACTGCTTGCTAAAGGGCATGAAAGCTTCTATCGGAAAAATGAAGTCGGACAGACAGCATTCTTCAACGCTGGGGAGTATCAGCAAAAACCTGTCAGTCCCCATGCTTTTTCTCTTAAACAAGCCCATAAAGCGGGAAAAGTTATTCTCAGCAACCCCGGCGCCAGCCTGATTGACTTAGGAGATGGAGTAGCCTGCCTGGAATTCCACTCTCCCAACAATTCCATCGGAGCCGATATTGTCACCATGATTCAAAAGTCTCTTGCTGAAGTAGAGGAAAACTACCTTGGAATGGTCATCGGCAACCAAGGCAAGAACTTCTGTGTCGGCGCCAATCTCATGCTGATTCTCCTGGAAGCGGAAGAAGAAAACTGGGATGAAATTGATCTGATGATCCGTGCGTTGCAGAATGAGACGATGGCTATGAAATATGCCAAGAAACCTATTGTAGCAGCTCCTTTTGGCATGACCCTTGGCGGCGGAGCGGAAATATGCCTGCATTCCCATGCTATACAAGCCTCTGCGGAAACTTATATGGGCCTTGTAGAAGTGGGAGTAGGGCTTATCCCGGGTGGCGGCGGAACTAAAGAAATGGCCGTCCGAGCGATGGACGGGGTCCTGCCGGGAATTCAGGTTGCTCCGGATTATTTCTTTGGCAAACGTTTCGAAATCGTTGCCATGGCTCAGGTCTCCACAAGTGCGGAAAAAGCCCGTCAGCTTGGCTTCCTGCGCGAGCACGACCGTTACAGTATGAACCCGGATCATGTCATTATGGACGCTAAAGCGCGAGTTCTGGATTTAGCCAATAACTTCAGGCCGAACTTGCCTGCTAAAGTTAAAATAGGCGGGCCGGGAGTAAGAGCCACCCTGGAATTAGCTCTTTATGGTATGAGGCAAGGCAACTATATCTCGGACTACGATCAGCATCTCGGCAGGAAACTTGCTTATGCGATGACGGGAGGAGACCGCCCGGCAGGCATGCTTGTCGATGAACAATATCTTTTGGACTTAGAACGAGAGGCCTTTTTGAGCTTACTTGGCGAACCCAAAACCCAAGATCGGATTCGCTATATGCTCGCTAAAGGCAAGCCATTACGGAATTAGGGGGGAAAAAGCATGCAAGAAGCCTTTATTATCGAAGCTAAGCGAACTGCCGTCGGTAAATCATCCCGAGGCTCCTTGGCCCAAGTTCGACCCGACGATCTCGGAGCCTACGTCATCCAAGATGTCCTTAAACGAGTGCCTGCCTTACATCTCGAAGACATTGACGACTGTGTCATCGGCTGCTCCTTTCCTGAAGCGGAACAAGGCATGAACATGGCTAGAATTATGGTTTTGCGCGCGGGGCTGCCTATAGATGTTCCGGGTGTTACCATTAATCGCTTTTGCTCCTCAGGACTTCAAGCCATTTCCATGGCCGCTGACCGAATTCGTTTAGGCGAAGCTGATGTCATGCTGGGCGGCGGAACAGAAAGTATGTCTATGGTCCCTATGGGCGGGGGAAAACCTGCTCCGAGTCCCTATATGATCGTCAATGCTCCGGAAGTTTATCTCTCTATGGGAATTACCGCGGAAAATGTCGCTAAGAAATACGAAATCACCCGCGACCAACAAGACGCTTTCGCAGCCCTCAGCCATCAAAAAGCTTATGCCGCGCAAACAAGCGGACGCTTTGACGCTGAAATCGTGCCTGTTCCTCTCCCCACTTGGGGAAAACCCGGGGAGAAATGGTTCACGAAAGATGAAGGAATTCGTTCGGAAACGACACAAGAATCCTTAGCCAAACTTAAACCGGCGTTTATGAACGGAGGGACGGTCACGGCGGGGAATTCGTCCCAGACCAGTGACGGAGCGGCTATCACCCTTCTTACCTCTGAGCGCAAAGCCTTGGAATTGGGCGTAAAACCTAAAGCCGTGTGGCGCGGATTTGCTATGGCGGGGGTAGAGCCGGAGCTGATGGGTATCGGTCCGATTAAAGCTATTCCTAAAGTTCTCAAACAAGTCGGTCTTACTCTGGACCAAATCGATCTTTTTGAATTAAACGAAGCCTTCGCGTCCCAATCGCTGGCGGTCATTAAGACGCTGGACATGGACATGGCTAAAGTGAATGTCAATGGCGGAGCGATTGCTTTCGGGCATCCGCTTGGCTGCACAGGCGCTAAATTAACCGCCACTTTATTGCATGAACTTGAAAAACGCAAACTGAAATACGGCATGGTTACCATGTGTATTGGCGGCGGGATGGGCGCGGCCGGGGTGTACGAGTTACTGGATTAGTTTCCCTATGATGCAAGGAAGAATCGCACCTTTTGGCGATCTGAAGATCGTGCGGCCCAAAGTGTCCGAGGTATGGTGCCCTGAGTTTGGAGAGCTGGAACTTAGAAAGCCTTCGTCAACTTCGGATATTCAACTGTATGATCTCACAGAGAGCAGAAGGGCGGTTCTTCTTTGAAAAGCTATGGAAATAGGGAACCCGTCCCCTTAACACACATTAGAGGAGGATATGGCAATGGAGTTAGAATTGCGCGGCGGAGGATTTTTATTAGCGGAAGTTAAACCGGAACAGGTTTATGTCCGTGAGGAATTGAACGAAGATCACCTGCAGCTAAAACGGATGACGCACAATTTTATGGTCAAAGAGGTTGCGCCTAAGATCGAGGACATTGAGGAACAGGTTGAAGGAGTCGTTCGGGAATATATGCGCCAAGCCGGTGAACTGGGCCTGCTTGGACTGGAAGTGCCTGAGGAATTTAGCGGCCTGAGTCTGGATAAGGCTTCGACAGTCGTAGTAGGCGAAGAAGTTCCTCGCGGCGGTTCCTTTGCCGTTTCCTATGCGGCCCATACAGGAATTGGCACTTTGCCTATTGTTTATTTCGGAACTCCTGAGCAGAAAGCCAAGTACCTTCCGGGTTTGGCGACAGGACAAACGATTGCCGCTTACTGCTTAACGGAACCAGGTTCAGGGTCCGATGCGTTAGGGGCTAAAACCACGGCTGTACTCAATGCGGAAGGCACACATTATATTCTTAATGGCACAAAACAGTTCATTACCAATGCGGGTTTTGCCGATGTATTTCTGGTCTATGCCAAAGTTGAAGGCAAATTAACCAATTTTATTGTCGAGCGTACTTATCCCGGATTGTCCTTAGGACCCGAAGAGAAAAAAATGGGAATCAAAGGGTCATCCACTCGCCAGGTTATCTTGGAAGATGTTTTAGTTCCGGTGGAAAATGTGGTTGGCGAAGTCGGGCGTGGTCATGTTGTGGCCTTTAACATTTTAAATGTCGGCCGCTTTAAATTGGCGGCGGGAGCTATCGGAAGCGCCGCTCTGGTTTTGGAGACAGCTTTGAAATATGCCTCCGAACGCAAGCAATTTGGTGTTTCCCTTAATTCCTTTGGGGCGATTCAAAATAAGATTGCTGAAATTGCCACTAAGACTTACATGGCAGAAAGTGTTGTTTATCGGACTGCAGGACTTATGGAGAACGGGTTCCACGGACTCGATTTAACGGGAGACTGTCGCAAGGAAGCAGGTAAAATTTTAGAAGAGTACGCCATTGAATGCTCTCTCAATAAAGTTCTGGCCTCCGAAGTATTGGATTATGCCGTAGACGAGGGACTTCAAATTCACGGCGGGTATGGTTTTATTCAGGAATATCCCATCGAGCGTATGTACCGCGATTCCCGGATCAACCGTCTTTTTGAAGGAACCAATGAAATAAACCGTTTACTGGTTCCCGGAACCTTGCTGAAACGGGCAATGACGGGAGAACTTCCTTTACTCCAAGCCGCCAAATCGGTGAGTAAAGACCTTATGACGAGTGGATTGGGTAATGAAGCTGAAGGGCTCGAAGGACTTAATCAGTTAGTTCAAAAAGCCAAAAAATTGTGCTTGATGGCGGCGGGACTGGCAGCCCAAAATTTAGGGGTTAGCTTAAAGGACAATCAGTTCGTCTTAATGGGAATGGCGGAAATGGTACTTCAGGTGTATTCCATGGAGAGCGCCGTTTTACGGGCTCTCAAAGTTCAGGATATGGATGTCCCCGCTGCGCATAAAACCTTTGTTGAGAAGGCCGCGACTTTAGGAACTTTTGCAGCCTTCAATGTTCTGGAACAACAGGCCAAAGAAGTGCTTTGCGCCGTTGAAAAAGGAGATTCTCTCAGTACGGTTATGGCCGGTATGCGTAAACTCCTCCGCCGCCCAACCGTAGATATGATTGGACTGCGTCAGGAAATCGCTCGTTATGTCATAGACAAGGAGAGTTACCCGACTCTCTAATTGCAAGGTTAACGATAAGGTTTCTTTTTACTTGCAAGAGAATAGGCCACTGTCGCGTATGACATGGCCTATTCTTATACCTTTTGTCAGTCAGAGTAGAGATTTAGTACATACTCACCCTCACTAAACGAGAAAACAGGAGGAACTGCTCGCTAAAATTTTTTGAATAATCAAAAATATCTCATGTATTTTTCCCAAGCCTTGTTATGAGTAAGAGAAGGGAGAAAGGTGATATGGAAGGCCGTAAAAACGGTTCGAAACAGGGGGAAAACAACATCAGTTTGGGTAAATACTTACTTAAAACACAAATGATGGTTGTCCCTTTAGACTCCCTCATGGGAGTTGGAATTATATATCTCATAGGTCTAAATGGGGTAAAAGCGGCCACAATGTTTTCCTGTTTTTTAATTGCCGGGATTTTTATTGGAATTTTGGCTTCATTTAAAAATTATTATCATTTTTTAAAGCCGATCTATGTCATGGAAGAAGGAATAATCCAGGTAGCTAATGGTGATTTAACCAAGAGAATAGAAATTTCCTCCAATAGTGATGTCGCGGAATTGGGAGAATCCTTTAATCTTATGATGAAAAACTTCTCGGGAATTATTTTTAAAATACGAGAAATGGCTAACTCCTGGGTTATTTCTTCGGAGGAATTGTCCGCTAGTTCTGAAGAAGTTACAGCGACTAACAGTAACGTTGCCGATCATATGAGCCAGATGGCTTTGAAAGCCAGAAATCAAGCCCAGACTATGCTGCAGATGAAAACAATGGTAACAGATCTGGCAAACGCCGCTCAAACCATTGTTGAGCGATCTAAATCGGTTTCGAAAGAGGCTGTAAGCTCTGATAAGAATTCCCAAGAAGGTCTGAACAGACTTCACGTTATTGTGACATCTATGGAAGAGACTAATGATTCCGTCAATAAGTCGATGAAAAGAATAGAAGACTTGGCCGAGCAATCAAATCGGATCGGATCTATTGCTGAAACCATAGCACAGGTCGCCAGACAGACGAATCTCTTAGCTTTAAACGCTGCGATTGAAGCGGCTCGGGCGGGTGAACACGGCAAAGGTTTTGCCGTCGTTGCTGACGAAATCCGTAAACTAGCGGAGAATGTGGCCACTTCCACTCGTCAAGTCGCGGAAATAACCGCTTTGATCCAGCACAGTATCCACGATTCTGTCGAAGGCATGCTGCAAACGGACTTGAAGGTTAAAGAAAGTGTGGCTTCGATTAAAGAGGCCCAAGAAACTTTGGCAGTTATAACTCAGGCGACGCAAGCGGTTTCGGCGAATATTTCGGACATTGCCGCGTCAAGTGCTCAAACCCTGGGAAATATGGAAGAAATGATTCATTATGTTAATAAAGTTATTCAAACCTCGGAAGAAACAGCCGCAACCGCGGAAACGATGGAAGGCTCAACTCAGGAAGTCTCTTCGACGATGCAGATTGTAGCGGTGGCCGCTCAATCTTTGGCTCAAAACGCCAACCAACTTCGGCAGGAAGTTGAACGATTTAATGTTTAAAGCGGGGATTTAAAACGATTGCTAAAGTTCCCTGAGAGGCTATTTAAAAACAAAGCCTGAAATTTTTCAGGGGTTACAATAATTTAAAAAGCATCCTCCTTTCACAATCAAAGTGAGTGGGGATGCTTGCGTTTTGCTGCCGCTTCTTGAGGGCGAAGAAAAACTTATAAATCTTTAACGTTAAATTCACAATTAATACACCAATTGTTTCAGGAGATTTTGTATACTTACACTTACATAAGCTCAAATTTTGAACTTAAGCTTTATTAAATAAATGAGGAAGAGAGGTAGTTATATGTTAGGGTTACTGTTGATAGTGTTCTGTGTTGGTGCCTTTTTTCATTATCATAGAAATGGCTGCTATTTTCAGCAAACAGTTAACAATCATCAAGATGCTCTCGGCATTGTACGAGAACGCTACGCCCGCGGTGAGATAAATTCTGAAGAATTCAACGAACGAAGAAGGGCATTAGAGGAAGGAGCTATTAAGAAATGATGCACGGCGGCAATTTAATACGTGGGTATGGTCAGGGCCAGGGGATGGTGATGAATGCACATGGCTGGTGGTTTGGTTTAATCCCCTTGGCAGCTCATCTCATTTTCTTTATTATTCTGATTATCGTTGGGATTATTCTCTTACGCCGTCATAGCGCTAGAGTACGTCTTTATCGCAAACAAAACGATCCGGCGCTGAGAATTTTACGTGAGCGCTATGCCTTGGGAGAAATCGATACTGAAGAGTTTCAACGTCGGAATCAAGACCTTAGAAGCTAATCTCTTTCAAGTTGCTTAAAGGCGTAAAGGAGATCACGAAAGGTGCTGGTCAACTTATTTAAGGTTGTGCCAGCACCTTTTTAATATTTTCAGAAAGCCTTAATTTATTGGGTGAGGGAAACTTCTTTGAGTAGTTTTAACGCAGAAGTGCGGTTTGGCGCTTCGATCACAGATGGCGAGAAGTTCCTATTATTTGGAAAGATTTTTTTTGCCAAGCACACTGTGGTGAATGCCATAAAGGAAATAAATAAATAAACCAATGACTAACCAAACAACGAAGCGAATCCAGGTTATCAGGGGAAGTTGAAACATCAGGAATAAGCAGAAGAGTGCGGCCAAAATCGGAATTAAGGGAACCCAGGGAACCCGGAAAGAACGAGGAAGATCAGGCTGAGTTTTCCGCAAAATGATAACCCCGATAGAAACGAGCACAAAAGCAGAAAGAGTACCAATGTTAACGAGCTCCGCAACAGTGTTAATAGGTGTGATCCCCGCAATAATGGCAACGACAATTCCTGTTAACCAAGTACTGACAATAGGAGTTTTGTGCTTAGGGTGTACGTTGGAGAAAATCTTTGGCAGCAAGCCGTCCCGGCTCATGGCGAAAAAGACGCGTGTCTGGCCATAAAGCATGACAAGCAGGACCGTGGTAATTCCTCCTATGGCCCCTAAGGAAATGATGCCGGCGGCCCAGTCCTGATGAATAAAAGAAAGGGCAAAAGCCACGGGGGCAGCAACGTCTAGGAGTTTATAAGGAACAATACCCGTCAAGATGAGGGAGACGATAATGTATAAAACAGTACAGACGATTAAGGAAGAGATAATCCCGATCGGCATATCTCGCTTGGGATCTTTAACCTCCTCCGCGGCGGTGGAGACTGCATCAAAACCAATGTACGCGAAAAATACAACCGCTGCTCCGCTTAAAACGCCTTTCATACCAAAAGGAAGAAAGGGACTCCAGTTAGCAGGCTTAACGTACCAGACAGCAACGAGAATAAAGAGGATAACGGCGCCAAGTTTAACAAAAACGATGATATTGTTGAAGCGGGCTGCCTCTTTCACGCCTATTGATAATAAGAAAGTAATAATTAAGGCGATGGCAACTGCCGGTAAATTGAAAACTGCACCTGGCGCGGTGCCCAAGGCTCCTGTAGCCCATACCGGCAGGTGAATCCCGAAACCGTTAAGCAGCATCTGAAAATAGCCTGACCAACCGATAGAGACGGTGCTGGCCGCAAGTAAATACTCCAGCATTAAATCCCAGCCGATGATCCAGGCCATAAACTCTCCGAGAGAAACATAGCTGTAAGTGTAAGCACTGCCCGCAACCGGCACGGTCGAGGCAAATTCGGCATAGACCAAGGCGGCAAAAGCACAAGCTATACCGGAAATGACAAAGGAAAGAATAAGGCCTGGGCCGGCGTATTGAGCGGCGGCTACTCCGGTAAGTACGAAAATACCGGTACCGATAATGGCGCCGATTCCTAACATTGTGAGATCTAAGGCACCAAGAGTCTTTTTAAGTCCATCTTTACCTTGTGATTCAGATAAAAGCTCTGAAATGGACTTTTTGCGAGAGAGACTGTTAATAACTGATCACTCCATTCTGTATTAGTATTATAGGCCTATTTGAACCAGTATTAAACTATAATTCGACATGGTTCGCACAAATCCTTTTGAATTTTGAGAAAAAAGTTGAGTAAATACGAAAAGGAGCCTAGTGCTATAGAGCACTATATAGTACCATGTCCGAAAATCGCTATTCTATACTTTGTCCGAAGAGGTTAAACTTCACGCTAAAATTATTCGGATTTGATATTGTAGGAGACCTGTTTCTCAGCTATGATAAGAGGAGGGTTAGCTGTTGTTAGAAGTTAATTCTGATGACCAAAGCTAATAGAGCTGAAAGAAAAATAGATTTTAAGCAAGTTTGGAGAGCGTGTTAAGGTTATGATGGAACAATGCTCATCCCTGGGGAAAATAGCCCTCTTAGTAGCTATGGCTGAAGGTGGCCTCATTGAGGGATACGTTGAGAGTGCTCGGGAAAAAGGTTTTCGTGTAGCCACCGGTAAGGTTGGTTCTATGGACATGCAAAAAATCATCGCGGCAGTAGAGACTGCCGCGAAGCGTGAAGGCCTCGTCGATGAACGATATCGTTCTCAACATGCCCTCTACCATGCTATTCTAGAAGCCCTCCAAGGCTTAGGGAGGGGCCCAATGCAATTGGGCGATGTTTTGCGAACGGCAGGTCTTCGTTTTGCAATAGTTATAGGTCCGCGTATTCTTTCCGATAAGGATGATCTCTGGATTGCCGTCGGGATGTATGGAATGATTGGTGCTCCCATTAAAGGGCATGAACACGAGGTCTGCGGGCTGGGAATCAATCATTTGTAAAACTATAATACAGTGAATGATCGTATGAAATCGTAGAAATTGCAATAGAATAGGGTATGCTCAGAGATATTAGATGATAGAGGGCTAAGCTATAGACGAAGGTTTACAGCTTAATCCTCTTTTTCGTTGCTCTTAATTTAGGGGGAATAAAGATGACTGAGATCTTAGCAAAAGAATTATTGACAGAACAATCAGAGGTTGAATTAGACGGGGAATCTCTCACTTTGGAGCAAGTGATAGCCGTAGCGAGATATGGAGCCAAAGCGGTTTTAAAATCCAGTGCCCAAGAAAAAGTTAGAAAATCCAGAGAATTTGTTGATCAATTGATTAGAGACAACAAATCGGTTTATGGGATCACTACCGGTTTTGGGATGTTCAGTAATGTTGTGATATCTACAGATGATGCTAAAAAGCTCCAGCGGAACCTGATTATGAGTCATTCCGCCGGAGTGGGGGAACCTCTTCCGGCGGAAGTTGTACGGGGAATTCTGCTGCTGCGCGCCAACGCTTTGGCCAAAGGATTTTCAGGTATTCGTCTTTCCACCTTGGAAACACTGCTTAACGTACTAAATGCCGGAGTTATTCCGGTCATCCCGGAGAAAGGATCTCTGGGAGCAAGCGGGGACTTAGCCCCCTTGTCTCACATGGTTTTAGTTCTCTTAGGTGAGGGTGAGGCCTTTTATCGAGGTAAGCGCCTGAAAGGAAGCGAGGCTCTGGCTCTCGCCGGGATTGAGCCGGTGGCTTTAGAGGGGAAGGAAGGTTTGGCTTTAATTAACGGGACCCAAATCATGACGTCTATCGCCGCTCTGGCAGTATGGGATGCAGAAATACTCTGGAAATCTGCCAATATTACGGCGGCTTTGTCCATAGAGGCTTTGGAGGGAATCCTTGACGCCTTTGATCCGAAGATCCATGCTGTGCGTCCTCATCGCGGACAAATGGAGACGGCACAAGAAATTCGTCAACTGACTTCAGGGAGTACGTTTGTAGCCGGAGAACGACGTCCCCGCGTTCAGGATGCTTACGCTCTGCGCTGTGTGGCCCAAGTTCACGGCCCATCCAAAGATGCTCTGGAGTATGTTAAGAAAATTGTCCAGACGGAAATGAATTCGGCGACAGACAACCCTTTAATCTTTCCCGAAGAAGGGGAAGTGTTTTCCGGGGGGAATTTTCACGGACAACCCATTGCCTTAGCCATGGATTTTCTCGGAATTGCCGTAGCAGAACTGGCGAATATCGCCGAACGACGTTTGGAGCGTTTAGTAAATCCAAATTTAAGCGGCCTGCCGGCCTTTCTTACTCCAGACGGTGGTCTGAATTCCGGGTTTATGATTGTACAATATTCCGCCGCTTCTTTAGTTTCCGAAAACAAGATTTTAGCCCATCCGGCAAGTGTGGATTCAATACCTTCTTCAGCCAATCAGGAAGATCATGTCAGCATGGGGACGATTGCCGCTCGCAAAGCCCGCACTATTATTGACAATGCGGCGAATGTTTTGGCCATGGAACTCCTGGCGGCCTGCCAAGGTATTGATTTAAGAGAGAAATCCGGAGACCTTCACTTGGGTAAGGGCAGCGGGGATGCCTATCGGCTGGTTCGCTCCAAGGTAAGCATGCTCCGGGAGGACCGCATTATGTACCCGGATATTCAAGCGGCCAAGGAATTGGTCTCCTCCGGAAACTTAGTGGCCTCTGTTGAGCACTGTCTCCGGAAATAATCAGTTCGCTCAAAGATATTGCAGAAAATCACTGTTATTTTCCCAAGAAAAGAGGACTTTGAATTCATAAGTAGAATTGGATGATAAATAAGTAAATAAGGAGGGAATGGACCATGATTGTTGCCCAGGAGAAGGATGCCCTAAGGATTAAGCTTGAAGGGGATACAGTAAAAAATGTCTTCAAAAAAGTTCTGGTATCCCCTAAGGAAGGCTGGGAAGGGTATGTTATGCGGGTTTTTGATCTGGAGTCCGAGGGTTATACCCCAAGACACAGTCATCCTTGGCCCCATATTAACTATATTGTCAGAGGAAAAGGAATACTTCATCTCGACGGGGTAGATCATGAAGTGGAAGCAGGCTCTTACGCTTATGTGCCGGGGAATGCTCTGCACCAGTTTTCTAACAGAGGTGAGGAACTGTTTTCGATGATCTGTATTGTTCCTGAAGAAGGAGATAAGTAGCCAGTAAAATAAGGCTATTCGGCCTAGTTAAACACTTTTACGCCAACGATTTGCCAACATTCAGAAGTTTTTTATAAGAGGCTACCCATTAGTTTACCGAAAGCATGGGAGGCCTCTTTTCTCTTTGGTTTTGTGACATGCAAATATATTCTACGCGTTGTTTTTTCGTCTTCATGGCCAACTCTATCCATTATGTCTTGTAGGCTTACTCCGGCCTCGGCTAATAAAGATACATGAGTATGCCTTAGAACGTGAGGACTTAAGCTCGGATCTAGCCCGGCTATCTTTAATAATCTCTTCATCCTATACTGTATTTTTTGGTGATAAAGAGGGAAACCAGGAGCATCTTCTTCGGTAATTACAAATAAAAAATATTTACCTCGATCTTTATGGTATGTTTTTCGGTGCTTCATTTTAAGTATATTATTTTTAACTATTAATTTATTTAAAAGTTCTTTTATGTCATCTTCAATTGTTATATCCCTGATGGATTTTTTGGTTTTTGGCGTTGTTATCTCATATTTGAAACGATTTTCTGTCGGATTGTATAACGTCTTCGTGATCCTTATTAGTCCTTCATCACTCTTTAAGTCTTCTTCATACAATGCGCAAAGTTCTCCCGTCCTTAGTCCAAGATATGCCAAAGCCATAAATATCTCGAAGTCTTTTTCAAGGCCAAATTTTTCTGCCGCCTTGAGAAACTTGGCAAGTTGTTCTTTTTCTAAATATTTTGGTACATCTTCCTGGGTCTCTATCTGCTCAACAGTCAATTTATCTGCTGGAATTTTGGCGCCTTTTGTAGGATCGATCTTAATATATTCCCACGTAATTGCCAGATTAAATATTAGGCGGGCGACCTGATGCGTGGACGCTATTGTTTCATGGGCATATCCCTTATTCTTAAGGTCATTAAGCATTTCTTGATAATCTTTTTTGCTTATATCCTTCATTGGCCTATAGCCGAAATATTTAATAAGCCTTTTAGTTGTGAACTTTCTTGCCCTCAAGGTTGAATTTTTGACTCCAGTTACCGTTATGTAATTCGCTTCCCATTTGGGGACGAAATCCCCAAATGAAATGTCCGATTCAATAATAAATGTCTTGTTTAATATATCGTTTTGTGCAATTATACCGGCGTCTTCCGCTTCTTTTTTAGTGGCAAATCCACCCTTAGATGGCTGCCAACGCTTTCCTGTTTTCGGATTGATCCCAGCCTCTAATATGTATTCCCATTTTGCACCACAGGTACATTTGTTTATTTTTGACTTACTTGCGCCGCATGTGCAATTAGTTTTCTTAGTTGCGCCACAGGTGCATTTTTTTTGCCAGCAAGTACATCCGCGCCGGCGAGTAAATGGTACGGCCATTTTATAACACCTTCTTAGATTTTAGTTTAGTTTTATTTCAATCATTCCCATAATTTTAAGGCGATCAGCTTCGGATAGTTTTCTCCAAGATTCAATAAGATTTTGCTCAATAGTCGTTAATTCCATTGTCTTAACGTCTTTTTCCGCACAATGGGGAAACATCTCTTTGACAGGAATGTCAAGAACGGCACAAAGCAGTTCTATTGCTTCAACATCAGGACTATTTATTCCCTTTTCCCATCCAGTAATTGTATTATTGCTTTTACCAATCATGTCTCCTAATTGCCTTTGCGTAAGACCAGACTTGTTCCTTGCATCCCTTATCACTTTTCCAACTCTCAATCTAGCTTCATTTGTATCTGACATTTTAAAACCTCCTACATTTTACCCCCTAATATTTGTATAATAAACATTTTGTCCTAAAATGTAAAGACAAAAGCTCAGTATTTCTGAAATGTTTTTCGATATAACTGAGTTTTTTATCTTTACATTTCGATTATATCGAGATATACTCTATTTAAACTCGATAATATCGAGAGGAGGGGCAGAAATGGATAAACCTAAGATACCAAAAAGGATTCAAGACTACATCAAAAGCAAGGGCCTTAAACAAGGATTTATTGCACAGCAAGCTGGATACAAAAAAAACGAATTTAGCGCCATGATGAACGGCTACAAAAAGATTACCGTGGAAGATATGGAGCGTATTTGCCTTGCGCTTGAAGTGTCTCCGTCATTGTTCATCAAGCCAGAATCTTTGAAAGTAGGGTGAAAATATGGAAGAGGTTAAATTTGCATCATTAGATGAAATTCTAACCGCACAAGATATCGCTAATTATTTAAAAATTTCTCGCGGTACTGTGTACGGGTTTTTAAAGCGTAGGCCAGAACACGGGGGGATACCCAATATAGCCATAGGAATTACCAAGCGGGTTGAAAAGAAAGATTTCGCGAAGTGGCTCGAAGCGCAAAAAGGAAAGGCCTCTTAATATGCCAGATATTGTTTTTTATAAACGCTTGGACAAGCTTTGTGAAAACCTTGGCTTGAAAGGCAGGTGATCCAATGACCAAACTCATGCTTCACCCGAATTCAATCCCTTGGTATGGAGGGAGGTGAGACAATGGCAACATTTTACGGCTATACGGTTGTTTGCGATTGCGATTGCGGTTCTGAGAATACCGAATTTATACCCGATAGTGATGAATACAGTTCCTACGGCAATTCGGAAAGGTTCAAATGCATGGAGTGTGGCAATGAATTCAAAATCTATACGCCTTGAGCGTGATGCCAGCGTGCTGGCGAGATGCCCTGAAAGCAATTATGAAAGCGAGGCGAACCTATGAACGATAACAATCCTGACTCAATCAATTGCCAATTCACGGTTAAAGAACTTCTAAGCATTACAGATGCTTTAGTTACCGCTGCCGCCGATGCGCGAGAGAGCGCAAAAATATTTCTCGCTTTTGATGTACGTAGCGAATCTGCAAAAATCCTCACAGAGAAAGGAGAGCAATACAAGGCTTTGTGGGAAAAAATCAATTCGATACTTAAGGCGAGGTGAGGAAAAGATGAATACCCCAATAAATCAAGTCACTGAGGCCATTAAGAATCAAGGCACAACTGAAATCTTGACAGAAATCAAATATAGGGACTTAGCCGATTTGATTTTCATCCTTATGGATGAAGCGAAGGATTATCAAGGTTTGGATGACTGCGAGGAGTTAACAGTTTATCAGTTTACCGAATGGCTTTGCGAAATGAAGGGTTCCGTTCGGCTTATGTCAACTTCTTTTCAGAAAGGCAGGTGAGAGAGACGAAAGACGGATTGGCCCTCTTCTATGTCAAGGATGACAATATTCTTCCAGTGGCGCTCACGGCAGAGCAACAACAAGCGTTTGAGATCTTGATGAATGCCATACCCGGGACGATTAGGATTGTCGATGCTCCGCAAGGTAAGGCGATAAACCTAAAAGATCAATCAATAAAGCGAGGTGATTTCCATGCTTAAGAAAATCCTCGAATCAACCCTCGGCTCATTAACAAGCTCTGAGCTCAAGGAAATCCTCGACCTGGCCACGGCGGACATAAAGGTAAACCGCGTTGACTTTGGCAAGTGGACAAGCCTGAAGCAGGCGATAAATATCGCGGCCAGCTGCCATTCGGCACTTAAAAGAGGGAGAGTAGCATAGGGGGTGTCCTTATGGTAATCAAGCAAGCATCTCAAACCTGCGATTGCGGACTATCCATGGAATTTCCTGAGGCAGAGATTAAAACCAAATGCCTCTGCGGAGCCGCCTGGATACTAGGACCGGAAGGCCATTGGTACACATCGGGACCATCGGCGAAACCGGTCAAGACCAAGAAAAACCATTATGAACGCTACATGGCCCGAAGAAAACTCAAGAAGAGAAAGAAGAGGCGGAGATGATTAAAACAATCACAAGGTTCATCCGAAATTACCGCTTAAGCATGAAAAAAGCACGTCATCACAAGCGCTGGGCGCAAATTTTGCACAGCGGCCTCACAGTAAGGGACCACAAAACGCTCATTACCATTGGCGATGACGATGTAGTTGTGGACTATCTCGATGGCCGGAAGATAGGGCAGAAGTATGTAAGCCCGAGGATTATTAGGCCTTTCGGATTGGGGAGGGAGTGAAAATCGAAGATTACACTTATAAAAAGTCTGTATGTGAGAGATACGATTTACGTTGGAAACACAATGGATGGGCAACCTTCACGATTGATGAAAATGGCGGATTGTTTAATGCCCAGTCGGATTTCGGTAATTATAGCTATGCTTGGCCTAACCACGGCAGGAAATCGTTTAAGCATTTTATCGTTCAAGATTTAGCGCGTGATCCTGAGTATGTTCTTGGAAAGATTTCCAAGGAAGATTACTTTAACCTCGAAAAAGCTGAGAACGGATGGAAAGCAAGGATTATTGATATCAGGAAACAAGATGCATGCACAAAAAAGCAAGCTCGGGACGCATGGGAATTCATCAACGAATTGGATTTGTCTGGTTCTGTGGATTACATTCAGAACGAAATTTACAGCAGCAGCGAAATATCAGCCATATCTGAAGAGCCCTGGTATGATTTTGAAATTGAATTGGATTATCCCTATATGGCAGTCAGATTTGCCAATGAGGTTATGCCAATGCTTGCCGACATACTCAGAAAAGAAATCGAGGAAAAAGAAAAAGCTTCCGCGCCAACGGAAGCTGAAAAGAAAAAATCTCACTTTGATTGTACCATGAATGTTTCCAAAATAGAACCGTTTGTCGACCGCGTGATGGCGGAAGAAATCTTAAGAAATGAGGCAGAGCGATGATTCAAATAAAACTCTCCAAAATGGAGCTAAGAAATTTTAAAGGGATTAAGGAGTTTGTCCTGGATATAAGGAGCTGGAATGCTTCAATCTTCGGTGAGAACGGCAAAGGGAAGACAACCCTGTACGATGCGTTTTTGTGGGTCCTCTTTGGCAAAGACAGTGCTAATCGGGCTGACTTTGCAGTTAAACCTCAGGACCAATTCGGTAACGATGTTCATTACCTTGAAACGGATGTCATTCTTGAGTTTTTGATCAATGGCCAACCTAAAACTCTCCGGAAAATGCTCAAGGAAAAATGGACCAGGAAGCGGGGTACCGCAACAGAAGAATTCACCGGCCATGAAACGAGCTATTGGGTTGATGCTGTGCCGGTTAAGGCCAAGGAATATGCGGATGTTATTAACTCAATTATCAACGAGACGGCCTTTAAGCTTCTGACCAATCCGTTTTACTTCTGCGCTCAGTTATCTTGGCAGGACCGCCGCAAAACCCTTATGGAGATTTGCGGAGACGTTTCGGATGAGGAGGTAATAGCTTCTGATAAAAGCCTTTCTGAACTTGCGAACATCCTAAACGGCAAATCGATCAATGATCAAAGGAAGATCATTGCTGAAAAGATCAAAATGCTTAATTCCCAAATCGAAGAGATACCTATTAAGATCAACGAGCTTTCCAGGACGGTACTTGGTGAAGAAATTAATTATTCGGTAGTTGAAGCCGGGCTTCTTGAACATAAGGCTTCTCTTAGAAAAATCGAGCAAAGTATGATGGATGCCAGCCAATTAACCTCCGAATATCTCCGCAAACAGCAGGAAGCTTTTAGATTAAGCATTGTTCTTGGTGATCGGAAGAAGGAACTAGATTCTGCAGCTTATGCCGGTATCAAACAACTCTTAGACGAAAAGACAATGCTCGAAAATGAGAAATACCGGCTCGAAAATTCAAAACTATCTTTAGGCGAAAAAATTAAAAGCTGCTCAGCTGAAGTGACTAAATTAGCTGATTTCATGGCAGATTTAAGGACTAATTGGGGCGCAATAAATGCAACTACCTTCATTACTCCTGATCCTGACAACTTTATTTGTCCGACCTGTAAAAGAAGTCTTCCGGAACATGATATTAAGCATCAAGTCCAAGAAATGAAAGAATCCTTTGATCAAAATAAACAAAATGAATTAGCCAAGATTAATGCTGACGGCAAAGCCTTAAAAGAACGTAAAGAAAAGCTTGAATCTGACGCGACTAAATTTAACGAAGAGCTCTTCCAGTGTGAAGCAAAGATTCAGGAGATAAACGAACGCTTGGTTGAACTTGGCAAGGATATCGGTGTCGAACCAAAGGATTCAGTAGCTCCTAATTACGAAGCAGATGAAAAATATCGACAGCTTAAGTCTCAATATGACGCCTTGATGGACGAACTTAACAAGCCAGTTGGGGACACAGCCTCTGAGCTACTTCAGCAGAAAGTAAAAGAAACTGTTGAAATTGAGAACCTAAACAAATTACTTAGCGTTCGTGAAGTCGCCCAAAAAGCCAAGGCCCGGATCGAGGAACTTAAAGATGAAGAACGAACACTGGCTAACCAGCTGAGCGAGTTTGAAAAGCAACGCTATCTCATTGAGCAGTTTATCAAGGCCAAGGTTAATCTCCTCGAAGAAACAATAAATAACCAGTTCAAAATCGTTAAGTGGAAGCTCTTTGATGTTCAGATTAACGGCGGTATATCGGAATGCTGCGAGGCCATGATTGACGGCGTGACCTGGCCGAACGTGAACCATGCCGGGAGGGTTAATGCTGGGTTAGACATCATTAATGTCCTGGCGGATCATTACAGCTGCACGGCTCCTATCTGGATTGACTTCAGGGAATCTGTTTCACGGATTATAGATACTTCAAGTCAGGTTATCAACCTGATTAAGAGTGAGCCGGATAAGGTTCTCAGAGTGGAGGTTGCTTGATGGGTAAAGCTTCCATTACCAAAACAACAACCAAGACCTTTAACATTCTTCAAGTTGAATTAGACATGCTCACCTTTGATGAGTCCTTTAGGAGAATACGACAAAACTTTCGATATACAGGTTTTGAGTGCTATAAGTGCGGAAGGCACTTCCTAGATAACGAAAAGATAAGCCTCATTATCACCGACAAGGGAAATAAGGTTGTATGTCATGATTGCGGCTCAGAAATTAAACAGGAATTGGAGGAGGAATAAATCATGTCAAATGAATTAGCAGTAAATAATCAGGAAGTCGAAATTATGCCAGGATTTATGAGCTTAAAAAGCTTTGAATTTACTCAGAGAGCAGCCACATTATTAGCTAATTCTTCACTGGTTCCTAAAGAATATCAGAACAACATTCCAAACTGCGTGATTGCCCTAAACATGGCAAGCAGAATGGGCGCTGATCCGTTGATGGTTATGCAAAACCTTTATATTGTCTATGGCCGTCCGGGTTGGTCCAGCCAATTCTTAATTTCAACCTTCAATACATCAGGAAGATTCTCCGCTCTTCGCTATGAATGGATTGGACAAAAGGGAACAGATCAATACGGTTGCAAGGCCTGGGCTATTGAAAAAGCAACGGGCGAAAAGTTAGAAGGCTCAACTGTAACAATTGATATTGCAAAAAAGGAAGGTTGGTACACTAAGAACGGCAGTAAGTGGCAGACCATGTCTGATCAAATGTTAATGTATCGTGCGGCGAGTTGGTTTATTCGAGCCTATGCTCCGGAAATGGCCATGGGAATGCACACGACCGAAGAAATTATTGATATTGGCGGGAATGATCCTGAATTTGAAATTTCCCGGAAAGCAAATAGGGGACCAGTTGTTGATGTTAAACCAGAATCAGAACCGGAAATAATGACATCGCAAAATATTGAATCATCGCGTGAACCGGAACCGGAAATTAACACATCGCCCGCGGGACCGGACTTTTAAGCCATGAAACTAAAAGTAATTGGTTCAAGCTCAAGGGGTAATAGTTATATCCTTGAAGCCGATACCGGCAATTTAATCCTGGACGCCGGTGTCCGGTTTAAGGAGATTCAAAAGGCCCTGGATTTTGACTTATCAAGCGTTCGTGGGTGTTTGGTCACCCACGAACACAAAGACCATTCCAAAGCAATTGTGGACGTTATGAGGGCAGGAATAACCACATGGACAGGTGTTAAAACGGTCGAAAAGTTAGGAATCGAGCATTATGCAATAAACACCTACAGACTTTCGTTTGCAGAGAATGGCGAGCAGTTCGATATTGACGATTTTACAATACTGCCGTTTGAGACCGAGCATGATGCGGCTGAACCTCTCGGGTACCTAATCCAATACCGTCCAACCGGCGAGAAGTTGCTCTTTGCCACTGACACTTATTACATTCAATACCGATTTAATGGCTTAAATTACATCCTGGTCGAGTGTAACTATTGTCGAGATATCCTTGAAGAAAACATTGAGGCGGGGAGAATCCCGGAGAGCTTAAAGAATCGGTTGCTTGAGAGTCATTTCAGCTTAGAACACGTTAAAGATTTCCTTAAGGCCAATGATCTTACTCAAGTTAGGAAAATCGTGCTCATCCATCTCTCGGATGGGAATTCCGATGCTGCAAGAATGGTCCGAGAAATCGCTGAGCTAACTGGGAAAGATACGGAGATTGCAGAGCCCGGGAAGGTCGTTGATTTAGAAATGTGTCCGTTTTAAGGAGGGAGATCATGGGGACTAAAAAACAGTATGGGAACGCCGACAACTACGAACAAAAACTATCTCGGGTCATGGATCGGCTTGGAATTAAGAATTTTAGCTATAATTTTGATCGCTTTGGCTGCTGGGTTGAATTTAGATACCGGAACGATCTTTATCGTTTTGAGCACAGCCTGGAAAAGGCAAAAGCTAAAGGTATTAATCTTAGGTATGGATCGGACGCTTTCGCTCAGGTTGTGTTAGCCCTTGAAGACTTGGCCCGCATGGTTGAGCGCGGAATCTATGAATTGGGTACCTGGGTGGCCGGGATGAAGTTTCTTCCGCCTCCGATTGAGATGCCAAATTTCATTAAATTCCTTGGTTTTGAAAAAATGCCCTCAAGTAAAGAAGATATTAAAGAACGTTTTAGGCAATTGGCCAAAACGTTGCATCCGGATGCGGGCGGCACTGAAGAGGATTTCATGAGGCTGAAAGATGCCTCTGAACAAGCTATGAAGTGGTTTGAGGAGAGAAAACATGAGTAAATATTTTGTCTATCATTGCGACGAATGCAACGTTAAGTTTGCTGTTGATCAGGAATTCGAGGATCAAAAATTCGTAAGCTGCCCGTTATGTAACTCAGAAGAATATCTGAGGGAGGCGGGCGAGGCGGTGGATGTGTGAGCAAGAAAAAACAAAGCAAATACGAATACGCCCAGCTCCAAAAAATGTGGGATCTGCCCCTTGAATTTAAACTTAACGTCGCAAGAAAAATAATCCGCGACACATTTAAGCAGGGCAAAAAGGTTGCGCTAGCTTTTTCTGGCGGTAAAGACTCCACCGCCCTATGGCATTTAATCCGCGAAACTTGCCCGGAGCAAGCCAAAAACATGGTTGTAATTTTCGGCAATACTGGTGTCGAGTACCCGGAAAGCCTAAGTTTTGCCCGAAAACTCGGTAAGGAGTGGGGCGGCGAGAACTTTCACGAAACCAAACTTGACCGATTGAAGGTTCCGCGACTGAAATATGAAGCGCAAAAAGAAGTTTGGTCACTGATCGAAGAGAGCGGAGAAGTCAAAAGATATCTGAACAAGAAAGGTCGATTGCTTTCGACTGACAAATTAAACGAAGCCGTGACACCTGAGATGTGGGAAGATTTTCGGAGTCGAAAGCTCGTTTGGGAAGCCGGGACACTGGTTAGCTTTTGGTTCATCGCGGAGCAGTACGGATTTCCAATCTTGGGCAAAGATGCGACAAAACTTGATGCTCCCAGGATTAACATTAATGTGTTTCTTAAATACAGCCCGGAGCAGTCGAAGGGGAACGAGAGGTATTACGGAATTCTCAGGAAATTTCCCGATCTGCGTATATCTCATTCCTGCTGCAATTTTATCAAGGAACAACCATCGCAAAAGCTTCAAAAGAAACTTGGATGCGACACACTCTTCCGGGGACTGTTAGCGAGCGAATCCAGGCGCCGTACCTTTACCTTTCTAGACTATGGTTTTTTATACAAAACAGCCAACGGCTATCTGTATTCCAACCCGTTGTCAATTCTTACGGACGAAGATATATGGGAATATATTAGGACCCGGAACTGCCCATATGCTCCCTTATATGACCTGACGGACGCTGACGGTAATAAGCTCTTTGAGCGCAACGGTTGTTATGTCTGCGGCACGGGGCTTGCTTACGAGAGAAATAATATCGAAATCCTACGTAAGCACTATCCCGGCAAATGGCAGGCACTCATGAGATACGGCATGGCCAGGGAGATGAAAACGTTTGCCTGCGCTATCAGCGATGACATAAAGTTGAACGTCCTAGAACATGACTGGTTGCTTGATATGAGGCCCTGCGCATTCGATAGGTTAACACCGAGGAAAAACCTGCTCGAAGATCTGCAGTATGGAACATTATTGTTTTAAAAAGAATTAGAAGGTGTTTTTGTGAAAATCAAAGTTAGTTATTCCGAACTCGTCAGCGGCCCCGGCTTTAACAACCGGCGCGCAGAGGCTGAATTGGAAGTTACCGTCGAGAATAACCACAATCTTGATGCAGTATATCAAAAGGCTTGGGATCGGGTTAAGGGTGAAGTTAAAAGGCAATTAGGTGCAAACGAAGATATACCGTTTTGAGAGGAGGAAATCAAATGTCTTTTTCAGATGTCGATTGTGAGGCATGCGCAAATTACAAAGACGAATCCGTTTGCCTTGAATGCAATAACAATCCTTATTTTGAAAATTATTTTACCCCTATGAGTCTGGCGGATAAAGCCAAGCGCGAAGCTGACGAACGCAGGGAGATACTCAGCAAGATTCCTAAAATTGAGGCTTCCATTGATCTAAAACCTGAATTCATGTCAGACCTAAAAAGAGCTTGGTCTATTACTCAGAATCTCAAAAACGGAGACTATCGCTTATTTCTTGTATATTGCAGCGAAGGATTTATCATGGGGACAGATTCCTTCCGTTTAGTTAAAATTAAAACTCAAGTTACGAAAGAACTTGTCGGGAAATATGTAATTTTAGATCAGGATACAAATAAATTGTATGTTTATCTTTGTGATAATTCCGGTAAATTATGGAATTATCATGAATCGGCCCAAGGAATTTTAGGCAGTATTAAGGGGATCGAGTCTAAATTTTTCAAATCCAATTTGCCGGTTAAGGATGTTGCATTAAATCCCGCTATTTCTGATGCCCTTAGAAAACTCTATCCGAAGCTTATCGTGTTTAACGAGAATATTTTCTTAAATAAATCATTGCTCGATGGCTTACTTGAGATTTTCCCCGACGAAGAGATAACTGTCACTTACAAAGGACCGCTTGATCCCGTCAGATTTGCTACCGGCGATATTGAGGCTGTTATTTTACCCGTGAGAACGGAAAAGTGGGAGATTGAGCATGAAAACAGTTCTGAAATACCCGGGTAGCAAATGGTCTACGGCAGAATGGATCATCTCCAATTTCCCTCGGAATTACGAAAAAATGACCTATCTTGAGCCATATTTCGGATCGGGGGGGTGTTTTTCCGAAAGAAAAGATCAGTCATCGAGACGATCAATGATTTGGACGGGAATGTCGTAAATCTTTTCCGTGTAATTCGAGAACATCCCGAGAAACTGGCAAGATTGATCGAGTTCACTCCATGGAGTCGTCAGGAATATCGCATGAGCTATGAGCTGACCGGAAATTCCCTCGAGGATGCCAGAAGATTTTTGGTTAGGATGTGGCAGGGAATAGGATCTAAAACCAGCGACAAAACAGGGTGGAGAAATAACATTCAAGATTTGAATGGCAATGTTAATCAATGGTCCGTGAAGCTTCCTGCACGTATACTCAATGTCTCAGAAAGATTTAGGCACACAAAAGATGGCCTGGTACAAATAGAAAATCAGCCGGCAGTGAGGCTGATTGAGCGGCACCGAAGGGAAAACGTGCTGATATATGCGGACCCACCCTATGTTCTGAGTACTCGACATGGTCGGATTTACAAATACGAGATGGGCGACGCGGACCATATCGAACTTCTTGAGACGCTTATACAACATCCAGGGCCAGTAATAATTTCCGGGTACCAAAATGAGCTTTACTCGAGGATGTTAAAGGGATGGAGAACGGATACCAAATTAGCCCGCTGCGAAGGCGGACAGAAGCGAGAAGAGGTTATTTGGATGAATTACCGGCAGGATAGAGAGGCATCGTTGTTTTAAAGGGGGAAGCGGCCTAATGGCGTGGATACAATCGAACGAAGAACTTGCAACACATCCGAAAACCAAACGGGCCGCCAGAGCCCTTGGGGTTTCATTACCAACCTTAACCGGCCACTTGCACTTCCTATGGTGGTGGTGTTTGAAGTATGCCCAAGACGGAAATTTATCTCAGTTTGATTCCCAGGATATTGCGGATGCGGCGAGTTGGGAGGGTGATCCTAATCAGTTTGTAACGGCATTAGTTGAATGTGGTCCTGGAGGCTCCTTTGGCTTCTTGGAAAAATCAGCAGATGGCAGCCTATCAGTTCATGATTGGCTTGATTATGCAGGCCGTTTGGTTGAGAAACGAGAGGCCAATGCCGAAAGAATGAGAAAAAGCAGATCCCAAAAAGCACGTGCAAAGAACGTGCGAAACACAAGTGATGCACGTACAGGGGCTAGAGTAGAGAAGAGTAGAGTAGATGAGAGTATAGAACCTATTAACAACAACGCGCGCGAGGAAAACAAGGCAAGCGTCACCGAAACCAAAGAAACCGTATCCGAAACATTGCAAGACGTATCCGATTTAGGTGAAACCGTATCTAAAACTGAGGAAAGCGGTCCTATGGACCTCGGTACTCGGGCCTTCAATTGGGCGGAAAAGAATTGGGGCAGAACGATTCCACCAGGTGAGGCCAATAACATTCTCGCATGGTGTGATGAATTCTCAAGTCGGGGAAGCCCAGACCCTGACGCTTTGGTCATTGAAGCCCTTAAGCGCTGCCTAGATGCTGATGCCAGGAATGCGAATTATCTTAATGCCGTACTTAGAGACTGGGATGAGCATGGGGTTCTCACAGTCGGCCAGATCGAATCGCGCGAGGCTGAACGGAAAAGCCAAAAAAGTCACAAGAGAAATAAAGATCCGGGGGACAAGCCTCCGGAACCGCCAAAGTCGGGAAAGTACGATAACTTTTATCTGTGAGGTATACCATGCCAAGAGGAATCTATTTTTGATAGTCAGATTGACCTTTTATACAGCCAAGGCTTGTCAGACCAAGAAATAGCCGACAGCGCCGGCGCCCACAAAAAGAGCATTGCCCGCTGGAGACGTGCTCGAAATTTACTGTCAAACATTAAGCAGGGCCGGCCAAAAACGATTAGGAGGAAATGAGATGGGTTACGAAAAATCCCCACGAATTCGAGAAATAGCGGAGAGACTGATTGATAGCCATCACCCGCATTTGAAGGATGCTAAGGAGCTCATTGAATATTACACCCGCGATGACGGGGGGGGTTGATTGGGCCGGAAAATGCAAGAAATGTTCAAGCTTTGAGCGCTTCTTAACCGGCATGATGTTTCACATTTTTATTATCGATACTGCTTTTGAGAATTGGTCCATGGACAAGCTTGAGGCGCTAATTGATCACGAACTTTGCCATATTCAGCGTAAAACCGGAATGGAAGTTATAAATCCGGAAACCGGAAAGGTCATCCGGAGGGAATGGGCGAAGAAAAGCGATCCCGACAGCTGGTATCTACGCGATCATGATGTTGAGGAGTTTTCGGACGTGATTCATCGACACGGCCTTTGGGAGCACGGGGTCGAGAAGTTTGCAGAGGCCGTCAGGAACGCGGATTACCAAATGACCATCTACGATGCCAAGCATGAAAGCGAAATGAGGAAAGCGCAATGACGAACAGTCGCGCCAAAGGAGCAGAAGGCGAGCGCGAGTTTGCCCGCCTTTGCCGAGATCAAGGATATAACTGCCGGCGCGGTCAGCAATTCAGTGGACTTGAAGGGGAAGATGTCGTTGGCCTCCCGGGAATCCATATCGAGTGCAAAAGAGTGGAAGCGCTCAATATCGAAAAGGCGATGAGCCAAAGCCGCCGAGATGCCAAAGAAGGTGAAATACCGATTGTGGCATTTAGGCGGAACCGGGAACGGTGGAAAATCTGCATGGATGCCGAAGATTGGTTTAAAGTTTTTCGTGAGTGGGAAGCTGGGAGAGATTTAGCGGGGAGGGAAAATGATGATTGATTCGAGAGAAGAAGTTAAGTGGTTTGCGGGTGAGATGGAAAAAACGCTTCGAGAAAATGACCACAAAGGTGGATGGAATACCTGTAGTCAATGGCACCTAATTGGACGGTTACGCGAAGAGACGATTGAGCTAGAAGAGGTCTTGCACAGAGCTAGGTTTGACAAAACAAGACTCACTGAAATAATCAAAGAAGCCACAGATGTCGCTAATTTTGCAATGATGATCGCAGATAATGCCTTGAAAGAATTGGGGGATTGAAGATGTGTCAATGTCGTAAGTGTAAAGGCCAAATATCGAATTGCCAATGTAAAGATTGCCAAGAAAAGGACAAATGCGGATACGCCAAGATTGATGATTGCCGGTGGGAGAGAATTGGAGGCAAACATGCAAAAGTACAGGGATAAGGAAGTGAGTTAATTCGAAAGGGGTGGCCTTATGGAACAATTAATTAAAGAGTATAAAATTGCTCTTAGACGAGTTAATAAAGCAAGATCAGAGGCCACCAATGAAGAGGATAAATCACTACTTTCCAGTTGCGCCGACAGCTTAGGATTTTCAATTAAATATATGGAATTAGGGAAACACCCTGATAATAGGCGAGCAATCACAAGGCGAAGCAGTATTCAAAGGGAAATTCCGATGAACCCCAAGAACTTAGATTTCATTCGTGCCTTAGCGATGCAAAATCAACCTTCTGAGATTAGTGATAAAATGAAGAAGGCAATTGATGATCTTGGCATTGTTCTGAGAGTTATGACCACGAAAGAGCAGGAAGCTTATTCGTTAGTTCGCGCAAATGGTTATTCTTTTAGTGATGCCGCCACGATAATGCATATCCAGAAGGCTACGGTTCAGACGCTTGTCAAAAGGGCTGAGGATAAAATATATTTGTTGATTGAGGACTTAACCGATCACGGAATAACTTTTAAGCAAGATATTCAACTTGAAATGTTCTAATTTTGTCATACGATTGCCACCTATATATAGGAGTGCTTCTTCAAATTGGAGTCTTCGGACTCCTCTTTTTATTTGCCTTAGAAGGTGATTGCGATTGAATAATCCAAAGTGCAAGAACTATAAGTCGATAGATGAGACAGCAAATGCTGATTGTACTAACTGTAGGCGATGGGCAGGGGCTAGGTGCGTGGGGCATGAGACGCTGATCCAAGACAATGATGAGATTAAGAAGGCTGACAATATTGATCATATGATGAGAACTAACAAAGGTGTAATAGTCAAATGAAAAAAGAACCCCCTGAGAGTTCTTTTTTCATTATAAATTATTTATATTTACGTTTAATGCAATTCATTATATCTAATTAGTTGTCGGCAATATTAAGTTGGTCTTTTAAAGCATTTTGTAGAACTTGCGAGAAGTTCACATTATTCTCTTCTGCGATAGTATTTAACCATGCCGGGATCGTAAGGGTTTTCTTAACTGCCTTATTTCCGTGCTTTTGTGAATACTCATCCAGGTCAATACCGATAAGGCTAACAAAGCCATTTTCATATTCATCAGGGATAATATTTTTGATATCCGACACTTTGGGTAATTGCTTATTTTCCTCAACTTCATCAAGTAGCCAGCCGGAAGCTGCGTCAATTGCCATTTCCATAGCTTCGGCTAAAGTATCACCTTCAGTTACACAACCTGGTAAGTCAGGGAATACAACCGTAAAACCGCCCTCTTCGGAAGGGTAAAAGCAAGCTGGGTAAATCAATTTCATGTCGTGACCACCTTTCAATATATTATTTATACTGCCAAAGCCCTTGGACAAGGGGGCTATTTAAGCCCCGCTTGCTTTAGGATACTGTTTACTGTTTTGATTTTTAAGTCCTTATTTTCGTGGAATGGTATTGTAACTTTTCCGGGCTTAGATGGATGCTTGTAATGTTTGTGCGAACCTTTGGTATCTTTGTATTTCCATCCATCAGCTTTGACTATGCCTTCAAGTTCCCGGGGTTTCATTCGTTGTCCTCCTTTCTATGAATTAATTATAACACGTATAGCACGTATTGTAAAGCTAAATATAAACTTCCAACAAATAATCTGTATTTTTTCAATAAAAAAAGACCTTCTTTTTGGCCTTCGTTTTTGAGATTTATTATATTTAATTGCTTCATCCTTTTTTTATTTTTTTTGGGGCATTTAGAAATCGCTATAAAGAGGTAAATAATTGCCGTAATCAATGAAGTGATCGCAGTAATTAATACAATTATCTTGTTAAGATCTATCTCATTATAATTCATTTAAAAAATCACCATCCTATTCTCTAATATTTCCAAGAATGATTTAAGTATACCCTAAAAAGCAGGTGGAATCTTGGATGAGCCATTAATATGTAAAAAATGCATCATAAAATGCGGAGATTCTTGCGCAGCCCTCAATGAACTCATGCGGACATATGAGACCCTTAAAACCAAAGAAAGAATTGAAATTATAGGGGATCTCAGAAAAGAATTAGATATCATAGATTGCGAAACCGCCGACGACTTAAAAGAACTCGGCGAAAAAGTAATACAAGCTATGCCAGAGCTAAATATCATTAAGGATTATGGAGTAAGAATCGGTTATGTCCGCAGCTATGAGGCTAAGCGAGATAAGGGTCGGCAAATAAATGCAGATTGCAAGAAGGTAAATGGCACATATACCGCTTACCTTCCTTTTGATTTTATCGTGACCTTTTATGAACCGAATGTTTATTACATGACCGAAAATCAAATAAAGATCTTGATGCTGCATGAATTGCGACATATCGGGATTGGTGAGAGAGGCCTTAGGCTTGAGCCTCATGATGTAGAAGATTTCCAAAATATTCTAAGTAGATTCGGCATTGACTGGAACGAATTTGATCATGAGGTGCCAGACATCCTTGCAGAAGCCGAAGTTAAAGTGGGTGGTGATGGTGGCAGGAAGAAGGGAACAAAAGGAAACAAAATGGAGGCCAAACACAAAGCAGATAGCAATGGCCGATCTCCTTTTGAATCCAGAGGACCGTAGGACAAAGACGGATAAAATGATTGAGGTTGGTGTTTCCAGGAAAACGTTTTATCGCTGGATGAAAGATAGGCGATATGTGGATTATATTAACTCGCAGCTTGACCAATATACTGATGGCGAATTGTCCGAAGTATGGAAGGCTTTAATCAATCAGTGTAAGCGCGGAAATATACAGGCCATCAAGCTGTTTTTTGAGATGAAAGAAATGCACCCAAGCGTAAAAGATAATTGGTAGAAACGAGGTTAAGTATGATATGCAGACATATGGTTGTCTAAATTGTAACCATGAATTCCAAGCCAATCCAAACAAGGCCGATGGAACTCGTTGTCCGAAATGTGATGGAGGACCAATAGTCCCGAAGATATCACAACATGGCTAAGTATAATATTCTCAAGTCGTTCTATGGATCTGAAAAGTGGCAGAACTTTAGGGCAATGATTATTGCGGAACGTGGGCCTGTATGCGAGACATGCGGTAAGGTTATTGCCAATCCCAAAGAATGCGAGATTGACCATTATCCCATTGAGCTTACTCCGGAAAATGTGAACGACGCGAATATCTCCCTGAATCCGGAGAATGTAAAGGTTCGTGATCATGATTGCCACAATAAAAGGCACAATCGCTTTAGCCGCAAATCCGGTCGGAATATTTATATTGTCTATGGTCCACCATTAGCCGGCAAGCATACCTTTGTCCATGAGAACATCCAGCGCGGTGATATCGTGGTTGACATGGACAGTCTTTATTCCGCGGTATCTTTATTGCCAGCATTCGATAAACCCGACAATCTTCTTAACAATGTCCGCGGCATCCATGATCTTCTTTTGGACAACATCAAGACTAGATATGGCAAGTGGAATGATGCCTGGGTGATCGGCGGCTATGCCGATAAGTATAAGCGCGAGAAACTTGCCGATGAGCTGGGGGCAGAGCTTGTCTTTTGCGATGTAAGCAAAGATGAGTGCCTAAATCGCTTAGAGATGGACATTGATCGCAGGTACCGAAAAGATGAATGGCGGAGTTTTATCAAAAAATGGTTTGAACAATACACATAGCCCCCCCATTACTCAAAGTCAGAGTATGTCAAATGACCGATATTACCCCATAGGTTTGATACATGCCATAAATTTTGAAATTCGGCCCAATTATTCGCTATTACCAAAAGATCAAGCGAATATGGAAAAGATTTACTCAAAAAGGTGAAGATAATGCCCCTAAATAAAGAAAATGTTTACAGAAAAGAACTTGCTAAATTAAGCGAGATTTTTAAGGACGTTGAGGAACCGAAGCGGCAGCTGGTGGAAGGATTAATCCAGGATGCTGCCTTTTTGTTAGCCGAAAATACAGCCTTGAAAGAGTTGTTGTCCCAGACCGGCATGGTCAAGATACATCCCAAGAACCCCGAAATGCAAAAGCCGGTCGAAGCATCGAAGCAATATCTTAAGAATGTTAACAGTTATGCCGTGATCATTAAAACATTGAATGGCGTGCTAATGAAGGGCGTCATCGAGGTTGATGACGATTTGGATGAGTTTGAATAAGGAGGTATCTAGGCAATGGATTACAAAGATATTTTGGAAAAACAGATAATATTGCTTGAAGGGGTTCAGGAGGGCTTAAATACACGCGGAGAGCCCCAGGAGGTTCTAATCATTGAAATATCAAGGCAAATACAATCCTTAACCGAAACGTTAATCAATAAGTATTTTCACTAAGATAATAAGGTTATGTTTAATGCCCTGAGCGATACATTTAATGGGGTTCATTCGTGGCTGCTTGAATACATTTGCAAATGCAAAAATGGTGAGATTATTGTCGGTCATGAGCTCATGCAGATGCTCGACATTCTCCTTTCTCACTTTAAGGATGAAAGCATCAAGGTCGATTTCGCGGATGCTCATAAGCGGATCAAATTTATTGAAACCAAATGCAAACACTCTGAGGCTCCTTCCGCTGGCAAGCCGTTCATTCTGGAATTATTCCAAAAGGCCTTTATTGAGGCCTTTTATAGTTTCAAGATTTATGATGACGAGCTAGGGCGATGGGTAAGGAAATATCAGGATTTTCTGCTTGTAATCGGACGCAAAAACGGTAAGACACCCCTTGTCTCGGCTATTGATCTGGCCGAGTTTTTTTGCGGCCCGATGGGCACCAAAATATTGTGCTCAAGCAATGACTACGACCAGGCGGATTTAATGTTCCAGGCCATTGACGCCATGCGAGAACAAAGCCCCTCTTTGAGCAAGGTCACTCGCAAAAATATTAAGGGCATCTTTTTTGGCAATCCTAAAAAACCCAAACATACCGGCAAATTCTCCTATAAAAATAAAGGCTGCATTAAAAAAATATCGGCCAAGACCGGCGCAAAGGAAGGCAAGAACATTGCGGTCGGCTCTGTCGATGAAACGCATGAACTTAAAGATAATAGCTCGATCATGCCTATTCGGCAGGCTCTTTCCACCCAGGATGAGCCGATCTACGGCGAGATGACTACTGAAGGGTTTACCAATGATGGCTACCTTGATCAAAGAATGATCGATGCGAGAAAGGTTTTGAATGGCCAGCTTGAGCGGCCGCGCTGGCTTATTTGGATTTACACGCAGGATAGCGAGGCCGAGATTTGGCAGGATGAAAAGACCTGGGTAAAATCGAACCCGGGGCTGGGCGTCATTAAAAAATGGAGTTACCTCAGGGGTATGGTCGAAGAAGCAAAAACTTCGAAATCAACCCGCGCCTATGTTTTGGCTAAGGACTTTAATATCAAGCAAAATAATGCGGCAGCTTGGCTGACAAAAAATGAGCTGGCTAATGAGGCGACATTTGATCCGGAAATTCTGCGCGGTTGCGTTGGAATTGGAGCCGTGGATCTGGCGGAAACAACCGACTTGGTATCAGCGAGGATGACCGTCATGCGGCCAGGAGACAGAACAAAATATACCATTCAGAAATATTTCATTCCAGAATCAAAACTGGAGAAATCTCCGGACGATGTGGATTATCTGGAATGGGCCAGGCAGGGCCTGATTGAGATCTCCCCGGGCAACGACAATGACTTTAGCTTAATTACTCAGTGGTTTGTGAAAACCGTCAAGCAATATGGTATTCGGCCTTATAAAATAGGCTACGATAATGCTCTGGCCAAATATTGGGTGAAGGACATGGAGACGACGGGCTTTGACATGGAGCGCATCCCACAGAAACGAGAGGTGATGTCTACGCCCATGAAACTGCTCGAAGCGGACTTACAAAGTAAGCTATTTAATTATAACTACAATCCGATTGATAAGTGGTGCCTGGAAAATACGGCCATGGATATCGATAAGCTGGGCCAGATTATGCCGGTCAAAGTTCAGGGCAACCAGATCAAGCGCATTGATGGAACGGTCACCATGATTATCACAAACGCCGTCTTGGTGCAATACCGGTCCGAATACATGAAATTGGTGGGGTGATTATTTGAAACGCCTAATTAACTTTGTGGATGATATTTTCTTCTTTCTGGGCATGATCTTCCTCACCATTGGAGGATTCAAGCTGTATCCTCCGGTAGGATTTTTCGTCTTAGGGGCATGCTGCCTGGCTTATTCCTTTGTCTTTGCCCGGTCGGCCATGACTAAGCGGGGTGGGGGATAATGCTCATCCAAAATCTAATCAACAACAGCAAGCAATCCTCTGGCTTGAAGTCCGCAAGGTTTCTCGACAGCACAACCCCCTTATTCAGCCAATTTGGCAGAAATATCTACGCATCCGATGTTGTGCAAACCTGTATTGACCGGATTGCGACGGAATGCAGCAAGCTGCAGCCCCGCCATATCCGCAAAGACAATGCGGGTAAGATCATCAATCTTTCCGGAGATAACTTGAACCGGATTTTCAAATTTGCCCCTAATGAATTAATGTCAACCCGTGATTTCATTGAGAAAGTTATCTGGCTGCTCTATCTAAACTATAACGCTTTTATTTATCCGACCTATGAGATTTACTATGACGCCAGAGGAAACCAGCAGACCAACTATACAGGCTTCTATCCCTTAAATCCAACGCAGGTAGAGTTCCTACAGGATCAAGCTAATAAATTGTTTGCGCGCATGACCTTCGGTTCCGGCCAGCAATACACGCTCGCCTATTCCGACCTTATCCACCTGCGCAAGAAATTTAGTGTGAATGATGTCATGGGGGGCGGACTGAACGGTCAGCCGGATAATTCAGCCCTCCTGAAGACGTTGGAAATTAACGACACCATGCTCCAGGGGATTGGCAAAGCGATTAAGGCCAGCTTCTCCATTCGCGGGATTATAAAAATTGCTACCCTTATGGATGATGATAAGCAGAAAGCAGAACGGGCAGCGTTTGAGCAAAAGATGGCCGACAATGAGTCGGGAATTTTACCCGTTGATCTCAAAGGCGATTTCACGCCGATTACCATCGACCCCAAGTTGATTGACAGTACGACCCTGGAATTCGTTGAGAAGAAGATTTTGCGCTGGTATGGGGTATCGCTGCCCATCCTCAACAATGATTTTTCCGACGATCAATACCAGGCATTTTATAACTCGACTTTAGAGCCCATCGTGATTGGCCTGGGGCAGTCTTTTTCGGGCTGCCTGTTTACACCTACAGAGCAAAGCTATAATAATGAGATTGTTTTTTACAACCGGCGCCTTGAGCTGATGGATGTTAAAAACAAGTTGGCGATTTTGGACGGCTTAGGCAATAGGGGAGCGCTGACCAACAATGAACTGCTGGCCTTGTTTGGCATCGAACCTTATGAGGGAGGCGACAGACGCTTTGTCAGCCTGAATTATATTGATGCCGACATAGCCAATGAATATCAGCTGGCCCGGGCGGGAATCGACTCGCAGACGCCAAACGGAACAGGAGGTAATAACGGAAATGGGCAAAAAAAATAAATTTACCGGTAAGCATATTGAAGAGCGTGCCTTCGCTATGCCGGACCTGACAACTGCCGAAGAAGGAAATGTTATCCAAGGTCACGCTGCTGTTTTTGGCCAAACCACAAATATGTATGGTTGCTGGAATGAAACAATTGCCCGCGGGTCTTTTGATAATACCGATTTTACCGATGTGCTCTTTAGTATCAATCATGATCTTTCCAAGATTCCTCTGGCCAGGAGTCGAAACAACAATGCCAATTCTACCCTGCAACTGCAGGTAGATGACCAAGGCCTAAGCACCAGGGCGGCGCTTGATACCGAAAATAATAGTGAGGCTAAAGCCCTGCATAGTGCGGTAGAACGTGGAGACATCAATGGGATGTCTTTTATTTTTTCCGTTCGAAATGATGAATGGACGGGTTTGGATACCGATATGCCATCACGAACCATCACAGATATCGCCAAAGTCTATGAAGTCTCTGCCGTATCGTTCCCGGCCTACACCGGAACTGATATATCCGCCCGTGACGCAACGGCACTGGAGAGTGCTAAAAAGGTATTGGAGAATGCCCGCGCCAAAGAACTGGAGAGTTCGGCAAGCGGAAAAACAACCGAGGAGAGAAGTGACCTTGAGCTGGAACGCTTCAAGGCCGAATTGCTCCTGAAGCTTTAAATTGAGAGGGGAAAACAGGAATGAATAAGAAACAGTTACTCGAACTTATCGCCAGAAAAGAAGCCAGGAAGACCGAAATTGGGAATCTGATCAAAGAAGCCAAAACGGTCGAAGAACTCCGGTCGCTGCAAACGGAACTCAATCAACTTAATGACGACATCGTAAATTTTCGGTCTATCGCAGACATTTTTCCGGATGATTCCAACTCCGAGCCCACTGATCCGGCCGCAAGAGGAGCGGGTCCCGGCAAAACCGACCCGACAGATCCGACGAAGTCTCCGGCAAGAGAACCGGAAGCAAGGGGGGCAAATCCTCAAGGCCTACTTAATCCCTTGGGCACTTATAGCATGGGAGGAGATCCAACCAAACAAAACGAAGAACGCGAAGCCCAAAGGCAAAAGATGGAACAGCGTGGCGCCAATTTAAAAGCCGGTAAAGCCGTGACCTTTGGCTTGAGCGAAATACCTCTCGTCCGTTCCATTACGATCGATACGGTAGGATTAGTTATTCCCGATCAATATAGCAACAATCTCAATCCGACATTTAACGAAGTTTCTTCTATTGTTGATCTCGTCAACGCAATAACTATGCCGAACGGCGAAACCTATACTCAAGGATTTGAAAAACCATCCTCTGATTCAGGAGATTATACGGCTGACGGCTCGGATTATCACGATGCTGATCCTGTCTATGACTATGTAACGATTGCCAAGACCTCGGTGACTGCTTACACTGAAATATCCAAGCAGGCCAGTAAGCTGCCAAACGTAAACTATCAAGCAAGATGTTCGACAAGTGTGCGCAAATCGCTCCGTAAGAAATTAGCCCGTGAAATAATGATTGGTGACGGTGGAGCTGGTCATTTTACCGGAATATTTAACGCTCCAGCTAATGTGATTCCAGCAAGTAGTGATCTCGCAATTGCGGAAATCGATGCTGATACTCTAGATAATATTGTGTTTAAGTTTGGCGGCGACGAGGATGTTGAAGATCCGGCATATCTGATTCTAAATAAGCTCGATCTCGCTGCCTTTGCGGCTATTCGTTCAGCAGATGGCAAAAAGTTATATAAGATCGTTACCAAAGGCAATACCGGTACTATTTCAAGCGATGATAGCTTTAGCGTAAACTATATTCTTAACAGCGTTTGCCCGGCCCTGTCGGCCACAGCCACTACATCGGAAACTTATTGCATGGCTTATGGTATCCTCCAAAACTATGAAATGCCGATATTCTCCGATATCGACATCCAGATGTCCACTGACTATAAATTTAAACAGGGGATGACGGCTTATGCCGGAGAGGTTTATGCAGGCGGCAACGTTGCGGCCTATAAAGGCTTCATTCGCATCAAAAAGGAATAAATAGCGAGCATAGGGCGGGGCCTTTAACCTTGCCCTATTGTTTATATTGTTAGGAGGCTGAATAATGGAACTTTATCCATATAACCCCAAGGATCAAAGACTTAAGTCTGATGTAAAAGGACTCGGCATCGGTCGCGCTTTTTTGGCTCATTTTCAGGTTGCTGCAGCGTTGGCGACGGCAGCCAACATAACCGGGATTCATGCGCCAGTCGCTTGCAGCGCAACTCAGACGACCGTCGTGAATATCGCAATCACTAATCCATCTGTACCGCGTAATATTACCGCGACTGCAGGCGGGACAGCGGCAGATATTAAGGCCGTTCAGGTGACAATCACAGGTACAAATTATGCCGATGAAGTTATCAGCGAAACGCTCCCGGCCTTTACCATTGATACGGCGGGGACTGTAGCCGGAAATAAAGCTTTTAGGACTGTGACAAATGTCTCTATTCCGGCAATGGACGGGGCTGGAGCAACGGTCTCCATCGGTTTTGGAGAAAAGCTTGGCTTACCTTTTAAGATTGCCCACAATACTGTTTTGACGGCATATTTGGATAATGTAAAAGAGGCAACGGCTCCTGCGGTCACGACCAGCACCGTGGACATCGATGAAAATACCATTGACCTGAACTCTCCTCTCAACAGCAAGCTTGTCGATGCCTATTTATTGATCTAGTGAGGTGATATCAATGAGCATACTCACCCTGCAGGAAGCGGCTAATATGCTCCGTTTGCCTGCCGATCCAAGCGATTACCCACAATTAGACATCCTCCTGCCCTTTGTGGATGACTTTATTAGAACGTCAACTGGACATGATTGGGCGTCAGATGACGCGATTGATCCAACTGCCAAAATGCTTGCCTCAGCTTTAATTTCCCGTTGGTTTGATGATCCGGGACAGATGGGTAGTATTTCCGACAATGATTTGGGCGTGAAAAGCCTTATTGGCCAGCTCCACGGCAAAGCGCTGGTGATGATTGATGGCTGTTAAAGCGGGGGAATTAAGGCATTGCATAACCATTCAATACAACGCTGCATTAGGGCAAACCGATGAAAACAGTTTTTCGGCGGAAGATTGGCGGCCTCTTTGTTCAAAATCTCTTTACGCTAAGAAAGATGGACTGAAAGGGCGTTTGTTTTACCAAGCGGCTGCCGCGCAAGCTGAAGATGATATCATGTTTACGATACGGTATCTCGAAGGCATAAAGGCTGGCATGCGGGTGATTGAAGGATCGGAAACATTCGAAGTCAAGGTTTCCCCGATAGATGTTGACGGACTAAGGCAATGGCTTGAAGTCCACACAAGGCAGGTGCTACAGAATGGCGGCTGAGATTGAACTTCGTGGAATGGATGATTTACTTGCAAGGATTGAAGCAATGGGCCGTCAGGGATCATCGATCGGAAATGCTGCCTTAAAAGCAGCTGCACAGCCAGTACAACAAGATGCCAGTGCCCGGGCGCCGCGAAGTTCAAGCCCGCGTTTGCCCGGGGGAAAAAGCCAGCAATGGAGGACAGGTCAACATCTTGCAGACAATATACGCATCTCGGGCGTCAAGACGAAAGACGGCATAAAATACGTCCTGGTTGGCATCGAAAAAACGGATAACTCTCCATATTTCTACGGAAAATTTCTTGAGTGGGGCACATCAAAGCTGGCGGCCCGTCCTTTCTTGGGCCCAGCCTATGAGCGCAACAAAGAGCAGGTCGTTGAAATTATAAAACAGCAACTCAGGGAGGCGTTAGGGTTATGAATTATAAAAAGCTTATTAAGGATGCTTTAACGCCTCTCGGTATACCTGTTGAATTCCAAAAATACAGCGGAACCTCAAGCGTCTATATCACATTTTTTTGTTATAACGAGCAAGGAGAGGCTTGGGCTGAGAACGATGAAATAGCCACTGGCTATTATGTCCAGGTGGATATTTGGTCGAAGTCTGACTACTCCACGCTTGAGGAGCAAGTATTAGGCGCTATGCAAGACGCTGGATTTTATCGAAAAACCTCTCAAGACTTTTACGAAGAAGATACAAAAATCTATCACAAGGCCATGCGCTTTGTCTACGTAGTCTAAAACGAAAGGAATGATACCATGCCAGTATGCGGTATTGAAAAGCTTTATGTGGCCAAGCAACTGAATGATACATCAGCGGGTATGACGTTTGACACGCCACAGTATTACAAGAATGTTCAGGAACTTGATATTAAACCTAAGATTAATACAGACAAAGCCTACGGCGAAAACCGCCTGATTGACCAGGCGGTTGCCTTTGACAGCGCAGATATCTCCTTAAATCTTTACGATTTAACGAGCGCCCAGCGAGGATATCTCCTTGGGCAAACAACGCCGACAGGCGGGGGAACCATAGCGGCATCCGGAGATACCCCGCCATTTATTGCAGTTTTGTATAAAGCCCCTTTAAGAGGTGGGGATTATCGTTATGGGGTGATCTACAAAACATTATTCCAGCCCCCTGACGATACCATGAAGGGCCTAGAGGGTAAGCCTGACTTGTCGCAAGTTCCAAAATTAACAGGCACGGCGCAGCCGACTGAATGGGGATTTGTGGACGGCAATAAAACGAAGCATCCCTGGGAGTACCACATTGATACGACAGACCCGAATTGCCCCGCTGATATTGACTCTACTTGGTTTAATGCCGTAACAGTACCCGGGGCAGATGCAACACCACCAACAGTAACGGTAACCCCTGCTAATGCAGAAACCGGAATAGCCGCAACATCCAATATAGTTTGGACTTTTAACGAAGCCATCGACTCAACCAAAGTAAATGCTGCCAATTTCTTCTTGATGAAGGGCGATGGGACTCTTGTTCCCGGTTTGCTGGTGATTGATGGCACGAATAAGATTGTTACCCTTAATCCAACGTCCAATCTATTGGCATCGACGGCTTATATTGCAGTTTGTACTGCGAACGTGACGGATGTTGCGGGCAATCCCTTGTCGAATATGAGTATAACTAACTTCACAACAGCAGCATAACGAGGCCTTCGGGCCTCTTTAATAGGAGGGAGACTACAATGGAAATCGCTTTAAACGGTAAAATATTTATAGCTCCAGCGCCTAAAGCCAGGATGGTGCGCAAGGCTATCGAGATGACTGAACAGACCAATTTCAACGCTATGAAATCAACAGATCTTGATGGCTTAGTTGGCTATGTCGCGGATCTCTTCGGAGGACAGTTTACAATTGATGACGTTTATGATGGCTTGGACGCTGATAGATTACTACCAACCTTAATGGACTGTATCAATACCGTAGTCGGGACCATGGGGGCAAAGGTGGAGCGGATCTCAAAAAACGGTCAAGCGGGGATGTAGGCAACGAAACTATATCCCTGTCTGACTTCATGAAAGAAATCTATCTCGCGTTATTCCGAGAGGGGTGGACCCTTTTGGGTATTGATGAGATGGATTTCTTTTATTATTTGGACCTATTAATTTACAAATCAAACAAAAAAGATCCGGTAATTACGATTGACCAAGTGTTCTAAAGGCAGGTGAAACCATTGGCTGATCAAGAAGTTGGAAGTTTAGCGGTAAAAATAAGTATGGATTCGACTGGATTCCAGAACGGGGTTAGTGGCATTAATCAACAATTAAAAGTTGTACAGTCCGAATTTAAAGCCGCCAGCGCCGAACTGGGCGGCTTTGGCAATAGTTCTGATCAGCTCAGCCTTAAATCAGAAAGCCTAAATCAGCAGATTGAATTGCAGAAGCAGAAAGTTCAGGCCCTCGAACAAGCATTCCAGACCTCAGCGGATAAGAAGGGCCTTGACTCAAAGGCGACGCAGGACCTACAGATCAAGCTGAACAATGCCAAAGCGGCCTTAGCCAATATGGAAACTGAGCTAGATAGTACGAATCAACTGTTAAGTGAGCAGACCCAGAAACAGAGTCTGCTTAGTCAAGCAGCAGAAAAAACAGGTATAAATCTCGGGAGCCTAAAAACTGCATTTGGGACGGTCGGCCTTGCAGCTGGGGCATACCTAGTGAGTGCGGTAGGATCTGCGGAAAAAGCCCAAGCAAGCACCGAACGATTAACTAATTTACTTGAAAATCAGGGCGAATCTGCTACAGAAGCAAGTCAAAATATTAAGGGTTTTACCTCAGCAATTACAAATATGTCTACTTTTTCAGGCGGAGAGGCCAAGGAGGCCCTGCAAGTACTAACCGAAAAGGGCATAAGCGTAGGTAATGCGCTAAAAATGACAGGAACCCTTGCCGATGTGGCTGCCGGTCAAAATATATCATTAAGCGCAGCGGCAGATATGGTCGCAAATGCTTATAACGGTAAAACTAAAGCATTAACAGCATTAGGAATCTTGAGTAAGGAAGAAGTTAAACAATTAGGGGACTCAGAGGACGCAACAATATCAATGGCCGATGTTCAGCAGCGCTTAAATGATCGCTTCGGAGGATCAGCCCAAGCTCAATTAGGTACTTATAGCGGACAAATAAAGATGATGGAAAATCAAATGAGTTCGGCCAAAACAGCAATAGGTACTGCATTATTACCGATATTAGCCGATCTAGCTAAATCAATCGCCGATATCATTGTGCCAATGGCTAATTTTGTCAAAGAAAATCCTGGCTTTATGGCTGCAATATTGGGAATAACAGCCGCACTCGGAACTTTAATTGGAGGAGCAAGTGCTTTTAATACCTTAAAATTAGCATTTGCTCCTTTAATGCCAGTTATAAGCGGCCTTGGGATTTCTCTTGGCAGTTTAGTCGCGCCGGTGCTTGCCGTTGTGGCAGGGATTACCTTACTCAGTACGGCTTATCATACGAATTTTCTGGGCATGAAAACAGCGGTAGACGAATTCATAAACAGTAGTTTAAAAATACTTACACAAGCCTTCAACGACGTAAAGGATTGGGTTATCGCTAATTGGCCCTTGATAAAAGCAACTATATTAGATGTATTTCAACGCATCATGGATGCTTACAATACTTACGTTAAACCTGTAGTTGATTTTATTATCCAAGAATTTAGGGTAGTAGTGGACTGGGTTATCGCTAATTGGCCTTTGATTAAAGACACCATAGTTATCGTATTTAGTACTATCGTAGCTGTTGTTACCGCGCCGCTTCGAGCCGTTTGGGATATTATAAGTTCTATAGTATCTGCTATAGTTGATTTTTGGAAAGCTCACTGGGATGTTATTAAAGTAGTTTTATTGACTATTTGGGATATTATTAAAACCGAGATAGATACCGCTATTCACGTTATCTTAGACATCATAACTGCGGTCATGGATATCATTAACGGTCACTGGGGAGACGCTTGGAACAAAATCGTTGATGCTTTTAAAACAATTCTTAACGGTATGTTGCATATACTAAGCGATATTTTTTCTGGTCTGTTAAGCGCTCTTATGGATGTTTGCGCCTCTATCGGCGATTTCTTTAAAAATTTCTGGGAAGGAATTAAAACTTTTTTCTCGGATTTATGGACAGACATTAAGACCTCTTTATCTAATGCTTTAACGGACATTCAAACGTTTTTCATTGATATTTGGACAGATATCGGAACTTTCTTTACGGATACTTGGAATGGAATTAAAACTTTTATATCCGATACTTGGCAGGGTATAAAAGATCTGTTTACCTCGGCCATAGACTTTATTTTGGATTTTGTAAATACCAACTTCGCTCAGCAAAAAGCAGACATACAAGAAATATTCAAGAGTATCCAATATATATTCCAAGATGTGTGGGATGCTATCAAAAATATTTTCTTGGGTGCCCTTTTGCTAATCATTGACCTAGTTACGGGTAATTTTACACAGCTTAAACAAGACGCTAATAACATATTCAACAACCTCAAGAATGATTTCTCAAATATTTGGGAAAACATCAAAGCTATTTTTCAAAATGCTGTGGATGCTATCAAAGCTACATTGTTATTAATTTGGAATTCAATAGTGATAGACGCCAAAAACCTATGGAACGATTTTAAGAACTTCTTGTCTAACCTCTGGAACGATATCAAAAATGCAGCCTCTACTGCTTGGACAGATTTAAAGACTGCTGTGTCAAGCATAGCCAACGATCTAGTTACGGGTGCCAAGAATCTTTGGAATGACTTTAAATTATTCCTCGCTACTTTATGGGATGACCTTAAGACTGGTGCTTCCGATGCTTGGACAGATTTAAAAACAATAGTAATTGATTTATGTAATGATCTAGTCACTGGAGCAAAAGATCTCTGGAACGGGCTTATGACGTGGTTCGAAGAGTTACCGGGCAGGTTACAAACTATAGGCTCAGATATGTTTACGTCCATGAAAAGTGGAGTATCTTCTACCATAACTACCGTTAAAGACGCTATTGTTAACGGCATAACCGAAGCCATAGATTGGATCAAGGCACTTCCTGGCCAAGCCCTGCAGTGGGGCTCAGATTTTGTTACAGGTTTTAAAAATGGGATCATGAATGCTATGACTAATTTGCTCATAACCGTTGAAAATATGGCAGCACAAATCAGAAGTTATCTGCATTTTAGCCGTCCCGATCAAGGTCCTCTTGCAGATTATGAAACATGGATGCCGGACTTTATGTCTGGACTCGCTTCAGGAATTGAAGCCAATAAATACAAGGTCACAAATGCTATAAAAGGACTTTCCATGGATATGAATATTGGGGTTAATTCTGGCCAAGCGCAGTATAGTCAATCCGTAAACTCTCAAGGCCAGATCATTTCAGGGAAGCCGGATATTAATGTTGTCCAGCATATCTATACACCAGTTCCCAAACCCTCTGAGATTGCTCGGCAGACTAAAAACGGATTACGTCTATTAGCTCTAGGCTTGTAGGGAGGGCAAAATGCAGCAAATTGTTTATACGAATTCTTCCGGCGAGAGCGTGACATTGATGCCTTCACGCCCGCTAATCCTGCAAAGCATCGAGGGAACGGGAAGCGTAAAGAATAACATTCATACTTCAAAAAGCCCCGATCAAGATGGAAATACGGTAATAGGCAAAGACCTTGATTCCCGGGAATTGGTTATTAATGGTTCGATTGGGGCCAATACCGACACAGATATCATGAATTACAGGCGCCAACTTGTGAAAGCCTTCAACCCCAAAGAAAAAGGAGTGCTCACATATTCCTACGATGGAGGCGAAAAAGCCATTAACTGTGAGGTCGAGGATGCCCCGGTGTTTCCTAAACGGGATGGTTTCTATCAAACGTTTTCCATCACACTTCTTTGTCCCAATCCATTCTGGCAGGATTTAGAGCTCCTAAAAGCTGAAATTGCCGCTTGGATTGGTGATTTCAGCTTTCCTTTGGAAATAACCGAAATAGGAATTGAAATGGGGCACAGGGAACCTAGCCTAATCGTAAATACGCTAAATAGCGGGGATGTCGAATGTGGCATGAGGGTGGAATTTAAGGCTCTAGCTACCCTTACAAACCCTTCTATCTTAAATGTTAATACTCAGGAATTCATAAAAATCAATAAAACCATGGTTGCCGGAGAAGTCCTTACAATTACAACCCATTTTGGCGCAAAGAGAGTTGAAAGCGTGTTAAATGGCGTTACAACCAATGCCTTTAACTACATTGACCTTGACAGCACATTCTTACAATTGGATGTCGGGGATAACCTCTTCCGGTATGATGCCGACATAAACTTAGACAATCTCGAAGTCTCTATCTATTACACGCCGCAGTATCTGGGGGTGTGAGGATGGAGCTTTATATTTTTAACCGGAATTTAGAATTTATCGGCTTATTGGACGCTTTTACCTCGCTTCAGTGGACACGACGGTATGCCAAAGCTGGAGATTTTGAGCTGCATTGCGCCTTAACTCGGGATGCACTTTCTTTGTTGACAAGAGAGAATATCCTTTGGAAGAAGGGCGATCCTGAAGCCGGTTACATCGAATACAGAAACCTGGACCAAGATGCTGATGGAAATGAAACCTTGGTCATAAAAGGTAAATTTCTAAGTGCATATCTTAACCGGAGGATTATTTGGGGCCAAGAAGTGTTACAAGATACTGCCGAGAATGCCATGAGAACGCTTGTGACGAAGAATGCCATTACACCGACAGATAGTAGTAGAATCATACCCAATCTCATTTTGGGGGGCGTACAAGGCTATCCTCAAGCCGTTAATTACCAAACGAGTTATTCGAATTTGGAAGATGAAATTGAAAACCTATGCAGTTTATCTGAGCTTGGCTATCGAGTCCGCTTTGACATAGCCAATAAAAAGCTTGTCTTTAATGTTTATCAAGGCTTTGATCGCTCTGTCAATCAAAGTGTAAATCCGAGATGTATTTTCGCGAAAGAGTTTGAAAACATCCTGAAGCAAAGCTACACCGATAGTCTTAACAATTACCGGAATACAGTTCTAGTCGGCGGAATGGGCGAGGATGTAAATAGAAAGCTCGTTTCAATCGGGACGGCTTCCGACCTTGACAGATTTGAAATGTTTGACGATGCTAAGGACCTTACAAATGTGGTCAACAATGTGACCCTATCTGATGCGGACTATACCAATACCCTGATTGATAGAGGGAATTCCAAGCTTGCTGATACTCAGGAAGTTCAAACTTTCGACAGCACGATCAACCTTGATTCCAACTTGACCTACAAAACGGACTTTGACCTTGGGGACATTGTTACCTGCGTATCGAAGAAATGGGGGATAACGATAGACGCCCGAATAACTGAGGTCCAAGAAGTCTATGAGGAGGCCGGTTTAAGTATCAGTGTTACCTTTGGTAACAACGTTCCAACGCTCCTGGATAAAATCAAGCAGAAAATGAGGTGATAACTTTTGGCTGAGAAATCAAGTTTTTTTAATTCCGTGAATGGAGATAGAAAATACCAGGCTTCAGATTTTGCGGAATTCTTCAATTCCCTTGTGACGAATGGCATATTCCCCAATCCTTCTACAAACCTTCAGGTTCTGGCTAACAACGATATGACGGTTACGGTTAAAGCGGGTCCGGCATGGATTAAAGGATATCATTACCTCAATGACTCCGACTTAGTTCTCACTATTGACGTGGCTGACGGAGTTCTCAACCGGATAGACAGAATTGCGTTAAGAATGGATACCGTAGGGCGGGCAATAAATGCTGTCGTGAAAAAAGGGACCTTTGCGAGTTCTCCGGTAGCTCCGGCTTTGCAGAGAGATGCCGATGCCTATGAGCTTGGAATCGCAGATATTTACGTCGGTAAAGGAGTAATCAGCATCGTGCAGGCCAACATTACCGACCTGAGGATGAATACAACTTATTGTGGTTGGGTAAACAGTTTGATACAGGCGGATACGACGGCGATCTTTAACCAGTATCAAAATTGGCTGAATGCTAAAATAGCTGCCTATGATACAGACTTTACAAATTGGACAAACGCTGAAAAATCTGATTATGACACTTGGACAGCAGATAAGAAAGCGGCGTATGATACCTGGTATGCCGCCGCAACGAATGCGGCGGAAGCAGATGTTGCAGCCTTTGAAGCTCAGTTTCAAGCGGATTTTAATGCCTGGTTTAATACCATTCAGGGTCAATTGAGTGGAGATGTTGCCGCGAATTTGGCAAATCAAATAAATAGCCTGGCGGGAACTGGGCGAACAACCGAAACTGTTAAAGCCAATGCTGATGCTATAACCAATTTAGCGGGAACGGGGCGCACTACTCAAACAGTAAAAGGCAACGCGGATGCAATAGCCGCAACTAACACAGCTTTTGCTACGCATCAAGCTGACTATGTACGTCAACCCGGTTATGCACCAAACACGGGCGCGGCTAATCACATAGTAATGACCTTAAGCCCTGCGCCTACAAGTTATGTAGACGGCATGGGGGTTACCATTAAGCCATCTAATGCCAGCACAGCAGCAACAGACATAAATGTTAATGGATTAGGAGTTAAAAATATTGTGGATTCCTTTGGTAATCCAGTGACAAATTTTAAAGCAAATACGATTTACAGCCTAAAGTATGAGGCCATTTCCGGAAATTTTATTGTACAGGGTAATGGGGGTGGTAGTATCGCGGAGGATTTCGAATACGGACTAAATCCAGTAACAGGAGGCTTGTATTGATATGACGAAGCAAGATTGGCTAGATAACAAACAAAGCTGCATAAGTAACGCAGCTCAGGTGATTAACTATAACGCTAGATTGCAGGATGCTAATGGAGTTCAATTCGTGCCTTCCAATACGCAATACATTCCTCCTGCACCATCAGCTTACATCTATGTAATTGAGTACGAAGTTGTTGGCGGCACAGCAGACTGGAGAGTTAATTCTACGTCGGAATACCTTTTATCCGGCGAGACAAGAATCTATCAGACAGACTGTACTGATGAGGTGAGCCAATAATGGCGATTTATTATGTGAGGCCGGACGGGTCAAATACCAATACCGGGACTGGATATTTAGCTGCACAGGCTTGGGCCACGATAAGCAAAGCCGCCTCAGTTATGGTTGCCGGTGATACTTGTTATATTGCGCCGGGTACGTACCGGGAGACTGTGACCGTAGCGAATAGTGGTTCGAGTGGGTCCTACATCACCTTTTGGGGAGATAGGAAATGTCAATATTTTTTAGATATGTCTCCGGGTGATGTAATTATTAGTGGATTGAATGCTGAGACTGATACAGTAATTACGAGGGGTCAGGCGATAAATGCGTCATCCAAAAACTATATAAACTTGACGAATATAGACATAGAAAATCAAAAAGATGGTAATTATGTTATCCAATTGGGTTCAAATTGTAATATTTCTAATTGCAATTTAATCAAGGGTATTTCTGCTACCAGCGGCGGAGCAATATATATACTTGCTAATTGCTCCGTAATGAATTCAAAAATCTGCTCGTTAGGTTATATTTTCTATTTTTCCGGATTAGGTAATATTGTAACAAATTGCATTCTAAAATCCAAAGGGTCAAGCGCTTTGTTTTCTGCACCTACTACTAGTAGTATAGAATTTGACCATTGCATAATTGATTCTTCCTATACATCTTCATCAGCAGGCATAGCATTAAAACTTTATGGTTGCATATGGAATTTGAATCCTGGTTATGCAGGTTCTGTCGGATGTTCCCTATACTCTAATTCGGCTAGTTTTACAATAGACTCTAGAGGCACTATTTTTATAGGGAACAGTAGTGCTATCAACTTAAGTTGTACCACTAGTTTCCTCGGCACTTTGGTTAAGGATATTTATAATTTTTCCGCTGGAATGGCAGCAGTCAATGCCACTTTTTCTTACTCTCAGTTTGAAAATTGTCAAAACCCGTTTTATTCCACCGTATCAGGAATGACACTGTCTAACTGCTATTTTAAAAATAATGATCTTCCAATAGCTGGTGGAGGTGGGGGAAGCACAGCAGTAAACTGTAGGTTTTATGGGAATGCACAAGTGCCTGGCGGGATTATTTTAACGTCCCCAGTCTATGGCGAAACCGACGTAGTGGCCGGTATAGCGACAAGTAATGTCAACCCCATAAGTGGCTCCAAATCCCTCAAAATAGCTGGTTACGATTACGGTGCTGTATTCGTCCAATGGATTAAGTGCAAGGCAGGAGTACCTAAAACAGTCACATTCAAGAAAAGGCAAAACACCGCAACTGCCGGGAGCTACGTGAGGTTTGGGGACCAAGTGGTCAACTTCACTAATGACATTAATATTGACACGGTAAGCATAACCTACACCCACCATAAAACAGAGCTAGTACCGATGTTTATCTGCTCACGTGTAAATTCAAGCGGCGGTGATTTCGTCCAATATGACGATATCGTTGCGTAGTAGTCAACATTAAAGGGCAAAGCAAGGACTAACGATAGTCTTTTTTTCTTTGCCCTTAAACAAAAAAATGAACCCCAGTTTTACTGAGGCTTTTTCAGAATTTCTATAAATTTACTGGCAGCGGCTGCAATTATTAAAGACCCAAGCACTATATACCACCAGGGAGCGTGTACCAGTTCCATCTGTTTTCGCCTCCTTAATAAAGCCATTATAACATATCTATATGATCGGTAAACGATGGATTATACAAGGAAGGATGTGAAAATGTGAATATAAAAGAATTTAGTCTTAGCGCAGTCATTGCAGCAATGGGGACAATCATCAGCGCGATGCTGGGGGGGTGGGATGCTGCGCTGAAGGTCTTGGTCGGCCTTATGATCATAGACTATCTAACGGGCTTCCTGGGGGCATTTAAGCGACACGAAATAAACAGTGAGATTATGTATTGGGGCGGAATACGCAAGATAATAGTTCTTGTGATTGTCGCTATATCAGTTTTACTAGATTCTATGGTTGGTAACCAGAACCCAGTTTTTCGCACACTGACAATCTATTTTTATGTATCCAGGGAAGGGGTATCGGTGACCGAGAACTTGGGGATTCTGGGCGTGCCTTTGCCGCCGAGCATAACCCAGGCACTTACTCAATTGCAGGAGAAAGGAGATTCCAAATGAAACTATGCTTAGATCCAGGCCACGGTGGATATGATCCCGGGGCCTGCGGCAACGGCCTACGGGAAAAAGATATTACACTAGATATCTGCCTCAGGCTCAAACCGTTGCTTGAATTTAACGGCGTATCCGTATGCCTGACTCGTGATGGGGACTATGCTCCTGGACATTTAGAGAATCAGTTGAACGCTGAATTAAACTATCGCTCGGCGATTTCCAATAATTTTGGCGCCGACCTCTTTGTCTCGGTTCATGTGAATTCCGGAGGCGGGACCGGCCAAGAGATCCTTGTGGCTGGGATGGGCGGAAAAGCTGAAGCTGCAGCCGGGAAATGTCTTTATTACATCCAGCAAGTAAGCAGGTGGCCCAACAGGGGAGTAAAGGCTCAAAACGTGTCGGTGCTTGGAAGTAAGACGAATGCGCCGGCATACCTCACGGAAAATGGATTTATTGATTCGGTGACAGATACGGCGAAGCTTAAGGATCCGAATTTCCGCCAGAGCCTGGCGGTTGCCCATGCCAAAGGAATCTGTGACTATTTTGGAGTTCAATATCGAGAAGGAGGAACGGATATGTTAGAAGTTGCTGTTTTACTTTACACCAAAGAGGATTATTGGGCCGGTACCGATGTGTCCGCCAAAAACGGCAATTGCGCCTTGTTCATCCGGCCGGACGATCATTCTGTACCCAAGGATGCTATGAGCGCCAAAACTTTATATATCGTAGGTGGAGGCAGTGTAGGCCATTCCAATGAAGTGTTGCTTTCAGGAAATAGCAAATATGATACGGCCGCAGCAGTGG
>NZ_JAVHUW010000061.1 GCF_030954495.1 Candidatus Desulfosporosinus nitrosoreducens | reverse complement strand
TGCACGCAGTCTAACGTATGTTTCATTGCTGAGCGAGCTAATCACTTGGGGTGTGCCGGCTGTTCTGGAAATTATCTCTCCCGTTTCCATTTGAAATGGCGCTTTCAGCCATCTCTCAATGTACAGTAGAATCCACTGTTCCTTTACATGTTTTCGAACTGCTTTCATTAGCAGTTCATGGTCAATGTTATCAAACAGTCCCTTAATATCCAAATCGATGACATAATCGTATTTCCAGCTTCTCTACCTTGCCATTCCTACCCCTCGTTTTGCGCCTGATGGTGTTCGTGTTCCTCGGGTCGGAACTTTGCTGCCCGGCTTCCTTCAGATTCCACCTCACGGTGGACACCCTTGCCTTGAGCTAATAGTTGGCGCTACATACCCCCATAACGGACTTTCACCGTCTAGTTAATCGCCATGCGTGGCGCACGTTAAAAGGTTCCATAAAAACTTATTAAATTTTTATTAACATTTCTAATGATACTAATTACAGTGAACTCGTTCAGCTAAAGCTGAACATCGGGGCTTCAGCTGGACTCTACCCCACCATACTTTCGTCGCATTAGCATTCGGCTTACCTTTTCCTATATGCACGTGAATCGGCTCGTTATTTTCATTCGACCAAAAATACACGAGATATTCGCCAATCCGAAACAGGCTAGGCAATTTGGATACCTCCTGCAGCAGCATATTTATATAGCAAGTGAGCATTGCTGTGCAAAAATTTATCAAAGTTTTCGGTTTCGTCAGCTAAAGTCATGTATGGATACATCATGGCTCATGACCTCCTATGCTTTTATACCTGTAGTATACCACAAATTGGATTTCTTTGTTCCCTTATCTAGTTCAACTCTATATACAAAAAATCAACTAAATTTTTATAGTGATTTTAAAAAAATCTTAATTTTTTTAGTAAAAAATGCTGATCGAAAGTGTACCATAATTCAACCGTATTAGTGTGTGCCATAATGCATATTTTTCCGATTCTGAATCGCTGAAAAATTGCATTTCTTGTAAAAATAAGGTGCTGACAGTCAAAATTTCACTTGCCAGCACCTTATTTTTTACTTTATCAAAACTATCCTAATCCCTTATGTTACAAGACTTTCGCCCCACATACCTTACTTCTATCCTACGTCACCTTTCGTATTGATAGCCGCCTGGGCCGCTGCAATCAAATAGGACCAATCTCGTTTTTTCACATTATGGAACACTTGATTAAATTGGAATCGGCTTTGTGTTATGCCCATACTATGTGCAATTAGATACCTACTACTTTGCAATAATGGGCACCCATAGTTCTTGCTCAATTTCTGCTCCAGGAGCCAAATAATTTTCTATACAGGGATGATTTGCAAGCTCATAGCCCGATGTAGGAAGCCATTCTGTATATAAACGCTTCCAAGCACTAACATTGTTGTTGGGGAAAACGGCATACGCACATGGAGGAAGTATTAGTTCTTCCATGCCGTTTGGGATATCACAATCATATCTACATCCCATGAGCAAATCAAAGGTTTCGTCCTTAAGGGATGCTTCATTACCAAAAATACCAAGCAACCCTTCAAGTTGGCACTTTGGATTTTCCCAAGACATATCAATTAGTTTTTGTAGGAGTCCACTTGATTGTGCGTTTGCCCATAATTGAGGAATGGTCTTGAAAGCATCAGCGGTTTTTACAGTTTCTCTTTTGACTGCACAACGAAGGCTGCAGTCAATATTTTCAATTCGATAATCCATCTCAGAAGCTCCTTTTATAGTAATTTGAAAAGACATGCGAGCATATGCTTTTAATTGAGCACTGTTTTTACGAACGGCTACAGGCGTAACGCCATGCAATTGACGAAAAGCTCTCGTAAAGGCATCTGGAGAACTATAGCCGTACTTTATAGAAACATCTATAATTTTCACATCGCTTTTCTGTATTTCAAAAGCTGCTAGGGTAAGCCTTCTGCGACGAACATATTCAGATAGAGAAACATTCGCTAAAGAGGAAAACATTCTTGAAAAATGGAACTCAGAGCAACAAGCAATTTTTGCAACATGGGAATAGTCAATCTCATTATCAAGATTGTTTTCTACATAGTCAATCGCGCTGTTGAATCTGTTCAACCAATCCATACACTCACACCCTTTTCATGAATTACTATACATCAACAATCGACAAGAAACCCTGCAATTATTGCCCAAATTTGCAGGTATAAATCCATAACATATAAATGAACGATGAATGCTTGCAAAATAAAGCAATTCATACTTTGCCGCACCAAAAAGTGTTCCATAATGCATGTTTTTCTCATTATGAATCACTCAAAAAAAGACTGCTTTTATCAAAAACAAGGTGCTGACAGCCAAAATTTCACCTGCCAGCTCCCTGTTTATCTGATATAAAAATATTCTCAACTCGTTATGGCGCAAGGATTTCACGCCATGTGTCCTACACTCAACCCAACGCTTACTAAGCCTTCAGCGCCGCCTGGGCCGCGGCTATCAAAATAGACCTATCGAAATTTTTCACCATTATGGAACACCTTTACCGATTATAGATTGCTTTTCTATTTTGTGTCTCTTATTTACCAAATAAATCCGCATGCGTACCCGTGCGCGTAAGCGTGAGTATCAAAGCGTCATTTTCAATAATATAAATCAACAGCCAGTCCGGCTGTATATGACACTCACGAAAACCCGCAAAGCTGCCGCTCAAAGCGTGATCGTTATACTTTTGTGCCAGTAGGCATCCGTTGGCCAGCTCTTCGACAGCATACTCAAAAAGCTTCGGATCACAACCGCGCTTCATCATCAGCCTGAATTCCTTCTTGAAGCGCGAGGTTTTATTAATCCTCATCATCGCTATTCAAGTCCTCCATCAGTTCAGCTACACTATTGTAACTTTTCACCGGGATTTTACCTGTTGCGATATCACGAGCCTCCCGCATGGCGGCAAGCGTTTCAGCGTTGTATTGAGGATACTTTACCTCAAACGGCAGACCCCCTACAAGGAGGATTTGGTGGAGAAATATATTGACTGCCTCAGTGGTCGAAAGTCCCAGCGTACTAAGCATGGCTTCCACATCAGCTTTAACATCAGGGTCAACGCGAATATGCAGTGTTTCTGATTTAGCCATATTACTCACCTCCTCTATCCATCATATTTATTGTATCACCTTTTGTTTACATTTATAAAGCAAACGTGTAACTTTTAGACTGACCTTACCCCACCTTTTTGTACCAGATTGTAAAAATCGATAAAAACAGGGTACTGTTAACGCACATCTGGCCACATCGAATCCGTCTTCTTTATGAACATACCAGGTCTTTCGACCACTTTTCTTGAATCCGTATTCTCCGGCCGTTGCCAAAGGGACGGGGTTATCGCCACACTAGTGTCAATAATCCCGTCCCTTTGTAACTTACTCAGATTGTTCCATATATTTTAGCCTTACTTTGATTGGTCTTTGTTGTTTACAGCCGCCTGGGCAGCAGCCAAACGGGCAATCGGCACGCGGAACGGTGAGCAAGAGACATAATTCAAGCCAACCAAATGGCAGAATTCGACTGAGTTCGGCTCTCCGCCATGCTCTCCGCAAATTCCCAGGGTTAGATCAGAATTAGAAGCCCGGCCAAGTTTTACAGCCATATCAATCAGCTTTCCAACCCCATCTCTGTCGAGGACAACGAAAGGATCTGTCTTTAAAAGGTTCTTTTCCAGATAAACCGGCAGAAACTTACCCTGAGCATCGTCACGAGACAGCCCCATGGTCATCTGAGTCAAATCATTGGTTCCAAAAGAGAAGAAATCAGCCACTGCCCCTATTTCGTCTGCCAATAGAGCAGCTCGGGGGACCTCGATCATGGTTCCCACATGATATTTGATTTGAGCATTTTGTTCGCTCATCACTGCTTGGGCCGTATCGTCAACCAGTTTGCGCATCATCACAAACTCTTCCTTGCCCATAGTAAGCGGAATCATGACCTCCGGATGAATATCACAGCCTTCTTTAACTAACCGGGCACTGGCTTGGAAAATAGCTCTGGCCTGCATCACCGTAATCTCAGGGAAAGAAACTCCCAAACGGCAGCCACGATGTCCTAACATAGGGTTAAGCTCGGAAAGAGCGCGGACTTTGCGTAATAAATCCTCTTTTTCACCTAGGGCTTTCGGATCGCTCTTGGACATACGAAGTTTCGTAATCTCAACAATCAGCTCTTCAGAATGCGGCAAAAACTCATGTAAAGGCGGATCTAAGAGACGAATTGTTACGGGGAAGCCTTCCATCGCTTTTAAAATACCATAGAAGTCTTCTTCTTGCATAGGCAGCAATTTAGCAAGAGCAACTTCACGTTCTTCCAAAGTTTGAGCCAGGATCATTTCCTGTACAATGGGAATCCGTACAGGATCCATAAACATATGCTCGGTTCGAGTAAGGCCGATTCCCACGGCACCAAAATTTCGGGCATTGGTAGCTTCTGACGGGGTATCAGCATTGGCCATAACCCGCAAACGGGCAATTTCATCGGCCCAACCTAAAAACTCTTTAAAGCCTTCGCTTAATTCAGGATCAACCATCTTCACTTCGCCTTTAATAACCCGGCCCGTTGCTCCATCAATTGAGAAAAGAGTTCCTTCCGGATATTCAACACCGTCGATAGCAACTAGCTTTTGAGCATAGTCGATTTTTAAAGCATCACATCCGCAGACGGCCGGTTTTCCCATGTGACGGGATACCACCGCCGCATGACTGGTCATACCGCCGCGGCTGGTTAAAATCCCTTGAGCCGCCAAAATACCGCGGATATCATCAGGGGTCGTTTCAGTACGAACAAGAATAACCTTTTCGCCTAGTTGTCCCAAGCGTTCTGCTTCTTCAGCACTAAAAACGATTTTACCCGATGCGGCACCCGGCGAAGCCGGAAGGCCCTTGGCCAGAATTTGGAGTTTCGCTTCTCCATCCATGCGGCGATGCAATAAATGATCCAATTGCCCAGGCTCTATGCGCATAACCGCTTCTTCTTTGGTAATCATACCTTCATGGTAAAGATCGACTGCCACCCGGATAGCCGCCGAGGCAGTTCTTTTGCCGTTGCGAGTTTGCAGCATATACAACTTGCCCCGCTCAATGGTAAATTCAATATCCTGCATATCCCGGTAATGAGTCTCCAGGCGTTGGGAGTTCTCTACAAATTGTTTGTATATATCTTCATTCTCCTGGGCTAAAGTAGCAATAGGCTGAGGCGTACGTATCCCCGCTACCACGTCTTCACCCTGGGCATTCATCAGATATTCTCCATAGAGGGCCTTCTCTCCGGTCGAAGGATTGCGGGTGAAAGCGACCCCGGTACCTGAATCTGATCCCATATTGCCGAACACCATAGACTGCACATTGACAGCCGTACCGATATCGTGGGGGATATTGTTAATGATGCGGTAGACATTGGCACGATCATTATTCCAGCTGCGGAAGACTGCTAAAACGGCCAGCTGCAGCTGTTCTTTAGGGTCCTGAGGGAACGGCTTTCCCGTACTGCGTTGAATGCGCTTTTTATATTCGCTGACCATCCATTTGAGACTCTCCGGGGAAAGCTCCGAATCAAAGTGAACCCCTTGCTTCTCTTTAGCGTTTTCCAGGATTTGTTCAAATAAGTAATGTTCAACTTCCAGAACCACATCGCCAAACATTTGAATAAAGCGGCGATAGCAGTCCCAGGCAAAACGCTCATTTTGCGTGTTGGCGGCCAGAGCCTCCACGGTATCGTCATTCAAACCCAGGTTAAGTACTGTATCCATCATACCCGGCATGGAAAACTTAGCTCCGGACCTGACTGAAACAAGCAGCGGATTTTTCTTATCGCCAAAGACTTTTCCCGCCGCCGCCTCAATCTCAGCCAAAGCCGGCCAAACTTGATCCCAAGTTCCTTCCGGAACATTCTCTCCGTTAGCGTAATACTCATTGCAGGCCTCTGTCGTAATCGTAAACCCGGGAGGGACAGGCAATCCGATTTGAGTCATCTCCGCTAAATTTGCGCCTTTTCCCCCCAGCAAATCACGCATGGACGCATTTCCTTCACGAAATAAGTAAACATACTTCTTAGCCATTTCGCTCCCCCTTAAATAATATTTCCAACACGATGCTCGCAGTTTCTTCAACCGCTTTGCCTGTGGCGTCAACAACCGGACATCCTATGCGTTTCATAATTCCGCGCGCGTATTCCAGCTCCTGCATGATTCGCTCCAGGTTTGCATAATCTGCCGATGCCCCTAAACCAAGGGTTTTCAGGCGTTCGGTTCGTATTTGATTCAAAAGTTCCGGCCGCAAGGTGAGGCCTATAATTTTCCGCGGCGAAATAGCGTAAAGCTCATTCGGAGGATTAACTTCCGGAACCAGCGGAATATTCGCCGCCTTCAGCCCTTTATGCGCCAAGTACATGCTGAGAGGAGTTTTTGAAGTCCGTGAAACCCCTATGAGGACGACATCGGCATAAAGAACCCCGCGGGAGTCTTTGCCATCGTCATATTTTACGGCGAATTCAATCGCTTCAACTTTGCGGAAATATTGTTCATCTAAACGATGAATAATATTGGGTGTATGCGTAGGCTCAAGTCCTGTCTGCTCGGAAAGGGCACCGATCAGAGGTCCCAAAATATCCACCGTTTTAAGCCCTCTCTCTCCGGCCTTCTTCTCCAAATAATCCCTGAGGTCTTTAAGTACCAAAGTATACACCAGGATAGCCTGTTCGGCTGCGGCTTCTTCCAAGATATCCTCTAAATGTGCTTGATCCCGTACGTAAGGAACTCGCCGAATTCGTGTTTTAATGCCGACAAATTGGGCTGCAGCCGCCCGGCCTACAAACTCGGCTGTCTCTCCGAGGGCATCTGAAATGACATAAATTACAGGCATCTGGCCCGTCACGTCCACCGACCACACCTCCTATTGATTCAAAATCCGTCTCCCAAACCTCTAATTCCTGGATTTCTGCTCCGATTACTAAAATTAAATATGTAAGCCACAGTTGGCTTCTCTAGGCGTTTACGGTCTCGTTTCCGCAATTTCTACGAAAAGCTTAGTTACATTCGTCTTTGTAAAGCGTCCCACGACTTCATAACGCTCTTCTCCGTTCTCATCAATAAATCCTTCAACCACCGGCAAGGAATCTACTTGATGTTGAACAAGCTTTCTGGCTGCACTGTAGACAGGTTCATCCGGTGTCGTCATGTAAATGTTCGGCATTCTTGTCATAATGACACCAACGGGAACTTGTTGAAGATCCCCCTTGCCGAGAGAAGCTTTCATAATATCTTTGCGTGAAATCATTCCTAAGAGTACCCGCTCCGGCCCAACGACCGCTAAACTTCCGACATTTTGCGTGAACATCGTCACGGCTGCCTCATAGATACTCGCAGTTTCCGGAATAGTTACCGGCATAGACTTAAAGGAGCAAACTCTCAATTGAAGCATCCGTTCCATGATCGGAGATGGCCCGAGATCATCCCGGTACGAGTACCCAACACGCGGTCTAGCCACTAAAACCCCGGACATCGTCAGAATCGTTAAATCCGGGCGGAGAGTGGCTCGCGTCAAATCCAGCTTTGCCGCTATCTTTTCACCGGTGATAGACCCTGATGCTTTCACTATCTCCACAATTCGCTGTTGACGTTCCGTCCATTCCAACCCATTTCACCTCTTAATGTTTCTTTCCATCCTTAATGTGACATACTAATGAGGCTTACATGCACGATTATATCACATTATATTGCTTACTTACTAGATAGTGAGCATAAATTTATTAAATCAAACCCAGTCAAAGGCGGCAATAAAGAAGACTTGATTCAGGCGGAGTTTACTCCAACTGAATCCTAGTCGCCCTTAACCAAGCACTTAACCGCTCTTGACTCCCCGCTGGCCAACGCGGGAGTCAGAGAGCGGATTAGTCAGCGGATAAACTCTTACCGTAATATATCTTAAGGTTGGAGTAATCTGCATCATTAAGTCCTTCTTTCAGAATATCCCTCATCGCTTCTTCTAAGCTAAAATGCTCAATTCACCGATACAAACCAGCAATTTTACAAACTCACCCACCAACGCAAGCCGGTTAATTTTCAAATCGGCATCTTCAACCATAATCATTACGGCTTGGAACAAAGCCTCGATCAGAGGAACAAGCTCGCCGGCTAATTTATACGCCTCATCAAGGGCTCCTTCCGCCAAAGCCTTTTCAAAGCCCTCTCTGCGCCCGG
>NZ_JAVHUW010000055.1 GCF_030954495.1 Candidatus Desulfosporosinus nitrosoreducens | reverse complement strand
AAGACGGTATCCTACCTTAAATAAAATTCCCTGGCGAAAGGAGTTGTCGTTAATGTCTGTAAAAAATGCCGAGGTGGTTTTTATCTAACTGAATATTGCACGGGTACACGGTAATGCCTTAGAACAAGGCTTTGTTTGTGTTACCTGGGCAGCTTCTGTCGAGCAACCTGAATCGGGGATATAAAGTCATTTATTGGCACGCCTTGGTAGCGTGTTTTTTTAGTGCTTTCAGAATTTAGGGGATAAAGAAGACGTGATGCAGGTGGAGTTTTAACTCCATCTGAAGCCTAGTCGCCCTTATCCAGGGACTTAGCCGCTCTTAACTCACCGCTTGCCGAAGCGGGAGTCTTAGAGCGGATTAGTCAGCGGATAAACTTGGCAAACAAGATGCCTTCCTGGAGAGTTAAGGAAGGCCCCCTGAAGTAAACCCGAAAACCCGCAGGTGGTCGTTGCCTGCGGGCTTTTTATCGGCTTTTTTAGGTTGCGGAAGGCTAAGAATTGGAAAGCGGAGAGTGATGATGATGCTGAAAAAACAAAGCACTTTGGCCTGTATTCAAGGAATCCGCGGCAGTTGGGTGATCAACCCGCGAACCAGGATACAGGAAAATGAACTAAAGAATACCAAGAAACGCAGGCAGAAGGATAAAAAAGCAATAAAGGATGGATTAGTATCATGGATATAAAAAATTATGGCTGGGATGAACACTTTGCTAAGGAATGGCGGGAAAACTCCACTGAAGGGATGTATCCCGCGAGAATCATTGCCGACTATGGTCAAAAGCTGCGGGTGATGACTGAAACAGGGGAGCTTCTGATCAGCAGACCGCTGAAGAAGCTGGATGAGAGTGGGCAACTGGCGGTTGGGGATTGGCTGGCCTTGGAGCATTCTCCGGAAACTCAAGCAGCTTGTGTGCGTCTGGTTCTCGCCAGGAAAACGAAATTTTCCAGAGCCGCCGCCGGAATAGAAGTCAAAGAGCAAATTGTGGCCGCCAATATCGATACGGTGTTCCTTGTCCAGTCCCTGAACAGGGATTTTAACCTGAAAAGGCTGGAAAGATACCTGATTGCGGCCTGGGAAAGCGGCGCGCTGCCGGTTGTGGTGCTGACCAAGGCCGATGGCTGCGCCAATGTGGCCGAGCGGGTGGCAGACGCCCGTGTCGCGTCTCCCGGCGTAGAGGTTCAGGCCGTCAGTTGTGTCAGCGGAGAGGGGATTGCAGAGCTGAGGAAATACTTTGCAACAGGAAAAACGGTAGCCCTGCTCGGTTCGTCCGGCGTGGGCAAATCGACCCTGGTCAATACTCTGGCGGGCAAAGAGCTTTTAAAAACCCAGGCCGTCCGCGAGAATGACAGTCGGGGAAGGCATACCACCACCCACCGGGAACTTGTGCTTTTACCCGCAGGGGGCTTGATTCTGGATACCCCCGGCATGCGCTCCTTAGCCCTGTGGGAAGCGGACGCGGGCATGGAGGTTATGTTCGGGGATGTTGAGGAGCTGACAAAGCAGTGCCGTTTCTCGGATTGCCATCATGGCAATGAACCGGGATGTGCTGTCCGGGAAGCCCTTGCCGGCGGAAAACTGGAAAGGAACCGCTGGGAAAGCTGGTTGAAACTGCAAAAGGAGCGTGCCTTCCTGGAGGCTAAGCAAGAAGGCAAGCTGCGCTTTCAGGAGAAACAGTGGGGCAAGCAGATTGCCAAGTTCCAAAGGCATCTGGGAAAGCATTGAGGAACCTTGAGATGACTAATTGTTCCTTTTCCAGTACCAGCCCGGAAACCAGAAGGAAATCACTAACAGAAGAGGAGTAGATATATTGCCGTAGGTTGTACTGATGCTGAAATAAAGCTCGTTGGAAACAGAGAAAAGCAAGACAATCCTTAATAAGGCCTGGGTTATGCTTAATACACCCCAGGCAACTGTCAGTATGGTCCAAGCTGCTTTATACTTGGGCCTTTTCTTTAATTCCTCCGGAAAAGAGTCTTTGACTGTATATTCGGCGAAAACTTGGATCAAGGGCTTGCCCCAGAGGATGGAGCCCAGGAAAACCAGGGCCAGGATAGAGTCTGTGACAATAGGTGAGGCTAAATAAAACTTAGGGTCCCTGGATATTATGGTTCCGATTAAGCCGATTGCGGATATTCCCGCGGTTATGCCGGCAAATATATTGACCCTTTTACTGCTTAAAAATTGAATTAAGATGACGGCAATGGACCATAGCCCTGCCAGGATGGTGCCCGTAAGCACCCGGTTGAAATGACTGAAAGCGGAAAATAGTATGATAGGAATGATGACACTGAAGGCAAATTCCCAATTGAAGATAGTTTTGAGAATCAGGCCTTTGAGCATTGAATTATGGTTCTCCACCTTTAAATTATCCGCAGAATTCATCGCTACCCCTCATTTCTGAATCGCTTGGATCGTTTCCTCACACCATTTGAGCATGGCTTCCGCGTGATATTTGCCGAAGCTGATGGTGGACAGCCACAAAGGCAAGCCTTTATTGTCCTTTAGGGATTCATCCGCCTTTAACAAGTCCTCTGCTTTTTGATAGTCTTCCAGAAGACTCTCGTGCTTCTTCCGAGCCTCCGTAAGCTTTTCGATGATATTTTCCAAAGGAAGATCAGAAGAAAAAAACAATTTAAGCAAAAGCTCAATGCGGTGAGGGCTGTCTTCCACAGGCAGAATAAGCCATTGATGCAGTTCTTCCCGGCCTTTGTCCGTGATAGAATAAACACTCTTGGGCGGCCTTCCTTCATTCTGCTCGGCGGTTTTGCTGACCAGGCCTTCGGCTTCCAGATCCTTTAACACGGGATAAATATGAGCATAATTTTCATTCCAAAAGTGGGCTATGGTAGAATCGCAAAACTTTTTTATGTCGTAGCCCGAACCCGATGTCAAACTCAGAACCCCTAAAAGAGCATATTTTGTTTTATTAACCTTAGCCATAGTGACCTCCTTGTGGTATTAACCTGTCTAATATTAAATAGTTATATATTATATTGTTGATTATATACTATTTTAATATGATGTCAATTATAACCTGGCTAACTTGCCATAAGAAAAAGCCTGGGCACTCCTTTGTTAAACACAGGAAAGGCCCAGGCTTTTTTGGGAATATAAACTCTAACAATAGCTGGTTGCTTGTTCAATTTGCTCCAGTCTGTCTGGCCTCTATACGGTATTCCGGCCTTAATGCAAAGGCGTTGGGCATTTCATCATACCCTCGTTTGCCTGGAGCAGGTGGGAGTCCCGGGAAGTATTATAGGGGCTGCGCCGGATTTATGTTATAATCCCTATAAACAAAGGAAGTTAGAAAGTATGGGGGAGGAAACTATCATGGACAAACAATTAAGTATAATTTATTTTAGCGCGACGGATACGACAGCTAAGGTTGTTAAAGAAGTGGCAAATTCTCTCACTGATCAATTTAAAGAATACAATATTACCTTTCCCGACCAGAGACAGGAGAGTCTTTGTTTTGGCGGCAATGATTTGGTTATAGTTGGCGTCCCTGTCTATTCCGGCAGGGTTCCGAAATTTCTCCTTGATTATTTTACAAAAGTAAAAGGGGATAAGACGCTTGCAGTGTTTATCGTTGTTTATGGCAACCGGGATTATGACGACGCCCTTTTAGAACTGAAGGATACTTTGGAAGAGAAGGGCTTTATAGGCGTTGCCGCCGGCGCTTTTATAGGTGAACATTCGTATACTGTAAAAGTTGCCACAGGAAGGCCTGATGCCGGGGATTTGCAAATCGCCCAAACCTTTGCCGCTAAAATTAAGGAAAAGCTCAAGGCACTGGGAGACAAGGTCCCGGAAGAAAAACTCACTGTCAAAGGCAAATATCCTTATAAAGAGAGACCCGCTTCACCGTTGATGGCCCCTGTAACCAGTGCTGAATGCCTAAATTGCGGAATTTGCGCGGAATACTGCCCGATGCGCGCTATCAGCTTTGATGATTTCCAAGACGCGGACCCCGGCAAATGTATAAGATGTTGCAGTTGTGTGAAACGATGTCCGGTGCAGGCCAAGACTATGCAGCATGAAGCCGTTGCTAAAATTACGCAAATGTTGCTCAATAACTACACTTCACGCCGCTGTGAGCCTGAGTTTTTCCTGGGCTAGAAAAATGAACCGCCCCTTTAATTAGCAGCGGAAACTGCAGCGGCACATGGCAGTCGATTATGTTAAGGAAGCTATCAAAGAAGAAAAGTTTTGGAACAGGCAAATGGCTGAGCATGCACAATTTATAAAGCAGCCGCTACGGAAGGGCTGCTTTAAAGGGCTGTCCCTTGAGAATCCACATAATTATAAAACGGCGATTCGTGGTCTTGTCTATTGAATGGCAATACCGTATTGGATGGCCCGCAGGATAGCTTCTTGCGGGCTAAAAGTATTTGCTGCCTGAGCTTGGATGTGCCTACTCCCCAAACCGATTTTCATGGTAATACCCTGCTTAATTTCTCCCATTACTATTGCCTGCTTACGGACGAATATATGCCCAACCTACTGTCTGTTTTTTCACTATTTCACCAACACCAGCGGAAACGACAGTCACAAAATCAAGCAATTCATCTTTTTGAATACCTAAATCACGCATAGCATTGGCACATGCGCATAATACAACCTTCTTTTCTGCTAATTCCTTAAGTGTTGCCGCAAATACATTGGTATCCTTCACGAGCATTTTCACGGCTGTGCTATTAGCCACCATTTCAATGCTTAAATTTTCCTCACCAAGATCAGCCATTAAATTGCGAATATTATGGAGCATTAAATCCGCTTTATCCTGCTCATCGATATGAAAGATCACCTTAAACTTATCCATTATTTCCCTCCTGATTTTAAAACGTTTAGCCATTAAACGTTCGTTTTCTGATGATTAAAGTGGCTGTCGAATCCTGTATTTTATACTTACCCGACATATGGAGCCTAGTTATAGATATAATCGCGGGTCCAGGGTAAATCGTTGTTGGGACCTTTGCTGAATAAAAACTGATGCAGGTCCAGGTTCCCACAGTTGAATGAGGCAGCAGATGATTGAAGATAGAGGCGCCACATACGGATAAAGGATTCATCTTTGCTCTCGCGAATCAAAGGCAAGGCCTGTTCAAAGTTCTGGGCCCAATGTTCTAAAGTACGGGTATAGTGACTTCTCAGGCTTTCCGCATCAAGTAAATAAAAATTGTGACTTTCCATCTGCTGAATCAGTTCAGAGACCATAGGGATATAGCCCCCAGGAAAAATGTACTTATTAATCCAGGAATTTGTGCCCCTTCCGTCTCGTCCTGTGATGGAATGAAGCAGAGAAATTCCGCCATCGACCAGTAATTTCCGGACAGTGGCAAAATATTCGCCTAAATGTTCTTTTCCAACATGCTCAAGCATTCCTACGCTAACGACCCGGTCAAAGACCTGGTTTTTAATCTCACGATAATCCAAGAGTTGCACGTCAACCCGATCCTTGAGATGTTCATGCTCAATACGGCTCTTAACATGCTCATACTGCTCCTGGCTGTGCGTGATTCCCAGGGCTTTAACATGGTATTTTTGAGCGGCGGTAAGGATTAATTCGCCCCAACCGCAGCCAATATCCAGCAAACGCTGCTCTTTTTGCAGATTAAGTTTGCGCAGAATATGATCTGCTTTATTTTTCTGAGCCTGAAGCAAATTATTTTCCGGAGATTTAAAATAAGCGCAGGAATAGGTTAACGTGTCGTCAAGCCATAAACGGTAAAAATCATTGCCAATGTCATAATGATATTGAGCATTTTCTTTGCTTTTTCTAACGCCATTGGAAATAAATTTTACCAACTTCAGATAGGATGGGTTTTGATGTAAAAAGCTTTCTTGGTTCTTATAGAGAGATTCGATGACCTCTCGGACACTTCCTTCGATTTCAATTTTATTCTGCATATACGCTTCGCCAAAAGCCAGGGAAGAATCTCCGATGATCTCTGACTTGGCAATAGGTTCACGCAAAATGATTCGGAATTTCGTATCCCCTTCACCAAACTGGTTGATGTCTCCATCCCAGAATTCCACCTGGCAGGGATCAGAAAATAGACCTTCGAAAAGATTTTCGTAAAATAGTTTGTCAACATTCATTAAACTTTCCCCCTTTCTTCTTAAGCATTCCCCATCCTCTAGGATAAATATAGCATCGATGCCATAATTTTAATGGCACCGCTGGCGGAAAAGGGTATAAAGAAGACTTGATTCAGGTGGAGTTTTAATTTCATCTGAAGCTTAGTCGCCCTTATCCAGGGACTTAGCCGCTCTTAACTCAGCGCTTGCCGAAGCGGGAGTCTTGGAGCGGATTAGTCGGCGGATAAACTCTTGGCTAAAGGCCTTACTTACCTATGATTAAAGGCATTGCAGCGAGGGAAGGTACCCTGGAATCATTTGTGTATTAAAGATAAATGGCGTGTCCCGGAAAGCGGGATTCTGTTTTTCAAAAGTTTTCCGCTGACAATTCCTGAAGCGGTATTCCAAATGACAATGATAAAGCAGATCCATAAAATACTTAATTGTACGGTATTGGCAATTGCAAAAAAATTGCTGCCAGTAAGTTTTTCCAAAGCGTAAGTTCCATTAGTAAAGCTTCCAATAGGAAACACATAACTCCACCAACCTAAATCAAAAGGAATTCCTTCGCCGGACTTGCGTAAGTGAAGCATGGTGTGTAAGGCAGAGATTATGATCCACCACCAGCCCACTCCCCATAAAGATCCGGCAAAAAGCAGTGCCACAGGGCGCAGGAGAGGAGCTAACTGTCCCAAACTCCCGGTCTGAAAGGTTAAACCACAAACGGTAGACATGGCCATACCGATCGGGCCGATTTCTACCCATAAACTCGGTACTTTTTGCCCAGATAAGCGGCTATGATAGACCAGACGGAAGTAGACCAGACCGCTCACCATAATAAATAAAAAGAAGGTAACTCCAAACAGGGCAATAATGAAAAAAGTCATGGCTGTTTGCAGTGAACCGGCATAGGGCAGTAAATTCACACCACAGGCGGCAGCGACAATGGGAGGAACAACGGGAATCAACCAACTGGCTAAAGCATCCTCCGGTTTTACTTCGTGCTTAACAAATAACAAAAAGGGAATCGTAATGACCGAAAAACAAGAAAGGGCAACGCCAATTAACCAGAGGAATTTACTGATGGCTAAAGCTTGGTTTAAAGGCAAGAGATGGGTCCCAATAAGAAAATAAGCGTTCCCGACAACATTAATTGCCATTGCCAGAGCACCATAAAAGATGGCTCGTGATGGATGGCGAAAATCATCCAGCGCACAATCCGTATGCCAAATCCAGCGCACGGACCAAAGTAACAGAGAAATGAGGAAAACAACATTAAGCAGGATAAAGAGAAGACTGCCAATTTGATGTTGCCCTGGTAAGGCCAGAGGGAACGTGTAAGTTAAAACCGAAACAATTCCAATTCCCATAACCGTCGTAAACCAGTTAGTACCGAAGCTTCTTGTAAAAGACACGATTAAATCACCTCTATAGTTATTTGACTATCTATAGATTATGCCTTAAACTTTAATAAGTAAAATCGTTAGTTATTATCCGATTAATAAGGATAGCTTATTAATGTTGGCAACGTGAACTATTCAGGAAATCAAAGGGTTGCCGTTTTGAAAGAAGGTAATAGATTTGGACCAGCGTCTTCTTACGTTTGTGACGGTGGTGGAAGAAAAAAGCTTTACTCGGGCTGCCGCTGTCTTGCATATTACTCAACCGGCAGTTACCCAGCATATTCAGAATTTGGAGTCCGAGTATCAGGTCACTTTATTGGAACGGGACAAACGTTCGGTTAGCCTTACAAAAGCAGGTAAACTAGTGTTTCACCAGGCCAAGCAAATTCTGGCTCACGATAAAGAGACGAGGCGCTTGGTTGATGAATTGCTTTACGGTGAATGTGGCAGTATCGTTATCAGTGCCAGTTTTACTTTTGGTGAATATATTTTGCCGTACGTTCTGCGGCGATTTCAAAAATTATATCCGCAAATAGCCTTTACGGTTAATATCGTAAATAGTGATGAAGTAATTCATCAAGTACGGAATCGTGAGGCCGATATTGGTATTATTGAAACCGAATTTTCCAGCGAGAGTTTAAAGGTGGTTCCTTTTGCTCAAGATACGGTTAGCTTTATAGCTGCTTCAAATCATGATTTTAATCTTGGCGAGGTACCTACGGTAGAAGGACTGGCAAGGCAAACCTGGATTCTGCGTGAAAAAGGGTCGGGAACCAGACATATAGCAGAAAAGGCCCTTGAAGAACTTAAGATTACCCCTGCCCATGTTCTGGAATTGGGGAGTATTCAAATTATTAAAGGAACTGTTGAAGCCGGCTTAGGCGTTTCAGTTCTTTCCAATTGGACGGTTCGTAAAGAACTTTCTTTGAACACTTTAAAGATAATCAATCCGGAAGGTGTGGTCTTGACAAGATCGTTTTCATACATTTATTTGCCCACAGAATGGCAGACTAAAACGATCCAATTATTTGCCGGTTGCTTAACGGAAATCTCGAATTTCCAGCCCAAATAAAGCAGACTTGATTCAGGTGGAGTTTTAACTCTATCTGAATCTTAGTCGCCCTTATCCAGGGACTTAGCTGCTCTTAACTCAGCGCTTGCCGAAGCGGGAGTCTTAGAGCGGATTAGGCATTGGATAAATTTGGCTTGGGCATGGCGGAGACAAAAATTGGACATGATTAACATCAAAACGGCAGTTCAGGCCCTGAATACCGGCAGCAATATTTCCTCAACCAATAATCCCAACTGATTTTCGTCGAGGGTACCTTGGCGCAGGATATGTTCTATACGAATCAAATCAAAAGGTAAGGTCAGTGTAATAGCGCTGACCTCTTTTAGTTTCTCGCCGCGGGCTTGGGCGAAGCTCAGCAATTTTCTCATGGTCAGGATGTTTTTCTCGGTCGCCTTTCTTTTAATCTCCGCTATGCCCGCACTGTTTTGGCCCAACTCAAAAAAGAAAGCGTTCATGATTTCCGGACCGACTTCGAAAAAGAATCGTTGATAGAGGGTGAGCAGCAGCAAGAAGTCCCCGCGCAGGCTCCCCGTATTCTCCAGCTTGTCTGTTAGATCGCCGCCCAGGGCCTCCGTCGTTTTATAGGCCATGATTTCGTGAATTAAATCCAAGGTTGTTGTCCAGCGGCGATAGAGCACCGTGCGGCTGGTTTTCGCGGCCCGCGCGATTAATTGAAATGTGAGATTGGCGTAACCGACTTCTTTGATGACCTCTACGGTAGCGTCGTAAATACTTTCAATCAGCGCATCTCCGCGCCTGCGCCGATTTCTGTCGGCTTCCTTCATCTCCGTACATCTCCTATCTCTAAAATGTTTAAAAGCATTATAGCATGTTTTGGAAAAATAAGATACATATTGAACTTTATTTTTAAAAGGTGTATGATAATCGAGTCGATAAGATACAATATGTACCGAAAGGGGTTGGAGTTATGACCAAAGAAAAGCTTCCGCAGGGTATCGTCGGCATCTCGCTGATCTTGGTGTTGGGAGCATTTCCTTCCATGCTGGATGCCACTATTGTCAATATAGCGGTTAATGATTTAGCCAAACTATTCTCAACAACGTTTGCAGTCATGCAATGGGTCGTGACCGGCTACACCCTGGCTTTGGGTATTGCCGTCCCATTTTCCGGATGGCTGATCCAAAAGTTTGACGGCAAGAAGGTATTTATGAATGCCTTGGGGCTCTTCCTGCTGTCCTCGCTGCTTTCCGGCCTCGCCTGGAATATCCAAAGCTTAATTGCCTTTCGCGTTCTGCAGGGCTTCGCTTCCGGGCTGCTGATTCCCACCCTGACCACCATGATCGTGCAGCTTGCGGGGCCAAGCAACCTTGGCCGCTTAATGTCCATTGTGGGAATCCCCGTTGTTTTCGGCCCCATTGTCGGTCCCATCATCGGCGGCTTAATTTTACAGCACCTCAGCTGGCACTGGCTGTTTTTTGTCAACCTTCCGCTGGGGATCATCGCCCTGCTCTTGATGCAGTGGAAGCTGCCAAAATTTGCAGCGACAAATACCAAGGCGAAAATGGATTGGCTGGGAGTTCTGCTGCTGGCCTTGATATCGGGCATGTTTATCTTTGGCGTGACGGAAATTAAAGGATCGGGCAATCAGATAACCGGCATTTTAAGTCTGGCCATCGGCGCTCTTTCCTTGCTCGCTTATGTCTTCTACGCCTGGAAAAGAAAAGAGCGGGCCTTGATTCCGCTGAATTTGTTTGGCTCCAAAAACTTCAGCGCTGCCTTTATCGCCTTGTTCCTGGCCGGATTTGCCACCAACGGACCCATGCTTCTGTTTCCGATGTTTTTTCAGAATGTGCGCGGACTGAACGTCATCACCTCGGCACTTTGGCTGATTCCCCAGGGTGTAGGGATGCTGGTGACAAGACCTCTGGTCGGAAAGCTGACGGATAAGATAGGCGCCCGGTTTGTCGTCCTTCCCTCGATTGCGGTAACAATCCTTGGCACGCTGCCCTTCGTCTTCTTTAATGTCGGGACCGGGCAATGGCTGATCTGGCTCGTTCTGTTCGTACGCGGCATGGGTGTTGGCGGGGTGACCATTCCAGTCATGAGCGATTCTTATGTAGGGCTTGAAAAACCGCAAGTTCCGCAAGCCAGCATCGCCACCCGCATTATCCAAAACGTCGGCGCCGCCTTTGGCTCCGCGATTCTGGCGACGGTGGTAAGCAGTGCCCTGAGCGGGAAGATGGACACAGCCGCCAACATTACCGGCGCCTATCACGCGGGATTTCTGGCGAGCTTAATCTTCATGGTGATTGGCATCATTCCGGCCTTGTTCCTGACGAATAAGCTGCGCTCAACCGCCCCCTGATAAAGGCACTGCTCCTGCCCGGCAGTGGCTTGGAACCGGCGGGCAGGAGCAAAAAGCAGGATTTTCGTTGCAGAGGATGATGGCAGTAAGTAATTTGCTCTGGAGCATGCCCTTGTCATTGTCTTGCTTTTGTAAAGGCACAAGCCTATACTGACTATAGAAAAAGATGCAGCCGCGGAATTTGAAAAGTTGAGGAAAAGTATTTATATTGAAGATATCTATAGTGATGATATCTATAGTGGTGATATCTATAGTGGTGATGTCGATAGCAATGATATCTATATTATTGCTATCGATGTGTAATGATGGGGGGGGTTCTTCATGGGTGCCTGTCTCTGGCCCGGAAATAATGAATTGATGAAACGTTACCATGACAATGAGTGGTGTGTGCCAAGCCATGAGGATGCCTATATTTTTGAAATGCTTACTTTAGAAGGTGCTCAAGCCGGATTGTCGTGGAAGACAGTACTTGGCAAACGAGAAGATTATCAAAGCGCTTTTCACCATTTTGACATTGCCTATTGCTCAACTCTGACGGATGAAGCCTTGGAAACCATCGCGGAGCGCTGCAATGTTATCAAAAACCGCTCTAAACTGAAGTCCGTCAGAAGCAATGCCCTGGCCGTCCTCAATATACAAAAGGAATTTGGCAGCTTGGCAAATTTTCTCTGGAATTATGTCGGCGGGAATCCGCTGATAAACTCTTGGGAATCCGAAGGGCAAGTGCCTGCGCAGACTCCCTTGTCGGAACAGATTAGTAAAGATCTGAAGAAACGAGGCTTTAAATTTGTTGGTCCTGTCATCGTTTATTCCTTTTTGCAGGCCATCGGCCTGGTAGACGATCATATAAAGACATGCCCTTGCCATTCCCTGAACCGCTGAGGCAGTATGGGCTCTAGCTTTTCAGTCTCATTCCTTAAGTTACAGGGGCGGAAGCTAAAGAAAATAAGGCGTCCAGTCTAAAAATTCCTTCTTAAATTAAATAGCGATTATATAGGGCAATATTTCAAGCAGGCCGTCGGCCTGCTTTCTGTTATCGGCTTTAGCCTGTTGAACGCAAGGAACTAAAAAAACACCTGCCGCCTGTCGTCGAAGCTCACCTTTTCCCATGTGTCCAGATACCCGCTGATCCTGATTGGATAGCGGCAGCGGAGCAGACCATGAAAAGATTTCGCGGGGAAGCAAAGCAGCGCAAGGTGTTGTGGTAGAATGCAATCGTAACAGTAAAAGTAAAAGTCACTCGGGCGAGGTTGACCCGGAGAACAGGAAATTGCATAGCAGCTTGGAACTGCTGATAATTTATAATAAGAATGAACGAGAGGGAAATTATGGGTAGTGTTCGGTTTTGGCCTTTTCCGGAATTAAAAACGAAGCGTCTTACACTTAAAAAATTAGTTCAAGCGGATGCTGACGGAATATTTGCGCTTCGCTCTAATTGTGATGTGATTAAATATACAGGAATCAAACAGTATACTACAGTTAATGAGGCCAAAAGTTATATTCAAAGAATAGAGCATGACTTAGAAGGCGGCCAGTGTATTATGTGGTCAATTTCGCTAACTTCAACAGAAGAATTTATAGGCAGCATCTGTTTGTGGAATATCTCAGAAGATGGAAGTTGCGCAGAAATCGGATACGATCTTTTACCATTCTTCCAGGGAAAAGGGTTCATGCAGGAGGCCGTACATTCAGTAATTAGGTATGGTTTTGGGGGCATGAAATTAGGTAAAATTGTAGCGGATTTGCGTACCGAAAATATCAGGTCAGTAAAGTTACTTGAGAAGAACGGTTTCCAAAAAAGTAAAATTCACACGCTTGCCAATGAAAATGGCGATAAGGTCGAAATGGCTCTGTATTTTCTTGAAAGAACAGATTTCGAGTATAATATACAATAGTCAAATTCCAATTTGTCAGCGGACACATAGCTGTTTAAAAGGGAAAAGCGCACTAATGATCTTCGACAAACATGTCAAGAAAATAATCTGGCTGAGGGCAGAATTGTTTGCTAAAATTGGAGCCAAGGGCTTACCGGCTTTTAAGAGAAGCAGCGGAAAGATGGCGCGAACCTCTGCCGCTTTGGCAAGCGGTGAGTCAAGAGCGGCTGAGGAATCTTCGAAGTTCCGAAGGAGAGCAGAAGGGAAAATAGCCTTGTATTAAGGGCTTTGGGGCATGTTGCCCCTCTTTTTTATTGGTGGCAGGCAAATCCGTTTTGGACTTTATCAGCCAGGGCTAAAATGGCTTGCTGTTTAATTTCAGCAAATTCATGTTGTTCAAGGACACCTATAATGCCACTTATAACAAAAGAAACAGTGCAGCGGCATATTTCGTTACTACGGTCGTTATCATCCACTCTGGCCAAGACCTTCTCCAAGATCAACTGTTTTATTTTACATAAACTGGATGAGAGGCTTGGGGATTTAAGATAGGGCATATAAAGTTCTCTGTTCTTTTCGAAAATGTCCATAATAGTTTCCAGGATAAGCGAAAAATTAGCGATTATCTCAGCAAAGTTATACGGTGCAAAGACTGCGCTTAATTCATCGACGATGGCATCCCGCAGACAATCGGCACAATCATAAATATCTTTATAATGCAGGTAAAAGGTACTTTTATTAATGTCGGCTGTTTCACATAAATGTTTTACCGTGATATTCTCCATGCTCTTTTCGGATAACAGCTTGGCAAAAGCGGCTTGAATCGCTTGTTCTGTTTTTCTTACACGCCGGTCTTTCATCTGAATTCTCCTTGTCTATAGACATGGTTGTCTGGTTCGTTGCATAACAGACTTTAGTCTCATGATTGCTGGTTGCTGGGATAAGAGCTTATCAATATAATAAACTCGTGTCTAGGAATAGATTGTAGTCTATTAAAGGACTGGTGTCAAGAAACGTAAGCCTATCACAAGGAGGGTTGAGATTGAAAGACCTATTTTCCGAAGCTCAAATTGCCGGAGTCAGACTGAGAAATAAAATTATTCGCGCTGCAATCCCTGAGACTCCGGCAGATGCTTGGGGAAACCTACCGAGGTATTAATCAAGTGTTTAATTCCCATAAATTAAAAGGGAGTGGATAGTATGAGTAAAAAAATCATCAACAAAATCAATGTTTCACCCTTACCGGAGCCGGCTGTACTGGTAACAGTAAAAGCGGAAGATCAACGTCCCAATATTATTACAATAGCCTGGACGGGTGTTTTTAGTCACAGTCCTGCTACAGTATACATTGCCGTACATCCGGCAAGATATTCTCATTCGCTCTTAAAAGAGTCGCTGGAGTATGTCATCAATATACCTTCGGAGAATTTAGCCAAGATCACAGATTATTGTGGAATTGTCTCGGGAAGAAATGTCGATAAATTTCAGGAAACCGGTCTGACGCCGATAGCGGCAAGTGTTGTAAAAGCTCCTTTAATCAAGGAATGTTTTGTTAATATAGAATGCAAAGTGAAGGACATTTTAAATTTTGGCAGCCACGATATCTTTGTGGCAGAAATTGTGGCCACCCATTATGATGAGGAAGTGCTTAAAGAAAATGGGGTTCCTGATGTGGAAAGAATAAGACCTTATGGATATACTTTCGGGGAATATCGTTCTCTGGGAGAAAGATTGGGATCGGCGGGGTATAGCAAAACCGCAATAAAAGAGGAAATTGATTTGTAAAGGGTTAAGGGTATTGGAGTGACAAAAAAATCCCCCGCTGATCGGGGGATTTTTTGCAGAAAAGATTATTTGACTTATTAGTAGAGGAGTATCCGTTGCAGCCGGCAATTCCTGGGCAGGACAGCAGCGCCTTTTAGACTGGGTTTCAGGCCAGGTCGAAGCGGTCTGCGTTCATCACTTTGTTCCAGGCGGACACGAAGTCCTGGAAGAACTTATCCTGGGAGTCGTCAGAGGCGTAGACTTCCGCGATGGCCCGGAGCTGAGAGTTAGAACCGAAGAGGAGATCGACACGGGTGCCGGTCCATTTGAGTTCGCCCGTCTTGCGGTCGCGGCCTTCGAAGACACTGTTATCGTCAGACGTGGCCTTCCAGGCTGTACTCATGTCCAGGAGATTGACGAAAAAGTCATTGCTCAGGGCCTCAGGTCTCTTAGTGAAGACACCGTGGGGAGACTGGCCGTAATTGACATTCAGGACGCGCAGGCCGCCGAGCAGAACCGTCATTTCCGGGGCGGTCAAGGTCAGCAGTTGGGCGCGGTCCAGGAGAAGTTCCTCCGCGGATACAGAGGATTTGCTTTTCAGGTAGTTGCGGAACCCGTCCGCAGTGGGTTCGAGCACGGAGAAAGAGTTGACGTCGGTTTGCTCCTGCTTGGCGTCCGTGCGTCCCGGACTAAAGGAGACGGCCAGACTGCGGCCGGCGTTCCGCGCAGCCTGCTCGATAGCCGCACAGCCGCCGAGAACGATCAGGTCGGCGAGAGAAACCCTCTTTGGACCGGATTGGGCGGCGTTAAACTCTGTTTGGATTTTTTCCAGGACCTGCAGTACGGCCTGCAGCTGAGCCGGCTGGTTGACTTCCCAATCCTTCTGCGGTGCCAGGCGGAGGCGTGCCCCGTTGGCCCCGCCGCGTTTATCGGAGCCGCGGAAGGTAGAGGCCGAGGCCCAGGCTGTTGTGACAAGCTGAGAGACGGACAGGCCGGAGGCCAGGATTTTTGCCTTGAGATCCGCGCTGTCCCGTTCGTCAATCAATTCATGATCGACGGCAGGCACCGGGTCCTGCCAAAGCAGTTCCTCGGCGGGAACATCGGGGCCGAGATAGCGCGAGCGCGGACCCATATCGCGGTGGGTCAGTTTGAACCAGGCCCGGGCGAAAGCGTCGGCAAATTCCGTGGGATTTTGCTGATAGTGCCGGGCAATAGGTGCGAAGATCGGGTCGTAGCGCAGGGAGAGGTCGGCCGTGGTCATCATCGGCCGGTGTTTCTTGGCCGGGTCGTGAGCGTCAACCACCATGTCTTCCTCGGCTACATCCTTGGCCAGCCACTGATGCGCGCCGGCCGGGCTTTTGACCAGTTCCCACTCGTATTTGAACAGCACCTTCAAATAGCCCATGTCCCATTTAGTCGGGTTCGGTTTCCAGGCACCTTCGATGCCGCTGCCGATGGTGTCGCCGCCTTTGCCGCTGCCGAAGCTGCTCTTCCAGCCCAGGCCCTGTTCCTCCAGGCCGGCGGCCTCAGGTTCCGGACCGACAAAGGCCGGGTCTCCCGCGCCGTGACACTTGCCAAAGGTATGCCCGCCGGCAACAAGGGCGACAGTCTCTTCATCATTCATAGCCATCCGGGCGAAGGTTTCCCGCACATCGCGGCCGGAGGCCACAGGGTCCGGGTTGCCGTTCGGTCCTTCCGGGTTGACGTAGATCAGGCCCATTTGGACGGCGGCGAGGGGATTCTCCAGATCCCGGTCGCCGGAGTAGCGCTTGTCGCCAAGCCACTCGGCCTCAGAGCCCCAATAAATATCCTCTTCCGGTTCCCAGACATCCTCGCGTCCGCCGGCGAAGCCGAAGGTTTTAAGTCCCATGGATTCGAGAGCGCAAGTGCCGGCCAGGATCATTAAGTCGGCCCAGGAAATTTTTCGGCCGTATTTTTGTTTGATGGGCCAGAGCAGACGGCGCGCTTTGTCCAGGTTCACGTTGTCGGGCCAGCTGTTGAGAGGCGCCAAGCGCTGATTGCCCGATCCCGCGCCGCCGCGGCCGTCGTTGGTGCGGTAGGTACCGGCGCTGTGCCAGGCCATCCGGATAAAAAATGGCCCATAGTGGCCGTAATCGGCAGGCCACCAATCCTGGGAGTCGGTCATCAAGGCATATAAGTCCTTTTTCACAGCTGCCAGGTCGAGCTGCTTGAATGCTTCGGCATAATTGAACTCCGGAGCCATAGGATTGCTCAAGTTGGAGTTCTGATGAAGGATCTTGAGGTTCAACTGATTTGGCCACCAGTCCTTGTTAGAAGTGCCTCCGCCTGCGGTGGCGTTTTTCATTCGGCCTGTTATTGGGCATTTGCTGTTGTCATCCATAAAGTTCCTCCTCATCTCATTAAAGTTGCTGAATAAGTATTTGCATATCTGGATTATCAAGGGCGGGAGAGGGATTTCCAAAAGCGGGAGAAATCTTATCCTACCTTGATAACGATGCCGGAAAGGTGATGGTGCAAAGAATTTTGCCCCTAGCGGTGTTAAAGCTACTTATGATGGTATCCTTTTCACGTCTTTTACGTCATTTTCCAATTTGGTCATGCTGCTGAAGATGTCCCTCTGTGCACTTGTGCGCATAAATGAAAAAAGTAATTTGCTTGCGGTTTGGCTTCCGGAGTTCTCGTAAAATGGTTAACAGCCATTTTCTGTTCGCCAGCTAACCGGACTGTTTTCCTAAAGAACTTGTTGGGCCAGCCTTACCCCTCAGCGTTAGCCGTGGCTGCCAGGCAGCCGGGACAAATGCCTTTAAAATAGACGTTCTTGTCAAGAATCTTAGTCAAGGGTGATAAATTGTAATGATTACAATTCTTATTATATAGGATTTTGATCAAGTTGACAATAAAAATGAGAAGAGTGTGAAATCTAAAACTCCTCTGTATTCACAGCAAGGCATAGGCCTCGCCTATGCTCTTCGAAATACAAATCCTAGACCTCCTGTGAAAAAAGGCGTTTTCTATCCGGTTTTCTCCTCCGGGATAATTAAAGAGGCTTAAATTCTTAGAGTTTAAGTTTTTTTACATTTTGATATAATTTTAGAAAGATAATATCGGAAACGTACCAGTGGTGAATTTAACAGCAACAATTCCCGTCGGCATGGCTTCGCAACTGATGGAGGGTTAGGAAGCCGATCTGGTACTGGAGAAGACCTGCTCAGCTTTGGGAAAGAATTAAAAAAAGCTTTGCTTTGCCGCCTGAAGCTGTTCAGTGATGGTTAAGTGGCGCTCTATACAATAAAAGGAAGATGTTGTTTTGTATCAGACCGGGTAAGGCTGATTAGCAGCCCAAATCCCCAACCGGGAAAATCAGGCTTGATCGGACTGGGTAAAGAAAATGGGACAGATGATTGATTGAGAAACATCATTAGCTCATAGCCGGAAAACGACAAAGAAGGTGTTGCAGTGAGGGAGAAAACAAATAGGAAGCAGATGATCATACTGTTAGTCTGCATACTTCTGTGCACGACAGCCCTTGTCGGCATCTTTGCCTTTTTTGTGAAAAATACCGGTCGGCTGCGTCCGGAAAAAGGCGTGCTGGATCTGCAAAGCTGGCGGCCGGAGCAGGACGGAGTTCTCAGTCTCAGCGGCGAATGGGACTTTTACTGGGAACGTTTTCCGACCTTTCAGGAGATAAACGCTAAGGCCCCGGCTCCCGATGTGACGGCGGATATCCCTAATGTCTGGAACCGTTATAAAATTGACGGCAAAAACCCGCCGGGCTACGGGTACGCAACCTATGTTCTGCAGGTTGTCAACGCACCTCAGGGTCAGTCTCTGGCGCTGCGGATTCCCACCTTTTCCACCGCTTATGAATTATACATAGACAACAGGCTGATTTCAGGGAACGGGAGGGTCGGCAGGGATGTGAAACAATCCGTGCCCTGGTACAGACCCCTTACTGCGACCTTTACGCCGGAGCATGCCGACTTTTATATCATCGTTCATGTTTCCAACTACATTTATTCCCGCGGCGGCATGTGGTATCCTCTCATCCTGGGCACACCGGGGCAAATTCAGAGCGCCGACCGAGCCGTTATCAATAAGGACCTGTTTTTGATGGGCGCTCTCGCGGTAATGGCCTTTTATTACCTGAATATCTTTCTGCTGCGCCGGGAAGACAAAAGCAGTTTGTATTACGTTTTCATGTGCCTCACCCTGGCTTTAAGGACGCTGGTGTACGGGGATTACATGATTTACAAGGTTGTCCCTTTTATCACCTTTCACGCCATCATCGTCATTGAATATTTGACGGTACTCTGGTTTCCCATCTTTGCCGCCTCTATGATCGGGGAGTTGTTTCCTGAGGAACGCTCTCTGAAGGTTCTGCGGGTCTTTCTTTTCTACGCCCTTGTTATGACCCTGGTTTTCCTGGGCACTCCCATCGTCTTTTTTACGCAGCTGGTGTATGTGCTGGATATCGTTGCTTTGATTATAGGCGCTTATCCTATCCTTTGTGCCGCCCGGGCCTTCCTGAAAGAGAAAAAATATGCTCTGACTGTGCTGCTGGGCACGCTGCCTGTGATTGAGAGCGCAGCCTATGACATGCTCTATCAGAACAATCGTATCTACAGCAGCGTAGGCGAATTGATGCCGGTCGGCTTGTTCCTCCTGCTGCTGATGCAATCTTTTGTCCTGGCCAGGCGTTCCGCGGAGGCCTTCAGAAGTGTCAAGGCCCTCTCCCAAAAGCTTCTCAAGCTGGACAAAATCAAGGATGAATTCCTCGCCAATACCTCTCACGAGCTGCGCACGCCCCTCAGCGGTATTCTTGGTATTACCGAGGCTATGCTTAAAGGCAGTGACGGAGAATTGAACAGCCGCCAGCAGCAAAACCTGGCCACCATCGCCGGCAGCAGCCGGAGGCTGGCTAACTTGGTGAATGATATTCTGGACTACTCCAAAATGAAAAACGGGGACATTTTGCTGCATATTCGGCCGATCCAAATCGAAGGACTGATTCATACCCTTGTGGGCGTTTTTCAGCAGCTCAGCCGCTCCAAAGAGTACGAGGTCATTTCCGATATTCCGGATGGACTGCCTCCTGTGCTGGCGGATGAAAACCGGGTGGTGCAAATCCTTTACAACCTGGTAGGCAACGCGGCAAAATTTACCGTCCAGGGGTGTATCAAGATTTCCGTCAGAAAAATGAGCAATATGCTGGAGGTATGCGTCAGTGACACGGGAGAAGGGATTCCGGCAGATAAGCTTACGGATATTTTCAAATCCTTTGAACAGGTGGACAATTCTCTGACACGCAGGCATGGGGGGACGGGACTGGGCCTTCCCATCACGAAGCAGCTTGTGGAACTGCAGGGCGGCGCCATTCGGGTGGAGTCTCATCCGGGGGCAGGCTCCCGCTTCTATTTTACGCTGCCGGTGGTTGATCCGGCCGCGGTGCCGGTGGAACCTATCCGTGCTGAAAGGGAGCCGGATCACCTGGCCCTGGAACTGGCGGCAGCGATCGGGGAGCCGCCTGCCGTGAAGAAAGAAACGGCGGGCAGCGTTCAGATCCTGCTGGTCGATGACGACCCGGTCAATTTGCAGGCGGCATCTTCCATCCTGCGGCTGGGCGGCTATGGCGTAACAGCGGCGGTGAGCGGCAAAGCCGCCCTGGCGGAGCTGGTCGGCCGCAGAGATTTCTCAGTGGTCGTACTGGACGTTATGATGCCGGAAATCTCCGGTTATGAGGTATGCCGAAAGATCCGTGAGGACAGACCGGGTTTTGAGCTGCCTGTGCTGGTGCTTACCGCCAAAGCTGCCACCGAGGATGTTGTGCTGGGATTTGAGGCCGGGGCCAACGATTACCTTCCTAAGCCCTATGAACCGGAAGAACTGCTGGCCAGGGTCAAGACGCTGGCGGAATTGAAGGCCTCCGTGGATAAGGCCATGGCGGCGGAGACTGCTCTTATGCAGGCCCAGATCAAGCCCCACTTCCTGTTTAACACCTTAAACGCCATCTCTTCCTTCTGCGACAGCGACCCGGCCCGCGCCCAGCAGCTGATTGACGATTTTTCCAGTTATCTGCGCCGGAGCTTTGATTTTAAAAGCCTGGAATCCTATGAAACTCTGGATCGGGAGCTGGCCCTTGTCAACTCCTATGTGCAAATCCAAAAGGCCAGGTTTGGGGAGGGACTGCGGGTGCAATTTGATATTGATGAAACGGTCAATAGCAAGCTGCCGGTGCTTTCCCTACAGCCTTTGGTAGAAAACGCCATTTCTCACGGACTGCGGAAGAAGGGCCGCAGCGGCAGTGTTGTTATCTCGGTTAAAAGGACTGCCGCAGGAGTTCTGGTGGCTGTAGAGGATGACGGACAGGGCATACCGGCAGATAAGCTGAAAACCTTGTTGACAAGTGAATCCGGCCGCGGCCTCGGTTTATGGAATATCGACAGAAGGCTGAAAAAATTCTACGGGAGAGGACTGACTATCGCCAGCGTGCCGGGCCGGGGCACAAGGGTATCCTATATCATTCCGGCGGAAGGTGAAGTAAATTGATCAAAGTCATTATTGTGGATGACGAACCGCCTTCACTCGACAGGTTGGAGAAACTAATCAACAACAGCGGGCAGGCGCTGGTGGCAGGAAAGTTCACCGAGTCTTTAAGCGCCTTGAGATTTTTGCAGGAAAACCGGATCAATACCGTATTTCTGGATATTGAAATGCCGGATATGAACGGCATCGAACTAGCTACCCGTATTCTTGACCTGCAGGACCATATTGACGTGGTGTTTGTAACAGCCTACAACCAATATGCGGTGGAAGCCTTTCGTTTGCATGCTCTGGATTATCTGATGAAGCCGGTAGCGGCGGACAGGCTGAGGGAAACTCTTTGCAGGATTATCGAAAAGAAAGGTTCGGCGCCTTCCGGTGAGCTGTCCGTCCGCTGCTTTGGCAGATTCAGTGTCTGCGTGGGCTCGGAAGAAGTACGGTTCCGCACTGAAAAGGCGGAGGAGTTGCTGGCCTATCTAATCAATAACAGGGGAAGTTTCGTCAGCCGCAGTAAAATCCTGGACAGCCTCTGGGAGGACTTTGAAGGCGACCGGGCCATCACCCATTTCAATACGACGCTGCATTATGTCAAGAAGGCTCTGCTTCGCTATGGAGTCCAGCTGCCCGTTCAATATGACAGGGGTAGTTACAGGCTGGGTACGGATGGCCTCCGCTGCGATTACCTGGCATTTTGCTGCGCCGCGGAAAAGCATGAAATTATTAACGCAGAGAACCTTTGCCGTTTTGAGGAAGCGGCGGACGTTTATGCCGGGGAATACCTGCTGGGTTGGGAGTACAGCTGGGCGGCCGCTAAGCGGGTGATACTGGAAGAACAATATATCCGGCTGCTGCTGGACCTGGCAAGCTGCTACCAAAAAGCCGGCAATTACCAGAGAGCGGTGCAGTGGCTGGAGAAAGGGCTGCTTTATGAGCCGCTGCACCGGGAACTGAACTACCGGCTTGTGGAAGTCCTGCTGCTGGCCCATAACCGGGCTGTTGCAGTAAAATATTATGAGCTTTACCGGCAGGGACTGATGAAAAGGCTGGGCACGGAACCGGACGAAGAGTTTAGAAAGCTGTTAAAATAGACGGCGTCTGAAACCGGCAGGGGAGGGGGGCGGCAGCTGCCCGCTCCCCACTGTTGACGTGCCTAAAGCAGACTGATTCAGGTGGAGCTTTAACTCCATCTGAATCTTAGGCTTCCTTAGCCAGGGACTTAGCCGCTCTTAACTTACCGCTTGCCGAAGCGGGAGTCTTAGAGCGGATTAGTCAGCGGATAAATGTTGAAGATTGGCAATGCCGCCGATAAGTAAAGAAAAACCTGTACCTTTCTCCTGGTTGAACAAAGAAATGTAGAGGTCTTTTCTTATGACGAATTTATTGCCGGGGCGCCTCAGTTTAGTACGAGGGTTTGCGGGTCAGGCTCCGGGCGGCGATAGATAAAGCCACTTTTTTGCAGCGGCCAAGACGCCCGGCGCCATTGTTCCTCTTGCTTAATGAATAATCCGGCCGGTTATGTGAAAGATTGCCGGCCTGTCTGCGATATAAGGACCCTTCGCTTGCCGGAACTGCAATGGAAGGGCCCTTTGTCAATCAGGTTAAGTGAAGTTGCGGAGGTGGGCGCAGCTTGGAGCAGGTCACTGGCTTAAAGCGACAACAATGACGGAGAAAAGGAAGAAGGTGACGATGATGCTCGCCGAAATAACCGCTTTTTTTCCATCTTCCCGAGGCTTAACAAGGGCTTTTCGGAAATGGGACAGATGCAGGACATTATTATGGGCAAAGCCGGAGCTATAAGTTTTAGCTGCCGCCTTAAAATTCTCTTCGTACTTGTGGTTTGGTCTGAAGGGATAGACGTTATGGGGCAAGCCCCTCGGCTCTTCTAGTTTGGCGGCAGTACTATCCTTTGATGGTTTTAAATAGGCAAGGGTACTTCTTCTTGCAGTGGATAGGCAGTTCTCGTTTGTTTTTTTGTCTTGCTTCGGGTTATCAACCGTATAGCAAACTGTAGGCTTTATCGAATGTCTTTTTCTCATAAGCCAGCCTCCTTTTTAGGCTCTCAGTCCGGCCCGATAGGCACCGCCGGATTGAGCAAAGCCCGGCATTTGTCTGGGTTTCCGCAGGATACGGCAACTTGAGGTCAGGTGACACTAAGCCGCTAAGTGTATGTAGAGGTTAATTAAAACTATTGATTATAATCGAAACTATTTATTATATTTTAAATGTTTAGACAGATAAAATCAAATCCCTGCTTTTCGACATTCTTAGATGGATTGCGACTTATCTGGAAAAAAGTAACGCCCTGAGGGGCAGACCAAGCCAACGGGCATTTAAGCGTTAACAAGCGGACAGACTTATAATGCCCGGGAGAAAACTTGCTCAGTCTTTGTATTTACCGCGGACTATTTGCCGTAAAAAGCAGCGCTATCGATTGCCTGACCTGGGAGCAGCGGGAGAGCCGCTAAATTACAGGCCAAACATTGCGGGCAGATTAAATATTTTGCTTGACTCTCACGTAACGTGCGCCTTTACAATAAGGCAAAGGGGGATCGTCATTATGAAAACGGTACATGAAATTGCGCGGCTTTCCGGAGTGAGCCGCCGGACCCTGCAATATTATGATGAAATCGGCCTGCTTACCCCCTGCTCCCTGACGGAGGCCGGATATCGCCAATACGACGAGGAAAATCTTTTACGCCTGTGGCAGATCCTGTTCTATAAAGAACTCGGTCTGTCCTTAAGCGATATTAAAAAGGCCCTTGACGGCTCCAAAGCCTCGGTAAACAGCCTGCTTAACCGGCAAAACCAAGTTCTGCTGGCTAAGCAGGCCCAATTGGCGCAGATTATGAAATCCATCGACAAGATTTTAGAGGGACATTTCGAAATCATGATGCTCAGGGATTTTGACAATAGCCCCGGAGAAACCGCAGAAACGCCCTATGCGGAAGCAGCGGAACAGAGCAGGCCCAACGGCGGCCTATTTAACGAGTTTTTCCACCCTCTGGCGCATTATAAAATGCAGAAAGAGGGGGAATTCAGGATGTCTGCAATCATGGACAAATATTCGGATCTTCGGAAAACGGACTGGGAGAGCATTTGCCGTCAGGCGGAAGAGGTTGGAGAGATGTTTTATAGGGCTATGCCGGAAGGGCCTGACAGTGCGGCAGCTGAAGCTGCGGTGGCGGCATTCGCAAAATTTGTCTTGCCTTTAATGGGCTGCGGGTCAGGGGAGCTTTCGGAAATAGGGCAAGCCTACCTCAGGGATAAAACCAACGTCAATCAAAAACTTCCCGGGCTTGCCGAATTTGTCAACGCCGCCTTTGTGCATTATGTAAGAAAATAATGGCCGCCCGACAGAGGCGGGCAGTCAGGCCCTAATACCGCCGCAGGAATAAGAGCTGCCCGGAAAATGAAAGGATAATTTAAAGGAGGTTGGGGAAATGAGCGAGAGGAAGTTAGTGAACAAAGTAGCAGTGATTACCGGAGGCAACAGCGGCATTGGTCTCGCCACTGCCCGGCTGTTTAACGAAAACGGGGCGAAGGTCGTGGTCATCGGCCAAAATGACCGATCGCTGCAGGCCGTTGAAAAAGAACTTGGAGGGAATACCCTGGCCTTGAAAGCGGATGTTGCCAAGGTGGAGGAAATCGCTCAGGCCATGGCCCGTGTGCAGGAAACCTTTGGCAGAATCGATATCTTGTTCGCCAATGCGGGCATATCCGAATGCCCGCCCATCCAGGAAACTGACGAAGAGTTTTTCGATCATATAATGGGGATTAACGTGAAAGGTGTGTTCTTTGCCTTTACAAAAGCGCTGCCTTATTTAAGTCAGGGTGCTTCCGTGATCATGACAAGCTCCGTATCCCATAAAAAAGGCCGGCCCGGTGATCCGCTCTATGCGGCAAGCAAGGCGGCAGTCCGCAGCTTGGTCAGAACCCTGGCCCTTGATCCTGAGGTTCTCGCAAGGAACATCCGTGTTAACGCAGTGAGTCCGGGTGCGATTAAGACTCCCCTTACCTCCCAGGAAACTCCCGAACTGGAGAAAGCAATTAATGATTATATTGCCTCGACGGTGCCCATGAAGCGCTGGGGCCGGCCGGAGGAAGTGGCTGAAGCGGTTCTTTATTTGGCGTCTGCCGAGGCCGCTTATTTGACGGGAAGTGAAATTTCAGTAGACGGCGGATTGGGAGAGAGCTGATCACCTTGCGATTCTTTGCTTTGATTCGGATATAACAGGCAGGAAATAGCGGATAATAGAAGAATTAAGACAAGACAGACCCTTGAAGACCGCTACTGGCTGAAGGGGCTGTAATTTTTGGCAGCAGGCAAGCACGAAGGACTGGAAATAGATTATGAACAAACTAGTCGTTGGCATATTGGCCCATGTGGATGCGGGCAAGACGACGCTATCGGAGAGCATGCTTTATCTGAGCGGCAAAATCGGCAAATTGGGCCGGGTGGACAATAAGACCGCTTATTTAGATACTTATGAACTGGAGAAGGCCAGGGGAATCACTATTTTCTCCAAGCAGGCCGTGTTGCAAATAGGCGGGGTCCAGGTTACCTTGCTGGATACCCCGGGACACGTGGATTTTTCGGCTGAGATGGAGAGGACCCTCCAGGTGCTGGATTATGCCATTTTAGTGATCAGCGGTGCGGACGGGGTGCAGGGACATACCCGCACACTGTGGCGGCTGCTTGGCCTGTACGGGATACCTGTTTTTTTATTCGTCAATAAGATGGATCAGAAGGGGACGGATAAGGAGCGGTTAATGAAAGACCTGAAAAAGCAGTTGGATGAGGGCTGTATTGAGTTTGGGCAGGTTCAGACGGAGGATTTTTACGACCAGCTGGCCCTGTGTAATGAAAGAATGCTGGAAACCTACCTGGAAACAGGCCGGGTCGAAACCGGACAGATTAAAAACGCCGTCAGGGAACGCCAAGTATTTCCCTGCTTTTTCGGCTCCGCTTTAAAATTAGAAGGTGTCGAGCAATTTATGCAGGGCCTGGTGCAGTATGCCCTGATTCCTGCCTACCCCGCTGAATTCGGGGCTAAACTCTTCAAGATTTCCAGAGACGAGCAGGGGAACCGCCTCACTTATCTGAAGCTTACGGGCGGAAGGCTGAAGGTGAAAGATGTCTTAAGAAGCGGTACCTGGGAAGAGAAAGTCAATCAAATCCGCATTTATTCCGGACAGAAATTCGAGGCGGTCAGCGAGGTGGAGGCAGGCACCGTCTGCGCGGTAACGGGGCTCAGCCAAACCAGAGCGGGAGAAGGGTTAGGGCTGGAAGAGGCTGCCGCGGCTCCTGTCTTGGAGCCTGTGCTCTCCTATCAAATTATCCTGCCGGAAGGCTGCGACCCCAGAGTCATGCTGCCCAAGCTGCGCCAGCTGGAAGAGGAGGAACCGGAGCTGCAGATTGTCTGGGATGAGCAGCTGCAGGAAATTCAGGCCCAGATCATGGGAGAGGTGCAGATTGAAATTCTGCAAAGTCTGATCCAAAGCCGTTTTGGCGTTGCGGTGGCTTTCGATGCCGGAAGGATTGTCTATAAAGAGACGATTGCCGATATAGTCGAAGGGGTGGGACATTTTGAACCGTTGCGGCATTACGCCGAGGTCCACCTGTTGTTGGAGCCGGGTGAGCCGGGAAGCGGCCTGCAGTTTGCAACAGAATGCAGCGAAGATGTACTGGGCAGGAGCTGGCAAAGACTAGTTTTAAGCCACCTGGAAGAAAAAGTTCATAAGGGAGTTCTGACAGGCTCGGCGCTTACGGATATGAAAATTACCTTAGTCTCAGGCCGGGCCCACAATAAGCATACCGAAGGCGGCGATTTCAGGGAGGCTACTTACCGTGCGGTGCGCCAGGGCTTAAAAGAAGCGGAGTCCATATTGCTGGAGCCTTATTATGCCTTCCAACTGGAAATGCCGGCCAAAATGGTGGGAAGAGCCCTGAGCGACTTGGAGAGAATGCACGGCAGCTGTGAAATAACCCAGACCGACGGCGAGACGGCGCTTCTGGCGGGGAGCGCCCCGGTTGCTGCCCTGCGGAATTATCAGCAAGAGGTTGTTGCTTACAGCAAAGGACTCGGCAAGTTGTTTTGCAGCCTCAAAGGGTATGAACCCTGCCATAATGCGGAGGAGGTCATAGCCGCTATGGGCTATGATTCGGAAAGAGACCTGGAAAATCCGACCGGTTCGGTCTTCTGTGCTCACGGCTCCGGTTTTGGGGTGGAGTGGTATGCCGTTAAGGACTACATGCATGTGGAGAGCTATTTTCAGAGCAAAGATCCGACGGGGGAAAGCGTTCCCAGCCGGACCTCCCGCAGGGAAGAGAGGTCGATCAGCTTAGAGGAGATCGACCAGATTATCAATAGCACTTTTTATGCCAACCAGGGGAAGAAGTCCGCCTGGAAAGGCCGCAAAACGGCCCGCGAAAGTCATTATGAATCCATTGCCTATATCAGGGAGAAGGAATCCAAAGAAGAGTATCTCCTGGTGGACGGCTATAATATTATTCACGCCTGGCCCGAGCTGGAAGAGCTGGCTGCTGAGACTATGGACGGCGCCAGGATGAAACTGCTTGATGCTCTAAGCAATTATCAGGGAATCAGAAAATGCCAGGTTATTGTGGTGTTTGATGCCTACCGTGTCCAGGGGCATCCCGAAGAAGTCATCGACTATTATAATATCCATCTGGTCTATACCAAGGAAGCGCAAACGGCGGACCAGTATATCGAAAAATTTGCCCATGACAATCAGAAAAAATATGATATAACCGTTGCCACCTCGGACGGATTGCAGCAGCTTATTATAAGAGGGGCAGGGTCTGCTTTGCTATCCGCCAGGGAACTGAAAATTGAGATCACTAGAGCTAATGAAAGATTAAAGCAGGAATATCAGGCAATACAGGGAAAAGGGCGCAATCATCTGATGGATGTCTTGTCTCCGGCGGCGAAACGGCAGCTGGAGGAATTGGGGAAACAGGAAAAGGGTGAAAAAGAAAGTGATCCGTGAACGGGTAGGTTCCTATCTGTTTCCGGGTCACTTTTTTAGCATCTCAATGCTTGAGATAGCTCAGCCCAAGCGGTGACAGTTTATAGCGGGATATTCTCCGCCAATTAAGGGGGCATCGCGTGGACTTAGCAGTGGCAATTCCCTTACAGTTTTAGCCGGCAGTCCTTCAGAAAGAGGATCTGAATTATATAACAATTCAATTAGGACTCTCCTTGTGATTGTTATGAAATTAGAAAACAGTAAGGGCGAGGAATCGCCAGATTGTTTCATAGTTTAGGAGCGGTCTTTTTAAAAAAAGTTTTCCCGACTATTTCCATGATCTTGGAAGGTGGAAGAGGAACGATGTGGAATACATATTAAATGGCAGTTATTAACGCTTGGATCATATTATCCCAAGCTCAACCGAAGTGAATATAAGAGATTTGAACCTTGCCCGCAGAATTAAATGGGGATATATGATAGCACATGTTCAATATGGAAAAAGCAGTATGCTTTTGAGTTGGGGAGGTTTCAAAATGAAATATATCAATAAGCCGTTAAGCATAATTAGTATTGTTATTGTATCTCTAATAATTGTTGGCTGTTTGAGCCAAAGCACTATTCATAATCAAAGTTTAAAACGCGAAAATCAAGCCTTAAAAGATCAAGTTGTCGGATTAGAAAAAAATGTGGAAGATTATAAAACAAAGGAACTTAAAGAACGTCAAAAGCAATTGACCATAGATTTTGGCACTATGCCTGATTATAAAGTGAGGTTTATTGAAAACGAAAATAAACTTTTAGCATTACCGGATGATGATTCTCAGGTATTTAGATATATTCAAAAAAATACACTTGCTGAGGTTATAGATATAGGCAGAGTTGAAGATGTATCTTGGCTTTATATCCGAATTCCGACCTATGATTCCCTTGCTAATAACAAAGGCTGGATAAGAGAAAATGATACTGTCCCCTATGCTAAAGACAAAGTAACGTTAGTTCAAAGCGATGTAACAATTAAAGCAGGGGCGGAGGTTTATAAAACGTTTAACTTTGACGATATCAAGAAAACAACCCCTGTAAAATTAGTCGCTGAAGATGGTGGCCGTCTTGAAGAAAAGGTTAATGGTTACTGTAGAATTTCTGAAGCAGGCGGAGTAAGTGTGTGGGTTAAAGAAAGTTCAGTAATGTATCCTGAAATATAAAGGAGACTTGATTCAGGTGGAGTTTTAACTCTATCTGAATCTTAGTCGCACTTATCCAGGGACTTAGCCGCTCTTAACTTACCGCTTGCCGAAGCGGGAGTCTTAGAGCGAATTAGTCAGCGGATAATAAATATTTGACTTAAAATTAAGAAACCGGGCGACCATAATTGCCCAGGCTAATGAATAACTTATTAGGTTACCGTTTATTAAACCTAAACGCGTATTTCCGATTTGTTATTCGTATGCTTGGGCTTTTTTGTCACAAAGATAGTATTTTAAGGGTGTGTGTTAGACTGGAGAAACCTAAACCCCTGAAGTTAGATAGAGATGTTCAGGTACTGAAAAACTTTTAAAAAATTCATTAAAAAGTGAACCATTTACGCTCTTTCATACACTCTTATTATAGGAGTGACAATTCTAATGGTAACTTGCGGTGAATCATGCTACGTCTCGGAAACCAGCCAAACTTCATGTTGGTCATACATTCTAAGAGTCTTCGTTAAATAAGCAGAGTACCTCTGGCAGAAGGCAGTTAGCTTTGCAAAGATCTGCAGGTAAGGCTTGGCAGTGATCCCGCGTCGTGATGATTAAATGTGGCTGTCTCAATGACACATTCTCCAGGATAAAGTCATTGATGTCAGCTGTCGTTTAAAGGCCGGAATAGCCTCTGTAACTGTGATTTGTCAATAGTAAAATTATCGCCAGATAGCGCGAAAGTAGGGAAGAAGGGCTGATGTGGGGAATACCGATTTAATAATAAAATGTCAGTCGGGTGATTTGAATAGCTTTAGTGAGATTTACAACCTGTACAAAAAGAAGGCTTTAGGAACTGCCTATCTTATATCCAACCAAAAAGGAATCGCCGAGGATATCGTACAAGAATCTTTTATTGAATGCTTCCGAAAAATCCAGACCATAAAAAATCCGGAAGCCTTTGAGGCATGGTTTTATAAGATTCTGGTGAGAACAGGTTGGAGGATGGTAAAAAAACAAAACTTCTTTCTCCTCATGGATGAGCAAAAGATAGAAGGATTAAGCACAACAATAGATTTCAATTCCGAATTGGATAACTTTGAGACCAACTTGATGGTACATGAAGCCTTAACACAATTAAGTTTACCGTTGAAAACTGTCGTCATACTATATTACTTCAACGATATGACCATTGAGGAAATTTCAAAGGTTTTGGGCTGCTTTCCGGGAACTGTAAAATCCAGGCTTCATAAAGCCAGGTTATTGCTTCATGGCATATTTAAGGAAAAAGAATTTAATGAACCGTCTGTAAGCATTTTTTTTAGTAAGAGAAAGGAGTATGGACTTGATGGCAATGTCTGAACTTGACAATAAAATCAAGAATGCACTTTTGTGTAAAACAAAGGAAATAGAACCGTCGGAAGAAACTTTCACCTTAATACTTGCCGCCCTGGAAAAGAGGCCAATGCGCAAAACAAGCTATAAACGCTACTTTATAGCCTTTATATGCGCATTATCCGTGATATTTGGATCGACATTAATCTTCACAGTGTGTGCAAAGTCTTCGGCTCTGGAATTAATAAGCACTGTTAAAACAATGTTCATTTTAGATAAGAGTAATAAATTTACTGAAAAGAAGCCTGATGAAGTAAATTATGCCCCTAATAGTGCTAATACCCAATTAGTTAATACAGATAGTTCTCCAAAAGCCGGTACAAGCGTTCTCCTTTGGCAAACTTTAGCGGGATGCTTTTTGTTGAATCAAGGAAACGATTTAGAATTATATCTAAAGCTCTTGAACATTGGACGAATGACACTTGCCCAAACATGGCAGGATAATAAATTTTGGATTAGGCAAGCTCCATCATATTAAAAGGAGAAACGCAGATGAGGCGGGGAAACATAATCAAATTGGTAGCTCTGGTGTTATTGCTTGCAGCATCAGTAGTGCTATCGATTAAACCCTTACTGGACTCTGTAAGAGGTATTCCCTTGGGACTTGACCTTCGCGGTGGAGTTCACTTGGTATTACAAGCCGAACTTAATAAAAACGGCACACCTATTACTAATGATGATCTAGACAAAGCAAAAGCGATCATTGCGAAGCGGGTCAATGATCTGGGGGTATCTGAACCAACGGTCCAGGCAGATTATAATAAGAAACGGATAGTTATTGATTTGGCGGGTATTACCGATCCGGATAAAGCTGTGGATATTCTGAAAACTACGGCAAAGTTAACGTTTAGGAATCCTCAGGGAAAGGTTGTGCTGCAAGGAGATGAACTGTCTGATGCTAAGGCCGGGCAGGACCCAACCAAAGTTGACTTTGTTGTTAACTTAACATTCTCCTCTGAGGGGGCCCAAAGGTTTGCTGATTTAACGACAAAGTATCTGGGACAACAAATAGGTATATATCTGGATGATAAACTTTTAGCAAACCCGAGAGTTGATACGCCAATTCTTAATGGACAAGGATTTATCAACGGTTATGCAACCTTGGAGTCTGCAGCGAAGGATGCTGTTCTCATGCGCTCGGGTTCATTGCCAGTGAGCATGACTATTTCTGAAAAGCACCAGGTGGGAGCCTCTTTGGGGACTGACTCGTTACATAAAAGTATTCAGGCAGGACTTTATGGTTTAATCGTTATCTTCCTGTTCATGCTTATTTTTTATCGCTTACCCGGAGTTGTCGCCGATTTTTCCCTGGTTGTATATGGACTCATAGTGCTGTGGGTTTTTTGGACGTTCCGTGTTGTCCTTACCCTTCCGGGCATAGCGGGATTTATACTTTCTATAGGGATGGCTGTAGATTTTAATATTATTATTTACGAAAGAGTCAAGGAAGAGGTTCGTGCGGGTAAATCTTTGCGCACAGGAGTTGAATCAGGCTTTAGCCGTGCCTTCATCACGGTTATTGATGCCCATGTAACGACATTCATTGCCGCTATGACCTTGTATTATTTGGGGAGTGGTTCTATTCGCGGATTTGCCTTGACATTAGGAGTTGGAATTATTGCGAGCTTGTTCACTGCGATTACTTTCACGCGTCTGGTTTTGCGTTTAGTGGTAGGCATAAGCCCAAAATTGAATACGGCATGGTTCGGTGTTAGGAGGGGTGTATAATGGAAAAAGGACATCCAGCGACTTGCGAAGAGGTTCAAACAATACATCCGCTCTATTTCAACATCGTTAAGAAACGTTTTTGGTGGTTCGTCCTTTCGCTGTTGGTGATTATTCCGGGCGTAATATCTATTTTCCTGCAGGGGCTGAATTTGGGAATTGATTTCAAGGGCGGAACGATGATTGAGCTGACATGCGTAAAACCAGTCACGCAAACTGCTGTAACGGATACGTTGAAATCAGTCGGGCTTGACGGGCAGGTGCAGTTATCTAATGGAAAATCCATTTTGATCAGAACCGATGCACTTCCAACAGATAAGCAAAAGGAATTACTGAAAGCCTTGCAAACTAAGGTGGCGGATTACGACCCAAAAACTCTGCAAGTGGATGAAGTGGGTCCGTCAATGGGGCAAGAACTTACACGTAAGGCCTTTTGGTCTCTAATCATTGCGACGGGGCTTATGATTGCCTATATATCCTTTAGATTTCAATTTGTGTTTGCGATATCGGGGATCATTGCCTTATTGCACGATCTTTTAGTTGTCGTTGGTCTGTTTTCGCTATTTCAGTGGCCAATTGATTCCTCGTTCATAGCCGCGGCTTTAACGATCTTTGGATACTCTATTAATGATACTGTGGTTATCTTTGACCGAATTCGTGAGAACGAGGGCAAAATGAAGCGTGGAGACACTTATGAGGAGATGGTGGATAAATCCGTTTGGCAGACTATGCGCAGATCTGTCAATACCGTCGTTACCGTATTAATCGCTTTATTTTCGGTTTTTATCCTCGGCGGGGAATCGACAAAAGTTTTCTCTTTGGCGATGTTAATAGGGGTGTTCAGTGGCGCCTATTCCTCAATCTTCAACGCCAGTCAAGCCTTAGTTGAAATTAAGACACGTCTCAGGTAAGAAGCTAATTATAAAAACCGTTAACATTGCCTAAGTCGGGAGGCTACAAATGAAGAAACGACTTATTCCCTCAATGCTGGCAATAATTTAAGAGAAACTAGCAGTTATTACCCTCTACCTATATTATATGGCCGCAATGACAAAGGGGCCAGGCCAAATACTTGGTGTGGAATTTTATGAGGATGCTGTTGTGTTCGCTGGAGCGTGATAAATGGAGGTAATAAAAATGAGTTATACAGAATCATATTCCAGATGATGAACTAGAAACTTTGAGCTAATGATGAGAACTAATAAAGGCGTGAGGACAGAATAAAAAGCAGCCGGTGTCTTTATCGTCGATGATTGCTTTTACCTTAATGATTCAGCTTAGTCCGAAAAGCGGCATTGAGACATGCGGGAAGTAAGGCTACGAATCTACTAAAAGGTGAAGGCTGAACTTATGCGTCAGTTTCGGGGATTGTTTATTCACATTGCCAGGAGTGCGAGAGTTGAGTTATTAATCTGACAGTTTGGAGATGGGGATATGCCCGTTATAATCGTGTTGGCAGGGATGTTTTTTGTTGGCTTATTTTTAACACTTTTTAATCAATTCTATTCTGAAGCGCGTAAGAAGGAATTTTATGATTTACTTCTAAAATTAGAGGAAAATCCAGATGATGAGGATTTAAAGGCCAAAGCTATTGAGGCCGGAAGAACTTATAACCGAAAGCAAACAATTTTTACATCACGTTTTTCGTCAATATCATATGGGCAGACATCTTTTTCTGAAAATATGATTGATACTATTATTGAAAATACCCTTAGTAAAGGTAAATATAAGCAGATTAATGAAATTGGTCAAAAGCAAGAAAAAACACATTAAACTGAGTACAAAATAATATGGTCATTATCGTGGGAAACAGGGGAACAAAACTTTCTTTCCCCAAAAGGCAATAGAAAAACCAATGTTCCAAGTTGTTTTTTAAACCCGGCGGGGCAGAGAAGAGATGAGTGAATTGGGAAGTTCCTTCGTCAAAAACGGCCTGAAAAAATCGGATTTTTAAAGAAGCGCCTAACTTAAAGGCTTATTTGTTATGCCCAAATTTATAGGGGGCAAAGTGAAATACATGGATATAGGAGCAGGCATGAAATAATGTTGAGATAAATGAAGGGAGCATCACTAACCACTTTAAAAAGTAGTTTTGTGAAGCTCCCTACTTATATTATACCATAAATATTTTTTGAATATTAGTCTTATAATTAGCCTCTTTAGTGTGTATTATATCATTTACAGCCAAAACATGAATACCGGGGGGGTTGAACATTGGAGCAGCAGTTGGATCGGGACTTTGAAGTGAAGCGTCTGGAACAAACGGTATCCCTAGCCCAAAAGCAGCTATTTGAGGCCAGAACGAAAAACGACGCCAATAGGGCTGCCATTATCGCTGCCAAGAAAGAAATGCGGGAGGATACTCCTCATTTTATCGCCGCCAACCTTTGGTCGCCGGAAAACTTTCAAGAGCTTGCCGCCTTAAACCAATACGCCAACCCGGTGTCGGACAAGATCTCCGAGTATGAGCAGGAAGCCAGGAGGATACTGGCCCTGGAGCGGTTGATCGAGGCACCGTATTTCGCGCGCATCGATTTTAAGTTCGAGGGCGAAGCTGAATTTGACAAAATCTATATCGGACTGTCCTCACTGATGGATGAGCAAACCCGTGAACTATATGTATACGACTGGAGATCGCCCATAGCCAGTGTCTTTTACCGTTTTGGCACCGGGCAGGCATTTTATGAATCCCCTGGCGGAAAAATAAACGGCGAGGTCAATTTAAAACGCCAATATGAAATACACCAGGGGAAACTGGACTTTTTCTTTGAGGCCGACGTGCAGATCGTAGATGAATTTCTGAGAAAACTGCTTTCTCAGAATGCTTCCGCGCAGATGAAAACCATCGTCGAGACAATCCAGAAAGAACAGGATATGATTATCCGCGATATGGAAATGGATTTAATGATGGTCCAGGGAGCTGCGGGCAGCGGCAAAACCTCCGTCGCCCTGCACCGGGCGGCCTACCTTATGTACCAGGGACTGTCCGACAAGTTGACCCATAACAATATCGTCGTGATCTCGCCCAACACTCTTTTTGAACGCTATATTTCCCATGTTTTGCCGGAGCTGGGGGAAAACAATGTCAACTCCCTTCTCTTTGATGAACTAGTGCGCACCCTTTTGCAGAGACAGTCTATCCAAACCAGGAATCAATTTTTAGAATGTGTACTTTCCTCCGGCGGTCAGGAGGACCAGACTATCGTCCAAAAGAGCATGAAGTTTAAAGGGTCCGGCCAGTTTGTGGAAATATTAAAGCGCTTTATCGCTGACTTGCCCAAGCGCTGGATCGAGTTCAGCGATATCTATTATGACGGAAACTATATTGCCGACCGCCAATTATTAAAAACCAGGCTTTTAAAAAGCAACCAGGAAGCTCTGCTGAGTTTCCGTTTGCGGCGGCTGGAAAAATCAGTGTTGGAGGCTGTCCATGAACAGCGCAAACATCGCCTGCAAAAATTAAGAAACTATGTAGCCCAACAGCCGGAGCATGAATTTGAGGTGGAGGAAATCGCCCGCATGCTGTCCATTCAGGAAAGCACGGTTTTACTGCGGAACCTGCGCAAGTTTACCGAATTAGACGGTTTGGAGCTCTATCGCAAACTCTTCAGCAATAAAGACTACTTTTACAGTTTGGCCCGAGGGATCGAATTGCCGGATTGCCTTGAGGATATCATCGACTTTACCCGTGAAAACCTGGCCAAAGATCATTTGCGGCATGATGATGCCCTGGCCCTGGCTTTTCTGCACCTGAAAACCCAAGGCTGCGCCGATTTCAAAGGCATAAAGCAGGTTGTCGTAGACGAAGCGCAGGACTACTATCCCATCCATTTCGAAATCCTGAAGGCGCTCTTTCCCAAAGCCCGCTACACTATTTTAGGAGACGTCAGGCAAACCATCGGCAAGCTGGAGGATCTCTCGCTTTATGACCAGGTCAGCCGGATCTTAGATAAGAAAAAATCCGCGCTGGTTACCTTGGACAAAAGTTTTCGCTGCACCCAGGAAATATTAGAGTACAGCGCTCAGTTTCTTGAGCCGGATTTTAAACTCAACAGTTTCAGCAGAAAAGGAGATGCCCCGGCCCTCTTGACAGCCCCCAGCCGGTCCGCTCTCGATCAGCTGATGATCAAGGAAATCAAAACCTGCCGGGAAAAAGCTTATCAATCCATCGGCTTAATCTGTAAAACGGAACAAGACGTTCTGGCCTTATACGACCGCCTTAAAGATAAACTTCCTGTTCAAGTGATCACAAGCGACCTGGAAGTAGATTTGACCGGAGTGTTCATCATTCCCGTCTACCTGTCGAAAGGCCTGGAGTTTGATGCCGTACTGATCTGTGATGTGGATAAGGAGCACTTTAACAGTGAAGATGACAAAAATCTCTTATATATTGCCTGTACCAGGGCCTTGCATAGACTCCGTCTCTTTTACAGCGGAGATGTCAGCCCTTTGTTGTCGCCACAGGAATCGCAGCGGTTATAAAATTGGCGTTAAGGAGTGAGGGAATTGGTCTTTCAGAAGGTGGCGGAAATTCTGGCGGAAATTTTAGGGCTTGACGATGCAGATATTGCGCCGGAAACGGAATTGACGGGGGACTCCGGAATCAAGGCAGTCGACCTTGCCAAGCTGGTCATCGAATGCGAGCAGGCTTTCAATATCGTTATTCATGATGAGGATGTCCATAACTTTAACTGTGTCAATAAGCTTGTAGAATATATCGAGCGCGCTCAGTCGGATGTCTAAGTGCTAACTTTCAGGATAAAGGTACAAATAGCAAAGAGCTTGAACTATGATGGTTCAGGCTCTTTGCTAATTTATTGGGCGGTAATATATTGATAATGGTATGCTTGGCCCTTGAGGTGCGAAGGGGTAAGGATTAATTCAATTAATTTTAAAAGTATTATATTAGCAATGCTCTCAATAGGATTATTTTTATCCGCTGACTAAGCCGCTCTAAGACTCCCGCTTCGGCAAGCGGTGAGTTAAGAGCGGGCTAAGTCCCTGGATAAGTGCGGCTAAGATTCAGATGGAGTTAAAACTCCAATCAAGTCTTTTTTATTCATGAGATCTGCCGGGGGTATTTTCCTTGAGCAGGCATCTTTTTCATGACAATGTAATTTTCCCTAAATATACTATAATGTGTTAAACTCATAAAGGGGGTTATTATGGTTTGAAGAAACAAGTGTCAGAAACAGTTCGGCTGGGAGATGCTGATTATATTTTAATCGGAATATTTGAAATAAAAAAAGAAAGACGCAAACCCATATATCTATACAAAGGGGGAGGGGGAAAAAGGCCTATTACTACGTTTGATGAGAATCCAGAACAATATACAGAGCATTATGGGGCAACGTCTGAAATAAGGCTTTTAAACGAAAATTACAAAATACATAGTATAACCAGTGACATTGTTTACAACGACGGATCAATTTTACCCGAATATGAGGGTGTGTATATTTTAAAAGAAGATTTTTTAAATAATAAAAACACTCTTAAAAACCTAAAAGTAAAGTATGTAGATAAAACTATTGGCATTATTAATAATGACCCCCAGTTTTACACAACACTGTTTTGCTTATTGGGGATAGTTATTGTTTTCTTGTTAATCTGTTTTTCTCATTAATTTTTTGTTTGATTTTAACTTTGGTTAGCGACTAGTGGAACGTCGACAGAAAATATTTAATCACTTGCACATCTCTCCCAAGAAATGAAGGAATACCTTGCAACAATGCCGGGACGTTTAAAGTTTGCGTCCCTCCCAAGCATGGTTCATAATTCGGCTTGCTTGAAAGTTTTTTGGGAAAAATGACAAGGTAATTTTACAGGGCAGCCTTTATTGTGGAAATCATAAATCAACGACAGTATAAAAAAGTCAAACGAGGTGAAACATGAAAGAACTAAAAAACGACGTTGATGTGGAAATCAAAGGAGTAAACTATAGGTTTTCTAACCAAATAGGCAAGGACAGCAATCTCTTTACAAGCTTTAACCAATTATCCCAGAGTACTTTTGGCATATCCTTTGAGAATGTCGGAGGGCAATACGAACCTCATGTTCTGGCTCTGGAGGGGAGGGTTTGCGCCAATGTTGCGGTAAATCAGATTCCCTTTTATTATCGGGGCGAGAGAAAATTTTACATTCAGCTGGGGACAGTTATGACCGCTCCGGAATTTCGCGCTCAAGGATTAAGCCGCTGGTTAATCGAGAATATTATTGACAGATGGCAAGGTTGTTGTGATGGTATTTACCTCTTTGCCAATAATTCTGTTCTCGATTTTTATCCCAAGTTCGGTTTTGTAAAAATGCCGGAATATGCCTATAAACGATCCGGGATAACTCCCAATAACAGCAAAGCAGTGAAACTGCAAATGCATGCTGAAGAGAGTATTCGCCTCGTTTCTGAAAAGTATGAGCAGGGGAATCCTTTCTCAGCCTTCTATATGACAGAAAATCAAGGCTTATTATCCTTTTATTGCCAGGTGATTATGAAAGAAAATGTATTTTATTCCCCGCAATATGACGTGGTTATTATTGCCGAAAACAACGATGGCCAAATCAGGTGCTGCGATATTTTTGGTGAAACCGACGCCGAATTGAGCGATGTTTTGGGCGAGATTTCTTTAGGCCCGGAAAAGGAAATATTATTGGGCTTTACACCTTTAAATACTTCCGGTTTTACAGCTCAAATGCAGCGTGAAGGAGATACCACCCTGTTTGTACACTGCTCCGGCGATAATCTTTTTGCCGGTGAACCGTTGATGTTTCCTGTTATTTCTCACGCCTAAAGCTTTGCAGTACCAATGGTCGGAAAAGGAGCAGTAAATAAAATGAAACGATTAAGCAGGGAATTTTATAATCGAGATTCTTTAATAGTTGCTAAAGAACTTTTGGGAAAGGTACTTGTACGCGAAAGAGACGGGCAAAAAATTTGCGCAAAAATTGTGGAATCTGAAGCCTACATGGGCATCGAAGATAAAGCCGCCCATTCCTATGGCGGAAGGAGAACGCCGCGGGTAGAGGTTATGTACGGAGGACCGGGATTTTCCTATGTGTTTATGGTTTACGGCATGCACTATTGCTTTAACATAGTGACCAGGGAAGAAGGAACCCCCCAGGCTGTTTTGCTAAGAGCGGTTGAGCCCATAGGCGGACTGGACTTGATGGCACAAAACAGATTTAAAAAGACATATGATCAGTTAACCAAGAGTCAAATGAAGGCCTTAACGAATGGGCCGGGAAAATTATGCAAGGCATTATTCATTGACAAAGGTTCCAATGGAGAGGATTTGTGCGGCAGCAAGCTCTATATAGAAGAAGGAGGAAATGAACGGTTCAAGATAGTAGTGACGAAACGGGTGGGGATTGATTATGCCGGGGAAGCCAAAGATTATCTGTGGAGATTTTATTATAGAAGATAACCCGTACGTGTCCGTAAAATAGATCGGCTTTGGAGGGGTGGGCTGAATGAAATATACTTGCACCTTGCTTGCGGTAAAGGATATGGAAAAGGCCAAGGAGTTTTATCACAACGTTTTGGGACTTGAAGTTATTTCTGATTTTGGCGCCAATGTTACCCTGACAGGCGGCATAGCATTGCAGACCGCCGCTACTTGGCAAGATTTTATCCGTAAGGATAAAGAAATTGTTTTCCAAAACAATGCCTGGGAATTATATTTTGAAGAAGATGACATAGCTGCCTTTGTCAGCAAACTAAGCCGTATGAAAACGATAGAGTACGTTCATCCGCTCTTTGAACATGCCTGGGGACAAAGAGTTATCCGCTTCTATGACCTGGATAAACATATCATCGAAGTCGGAGAAAGCCTGAATATGGTTGTTAAGAGGTTCATAGATATGGGACTTTCGGTTGCGGAAACCGCCCTGCGCATGGATGTGCCGCTTGATTATGTGAAATCGTGCCAAGAATACTTAGGTATATCCGCTCACTTTTCACGGGCCTAGCAGGTCAGTTCATAAAAACAGCTTGCGAGGCCGCAACAAATTGTTGATTGCTTTCATAGCATAAAAAGACTATGCTATGGTTAGAATGTTGCTACGAGGGAGTTGACACCATGCAGATTAAACCGTCGGCAAGCATCAGGCAAAATTACAATGAAATTGCGGCTTTGTGTAAATCTACCGGTGAGCCTGTATATCTTACGAAAAACGGCGAGGGCGATCTTGTAGTTATGGATATAGAAGCATTTACCCGCCGCGAAAAAATGCTCAAGCTGCGCGAAGAGCTGCTAGCCGTTGAGGAAGACCGTTTGAGCGGACGTACCGGAGTGACACCCGATGAACTGGAAAGCTGTCTGGACGGCATTATTGATGAGGTGGAACATGGAAAATAAGTCTCAATATACGGTGATTGTTTCCGACCGCGCCCGTCAGATGCTGACGGGCCATATCCGTTTTTGGGTACAAAAAAGCCCACCCGCTGCCCGCGAGGTAAAAAACAGCTTGATGGATGCTATCCGCTCCCTATATCAAATGCCCGAGCGCTATCCGTTTCTGAATGCTGAGTTTATTCCGCCCAACAAATATCACAAGATGTTTGTTGAGAAATGGTATTTGCTCCTGTACCAGATCAAAGATCGGATGGTGTATGTTGACTATATCATAGATTGCAGACAGGATTATGGCTGGCTGATACAGCAGACGTTTTAAAGAGAAGGGGAGCGGGAAGTACCTATGGTTTATTTTCCCCTTAACGGGGTTGTAAAGGCGGGCTGAGGCCGCGATGGACTATACCTGTGATTTGCTGAAATTGAAAAGATATCGAGGAAAAGAGACGGGGGATATTGCGAACCCTTCACCGAAATTAGCGGAAAAGGAGAGATTTTATAAATCATGAACAATTTTTATTATCAAATTCCCACGGAAATTTTTTTCGGCAAAGGCCAAATTGAACAACTGGAAAAGGAGATTCCCAAATACGGAAATAAGGTATTGCTGGTTTACGGGGGCGGAAGCATCAAGCGCATGGGTCTCTATCAGGCAATCTATGCCATTTTCGCAAGAATTGGAGTTGAAGTTACAGAGCTGCCGGGAGTAGAGCCCAATCCCAGAATTGAAACCGTGCGTGCCGGCGTGGAACTGTGCCGAAAAAATGCTATTGAGGTTATCATCGCGGCAGGCGGCGGGAGTACCATTGATTGCGCTAAAGTAATTTCCGCGGGGGCCAACTACGCGGGGGATTCCTGGGATATCGTGACCGGAGCTGCGCCCGTCACGGAGACTCTTCCCGTGCTGGCAATTCTTACCCTTGCCGCTACCGGTTCGGAGATGGACCGCTTTGCCGTCATCTCCAATATGAAAACCAATGATAAACTTGGCGCCTTCAGTCCCTTGTTTTATCCCAAAGTGTCTATTTTAGATCCGGAGTACACCTTTACCGTACCTAAAAATCAAACGGCAGCGGGAACGGCAGACATCATGTCCCATATTTTCGAGCATTACTTCAACAATGTCCAAGGAGCCTATGTGCAGAACCGCCTTGCCGAAGGGCTGCTGAAAACCTGCATTCACTATGGGCCTATCGCCTATAACGAGCCGGAGAATTATGAAGCCCGGGCCAACCTCATGTGGGTATCCAGTCTGGCCATCGACGGCATCACCTGGCGGGGAAATGACGTTGCGACTTCGGTGCATCCCATGGAGCACGAACTTAGTGCCTACTATGATATTACGCATGGCGTAGGTCTGGCTATTCTGACTCCCCACTGGATGAAGTATGTTCTAAACGACAAAACGCTAGACCGTTTTGTCGAGTATGGCGTTAACGTATGGGGAATCGACCCTGCCTTAGACAAGTTTGCTATTGCCGGTAAAGCCATTGAAAAAACGGCAGATTTCTTCAGAGCCTTGGAAATACCTGCTACCCTGAGAGAAGTCGGTATTGATGATGCCCATCTGGAGATCATGGCAGAAAAAGCAGCCAAAGGGATGAAGAAAGCTTTTTACCCGCTGACAAGCCATGATGTTTTGAACATATTCAGAGCAGCGCTATAAAGAGTTTAAGCCCTCACAAATCCGGCAGCAGTACCCATATCTCACCGGTATAAGAGTGCACAGCTGGTCGGATATAAACCGCAGTGAAATTATAAGTTAAAAAACCCACACAGCCAGACCGCTCTTTTGGAACGGTTTGGCTGTTATTAATGATAGGTAAAATCTGCGTTAATAAACAGACCTTCCCGATGGTATTGCGGATTTTCAGTCACATTTTGTTCTTGCAAACAGGGCATAATATCCATTTGATTTCTGCCATACTGTTCTCCCTGTCATAATTTTATAATTCGTACTTCCGAAACAGAAGTGCCTATAATATTGGCAAAATAGCACTTCATCGCCGTTCATTTTTTTTCGCCTCTATGGCTAAGTTAGCCTTGATTTCATTTGGGTATTTTTGTTTTGCTCTGTTAAAGACTAATTTGCGCTGGATTAGCAGTGTAAGGCCCATATAAAATGCCATGAGAATTTCGCTTCCAGGTACAATATAGTTGCCCCATGCATGAATCGCGACTGAAATCACCCACAGAATGAGTGTAATAGCGGTGCCCTTACGCATTACTAAACCGTCATTACCAACCCAGAGGCGATAACTCTTAGCACGCAGAACGGCGAAAAGTACCGCTGAAACAGGATAAGCCATAATCAAGAAAATGATGTCGCCTATCGACCAAAAAACGATGCCCTTAGAAATGTGCATAGCCGCAACGACAATTCCGACTATCATAATGCCGAGCCAAAGTGTCGGCTTTTTTAACACTATCCTTGTGGACATCTGTCGCCAGATTACCCAAATCATAACCAATACTACGAAGATGCCGGCTGCTATAGTTATTATTGTGTTCATTGAAACAACTTCCTTTCAAATTTATTATTATTGCCTGAAACCGGAAATTCTGCGACCACGCCTCTCATTGCAAGATTGTTGAAATTGGTTGCGATGTGATTATTCTAACGCGGTTGCCTTATGCTTTATAGTCACTTAAGTACGGATTTTACGTATGACCAAAGTAATATAGTCAATCATCTTGACCATGATATAATAATGATTATTTTCATAATAATGTCAGTTAAAGGATGTTAGACTTATGATGAAAATCAAGAATTTTACAAAAGCCCACAAATTTGCAGCTATCAGAGCTTTTGTGGCTTTCTGGATTTTTTATGGTATTTTTCGCATGAATAGGGGCAATGCCCAGATCACAGCGTTGCTTTTTCTGTCCGGGCTGCTTTTGTTTTCGACGGCTTTCTTAGGAAGCAAAAAGGATATCGGCAAACTGAGAGTATTTCATCTTATACTGATGGTGCTATCTTTGACCGCGGCCGCTGTGATCAAACTTACTGCTAAGGGAGTTGGAACGGACATCTATCTGATTTTTATAATTACCGAAGTTCTGACTCTCAAGGACCGGATGATGAAACCTTTTCTCATTCTTTACGCGCTGCTTTATCTGGCTGTTACAGTCCTTTATACAATATTGGAACATGGCAGTATATCCGCCATGCTCTCTAATATCATTTTCTATTCTGCTCTGATTTTCATTCTCTTTCTAATGAGGAATCGGCGGTTGGAAAGGGAAGAAATCAGGAAACTCAACGTCGATTTGCAGGCCTCTAATACAAAACTGCGAGAATATTCAATGAAGGTTGAAGAATTGACGATTGAACGGGAGCGAGCCAAAATGGCCCAGGAACTCCACGACAGCCTTGGGCATTCTTTGATGGCTCTGACCATGCATCTTGATTTTGCCCAGAAGGCCTTTGCGACGAAACCGGAAAAGGTGAAAGAAATTCTCGCCAAGGCAGATGAGATAGCGAAAACTGCTATCCAAGAGCTCCGTTCTGCGGTTTCCGTACTAAAAGAAGAACGCAATATCAACGATTTGAGCGAATCCGTAAGAGAACTTGCCGATAATTTTAAAATGCTTGGCAATATTAAAATCAATGTGGACCAGGATCAAGAGTTGGAAGCGCTCAATCCCGAACTGAAAAATTGTATTTATAAAACGATTCGGGAAGGGCTGACAAACGGTATCCGGCATGGGGGGGCAACTGATTTCCAGATAGCGGTGAAAGCCGAAAACGATAACGTCACGATCACGGTTCAGGATAATGGCCGCGGCAGCGCGGCGATTATCGAATCCAATGGGCTCAGAGGTATTCGCGCTCGTATTGAGGCGCTGGGAGGGACTGTACATTTTATTTCCGCCCCTGAACCGGGTTTTGCGATTCAGACAATGATTCCACTGAGCGGGAGGGAGACTGAGATTGATTAACGTTATTCTGACCGACGACCAAGAGATTGTACGTGAAGGCCTAAAAATGATGCTGAGTCTTGACGAAGAGATTCGGATAATTGGCGAAGCCAGCAACGGAAGAGAATTGCTTCTTCTGTTGGAAAAACAGCTGCCGGATGTTATTTTGATGGATATTCGGATGCCGGGCCTTGATGGAGTGGAAACCACGGAAATTATCAAGCGCGAGCATCCTGAAATCCGGGTGATTATTCTAACGACTTTTAACGAGGACGAGTATATATTCCGGGGATTGAAGAACGGAGCCGACGGCTATATCCTCAAGGATTCAGGCTCTGACGATATTATCAAAGCTATTAAAACTGCCTATAGCGGAAATATCCTGCTCAATCCCGAAGTGGCGGCTAAAGTGGTCAAGGCGCTCAACACTACGGACTATAATTCAAAATCAGATAATGAAGCTACAAACCTTACCCTTCTCACTCCGCGGGAGCTTGAGGTCGCGAGACTTGTCGCCGAAGGAAAGAACAACCGGGAAATAGGCAATAGTCTCTTTCTCACTGAGGGCACGGTAAAAAACTATGTAACACGGATCTTGGAAAAGCTGGAGCTTAACAGCAGAACCGAACTCGCTTTATATATTCATGATACGCATTGATCAACGTTTTGTGTGAACATGAATCTTACGGTCCCGCCCGCCCCTATGAAAATCGAGGTTCTATCTGGCTCAGGAGGATTCCGGATGAGCAGATAAAAAATAACCTTCCTGCTTAAGGGAAGGCTTATTTTTCACATAGGCTATTCAGGGTTTACGTGAACTTGGAGGTGAACCTCTCATTCTAAGATTTTCAACGCAGAACTGGGGACGGAACTATGGGGTTTAGATTTTGGTGGCATGAACGTATTTTGGATGTTCATGTCTGGCGGCTGCGCGATCAATTTCCGCCCGAACAATGCGGATTTCAAATTCTCACCATCCGTAGCTTGGGTTATCGTCTGGATGTAATTTCTTGAAAAAGCGGAGTTGGTTGAACATTTACTCTGGGAACAGTTACGGCAAGATTATTGAAGAGGAGAGCAAGAGATTGCCCAAGCTGTCAAGCAATGATGTTTTGAATATATTTAAAGCATCGTTATAAAGAGTTTAAGCCGTCACAAATCCGGTAGTACTAGGTGTATAATGGTCAGTAGAGGGAGCCTGGGCGGAGAAAAGCTGATTTCAGTCCTATCATGACTGTGTTCTACTTTGCAACGCTCTCTGTTAAAAGAACAAGCAAGCTGAAGACCCATCGAGTGAAAATTGCTCCGCCGGGAGCGCTGGGAGGCAGCAATAAATGAACTCAATAGGCGACAAGAAAATAAAATGTTTAATCATCCACGGATTTGGCGGCGGACCCCATGAAGTGAAGCCCTTGGCTGACTACCTTGCCGGCCTTGCTTACGATGTCGTCTGTCCGGTATTAAAGGGCCATTCGGCGACCAGAAAAGAAATGAGCAAAGCAACTTATCAGGACTGGATAGATTCCGCAGAGCGGGAACTCCTTAAAATCAAAGAAAATGGCGATGAAATCTTCCTGATTGGCTTCTCCATGGGGGGCCTCATTGCCTTTAATCTTGCCTGCAAACATAAGGTCAAACTCCTTGTAACCATCAATACCCCCATCTTCATTTGGAATATACGCCGGGTCATACTTAATCTCGCGGCAGACCTAAAAAACAGGAATTACAAGAATTTCAGCAGGTATTTACAGGCCGGGAATATATCGCCTTTGGCGGCGATGATTCAATTTCTATTGTTATTGCGCCAGACAAAGCCCAAGTTAGAGAAGGTAAATTGTCCTATTCTTATAACTCAGGCTGAAGATGATGACACGGTAAGAATCAGGAGCGTGAGTTACCTGGAAAAACATCTATCCTCGGATAGGAAAGCAATAAGACTTTTTCCTGAAGGCGGGCATTTAATCCTTCTGAGCCCAATGGCTGAACAGGTCATGCTCTGTGTGGGAGATTACCTGCGGGATCAATTGGCAACGCCGCTTTAATATTTACTTTCCAGATCCAATACCTAAATCTTTTCCAGGTTTGCGACGGTTCTTTCATTGACCACATTGCCGGTATTCAAAGTAGTCTTCGCTTCAATAAGCATTACCTGAACCTCTTCTTCAGCGGCAGGCATATGCTCGATGCCTCTGGGGATTACGATACACTCCCCTTCTTGGAGCAGTACGTCTTTTTCTCTAAACTTAAGGGTCAATGCTCCCTTAAGTACGTAAAACATTTCATCCTCGTTTTCATGAATGTGCCAGATAAAATCCCCTTTGAATTTGGCCAGCTTCACATAGGAATCATTGACTTCCCCGATAATTCTGGGACTCCAGTATTCCGTGAAAAGGCTAAGTTTTTCCTGGATATTAATCTTCTCCATAGTAGATACCTCCAATTTTTGTATAACCTGTGAGCGATGCTCAACAATTTAGGTTCATGCAGAGCAGTCGGATTGCCCTGTGTGGGCCTTGTTTTCTGATGTTCTGTTTTTATGAACTGAAAATAAGGCCAGGCCGGCTAAGGTGAGGGCGATGCCCACTCCCTGCCGCCAAGAGATAACCTCTCCCAAAATGAAATAAGCAAGAAGGCAGGTGCCGATTATTTCTCCCAGAATACTCATGGAGATAACCGTTGCACTCAGCCATTTCAGCAGCCAGTTAAAAACCATTTGTCCTAAAATCGTCGCAATTAGGGCTAAACCGATAAAGTCTTTCCAGGTCTGCAAAGGATAAACCGTGAAAGACACCTGCTGGCTTAGCGCATAGATTGCCAGGAAAAATGCGCCGCCTGTATAGCCTAAAATTGAATAAGGAACAACCGGCAATTGTTTGCGCATATGCTGTCCGATAAAAAAATAGGCGGTGATAATCCCAGCGGCTATAAAGGCCAGAAAATCTCCGCCTAAAGCCTGATCATTGATTTGCACGTCTCCCCAACCAATAATAACGCAGCCGGCCATGGCAACCAAAGAGCTGGCGATGACGCCCTTACCGACTCGTTCCTTAAACAGGAAGTGTCCCCCGGCAAAGGAAAACAGGGGCTGTAAAGTGACGATAACCGTTGAACTTGCCACGGAGGTGTAGTTCAGGGATTCAAACCACAACACATAATGGATTGCCAAAAACAAGCCTGACAGGAGCCCTAATCCCCATTCTTGCTTAGACAAAGAGCAAAGAGCCTGCCGGTTCTCTTTATGGAAGAATAAAAGCGGCAGGAGTATCAGCACTGCAAAGAAAAGGCGGTAGAAAGCAGTGATTGAGGCGGGAGCAGCGGCCAATTTGACGAAAATGGCTGAAGTAGAGAGGGCAAATACTCCTAAAATTAAAGAGCCATAACGGATAATTCCTGCTTGCATCAGATCCTCCCAAGTTTTGTGCTCTATAAAATACATGGTATAATATAATGTACAAGACCTATTATAGTATAGTTTAATAATTAATGACAGTTTTCTCTTGGCAGTACATTATATCAGTACAACTTGAGGAAAAAACGCTTTATTGTGGAAAGGGAGATAGTATGAGCTGTCATCGCCTGGGACAAACGGTTATGAGTTACCGGAAGAAAAAAGGAATGACAATTCGTGAATTTGCGGATTATGCCGGCATCAGTACATCCCTGATCAGTCAGATTGAGCGGGGACAGGCCAATCCATCCCTTAATGTCCTGGAGCTTATTGCCCGGGCCTTGAATGTGCCTCTTTATACCCTGTTCATCAACGAGATTGACCCGCAAGCATTAATTTCCAAAAAGCGGGACCGCCAGAAAGTTTACCGCGAAAACAGTGATCATATTGTCTACGATATCTTGACTCCGGATTTCCTGAAGGCTCATATTGAACTTTTGATGATGGATTTAAACGCCCATGCCAGCACTACGGAAGGGCACTATTCCCATACGAATAAAGAAGAAATTGCCGTGGTCATGAAGGGGGAGGCCTATGTTGAATTAGAGGGAGTTGAATACTTCCTGGATGAGGGAGATGTTGTCCGGATTCCCCCGAATGTCAACCATCGCTTTATCAACAAAGGAAATCAGGCCAATCATATATTATTTGTCCTGACCCCGGCATTATTTTAAGCGGCGGTGAGCGAATAAAATGTTTAAACCGTAGCAGCGCGATGCCAAGTCCGGTAAACCGAAAGCAAGAAGAATTGCAATATTCGTAAGAACGGCTCCGACACCTGCGTTCCGTGGGCGGCTAAAGTTGCTCTTGAAATCTCTTAAATGAAACTGATATAATTATAATATAGTAAAAATAATTATTTGGGGGAGAAAGGACAGGAAGAATCATGCTTTGGAAGGATAAGTATGAACTGGGTGTTCCGGTGGTAGACAACCAGCACAAGGAATTATTCAGACGGGTTGAAGCATTTATGCAGACACTCCGGTCCTCTGTATCTTGGGAAGAAAAAGTGCAGCATGTGAACGAAACTCTTGAATTTATGAAAGGATATGTTGTAGATCACTTCCGCGACGAGGAAAGATACCAGCAAGGTATCGGTTATCCGGGTTATGAGGCGCATAAGCAGATACATACTAATATGGTGAATTATGTCCTGCAGGTTTCTGCCGAATATGAGCGCAGAGGCTTTGACGAGCAGTTGATGCAGCAATTTGCCGGCAAACTTCTGGCCTGGCTGATTAACCATGTCGCCGCAGAGGATCAGCGCATAGCCGACTATGCCCAAGAAAAGGGGGTGGCCGGTCGTGAATGCTAATCTCTACGCTCCTTTTTTAGAGGCGACCCGCAATGTCTTTAAGCTGATGCTGGATCTTTCGGACATCTCCGATCAGCCGGCAGAGACCTTTGCCTGTGATGATGAACTGGATATTTCGATTGGTGTTGTCGGTGATCTTAAGGGAGAAGTTGTTTACCGCTTTCCCCGGGCGACATCGCTCAGCATGGTGAATATCATGAGCGGCATGGAGATGGAGTCGGTAGACGATTTTGTGACTTCTGCCATTGCTGAGATTGCCAACATTATCAGCGGCAATGTGCTCATGATGCTTGCCGGAAACAATCTTAACTGCGACATCTTGCCTCCGGTGCTGCTCAAGCCTGACGACAGCAAGGACTATGATCTGCGCACAGCCTGCTGCCTTGTGACCTCGGTGGGTAACGTTTGTCTGGATTTGAGATTGAATCCCGCCGGATAGAGGATTGGGAACATCCCTAAACTTAGGGTCTAAAAGGGCTGTTCTGAAAACTCAGTCCCTAAATTCAAAGTGGTTACAACGTTCAAAAAGCGTCCTCCTTTCACTGTCAAAGTGGAGTGAGGGCGCTTTTTCATCGCTGACTATAGAGGCAAAGGCGGGGATGTGAAAACAACATAAACAAGTTTTAGCACAGCCTCTTCTTTATCCGCTGACTAAGCCGCTCTAAGACTCCCGCTTTTGCAAGTGGTGAGTTAAGAGCGGCTAAGTCCCTGGATAAGTGCGACTAAGATTCAGATGGAGTAAAACTCCAGCCTTAAAAGGAAGGGTCTCTGTCGAGCAATCTTGCCGGAGACGACGGATTACAAAGGAAAATACGGCGCCGGCTTCTGGTTGAAAAAGAACAAGCCCAGCCCGCCAATACCCAAATGGCTGCCCAGCACAGACCCTATTTTGCTGATGATGAAGTTTTGAGTGCCGGTCCTTTCCGCCAGCAGATTCTTCAGCTCCTCCGCGCCCGGCAAATTGTCCGAGTGAGCGATCCCGATGATTTGTCCGGGAAAGGCTTCGATTCTCTCCACTAAGGTGTCAGCCACCATGTTAAGCGCTTTTTGACTGCCTCTGGCTTTCTTCATGAGGTGCAGCAAACCGTTTTTCACGTCCAGAATAGGTCTGATATCCAGCAGGGAGCCCAGCATCCCCTGTAGCTTGGTGATTCGTCCCCCTTTGACCAGCCAGCCGATATCCGCGATGGTAAAGACGTGCTCTATGTGCTCCGTCAGGTAAGCGATGTGCCGGCTGACCGCTGCGAAGTCATAGCCGGCTTCAGCCATTTTTACAGCTTGTAAAGCCATAAGCCCAATGGCCACGGAGCCTGACTTGGAATCAATAATCCGCATCTTCCGGTCCGGATAGTTTGGCTGAAATTTTGCTAAGACAGTCTCCGCCAACTGATATGTTCCCGAAAGTGCTGCGGAAAAGGCCAGATAGATAAAGTCCTCTCCGCGCTCACAACAGCCCTGGAAGGTCTGATAAACATCAGCGGGGCTGACCTGGGAGGTTTTGGGCAGAATCCCTGAATGCATAGCGGAAAAAACCTCATCGGTAGTGATTTCCACCTTATCCCGATAATCACGGCCCTTGAGTATCACATGCAGGGGCATCATGAGAATCCCATACTTTTCCATGATCTCCTCCGGCAAGTCGCAGGTGCTGTCGACAATAAATCTAATCACGTTTTTCACCTCGGTTATTTCATACAGCCGTTTTTTGAAAACCTGTCCTCAAGCCTTTAGTTCTGCTGCTCTTAAGCTTAAACTCCGGATTCCCGGAGAGAAGATTTTCACAAAACAACTGTGCCAACTGTATTGATTGAGATTATCGTTTCCTTTGTATGTTTTTTGAGCAAAACTTATCTATTATTCTACATGTTTCGCAAGAAGAGTAAAACTATGGCCAAGAAATAAATTGATTTGCTTAAAGAGCCTGCATTAAAACTAAAGGACTTTCTGCGGACGACGCTTACAGGCATTGACTCCAGGCCGATCTGGGCTAATGCTCGGATGAAGAAAGCTAACTATAGCAGAGCTCGCCTATGCTTCCGCCGCCAGGCTTGGCATCTGTCCGAAAGAAACGACCGTTCCCCGGTGGAATACCGAGAAACGGTCGCAGCAAGTGGTCTCATCTGAATCAAACCATGGCAGGATAAAGAAAACTTGGGCGGTTCCAGAATCTCTGCTTGGCCATGGCCTTGATAAACCTGCCGGCAAAGTCCGAACCTGAATCCGTGACAATCCCCTCATCAGCCAATAAGCCCAGCGGTTCCAGTACAGCATCAGCATTTTGCATGATGCCGATGGGTTTGAAATGGTTGTAGATATCCGTGGTGAATTTCTGCGCTGTATACCTGAAATAGGGGGTGATATTGCCGCTTCCCACAATAAGTATACCGTCATAGACAAGGGGGGAACCCGTTAAAAAGCTGTCATGGACTTCATAGGTTACCCCCTCGCTTCCACTGACCGTCCCTAATGTATCGTGGACAATGACCACTCTTAATTTGGCACCCGCCAAATCCGCCAATAATTTACTTACGCCGGGACCATCGAAGCCTTGAGCGAGGAAAACCGCGACGCGCAAGGTATCCGGCACAAAAATCGTATTATGCAGGCTAAGGGCCGGCGAAGACTTCGTCACAGGGGATTCCTCGACAGCCGGCACAGTCGTGCCTAATTCCTTGGCAACACTCTTGGCCAGTTCTGTGCTGATATGAGCAAGCACATCTACCCATTCCTGCCGTACAAAGGGTCCGCATTTGCCAAGTTCAAAGCAGTAAGCGCCGATAATTTGACGCTTTTCAACCTCAGTCATACTATTCCAGAACATTTTTGCCTGAGAGTAATGATCCTTAAAGGAAGGAGCTGTTGATCTTACCTTATGTCCTTCTACGGTCGAGGGATAGGTCACAAACCCTCCTTGCGTACCTGGTACCGTATTCGGTGTATTATTCGCCAGCCCGTTGCGGTGATAAGCAACTTTTCCGCGATCAATAACCAGCCTTGAAGCGCCGTCACGCTGATTATTGGCAAATGGACATACCGGACGATTGATAGGCAGTTGTTGATGATTTGGACCAAGTCGTGCCTGCTGGGCATCGGTATAGGAGAATAATCTCCCTTGCAGGAGCGGATCATTGGAAAAGTCAATCCCTCTCACAATATTCCCAGGGTGAAAGGCACTTTGTTCGGTTTCAGCAAAAACATTTTCCACATTGCGGTTAAGAATTAACTTGCCAATTCTGCGTAAAGGAATCTCTTCTTCCGGCCATAATTTCGTCGGATCCAACAGATCAAAATCATAGGCAAACTCATCCTCCTCTTTGATGACCTGAATAGCCATCTCATACTCCGGATAGTTGCCAATATCTATATTTTCCCATAAGTCCCTGCGGTGAAAGTCAGCAACAGAACCAAGACGCTGCGCTTCATCCCAGATTAATGAATGGACGCCCAGCAAGGGTTTGATATGAAATTTAACAAAGTGGGATTTTCCCTCCTTATTCACCAAACGGAAGGTATGGACCCCAAAGCCCTCCATGGTTCTAAAGCTTTTGGGAAAGGCACGATTCGAGGCAATCCATAAGGACATATGGGCAGTTTCTTTGTTGTTCGCCATAAAGTCCCAGAAGGTGTTGTGGTCTGTTTGACCTTGCGGATATTCAGTGTCCGGCTCGGGTTTCACCGCATGGATTAAATCAGGGAACTTAATTGCATCTTGAATAAAAAACACCGGCATGTTAATGGCAATCAAATCGAAATTGCCCTCATCGGTATAAAACTTAATGGAAAAACCCCGAACATCCCGATTGGTCTCATTACAGCCTTTAGAGCCAACGACTTGTGAGAAGCGGACAAACAAGGGCGTTTTTTTATTGGGGTCTTGCAAAAAATCAGCCATCGTTAAATCTGCTAACGATTCATAGGGCTGGAACTCTCCATGTGCCCCATACCCTCTGGCATGGACGACACGTTCAGGAATACGTTCACGATCGAAGTGAGCTAGTTTTTCGCGCGAAAGAAAATCTTCAATCAGTGTTGGTCCGCGCTCGCCGGCGGTTAAGGTATTTTCATCATCAGAAATCGTGATTCCTTCATTCGATGTCATGTTCTTGCCTTCTGATTCGTGAATAAACGGCTCTAATTGCTCATGCTTTTTATTTGACCTGTTATCCTTCAATCTGACTCACCTCAAATTAATTATGTAGGTTCTCGGAATTAAAATTCCGGCTCTCCTTGCTTTAGGCGATTCTCAACGGTTAGTTCTGGAACAGACCCCTGTTTCGATAGTCATTATGCCCGCGCGACAAGTTTATATGCAAGATCAAAGCAGAAGATAGACCCTGCCTGCTTCATCAGCCTTAGTTCTGAATTGTCGCCTGAACCTGCATAAGAAGGTGAACAGCTCTTAAGGAGATCCGGAAGTAAACTCCATCATAACAGCGCATATCATCCGGCAAAAATAAAGAAAAATAATCCCCACTTTGCAATTAAGTGAGGATCAGAGCCTTTCTCAATTTATCCGCTGACTAATCCGCGCTAGGACTCCCGCTTCGGCAAGCGGTGAGTTAAGAGCGGCTAAGTCCCTGGATAAGGGCGACTA
>NZ_JAVHUW010000074.1 GCF_030954495.1 Candidatus Desulfosporosinus nitrosoreducens | reverse complement strand
AGACGTTGGCTTTGCCCTACTCAATTTCTCTGAATTAAGCATTCTATGCAAGTTCTATCCTTGATAAGTTCTTTTGGTGAATTAGCAATTCTATGAAAACAAGAGGAAAACCAAGAAAAATCAAATTTATATAGGGAGGATGTTCATGGTTCGATTATCTTATCCTGTTGCCATGGAGATAGCCGGCAACACCGCAATGTGGACAAGACCGGATAGCGGTGACTGTCCGGTTAGCTATCCAGCTCCAACCTATTCTGCGGTCAAGGCCATTTTTGAATCGGTCTTATGGGGACCGGATGTAGAAATAATTCCCACAAAAGTGGAGTTGTGTGCGCCCATACAATACCACTCTTATTGCACCAACTATGGAGGACCTCTGCGAAATCCCAAATCGATTAAAGAGGGAAATAATTATCAGTTGTATGCCACTGTGTTAATTGACGTTTGTTATAGAATGTACGCAGAAGTTGTTCCCACTAAAGAAAAAAGCAGATTGCCGGAAAGGGCTGTGCAATGGGATAAAAAAACGACCTCACCCGGCCATGCTTATCAAAGTATTTTTGAAAGAAGACTCAAACGAGGTCAGTGCTATTCCCTTCCGACCTTGGGGTGGAAAGAATTTACCCCCTCCTATTTTGGTGAATTTCGGGGCACGACACAGGTACTGTCCGGTGCGCACCCCGTAATCATACCATCGATGCTGAGACAGGTTTTTGCCAAAGGATATGCCTCCCCGGTTTCCTATGTATACGACAATAACCTTGTCATTCAAAACGGCGTGCTGGAGTATCCGAAAAGGAGTAAAAACTATGCTCAATGAACTGTATAGTTTATCTACTGCTTTAAAAAATAAAGGGATTAGCACCAAGGAATGGCATAGGGAATATAAGCCCTTGCCCAAAGTTACTGCCAAAGCACTCTGTATACGTATATGGCTTGCCCAGGACGGCTCGATCTGTGGATTTGAGAGCATAAGTACAGAGCTTGCCCAGTCGCTGAGAAAATACGGGAACAATCAAGGAACCTTTCCCGCTTTCAATATTGTTCCCCTATACCGCATCACCAATGAAAACCAGCTTTCCGAGCTGGAGCAGATTGAAAAAGGTACTGTCCCCCCCGATTTTGAAAAAATTAAATCATGGTGCGTCAATGACAATTGGAAAGAAAGTATTGTCAAAAAAATCGAGAGAAGCTTACATAATATTCCCCAGACCCTTTCGGATTTAATTGGAAATCAAGAACAGCCTGAACGAATCCTCGTTTCAGAATTAATTCGTTTAGCGTCCGGTTTCAAGAACGGGTCGGATAAAAGCTTTAAGTCCGCACTGGAAAAATGCGTTTTTGCCAAGCTCCAAAAACAAGAGGACATAGATCTTTTGCTTGCCATGCTATTCCATAAAGGCGACCCTAAAAAAAATCATAACGATGACACTGGTGTGTCAATTTCAGTTGTTCTGGATTTATTTGACTGGCGACAGTATGGGTATCCCGTAACAAGCCAGCACACTACCGAGTGGATCAACGATAGGTTATTGGAATCCAGCTTGCTAAGTGCATCTAAACAGCCTGAGGGTTCTGGGAGTGACGCCTTTGGGATTCCCTTTATTAATCCCAATGAACCTATGCCAAGCGTGAAACTCAACGGCTTTGAGGTAACCTTACGTTCCATGTTTAATGGACAGCCTTGCCAGTATCGTTATGAGCAGATAGATGATGCCTCCTATCCCATCGCTATGGAAAATCGTTCTCTTGCCAAAAAATCACTGGAATGGGTTGCCGGCATGGAGCGAGAGGGCGTCACCTGGCGAAAAATCGATAAGAACGAAATCGTATTTGTTTATCCTTCCAAGTTGCAGGAAACTCCGCCAAGATTTGCTTCAATTCTCGGTTCCAGGCAAGCAGATAGTTCCGACCAGGCGGAAGCGCGTTTTGAAAACATCGCTCAAGACTTTATTAGGACGCTCAGAGGTCTTCCGGCAAAGGACAAGCCGGATTTTATTCAAATTTTCACAATCCGTAAATTGGATAAAGCCCGCTCCAAGGTGATATTTACCCGCAACTGCTCACCGGATCAGCTCATCAAGGCGGCGGAGGATTGGAAAGCCGGTTGTTGGAATACGCCTGAAACAGAGTTAGGTGAGCGCAAAACTCCTTTTCCGTTGCAAGTGGCTCGCATCGTCAACAATGTCTGGAAGCAAAACGGGGAACTGGCCCAAGGCAAGACTGACGTTGAGCGAATGAAATATTATCAGGGCATGGAATTGCTGCTTGACCTTATGCAGGAAAGTATGATCGGCAATTACCTTCATACCGTACTTAACCATTCATCCGGGCTGGTAAGCTATATGGGCAATTGGATGCACGGTGGTTCAAAATGCAAGGACAAGAAAGAGGAGAAAACCTTAGAGAGATTAAAAAATGAAACAGTTCTTCTGTTGTCTTTCCTTGGGCTGCTGCTTTATAAACGGAGTGATAGAAAGGAGAACTACATGGAAAATATGGCTTATTTGGTCGGACAGCTCTTGAAAATATCCGACGAACTGCATACCTTGTACTGTAAAGTTGTGCGAAGCGGGGATGTTCCTCCGCAACTGGCGGGCAGTGCCCTGTTTACAACAGCCGGTGAAACGCCCTATCAGGCGATGGCCCAATTGTCTCTTCGTATGAATCCCTATATAACCTGGGCCAAACAATATCGTTTCAAAAATATTTTAACAAAAAATGAAGAGAGTTGGAGAGCACGCTGGTATCTCAATTTGTATGAAGATGCGGCTAATAAACTGAAAGTGACAGTGACGGGCTCAACACGATTTACTGATATTGAAAAGGCACAGCTTTTTATTGGCTATCTGGCATCCTTTCCCAAAAGAGAGTCTTCAGTAGCAGCAGTCGCTGATGACAACGATAATGATAATAATGCAGGAGGAGATAATCATGAACAGTGAAATTAAGCGCGCAACCGGCCTTTTGGTGATTGAAGTTGTAAACTCAAATGCAAATGGGGACCCGGACAGGGAGAGCGATCCCCGCCAACGTCCCAATGGCCTGGGGGAAATTTCACCTGTTTCCTTCAAACGCAAGCTGCGCGATTTAGCGGGGGACCACGATAGTGTGTTTTATCAGAGTCTTCCGGAGTTTTATGTTAAGAACTCGGATCATTATTGCATATTGGAATCGCGCGGGCGTGACAGGAAGTCCATTCAAAGCGAGATGTCAGAAGACATTAAAAACTTTGATCAGAAGAGCTTTCTGGAGAGTACCTTTGTAAAAAGATATTGGGATGCCAGAGTGTTCGGTAACACTTTTTTGGAAGAAGGAGCGAATAAAGGATTTATTAAAACAGGTGTTGTTCAGTTCGGTGTAGGTACGTCGATTTCCCCAGTCAATATCATTCGCCACACCAATACGAATAAGGCCGGTGTCCAAGAGGGCAAAAATGCCGGAATGGCACCTTTGGCCTTCCGCATTGTAGAACACGGCGTTTATTGTATGCCGTTTTTTGTGAATCCCAATTATGCAGGCAAGACAGGGTGTACCCAGGAAGATATTGACTTGCTTAAGCTTTTAATTCCCAGAGCTTATGATTTGAACCGTTCCGCCATTCGCACCGATGTGCGTATTCGCCATGCCTGGTATATTGAGCATCTGAATGCCCTTGGCAGTTGCCCGGATTATCTCCTTTTAGAAGCGCTCACTCCAAAGCGAATTGGCGATGGGACTATTGCGTCGACGAGCTGGAACGACTATGAAGATAAGGCCGCTCTGCCGGAGGAATTGCAGGCCAAGGTGAGCTCCGTAAGCGACTTGATGCTGGTATGATTTATTACGCGCACAGTAAAAAAGACGATATTCCTGAGCAGGAGTACTCGGTGCATATTCGTGGTGTAAAGTCCCTTGCCCAGGAATATGTGCAGGATATTAGCTGCTATGCAAACTGTGACAAAACACTGCTGTCAGAGATCACAGAAAAAACCTCCACACTTCATGATTTGGGCAAGCTAAATAAAGAAAATCAGGATGTGCTTGCAGGGAAAAACCTGGCTGAAAAACTTCCGGTACATCATTGGGACGCGGGAGCGGCTTATTTTCTGAATAGCGAACACTTTTCCGCTTTCTCCGCTGTTGTAATTCAGGCTCACCACAAAGGCTTTCCTGACTTTACAGCAGAAATGAATAAAGGTAATGAGGCAATTTTTAGGGATAGTTCCATTGCTTCTGAGGTGGATAGAGAGCTGCCGGAACTTGAAGCCATCCACAATAGCCTTATTGATAGTCAGTTTGAGTACGGTGAGGAAGAAATCAAAGGAGATCATTCGGTTTTCCTGCGGATGATCTTATCATGCCTCGTTGATGCGGACCACACCGATACGGCGATTCATTACCGGAAGTATCCGGCTGAAATGAGTCCTGTTCAATTGCGTGCCGCCGAGCGGCTAGCTAAGTTAGATCGGCATATTGCGGAGTTAAAACAAAAAGGAGCCGACGATGATCGGAATGCTTTACGCAATGAGATGTATTTAGCGTGTCGAAACGCCGACATTGAGGTTGGTATAACCTCCTGTGATAGCCCGGTTGGCTCCGGAAAGACGACGGCGGTTATGGCTCATTTGCTTGCCCAAGCGGAAAAGCGCGGACTGCGGCGTATCTTCGTTGTATTGCCTTTTACGAATATCATTAAACAATCCGTTGATACCTATCGGAGAATGCTCGTTTTGCCGGGGGAAAAAGCTGAGGAAGTTGTAGCGGAGCTGCACCACCGGGCGGACTTTGAAAGCGAAGATGCCAGACACTTGACCGCCCTTTGGCGGGCACCCATTATTGTGACAACGGCAGTTGCTTTTTTTGAAACGCTGGCCTCGAATTCTACCTCAACTTTGCGCCGCTTGCACGAATTGCCCGGCAGTGCCGTTTTTGTGGATGAATCCCATGCTACCTTGCCGGCCAAACTTCTGCCTATTGCCTGGAAGTGGATCAACATTTATGCTGTGGAATGGAGTTGCTATTGGGTTCTAGCCTCCGGTTCACTGAATCGATTCTGGACAATTCCGGAAATTGCCGGCAGCGAAAATTCCCCCTCTGTACCGGAAATCATCGCTGATGGACTGCGCAGACGCCTTGCGGTCTATGAAAACAATCGGATTTCTTATCATTGTGATTTATCCCCTCAAAGCACAGCGGAGCTTGCTAAGTGGATCAGCAAGTTTCCGGGACCGAGACTGGTTATCTTGAACACGGTTCAAAGCGCCGCCGTATTAGCGGACTATTTTTCGAAACACTTTGGCCGTGGGTGTGTGGAGCATTTGTCTACGGCTTTGACCGCAAACGATCGGGAGAACACACTTGAACGAGTTAAAGAACGCTTGGCTGATAAAGAGGACACCCACTGGACTCTGGTTGCAACGTCGTGTATTGAAGCCGGCGTAGACCTATCTTTCAGAAATGGATTCCGCGAGCTCGGATCACTGGTATCGTTGCTGCAAGCTTCGGGGCGTGTCAATCGGGAAGGACTCCTTGATGATGCTGAGATGTGGACATTCTGTATTTTGGAAGACGGAATGTTAAAACTCAATCCGGGTTTAAAGGACCCTGCCACTGTTCTTAAAGGGTATTTTGAAGGGGGCAGAACCATTGCACCGGAATTGAGTACACAATCCCTTGCTGATGAAATCGTCTTATATGGACTATCTAGAAAACATAAAGACTTGGTTATCGATGAGAAATTGCAGAGGTTTCCTCAAGTGGAACGGAATTTCAAGGTAATTGACAGTGATACCCGTCTTGTCGTTGTTGACTCGGCTGTGGCAAAGCGTTTGCAATACGGAAAAGTTGATTGGCAAGTACTGCAAAAGGTCTCGGTTCAAATTGCTAAATATAAGTTGGACGAATTGAGAACGCCTTTGATCATGGATCGTATATACAGGTGGAATCTCGAATATGACGGTTTTCTTGGCTATATGGCCGGTATTGTGAAGTTAAAAAAATATAGAGGAGAAGCAATCATCATTTGATTCTTGGAAGGATTGAGTCTGGAGGTTTTTAATGGAATATGATGAGGAAGATTTCCTGTTGCTGTCCGGGATACAGCACTTTGTCTTTTGCAAGCGCCAGTGGGCTTTAATCCACATCGAACAGCAGTGGCAGGAAAATTTGCGCACAATTGAGGGCGGAATCCTGCACGAGAAAACCCACGACAATACCATCAAAGAAAAGAGGGGAGATTTGATCATATCCCGGGGCATGGGGATCTTTTCCCGTACCTTAGGGATTACCGGGGCTTGTGATGTGGTGGAATTCCACAAGTCCCGGGGCGGAGTCACTCTCTATGGCCGGGAGGGAACCTACATACCCGTTCCCGTGGAGTATAAACGAGGCAAGCCTAAGCAGGGCAATGCGGATGTCCTGCAATTGTGCGCTCAGGCTATCTGCCTGGAAGAAATGCTCTTGTGTGATATACCTGAAGGGTTTCTGTTTTATGGGGAACCCAAACGCAGGCTTAAAGTGCCGCTTGATGAAGAGATCCGGGAACAGGTTAGGGCTATTTGCCGGGAAATGCATGAACTGTACGACCGCAGGTACACGCCTAAAGTAAAGCCGACCAAAGGCTGCAAGGCCTGTTCCCTCAGTGAGCTTTGCCTGCCTAAGTTGTGTAAAAATCCGTCGGCTCTGGCCTATATGAAAAAGGCTGTTGCGGAAATAGAGGTTGATCAATGAGAAAATTATTGAATACTCTTTATGTGACGTCGCCCAACACGTATTTATCTCTGGACGGCGAAAATATTGTGATTTTAAAGGATGAGGCAGAGGCGCTAAGAGTTCCCCTGCATAATCTGGAGGGGATTATTGCCTTTGGCTACACCGGCGCCAGTCCGGCTCTGATGGGCGCCTGCGCCCAGCGCAATATTGCCTTAAGCTTTATGAAGCCCAGCGGGAAATTCTTGAGCAGGGTTGTCGGCGAAGTCAGGGGTAATGTTACCCTGCGCAAGACTCAATACAGGCTATCCGAGGATGCGGCGAAGAGCCATAAAATTGCCCAATCCTTTATCTTGGGAAAAATATATAACGCCCGCTGGGTGGTGGAGCGGGCAACCAGGGATCATGGGGCCAGGTTGGATGTAGATAAATTGAAAGGAGTCTGTCAAACCCTGGCCAACGCTTTGAAGATGGTTGAAGAAAGCCAGGATTTGGAACAGTTACGGGGAGTTGAAGGAGAAGCGGCAGCCCAGTATTTTCGGGTATTGGACGATTTGATTCTTCAGCAAAAGGATGATTTTTATTTTAAGGTCCGGAATAAACGTCCTCCCCTGGATAATGTTAACGCCTTGCTTTCCTTTGTCTACACTCTTTTGGCCCATGACGCCGCGGCGGCCTTGGAAACCGTTGGTCTGGACCCTTATGTGGGATTTCTGCACCGGGACAGGCCGGGGAGGATTTCCCTGGCTTTGGATCTGATGGAAGAGCTGCGGGCCGTTTACGCGGACCGGTTTGTTATTTCTTTAATTAATAAAAAAGAAATCAATGGCAGCGGTTTTACCCGGATGGAAAACGGAGCGGTCATTATGGATGATGAAACGCGAAAAGCTGTTCTTAAGGCTTGGCAAAGCAGGAAACAGGAGGAGATCAGGCATCCCTTTCTGCAGGAAAAAATGGAATGGGGGTTGGTGCCTTATGCCCAGGCCATGTTGCTGGCCCGGTTTATCCGGGGGGATTTGGACGGGTACCCGGCCTTTATGTGGAAGTAGGTGAGAGGTTATTTTAGTGCTTATCACGTATGACGTCAATACTCAAACGGCGGCAGGGAGAAAGCGGCTGCGTCACGTTGCCAAGCAATGTGTGAATTATGGGCAACGTGTCCAGAATTCAGTTTTTGAATGCGTGCTGGATGCGGCTAAATTCCGCGAGGTCCAGCATAAGCTGGAGCAAATTATTGATACGGAGAAGGACAGCTTGAGGTTTTATTTGCTGGGGAATAATTACAAGAATAAGGTTGAGCATATAGGCGCCAAGGCTTCCTTTGATGTTGAGGATACTTTGATTATTTAGTGCGAATGTGAAGCGAACATAAAATCCCTGGGGGATTCGCACCGCGAGATATGAGGATATTTGTAGAAATGTACAGAAAACGCAAAAGGAAAATGGCGTATTTTGTAAAAATAGAATAGAATGAATAGAATTTATCTATGTAAAAGATAGTTTTTCTTGGTTTTTGCAGTCGCTCTCTACGCGAGAGCGTGGATTGAAATAGGCAGAAACCCTGCTGCAATCCATTCGGGAGGAAGTCGCTCTCTACGCGAGAGCGTGGATTGAAATTCAAACTGGCTGTATAAAAAGGCAGAAGACCCAGCAGTCGCTCTCTACGCGAGAGCGTGGATTGAAATTACCGATGACATTTGGCCAATTAAATAGGCCAATTGTCGCTCTCTACGCGAGAGCGTGGATTGAAATATCACGAATATGGTGACACTATGTTTTTTGTTACGTCGCTCTCTACGCGAGAGCGTGGATTGAAATTTTTCTTTTGCTCCCAAAAAGTAAATGCCCTAAGTCGCTCTCTACGCGAGAGCGTGGATTGAAATCAGCAGAGCATAATCCGGCCGGGGAATGCGTCGCTGGTCGCTCTCTACGCGAGAGCGTGGATTGAAATTTTGGTAATTTGCTTATAAATTGCTGAATCATCGTCGCTCTCTACGCGAGAGCGTGGATTGAAATTCGGCCATCATTGTCAAACTGCGCCGACATTAGATGTCGCTCTCTACGCGAGAGCGTGGATTGAAATAGTGATTATCATGTTTACAAAACGTATACATGTTGTCGCTCTCTACGCGAGAGCGTGGATTGAAATTGATTTGTTCGGTCTCCTTCCATGCGGCAGAGCGGGTCGCTCTCTACGCGAGAGCGTGGATTGAAATACCATAAGAAATCCTTAAATAAAGGCGGATCATTGTCGCTCTCTACGCGAGAGCGTGGATTGAAATATAGGAGTAAAGAGTTGGTCAAATTCATTTTCCGTCGCTCTCTACGCGAGAGCGTGGATTGAAATTAAGTATAGTCCTATTGAGAAGTCGAATTCGCGAGTCGCTCTCTACGCGAGAGCGTGGATTGAAATAGTAGCATGGAAACTACTCAATATATTCTTTAAGTCGCTCTCTACGCGAGAGCGTGGATTGAAATATGAATTTGCCTTGAATCAAAATGGCTCCTGATTCGTCGCTCTCTACGCGAGAGCGTGGATTGAAATGGGCCTGCCATCTTTTGTGTCCGCCAATGATGATGGTCGCTCTCTACGCGAGAGCGTGGATTGAAATCGGTGTTAAGCTGCTCTTTAGCCCTTGCGTCTGTTGTCGCTCTCTACGCGAGAGCGTGGATTGAAATTGTCTGCATCATCCAGCCACTCATTGCATTTATGTCGCTCTCTACGCGAGAGCGTGGATTGAAATAGCCGCAATTGTTGACGCCTGAAGCATTGGACTGGGTCGCTCTCTACGCGAGAGCGTGGATTGAAATCCTAAATTAATGGGAAATATTGACCCCTCTGTAAGGTCGCTCTCTACGCGAGAGCGTGGATTGAAATGCCACTAACAATTGAACTTCCTATTCTTACATTTGGTCGCTCTCTACGCGAGAGCGTGGATTGAAATTTAAAAATAGCTACCAAGCCAGCGTCATTGACAGTCGCTCTCTACGCGAGAGCGTGGATTGAAATTTGGACCGACCGTTTGCTTTGGTCCAAGAAGTCTTGGTCGCTCTCTACGCGAGAGCGTGGATTGAAATTGAATCAGTGGTCTATGAGCTGCTGCCCTTTCTCGTCGCTCTCCACGCGAGAGAATTAACCTGAAATAGCTTACGTCGAGCTCCACCAGCTACCCGATCGTCGCTCCCTACACAGGAGCATGCAATAAGAAACGGCTCCCGCTGCAACGGGAGCCGTTTCTTATTGCCTAATTTAGGGTTTGCTAAACTCATCCCTTTTTTCTCCAGTAGACGACCAGAATCTTACCATTTTCCACTCAATATCCCAATCAGAATCTGAGCAATCCTGACAAGCCTGGCCGGATCTAAATTAGGTTAAACTCATAATTAACTTTAGGTAAAAGTTCCTGTCTTTTAATAAAATTTCTTTCTCTAAAAATCAACTTCAAACCAATTATCTAAAACATTTGCGACACTGGTTCGGTAATACCGCCATTTTATGGGGTATTGCCACACCAGTGTCAGCATAGGTGAATATAGGAACTTCAGGAATTGGTTTGACGTTCGGGCTTCTTACTCAGTTACGCTTTTAATCTCTGATTTCCTCTTTACCTTCTCATTAAACTTAGCCGCATCAATGATGAATCTCTCATGAGTACCTTCAGAAATTCGGTCTACCCCATCATAGGCTTCTACATGAAACAATAATTTTTTACCTTCGATCTTTTCTAACCGTAGTTTAACTGTAACAGTTAAACCTGGCGGTGTAGCGGCAAGGTGGCTTAATTTAACATCGGTTCCAACGCTTTGTTCATTAGGCCAATCCAAATGAGGATTGATAGCTTTAATACATGCCCATTCAAATAAACCCACCATAAATCCCGTTCCAAATACTTTAGGCATTGCTTGGAATTCTTCCGCTTCAGGGTAAAGATAAGGAACAGTTTTGTTTTCTGGAACAGTAAACTTAAACTCATAATACAAACCGGGTTGTAAAGTATTTTTCATTTGATACACCTTCTTAATTCAAAGTAAATATATCGGAGTATTCTTTTAGTAAAGTCTTCTAGTAGGTCAAGAGCTTGCTATAGCGTTGAGTATTCTATACGTTCTGTCTACTTCCTTCAATGTGAAATAATTCATTAATTTAAGAATATTATGAATAAAAAAGCAAAACGTAACAATGCGTTCAGCGTAGAAACCTTCCTGGGCTTAAGCCTGGGAAATTTTTTTTGTCCACCTAAGGAGTTCGGCACAATTCCCCCCTGATTATGAAAAAGCGTTTGAGATGGGCATGCGATTTGCTAAGGCGCAATAGAAAGCACATAGGATGGCTTTTTTACTGCTCTTACCTCACGTAACTCTCTCATAAGTGCCTTAACCATAAGTTTAACCTTTGATTGGGACCAATTTGACGCTGGAATCCCTCCCTGGCTCAGCGAACACAGTGGACAGTTCCGTAACGTGTCAAAATATTCAGGCCTTTTACGCTCAAGTAGACAACCGTAATAAGATTGCAATTCTGCTCTTATATAGTGCCAATATTATTGATTTTGTTGTAGTTAATTAGCAGAATACTTGCTAACAAATAATTTGCTAACAAAATAACCTGTTAAAAAAAATAAGCTTTCGGCAGCCTTTCCTTTATGATTTTAGTCTAAATTCGCTCTAAATACTCCCTTAATTGCCTTTTTTCTTCTGAACTGAATTCTTTTAAGACCTCTATATTTACTTCTTCAATAATTTTACCTATTGGCTCGCGCAATTTGGACCCCTCTTCAGTTAATTCAACTTTAATGGTTCGCCGATCTCCTGTATAAGTATTCCTCATAATCAATGCTTTATTTTCCAATCGATCAAGGATTCCAGTGATAGTTGAACTATCTAAACCCAAAACATTCCCAATTTGCTTGGGGTTTTGACTGCCCTCATCCCAAAGACATTGTAATACTCCATATTGCACAGGCGTTACGTTAAACGGTTCAAGTTCTGATTTTAAATATTTAAAAACTTTTTGTTGTGCCTGAGTTAGTAAGAAATTAATACATTCCGTCATTTCCATAATTACTGCACCTCTATTTTTTAGTTATATAAACACTATATTTCAAACTTATTAATCTTGTCAATTAAGTTTACAAAGTGTAGAGCTAAAGTATGATTTTTTTTAAAGATAGATAAAAATCCAAGATTGTCCCGTTTCAGAATCATACAAGCAATAATCGACAATTAGCTAAACCTAAACCTCCGCCAGAACACCGCTGTATGAAGCTGAATCTGTCTGGTACCTGAGTTACACTGCGACAAATAAGCCCCAAGAGGGTCATTCAGTATTCTCTGAAGTCTTTATTATAACTCCAGGACTATCTACTGGAGTTTGATAGGCCTCAAAAGAGACGTGCATAGTGTAGGTAGCAGCTTAATTTGGCTAATTTAACATGCAATTTCCTTGGAAGGAACTTTGAGTCTGAAATACAATATTTATACATGTTTGCTTGTTGACAAATTACTTGCTAGCAAGTAATATTTAATTATCAAAAGCTTTTGAATTATTTAGTAAAAAGAGAATTTAGGGGGGGTGATATGGGATCTTAGTATGCGCTATGGAAACGTCAAGTGAACCTATATTTAAGTAAAGGCCAGTCATTATGGGCGACGGTGAAGATCTTGCCGGAATAATGCTCGCGGAGAGGTAGGAGAACGGAATTTTGATACGTTTTTTGAGAAATTAGTATAGGTTTCAAAGTGACATTCCATATTTTGTAATTAAAGGAAATTAGTTCCCTTGACACTCAATTATGAGGACGTTTTGAGAAAGTCGGGTGTTATTAGCCGTTTACAAGCACAGCGAAGAACTATGTATTCCACGTGAATTTCCGTTTAGCTCGATAAAAACAAATATCCTCCCACTAAAAGTAGGAGGACTGCAATAAAGTTGGTTCAAGGAAACCCTTGTCCCGACCACCTCAGAGAATGCCGAGAGGCTGTTTTAAAATTTAGGAGGAGGCAATTGAAATGGATGTTAATGCTTTTGCTTTATCGGAAGAACAAGAAATGATTATGAACACGGCAAGATTATTTGCACAAAAGGAACTGAAACCTATCGTATTTGAGAGCGACCAAAATAGTATATTTCCTGTGGATCTATATAAAAAGATGGGTGAGATGGGTTTGCTGGGCTTACCGTTCTCATCAGAATATGGTGGTTCCGACGGGGATTATTTATCCTACATTTTAGCCGTAGAAGAAATTTCCAAGGTGCATAGTGCCGTTGGTATCTCATATTCAGTAAGTACCTCTCTCTGCATGGGCGGAATATATCAAAACGCTTCAGAGGAACAAAAGAAAAAATATCTTCCGGATCTATGTTCGGGAAAGAAATTTGGCTCTTTCGGCTTAACTGAGCCAAATGCGGGCTCAGATGCAGGGGGTGTAAGAACCACAGCTAAAAAAGATGGGGATCACTATGTATTAAATGGTTCCAAATGCTTCATTACCAATGGCCCGCTGTCAGAGACCTTCTTAGTATTTGCTTCAACGGACATAAGTCAAGGAACAAAAGGATTATCAGCGTTTATTGTTGAAAAAAGTTTCCCGGGATTTTCCATAGGCACTATTGAAAACAAATGTGGGATAAGAGCTACTCAAGTTTCAGAACTGCTTTTTGACGACTGTATTGTTCCGGCTGAAAACTTAGTAGGACAAGAGGGAAAAGGCTTTGGCATAGCAATGAAAACTCTTGATGGCGGGAGATTCGGAGTCGCGGCACAAGGACTTGGTCTTGCCGAAGGAGCCTTTGACATAGCGAAACAATATTTGCAAGATAGAATCCAGTTTGGCAAGCCTTTATATAAAAACCAGTATTTGGCATTTAAAATGGCTGAATTAGAAATTGAAATTGAACAAGCTAAGTACTTATTGTATAAAGGAGTTCTTGATAAACAAGCAGGAAGACCTTATTCGGTTTCAGCAGCTAAGGCCAAAATGGCTTGTACGGATGCAGCCATGCATGTAACGGTAGAATGCGTGCAGATGCTTGGTGGAAATGGCTACATGAAGGATTATCATGTTGAAAGAATGATGAGAGATGCTAAGATAACTCAGATCTATGAAGGAACAAACCAAATCATGAGAATGATTATTGCGGGCGCTATTTTTAAATAATCTTCATTTTGAGTCATGAGATTTCCTTAAATTCGAGGTTGCAATGATGAAGAAGGAAATAGACTCTACCGACGGTTTATGGAGTGATGTCCTTAAGTTGAGAGGAGAGAATGAATGAAAGAGTGTATTGCTTGTCATTCTGGACAAATAAAACAAGTGGATATCATAACAAAAGATAAAGAGTTCACTTTTATTGAGAATAGTGAAGCGGTTGCTAGTACACAAAGTCACAAGATAATAAAGTTTGTTTGTTTAAATTGTGGATTCATAAGCCTTTATGCAGAGGACTATTTTTAAGAAAACTTGCCAAATAGTTGGCAACATGAATTCTAAGGCAGCAAGTGAATGAATACACGTCCCCATAACGTCGCTGTTATTACGCTCCTAGTATCACCTGTAAGTGAAATTAAAGCATTTTTTCTCAGTTACATATTAGGACAGGGACGAATATCACATCATGTTTATAGTTGCCTTAAAACAGAAAATTGACCCTTCTGAGTACTTATCAATAACAGACTGGTCGCATACTTAAAGCAATTGTTTTTCAAATATTATATTAACTTATTGAGAAGATTTTTCTAAGTAATATTTTGGTATTCAGATGGGTCTCTGCATTTGAAAATTGCTTGACTACTCTAATCTCAGATCCTTCCGGCCGGCCAAATGCCTTTAATCATGACGTGATGAAGTGTAAACAACAGAGAAAAGCCTGGAAGTTCTGTGTTAGCTTTTATACGGTTTAAGTAGTCCAACCACTTTTGAATTTAACGGAATCATGACTGTTCACTGTAACTTAATAAGCGGAATATCCTTATCAAATGCCCCGCAAATTGCGGGGCAGGTTAAGTCGCTGAGGATAACATTGGAGGAGGAGCATAGTATGAAGAAGGTTATTATTCTGACAGCAGAAGAGGCTGTTGATTTAGTTAAAGATGGGGACACTCTTTGTACAAGTGGATTTGTTGGAAATAGTCTTCCAGAAGCGCTTTATAAGGCTATGGAAAAGAAATTCTTAGAGACTGGCTATCCTCAAAATATAACTTTGTTTTATCCGGCATCACAAGGCAACAGGAACGGCTCAGGCGGTGATCATTTTGCTCACGAAGGTTTGGTTAAAAGAGTCATAGCAGGTCATTTAAATACTGCTCCAAAGCTAGGCGAACTGTGTCTGGCTAATAAATGTGAAGGTTATAACTTACCTCAAGGTGCTTTGGAATATATTATCAGAGATGCTGCGGGTCATAGGCCTGGTTCCATCACCCATGTTGGCTTGGGTACTTTTGTTGATCCAAGAAATGGCGGAGGTAAAATAAACGCCAGGACGACAGAAGATTTAGTAGAAGTTATAAAAATCGGCAATGAAGAAAAGCTTTTCTACAAAGCATTTCCTATAGATATCGCCTTCCTGAGAGGTACTTATGCGGATGAGTATGGTAATGTAACCCTGGAAAAAGAAGTAGCTACTATTGAGGTTACATCTATAGCACAGGCAGTAATAAATAATGGCGGAAAAGTCATTGTTCAAGTGGAAAAGGTTGTAAAAGGCGGTACTTTAGACCCCAGATTGGTACAAATACCTGGCATTTATGTTCATGCTGTGGTAGTAGCTGATATGAAAGACCATGAACAAAGTGTCGGACTTGAATATAATCCAGCACTTTGCGGGGCAGTAAGAGCACCTGAAGGTCATGTGGAAATGACCCCATTGACGATTAAAAAAGTTCTTGGCAGAAGAGCGGCTATGGAATTGGTAGAGGATACCGTCGTTAATTTAGGCGTAGGAACACCTGAGTATGTTGCTCAAGTTGCCAGTGAAGAAGGAATTGCCAGTTATATGACCTTAACAGTTGAATCAGGTGCCATTGGAGGCAGCCCTCAAGGTGGAGCCAGATTTGGTGCGACTTTAAATCCTGACGCTATTATTGATCAAAACAGTCAGTTTGATTTTTATGATGGCGGCGGTCTGGACATGGCATTTTTAGGCTTAGCTGAATGTGATGAACAGGGCAACATTAATGTCAGCAGATTTGGTCCCAAAATACCGGGCTGCGGTGGTTTCATCAACATCACCCAAAATGCCAAAAAAGTATTCTTCTGCGGTACATTTACAGCGGGAGGCTTAAAGGAAAAAATTGAAGATGGCAAGTTAATCATAGAACAAGAAGGCAGACAAAGAAAATTTATTAAACAAGTTGAACAGGTTACATTCAGCGGAAAATATGCCATTAAAACCAAACAACCTGTTTTATATATTACAGAAAGAGCTGTATTTGAATTAAAAGAAGAGGGACTTAACTTAATAGAAGTTGCTCCCGGAATTGATATTCAAACACAAATTATCGATTTAATGGACTTTGTCCCTACGATCGATAAAAACGTTAAGATTATGGACTCCAGGCTTTTTAGTGAAGAAAAAATGAACTTGAAAAAATAAGCAAAAGGGAGATTAGCCGATGTTTACAATGGGGATTGATATTGGGTCCTCATCCTCAAAAGTTGTAATACTTGAAGATGGAGTTAAGATGATCGCCGGAGAAGTTATTCAGATTGGAACGGGTTCGACAGGACCTAAACGGGTACTGGATGAAGCTCTTACCAAAACAGGTCTTACATTGCAAGACATGGCTAAAATTATTGCTACAGGTTACGGAAGATTGTCTGTGGAAGAAGCAGACAAACAAATCAGCGAAATCAGTTGTCAGGCTAAGGGAGTTTTCTTTTTAGTCCCTTCAGCAAAAATAATTATTGATATCGGCGGTCAGGATGTTAAGGCCATTAAACTTGACAGTAAAGGCTGCGTTAAGCAGTTTTTTATGAATGATAAATGTGCCGCCGGAACAGGACGTTTTCTCGATGTGATGTCACGAGTACTGGAAGTTGATCTTGATGAAATGGCGGAATACGATGCCCGGGCAACGGAACCTGCCACGGTCAGCAGCACTTGCACAGTTTTTGCCGAATCTGAGGTAATATCTCAGCTTGCCAACGGAGTGGCTAAAGAAAACATTATTGCCGGAGTTCACCAGTCAGTTGCCAGCAAAGCCTGTGGACTTGCCTATCGATGCGGGGTGGAAGAGGACATTGTGATGTGCGGAGGTGTCGCCAAAGACTTAGGGGTTGTCAGAGCAATCAGCAAAGAACTGAAAAAATCAGTCATTGTAGCTCCTAATCCCCAAATTACAGCGGCCCTTGGAGCTGCCATATTTGCCTTCGAAGAAGTTATGGAAGCTAATAAATAAAGGAAAGAGGTATGAGAAATGACTGATACAACAAATATGAGTGCCAAAGAATTGTTGGGGTTCTATCAGGAAGAATTGTATGAAGAAGCAAGACGGGCCAAAAAAGAAGGAAAACTTGTTTGTTGGTCCGCGTCGGTTGCTCCTTCGGAGTTTTGTGTGGCTATGGATGTGGCGATGATCTATCCTGAAACCCATGCCGCGGGTATTGGGGCCAAAAAAGGTGCCTTAGATGTGCTGGAAGTTGCCGATGAAAAAGGCTATAACCTGGATACTTGCTCTTATGCAAGAGTCAATATGGGTTATATGGAACTTTTAAAACAAGAGGCTTTAACAGGAAAAACACCGGAAAAGCTTGAAAAATCCCCGGCGGCCAGAATACCTCTGCCCGATTTTGTCATCACCTGCAACAACATTTGCAACACCCTGCTTAAGTGGTACGAGAATCTTGCCGTTGAATTAAATATTCCCTGCATCGTCATTGATGTTCCCTTTAACCATACCATGCCCATTCCCCAGTATGCTAAGGACTATATTGCGGAACAGTTTAAGGAGGCTATTGCTCAGCTGGAGGAAATTTGCGGCAAAAAATTCGACTACGACAAATTTTTGAAGGTACAGGAACAAACCCAACGTTCTGTTGCCCAATGGAACAGAATTGCTTCTTTGTCGGGACATAAACCATCTCCTTTGAATGGGTTTGATCTTTTCAACTATATGGCCCTGATCGTTTGTGCCAGAAGCAGAGACTACGCGGAAATCACCTTTAAAAAGTTTGCTGATGAACTTGAAGAAAACCTCAAAAATGGTGTCTACGCCTTTAAAGGCAATGAACAAAAGCGTATCACCTGGGAGGGTATAGCTGTGTGGCCACACCTGGGCCATACCTTTAAAGGTTTGAAAAATCTTGGCAATATCATGACCGGTTCAGCCTATCCCGGTCTCTGGAATCTCACCTATACACCTGGGGATATGAGTTCCATGGCGGAAGCTTATACCAGAATTTATATCAATACTTGTCTCGATAACAAAGTTAAGGTGCTTAGCGACATCATCAGCGGCGGAAAGTGTGACGGTGTTATTTATCATCAGAACAGAAGCTGTAAGCTCATGAGTCTTCTCAATGTCGAAACTGCTGATATACTCCAAAAAGAAAATCATCTACCCTATGTCAGCTTTGACGGAGACCAAACTGATCCGCGTAACTTTGCTCCTGCCCAGTTTGATACACGTATCCAGGCCTTAGATGAAATGATGAAGCAGAATAAGGAGGGCGTTTCCAATGAGTAGAATTGAAACGATTATCAGTGAATTATCTTCCATTGCCAGTAATCCCCGCAAGGCTATGGAAGATTATAAGCAAGAAACCGGCAAAGGGTCGGTTGGGGTTATGCCTTATTATGCTCCTGAAGAAATAATTCATGCCGCAGGTTTTCTGCCCGTAGGCATTTGGGGAGGACAAAAAAGCATTTCCAAAGCCCGGGCCTATTTACCTCCCTTTGCTTGTTCAATTATGCAATCCGTGGTGGAAATGCAGCTTGAAGGGGTCTATGATGATTTAAAAGCGATACTTTTCCCCGTTCCTTGTGACACTTTAAAATGTCTCAGCCAAAAATGGAAAGGGACATCCCCTGTCATCGTAATGACTCATCCTCAAAACAGAAAACTGGAAGCAGCCAATAAGTTTCTGGCTGAAGAATACCGGCTTGTGCGTGAAAAACTGGAAGAGATATTAAATGTTAAGATTACAGATGAGGCACTTAACAAGAGCATTGACATTTATAACGAAAATCGTAAAGTCATGCGTGAATTTACGGACATAGCCGCTAATTATCCTCAGATTATTGATCCCAAAAACCGTCATGCGGTTATCAAAGCAAGATTTTTCATGGAAAAATCCAAACATACCGCTCTGGTTAAAGAATTGAATGCCGAGCTTAAAGCGTTGCCTGTGGAAGCCTTTACTGGCAAAAGGGTTGTTTTAACAGGCATTATGGCTGAACCCAATGAAGTATTGGACATTTTAAAAGATAACGGTTTTGCTGTTGTGGCAGATGACCTGGCCCAGGAATCCAGACTGTTCAGAAATGATGTTCCCTCAGGTACAGACCCACTCTATCGTTTGGCTAAATGGTGGCAGGAATTCGACGGCTGTTCTCTGGCTGTCGATACGAAAAAACCAAGAGGTCCCATGCTGATAGATATGGTTAAAGCGTCTAAGGCCGATGCCGTTGTAGTTTGCATGATGAAGTTCTGTGACCCTGAAGAATTTGACTATCCTATCTACTATAGACAGTTTGAAGAAGCCGGAATTAAGAGCTTATTTATAGAAATTGACCTGGAACCAACCTCCTTTGAACAGACTAAAACCAGAGTTCAAAGTTTCGGCGAAATGCTGTAATTTCTAAGTGAATAGAACCTTAAGTTATAGCTCTTGTTGTTTGTAGCCTGACTTTTGGGAAGAGGTAGTATTTGCGCCCCTTCCCGCTTTGCTTATTCAGCAGGGAATTTTACTGCTTGAAGCTTCTCTTAATATTGAGATTAAGTGGTCTGACAGGCGTGCCATATTCGAAGCGTTATAAAGGAGGTATAAGGATGTTAGCTCGTGAAGTCTTGGAAGAACTTATTCGAGTGCTCGGTCGTGATAATGTCCTCACAGAGCAGGAAGACTTATTGACCTATGCTTATGACGCAACTGCGGCGATGAAACATCATAAGCCAGATGTTGTGGTTGCACCTCTAACGACAGAACAGGTGGCAGATGTGGTGAAAATCGCCATGCGTTACCATGTCCCTATTTATACACGTGGTTCCGGAACGAACCTCAGTGGGGGAACGATTCCCATTGCCGGGGGTATCGTTCTCTCCATGCTCAACTTCAATAAAATTCTGGAGGTAGACCAGGATAATTTAACGGCAACAGTTCAACCTGGGGTGATCATTCAGACTCTCAATGATGAAGCGGCAAAATACGGCTTATTGTATCCGCCGGACCCCGGTACCGTCACCACAGCAACTATGGGCGGCTCGGTTTCGGAGTGTTCGGGTGGATTGCGCGGCCTGAAATATGGTGTAACCAAACATTATATTATGGGCTTGCAAATTGTCTTGGCGAACGGAGAAGTCATTCGCTGGGGAGGAAAAACGGTCAAGAACGTGACAGGGTATGATTTAGTGGCTCTCTTTACCGGAGCTGAAGGAACCTTGGGGATTATCACGGAGATAATTGTCAAACTCATTCCGGCGCCGGAAGCCCATAAGAGCCTTTTAGCGGTCTTTGACGACCTTGATAAAGCCGGGGGGGCCATCGCCGCCATTATTCGCAATAAAATTATTCCGGCGACACTGGAGATTTTGGATAATGTGACAATTCAAACCGTGGAAAACTTTGTGCATGCGGGACTTCCCATGGACGCGGAAGCGGTCCTTTTATGTGAAGTGGACGGCTACAAGGAAGTTGTCCAACGTGAGGCTGTTTTGGTGGAACAAATTTTGAACGATGAAGGAGCCGTTCAGGTAAAGATAGCTAAAGATGATAAAGAGCGCGACCTTTTGTGGTTGGCTCGCCGCAGCGCCCTGCCTGCTCTCGCTCAAAAACGGCCGACCACCGTACTGGAAGATGCCACCGTTCCCCGGAGTAAAATTCCGGATATGCTTAAAGCCATCCGCAGTATTGCCACAAAACACAATCTGCAAATTGCTACCTTTGGCCATGCCGGAGACGGAAATCTGCATCCCACTATTTTAACCGATGAACGGGAAGCAGAAGAAATGAAACGAGTGCACCTGGCCGTGGACGAGATTTTCGAAACGGCCTTGGCCCTGGGCGGAACCCTTTCCGGTGAACATGGGATTGGTATCGCCAAAATGAAATATCTGGACCGGGAATTTGGAGAAGCAGGTGTGGCGGCTTTGCGGCGCCTTAAAGAAGCCCTGGACCCCAACTATTTGCTGAACCCTGGGAAGATTGTAAGGAGGGACTGATCGTGTCCGTATATGATTCACTGGATTCGATTACCGAAGAACTCCATAAATGTATGAAATGCGGCAATTGCATGGCGGTATGTCCCATTTACAAGGAAACACACCAAGAAGTCGGGGTTGCCAGAGGAAAGATTAGTTTAGCGGAATACATTCTCTCGGGCGAAGCAGAGATGACGAAGGGAATGGGGGATCGTTTTTCCCTTTGTACGACCTGTATGGCTTGTAACTCCAACTGTCCATGTGGGGTTCGGTTTGATAAAATTATTCTGGCGGCAAGAGCGGAAGCCGTCCGCAAAAAAGGGTTGCAGCGGGCCAAAAAAATTGCCTTTACTGCCTTGAAGATGCAGCGGGTGTTTGATTTCGGGATGAAGGCGGGCAGTATCTTCCAGGGTGTTGCCTTAAAAAACATCCCGAATCGGCACAGCAAATTAGCGCGTATGCGCGTGGATGTGGGGATAGGTAAAGAGAAAGTCTTTCCCATGTTGTCTAAGAAGACCCTGCGTTCCGAGTTCCCTGAAGTGATCAAGGTTAAAAACCCCAAGCTGAGAGTCGGGTTCTTTACGGGCTGCATGATCAACTATTTTTACACCGACATCGGCAGAGCGGTGATCGAGGTGCTTAGGGAAAATGACATCGAAGTGGTCATTCCTAAGTCTCAGGCTTGTTGCGGTATCCCAGCCTCGGTCAATGGGGATGTGGATTCAGCACGGACTTTGGCTAAACGCAATTTGCAGGCCTTTGAGAGAGTGGGGGCGGATGCCTTAGTTGTCGCCTGTTCTTCAGGCGGCACTGCCTGGAAGCATGTTTTCGGCGAGCTGCTGGAAAATGATCACGAACTTAAAGCCCTGGCGGATCAATGGGCTAAAAAATCCTATGACATTTCTGAGTTTCTGATTCATCGAGTGCCCTTTAAGAAAGAAGAGTTGGGCCGGGTAGCGCGTAAAGTGACCTATCATGAACCTTGTCACTTAAACCGGGGACAGGGGATCAGTAAGGAACCGCGGGAGATTTTAAAAAGCATTCCCGGTGTGGAATTGATTGAAATGAAAGAGCCAGGCCGCTGTTGTGGCATGGCCGGATCATTCAGTCTTATACACCCGGATCTCTCCGGACAGATTTCTGATCGTAAAACAGCGGATATCCGGACGACCCAGACGGATACCGTAGCAACGGGTTGTCCGGCTTGCCGGCTGCAGCTGCAAAGCGGGGTCGAAAATGCCGGATTTGACGAAGAAGTATTGCATACTGTGCAAATCCTGGCTGAGTCTTATCGAGCCGGTAAGAAAGAACTGAAACGTTCTAAATAGTTGGCATGATGGAAACGCTTTAAATAAGTGTTTCCATGTTTTTTGTAAGAATATCAGGTTTTGTTTTGCCTAAGTTGATGGAGAAAATTTTGTGATTTTGAAGGATGATGTAGAGGCCTTGAGTTCTTCTGCCTAATCTGGAGGGCATTGTCGTTTTTGGCTATAGCGGGTCAGTCCGGCCTTGATGGGCCTGTGTCAAGCGCAATATCGCTTTGAGCTTTATGAAAGTCGCTCCCTGCGAGGGAGCGGGGATTGAAGGAAAATCCCTTAGGCAAGGGAATTGTCAAATATCCGGAAAATCGATTGCGCAACAGATGGCAACCCTTTTAGCGCTCTTGATAGCTACATGCGAAACAGCAAAACCGCTTGACCGCTTTCAATAAAAAACAGCCGTGCACTTGAAAGCGCAACGACTGTGATTGAAGAGAACCAGGGTTTGTTAAGCATTTAGAATCTTCTTAGCAAATTCATCTTGATAATCCGTGATAAAGGCAATGCCTGTTTCCCTTTCAGTTTCGCGATTAGCAGAGGAAATGTCAGTTCTGGCTATTTGACTCAAGGAGAATTTGCGTGCTCCAGCCATAAACTGCTGCAATCCGCCAGCGAGCTTGTCCGCTAAAGTCCATACCGCGATTGCTCCGTAAGGGATTTTCTTCATGGCGTCTGCACCAAGCTTATTTTGGATGTCATAGTACCCGGCAAATATTTCTTCCGCTGTCTTGCCGTATTCCAGAACAGTCTTTGGCAGGGTGTCCCAGTTGCCGTTCAATTGAGCTTTACGTTCAGGATGAAGAACGCCTTCAATGTTCGCCCCAACAAAAGCAGGAATCATCACGCCTCGTCCCATACAGACTAACTTGGTGAATGGTGCGCCCAAAGCTAAGGCTTTAAAGATATGGTCCTCTCTGGCTAACCCACCGGCAAACGCCATATCAACAACTTTTTGTCCTTTGGCTGCTAAAATACTGGCGTATTCGTGGGCTTTAGAATGAAGGAGGATTGAAGGAACGCCCCAAGTCTCCATCATATTCCAGGGGCTCATCCCTGTTCCACCACCGGAGCCGTCAATTGTTAAAAGGTCTAGTTGAGCGTCGCTTGCTAATTTTATGGCGGCAGCCAATGCTTCCATTCCATAAGATCCTGTTTTTAAAGAAATACGTTGATAACCAAGACCTCTTAGATAGTCAATCGATTTCATGAAATTGGCCCGGACTTCTTCGTAATTAGAAAGATTAGTATATCCTAAGCGGCTATGACGTGCAAAGGATTTCAGTGCGCCGGCCTTAAAAGCCGCCTGAACTTCAGGTTTAGTTGGATCAGGATCTACAACATACCCTCTATTTTTCAGGAACAGAGCGTAGTCCAAATTGGTTACCTGAATCTCTCCGCCAATATCCTTGGCCCCTTGTCCCCATTTAAGTTCAAGAATAACATCGTTACCATACTTTTCAATAATGTATTCAGCAACCCCGTTGCGGGTATCTTCAACATTCATCTGAACGATGATGGCCCCGTAACCATCGTAATAGTTTAAAAATGTTTGAATTCGACGATCCAGTTCAGGTGCTTTGACAATTTTGCCATTTTCGATAACAGATTGTTTATCAACTCCAACGACGTTTTCTCCAATAACAATGGGAAATCCGACGAGCGCAGCCCCAATCGCGAAGGAATCCCAATATTTTGCAGCGATAAAGGTTGAGCCCAAAGCCCCGGTCATGAAAGGGACCTTAATTTTAGTTTTAACCCGGCTACCAAATTCAGTTTCTGTGCTGACATTGGGGAAGATGCAATCATCAGCACTATTGGACAATTGGCCAGGCAATCCAAAAGCGCCATAATTGTAGCCCTGAATCCGAAGGGCATTGTAGTTTACGCCAACATGGGTGGTATTAGCACTTCCCGCAGTTACAGTACCGAAATCTCTTGGGTAAAGCATTTTTCTCCCTTTAAGGCTAGACATCCAGTTCTCACATTTTCCTTGGCAATCAGCTCGACATAAAGTGCATAAGCCAGATTCGCCCGGATTCCCCCGGTTTACAGATCCTAAAACATCATTCGACTTTGGCCATTGAAACATTATTAAAAACACTCCTCTATATTCATTCATTCTATATTACTATTTATTTCATAATATCATTTTTATATAAAGAATTACATATAATCAAGACTTGTATACAATACACAAGTTACTGTTTTGCTTGTTGCATAGCACAGGTTTTTCCTTTTGCTTATCCGCAGAGCTTGGCGCTTGTCATTTTTTCCCTGAACATAACCTGGGAAAGAATTATGACGATCACGGGACCGCAATAATAGGTAAGGGCGGCTATGTTTAGACCGATTTCTGTGTATGCTGCAAATAAAAGCATCCGGTTTGCGCCCATTGCCCACTCCGAACAAACTGCCAATCAGAGTGCGCAAAAAACGATTTCCTAGCTGTTTAATAAAATGTAAGTCGCAACAATTCTGTACACTTTGCACCTAAAAATACATATACGCGGAAAGAAGTGGGATTTAGTTATAATAAAGAAATGAATATTGTTAGGTTTTGACAATAAGCTCTATAAGGAGACGAATATGAAACATGAGTATGTCTAAATAATAGGTGCACGTGCCAATAACTTTAAAGAATATTAGTCTGAAGTTTAATGCCCTAAATGGAATGTGCAAGACTTGTGAGGGAATCGGCAGGACTGTTACGCTGGATCTTAACAAAGCGTTGGATAAAGAAAAGTCGATAACGGGGAGCGATTTTGTTTAAAATCCATCGTCTCTGGCCTATATGAAGAAGACTATTGTGGAAATTGAGGTTGATGAATGATAAAATTATTGAGTACGCTCTATGTGACTTCCTGGGGAGTAATTACAAAAGTAGGGTTGAGCATATAGGCGCAAAGGCTTCTTTTGATGTTGAGGATACTTTAATTATTTAGTGCGAATGTGAAGCGAACATAAAATCCCTGGAGGATTCGCACCGTGAAATAAAAAAGAATTTGTTGATATGTGTAGAATATATAAGAGGTCAGTGGTTTATTTTGTAAAAAATGGAATAAAACAAATGAAATTTATATATTAAAAGATAGTTTTTCATAGTTTTTGCTGTCGCTCTCCACGCGAGAGCGTGGATTGAAATTCAAGACCTCTTGCCGCGTCCGCATCATGCTTGGTCGCTCTCCACGCGAGAGCGTGGATTGAAATAGCAACATGATTCAGAAAGTGCATGACCTAAAAGAGGTCGCTCTCCACGCGAGAGCGTGGATTGAAATAGCGCAGATCATTGCCGTCGCATCCTCCGGCGTGTCGCTCTCCACGCGAGAGCGTGGATTGAAATACTGCACGTGGGCTTATTAAGCTGAATTACTTCCTGTCGCTCTCCACGCGAGAGCGTGGATTGAAATTTTTCGAAGCCTTCTCGGCCATCATTGTCAAACGTCGTCGCTCTCCACGCGAGAGCGTGGATTGAAATCGAACTGGA
>NZ_JAVHUW010000072.1 GCF_030954495.1 Candidatus Desulfosporosinus nitrosoreducens | reverse complement strand
CCCTAGTACGAGAGGACCGGGATGGACGAATCCCTGGTGTACCAGTTGTCTCGCCAGAGGCTAGCTGGATAGCTATATTCGGAGCGGATAAGCGCTGAAAGCATCTAAGCGCGAAACCGGCCTCAAGATGAGATTTCCCACAGTGAAAGCTGGTAAGACCCCTGAAGGACGAGCAGGGAGAGAGGCCCGGGGTGGAAGGAGTGTGAGGTGTGGAGCTGACGGGTACAAATCGGTCGAGGGCTCGACCAAAGAAGAAGCAAGGAGGGACGAGTGGCACAACAGGTTTGGGAGAGCTGACGCTAGCAGGACGCCTCTGTGCAGTTTTGAGAGAACAGCGGCCGGAAGGACGACGGGATCTCAGAGGTCTGGTGCTCATGCCGGAGGGGTCCCACCCGTTCCCATCCCGAACACGGAAGTTAAGACCTCCAGGGCCGATGATACTTGGGGCGCAAGCTCCTGGAAAAGCAGGTCATCGCCAGGTAAGAAGCAAGAGGGACTACCATCAGGTAGTCCCTTTTGTGTACGCCGGGTAAACAAGCGAGAGGCTATCTCTTATAGAGATAGCCTCTTTTGTGTGTACGCTGTGCATGGCGATTAACTTGGCGGGGAAGGTCCGTTATGGGGAGGGAAACGAGGGGACAGGAACACTGTTTCATCAGTTGAAAACAGTGTTCCTGTCCCCTCGTTTTTCCAGAACTTCCCTTGAGATTGAGACTGTTATGAAATCAGAAAGCACTAGGGGGCTAAGAATCGCTAGACTGTTCCATATTTTTATGGAAGGTCTGTTTTAAAAAATTTTCCTAGACTATTCCCATGATCTTGGAAGGTGGAAGAGGAAAGATGTGGAATACATGTGTAAAATGGTAGTTATTAACGTTTAAATCATATTGTCCCAAACTCAACCAAAATAAATACAAGAGATTCTAATAGTTACGCTAACTAAACTCCTATTCGGAATAATAAGTATCTGCCTTTTTCTAAAAAATAAAAAAACCGAAACTTTATTATTCAAGTTTATTATCTATCTACCCAGGAAAAGTATTATTTTAGAACATTTACGACTTGATAAACAATCATTTATTCTAATATTAAGGATTGCCTTAAATGGCTTGACTAAGCCTTAGGATAACTCGAAGCAATTAAGCGAAGAGCTATCTTAAGGCCATGGTCAAGTCATACCACTAGTTATTGTTCTGCTTTGAGTTGAGGAGGGTTCAAATGAAACACATCAATAAATCGCTAAGCATAATCAGTATTGCTGTTATATCTCTAATAATTGTTTGCTGTTTGATCCAAAGCACTATTTATAATCAAAATTTAAAACGCGAAAATCAGGCATTAAAAGATCAAGTCGTCAGATTAGAAAAAAATGTGGAAGATTATAAAACAAAGGAACTTAAACAAAAACAATTAGTAATACAATATGGCGCTATGCCTGATGATAAAGTGAGGTTTATTGAAAAGAAAACAAACTTTTAGCATTACCTGACGATGATTCTATAGTATTTAGAGATATTCGGAAAAATACACTTGCTAAAGTTATAGATAAAGGCATGGTTGAAGATGTGACTTGGCTTTTTATCGCAATTCCAGTATATGATTCACTTACTAATTCCAAAGGCTGGATAAAAGAAAATGATACTGTCCCATATACTAAAGATAAAGTAACGTTGGTTCAGAGTGATGTGGCAATCAAGGCCGGAGCAGAGGTCTATAAAACGTTTAACTTTGACGACATCAAGAAAACAACCCCTATAAAATTAGTCGCTGAAGATGGCGGTCGCCTTGAAGAAAAGGTTAATGGTTACTGCAGGATTTCTGAAGCAGGCGGAGTAAGTGTGTGGGTTAAAGAAAGTTCAGTCATATATCCTGAACCGTGAATGAATTTCATTGCTCTATGCCGGATATTGACTACCACTTGTTCTAAACCGCATAATCCCGGCAATCTCAACGTGGACAAAGCAGGCAATAAAGATAAACTCTTTCCGGACAATAAAAACGGCAGGCCGTGGATGGTTTCGGTTGAGGAGTTTTCAGGATAGGCTAAGCGTGCCGTTGGTCGAGCACGCCCAAGCGAGTAGGAGGTAGGGTAGGCAAATCCACTTTGCGTAACTCTGAGACGTGACGAGGAGCAAAATGAAGTAGTGAAGTAACCGACTCCAGGCTGTCAAGAAAAGCCTCTAGCGAGCGACTGGGTGCCCGTACCGCAAACCGACACAGGTAGATGGGGTGAGAAACCTAAGGCGCGCGAGAAACCCCTCGTTAAGGAACTCGGCAAAATGGCCCCGTAACTTCTTCGGGAGAAGGGGCGCTCACTGAAAGGTGAGCCGCAGAGAAAAGGTCCACATAAAACAAGTAGAGAAAAATCGCATGAAATTTATTTTGTTGATATAACAACAAAAATTTATTATAATATTGTCAACGTACCATAAAGCTGGAGGACGGCCATGAACAAAGAAGAACAGGTCATAATGAGTTTTAGGGACTTGTTGAATAAGATGGATATGCTCAATAATTTTACGATGAAAGACAGTCTTAAAAGTTACAAGGCTTTTGAAGCACATTGCATTGAGTATATTGGGAAAAACGTAGATTCCAACGTGACAAAACTTGCAGAATCCTTTTATGTGACTAGGGGAGCTATAAGCAGAATGACCAAGAAGCTCATAAAAAAGGGTATCATTGAAAGCTATCAGAAGCCGGATAATAAGAAGGAAATCTATTTTAGGCTTACTGAGCAGGGGAAAGCAATCAATAAAATTCATGAGGAAATGCATAAAGAGATTTATGAGAGGGATAAATCCATATTTGAGCAGACAACAGAGGAACAATTTGACAGCATGATTAGTTTTGCGGAGAAATATAGTAGACATTTGGATGCAGAAATGAAGAAGTTGGGTATAGATATAGCAAATCGGAATGATTTTTAGAAGAATGACAAAAAAAATGCAGCCTGTTCTAATAGAATTGGTTGCATTTTTTATTGTTGTATTTTTGTTGACGTAACAACAAAATCCTGTTAAGATAAATTTGTTGACAAAACAACAAAAAATTTTGAAGCAAAAATTTATTAACTATGTTTAATTTAAAATGTAGAAAGAGGAGCATTATTTTATGAAACTTATAGCTGTATGTGGTAGCGCAAGAAAACAAGGCAATACTGCAAAAATGTTACATCAAGTCATTGAAGGCGCAAAATCAGTAGGAGCTGAAACTGAATTTGTAAATCTTTTTGATCTTAACTACAAAGGCTGCAGCAGTTGTTATGCTTGTAAATTGAAAAACAGTAAATCTTTTGCACATTGCGTACAAAAAGATGATCTAAAGCCCTTATTGGAACGTATTGAACAATCAGATGTAATTGTTCTTGGCTCGCCTATATATTATGGAAATCTATCAGGTCAAATGCGTTCATTTACAGATAGGTTGCTTTTCCAGTATCTTGATTATGGTGCTAGAGGTACAGGTCCTAAACCTAAAAACTTTAAAACAGCCCTGATAACAACAATGAATGGGACTGATGAAGATTGTATTGAGAGAGGAGTTAAGGATACTTTAAATGTTTTAGTAGAAATGATTGGCCATACATTGGGTAGTTGTGAATTACTAAATTTGACTGATACCGTTATGTTTAACGACTATTCAAAGTACGTTTATGAGTTGCCGAATTTAGAAGAAAAATCAAGCCGCGTCGAGAAAATTTCGGCTGAGGATTTGAAGAAAGCATTTGATCTGGGAGTCAGACTTATCAAATCTTAGTTGGGCTTGTTAAGAAGGGGTGAAATATATTATTTATCGAAAAGTTACTACCCAATAAATCTTGAATCTCTTTCTTTACCTCACATCCGTGCTTCTGACTGGATTCAAGTTCTTTGAGATGAGAAAATCGAAGAGAAATCAAATGCGATTCTCTATTTTGAACTCTTTGTCGGAACCCGTTATTACCATTGGGTAGTCTATTTTCGTTTTGGATTATTTTTATCCCAAACGCTTTTAATAGAATTAGGAAAGAAACACAGGGACAAGTATACTGCTTTCGAGAAGCCGGTACCTGGTTTTGTGAAAAGAAGTGTCGCAAACTGCTTGTTTGAGGCAGTAGACGATGCTTCCCTTGCTTTATTCAAGATCAACGTCAGAACTTTAGAGCATAGCTTATAATGTAGCAAAACGAGCATATATGTAGTGAAAACATTCAAGAATACAGTAGTATAATTATTACATGATATAAATCAGAAGATTCACTCTCTTGTTATCTCCTTGCGCATTACTGAACGATAGGCATTATTGCCCTAAAGCTGCTGAAAGGAAGGGAACCGGGTGGATGAAAGCATTAAAATGATCATTGCCTGTGAAGCGTTCCGCGGTGAGTTAGAGGCCTTTAAAGAATTGATTAAGGTTGACATTTTATGGGTAGAGCAGGCTATGCATGATGTTCCGGACAAGCTTCATCTTAAACTTGAGGAAAAAATTAAAGAAGCGGAGAAAGTACTAAACCCCGGTGATACTATTCTCTTATTCTTTGGAAATTGCGGGGGTTCACTGAGGGGAATCTCTTCCCAAACCTTAACCCTTATTTACCCGGATGTTGACGACTGTATTCCGGTGATTTTGGGGTCCAAGGAACGGTTTAAATCGATTCAGGCCGAAAGACCGGGGACTTATTACATGAATAAGAATTGGATAGACTCAGGGCAAGATCCCTTAAGCTCCAGCAAAAAATATATTATGACTTATGGGGAGAAAAAAGGCTGGAAGGTTTCGAAGTTGATGTATAAAAACTATCATTACTTTTCTTTGATTGATAACGGCTGTTATGAACTTGAAAAGTATCGGGCTTATACCCTGGAGGCTTGCGAGAAGTTTGAGAAAAAGTATTTGGAAGAAAAAGGTGACCTAAAATTTGTGGAGGCCATTCTTAACCGGCTGTGTGAGATGGTTATCGTACCTCCCGGCTCCCGAAACGAAGAGTTCTATCAAAGTAGGAAAGCCTTTTTTCCGGAAACTTAAACATTCCCCGGTGATTACCCGCAAGGACTGTTGGGAAGAAAAACATTCGTGAAATGGGGTGACTGTCAATGTGTCATATTTTAGGAATAGACACCGGGGGAACTTTTACGGATGGAGTCCTGATAAATTTAAGCAGCAAAGAGATTAAAGCCAAAGCTAAAGCGTTTACTACCCCCGGAGACCTAACCGTGGGAATTAGAGAATGTATCGACAATCTTCAAGGCTTAGACAAGGAAAAGATTGATCTGGTAGCCTTGTCCACGACTTTGGCGACAAATTCTGTCGTGGAAAATCGGGGCTCTCGGGTTGGTTTGCTGCTGATCGGCAAAGAGCCCGGGATAAAATTTCCGGCTCAAGAAATTGCCTGGGTACAAGGCGGTCACGATTTGAATGGACGGCCGGTTTCTGATTTAGATGAAGAAGCTGTACGCAAAAGTGTCCGCGCGATGTTCGGAAAAGTTGATGCTGTCGCGATTTCCGGGTTACTGAGTGTCCGCAATCCCGAGCACGAAACGATGGCGCTGCGCATATTAAAAGACGAATGGGACGTACCGGTTGTCTGTGCTCATTGGTTGTCCTCGGCTTTGGGTTTTCAGGAACGCACTGTTACAGCCTGTTTAAACGCCCGTTTGCTGCCCGTGATTGATGAACTTCTGAAGACGGTCAAAGGGGTTTTACGGGAAAGAGGTATTAATGCGACTCTGATGATAGTCAAAGGCGACGGCTCTCTGATGAGTGAGGAAACAGCTCGGGAAAAGCCCATCGAAACTATCCTCTCCGGCCCGGCGGCCAGTATCTTAGGGGCGACCTTTATCACAGATGAAAAAGCAGCCCTGGTACTTGATATGGGCGGGACGACCACTGATATAGCTATGATTGAGGATGGGGTTCCCAAGTTAAATCCGGAGGGAGCAACGGTAGGAGGCTGGAAGACCAGAGTCGAGGCAGCCAATATCAGTACCTTTGCCATTGGTGGGGATAGCTATATACAGATTACTCAGCGGGGCAAAATTGCCGTTGGACCGCGCCGGGTATGGCCTTTGTCAGCCCAGGCCATCCGTTATCCCCATTTGGTCGAGGAATTGAAGCAGGTCAGCCTCCAGCGCAGCATCTTGGACGGCCAGCCCGTCGATTGCTGGATGCTTCTTAAACGGCCGGAAGAAAATAGGCACTGGGATGATCAGGAATGGGCGGTAATACGCCTGCTTGAGGATGGGGCTCATAACGTCATGACGATAGCAGAAAAATTAGGCAAGAATCCTAACCTTTTGCCCTTGGCCAAACTGGAAGACGATCAGGTTATAGGGAGAATTTCACTTACACCGACGGATTTGCTGCATGCCTCAGGATGTTTTACCCTGTGGAGCGTGGAAGCGGCCACCGAGGCTGCCAAAGTCCAAAGCCGTCGTTTAGGAATGACGTTGGAAAATTTCTTGACCATAGCTTTGCGGGAAGTTGATGATAAGCTTAATTTGAGTGTTATCCAAAGTTTATTCTATCAGAAGGGTTTAGACTTGAACTTGGATGACACTAAAGAAAAGTTTTTCTTAGATCGAATTTTAGGTCGGGAAGCCGACCGCGATTTAAGTGTAAAATTGGCTTTAAAGGTTCCTATAATTGCGATTGGCGCTCCTGCCGAAGCCTATATTCCCAAAATGGCCGAAATGTTTAAGACCAAAGTTTTGGTTCCCCGCCATGCGGATGTGGCTAACGCCATAGGGGCAGCTACCGGACAAGTAGTCGAAAGTATAAAAATACTGATAACCCCGGGCAGAGACGAGCCCTATATTGTTCACGCTCCTTGGGGAAGAGAGATCTTTCCGACCTTAAAAGCTGCTGAAAAATATGCCCGGGAAAAAGGAGAGGAATTAGTCCGAGCCAATATTACACGGGCAGGAGTTCTCAAATCAGAAATTATTAGCAGTAAAAATAAGAAAACATATCAAGGCACATTTTTAGAGAGTGAAATAAAATTGATGGCCATTGGCCGGCCTTAAGTTTGTTTGAGCAAAGTCTTGAGCAATGTATAGTGTAGGATATTGTAGATAAATATACGATATCCTACACTATTTTTCGTTATATTACACTTCCCCGGGATTTAAAAGCGCTGACAGCATGCAAAGGAAAAATCCAGGAAAAAAAACGTCCCCGATTCGGCATTCCGGCGGAGCGGGGAATTTTATTAAAATCCTTGCTTGAAGATGATCCGCCGTGGCATAAATCTTGCGATACATTACAGCAGATGGCGGAGCTGTTGAGGGATAGGGAATTTAAAGGAAAAGGAGGCCAGGTCAAGAGGTGTAATGCAGATCATTCACAGCAGTGTGAAGAGCGGAAAAGAAATATGCCGGGGAAAATTCGTGAACAGGGAAGGAGAAAGGCGATGAGTGATACCCAGAAAATCGGGGAAAAGCTAGAGATTGATAAAGTTTTATACCTTACGCCAATTATTTTGATCATGGTAGTCTGCGCTTATCTAGGTATGAATCTAAAAAGGGCCAGCGAAATAATCGATAAATCTTTTGCCTTTGTCACTGGTAATTTTAGCTGGTTATATCAGTTTTTTACCTTTGGCTGTTTGTTAGTTTGTTTATATTTGATCTTTGGCAAATACAGAAATCTTAGATTTGGCAGTGAAAAACCTGAATTCTCCACCTTTAGCTGGCTTTCCATGATTTTCACTGCGGCTTTAGGCGGATCGGTAGTTTTGTGGGCGACCATTGAACCGTTTTATTACCTTATAGGTCCTCCCTTTAACGTCAAACCATATTCTTATGAAGCCTTCCAATGGGCTACCGCTTATCCCTTGTTTCACTGGGGCTTTACCGGCAACTCCATGTATTGTGCCTTGGGTGCGGCCTTCGCCTATATGTTCTGGGTTAAAAAGAAAGATGTCAATAGAGCCAGCAGTGCCGCCTCCATGCTCTTAGGCGACAAAATTACCCGCGGCTGGGTGGGCAAAGTGATTGACGTGCTGCTGATTCTTTCTATTGTGGGCGGAATTGCCACAACTCTGGGTTTGGCGACCCCCTTGGCCAGCGAACTGATTGTTTCTGTTTTCGGTATTCCGCGGACGATGGTCATGGATGTCAGCTTAATTATTTTCTGGATCATTGCCATCTCGCTCTGCGTTTACAGCGGACTACATAAAGGAATTAAATGGATCAGCAATATCCGGATGTGGTTGATCTTTGCGGTTTTGGCTTTTGTATTCCTTGTCGGACCTAAAGTCTTCATACTGAATAATTTCTGCGAAGGCTTGGGTAATATGATGCAAAGCTTTTTTAAAATGAGCTTTTATACCGAACCTTTTGCCAACAAGGATTTTAACGGTTTCCCTCAATGGTGGACTATTTTCTACTGGGCCTGGTGGGCCAGCTATGCCTCACAAATGGGTATTTACTTTGCCCGGATTTCCAAAGGGCGTACGGTCAGGGAATTTTGCATTGCGATTTTAACCGCCACAGGCTTTGGTGTCTGGATCTTCTTCGCTGTTTTCGGCAACTACACCTTGCATACGTTTATCAGTGAGCGGCTGCCGCAGTTGGCGGATACCTTGAACAACTTAGGTAATGCGCCGGCGGTAGTTCAGGTGTGGGCAACGTTGCCTCTCCCTAAATTATTCCTGTTCGTCATGCTCTTGATGACTCTGTTAGCGACGATTACCTTGTTAAACGGCACGGCCTACACCTTAGCCATCCTGAGCACCAGGAAAATAACCGGTGAGCAGGAGCCGGCCGGCTGGAACCGGATTTCCTGGGTCTTGGTTTTGGGAATTCTGGCCTTGGTTCTTATGGCCATCGGCGGCTTGAAAGCGGTGCAAACCTCCAGTGTTCTGGTCTCACTGCCCATGCTGTTTATCTTTATAATCATTATCGTTGGTTTCTTCAAGGTGATTAAAGCGGATGATTGGGGAGGTTTCCAACGAAGCGTCCGAAAAGCTGCACCGCCGGCCCGCGAAGGCAACGCTGTGCAGAACTCCGAGGCCAAATCCTGTTGATAAAGAGGGAGAATTGTGATGGCTGTGCGAACATTAAGAGCGGGCATTCCGATGATGTCTGGATTTAGTTTAAATACGTTTAGCGAAGAGCAATTGGAATTGATCCATTGCGCTAGTTTGGAAATTCTACGGGATGTGGGGGTTAAGGTTGAGCTGGAGGAAGCGACGCAAATCTTTGCCGCTGCCGGCTGTATGGTGGAAAAACACGGTGATTATTCTCTTGTGAAGATTCCTTCCTATGTGGTGGAAGATTGCCTGCGCTGGGCCCCGAGCAGCATCGTTTTTTATGGGCGTGAGCGGCAGGATGACTATGCTGTGGATGGCAAACGAACCGGCGTTAGTCCTTTTGGCGAGAATGTCCAGGTGATCGATCGGGTAAGCAGGAAAGTGCGGAGATCGGTCAAGCAGGATTTGGCCCAGGCTACCTTGTTGTGCGATTATTATGATCAGGTGCCTATGGTGGAGCGGGCGCTGTGTTCCGGCGATCAAATTCCCGGAGCCCAAACCCTGCATAATTTTGAAGCTATGGTTACGAATACCTCCAAGCATATTCTCCTTTCCTTTGGTATGGGAAATAGTGCCGAAAAAATCCTGGAAATGGCCTATGCGGTGGCCGGAAGCAGGGACGCTTTTGCGAAACGCCCGTTTGTCACTGCCTTCGTTTGTCCTACCAGTCCCTTAGTTTTAGTCCGGCAATGCTGTGAAGGCACGATCACTGCGGCGAGAGGCGGCGCGGGTGTGGCTGTCATCCCCATGGCCCTGAGCGGTGCAACCGCGCCGGCAACCTTGGGCGGAACCTTGGTGCAGCATAATGCCGAGGTTCTAAGCACCTTGGTCCTGGCTCAATTGACTAAAAAGGGCACTCCCACCATGTACTGCACCTGCAGCACGATTATGGACTTGCGGTTTACCATGGCTGCGGTAGGGGCGCCGGAATGGGGAATCCTGAGCGCTGCCTTGGCCAGAGTCGCTCAGTATTACAAGCTGCCTTTCTGGGGCAACGGCGGGCAAACCGACAGCAAATTGGTTGATGCTCAAGCCGGCTACGAATCCTCACTGACGACGCTGCTGACCACCTTGTCCGGCGCGAATATAACTTATGGCGCAGGCTGTCTGGAATCCGGCCTAACCTTTGATTTTGCCAAATTTGTTCTGGATATCGAAAACTTTACCCGGGTGGGCAAAGTGATCGCCGGCATCGATTTAAGCGATGAGTCCTTGGCTCTGGATATTATCAAAGAAGTTGGTCCGGGAGGAGAGTTTATGACCCATCCTCATACCTTTAAACATATGCGGGAAATGTCCATCGCCAACCTGTTTGACCGGCGCAATCGTGAAGTCTGGCTGGAGATGACCGGCGGTCAAGAGGTCACTGAACGCGCCTATGCTGAAGCCGAGAGAATTATAAAAGAGCATAAGGCGGTACCGGTTTCAGAGGCGGCCCTCAGGGCCATGGATGGAATCATTAAAGAGTTTGAATCTCAAATAAAATAAGAACACAAATTCTCAGGACTTTAACAGTAAGACAGACGGTTTCTAACATGCTTATGTTAAAAACCGTCTGTTTTTATCCGCTGACTAATCCGCTCTAAGACTCCCGCTTTTGCAAGCGGTGAGTCAAGAGCGGCTAAGTCCCTGGCTAAGTGCGACTAAGATTCAGATGGACTTAAAACTCCACCTGAATCAAGTCTTCTTTATACAGTCCGAAAGTGTAACTTTTTTAATACTCTCCCCTCCTGTATAAGGACACCTAACGGCTTCTATTCTCGCAAGCCCGCTATAAGCTAAGTTTTTCATAAGGCACTTTTGATCAGGTTCAGTAAAAAGTCAAGGTTATCGCTTTGACGAATCCCTTGTGAGAAGCACAGTTCAAAATATATCCTGAAAAACATCCTCAAAAATCAAGAAATCCGGCTCCAGCGACTCCCTTTGATTCCTTGATGCTGCTGTACAAGCGGCAGAGAAATCTAATTAGATAATTCTAAAAATTATCTACAGTTGCTATTTTTTGTTATATAATAATCCTGTATAAATGTGGGTTTAAAGCCAATAAAGATTGAAGCCTATAAAGGTTGTTTGCCGCTTTTAAGCAGCGGCCCTGTTCCCCGGTTTAGGCAGGAAATGTAGGGAAATCTGAAAATAGGTAACAAAACAATCATGTATTGATGCGAGCGAAAATTGATGTAAAGCAGGTGGTCTAATGGTAAAGAATTGCTCTATGCTTAAAGATTTGTTTGGAGCATTCATTTCAGACATACATCAGGGATTAGCTGTCATTGATTCAAGAGGGATAGTGGAAATTTGCAATCTGCGTTTTGCTGAAATATTGCAGAAGGACCGGTCGCTTTTAACGAATAGAAAAATTTCGGAAATTATCCCCGGGTTTCAGGAGCATTGTTATGGAACTGAGACCTTTGTCAATCTTCACCCCCATAAAAACATTGGCCTCAAAACACTGCCTATCGGCAATGAGGTCATCGGTACTTATTATTTGCTTATCCTGTCTGAGAACCGGGATGTGGAAAGGACGCTATTCCTGGATGAGGCCTTCCGAACTATTCTGGATAATATCGACGAAGGGGTGATGGTCGTTGATTCCGACAATAGGATCGTTTACTGCAATAAGGTCCAGTTGGAATTTGACGGCCTAAAACTTGAGAATATTATGGGCCGGTGTGCCGCCGAAGTATATAACTTCGATCCGGAAATCAGTACGCTGGGGAAATGCTTAAAAAAGGAAGAGTCCTTAGGTAATTATGTTCAATATTATTGCTCAAATTACGGCCAGCATGTTCGGGTCACCGGGAATAATTTTCTGGTCAAACAAGGTGAAAAAACTACGGGAGCCGTGGCCGTCTACAGAAATCTGCGGGAGAGCGAAGAAACGGTTGGCAAAGTCGTTGACTTGCAAAAGAGCTTGAGACTTGAGCAGCAGGATTTGCTAAGTGTTCTGGTCAGTGGCTCGTCAGCCAAAGAACGTAATTTTACCTTTGAGCATATTCTGGGGGACAGCGCTCGGATTCGTGACAGTATCACCTGGGCCAAAGGCGCGGCAAAGTCGGATTCACCGGTTTTTATTTACGGGGAAACGGGGACCGGCAAAGAAATGTTCGCCCAGAGCATTCACAGCAGCAGCAGTCGCCGCCAAAAACCTCTGGTGTCCATTAACTGCGCCGCCATCCCTGAAACCTTGCTGGAGGGCATTATTTTCGGTACAGTCAAAGGTGTGTTTACCGGTGCAATTGACCGGAAAGGTTTATTTGAGGAAGCGGACGGCGGCACCCTCTTTTTAGACGAGATCAATTCCCTGCCCCTCGGCCTGCAGAGCAAACTGCTCCGCGCTTTGGAAGAAAGAAAAATCAGGCGGTTGGGGGGAAAGAACGAGATTTCCGTTGATGTACGCATCATTAGTACCTGCAATATTGAGCCCATGGAAGTCATCCGGCAGAACCTTTTGCGCAGCGATTTATATTACCGGCTGGCGGTAATTAATTTGGAAATCCCGCCTTTGCGCGCGCGGAAGGAGGACATCAATCTCCTGGTCCGTTTTTTTGTGAAAGGTTTTAACGTCAAAATGAAAAAAAATATTTGCGAAATTTCTCCCGATATTTTTAGGTTAGTGGAAAGCCACGACTGGCCGGGCAATGTCAGACAGTTAAAACACTGGATTGAAGCGGCGATGAATATGATTCCGGAGGACGAACCGGTTTTTAGTCTGAAGTATATCCCCCGGAATTTTAAGTCCTTTATGGGTACTATGTCTATCAGCAATGAAAAAATAAAGCAAGGCGAAGTGTTTACAGAGATTAGGGAACAGGAATGTGCCAGGCTGATCAACGCTTTGAAACGGCATGGCGGCAATATCACCAGGGCGGCCAACGAATTGAATATCAGCCGGCAAGTCCTCTATTACCGGATACGCAAACTGGGCATTAAATAGAAAACTATTTTTAATGAAAGCAGTGTAGAAATCTGTAGCAAAAAAATGCTACGAAATTCTACACTGCTTTTGATTTTTGCCGGTTAAAAGGCGGATAAGACAAGATGAGATCAGGTGCAGAGAACAACTTAAGGGAAAAAGATGAGCAAATCCGCCGCTTAAGAGCTGGAGCAAGAAGTTAAGCCCGAGAGGTGGGCAAAGGTTTGGGGCTGGTATAAGTCTTGCAATAGCCTTAGAGACAGATGGCAGTTGCTGCTGATTGAAAAGAAATTCGAATGGAGGGTGAGAAAATGTCCAGAAATGCACATGCCAGCTTTACCCGGATGGGCGATTTTGGGGTTGATGTCTTTTCTGAGGACGAGCTTTATGCTATTCATTGTGCGACTCTCGATGTGTTGCAGCATGTGGGAGTGCGGGTGGACAGCCGGGAGGCTCAGGAGATATTCAGCTCTGCGGGAGCCAAGGTGGACCCCAAGTCAAAGATCGTGAAAATTCCTCCCCATATTGTTGAGGAGGCGGTCCGCTCAGCACCGAGTACTATTTTGCTTGCCGCCAGGGACCCCAGGAAGGATTATATTTTGGAAAGCAACCGAGTGGGATTTGTCAATTTCGGTGAAGGCGTTAATGTCATCGATCCCGTTACCAGGAAATATCGCCGCAGCAATAAGCAGGATGTCGCCAATGCGGCCAAAATGAGCGATTACCTTTCGGAAATGGATATCAGCTACCGGGCGGTGGTGGCCCAGGAGTACCCGGGACCGGTTCAGGCCCTGCATAACGCGGAAGCAATTTTTTCCAATACCAGCAAGCACTTTTTCATCGGCGCCGACGGGGTGAGAAACGCGCGGAAATTGATTGAGATGGCGGCGGCGGTAGCTGGTGGCCGCGAACAATTAAAAGAAAGACCTTTAATTAGTTTTAACGTTTGCCCGACCAGTCTGCTCAAGCTGATTCCGGAATGCACGGACGTGGTGATTGAAGCTGCCCGGGCGGGAATCCCGGTTAATATTATCTCGATGGCTTTGGCGGGAGCGACGTCACCTGTGACCTTAGCGGGGACGTTGATCACGCACAACGCGGAAGTGTTGAGCGCCATTGTTCTCAGTCAATTGGCCTGCAAAGGAGCGCCCTGCATTTACGGCTGTTCAACGACGATCATGGATATGCGGCACACCACGGCGCCGGTGGGGTCCCCTGAGTTGGGGATGATCAGCGCCTCGGTAGCCAGAATGGCCCAATACTATAATCTGCCCAGTTTTGTTGCCGGCGGGTAGGCAGACAGTAAAATACCCGATGCGCAAGCTGCCCATGAAAAAACTCTGACAGGTCTCCTCGCTGCCCAGGGTGGCGCGAATCTGATCTACGGAGCGGGTATGCTCGACATGGGGATGACCTTCGACTTCGCCCAGTTTGTCATGGACAATGAAATATTCAAGATGATCAGGAAGGTTATTGGCGGTATTGAGGTATCTGACCGGAACATGGCTGTGGACATAATCAAGGAGATTGGTCCCGGCGGTGAATTTGTCAGTCATCAGCATACCTTCGATCATTTTAAGGCGGAACAGTCCCATACCAAACTGTTTGACAGGTCTATGCGGGAAACCTGGGTGCTTGACGGGGAGACGAATTTGACCGAACGGGCCTACGCCGAGGCCAATTTTATCCTGAACAATCACACTCCCTTGCCCTTGGCCGATAGTATCCTGCAAACCATTAGAAGTATCGTGGAGGAAGCGGAAAAAGAATATGCGGTGGAAAAAAGCGATGGCTGACGCGCTCTAAAAAAGAATAAGGGGAGGAATTATCATGGCTGACGGAGAGATTTTGCAAAGAATCCTGGAAGGTGTTCGGGAAGGCGACGAGACCCTGGTAACGGAATGGACCGGAAAAGCAATTGCGGCGGGGATCGAACCCCTTGTTGTGATCAATGACGGCCTTACTAAAGGAATACAGGCTGTAGGGACTTTGTTTGGCAACGGAACCTATTTCTTGCCGGATCTGTTGTTAGGGGCTAAAGCCATGGATGCCGGAATCAAAGTCATCGAGCCGCTGATGGCCGGTAAGAAAAGAGAATTTTTAGGCCGGGTGCTGATGGGAACCGTTCAGGGCGATCTGCATGAGATCGGCAAAAACATTGTAATTATGATGCTTAAGACGGCGGGGTTTGAGGTCTTGGATTTAGGGGTCGACGTACCGGCCCAACGATTTATTGAACAAACTCTGGAATTTAAGCCGGATATCATTGGCATTTCCGCGCTTTTGACAACGACTGTCGGACGGCAGAAGGAAATTGTTGAACTGCTGCAAGAAGAAGGGCTCAGAGGAAAGGTCAAGGTGATGATTGGCGGCGCGCCGATCAACCAGAACTGGGCCGATACTATCGGAGCCGACGGCTATGCCGAGGATGCTACGGTAGCTGTCGAGGTTGCGAAACGTCTTTTGGGAATGTCTGTCGGGTAATTGGCGGACAGTCAGAGAAATGGAGGTAGAACGATGAGATTTGATTATTATTCTGAAGAACAACTTTTGCAGGTTCATGAGGCAAGCCTCGATCTCCTGAAAAAAGTGGGGATTAGTACCAGTTCGGAAAGATTTCGGACCCTGCTGTTAGAGCATGGCTGTCTGGAAAAGGGGAAAAGGATTCTTTTCACCCAGGATGTTATTGACAAAGGGATGAAGACTGTACCGGCTGTTTTCAATCTCCATGGCCGGAACGGGCTGCATCAATTGGAAATCGGCGCTAAAAAAGCTTACTGTCAGACCTTGGTCGGTGCTCCCTCCGTGATTGATATAGAGAGCGGGAAGCGCAGGGATGCTCTGCTCAAAGATTTGGAGGATATAACCCGCCTGGCGGATGCTCTGGACCATGTTCATATTATCTCGCCTCTCTTTCCCAGGGATGTGCCCCAGGAAATCATTCTGACCATTGAGACGGCCACCTGTTTGCGCAGTACTTCCAAACCCCTGAGTATCTGTGTGGAGTCCTCCCGGGAATTAAAATTTATTAAAGAATTGTTGGTGGCGGCGGCAGGCAGTGAAAAGGCTCTCCGGGAAAAACCTTTGGCTACCTTGCCTGTTTCGCCGGTCAGTCCTTTGGAGTATGGCTTTGGTCCGGCGGAAGCACTGTTGGATGTGGTGGAGGCCGGTTTGCCATTAGGTGTGGAACCTTGTCCCCAAATGGGCGCTACGGGTCCGATGAGCATGAATGGTCTGGTGGCTATGCACAATGCGGAAATCCTTGCCGGCGTGATCGCGGCCCAGCTTTTCAAACCCGGCTGTCCTTTGACAATGTCCTCCCGGGCGACCTTCATGGATATGAGGACGGGTCTGGGATTATGGGCGATGCCGGAAATGGGTATGATGTCCGCCGGGCTGAATCAATTGGGACGTTACTATCATATCCCCGTTGCTCCCGGCGGATATTGCGGAAGCTCCAAGATTGCGGATATGCAGAGCGGATATGAACACCTTTACAATGCCTTAATGGAGGCGCTGGCCGGCAGTGACATCATTGGTTCGGCCGGTTCGCTGGATAATGCTTTAGTGGAGTGTTTCACCATGCTGGTCATGGATAACGAGATTTCTTCAGTGGTGCAAAGAACCATAAGGGAATTTGAAGTTAACGAAGATAACCTGGCAGTGGAGGTTGTGGCGGAAATAATCGAAAACCACGATAATTTTCTCGGTCATAAACATACCAGAAAGTATCTGCGCTCCGGGGAACTGTGGGTACCGACCATCAGCCAGAGACAGACATTCGAACAATGGGCGGTTAAGAGTCAGAAAATTGAGGATGTAGCCAAAGAAAAAGCCAAGGATCTGGTGGCTAGCCATCAACCGGCGCCCTTGGGCGACCAGGTTGAAAAAGAATTCACCCGGATAATAGCCGCTGCCCAAAAGGCCTTGATGTAAAAATGACTGGGATTTCCGTAAAGACCTAAGCCTTACCCCAGGTAAGGAAGGATAGTTGGCAAAGCAGATTTTAGTATTCTTACGAGGGAGGAATTTTATCATGGCAACCTATGCGCAGCTGGCCCAAAGTGTTATTGCCGGCCAGAGAGATCAGGTCAGAGAGCAGGTTGAGAGCCTTATCGCGGCAGGAAATAATCCTTTGGAGATTGTGAGTGAAGGTTTGATTGCCGGAATGGACGTGGTGGGAGTTCGCTTTAAAGCTGGGGATATGTATGTGCCGGAGGTGCTCATGTCCGCGAAAAGTATGAGCGGCGGGCTGGAGATTGTTAAACCGTTAATTGCTGCGGCCGACCAGAAAAACAATGGGAAGATTCTGATTGGGACGGTAAAAGGCGATCTCCACGATATCGGTAAAAACCTTGTCGGCATGCTGATCGAAAGTGGAGGCTTTGCGGTGATAAATATGGGGGTAGATGTCTCCGCTGAAGATTTCCTTGACGCTATTCTTGAGCATGAACCGGATATTGTGGCCTTGTCGGCGCTGTTAACGACAACGATGCCGGCGATGCGAGAGGTTATTGAGTTGTTACAGGAAGAGGGCCTGAGAGATAAAGTCAAGGTGATTATCGGGGGAGCGCCGGTTTCCCAGGAGTACGCCGATACGATCGGAGCGGACGGGTATGCTCCGGACGCCGGTTCAGCGGTCGAGCTGTGCAAGCGGCTTTTGGCCTCAAGTTCGAGAGCGAATTAGGGATTGAGCCAATACGGGGAGGAAACGAAATGATCATTGTAGGCGAATTGATTAATGCCAGTCGTAAAGCCATGGGAGAGGCCATCAAAGCACAAGATGCCGACTACATCCAAAAAGTGGCGCTGGATGAATTTGCCGCCGGGGCCCAGTACATTGATGTGAACGCAGGTATCTTTGTCGGTAAGGAAGCGGAATATTTAGAATGGCTTGTGAAAAAGGTCCAAGAGGTTGTTGGCGCGCCTTGTTGTATAGACAGCCCCGACCCCAAGGCGATTGAAGCCGCTCTGTCCGTTCATAAAGGCGTCGCGATGATTAATTCCATATCCTTGGAAAAAGATCGTTATAATGCCTTGCTTCCTGTTATTGCCGGCACAGATTTAAAGGTTGTGGCTTTATGCATGAGTGATGAAGGAATGCCTGAGACGATGGATGACCGGCTAAGAATTGCCGACAAGCTCATAAACGGACTCGTCCAAAACAATTTGCCCCTTGATCATATTTATGTAGATCCGCTGGTACAACCGATTTCCGTCAACAGCACTTTCGCTCTAGAATTCATGAATTCCGTAGAAGCCATTATGACGAGCTTTACAGGAGTTCATACGATGTGCGGTTTGTCGAATATATCCTACGGTCTTCCGGGAAGAAAATTCATGAATCACGCCTTTGCGATTATGGCCATTGCCAAAGGCTTGGATGGTCTGATTATTAACCCCTTGGACAAGATGATGATGGCAAGTTTGATCACGGCGGAGACACTGGCCGGACGTGACGATTATTGCAGCAAATATCTCAAGGCTTATCGCAACAAACAATTAGAGCTCTAGAAACAGACCCGGGGGAGTGTGCAGCGGCGGTCAAACCCCACTCACAGCCCCTTTGAGGAATGCTTGAAAATGGTGTACCACTGTGCATGTTGGTCCACCATTTTCAACGTTTACCTGAGGTTGCTTAAGTTTACCTGGATCTGCCTGGATTTACTTTGATTTGCAATGATTTACAGAGCCTTTTTCCACCAACATCAAATTTAGTGTTTAGCCGAACCTTATAAGGGTAGATCGTTATCTAGATTAAGGGAAAGGTGATGGAACTATGGCAAGGACGTTGGAGGATCTGGAATTTAATCCTTTTCTGAAGAAACTGATCATCATGTCGAGCGGCGGTCCTTTTTTGGATGGCTATATCATGGTTATTATCGGACTGGCGCTCACTCAATTGGGGCCCCGGCTTAATTTGGATGTTTTTTGGACGGGTTTAATTGGGGCATCTGCCCTTGCGGGCTTGTTTGTTGGCGGGTTAGTATTTGGATATGTCACTGATTTGGTAGGCCGTCAGCTTATGTTCACGATTGATCTCATCGCTATCATAATCCTTTCAATTCTGCAGATATTTATTACGACTCCCCTGGAGTTGTTCATATTAAGGTTTGCGGTGGGGATTGTTGTCGGGGCCGATTATCCGATCGCAACCGCCTTAATCGTGGAATTTACCCCCCGCAAGTATCGGGCCATGTCTATGGGATTTATCGCGGCGGTCTGGTATGTGGGGGCGACGGTGGCGGATATCGTAGGGTGTTTCTTACTTGATGTGAACGGCGGCTGGCGCTGGATGTTGGGAAGTGCGGCTATTCCCGCTTTAATACTTGTAATCGGCCGTTTAGGCACACCGGAATCCCCCCGTTGGCTAGTGAGCAAAGGCCGTCACGACGAAGCGCGTGTCATTGTGAAAAGGGTATTCGGTCCTGACGCGGAGCCGATCCTGGATGAACAGAGCGCCAGGACACAACTTAGCAAACTATTTGCGGCAGGTTATTTTAAAAAACTACTTTTTATTGTTATTTTGTATACCGCTCAGGTTCTGCCGATGTATGCCATTTATACCTTTGGTCCGCAAATATTGAATGCTTTTGGTTTGGGGACGGGCAAGATGGCCGTTTTAGGCGATGTGGTAATCAGCGCCGTTTTTTTGCTTGGCTGTATTCCGGCCATGTTTTGGCTGGAATCAATCGGCCGACGCTCCTTGTGCATTGCCAGCTTTGTCCTCATGTCCTTAGCAATGCTGGCCCTGGGCTTGTTCCCAGCCGCTCCTCTGGTTATCATTATTGGCTCCTTTGCGCTTTATGCCTTCTGCTCGGGCGGCCCAGGCATTTTGGAATGGCTTTATCCCAATGAGCTTTTCCCGACGGAGGTTCGGGCCACGGCCATAGGCATCGCGGTAGCTTTCAGTAAAATTTGCACCTTTATCGCTATGTTCGTTCTGCCCTATAGTTTAAAGGAGTACGGAATCGGAACGACCATGCTTATTGGCGCCGCAATAACAATTGCCGGTTTGGCTGCCTCGATAGCCTGGGCTCCGGAAACGAAGGGCATGACCTTGAGCCAGTCCTCGAAGCTCATTTCCCAATAGACGGCTTTCCCTCGCCGGCAGAAAGTTACTGCCGATTTGATAAAATGTTTGCAATAAAAAGGATATAGAGACAAATTTGGAGAATTATCTAACAGCACTTTAAAGAGCAGAGAATTTCCACAATAATATTTACCGGAGAGATTTGACTAAACTTGTTGCGGAGGAGTAAAAACTATGAGAATAAGGGTAATGTCAATTGAAGACTATGATGAAGTGTATCAATTATGGACGAGTACGGAAGGTATGGGCATGCGTAGTTTGGATGACTCCCCCGCAGGTATAGAAAAATTTCTCCGAAGAAATCCTACCACAAATTATGTTGCTCAAATTGAAAACCGGATCATAGGTGTCATACTCTGCGGGCACGATGGAAGAAGAGGGTATATTTATCATACGGCGGTTAGGCCTGATTTTCGTGGCAAGGGTATAGGAAAGGCTCTGGTTAAAGCCGCAGCAAGCGCCTTGAGGCTGGAAGGAATAAATAAGGTTGCTTTGGTTGTCTTTGCTGCTAATGATTTAGGAAATAAATTTTGGGAATCGATTGGTTTTATTAAACGCAGCGATTTGATGTATAGGAATCTCAGTATTAATGATATGAATGTCTAGCTAATTCCCGCCTTAGGTTGACCAGGCTTCGAGAAGACACGGGGCGGTCTGCAGCATATTGTGTAAAGGTAAGGCCTTCCATGGATGCTGAGGAGAAAGGAAAATATAGTTTGAAAAGATTATTAACATTCATAATCCTGTTTCTAATTGTCTTAAGCTCAATCTCTTGTACGGCACAAAAAGTAAATTTGAGCAAGACTGCGTCAAAAACGTTGCCCTCTCAACCTGATGGGCCTTTAAAACTGAATGAGGCGGAAGGTACAACCGGAAATATTTTAACAGCACCAGATAACCCTACAGAAGAGCCTAGTATGCTAACGATGATAAAAGATGCCGAAAATTATCCTGCAACATATCCTAAATTTTCGGTAACAAGTAATAATATTAATATTCCCTGGATACGAAGTGATGCTAATTATACTGGAAAACCGGGGGGAAGAGTTGGAAATACAGCATTCGGAGCAGATGAGTATATTGCTGACCAGGCTCTGAAAGCCACTGATCTCAAGCCAGGTTCTATTGTACGCTTAGACGCAGAGGAAGTATCAGGTTTGGATAAGCCTGAATACAAAGTCTCTATATTTGATAAGACAAAGAAAAGTGATCAGTTAGTTTTATACCCGTCAACTCAAAGTCAGCTTATGGCACCAAAGGAAGCAGGAAAATATTTGTTTTTATGCGATGTTAACTGGGGTAAAGGTGATAATGAAATAACTTATTGGTTCAAAATAAACATAATCGCAAACTGAAGCGGAAGGCAATAATCAGGTTTCGAGAAATTTACGGGAGTTAGGCAAAGTCCATTTGAATGTGCTTGGGCCGCCAGGCATAGATTTCTTGGTGGGACCTTATTCGTATATTGCGGGAAATGTCTGAAGGTATCATTATAATGATAAGTTTTTGGCTTTCTTGGAATATAGTGTCTAGCGGCAGTTCTAAAATGTTGCTTGTTAAGATACTTTACTGGACGGGTTTGCATTCATCGTTTATAGTAGAGTAAGGAAGTATTATTTACGATTGAATCCTCCATACTAAACGAGAAATCTTTTAAATCGCTGATAATTCGAATGGAATATCAGCGAGTGATGTTCTCAAATGTGAAGGGGGTAAAACAATCCGTGTTTTCAAATAAAACTTGCTTAGCAGAGGAAGAGACGAATGAATCAACAGAGGCAATTAAAGAATTAGGGCAAATTCAAGTTCCTGAAGTTACCGAAAGAATTTTTTGCTTGCCGATTATCGGACAAATTGAAGGGCATCAAATGTTGCCTGCTCAAACTAAGACAACAAAATATGAGCATCTTATTCCCCAATTGCTGGCGGTTGAACAGAACCCTAAAGTCGAAGGAGTATTGGTCATTTTAAATACTGCCGGTGGTGATGTAGAGGCTGGATTGGCAATTGCCGAGATGTTGAGTAGTTTGAGCAAACCCTCGGTCTCTCTGGTTCTTGGCGGCGGACATAGTATTGGGATTCCTATTGCCGTTAGCTGTTCGAAAAGCCTGATTGCTCCGACGGGTACCATGACGGTTCATCCGATCCGCTACACGGGGTTAGTGATTAACGGCCACCAGCAATTTGATTATTTGCGGAAAATGCAGGAGCGAATCGATCAATTTATCTATTCCCATTCGCAAATTAGCAAAGAGAGATTAGAAAAACTTATGTTCCAGACCGGAGAATTGGCGCAGGATATCGGAACCATCCTTATTGGGCAGGAAGCTGTCGACGCAGGGTTGATTCAAGTGGTGGGAGGAGTTCGGGAAGCCTTTAAAGAGCTGAATAGTTTAATTACTCCTACATAAGGGCGAGTTCTTAAAATTATAAGCGGCGAAAGTCGCTTTTTTATATCAGGCCAGGTGTCTTTTGCAATTTATGACAAAGGAAAACGCCGGCCAATGTGGAATTTAATGGGATAAGATTAAAATACAAAAGACTATAAACGTTTGGGGGATTAGAGTGTGGCGAAAAAAGCCAAACGCCGCAAGTTAAATAAAAAGGTTGATATGAGAGCGAATACCCTGGGAGAGACAATACGCAACGAGGTCATCGGGGTCTTCGTGGTTGGTATGGCCTGTTTGGGGCTTGTCGCTTTGTACTCAGAGAGGAGCGGTGTCGTCGGACAAGAGATTAACCGCTTTTTAACCATGTTAGCCGGCGGGGGTAGAATTGGGATACCTATTATGTTGGGTATTTGGGGTATTGCTTTCATGAATAAGCAAACTTCCCGCGTTGGCTCCAAAGCCATAGGGATCGTTCTTCTTTGGCTCGTTTTCGTCGGCATGCTTCACCTTCAGTTACCGGGTATTGAGGCTTATTCGCAAGCGGATATGTTCCATGAGGGGCAACTTGGTCACGGAGGCGGCCTTATTGGTGCGGCCATTGTTTTCTTATTAAAGTCAATGCTCGGTATTCCAGGCAGTTACGTTATTTTGATAATGTGTGCGCTTATTGGCGCTTTGCTAATCACAAACCGCTCCCTGGTGGCAGGATTCCAAGAGGCAAGACAAATGGGAAAAGAGTCGGGGATCTGGATGAAACACCACCTGGAAGATTTTAAGGAAGCGCTGAAAAGTTCTGAGGATGAGAAAACAAATGGGAACGAGGAAAACGTTAAGGCAGCCAAGGACGTTAAAATTTCTAAGAAATCTTCTCTAAGACCTGTCCTTGATCCGGATATCGTGGAACGTCCTTTAGTCATTAAAACTCTTGAAGATCAAAATGAAAGCCCAAATGAAATAATTATTGAAATAAATCCCCCCGAACCCCTGCCAAAGGGACAATTAGACTTTGCGAAAACCGCAAACGTACCTTCTCCTAATCCGGTGATACCGGGAAAAGTGACGAGTACTCCAATTTCCCGTCAAACCCGCGAGGACGGAAATTATCAGCTTCCTCAAGTTTCCCTGCTTCATAAATCCCTAAAAGTCAAAAACCCCCGGCTCAATAAAGATTTAGCCGATAACGTGCGCATCCTGGAGGAAACTCTGGCTAGTTTCGGCGTAAAAGTTAAAGTGACCCAAGTGACTCAAGGGCCGGCAATTACACGCTATGAAGCCCAACCGGCTCCAGGCGTCAAAGTAAGTAAGATAACGAACTTAGCGGATGATATTGCTTTGAGTTTAGCCTCCGCCGATGTGCGTATCGAGGCCCCTATTCCCGGAAAATCTGTGGTAGGGATTGAGGTGCCCAATAAAGAGATTGCCATGGTCCATTTTCGAGAGGTCTTAGAAACCCCTGAATTTCAGGGGCTGGCAAATAAGTTGATTTTATGTTTGGGTAAGGACATAACAGGAGCACCGGTGATAGCAGATTTGACAAGAATGCCCCACCTGTTGATTGCGGGAGCTACCGGTTCCGGTAAATCCGTGTGTATTAATACGCTGATTCACAGTATTCTTTTCAAGGCGCGGCCGGACGAAGTTAAATTTCTCTTGGTCGACCCTAAGATGGTGGAATTGGCCAACTACAATGGCATCCCTCATCTGATCGCGCCCGTTGTTACGGACCCCCGTAAAGCGGCGGGAGCTTTAAAATGGATTGTGACGGAAATGGAGACCCGTTATGAACTTTTTGCAAGCTCAGGGGTGAGAGATATTGTGCGGTACAATTTTTTGCGTCTGCAAGAAAAGAAAGAGGAGCATCCTCCCCTGCCCTATGTTGTAGTCATTATCGACGAACTGGCAGATTTGATGATGGTCGCGCCGGGTGATGTGGAAGATGCCATTTGCCGCCTGGCCCAAATGGCGCGCGCGGCCGGGATTCATTTAATTGTAGCGACTCAAAGACCTTCTGTGGATGTTATCACCGGACTTATTAAAGCAAATATTCCTTCGCGTATTGCTTTTTCTGTTTCTTCACAAACGGATTCAAGAACAATATTGGACATGAATGGCGCAGAGAAACTGATGGGGCGCGGAGACATGCTGTACTATCCAATGGGTGCCAGTAAACCCATGCGTGTACAAGGATGTTATCTGGGGGATAAAGAAGTGGAAAATGTCGTGGAATTTCTCCAAAATCAGGCCAAGCCGGAATATCAGGACATTCCCAATGTTGACCTTGGCAATGCGCCTAAGGATGAATTGGAAGACGAATTATTTTATCAGGCTGCTCAACTTTTTATTGAAAGCGGAACCGCTTCAGTATCCTTGCTGCAGCGTCGTCTCAGGATCGGTTATACCCGTGCGGCACGTTTAATGGATTTTTTGGAGGGAAAAGGGGTTGTCGGCGGGTATGAGGGTTCTAAACCGCGTGAGGTTTTGATGACAAGAGGACAATTTGAATTAAAATATGGACCTTGGACAGATGAAATAGTATATTAGTTGCATAAAATTTTGTTAGGATTTATGATAAGATATAGAGAATATCCGAACTGAGGGAATTATTAATGATTAAGGAAATTCAGGTTAGTGACCTTAAAGCTCTAGATAATCCAGTATTAGTTGATGTGCGCTCTGAGGGAGAATTTGCGGAAGCGACAATCCCAGGTTCTGTTAATCTTCCTCTTTTTAATAACCAGGAACGTGCTGAAGTTGGGACGATGTATACGCAAGCATCGCCGAGCCTGGCCCGCGAACTTGGTTTAAGTATTGTTAGTCCCAAACTTCCCGAGCTTCTTAAAAAGGTTGGAGAACTTTCTCGCAAAGGCCCCTTGGTATTATTTTGCTGGCGCGGGGGTATGCGCAGCAAGGCCCTCGCTACGGTGGCGGAATTAATGGGTATTCCCATTTATCGGCTGCAGGGAGGATATAAGGCTTACCGCAGCCAAGTTATTGAATACTTTCAACAAGAGTTGCCGTTTCGGTTTGTTGTCCTCCGCGGCAATACCGGGGTGGGAAAAACTGAGCTGCTCGGAAAACTGCGTGAAGAGGGATATCCGGCAATAGATCTTGAAAAACTGGCCAATAATCGGGGGTCTGTTTTTGGTGCCATGGGTTTGGGGGACCCGCCTTCCCAAAAAAAGTTTGAGGGCTTGTTATATGAAGAATTGGATCTTTTAAAAGAATTCCCCTATGTCATTGTGGAGTGTGAAAGCAGACGTATTGGCAGAGTGACCTTACCGGCCACATTTTATACCGCCATGCAGCATGGAGTTCAAATACTGCATTGTGATTCCTTGCCCAATCGGGTACAACGTTTAATACGAGAGTATACGGCAGTATCTAATGCTCATGAAGAAATCAGGCTTGCTCTGGAAAAATTAATAAAGACTTTAGGCCGGGTTAAAGTTCAAGAGCTGCACAACCTTTTAGGGGCTAATCGCTTAGAAGATTTCACGGAACAACTTCTGGTGGAATATTACGATAAGCTTTATGCTTACCCCAATGTACCGAGTGCGGATTATGATTATTTCTTAGATTATCAGGAGCCTACTAAAGCCTTGAGGGAGTTGGAACGCTATCTTGATGAGAAGATGGCCTGCACAGGTAGAGAGTCTGTTGTATTTGGAATACGATATTCAGCAAAATAAGCCGGGACTGTTCGGGGCCGTGACGACCTTGATTGGCATGCTGGATCTAAATATTTTAACCGTTGCCGGTATTGGGCCGACGCGGCGGGGGCTTCTTTTGGAAGTTCATGCGGATGCTAAAGTAAGAGCGCTGCATGAAGCTTTGCTTGAAGTTGAAGCTATAAAAGTAACGGCTTTCCGTATGCCCACGCTGTTGGACCGGATAGCTCTGCGTCATGGGAAGCGGTTGGACATGGCCGAAATTAATCCGCCGACTTATCGCTTTGTTCGTGAAGAATTAGGAGTGCTGGTTGACTTTTTAGGAGATACTTTACTTGAGGGTGGAAATCGAATCATTGGAATTCGGGGAATGCCCCGGGTGGGAAAAACGGAAGCGGCCATTGCCGCCTGTGTTTATGCCAATAAGCGTTGGATATTATTATCCTCAACGATTATTCGGCAAACCATACGCACTGAGTTATTGCGCGACGAGTCCAAGGACAGTATCTTTCTCATTGACGGAATAACCAGTACTACACGGGGAAACGATGCCCATTGGTCGTTGCTCAAACAAGTTATTGAAATGCCCGTTTTGAAGATCGTCGAACATCCGGACGTTCTTCTGCGAGATGGGCGTTTGCATATTGACTTTGACTTTATCATCGAAATTCGGCATCATGAGGATGACGAAATTCGATGCGAGGATATTGCAATGAGTTTTTCTGCCTTCGACTTAAGCTAAGATGATAGGGGGGGTATCAATGGCAGGAGAAGGACAAATGCTCCGGGCCGCACGTGAGGAGAAACAATGGAGCCTAGCATTTACCGAAGACACGACTAAGATTCGCATTCGTTATATCCAGGCACTTGAAGATGAGGAATATGGGATACTTCCAGGGGCGACTTATGTCAAAGGATATTTGCGTACTTATGCCAAACACTTAGGGTTAAACCCGGACGAGATCATTCAACGCTATAATGACTCTGAAGTACCGGAAACCATAAAAGTTCTGGAAACTCCTGACCCTATTCCCTTAAAAAAGCGTCCTTTTTGGGTTAGACCCTTGGTAGTGGGAATTACGGCTGTTGTGGCCATTGGTTTGATCGTTGGAATTGCTGAATGGAGCCATCGCACCCCTGAAAAGCTTGCCAATTCGGCTTATTCGCCTACGGTACTGCCGAGCGCGCCATCCCAGGCAGAAACGGTTACACCCAAGACGAATACTAGTACTCCAGAAACGACTCCCAGCACTCCCCCCCCGGTTGCGGCGGCAACACAGGATGGCTTGACCGCTCAATTAGTGTTCACCCAGCCGTGCTGGATTGTTGTAAAAGCTGATGGACAGCCGTTGTTTCAAGGAACCTTTGACGCAGGTACGAGCAGGGAAGTTAAGGGAACAAGCAAAATCGAGCTCGTCACCGTCGGCAACGCGGGTGGAGTTTCAGTCACCTTAAATGGCAAAGCGTTGCCGAGTTTAGGGAATTCCGGGCAAGTTCTTCGTAATGTCATCTTTACGCCGGATACTTTAAAAACACTTTAAATTTTGAGAGGAGACGTTAGGTTGGCTAAAGATTCTTCATTTGATATTGTTTCCAAAATCAATTTGCCTGAAGTATCCAATGCGGTTCAGCAGGCCCAGAAAGAGCTTACTCAGAGGTTTGATTTCAAGAACAGCAAGTCCTCGATCACTTTGGAAGAGGAAAAGATCGTCTTAATTTCGGATGATGATTTTAAATTGCGCAATGTGGTCGATATTCTGGAAAGTAAGCTTGTCAAGCGGGGGATTTCTCTGCGGGCCTTGGAATACGGCAAGCCGCAAGCGGCCGCCGGCGACACCCTTCGGCAAGAAGTGAAAATGGTTCAGGGGATTGCGCAGGATAAGGCCAAGCAGATCAACAAAGTGCTTAAAGACAGTAAAATAAAAGTGGTTAGCTCTATCCAAGGGGATGAGTTGAGGGTATCCGGCAAAAATAAAGATGATTTACAAGCGGCGATTACTCTTTTGAAAAAAGAGGACTTCGGTATCGACTTACAATTTATCAATTATAGATAGAGGGGTTGGCCCCTCTTTTCTTTTCTTGCCATCCTTGGCTTCAGAGATATTTGGCCATCCGTAGAGAAAGGTGAGACTATGCGTATACGAAGCTTTTTGCCTATGAATCAATCAGAAATGAAAGCTCGCGGTTGGTCTGAGCTTGATTTTCTCCTCATCACCGGAGATGCTTATGTGGATCATCCGAGTTTTGGGATTTCCGTCATTGCCCGTGTTCTGGAGAACCAGAATTTTCGCGTAGGTATTCTGGCGCAGCCTGATTGGAAGGATCTCCAAGCTTTTAAAATAATGAGGAAACCCCGTTTGGCCTGTCTGGTTACGGGGGGAAATCTCGATTCCATGGTTAACCACTATACCGCCGCTAAAAAGAAACGCCGGCAGGATGTTTACTCTCCCGGCGGGGAGGCAGGGCTTCGTCCCGATCGGGCGACTATTGTCTATTCCAACAGGGTGAGGGAAGCTCTGCCCGGAGTGCCGGTTATTATTGGCGGCATTGAGGCTTCTTTAAGACGTTTTGCTCATTACGATTATTGGAGCAACGAAGTGCGACGGTCTATTCTCATAGACAGCCAGGCGGATTTGCTGGTTTTTGGAATGGGCGAAAAAGCCATCGTTGAGATAGCGGAGCGGCTCCGGCGTGGGGAAGCAATGACGCAGATCACGGATGTCAGAGGTACTATGGTGCCTTGTAATATAGAGACCGGCCGCCCGGATGCTTTAGTTCTTCCCGGCTATGAAGAGGTTGCGGCGGATAAGAAAAAGTATGCGGAGGCCTTCTGGGTTCAGTATAATCAGCAAGATCCATTCCGGGGCAAAGCAATGCTGCAGGCGCACAACCGCAAAGCCGTATTGCAAAATCCCCCCTCCCTCCCTTTAAGCCAGGCAGAGATGGACTCTGTCTATGCGTTACCTTTTATGGGCACATATCACCCGTCTTATGAGGAAAAAGGCGGAGTGCCGGCGATTGAAGAAGTAGAATTCAGTCTGACCAGTGCCCGCGGTTGCTACGGGGCTTGTTCCTTTTGTGCTTTAACCTTTCATCAGGGACGAATTGTTCAAAGCCGCAGCCCTGAATCAATTATTCAAGAGGCTGAGCAAATGACCTGGAATAATCGGTTCAAGGGGTATATTCATGACGTGGGAGGGCCTACGGCTAATTTCCGTCGCCCTTCATGCCAAAAACAACTGAGAAGCGGAACCTGTGCCCATCGGCAATGTCTGTTCCCCAAGCCTTGTGAAAAACTTGAAAATGACCATGAGGAATATTTAAGTTTGCTGCGGCGTTTGCGCAGCTTACCCAGAGTCAAAAAGGTTTTTGTTCGTTCCGGTATTCGCTATGATGCTGTTTTGGCGGATACAAAGTCGGAATTTATCCGGGAACTTTGTGAGCATCATGTTTCCGGTCAATTAAAAGTCGCCCCGGAGCACGTCAGTGACGAAGTTCTGCGCTATATGGGGAAACCCGGCAAAAAAGTCTACGAGAAGTTTGTGCAGCGTTTTAAAGAGGAAAATGAACGGCTTGGGAAAAAACAATACCTTGTACCCTATCTGATGTCCTCCCATCCGGGCAGTACTTTAAAGGAAGCTATAGAATTAGCCGAATATGTTCGCGATATGGGTGTAAATCCGGAACAAGTCCAGGATTTTATTCCCACGCCCGGAACACTCTCCACCTGTATGTATTATACCGGCCTGAATCCCCAGACTATGGAAAAAGTATATGTACCGCGCAGCCTGCATGAGAAAGCCATGCAGAGGGCTTTAATCCAGTATAGAAATCCCAAAAACTACGAGTTGGTTAAGGAAGCACTGCTGACAGCGCACCGGGAGGATTTAATCGGCTACGGCCCTAAATGTCTCATTCGTCCTGCCGCCAAAATACTTGCCGATAAAGATAAAGATAAGCAGGGTATCAAGTCCAAGAAAGGGCCTGTGCGGAGATCGGGCATGAAAAGTAAACAAGCGGAACCTAAAAATAAAAACACCCCGGAAAGGGTGGGACGAAAAGGGCGGAGCAAAGCAAGAAATTAAGGAACCTCGATTATCTGTTTAAAGAAAAATGAAGTGCAAAATTTGGGCAGTATTATTGTGGAGCCCCATAGTTTTGGCGATTTATTTAGGGATGGTTCGAAAAGCGAACCATCCCTATCTGTTTGCTAACTATTTACTGCCCAGTCTCCAAATTCATCAATCAAAGTATCCTCAACGTCATCAATTACGACACGGCCGATTTCCTTAATATAGCCGCTTTCCGACCAGTCTAAAAAATCCTCGTAAGTAAGGTTTGGTTCTTCATAGTAAAATTTTGAAAGAGAGAACCATAAACCGCTAGCTCCTGAGTTATCGTCTTCATAGCGCAAGACATAAAATTCCGAGTTTTCCAGAGTACTTTGTAAAAAGACTGCTTCACCCGGGACGACAAAAATAACTTGAGCATCTTCATAAACGCGGTTCCTGAATTTCAAAGTAAATGCCTCTAAAAGAGTTTGTTGATGATTTTGGAGACCGGAGGAGCTTTCTCGAGGAGATGTTCCAGTATAGGTAGCTTTTAAAGTCTGAGTTCTTTCCATTTCTTCGGCGATATCTTCCAAACGGCGTGAAACTTCGGGAGGGAGAGTATACTCTTGGCAGGATGTGGCCTGACAATGATAAACCGGCACATTATCAATGTACCCCACACCATGAGCAAGATCAATGGGGATTTTTCGGGTTGTCAAGTATCCTATATCCCCGCAGCCGCAGACGTCAATAGGGTCCATCGGGTCACACACACAGACCACCTCTATTATTTATTATCCATATTATTATTCCATTGCTGATTCGACAAAGAGGCCTAAAATTCCTTTTTAAAATTTTTTACACATAATATAGCCATTTAACACAAACTTTACACAACGATAATTTAGGCTTAATCATGGTATGTTACATTACTTGCAGAACAAGAAATTATCCGACAGGAGGAAAATGTTAAATGGTTGGTAAAAGAGGTAAACTTCTAACAGGTATCCTTGCAGGTGTCTTAGCTCTTTCTCTCGTAGGGTGCGGAACCCAGAGCCCAAGTTCCAGTTCCAATAGTGGAACGCAATCAGCTCAAGAGAAGGCTGAGCCAGTAACGCTTACCGGAGCGGGAAGCACCTTTGTCTATCCATTGTTAAATCAACAAATAGAAGAGTATCGCAAAAATAATCCAAATGTAACCATTAACTATCAAGGAGTCGGGAGCGGCGCAGGAATCCAGCAGATTTCCGGACAAACCATTGACTTTGGCGCTACCGATGGTCCGATGACAGATGATCAGCTTAAAGCTGCCAAAGGCGGAAAGATTCTGCACATCCCCTTGACCCTTGGCGCAACAGCGGTTACTTACAGCTTCCCCAATGCGCCTAAAAATCTCAAGATTTCCCCTAGCGTACTGGCGGATATTTTCCTGGGGAAAATAACAAATTGGAATGATCCTCGAATTGTGGCCGATAATCCCGGTGTTACCTTGCCGGATTTGAAAATTACAGTTGCCCACCGTTCGGATGGAAGCGGAACGACCTATATTTTCACGGATTATCTGAGCAATGTGAGTTCGGATTGGTCTGCGAAAGTGGGTAAAGGAACATCGGTCAACTGGCCTGTTGGGGTTGGCGGTAAAGGAAGCGCCGGTGTCGCCGGTGTTATTCAACAAACCCCAGGTTCCATTGGTTACGTGGAACTTGCTTATGCTGTCCAAAATAATTTGCCTTATGCCATGATGCAGAATAAGGACGGGAAATGGTTGTCTCCCTCGCTGCAAGGAGCTTCAGCGGCTGCAGCGGCTGCGACAATTCCGGATGATATGCGCGTTTCCATCGTTAACGCCTCAGGTGCCGATGCTTATCCGATCTCAGGGTTTAGCTGGGGCTTGATTTATCAGGATCAAACAGATAAAGCCAAAGGAACCGCTTTAGTTAATTTCTTGAACTGGCAGATTCATGACGGTCAGAATCTTTCCGAAGGACTGCAATATGCTAAGCTGCCGGACAGCCTGGTTAGTCGTGAAGAAGCGATGCTTAAATCCGTCACCTATCAAGGTCAGCCTTTACTGAAATAGACATTGCTTAGAGAATAAATGTCTCATAGGGTGGAAAAGCTCAGCAGCGGCTGGGCTCTTTCCGCTGTTAAACAGAAATATAAATGAGGAAGGCGGAAGGATTTGAAGTATGAGTCAGAAAAATAAACTCACAGCTTCAATTGGGGATCAGGCCATGCGTCTGATTACCTTGTTAATGGCCCTTGGTGTTCTCGTACTCATGGTTTGGATTGGCTGGCAGATGTTCGAGTCTGCCCGTCCAAGCATCCAAACCTTTGGCTTTTCATTTATTACCAATCGTGTCTGGGACCCGGTGAAACAAGAGTTTGGGGCCTTTCCTTTTATCTATGGAACTCTGGTTACCTCACTTTTGGCTTTGTTAATTGCCGCTCCGGTCGGTGTTGGTGTCGCCATTTTTTTAAACGAAATGGCTCCGGCCAAGATTCGCAAAATCGTCGCTTTTTTAGTTGATTTGCTGGCGGCGATTCCCAGCGTGGTCTATGGTTTGTGGGGAATTTTTGTGCTGGCTCCCTGGCTGAGAGAAAGTGTGGAACCTGGTTTAGCCAAATGGTTTGGCTTCTCTCCCCTTTTTCAAGGTCCTCCCGTAGGCTTGGGTATGCTGGCGGGTGGTTTGATTCTCGCCGTGATGATTCTCCCGACCATTGCCGCGATTTCCAGAGAAGTCATGGCTGCGGTGCCGGATGCCCAGCGGGAAGCTGCTTTAGCGTTAGGTGCGACCAAGTGGGAAATGATCCGTATTTCCGTTCTCGCTTATGCGAAGTCAGGTATTCTTGGCGGAGTTATGCTGGGTTTGGGGCGCGCCTTGGGAGAGACGATGGCAGTCACGATGGTTATTGGGAATCGCCCGGATGTCCTTCCTTCACTTTTCGCTCCGGCCTATTCCATGGCGGCAGTGATCGCCAATGAATTTACGGAAGCAACCTACAGTCTTTATTTAAGTGCTCTGGTGGAAATCGGGCTTATTCTCTTTGGCATTACGCTTGTTCTTAATATTTTAGCCCGCCTGCTGGTCTGGTCGGTAGCTCGCGGTCCCAAAGGAGGTCATCTGGTATGAATTATAACCTCCGGAAACTCCGCAATTATTTGATGCTGGGAGTTTTTGTATTAACGACCATAGTTGCTCTCGTTCCCTTGTTTGGCGTGCTGGGATATGTTATAAAGAATGGCTTTGGCTCCTTGAACCTGGAATTTCTCACAAGCCTTCCTAAAGCGATGGGTATGACAGGGGGCGGGATGGCCAACGCCATTGTCGGCACGCTGATTATGGTAGCAATAGCCAGTGTTATTGGTGTTCCGGTAGGTATTCTGGCCGCGATTTATCTCACCGAGTATGATCGAACTAGTTGGCTTAGTACCGGAGTTCGCTTTACGACAGATGTATTGACAGGAATTCCTTCAATTATTATTGGAATTGTTATCTACACGACACTTGTGCTTAAAATGAAGCATTTTTCGGCTATCGCGGGAGGGTTATCTCTGGCCATTATTATGATTCCTTTGATCATTCGTTCTACTGAGGAAATGTTGAAACTCGTGCCGCACACCATTCGCGAAGCAGGGTACGCCTTGGGAATTCCCAAATGGAGGACAATCCTGCGCATTGTTCTGCCAACTGCCGCTAAAGGCATTATCACGGGAGCGATGTTGGCCGTTGCCCGTGTCTCGGGAGAAACTGCACCGCTCTTGTTTACCGCCTTGGGGAATCAATATTGGGCCCATTCCTTAAACGAGCCCATAGCTGCCTTGCCTGTTCAAATCTATCAGTATGCCACATCTCCTTACAAAGAATGGCATCAACAAGCTTGGGCAGGGTCATTAGTCTTGATTGCCATGGTGCTGATTTTAAACTTGATAGCACGCCTGGCATTCAGATCTAAGAATAACTAGGATAAGGGGGCTTTTAATAATGGAACAAAATTTAAGTGTTCGCGAGCTGGAAGCGTGGTATGGATCAAATAGAACTCTTAAAGGTATAAATATCGAGATAACCTCTAATCAAGTTACGGCAATCATTGGGCCGTCAGGCTGCGGCAAATCAACCTTTGTTCGCTGTATAAACCGCATGCATGAGACTCTTCCGGGTTCTAAAGTAAAAGGAGACATCATTTTAAATGGCAAAAGCATCTATGATCAGGACCCCGTTTCTTTGCGCAAAATGGTAGGGATGGTTTTTCAAAAGGCAAATCCTTTCCCCTCGATGAGTATTTTTGAAAATGTCGTGGCAGGTGTTAAGCTTAACGGCTTGAGAAGAAAACAAAATCTCCAGGATATTGCCGAAAAAAGCTTGCGCATGGCGGCGTTATGGGATGAGGTCAAGGATCGTTTAAATTATTCGGGCATGAGTTTATCGGGCGGCCAACAACAACGTCTCTGTATTGCCCGTGCTTTAGCGGTGGAACCCGCTGTGCTTTTGATGGATGAACCTGCTTCTGCGTTAGACCCTATTGCTACGATGCATATTGAAGAATTAGTAAGACAGCTGAAAAAAGATTACACTATCGTCATTGTGACGCATAATATGCAACAAGCCGCCAGAATCGCCGACTCTACCGCGTTCTTCCTGAGTGGAGAACTCGTGGAACATGGTCCGACTTCGGAGATTTTCACCAATCCGACGGATAAACGTACTGAAGATTACATTACAGGGCGGTTTGGATGATTAAGGAGGGTACAGCTATGCGGCAATCATTAAATGAGGGGCAGCAGGAGTTAATCAAATTATTGAAAGATATGGCCGAAGAGGTTGAGAAAATCATCCAAGGGAGCATGCAAGCCTTAATCTCTCTGGACCGGACACAAGCGGAATTCTGGATAGGAGAAGACCAGAAGGTCAACGATTATGAGAGGCAAATTGACGCTACAGGCGTCCTGCTGATTGCTACTCAACAGCCTGTAGCCAAGGATTTGCGAAAAATCATTTCGGCCATGAAGATCTCCACAGACTTGGAACGCATGGCGGATTTGGGGATTGATATAGCAAAAGTTGTGCGGAGAATCGACGGCCCTCTCTGCAAACCCCTTGTGGATATCCCCTTGATGACTCAAGGTGCCTTGGAGATGATGCGCCAAGGCTTGGATGCCTATGAACGTGAAGACATGGGGCTCGCTCAAGAGTTAGCCAATTTAGATGATGCGATTGATCATCAATACAATCGGGTAGTTCGCGATTTGTTGGGAATTATGACTCGGCGGCCTGAATTTTTAGATCAAGGGCTGCACTTGACCTTTGTTGCTCGTTATCTGGAAAGAATTGCTGATCATGCTACGAATATTGGCGAAAATGTAATTTATATCGCCACAGCCGAACGCAGAGATCTTAATAAATAACAAGTGGGTATTAACCGCATGAGGTTAATACCCATTTGTTATACGATTGTGATACAATTTTGCCGCCGGAAAAGTAAACCTCGGGAATTTAAGGATAGGAAAGCTATCCTTTTTGTAGGAATAATTTTGACCTTGTTGAAGTGTTGGTTTATACTAAGATAGGTAAAACAGTGATTTGAGGTGTAACCTTGACAAGAAGAGTAGCAGTAGTCACTTTAGGATGTCCAAAAAATCAAGTCGATAGTGAAGTCATGGCAGGGTTTTTAGCCCAAAATTACTCTTTGACGGATTCTCCTGAACAGGCGGATATTATCGTTGTGAATACATGTACATTTATTCAACCTGCTAAGGAGGAGTCCATAGAAACAATTTTTGAGATGGCCGGTTATAAGGAATCAGGAAAATGTCATACTCTAATTGCGACCGGGTGCTTAGCTCAACGCTATGGGTCGGAATTAATGCAAGAAATTCCCGAGCTTGATGGTGTCTTAGGGACGGGAAACATAGATGAAATTGCAGCGATTGTTCAAGCGGCAGAAAAGAAACGAACGAATCTGATTAAAGCAGGAGCTCCGAATTTTTTGCATCATGAGCTGATGCCCAGGAAGCGATCTACGCCCGACTATTTAGCCTATGTTAAGGTTGCCGAAGGTTGCGACAACTGCTGCACCTATTGTGTTATTCCCTATGTCCGCGGGCATTTCCGCAGCCGTCCGGAAGAATCTGTGATTCGTGAAGTCCAGGAGATGGCGGCTCAGGGAGTTAAAGAAATTATGGTCATGGCCCAGGATACGACACGTTTCGGACAGGATTTGGAAGGTGAATTGCTCCTGCCGCGGCTGATTCGCAAGCTTGCTCGAATTGAGGGAATCGAATGGATTCGCTTGATGTATTGTTATCCTGAGCGTTTCACGGACGAACTTATAGAAACGATGCGGCAAGAACCTAAAGTATGTAAGTATATTGACCTCCCGCTGCAGCACGCTGACAATAAAATCCTTAAAGAAATGAACCGTCAGGGTACCATTGAACAGGCTGAGGAGTTAATTAGAAAATTACGCGCGGCCATGCCGGACTTGACTCTGCGTACGACCATGATCACCGGGTTTCCCGGAGAAACAGAACAGGAATTTGAAACCATGGTCAAGTTTATTCAACGTGTTCAATTTGACCGCCTTGGAGTCTTTGCTTATTCTCAGGAAGAGAATACTCCTGCCGGCAAACGGGAGGATCAGGTTCCCCTTGAGGTACGGGAGCGGCGAAGGGATCAGATGATGCAGGTGCAACAGGATATATCCTGGCAGAGGCAACAACGCTGGATTGGTCAAAGTGTTACGGTGTTGCTGGAACAGAAACTTCCGGATGGGCAATGGATGGGTCGTACGGAAGGAGATGCTCCGGAGATTGATGGGCAAGTCTACATCGCCAAGACAGGTGGGCACCCCCCTCTTCAGGCAGGGGATATGATCAAGGTTCGCATTCTTGAAGCGGATAGTTACGATTTAATAGGAGAGGTTGTCTCGTGAATTTACCCAATCGTTTAACTCTAGCGCGCATTATTTTAATACCGGTGTTTATGGCCTTTTTACTTCTCCAAGTGCCCAAAGGCCAAACACTATTCCCTCATCAAGAAGTGGTCGCAGCGATTATTTTTATTTTGGCCTCTGCGACGGATGGTTTAGACGGCTATATCGCCCGTAAGCGTCATCAGGTCACTAATCTCGGTAAATTTATGGACCCCTTGGCAGACAAACTTTTGGTTTCCGCCGCCTTGATTTCTCTTGTCGAGCTGGGGGAAGTGAATGCCTGGGTGGCCTGGATTGTTTTGGCCAGAGAGTTTGCCGTGACGGGTCTGCGGGCCATAGCCGCAGTGGACCGGGTTGTAATTAGCGCCAGCAAACTTGGTAAAATTAAAACAATTACCCAGGTTGTGGCTATATCGGCCATTTTGCTCCATGACTGGCCTTTTTCCCTGATCGGTTTACACATCGGACAGCCCTTATTATATTTGGCGGTATTTTTCACGGTGATTTCCGGCCTGGATTACTTGTTGAAATCTCGGAAGTTATTACATAAATAGATTTAATCTGTTTTAAATTTTTTCTCAGCATTTAAACTTTGAAAATTAGGGAGAGCTTTCTGGCTAACAGAAAGCTCTCCCTTAGCAATTTGATAAATTTAACACAAATTACCTTTCAAGGATAAATCTTAAATTTCTATAAGATATACTGCATGCTATAATGTTGATATAGCATAAAGTGTTGCAAACGGAGGAAGATGCGTATGACGAAACGACGAATATTAGTCATTGGTCTTGCTGGAATAATCATATTTGGCTTGCTATTAGGCGGAAAGGTTCTTTATCAAAAACAATGGATTGATTCCTCCATCTTAAGCCAAAGCCAAAAAATAACCGGAGTGATTTCGGCCAAAACGGTTCAAGTCAATGGACAAGCTGAGATGGATGTGGCTATCCAGCATATCAGCAATCTTCGTCAAGTGAGTCTGGACTTAGAGGCTATCGCCGGTAAAGAACCTATTCGCTATTTAGATCATAGAAATGATTCACTCACAGCTTTATTTGAGCAAATGCAGTTTCCTATCCAAGAGGCAATTTCCCGGGGAAATTTCACCGAGATGGCCCAAAGCCTCCAAACCATGGCGGAAAAATCAGGGGTTCAACTTGAGCTGGCCATGGACAGTGACGCCATTTATATTTTACTGAATCAAGGAAACGCCCAATTGATCGAAGTCGTTGAGCGACATGACCAGGGCCAATTCCTTGAGAGCAAAAAAGAATAGAACCGATTCTTCGGTGGCTTAAAAGTAGACTAAGCCAAATTTTCATATTGTGAGGGGGAGACTATGTGAAACGGGATGTCCTTATCGGTTTGGGTGTGGGTATTCTAGCCTTTTTGCTTGTCATGGGTTATAATATTTTTCCGATCGTGCTCTTGGGGTTAGGCGGGTATTTTCTCTGGACCTTTGGAATTTCACGTCAAGTCATCAAGAACGGTCAAGGCGTAGCGATTACATCGACAATGGTTAATTTTGAGGATATTGGCGGCCAAACGATTGCCAAAAAAGAGCTTCAGGAAGCTTTGGATTTTTTACGTTATTCCGAACGCATGAAAGCTTTGGGAATTCGTCCTTTAAAAGGAATCCTCTTATCGGGACCTACGGGAACAGGGAAAACATTGTTGGCCAAAGCGGCCGCTAAATATACGGATTCTTCCTTTTTGGCGGTTTCCGGCAGCGAGTTTGTGGAAATGTACGCAGGCGTTGGAGCGGAGCGTGTGCGGAGCTTATTTCGCCGAGCGCGGGAAATAGTTAAGAAAGAAAAAAAGTCCAGCGCTATCATCTTCATTGATGAAATGGATATTTTGGGGGCCAAGCGGGGCAGTAATGTTTCCCATCACGAATACGATCAGACCCTTAATCAGTTGCTGATCGAAATGGATGGCCTTAAGACTGATCAAGGTCCGCATATTTTGGTCATGGCCGCAACAAACCGTCCGGAAGCCTTAGATCCCGCTATCCTTCGTCCGGGGCGTTTCGATCGTCAAGTGAAAGTTGATCTTCCCGATAAAGAGGGCAGGATTGCTATCTTGAAAATCCATACTAAAAACAAACCCTTAGCTCATGATGTGGATTTGGAAGCGATTGCTCATGAAACCTTTGGCTTTTCCGGAGCGCATTTGGAGAGCGTTACGAATGAAGCGGCCATTTTCGCTTTGAGGGATCAAGCTACTGAAATCACGGGGCGTCATTTACATGAAGCTGTGGAAAAGGTCATGCTCGGAGAGAAGCTTGACCGCAAACCGACGGCCGAGGAATTGCGCCGGATTGCCATTCACGAAAGCGGCCATGCCATGCTTGCGGAAACCGTGCGGCCAAACTCAGTTTCTCAAGTTTCCATACGTTCGCGGGGCAATGCCTTGGGGTATGTCCGGCATTATCCGAAAGATGACCTCTATCTTTACACGCAAGCGATGTTGGAAGAGCAGATTATGGTTGCCTTAGCAGGAGCCTTGGCGGAAGAGGAGGTGCTGGGAACCCGGAGTACGGGTGCGGCAGGAGATTATGAGCAAGCTTTAGATTTGGTGGAAAAAATGCTTTCAGCGGGTATGTCCTCTTTGGGAGTGACGGATGTTTCTTTGCTGAGTGCCGAACAACGCCAGCCCGTGACGAAGGATATCTTAGCTCAACTGGAGAAACGCACCATGTTTATTGTTCAGCAAAATAAAAATATTTTGCTGCGCATCAGCGATCTTTTACAAGAAGAGGAAAGTCTGAACGGGGACACTTTGCGCAGATATTTACAAAATGCTGCCTAGTTGCCGGAACCTCATTGCGAGGTTCATTTTTTTGCCTTTAGAAGGATAACTTAAGGTAAGGTGAGAAATAACTAAGCAAGCATAACTAACGCGGATATATTTGCGTTGGTACTGGGAGAGTGATAGAATAAATGAAAGCTGAAATTGTGGCTACTGGAACGGAGTTGTTACTTGGAGAGACACTTAACACGAGTGCTCACTACTTGACCGGAAAACTTTCCTCTTTAGGCATCGAGGTAGACTATCATACTACGGTTGGAGACAATTCAGAACGCTTAGAGCAAGTGCTGCGCCAGGCGATTGACCGCTCAGACCTTTTAGTGACAACCGGAGGGCTGGGCCCCACAGCGGATGACCTGACCAAAGAACTTGTTGCTAAAGTCTTGAATTTGCCAATGGAGCTGGACCAAACCAGTTTACAGCAGATCGTTCAGTTTTTTGGCCGCCGGAAAGCTCCAATGCCTTCTAGTAATGAGAAACAGGCCTATTTTCCAAAAGGCTCTAAGATATTGCCTAATCCTATCGGTACGGCACCTGGCGCTATCATTGAAAAGAGTGGGAAGACAGTTATCATATTGCCAGGCCCCCCGTTTGAAATGAAACCGATGTTCGATGACTATGTCTGGCCTGAATTGCAACGAATTGTCGGGCCGGATTCGGAGCGGATGAATGAACGAGTCTTAAAGGTTTTTGGTATCGGTGAATCTGCCATCGAGGAAGTACTGGGTGGCCTCATGCATCTTGCGGATGTCTCAATCGCTTTGTTGGCTAAACGAGCGGAAATGCATATTCGTTTAGTGGCGAGAGGAACGGAAGCGACGTCGGGAATCGCCGTGGATTCGTTAAAGCACGCGGAAGATGAGATTCGACGGCGCCTTGGAGACAAAGTGTTTGGTCGCGACGAGGAGACAATGCTGGGCATTGTAGGGCAGACTCTCAAAAAGAATCAGTTAACGCTTGCAACGGCCGAGTCTTGTACTGGAGGCTTACTTGGTGCGACCTTAACTCAAGAACCGGGAAGTTCGGAGTTTTATCTTGGAGGGGTTGTAAGTTATTCGAATTCTCTGAAACAACAACTTCTAGGGGTCAAGGAAAAGACCCTTAATCAGTTTGGGGCTGTAAGCGAAGAAGTGGCTCGCGAGATGGCTGAAGGCATCCGCTCTAAATCGGGATCGGATCTGGCCATCTCAACAACAGGCATTGCCGGTCCGGGTGGAGGCAGTTCCTCGAAACCAGTAGGTTTGGTTTATATTGGGATCGCTTCACCCGAGGGGGTTTACGCGCGAAAGTTTCAGTTTTACGGAGAACGGGAGTCTGTGCGCCAATTGACCGTTCAAGCCGCCCTTAATGGGATAAGGCTGCACATGTTGAACAAGGAAAGGGGATAATAATTAGGTGATGGTTGAACGTTTACAATCCTTTGGGGATATTCAGTTGAGTAAGCATATCGTACAGGCTTTGTCGGAAATGGGATTTGAGGAGCCTTCTCCAATTCAGCAGCAGGCGATTCCTGTTGCGCTGGAAAATGTGGATGTTATTGGCCAAGCTCAGACCGGAACCGGGAAGACGGCCGCTTTTGGAATTCCAATAACTGAGAAGGTAAACTCGAAGTTTCAAGCCGTGCAAGCGCTTATCGTTACGCCTACTCGGGAACTGGCTATTCAGGTCGCGGAGGAAATCGCTAAGATCGGAAAATACAAGCATGTAAAACCATTGCCAATCTATGGTGGACAGCCGATTGACCGGCAGATACGTGCCTTGCGCATGGGGTACCAAGTTGTCGTTGGAACGCCGGGAAGGCTGTTGGACCATTTAAATAGAGGTACACTGCGTTTGCAGCATGTTAAAATGGTTGTATTAGATGAAGCCGATGAAATGCTGGATATGGGTTTTGTTGAAGATATCGAGGGGCTTCTCAAGGCGGTTCCTGAAGAAGGCCGTCAGGTCATGCTTTTTTCGGCGACAATGCCCCAGGCGATTCGCAAGTTAGCCCAGACTTACATGAAGAGTCCCCGCTCTGTGACTGTCAGCAGGGATGAATTGACCGTACCGCTCATTGACCAAGTGTTTTATGAGACCAGAGAGAGTATTAAGGTTGATGCGCTCTGTCGCATCATTGACATGGAGGATATCGGACAGGGGATCACCTTTTGCCGCACAAAGCGAGGCGTGGACGAGCTGGTTGTGGCCCTTGAAGCCCGGGGATATGTCGCTGATGCTTTGCATGGAGACTTAAGCCAGCAGCAGCGGGACCGGGTTATGAAACGTTTCCGGGATGGAAAGACGGAGTTGCTTGTCGCCACAGATGTTGCGGCTCGGGGCTTAGACATTAATAATTTGACACACGTTATAAATTTTGACATACCTCAGGACCCGGTGTCCTATGTGCATAGAATTGGGCGTACGGGACGTGTCGGCCGCCGGGGACAAGCCATAACCTTGATTTCTCCCAAAGAATACCGCCAGCTTCGTTTGATTGAAAACTTAATCAAGACGCGAATACGGCGCCAGGAGCTCCCATCCTTAGCGGATATTAGTGAGCGTCAGGCAGATAATCTCAAGAATCAGCTCGTGAGGTTGATTCAAGGCAATCGCCTGGGAAATTATCGCGCCATTATTGGAGATTTGCTTGAGGAATACGATTCGACCGATGTCGCCGCCGCCGCTTTAAAATTTGCGGTTGAGGGGGCCAATGCCGAAGAACGGCCTGAAGAGAATGACCAGGATATGAATCATTTCGGAAATACCGGAGCCGCGCCGGGAATGGTCCGCTTCTTTATGAACATTGGCCGGGTTCAGCAAATCCGCCCGCAGGACATTATCCGCTGGATTGCTGAAGAAAGTGGAGTTCCGGGAAAGATTATTGGTATGATCAATATCTATGACAAGTTTACATTCGTAGAGGTTCCCGAAGAATATGCTTCAAGGGTTTTAAGTTGTATGCATCAAGCTATGATTAAAGGGCGAAGAGTCAGTGTTGAGCCGGCTAAAGCTCGTGAAAACACAGATTATTAGACTTTAAAAACTCCGGACGAAAAAGCTGGTCTGTTCAGGACTTAGCTTTTTCTCTTATTGTCTGAGTTATGGAGTTTTAGGTGAAATGCCGGCTTTACTGTCGAATTGCACTATAAACAAATTGACAAGTATTGAGACTAGCCCCTATAATGGTAATCGAACAGATGTTTTGCGAACGCGAAAATGCGTTTTAACTGAGTGAGGAGGACGGCAAATGGCTGAGACAAATAAGCTAAAGGCACTGGATGTTGCGTTGGCACAGATTGAAAAGCAGTTTGGCAAAGGTTCCATTATGAAACTAGGGTCTTCAGCTGGATCTGTGATAGACGTTATACCTACGGGTTCTCTGGCTTTAGATTTGGCCTTGGGGGTTGGCGGAGTGCCGCGTGGCCGGATCATAGAAATATTTGGACCTGAGTCTTCCGGTAAAACGACGGTCGCTTTACATATTATTGCCGAGGCCCAAAAACTGGGTGGCGTAGCTGCCTTTATTGACGCGGAGCATGCCCTCGATCCTGTCTACGCCAAAGCTCTGGGAGTCAATATCGAGGAACTGTTGGTTTCCCAACCGGATACCGGCGAGCAGGGCTTAGAAATTTGTGAAGCTCTGGTGCGCAGCGCTGCTGTGGATGTTGTCGTTCTCGATTCTGTTGCCGCTTTAGTACCTAGAGCGGAAATTGAGGGAGAGATGGGCGATAATCACGTCGGTCTGCACGCCCGTCTAATGTCTCAGGCCTTGCGCAAGCTGACCGGATCAATCAGCAAGAGCAATACCTGCGTAGTGTTTATCAATCAAATTCGTGAAAAAATTGGCGTAATGTTTGGCAGTCCGGAAACGACCACGGGAGGGCGAGCCTTAAAATTTTATGCCACGATCCGTGTCGATATTCGCCGGCAAGAGGCTTTGAAACAAGGGCAGGAAATTGTCGGAAATAAGACTCGGGTTAAAGTCGTTAAGAATAAAGTCGCTCCTCCTTTTAAATCCGCGGATTTTGATATAATGTACGGAGAAGGAATTTCTAGAGAAGGAAGTATTGTAGATATCGGCACGGAAATGGAGATAATATCCAAATCAGGTGCCTGGTATTCCTATAATGGAGAACGTTTAGGGCAAGGCCGGGAGAATGTCAAAGAATATCTCAAACAACATCCGGATGTTGCCCTTACTTTAGAAAACTTAATTCGTTCCAATATGAACTCCCCAGTCACATCCACGGCTGCCGCAGATGAAGATGATTCGCTTGACGAGTCATAAGCCCCGGAAAAGTGCTTGGGAAACAGCTTTGGATTGTTTGTCAAGGAGGGCGCTGACAACTCATGAACTGGAAGCTCGTCTCAGCGATAAAGGGTTTGCCGGCGAAGAGATCGGCGAGGCGGTCGCTAAACTGGTGGATTATGGTTACCTCAATGACCGGGAGCTTGCTTTGAGTTATGTCAAAAGCCGCCTTAAACGGTATTCGCGCCGCAGGGTTATCTTGGATATGCAGAACCGGGGAATCGCTTCCCGCTTGATTGAAGAAGTGCTGGAGGAGGCGTATTCCCAGGCTGAGGAATTTCAACAGTGTTTATTTCTAGCCCGGAAATGGTGGGCCCAAGAGGAACAGCACCGGCAGGAAAAAGCCTCTAAAGATCTAAAGGGACAATTGATACCGGCCGAGTTGCTGGTACAGCAAAAAGTTGTCCGCAAGCTTATTCAACGAGGATATCCCTCGGATATGGTAAGAGGTGTCGTTTCAGAGATACAATCTCCGCGCAATGATGAGACAATTGATTTCTAAGTCTTGCGGCGGAACTCCGGATTTTTTCTGAAAACTTGAATAAAATCGGCCCATTTAGGACAAGCTTGACATTAATTGCAAATAATATTAAAATCTTAACAGAGACCTGTCTCTGTTAAGATTTAGCCTTTAATGGTTTTCTTATAGATTTCGTGAATAGTCAGTTTTTAATATTGTTTTTTGACTAACGAGAGTTGTAGGAAGCGGAAGGGGATTTCCGTCTTTAAAGGTTTGCTTAAGAGACTGGTTTGGGGAAACCAGTTTTTTTTATTTAAGAATAAAATTTTGAATTTTGACAAACAAGGAGGTGTGTGCACGTATGATCGCAATATTTATTACAGGGTTAATTGCCATATTAGTGGGATTAGGTCTGGGGGCCTTAGTTGGCTGGCATATTCGTAGAAATACTGCGGAAAAAGTTATCGGAACCGCTGAAGAAGAAGCCAAACGGATCGTTGAAAATGCGCTGTCTGCCGCGGAAAGCAAAAAACGGGAATCAATTATTGCTGCCAAAGAAGAAGTCATGCATATCCACAATGAAGTGGAAAAAGAAACTCGTGAACGTCGTAATGAACTGCAACGGTTGGAACGGCGTTTATTGCAAAAAGAAGAAAGTTTAGACCGTAAAATCGAGTCGCTTGAACGAAAAGAAGAGACTTTGCATCGTAAGGAAGCCGAAGTGGATTCTCTCAAAGAAGAGTTGAACCAGCTTGTAGACAAAGAACAAGCCGAACTTGAGCGCTTGTCCGGCATGACCTCGGAAGAAGCCAAACAGCTTCTTCTGAAAAGAGTTGAGGAAGAAGTTCGCTACGAGTCGGCGATCATGATTAAAGAAATTGAGACTCGCGCTAAAGAAGAAGCTGAAAAACGGGCTAAAAATGTTATATCTTTAGCGATCCAGCGCTGTGCTGCTGACCATGTCGCTGAGACGACGGTCTCTGTCGTAGCTCTGCCCAGTGATGAAATGAAAGGGCGGATTATTGGCCGCGAGGGACGCAATATCCGAACGTTGGAAACATTGACCGGAATCGATCTTATTATTGATGATACGCCTGAAGCTGTAATTTTATCCGGTTTTGATCCCATCCGTCGTGAAGTGGCGCGCATAGCCTTGGAAAAATTGATTGCCGATGGCCGAATCCACCCGGCCCGTATTGAAGAAATGGTGGAAAAAGCTCAGAAAGAAGTCGATCAAAAGATCCGCGAAGAAGGAGAACAGGCTACCTTTGAAACTGGAGTTCATGGCTTACATCCTGAATTGATCCGTTTGCTCGGACGACTAAAATTCCGCACAAGTTATGGTCAAAATGTCTTGAAACATTCGACGGAGGTTTCCCACCTGGCCGGATTAATGGCAGCCGAGCTGGGAGTGGACGTTCAGTTGGCAAAACGAGCAGGACTGCTGCATGATATTGGAAAAGCTGTTGATCACGATTTAGAAGGTACTCATGTACAAATTGGAGTAGACCTGGCTAGAAAATATAAGGAATCTACCGATGTTACCCATGCTATCGAAGCCCATCATAATGATGTGGAACCCAAAAGTATCGTAGCTGTTTTAGTTGCCGCAGCTGACGCAGTTTCCGCGGCCCGCCCGGGTGCGCGTCGGGAAACACTGGAAACATATATTAAACGGCTGCAAAAACTTGAAGATATCGCTGAAAGTTTCGAAGGCGTTGAAAAATGTTTTGCTATTCAGGCCGGACGGGAAGTGCGGATTATTGTTAAGCCGGACAAGATTGACGATGTTCTTGCTCCGCGCGTAGCCCGTGAGATTAGTAAACGCATTGAAGAAGAACTTGAATATCCGGGACAGATTAAAGTCGTTGTTATACGTGAAACTAGAGCGGTTGACTTTGCCAAATAATCTAGTGATGGACTCTTTAGTCAGGCGATTGGAAGGATCGCCTGACTTTTGTTTTAGATAGGACTGGCACCGGCTAAGCTTTTTTTGTTATGATACGTTTAATTTTCTATGGTTTGAGATTTTTGAGCGAATTATCTTCAACGGCAATTGAGCGGCAAAGTGACGCCAAAAGAGCTTGCAGGAGATTGTGGCCTTTTGCCGAATAGTTCTCATGTTAGGACAGAGCTAAAGAGAGGATTGACAACGGTGCTTAATAAGCTATCAAAAGATTTAAGGCTTGTTTCCGATGGGGCTGATTTATTGACTTCAATTTTGATAAGATATTCCGAATTGGGATCGGTTCATTATGAGTGTGAACAACACGTCCTTAAATTTGCTTTTATGATCAGGCAGCAGAAAAACCTTGCTCCTTTTGAAGACATCTTGCGGCCCGCTTTGGAGCTTTACCATCACCTTGAGGGACAGACAGTACGTGTTTTTGAAATTACCTGCCGAACTGAAGAAAATGTCACTGTTCTGACGGTAGTGCGCGATTTGGAAAGTGTCAGGCAACGTGAAGTAGGGTTAATGGTCGAATTGCTGAGACGTAAGTTTGAAAAAGAGCTGGTTTATGATGAAATGAATTTAGACCATGAAGATTTGACGTATCAAGAAGAAATAATCAGTCAAATGCTGACTTCTATTAAGCTTATGGACATTCCCAGGAATGTCTTGGCCTTGAGAGATGAAGGCCGTGTTTTAGTCTTTAATAATTAGTTTAAGAGAGTCAGAAAGAGGGAACAGTATCAAAATATCGATAAACAGCAAGGTCTGGTGAACTCGTAGAAGGAGGGTTTGTACGTTGCGCGTACTTTTTGTCGGAGATATTGTCGGTAAACCAGGAAGAGAAGGAATTAAACATTTTTTAAAACCGCTTCAGCAAGATTATGACATAGACGTGACGATTGCCAATGCTGAGAATGCCGCTGCAGGAAAAGGGCTGACTAAAGAAATAGCTAATGAGCTGTTTGATTATGGAATCCAATTTTTAACGATGGGAAATCATGTTTGGGATAATCGCGATATTATGAATTTTATTGATCGTGAGACGAGGATAATTCGCCCGGCCAACTATCCTGTAGGGGCGCCTGGGCAAGGATACGGCTTTATTCGAACTAAGGGTTATAAGATCGGAGTTTTAAACCTCTCAGGGCGAATATTCATGAATCCTTTAGATGATCCCTTCAGTGGTGCCATTCGCTGGATTAATCTCCTTAAACAGGAGACTCCCATTGTACTCGTTGATTTTCATGCCGAGGCAACTTCTGAAAAAGTCGCCTTAGGATGGTTTCTCGATGGGAAAGTCAGCGCAGTGCTTGGGACCCACACACACATCCAGACAGCCGATGCCAGAGTTCTTCCTCAAGGAACCGCTTACGTTACAGATGTGGGAATGACAGGTCCAAGAGATTCGGTTTTAGGGATTAAAAAAGAAATTATTATTAATCGATTTTTGACTCAGCTTCCCGCCAAATTTGAATTGGCCAACGGATCAATTCAATTAAATGCCGTAGTACTTCATATTGATGAGAAGTCAGGTAAAGCTTCAGGGATTGAAACGATTCAACGTTTTATAGAGGAGTAAGCAATTTTTCCATAAAAATCAGAAAACTTAGTTAAAAAAAGAGGATTTCTTTCGCTCTCTCGCGAATACATATATTCATAGTTGTGGTAATACCTGTAAATGAAATCGAGCAGGAGGATGAATTATGGATGTATTAAAAGTTTCAGCAAAATCAAGTCCCAATGCTGTTGCCGGAGCGCTCGCGGGGGTTCTGCGTGAAAGCGGTGGAGCCGAGTTGCAGGCTATTGGGGCCGGAGCTTTGAATCAAGCCGTCAAGGCTGTGGCTATCGCACGCGGTTTTGTTGCACCGGGTGGAGTTGATCTTGTATGCATTCCGGCTTTTACAGATGTTGTTATTGACGGAGAAGAGCGAACTGCGATTAAATTGATTGTTCAGCCGCGCTAAGTTGTTTAAAGGCACCTGTTTGCATGCTTGTTCGCAAACAGGTGCTTATTTTTGCACTGGTCAGAAGACATAAAACCTGCCTTTATTAAAATAAATTTAAAGCCCTAATCTTAAAAGAAAAGGGGTGTTTGCTTTGGAAGACTATTTTATCGTTGATGGACATTGCGATAGTATCACGCATTATGTCAATCAGGAGAGGACACTCTCACTATCCTCAGAAGGCGGTCAGTGGGATCTTCCCAGGGCCAGAAGCGTTGATGTGGCACTTCAGTTTTTGGCGGCTTTTATTGAATCACAGTCTAAACCGGCAATGGCTACTTGGCGGGGCTTAGAACTTATCGAAGGGGTGCATCGTTTTGTCGAGGCAAATTCCGCGCAAGCTTTTCTTGTTCAAGGAAAATCAGATTTAGAGCGCATACCAGACCCATTAAAAATTGGAGTTTTGCTCAGCGTTGAAGGTGGAGAGATACTGGGAGAAAACTTGTTCATGGTCGATGTGATTTTTAGACTGGGTGTCAGAGCTTTGGGGCTAACCTGGAATCAACGCAATGCTTTAGCCGATGGAGTGGGAGAAGATACTCACAGCAGGCTGACAAAGCTGGGTCAGGAAGTCGTTAAGCGTATGAATCAATTGGGTATGCTGATTGATGTTTCTCACTTGAACGAAGAGGGGTTTTGGCATGTCTTAAACCTTAGCGAATATCCCATAGCCGCCACTCATTCTTGCGCCTATGCCCTTTGCCCTCATCCCCGTAATTTAACTGACCGTCAGCTGCGCGCCTTAGCGAGGCAAAAGGGCATTGTGGGAGTGAACTTTTACCCGAGGTTCTTAAAAGAGAGTGGCCTGGTGACGCGTCAGGAGGTTGTGCGCCATATCTGTCATATAGCTGAGGTGGCCGGGGCGGAGACCGTGGGTTTTGGCTCGGATTTTGACGGCATTGATGAGACGCCTGAGGGACTGGAAGACGTTAGAGATTATGCTTATCTCCTTGAAGATCTTACAAAGGTGGGATTTTCAACCAAAGAAATCAGACAGATTTTAGGCGGCAATTTTATGAGAGTATTAACGGATGTGTTAAAATGAAGACAAGTATTGTTGGGGAAACGAGGTAAAAGCATTGAATTCCAGAGTTGATCTTTATGAAGTTGATTTACACTGTCATACGACAGCATCCGACGGAACGCTTTCGCCGACTGAGCTTGTTTGTTCGGCCGCAGCTCTAGGGCTAAAAGGGATTGGCATTACTGACCATGACACGATTCAGGGGTGGCAGGAAGCTGAAGAGGCCGGAAGAACCTCCCGAATTGTAGTGGTTAAAGGGATCGAATTAAACACCGATTGGCACAGCCGAGAGGTTCATATACTGGGATATGAGCTTGATGGTTCATCGGCTTATTTAAACAGCCGGCTCAAAAGCCTGCGCAATGCCCGGGAACAAAGAATGCTGGAAATTCTTGAGCGCTTTAACCGTTTAGGAATCAGGATAACCTTTCAGGAAGTCCAACGATATGCTCAGGGTGAGTCAATCGGCCGTCCGCATGTCGCACTGGTTCTTGTTGAACGAGGCTATGTCGGCAGCGTAAAAGAAGCTTTTGACCGTTATCTTAAAAGAGGGGCTCCGGCCTATGTTCCCCGCTATAAACTGACATCTGAAGAAGGGATAGCCTTAATTAGAGAATCAGGTGGGGTTGCTGTTCTGGCTCATCCGGGAGCACATCACCTGGAAGAAGGAATCCCTGCCTGGATTGACGCCGGGCTTCAGGGAATCGAAGTTTCCCATTCCGAACACAATCATGAGGATGAACAGAAATACCGTGCTCTGGCCCAAAAGTATAACCTGCTCATGACGGGCGGTTCTGATTTCCACGGCGAAGATCGTAAGCCGGGAGTAAACATTGGATATTGGGGAGTTAAGCAAGAAGTAATTCAACAAATCTTTGATCTGGCGCGGCCTAATTAAGTTCCGCAGCACTCATTAGGGTTAAAATACGATCTCCCGGCATAGACTATTAGCGAAGAAGAAGTCGGGGGGCGTGGCTTAGTGGATTCTGCGGACGAAATACGATTATTGCGGGCGCGCGTTGGCGAATTGGAACAGCGTGTTGAGCATTTAAGAGTAAGCCGGCGGGTATTGATGAACTTATTAGAAAAAGTCGAGCGTGAAAAGGTCGCTCTCGTTCATCAGTTGGAGAAAGAGAACGTGCGCTTGCAACGGGATAATAAACGATTTGCCAAATGGATATTCTCCAAAAATAAAGAAATTGTTGAACTCAAGGAACAAGTGGAGTCAACAAGGCAAAAAGCATGAGCGGCGGAAGGCTTCTCATGCTTTTTAATGTTCATTATCGGCTTTATGGAGCAGGCAGCCAAGCCGGGTGCCTGGAGTATGGTGCTCACGAATGAGCAGGCAGATTCTGGGGTTCAGCCCAGCTTTACGAGCTAAATTAGCGCCCCAAAGAGGGTGACGTTTGGCTACTTTTAAAGGAGCGGACCACAATGCCGGACCTTTTTCGGCACGAATCCATAAAGGATCGGGCATTTGCTGCATCAAAACAATAAATACGCGCTGCCATAACCGGATGGTGACGAGAGATTTGCCGCAATCATGCAAAAGGGCGGCAGTTATTAAATCCAGATACTCAGAAGAAGAAAGGATTTCTTGGTAGATCATCAGACTTTGAGCGACGGAGAGCGCATGCCGCTGTTCGGCGGGAGATTGCCGGAAAAAAAGCGCTCGGGCTCCAGGAGACAGAATTTTTGTTGCCCTGAGAGTTTCTGAAGGATGAAGACGAGGAAAGAAGGCCTGGGCAAATTGATGGATGCGATAGAACATGATAATTCCTCCTTTCTCCATGATAAGAAACTAGATTGCCGTTGGCAAGCGTCCGGGAGTATTTTCTCCGCTTTAGGGTACTATAGCGAGGAGTAACACTGTAATTTAGGGACAATTTATGGATAGTATTCCGTTTTGGAAAGGAATGCCGCGTATTTATGGGAAAAGGGCAAATATGAGGGGAAACGCTGTTTTAATCATTGAATATCTGATATACTAATGAGAAAACTATTTGGAAAGGGAGCTAGTCATGCAGGCCAACCGTATTATCCAGGAAGCCCTTACTTTTGATGATGTTCTTGTCGTTCCCGCAAAATCAGAAATTCTCCCCCGGGATGCTGATGTCAGTACTTATCTTACCAAAAAGATCAAGCTCAATATACCGCTTATGAGTGCGGGAATGGACACGGTTACCGATTCCCGTATGGCAATTTCGGTGGCCAGAGAGGGCGGCATTGGGATTATTCATAAAAATATGAGCATTGAACAACAAGCCTTGGAGGTTGACAAAGTTAAACGCTCAGAACATGGAGTTATCACTGATCCTATCTATTTAAATCCCAATGATAAAGTTGTCGATGCCTTAAAACTCATGGAACGATATCGGATCTCCGGAGTGCCGATTACGGTCGAAGGAAAATTGGTTGGCATCTTAACGAACCGGGATTTGCGTTTTGAAAAGAATTATGACCGCCTGATTTCAGAGGTTATGACGAAAACAAATTTGGTAACGGCTCCTGCAGGTACTACCCTGGAGCATGCTAAAGAAATCTTAGCTCAGCATAAGATTGAAAAATTGCCGATTGTTGACTCTAAAGGGATGCTTAAAGGCCTGATTACGATTAAGGACATTGAAAAGTCAAGGCAATATCCCAATTCAGCGAAAGATGAACGGGGCCGCTTGCGTGTCGGAGCCGCCGTTGGAGTTACCGCGGACACTTTGGAACGTACTGAGGCCTTAGTTAAAGCGGGTGTCGATGTTGTCGTCCTGGATACGGCTCATGGGCACTCTAAAGGAGTTATTGAAATGGTGCGGGCTTTACGGGAACGCTTCCCGGAAACCCAATTAATCGCGGGAAATGTTGCTACGGCTGAAGCCACACGTGAATTGATTGAAGCTGGAGCGGATGCCATAAAAGTTGGCATTGGTCCGGGGTCTATTTGCACAACGAGAGTGGTCGCGGGCATTGGAGTTCCTCAGGTCACGGCGGTTATGAATTGCGCCGAGGAAGCGGATAAGTACGGGATACCGGTCATTGCCGACGGCGGAATCAAGTTCTCAGGTGATATTGTCAAGGCTTTAGCGGCCGGAGCGCGCATTGTTATGATAGGCAGTCTTTTTGCCGGGACGGAAGAGAGCCCTGGCGACATGGAAATCTTCCAAGGGCGGAGTTTCAAAGTCTATCGCGGGATGGGATCAATTGGTGCCATGAAAGAGGGCAGCCGTGACCGCTATTTCCAGGAAAAAGACCAAAAACTAGTTCCGGAAGGCATCGAAGGCCGGGTTCCTTACAAAGGTCCTGTTTCCGAAACGATTTATCAGATGATTGGGGGCTTGCGCGCGGGAATGGGATATTGTGGAACTGCAACAATTGAAGCCCTGAGAACGCAAACTCAATTCATTCGCATGACGGCCGCAGGACTGCGCGAGAGTCATCCGCACGATATTACTATCACCAAAGAAGCGCCCAATTATAGTTAGACATTCTTTAAGTATTGAAACTGCAAGACAGCTAAGGGATATTCTCGCGAAAAAGTATGATTTTCTTTGAGAATTGTGAAATGGAAGGAAAATAGCGGGAGAGGGTTACTTTTGACTCTCTCCTTATTTTGCGGGAGGTATATATGAATTCTGCTTTCTGGCGATACTTACTTCTCTTAGGCTTGCTCTTCTTTTTTTGGAGCGAGTTTTTTGTTTCCAGTGGTGTACTGAGTCAATTAGCCTTTAATTTTGCTCTTTTTTATCCTCTCGGCTTTTTAGTTGGCTACCGTCCCCGGAAAGAAAATCTGTATATCGCTTATTTAGCCGGTTTTCTTTTTAATTCATTATCCTATTATGTCGCTTATATTTATAAAGTTCCGATCGGAGATTGGACGATGGTGGTGCTGGATTACGGCAGTTTCCTTATTTTTGTTAAACTTGGAGCCATTATTGGAAAACGTGCTCAATCTAAGGATTAGGAGTGAGAAGCATGCGAATCGTAATTGCCCCTGACTCATTTAAAGGCTGTTTAAATGCTTTTAATGTCGCCTTAGCGATGCAAAAGGGAGTCCGGAAAGTTTACCCGGAGTCTCTCGTGGACCTTATCCCCATGGCAGATGGGGGAGAGGGCACTGTGGAAGCAATTCTCAGCGCAGTGGAAGGGAGAAAGGTAGATGTAGCGGTAAAAGATCCTCTGGGACGTCAAATCTCGGCAGCTTATGGGCTTATTGACCAAGGCAAAACCGCGATCATTGAAATGGCGGCAGCTTCAGGCCTGCCTCTGCTGAGGGCGGAGGAAAGAAATCCGCGTATCACATCGACATTTGGAACGGGAGAACTCATCCGGGATGCCTTGGATCAGGGAGTGAAGAAGGTTCTTCTGGGTATTGGAGGCAGTGCCACAAACGATGGCGGGGCAGGACTGGCCGTCGCTTTGGGGGCTAAATTATTGAATGTCAGGGGAGAGGAGCTGCCCCCGGGAGGAGCGGCTCTGGCAGATCTTGCTGAAATAAATATCTCCGGACTTGATCCACGTCTCTCAGAGGTTCAGTTTGAAGTTGCCTGCGATGTCCAGAACCCGCTCTGTGGTCCTGAGGGTGCAAGCGCGGTCTACGGCCCTCAAAAAGGCGCTACCCCGGAAGATGTTCAGGTTTTGGATGCGGCGCTCTTTAATTATGGTCAGAAATTAAGCGCCGTCTCCGGAGCTGATCTCTTAAATTTGGCGGGTGGCGGAGCGGCCGGCGGGTTAGGTGCGGGGCTTGTCGGTTTTCTGCGGGCAAAATTACGACCAGGGTCACAAATGATTCTCGATGTGGCAAATGCGGAAGAAAAAATTCGCAACGCTGATTTGGTTTTAACCGGTGAAGGCAAGACTGACTTTCAGACTGCCTATGGTAAAGTACCGGTGGGGGTCGCCGCCTTGGCTCAAAAGTATAAGGTTCCTGTCTTTGTGGTCTCCGGTGCGGTAGAGGGTCATCCAGACCTCCTCTCGGATCACGGAGTCAATTGTTCTTTTAGCGTTTCAGAAGGGCCTGGGACTTTGGAAGAAGCGTTTTCCAAAGGAGAGGAACAACTGGAACGGGCAGTTTGGCGGATTTTAACAGTTTGGAAACTGGGAGCTGCCGCCGCTGGAAAAAGTTAAACTTGACAAAGATTTAACCTAAATAACGCCCTCTTTAGGAAGGAAATATTTGGTACGCGGCGAATGAATACTATCAATGGTTTTACTTTGCCGCTATCAAATATAAAGGGGGAATAAGGATGGCTGAATTGTCTCGGAGAGAGCGAAAGAAAAAGGAAACTCGTGAAAAAATTTATTCTAATGCCATGAAACTCTTTCGTTCGCAAGGGTTTGTAGCAACGTCTATCGAACAGATTACTCAACATGCTGACGTTGGAAAAGGGACCTTTTATAACTACTTTTCCACCAAAGAAGCTGTTGTGCTGGAATTCTCCAAGCGAACTTGTCAAGAACTTATCGACATAGGTCGTCATAATCCTGGCTTGAATACAAGGGCGCGTTTAGAAAGTCTCCTTCACGATTGGACGGACTTTATGGTTCGGGACCGGGAAATTGCCTGGGTAACGATACGCAGCCGTGATGGAGCGGATTATGATATGAGTTTGCACTATGCTCTTCTCGCCATATTGTCGATCGGACAAAAAAAGGGTGAGATCAATCATGATTTTGATCCCGCCTTTTTGGCGGAAAGTCTTGAAGGAATGGTGGTTCATCATGTCATTCGCTGGTTTGTTTCCGGTACCGGAAACTTACACGAAGAGGTCAATAATGCCCTGAGCGTCTTTTGGGCCGGTCTTTCAGAAGGGCGAAAAGAAGCGTGAGAGAATTCCCTTTGAATTTGTAACATGATGTGAGACGGCAAAGTCAATATTTAAACATGGAGGGTAAACAGTGACAGTTTTTCAGGCATTAGTTTTAGGTATTGTTCAAGGCTTAGGTGAATTTCTTCCCATCTCAAGCTCGGCCCATCTCGTGCTTATCCCCTGGCTGTTTGGCTGGGAAGATCCTGGTTTAACGTTTGATGTGGCACTTCACATGGGCACTCTTTTAGCCGTAGTGCTTTATTTTTGGAAGGATTGGCTGCGTTTAATTCGGGCGGTATTTCAACGGGGACCTTCTGATGAGAAACGAATTTTCTGGTATTTAGTGGTGGCAACAATCCCAGGAGGTCTGTTCGGGCTGGCCTTTGAAAATAAAGCGGAAACAACGTTCCGCTCACATTTGCTTATCGGCATCATGATGATTGTGATGGGAATTCTTCTTTATTTGGCAGATAAACGACGTCAGATTCGCAAAATGGATACAATGACGATGGCTGACGCTCTTTGGATCGGTCTTTCCCAAGCCCTGGCGATTATACCAGGTGTGTCCCGCTCGGGAAGCACGATGACAACCGCGCGCTTTTTAGACATTAAAAGGGAAGATGCCGCACGGTTCTCTTTCCTGATGTCAACTCCGATTATCTTGGGTGCCGGAGTATTTAAATTGAGACATTTAACGCTGGCGGCTATCAATTTACCCTTTTCCGTAGGAGTTCTTTCTTCGTTTATTGTCGGAATTATAAGTATCTCATTTTTACTGCAGTATCTAAAGACAAGTAACTTCGGGCTTTTTGTAGGTTATCGCTTTTTAGTTGGTCTGGTTGTGATCGGATTAGTACTGGCGGGGCATTGAAGTTGTAGAATTTAGACCGGAGAAATTAGTGAATTGCTCATATCCCTCCGCCGTTTCACATAGTGTAACAGCGGAGGGATTTTTAATGGTTAATAGATCTGCACCGAGGAGTTTAGGGCTTTGGCTGGGACAACTGCCGGTGGGCATGTTTAACGATATTACAGATGTTCCGGGAGTAAAAGTAGGCCATGTATCCCTTATTAAGGGTTCGGATCCTTTAGCCCCTCCTGGCAAAGGCCCGGTGAGAACAGGTGTAACGGCGATTATCCCTCGTCCGGGAAATCTATACCGACAACCTTGTTGGGCCGGGATTGAGGTCATTAATGGTTACGGAAAATCGATAGGCGTTCCATTTATTCAAGAAATGGGACTATTAAATTGTCCGATCTTACTGACGAATACATTAAGTGTAAGCGATGTTGCCCACGGGGTGGTTACCTTTATGTTGCAGCAAAATCCGGAAATCGGTGATGATGCGCGTACCTCCAATATTGTCGTTATGGAATGTGACGATTCATTCTTAAATGATATAAGAGGACGGCATGTCAAGCCGTGGGATGCCTTGTTTGCCCTCCAGCGTGCGGGAAGAGGTCCCATCTCCCAGGGAAATGTCGGTGCCGGAGTGGGGATGTCCTGCTTTCAGCTGAAAGGTGGTATTGGAAGTTCTTCTCGTCTTGTGCAAAGCGGACGGGGGATTTATACTCTTGGTATGTTAGCGCTGGCAAATTTCGGGCAATTGAGAGACCTGATTATCTCCGGGGTTCCGGTGGGGGAATTTCTTGCTAAACAGGCAACAAGTTATATACCCGGTTCTTTAATTCTCATCGGCATTACCGATGCTCCCCTGTCGAGATGGCAGCTTACGCAGCTGGCACGTCGAGCAAGCTTAGGGATGGCCCGAACGGGGTCTATCTCGATGACCGGCAGTGGGGATTTTTGTTTAATGGTTTCCACCGCTCCTATGGAAAACTGTCATTATTTATCCGATTGGCAGCTCGATGAGTTTTTTCGGGCAATTGTCGAGGCAACGGCAGAAAGTATTTGGAATGCGCTTTTTTGGGCGGAAACTATGGAAGGCAGAGAAGGAAATATTCGCCGGGCCCTTCCGCTTGAGAAAACATTGCAGCTTATTAGAAACTGGAAAGGTGGTCTAAGGCAATCTTAAAAAAATAATTTTCTCTTGAACTAAGTTTTCGAAAAATTTGTCATGAATTTCGTTTTCAGTGCGTAAACATGCTAAAGGAGAAAAGCTAAGGGAGGTTCATCGTGAGTATCACCTGGCATACGATCTGGGAAGCTCATCCAGAGGTGTTTATTGCGCAGAATTGGGTGGAATGCCCTGAAGACAAGAAGAAAGCAAATCGTCTCCCAACCCAATACGCTTACTTTATGGGCGGAGAAACGACGTTAAGAGTTGGCCTTATTGCCAGTTCTTCAATTTTGCGTGAGGAAGAATTTTTACTGGCAGGGGTATTGTGGGGAAATAGGCTCAGTAATGGAGCCAAGACAATTATTTATTATGTTGCCCCTGATTTTTCTATGGCATTCTTGAAAAGCATTTCTAAAATTGGCGGCAGTATTTCGGCCAGGGCGGTTTACTGGCGTGAAAAGCTCACTCCCAGCCTCTACCTGGTACCGGAGGAACGTCATAATATCCAGCCGCGATATTCCATAGGAGAAGAGCGCCCGGACTGGATACGGTGGGGTCAAGGCTTAAATCCGGTTACCCGCCAGCAATTAATGATTGTCAATAAATTTTTTAGCGAATTAAGCAAGCGAAGAATCCATGTGGAATTTAGACAACAGCATATTGCCTTTCTGTGGGGAAACTTCGAGATCGCGGAAGTTCGCCGCAACGGCAAGAAATTTGAGTTGGGTACCAAACTAAAGTGGCTGAAAGATCAGGATCTGCTTGCCAAATGGCAAAAGCAGGGGTGGGTGGACGCTTCCGGGTCCTTAAATCAAGAATTTTGCATGACTGTCCACAGCGTTATAGATTACCTGGAAGCACTTGAGAATCAAGGAAATCTTCGTTCCCAGGACCTGCTTGCCTTATGGCTTCATCAAGGGGAGGGTGTGTTAAAATCCCTTTGGGGAAGCCCTTGGCCTTGGCCTTGGCAGCCTAAAGACCGCAGTGAAAATTCTTTGCTGGAGTTAGAACAATGGTATTATTTTCAGGGGAATGGACAATTGAGTGTTATTTGCCCGATTTTTGAAAAACCACTTATGAAAGCGGCGCGAAGTATCATTTTATCGAGTGTTTTGGAGCGAAGTCTTCTCTTAGCTTATGCTAAGGACGAATCAGGAAATTCCTTAGTTTGGGATGGGCGGATACATTGGCTGACAACACTTGGCCTGGAGGATGAACTTAGACGATGGTACTGTTGGATTAACAATATGGATAATTTCCCGATTTGGACTCTCCCGGAAAACTGGAAAGAAAAAGGGATATACGAACTCAACAGTCGTGCTCCCTTTAACCAGTCGCTTATGCCGAGAGACTACTTGTGAAATTTTCCAAACGGGGCAAATCAATCATTACCTCTGTCCCGCGGAGTTGAGAAGAATCTTTAAAATGCAATTTGCCGTGATGAGCGAGTACGATTCTCTGGGCAATAGTAAGTCCCAGCCCAGTACCTTCCTTTTGTGTGAAGAATGGGTCAAGTACGCGCTGGCGAAGGTTTTCCGGAATCCCGTGCCCATTGTCGATGACGCTGATTCTGACGTTTTGCTCGTCAACAGTGAGACGAAGGATCACTGTTCCGCCCTGGGGAGAAGCTTCGATAGCATTGTTTAATAAAGAAAGTAAGGCTTCAGCAAGTTGTTCCTGATCTCCCAAAACATATACCGGCTCTAACTTGAGATCGAGAACAACTGTAACTCCTTCAGGTTGGCCGCAGGGTTCAATTGTTTGAGCTATGCTCCGGAGAACTTCCGTAATGTTTATAAGTTTTAGCTGGGGAGCCGAGGGGCTTGTCAGCAAAATGAATTTATTAAGGATTTGATCAATGGTTTGAATCTCATCAAGCAATAGTTGTTGATATGGACGAAATGATTCAGGCCATTGGTCGGGTGTAATTAATTGCATGAATCCTTTGATTGTCGTCAGAGGGTTGCGGATTTCGTGGGCCAAGCCTGCGGATACTTGATTAATAATAGAGAGTTTGGCATATTGGACAGACGCTTCCGAGCGTTTTTTTTCTTCGCTAATGTCAAAGAGTGTTAAAAGTATTCCGTATGGCCTGTCCTGATCAAGCAGGGGCTGCGTTTGAAAGCGCAAATGCTTTGTCTCTTCCGTAGGGGTTTTCCAGGCGAACTCACCGCACTCTCGAATAGTGGTTGGGTTGGGCAGAATGCCCAGAATTTCAGAAATTGAATGACCGACTAAGGAAGACTCGGGCAGCATTAAAAGCAGATTAATAAGATGATTCGATTCTAAAATAGTTCCTGAATTATCAAGGATCATTATCGCTTCTCGGGTATAGTCGACAATTGGCATTATTGAAGTTTTCTGGTGGAGCAGAACTTGTATTGCCTTGAGATGGCGTTGATGGAGCCTTTTTTGCTGAAGCTGGTCCCGATCATAGAGAAACATGATGCCGAGCATAAAAATCAAAAAAAAGACATGGGCTAGATACAGTTGAAGGGAAGGAATCTTATAATAAACCAGGGCAAAAACCAGAAGCAGGGTTGCGGCCAGAATCCACAGTTTACCCCAGGACATCCGCCAAAGATTAAACCATAAAATAATTCCGGCAAAGGGCAGAAGAACAAGAACAGAATCGATAACAATGTTCAGCGAAACTGTTGAAATAATTAAGATGTTTAGTATAAGAAGGAATGATAGGATTAATAAGGCAGTATAGCGATGAAGTGTGCGAAATTGAAGGAAAAACACAATAAAATCTCCTTCCAGAATTAACAATCGACCCTGGAATAGTGTATCATAACCCGGCGTAGAAAATTGTAAGAATAAGGAGATCCTTTCGCTGGTAAGATTTGTTGGTAAGTGGCAAAAAACCCCCTAAATATAAACATAGTTACATGGAAGCATAGAAAGAAATATTCGACAAATTCAGCCCGGATTAAATCCGGCTTGGTTTGCTTTGAATTTTAGGATGAAAAAATATAATATATATTGTATAATTATACGAAGGAAGAAAGGGGACACAGCCATGATACTGCGTAAGGCAAAGATAGCCGATGTGGAAGAAATGATGTCGTTAATTAATAGTAATGCCGAATTAGGGCTGATGCTTCCGCGATCGAGGAATATGCTCTATGAGAATATTCGTGAGTTTATGTTGGCAGAAGAGGATGAACAAATAGTTGGAGTCGCCTCACTTCATATTTTATGGAGTGATTTAGCTGAAATACGCGCCTTGGCGGTTTCTAATGAGCAGAAAAGAAAGGGGATAGGCACTAAGATCGTAAAAGCTTTGGAAGAAGAGGCCAGAGAATTAGGCTGTTCCAGAGTGTTTGCTTTGACGTATCAGCGGGAATTTTTTAGATTTTGCGGCTATGAAGAGATCAGTAAAGATCAAATGCCTCAAAAAGTCTGGACGGAATGCATCAATTGCATTAAATTTCCTAATTGCGACGAAATAGCCGTTAGTCATGTCTTATAAAGAAAACTTGGCCTATGCCGAGCTTGCGGGAGCAGAAGCTGTAAGCCGCTTTTATGCAGTGAGCAGGTATTAACAAAGTTATGCTTTCTGAACTAAAAACTGAAACCCCATCGCTCAGAGCGGGCGCTGGGGTTTCAGTTTTTAGATTATAGGTGATTAAGGCTTTTCTACTCTAAGTAGAATTTGGATGAATGGTTCTAAAGGAACTATTATTAAAGGTTGTTCCTTCGGCTATGAGTGTTGCTGAAGGATCGTTCGCAAAAAATTCCATTGAAAGTCCAGATAGGCGTTGGTCATCTCAGATTCACTTAATCCTTTGGATTGAAGATATTCACGTGAGGAAACCTCGAATTCGCGTATAAATCCTAGAATATCATCCTCATGAGTTGACAGCATTTTTCACCCTCCATTCGAAAACTTGATTAGTATTGTCTCAATTTGCCATAATCGCTAGTCTCTTTTTATTATAAAAAAATATAATTGAAAATTGTGTTGCAATAGGGAGCTTAATACTGATTTTAAATAGAAAGAATGAAGAATTAAAGAGAATTGTTGTAGTTTTCTGCGGAATGAATAACTTTAGATTGGGAATAACGCCAGAGGGACACATCAAATAACAATAAGTTTCCTGCCCAATAATGCCGTTTTGCTTCCGTAGGTTTTTTCATGATCATGTAACAATCAGCCAAAGCATGGTGTATACTGGCAGTATATCCCCAAATTAGGAGTTTTCTTGTAAGCCAATTTTCACCGTTATCTGGAAATTTATTTTGTTTTGCTGAGTTTAAACTGCGTTCCAACATTTTAATTGCTTCAGGGATTTGGCCTATTTTCTGGAGGACAATTCCTTGTGTGGCAAGCATAAGCGGGTTTATCAGGGAATGAGGATTTTCGCGAATCGTGTATAACGCTCGCTTGGTGTTTCCTTCTTTGAGGAGAATGTCACAAAGAGTAATGCAAAGCAGCGGGTCGTGACAAGGAAGAAATTTTTCCAGAAGTGAGATTGCCTGACTTGGTTCGTGAAAATAGTAGTAGAGCTGACTGGCGAAACGGGAAAGAGACAATGGGCTGATGCCTTGTGAAATAGTATGGGCCATGCGGCGGGCTGTGATTTTTTTTTCAGGGGGAGCGAAGGTTTTCTTCTTAGTCATGGCGATATACGATATGATTAAGCCGCTTGCCAGTGCGAGCAGCCCAACTTGTAATCCAAACTTCCAGAAGGTGAAAACAGAGGCCCAAAGCGTTAAGGTCAAGAGGAACATAAAAAAGTAGAGTTTTTGAACGTAAAGTATTTCTAAGTCAACTTGTACACTCTGCATTTCCCACCCCCTTCTTATATAGTACGACAGCTTTCAGGCAAATAGACCATGCCCTCTGTAAAAAAGAAGATAGCAGGGTTGGGAGGAATTTACCTCCAAACCCTGCTGCTATAAATTTCTTATTCCTGGTTTTGTTCAATGAACTTTCTTTTGGTCAACTGCACAGCAAGCCTCATTGAGTGCTCAAGGGAAATGCGCACAAGTTCTCTGGTATCATTGTCTAAAGGAACACCCAGAAAAGTAACTGTCTTACTACTTTCAAGATTAATGAGCATTCTTTCTAAAACCTTGGCTATGTCTTGTTCGCTATTGGGATCAAAATTCTTGGGGTTAGTGTTTATGTCGGTCTTTTTTCCTGTCTGGTTGTTCCCACTTTTGCTGGTTCGGCTTTTTATAACATATCTTTTGGTATGATTGTCTTCTTTTAGGTAAAGGTTTTGCTGGGTATTGGTTTGCCTCATTAGATCGTCTATCGATACGTTGAAAAATAATGCAACCTTTTGTAGTTTATCAACGGTTGGTGAACATGTACTCCATTTATAAATGGAACTGTTTCCTAAGCCGATTTCTTTTTCGAGCTTTGGAATAGAAAGCTTGTGTTTCTTACAGAGCTCCTGAATATTTTCTAAGATAGACATCATTTATTTCTCCTTAAACGGGTAATAGCATCCGAAAAATTTCAAATTTAAATATTGACTGTTAGAAAATTTTCGGTTATTATTACTCTAACAGCTCTGGTATTCACAAATGCGACCAAAAGAACAGGAATAGTATAGACTAGCTTAAGAAATCGTTCCCCAACGACTTTGCTTGTCTTGTTTTCTGTACCTACATTAGAATATTTTCGAGAGCATGTCAATTATTTTGGTTGATAACTTATTAATTATACGGATATCAGAGCTAAAAGAAACAATGGCTTGCCGCATGGCGGTAAGCCATTGTTTCCCTGTGAACGGAGGAGTAGTTTGTCTGAATCAGAGATGATGAAGCTAATCAAGCGGATAGAAGAATTACGCTTAAACATGATTAAGATAAAAGAGGGGAGATCTTATACGGACCCGGAAGTTATAGCTGCCAGCCAGGAGCTGGATCTGGTTTTAGATCAGTACCAAGAAATGCTCATGAAACAATCGGAAAAGTTCCGGCTTGAAAGATGAGGATTTCATTGCTAACATAATTATAGCAAAGTTATAGCAAATGATTTTCGTATATCACTTTAGGTTAAGTCCAAAAGATATCTGCATGCAGGTTTTGGCCGGCATGTTTAAGATTGATTAGAAAGGTGAAGTGGATAAAATGAGGACCCCATCATTGATCCGAGATTTTGTGACAATGTTGCTCATTAATGATCTCAATATGCAGACTGTGGAGTTAAGAAACGGAATTACTAGGATAGACGATGTAGATAAACGCTTTCCCGTCATTGAAATTACGTTTGAAGATGTCAGCAAATCGAATTGGTTTGATATTCTTAATGCAAAACTCAGGGATTTTTTACAAGGGCAGGAATTTCTTATAAGCAATGGCGATGATAATAATATGTTTGTATTTTTATTATAATGCGCCTAAAAAACCGGCGATTATCCCGGAGTCAGGTTTTCCGCACTAATGGTTTCGTTCGAAAATATCCATATAGTTATCTTGGTGTTACCAAGGTCGTAATGAATCAAGGAAATAAGGTAATAATCAAAAACACTAATGTTTGTCCCAAAGGGAATATTATCATCATTGAAGAATAGAACAATTCAAAGGGGGGATAATATGAGCTTTGGTTTATCTATGGAAGAAATTGAAAAGTTATTGTCTGGAAAAGTAGTGGATGCAGAAAGTATAGCAGAGGTAATAGCAAAGAATAATAAACGTATCGAGTTGGATATAGACGAGAAAAATAAGAAATTTTATGAATGCATAAAGCGTATGGTCGACTTAGAATTATTATATTAACTTGACGAAGGCTATTAAGCAAACCTCTGAAAAGATTAAATAGATATTGTGTCCTCATAGCATGGTCCATAAAAGAACGAAAAGCCGTATTTTCACTCATTAAAAAAGCCCAAAAGGCGAAATGATGGGGAATATGGCTTTTTATTTGTAATTCGTCCTTAAGGCTAAGGTCTTGTTCTCAATTAGGGGTTTAATTTTGAAGGCTATGATACTTCTGGTTGGGTACTCTCCGCTTTGACGTTATTGGCGAAAACCGAGGGGTGGGCTAAAGAGACAATAGCCTGAGCTGTCGTCATTCCGTAAATGATATTCATTAAAAAAGCCGTATAAAATGTAGCTGATCTATGGGCTTTAAGAGTAAACCATTTAACACGCTGGCCAAACTCATAAAGTGTCATCCAACCTAACATGCCGATAAATGAACCTTTAATAAGATGGTGGTCTTTTCCGGTTTTCTTTAAAAATTCTGTAATTAGAAAGCCAAAAGCAGATCCTGTGAGGAGGTGCATAACATGACCGATAAGAAAATTTTCTCTTCGGCGCATTCTTATTGGCTGGAAAATCATTGAGCCTGCCAAATGCCCATAGAGCATTTCATGTTTACCCGATTTCCAAAAGAGAAAATCAATGATGTCCATGGGAAGAGTGCCTAATAAACCGCAGAATAATCCTAAGACTACGGAATCTTTGATTCGAGGCATTTTTTTCGCTAAGCTAATAAAAAATTTTATGGTTTCAAGCATGTTAATTCCTCCTCACGATTTTTTATAGTATAATCGCTAGAATTAAAATATAACCAATACAATTAATTCCATTGGTTTAATGGGAGGAAGAATTATAGGCGCAGCAACCCTTTTAAGAAAAGAAAAGAATCCTTGTCTAACAAGGATTCTTGTACTTCCATTATGGTGGAGGTAAGCGGGATCGAACCGCTGGCCTCTAAAATGCGAATCTAGCGCTCTCCCAGCTGAGCTATACCCCCAATAATTATTTATTATAATCCAAAGGGCAAAAATTGCAAGCACTTTATGTGAGATATTATTAAAAATTATTTTGTATTTCCCCTAAAATGGTTCAGAGGATTTCCGCGTCCGGAAATCCTCACCTGCGCAAGTCCAGAGAGTGAAGTCTACAGGGCTTACTGCTTTAAACATAACGTAAACTTTGTCGAAAATCAATCTGTAATTTAGAGAAGATTTAAGTTTGGGACATTAAAATTATGTATACTCAAATGGATTTGGATTTTCAGCGGGAAATTGCTGTATCTTTGTAAGGTTTTGTAGGGCAGATTAAGGGAAATAGTTAAAAGTAACCTTAATCATAATATTTGCAATTTTTGACCAAAACATATTGTATTTTGCCAAAAGATAATCTACAATAATGGTATGATGGTCTGACCACAAAGATTCCTTCTTTTGCCCAAAGAGAGTTAAGAGAGAGAATTGATACTATTTTTGAGGAGGATGCCTCTATGGCAAATGCTCGTTTTGCTGAGCTATATGAAAGATTTAAGGTGAAATTGGAAGCTGTGTCGGGAGAATGTTACCGCGTTAAAACGGAAGACGAAGCGGGAAAACTTATTGGAGAGGTTTTAAAAGAAAAAGGTGTTCAGAATGTCGCCCTTTTGGAAGGGGAAATCTCCAGGAAAGGGAATTTTACACAACAATTAAAGTCTAGCGGGATAGATGTCCTGTGTGACCGTTTTCGAGAAGTTACGCCGGATGCTCATGCCGGGATCACCCAGGTTTCCTATGCGATAGCTGAATTGGGCACTTTGGTACAGGCGGATGAAGACGCTAATGTCGATCAGCGTTTGTGTTCTACCCTTGTCCCCATTCATGTTGCAGTAGTTAGGACTTCGGCACTCCTGCCAAGTTTAGCCGAAACAATGTCAACAATTCATCAGCTGCCTAAAATTCCTGGGTTTGTGGGTTTTATCACAGGACCTAGCAGAACGTCTGATATTGAACGAGTTTTAACGATCGGCGTTCATGGCCCCAAACAGCTTATCGTTGTTTTCGTTGACACACAGGGAGAGGGAGTGGCCTAAATGGCAGATAAAGAATTCAAAAAGAAAATTTCCGAGGCTCTCGGTAATGACGTTCTCCGAGGGGCTTTAGGGCGTTTTGGAGACGCTTATAGTTCAGCTCGTGAGAAAGCCTATGAGGGATATGATTTCCCGTCGATTCGAGAAAATATCGTTAAGGTCAAGTCCTATGCTGCCAGTCATCTCGATGAGATGATTGAGCAATTTGAAAAAGCGGCCACTGCCAGAGGGGCCAAAGTCTATCGGGCCGCTACGGGAGAAGATGCTAAGAACTATATTAAGGAATTGGCCAAACGGCAGGGTGTTAAACATATTGTTAAATCAAAATCCATGGCTTCTGAAGAAATTTTGCTTAATAAAGCGCTGATGGCTGAAGGAATAGACGTTCAGGAAACTGATCTGGGAGAGTGGATACTTCAGCTCGCCGGTCAACACCCATCGCACATGGTTATGCCCGCTATCCATATGACTAAGGAAGAAGTTGCCGATATTTTTTCGGGGCATTTAAATAGGCTAAGTCAGCCCGTTATTACTGAGCTTGTAAAAACAGCGCGCAACGAACTGCGCAAAAAGTTTCTTGAAGCAGATATGGGGATTTCCGGGGCCAATATGGCCATTGCCGAGACGGGTACTCTAATGATGGTGACAAATGAGGGCAATGCGCGGCTTACATCCACTTTGCCTCCGGTTCATGTTTTCCTTGTAGGTATAGAAAAACTTGTCCCTAAGTTCGAAGATGCGACTCATATACTGCAGGCTTTGCCCAGAAGTGCGACAGCACAGCAGATTACCAGTTATGTGTCTATGGTTACCGGCCCAACTCCTGCCTACTATGCGGATGGAACGGTTAAAGACAAGGAGTTCCATATTATTCTTATGGATAATGGGCGCCGCAAGATGTATGACGACCCTAAGTTTAAAAAGACGTTTCAATGTATACGTTGTGCCTCCTGCCTTAATGTCTGTCCGGCATTTCAACTTGTAGGCGGACATGTTTACGGTCATATTTATACCGGAGGAATTGGCACTATTTTAACTAATTTTTTTAACTCGGAAAACGATGCTAAAAACCCGCAAAACCTTTGTCTCCAATGTGGAAAGTGTGCCGAAGTTTGTCCGGGAAATTTGGATATCCCCGAAATGATTTTGGAATTACGCAACCGGATGGGGGAAAAACAAGGGCTCCCCTTCACTCAAAAATTCGCTCTGGATGTTGTCTCAAATCGGCGCTTGTTCCATTCTTTACTGCGCGTTGCTTCCAAGGCCCAGAAACCATTGACTAAAGGTCAACCCGTTATTCGTCATTTGCCGTTATTTTTATCTGGAATGACTGAGAAGAAAAGCTTACCGGCGGTTGCGGATGTACCCTTCCGCGACGTCTTTAAAACCATTAAACAGGATATTAAAAAGCCAAAAGGAAAGGTTGCTTTCTTTGGCGGTTGTTTAATTGACTTTGTATATCCTAAGATCGGTGAAGGTGTTATAAACGCTCTTAATGAAAAGGGCTATGAAGTTGTATTTCCGGAAGGGCAATCTTGCTGTGGCGCGCCGGCAACCTATATGGGTGATCGTAAGAATGCGCGTAAATTGGCAATTATGAACATTGAAGCACTTGATGCGGAGAATGCGGACTATGTGGTCAGTGCTTGTCCCACGTGTACCCATGCTTTGAAAGAGAGCTTCCCGGAGCTTGTTCATGATGACCCGGCCTTAGCGGCACGTGCTGCAGAATTGAGCAAGAAATCAAGCGATTTCTCAAAATTGATTTCGGATCTGGGTGGCTTAACCCCCGGGGGAGATGGCATTCCTCTTAAAATAACGTACCATGACTCCTGTCATTTAAAACGAAAAATGGGAGTTTACGCTGAACAGAGAAAACTATTAAAGGACACGGCTGGAATTCAGCTGATAGAAATGAAAGAAGCGGATCGTTGCTGCGGTTTTGCGGGTTCATATTCCATTAAGTTTCCAGAGCTTTCGGAACCCATTCTGGAACGAAAACTCGCCAACATTGAGGCAACCGGTGCTGACGTTGTTGCGGTTGATTGTCCGGGATGCTTAATGCAGATCGCAGGTGGTTTAGATAAGCGAAATCCTAATATTAAGGTGGTTCATACAGCTGAACTTCTTTGGGAAAAACGAAAGAAAACCCCTAAAAAGAGCAAGAAGTAGTTTCTTCAACAGAATCTGTTAAAAGGTCATATTATTTTACAAAGGATTTTATAGCCTGTATCGCGAAATAATTTTCCGGGAAGGGATAATTGTCCAGAAAAGACAGGCTAAGTATCGGCCTCGAAAGCGAGCGCAATCGCAGGGACAAAGAAACCTCAGTTCCCAGATCAATCTTTTAAAGGAAATCATTCTTTTCTCAAATGCTGCAGCACTTGAGAGAGGAGATCTCAGCATTGCACCTCTGCAAGCAGAGTGGGTCGTATGGCAATTGCTGGGAGTTAAGTTGAAGCCCCCTGAGGAGAAATTTCTCAGGGGGTGTTTTTATCTTTATTGAGGAATAGATATTTGATCTTGGGGAACTTCTAAGCCGGAAGGAATTTGCAGGTAAAAGTAGAATATAGTGTTTAGAATTAATATTAGTTACTAGTATAAGCTGCAAATTGCTGGGAATTATACATGAAAGGGAGGATAAATTTGGGAATACATTATCAATTCATATTCCCAAAAACATCAGTGCCTCTGAATCTTCCTGTACCCTCGGCACGCATTGCTCAACTATTCTATGAATTTCTCAGACGTTATTATGAATGGAAAAGTGCTAAGATACAAGAAATGATCGGAATGTTCATATTGTTGGCAATCGGAGCAGGTATTGTAAGCATTCCCTGGGTCATCCCCAACATCGGAATGGTGCTAAGTCTGGGTCTGCTTGCTTTGTTCTATTTTGCCGCAAAACATTATTTAAGGGTAAATGAAAGGGCATGTCACTTATATGTCAATGTCCATATTTTACACCATCATTTAATTGGCAAGCTTGAGGTGGGATTTTGTGATCACCGTGAGCCCTGTCATTGCGTCGAGGAGTTTTTATACTATGTTTCTAAAAATTATAAGATAGACTTGAATAAAAGCTTCCTGACTTAGATTAGAAACTCTATCCTAGTAGCGAATTTTAAATAATAATGGTAAAATGGTAATGTTTATTTTCAAATTAAAACTTGGAGGTATTTTAATGAAAAAATATGTTTGCAGTGTCTGTGGTTATGTTTACGATCCCGAAGTTGGAGATCCGGATTCAGGAATAGAACCCGGAACTGCTTTTGAGGATATTCCGGATGATTGGGTATGCCCGATTTGCGGGGTAAGTAAAAGTGAGTTCGAAGCTGCCGATTAAGGTACCGGTTTCGTGGAATTTGGCCAAAGGGACAATACAAACAAGGGGATGAAATAAAACGGTTTATTTCATCCCCTTGTTATTTTATAATTGCCTTTTAGTTCAAAGTGTTTGATCGACAGCTAGCTGTTTTAAGACAATCATTAATTATAGTTCCATAATTGCGGCTTCATCCCGATCTAATTTATCCATGCAAGATTTAAGGCGGGATCTTAAGGCAGAATCACTGACGGCGTCGCGCATTTGGCGGAGGAGATCGATTGTCCGACGGAAAACGCTGATAATGTCTCCTTCGTCGAGATTACACATGGCTTGAACCTCCGCAAAAGGCCTGCCCTGACTCCAGGCATGGGTGACTCCTGAGACACGGGCATCATATCTTACGGAATCTTCCCCGCAGATACTTTGGATGTAAGCGATGATTTCCAGGACAGGGGTTGAATCGAAGACCGTGGTTCGTTGAAAATAATCATTTTTCCGAGCTTCAAAATCGATGCTGGACAGCAAAGCGTTAAGCTGGTCATCATCAAGCTGAGGAAAAACGTCGGAATAGATTAGTTCAGTCACTAGGATTTCTTGGACATAGATACGGCTGGCACAGGTTCCCCGGGGCAATAATTCATCGGCGCGCAGATAGCCGATTTGCCGCAGGTGGTTTTTTTTGTATTCATACTCATGCAGAAAGGCATTCTCTTCAGGCAGGGCTTCAAGGGCAGTTAAAAGATCTTTATGCTGCTGCTTTAAAGCAAAAAAGGTTTTGCTTTGTTTCCGGCAATTATTTAGCTGTTGGGAGTGACAATTTTTGGGGGGGTTAGCCAATAACTTTTCCCACGAGCGAATCTTTCGAGCCATTTCCCGTCCATAGGAGCGGGTTTGCTTGCGGGGGCCTAAGGCTCTGTATGCCCGGCGAAGCCGCTCTAACTCTTTTTGTTTGGGCTGATGTTTGATGGGACACTTAAATGATTCAACTTCCTCACACAAGTCGTTTTTGTATCCGTCAAGCTCTTGCTCAATGCGGGCCAAATCAGCGTGAAGTTGATCGGAGTTCAAGCGGTAACTGTAAGCGGCAAAACTCTTTTGAAAATAGGTTTCAATCTGTTCGCGAGTGAGGGTCGAAGTAAGATTTAAAACAGTGTTGTAAGTCAGCCGGAACTGACTGGTTAAAGGCTCAAGTTTGTTAAGCTGGAATTTGGGAGGAGGGCTCTTTTCCATGTAGGCCAGATCCACGATAGCAAAGGAATACCCTTTTTTATCAATGCCGCGCCGACCGGCTCGTCCGGACATCTGGAAAAATTCATGATTAGCTAACGGCCGAAAATTGCGGCCGTCATACTTATTTAAAGAATCGAAGCAGACTGCTTTAACAGGATAATTAATGCCTACACTAAAGGTTTCGGTGCAATAGAGCACTTTAATAAGCCGTTCCAAAAATAATTCCTCGACAACCATTTTTTGTGATGGGAGCAACCCGGCGTGATGATAAGCAATTCCTTTGGAACATAAGCGTTTTAGTTGTCGGGTCGATGGAAACCAATCGGATTCCGGGCCAAAGTAGTGCAAGAATTTATTGTCAACGATCTGCCGTTCCGGAGTTTTCAGATAATTGGCTATGGCGGCTAATTCCATCGCTTTTAAAGCACACTGTTTGCGGCTGAAAACAAAGAAAAGAGCCGGGAGATTATTGCGCTGGATTGCCCGGATAAGGTCTAAATGAGATGTAGGACTGAAAGGGTTTTCCTCATTTTTTTTATTCTTTAGCTGTTGGCGGTAATAACGCCATAACTGATCGTAGTCGACGAGTCCGGTATCCTTTGTATAGTAAAAATACTCTAAAGGTACAATCCGCTTAGCCTCTTCAATTAAGGCGACATCTTCATGGCGGATGGATTTAATCCAATCTGTTAAATGCCGGGCATTGGCGATGGTGGCGCTTAGACCAAGAATCTTCATTTTTGAGGGAGCAAGTATAATAGATTCTTCCCAGACAGTTCCCCGTTCCTCGTCATTGAGCCAATGGATTTCATCAAAGACGATGTGGGAGACATATTCGAGATTAGGGTCTTCAGTTATAACCTGGTTGCGGAAAACTTCAGTTGTCATGATGAGCAGAGGGGCCGTAGGGTTTAATACGACATCTCCGGTCATGATGCCCACGGAGTTTTCCCCGAACTGGGCTTTAAAATCGCGATATTTTTGATTGCTCAAGGCTTTTATCGGAGCCGTATAGATCACTCTTAGGTGCTCTTTCATCGCTTTTTCAATGAGATAATCGGCTACTAATGTTTTACCGGTACCGGTGGGTGCCGCAACAATGACTGATTTGCCGGCATCGATAGCTTCCAAGGCCTCTTCCTGAAAGGGGTCGAGGGTATATTCGTGATAAGTGCGCTCAGACATATCTGTCAGCTCGTTTCTGATGTGATTTTACTTATTTTAACAAAAGGGATATTGATGGTCAACTTTCGGCAAGGTATGGTCTGAATCAGCCTTTGCATCCATATGATGAAACAAGAGACGAGGCAAGGAGGAATTGGTGTGTCTTCGTTGAGATTAGAGCTAGAGCAGGCCATGGGACTCAAGTTTCCTGAGCGGAACGGAGCGGCGATTGTTAAGTTTGAGGAATCTTTAGAAATTCCCCGTGCAGCTGAAACCTTGATGCGGGGATTATACCGAGATCCTGAGGGCCTCCGTCAGAAATTCAAGCGCTTACATCAGGAGGCCGGATCTATAATTGATCTTTTGATGCCGAGACGTTCACGTTTGCGGGAATGGTCGGACTCTCTTCCGGAACGCCCTAAGGATGCCGAAGCTTTCTTAAAAGAAACAAAAGATCAGTTGATGGTCCGGGAACAGAGCCTAGTTCAGGTTCAGCAAGAATTAATGGACCAACTGCAAGAAAGCAGTTTAGACGATATTTTCCCCATTTCTCTATCAGCTTTCGGGATATGTACTTATCGTGATCCGAACGTAAAGCTTTTCCTTAAACCCTTAGGAAGGTTAGCGGAAATCTTGCAGTTAAACCCTGAATCATTGCGTCAGGCAGTTCGCGTGCATTTCCTTTGCCTGCTTTTAATTATCGCCGGTGTGGACCTCGATGGACAAGTCTATACGCGTGGGGTTGACGAGGAAGTTATCCATTGGCTTGCCAGCGTATATACCCTCCGCTATTTAAAGCGGCAATCCGGGGAACTGATTCAATGTTACCTGGAGTGGGTGAAGGCTTGGGGGGGTAAAATTCCCAATCAAAGTATGTATCACGATAAAGTAAATGAAAAAACGCGGGCCGCTATGGTCTTTTGGCGGCGCCAGTTGAATCTTAGCTGGGCCGAGTGCTGGCAGATTATTAACCAATTTGAAGCGGAGAGCTCCCAAGGCTTGGGAATCGATTAAGGCCAGTCTGCCAATTCATAAGGTTTAAGGATTTCCAACCGGTTGTCTGTCAGTTTAATGATGCCCGCCTTTTTCCAGCCGTTAATGGCCCGGTTGACGCACTCCCGGCTTGTACCGATCATATTGGCCAGGTCACGATGAGTGAGAGAAGCATCAATGTAAATAGGATCTCCGGGGCTGGCTGCCGGCTGAGCCAGTCTCAGAAAGAGCGCGGCAAGGATTCCTGTGGTAGAACGGTTGGTTAATATACGTATGAATTCCTGAGCAAGTCTTAAGCGGCGGCTTAAAGTTCGAATAAGGGCTAAAGAAAGCGAAGGGCTCATCTCCAGGATTTGCGGCATGATCTTGTTATGTAAAACAAAAAGGGTACTGTCCTGAAGAACTTCAGCAGTTGCCGGGTAAGGACCGTCTTCCAAAAGTAAAATTTCAGCAAAGCTGTCATAAGGTCCATACCAATCTAATATTTGCTCATCTCCTTCCGGTGTCGATTTGCTGAGTTTAACCTGACCGGAGTGCACAAAATAGACACATGACCCTATCTCACCTTCAACAAACAAGAGCTGTCCCTTGCGATAACGCCGTTCTTGGAAATGAGGGAGGAGGGGAGTGATATCGTTTGCGCTTAAGGATGAGAACAGAGAAAAACGCAGAAGTTCTTCAGATGTTAGCATATTAAGACCTCATTTCAATAGTTCTCTCCAAGTTGTTTAGCGGATATGGAAGCAAACATGCTATAATAGATAGAAGAGAGATTCAGGCAAATATGTAATGTGAAGCACTGAAAATAAGCTAGGGGCATACACTGCTATGGGGGGAATGAGTATGCTCGGAAATGAATTTAGCTTAGTTCGTATTCAGTTTGTTGTCAATTCTCCCTTTCGGGTAGTGACCTTATTTGTTATTTTACTCTTAGTCGTAATCATTATCCTCAATTCAGTATAACTCAAGATTGTGCATTTTCTAAAAAGTTTAATAAATTATTCCTGACTTTATTCGTTACTTAGGTGCGAAGGAGTAGCACCTACCTGTTGAACGGCCCGGACTATTTCGGACAGAATGCGCGCCTGGTCAGGAAGTGTCTGAGATTCTACTTGGGTCAAAATTTCCCCGCGCAAAGAAACGAAATAGCGTGCCGGCAGTCGATTTAAAGTTAAAGCCATAATATCGGCCTGACAATGCTCGCAGGAACAGGCTATCGTATTAAAGCGTAAATAATCTTGGAGTGTCTGTCGAACGGCAATTTCCATATGATTTTTCAGCTCATACATGCTCTCATCTCCTTATTTTTTGGTAATTGTTTTAATAATAAAGGTAATTTGTTAAAAGAACAAGAGGAAAAGAAGCATCCTCAAAAGGATGCTTTCTTTACTTGTGCTCAGGTTCTCTGTCTCACTCTATTTTTTCAATTTGCTTGTCACTCCCTGCCAGAACCGGCTTGTTTCATACCCGAGACGCCAGATCGCAATGCCCCGTAAACGATAACTTTTGACAAAACCGAGACGGATTTTGGCGGAAAGCTCATTTTCAAACCACACACTGTGTCTTGCTCGGCCATGCCAGTAATAAAAATATGGTTCAACGGCCGTATCTGACCAAAGGATACGGGCATTCGTTTTCGCTGCTAAATTAGGAGCATCGCGCATTGGAACAAGACGCGTTGGTTCATTAGACCAGTCGTAACCGTAAGCAGGTATGCCCAGTAAAATTTTCTCTTGAGGCAGATAACGTATAGCGTAATCAAGGGCCTGAGTCATCCACGGCAAGCTGGCAATTGCGCCGGGAGACCCGCCTGAGAAATGCTCATCATATGTCATTAAAGTGATTGCGTCACATAACCTGCCTATTTCCGCAAAATCATATCCAGGGGCTTCCCATTCGGAACGTTTGGCAGGTATGGCAATAGTTAACAGTAAGCCTTTATCATGTAAAGCTGCTTTGAGGGATTCCAGAAATGATAAGAAAGGAATTCGGTAAGAGGCTTCAACTCCTTCAAAATCCACGTGTACACCGGCCGCTGAGGGAGGAAGTAAGTTCAGCATATGATGAATGCAATTTTTTTGGGAAGTCGGCGAAGAGAGGACTGTACGTAAAGGTGCGGGATCGAAAATCTGTCCATTAAAATTATGGAAAAGTATCAGGGGAGCAATGTCTTGTGCTAAGCTCTCCTGTATTGCGAGGTTGTTGATTTGACCGGAGAACATCCCCTCTGCCTGCAATTGAAAGGCAAAGTCAGCATAAACGTCGATGTGAGCCCCTTGTAGGCGAAGTGTGTCAACGGCTCGTAAATCATCCGGGAAATCGTCGGAAATATAGCCGAGAATCCACAAGCGCTTGTCGATGAGCCGCCGCGCTGCGAGTGTCCAAGTTGGATTCAAATAGACCTCCTCCTCTTGATGCAATACTCCTAGGATAAGATATGAGGAAAAAGAAAATTAATCTTACTTTTTTTGCTTAGAAAAATAAGGAAACGGAGATGGACAGGTTGAACTGGGAATTTATCCAAAGGCTGCAGGACGTTTATGAAGTTTTAGAGCAAATGGAACTGCAGACAAGGGAAAGAGATTATCCAATCATCTGGGAAAAAGTGCATGCTACGAGCTGTGCTCAGATTGGCAGGATGTTGGCGCAAAAAAGACAGGTTGACGGTGAACAGGCTGCCTTGGCTTGTGCTTTACATGACAGTGGACGATGGGTATCAGGAAGACAAGAAAATCACGCACCTAAAGGCGAAGAATTGACCCGCCGCTTCCTGAAAACGCGAAACTTTCCCCTGGATGTACAGGAACAGATTGTTCAGGCAGTTGTTAATCATTCCCAGAAGGATAAAATAGGAACACCTCTTGAAGAACTGGTAAAAGATGCTGATATTCTGGATTGCTATTGGTATGGCGACGTGATCAGCAAGGAATTTCATGTCGCCAGGCTTCAGAAGGTTCTCTGTGACTTAAAAATAGTGCCGTTAATGGAGGGGTAGAGTTGGATAAGGTTCTTTTAATAGCCACGGGTGGAACTATTGCCATGCGCAAAGATGAAAAGGGGAAGGTAGTTCCGGCCGTAAGTGGGCATGAATTGCTGGAAAGTCTGCCGGAGCTTACTAAACAAGCTGAGTGGGATGTTTGTGACTTTAGCAACGTCGCAAGTTGTAATATGAGCCCTGACCGGATGAGAGACTTGGCTAAAATCATTGAACAGCGTTTTGCTCAAGATTCCTCGTTACGGGGAATTGTCATTACTCACGGTACGGATACCCTCGAAGAGACCGCTTATTTTTTGGATATCGCCATAAAAGACCCCCGACCAGTGATTTTGACGGCCTCACAACGGGATGCCTCGGAAGCCGATTCGGACGGACCCCGCAATTTAGGGAACGCTGTGCGTATTGCCCTTGATCCTCGCGCTATAGGTCGTGGAGTCGTTATTGCTCTTAATGAAGAAATTCACGCGGCTCGTGATGTCAGAAAACTGCATACCAATCATGTAGATGCTTTTAATTCCGGCGAAAAAGGAGCTTTGGGTACCATCGATACCGGGGAGGTAATATGGCATCGCAAGCCGGAGCAAACGATTAAACTGGGAGTTCCTGAAAAGTTGGCGAAAGTCGGAATCTGCAAAGTTTATACAGGCATGACGGGAAGCGCCTTACGTGCTATAGCTCAGGACGCCTCGGAAGCTTTAGTTATTGAAGCCTTTGGCCGGGGAAATTTACCGCCTCAGCTTGTGCCGGAGATCTCTGAAATGATAAAAAGGGGTATTCCCGTTGTGATAACTTCACGCTGTTTATTTGGACGGACGTCTCCCGTCTATGGGTATCCTGGCGGCGGCGCAGATCTTGAACGTGTGGGTGCCTGGTTTTCCGCCGATTTATCGACGGAAAAAGTGCGTTTATTCATAAGCATTGCTTTGGGTCAGAGGCTGGAGTTTAAAACACTCAAAGAAATGCTGGCCAATGGAGCTATAAAACTTGATTAAAGCCGACATAAAACGACTAGGGAGATAATTGATTATTGACAAGGAAAAGAAAGAAGAGTATTCTAATAAATGAGATAAATTCTCAATTAAGTGCTGATTCATAATGAGAATGATTATCAGTTTAACCGGGGGTGATTAACAATGGAACGCTATCTTGGGGATCTAAAACCCGGAGAACGAGCATGTGTAGAGCGTATCAACGGTGGAGGAGCACTGCGCCGCCGGATGATGGATATGGGAATTGTGCCAGGTGTCGAACTGGAAGTTGTCCGTTGCGCTCCGATGGGAGGTCCGCTTCAGATTCGTCTTAAAGGCTACTATTTAGCGATGCGTCGGGGAGAATGTGCTAAAATAATTGTTTCAGGCCCTAAACAGGAGCGGATCGAACATTCCTTAGCCAGCCGTTGACGGATTAAAATAGGTAATTGATTCTCGTTGCCGCTTAGACATAAGTGATCAATGCTTTATAAAGGGAGGCGGCTTGCCATGAAAATTGCTCTTGTGGGCAATCCGAATGTTGGAAAGAGTACAGTTTTTAATGCTCTGACCGGATCTAATCAACAGGTTGGAAACTGGGCGGGAAAAACTGTTGAACGTAAATCAGGGATTATTCGTAGAGACAATCGTGAAATTGAATTGATAGACCTTCCGGGAACCTATAGTTTAACAGCTTATACGCAAGAAGAGATTGTGACCCGGGAATATATTCTGCGTGAAAAGCCGGACGTAGTCATGGCTTTGGTCGACGCTTCCAATATTGAACGCAATCTCTACCTGGTGCTCCAGATTCTTGAGCTGGCGCCTCGCGTAGTTATCGGGCTTAATATGATGGACCTGGCCAGGTCCGGAGGAATAACCATCGATACCGCTGAATTAGCTAAAGCTTTAAATGTGACAGCGGTAGAAATAGTGGCGGCTAAAGGGATAGGCATTGAAGATTTTTTAACAGAAGCGATCAAAATTGGCTCGTTGCCGAATGATCCTTTAACAAGTGAAGTGCCCTATCCTGATGAACTTGAACAGAAGATCCGAGCGATGGAAGACTTGCTGAAGAAAACATCCTGGGCCTCGCGCTATCCCTTGCGTTGGCTGGCTCTTAAACGTTTAGAGAGAGATCCTGAGGTTGGACAGGAATGGAAAGCGGTTGCCCCTTCTAAACCTTTGCTGCCCACAAGCCGTGAATCCTGCTGTGATTCCGGTGATGCTTTAAAGTATGAACTGCGGGAGGCTTCAGAACTTCCCGGCGAGGATTTGCTTCTGGCTTACGAAAAAGAAGGATGGACTAAGGATCATTTCGAGATGGCTTTTGCAGACGCCAAATATAGCTACATATCCAGGATTCTGCCGAAGTTTATGACTCAGGAAGCCCTGAAGAGGCCCAGCCGTACGGATTCCTTGGACCGCTGGATTCTTTCACCGGTCTGGGGTTATCCAATCATGATACTTATTCTGGCGCTTGTTTTTTGGGCGTCTTTTATTGCCAGCGCTCCTTTAGGTGATGCTGTTTCCCAAGGTATGGCTTGGGTCGCCGACCTTTTAGTGAATGCCTTACAATTGATTCACGCTCCTGATTTTCTGACGAGCTTAATACGAGATGGAATTTTCGCGGGAGTTGGTGCGGTTTTAGCGTTTGTCCCTCAAATTGCTATTTTTTTTGCTTTCTTTTCTTTTTTGCAGGACAGCGGATATTTAGCTCGGGCGGCTTTTTTAGGAGATCGCATGATGCAATTAATGGGTCTGCATGGGAAATCCTTTTTTTCCTTGGTGTCGAGCTTTGGCTGTAATGTTCCTGGGATTATGGCGACAAGAACTCTTGAAGATCCGAAAGATCGCTTAGTTACCATTTTGTTAAATCCTTTAATTCCCTGTGTCCCGCGCTTAGGTGTCATGAGCGCCGTTGTGGCGGCATTTTTTCCTGGGACTCGCGGGGCCATTGCTATGTTGAGTCTTATGTTTATAAGTATGCTGCTCGTCATGTTTTCCGCTCTGCTGATGAGAAAAGTTGTCAATCAGAAGGAACGGTCGGCCTTTGTTATGGAGCTGCCTCTCTACCATCTGCCGACATTGCGCAATGTTTTGTGGCCGACCTGGCATAAAACTTATACCTTTCTCAAAAGAGCGTGGACATTTATCCTGGCCGCTTCGATTGTGGTCTGGGTGTTAAGCTCTTTTCCCCAAGGGGTTCCTATGGAGTCAACCTGGGCCGGTAAAATGGGAGGCTTGCTGTCATTTATCGGGCGGCCTTTGGGCTTTGACTGGAGAATTATGGTTGCCGTTGTTTTTGGTTTTACGGCGAAGGAAACAACATTGTCAACGCTCGGGATCTTGTATGGTGTCGCCGCCGATGCTTCCCAGTCTATTGCTCAGGCAATGACGGGGGCTATGTCTCCCTTGCGGGCCTATACCTTTTTGGTCGTATACATGTTGTACATTCCCTGTCTGGCATCGGTGGTAACTACGCATAAGGAGTCGGCAAGCCTGCGTTGGACCGGCTTCGGAGTTGCTTATAATCTGGTTTTAAGTTTTGTTGTGGGCTGGATTGTTTTTCATGCCGGCCTTGCCTTAGGGTTTCAATAATAAATTGCGAACCATTGGAGGTGAGTTCCTTGCTTACCCGCATCTTGAATGCTTTAGCTCGTAAAGAATCAGTATCCATGACGCAATTGGCTCATGAACTAAATTCCTCGCCCAAAGAACTAGAAAGCGCTTTAAAACAAATGGAGCACATGGGTTATGTGCGCAGAGAAATGTATGGGCAGACTTGCAGCGGCAGCTGTGAGTCGGACAAATCCGGCAGATCCTGTGAAGGGTGCGGATTTGCTTCTTCCGAAGTGTACTCTTTTTGGGCACTTACCGAACGCGGGGCAGCTCTTGCCGATACCAGCCAGAAGTGAAGTATTTGAGAAAGCTTAGAAATATGATATGATTTAGTCTGGTATTGGCGTAAGATTTTTTAGTGAAGGTGAAGGGAGCCCGGTTCTAAATGAGTAGACCCCGTGAGGAAAAATATCAGGCGATTTTGGACGCGGCAACAGAGGCTTTCGCGGAATACGGGTTTTTTAACAGTCAAATCTCCAAAATTGCTAAATTAGCCGGCGTTGCCGATGGCACTATTTATTTATATTTTAAGAATAAGGAAGATATCCTGATTAGTCTTTTTCAAGAACGGATGGGGCAATTTATTAATGAGATCCGTCAGGAAACAGCTAAATGTCAAACTACTCAGGAACAATTAATGTGTATTATTAGAACTCACTTGAGATATATGCAAGAGAACCGGTCTCTGGCTATGTTTACGCAAATTGAGCTCCGACAATCCAACCCGGACATTCGTGAAGCTATCTCCGGACCTTTGCGGGAGTATTTTCAGATCATTGAACAGGTTTTAACGGAAGGTGTCAGCAAAGGAGTTATGGTTTTAAGCGAAGTGAAAGTGGGACGGCAAATGTTTTTCGGAACCCTTGATGCGATGATCAGTGATTGGGTTATTTCTAAAAAACCACGGTCGTTACAGGGAATGGAAGAAGTTGTTTTTGATCTGATGTGTGGTGCCTTTAAAATCCAAGACCGTAAAACCGAGCTCCTTACAAAGGATACATTGAACTGAAACAGGCGAGAAGGAAGGAACTGCTTGGGCAAATCTTTCCTTCTCTTTCATTTTTCGGTTTGCACAATCTCAAGCAGCCTGGACAATGGGTAAATGATCGCGTATTATTGATAGGAATGTCTAATACTATGGAGAACATGAGCAAAAGATAGGGAGAAAGTATATGGATTTTTCAGGAAAAGATAAAGCTGCCTATGTTCAAGAGACTTTTAACACGATTGCCGGCCATTACGATTTGATGAATAGCTTGATGAGTCTGGGAATGGACAAACGTTGGCGGCGCATAGCGGTTCAGCGAGTCGGCGCTCGAAGAGGGATGAATATCCTGGATGTTTGCTGTGGGACCGGTCAGCTTTCCCAAGAACTTGGCAAAGCAGTAGGAAATGAAGGCAGCGTGACTGGCTTGGACTTCTCCCGGAAAATGCTTGATGTGGCCCGCCACACGCTGGAGCAATCTTCAGAAAAAAAGCAGATTCAATTTATCCAGGGGAATGCCATGGAACTTCCCTTTCCTGATCATTCTTTTGATGGTGTAACTGTGGGCTGGGGACTGCGAAACCTGCCGGATTTGCGGAGAGGTATTCAGGAAATGACGAGAGTCGTAAAGCCGGGAGGGAAAGTCGTTTCTTTGGATATGGCCAAGCCATCGCTTCCGGTTTTTAAACAGGTATACTGGTTATATTTTGAAAAGCTGGTTCCTTTAATGGGCCAAATTTGGGCCAAGAAAGCGAGTGCTTATCAATATTTGCATGATTCCGCTGTGGAATTTCCCTCCCAGCAGGAACTTGCTCGGATCTTTTCCGAATGTGGCCTTTTAGAAACAAAGTTTTTGAATTTAGCGGGCGGTGTTGTCGCTGTCGTTTCAGGGACAAAGCCTGGTCATAGTTAGAGGCAATTTCAAATCGTTTCCCATTGTTCCTGAGCTGTTATTCAGCTCTTTTTTATTGTCGGAAAGTATTTTTGACCAAATAACCCTTAATTACCAAGCATGGTTTTGTTAAGAATGTACATAATAAATTTGTTCTAAAAATAAGTTTAGGAGGGACTAGCATGAAAGTTCGTGATGTCATGACCAGCTCTGTTGATTGGGTGGGACCGAAGGCCTCGGTAGTTGAGGTGGCGCAATTGATGAAAAAAGAGGATGTTGGCTCAATTCCCATTTGTGATGACAATAAAGTGGTGGGCATCATTACAGATAGAGATATTGTGTTGAATGTTATTGCCCAGGGGCAAGATTGTAAAAATACTTTGGCCCAAGACATCATGAGCAGAAAAGTGGTAAGTGTTTCTTCTGATCAGGATGTTCATGAAGCGGCAGATTTAATGTCCAGATATCAGGTTAGACGGCTGCCTGTTGTGGATCAAGGCAGATTAGCAGGGATTTTGGCTATTGGGGATATGGCTGTCGAAAGGATTCATGTTAATGAGGCCGGGGATGCCCTGAGCGATATTTCGCAAGGCGCTCATCAAAATTGGAACTAAGGGAAAGGGTGATGCCTAATGGCCGAATTGCGTGATCGCATTGAGTTAGGAACCTGGGGAGCATTTCGAACCGGTTGGTGGGTCTTGCATGTTGTAGGTATCATAGTAGTTGGCTATATTGGTTTTTGGTTAGCCAAAATGTAATTTTTACAGTTAAAGGATCAGCAAATTCAGATCAAAGTAGTGTTGTGATAAATTCACACACTACTTTGTTTGTGATAGAATAAACTTAAATTTAGTTAAGGATGTGTTTAGTTTGACCATACATATCGGAGCAAAAGGTTATGCTCAAACAGTAGTGACTGCGGCGAATACTGCTAAGGCTATGGGAAGCGGCAGCTTGGAAGTATTTGCAACGCCTGCTATGGTTGCGCTCATGGAACAGGCAGCTGTAAACGCACTCGAATTGGCTGAAGGCCAGTCGAGCGTAGGGACGTCGTTGACTATCACTCACACTGCGGCAAGTCCTGTGGGAGTTAAAGTAACTGCGGCGGCAGAACTCCTAGAAATAGACCGCAGGCGTTTAGTCTTTGCAGTGGAAGCCAGTGACGAAGCCGGGCAGATCGGAGCGGGCAAGCACGAACGCTTCATTATTGATAGCGAACCCTTTTTAATCAAAGCCCGGAACCGGAATCAGAGGTCTTAACCGTGGAAGGTTTTTTTTCACTTCCGCGGGCAATAACAGTTGAACAAACCATTGAAAAATCCCGCTTTATTGGGGTTGGAGTGCCAGTTCAAACTATGGACGGAATAAATTCCGCAATGGTAAGAATTCGAGAAGAGTACCCCAATGCCCGTCATTATGTTTATGCTTATCGTTTGCATAAAGGTGCTGTTGAAAAAGCCTCTGATGACGGCGAACCGCAGGGAACCGGCGGCCGTCCGGTTTTAGATTTTCTTCAACACCAAAATGTCTGGAATGTTTTAGTGGTCGTGGTAAGATATTTTGGCGGGATACTTTTAGGCACAGGCGGGTTAACCAGGGCTTATGGCAGTACAGCCCGGCAAGTTTTTACCGATGTGGAATTAGTTAAATTGACTCTTTTTCATCGCTATCGTTTGTGTATACCCTATGATTGGTATGAACCGCTGAAATATCAATTCCATCAACGCCATTGGCCTATCCAAAATGAGGAATTTGGTGCTGCTGTAGAGCTTACGGTTTCTGTTCCTGAGACCCAAACTGAATTATTTAGACAATGGGTGGAAGACTTTACGCGCAAACAAGTAAAATTTCAAGACCAGGGCACTGTCTGGGGGTGAGGTTTGGCTTGAAGATTGAGAAAAGTTAGACTTTGGGAAAGTGAGTTTAATCACTAACTAAAGGCTGGGCAAATTCAGGAAGCTTAATCATCGACATGGATAAAATGAAATTTAAATCAGCAAGTCGTTTGAAAACTTCGCCTTTGGGCGGAGTTTTTTGTAACGGGAAATACAACACAACAGGCCTCAAAGGTATTAAACTAATCTTGAAAAGGTGATAAGTCTGCTTAATTATTCATAAACACTTTGATTCCGTCCTGTCTTTTTGGCTTTATAAAGAGCGCGGTCTGCGCGGGCGATTAAGCTGGTTGGTGAGTCGGAAGGGCGCCATAAAGTTACGCCGATGCTCACGGTAACTGATACTTCTTGATTTGTTTGAACATTAAGCACTCGTGTCTTTTCAACAACTTCTCTAATCTTTTCGCTGATGTGGAGCATGATTTTTTCCGTTGCTTCCGGTATCAGGACGACGAATTCTTCTCCTCCGTAACGGGCGATCAAGTCTTCCTCGCGCAAATTCTTGCGAAGTTCGCGAACAATGGTGACAAGTACGGTGTCACCGAATTGGTGACCATAACGGTCATTAAATTGCTTGAAATTATCGACGTCAATGATCAGCAAACCAAAGGTGACCGAGCGTTTTCGCCGTTGACAAAGTGAGATGTGTTCGCGCAGGCGTTTCTGAAAATAACGGTGGTTATAAATATGAGTTAAGCCATCCGTAATTGATTCGCGTTCAACAATAGCGTAAAGGAGGGCATTTCCGAGAGCAGATGAAGCATGGCCGGCTACAGTTTCCAAGAACTCCATTTGCTCCGAAGTAATTTCAGATTGACGAATAGCGTGTATGTTGATGCTCCCAATTTTATGCTGGGCATTCTGGAGCGGAAGGCAGCATATCCAATCCCAATCGAGCGGTTTTTGCGGTATGCGATAAAATGTTCCGCCTTCTGCTAACACTTGGTTAAGAAAGGAAAAATCAAGATAGGAAGGTATTAGCGGCGAAAGGGTACCGGAATCAAAAACGCCGATAACCTCGAAGTCCTGACTTTTTTCTTTATAAAGGCAAACGCTGGCTCGATCGATACTTATAAGTGAGACAATCGCGCTGATGATATTTGCTGCGATAATGCCTGTATCTAAGGAAGCGTTCAAAGCACGGGCAATATCCAATAAGACGTGTGTTTGCAGACGAATCTCTTCTAGTTGGTTCTCCAAACTTTCTATTTTCTGCCTTAGTCTAGTTTCGTCTTCTTGAATAGATGGCTGAGATTCTAACATAAAGATGCCCCCAAATTCAATGGTCTATGAGAAGCTGCTTGCTCAGACTGATCGATCGTAAAATTAAGATAAAGTTTATAGTGCCAAAAGGCTCTCCCAAAGCAAATACACAAATTTCTAGATAGTATTATAGTATTCTCTTTAACTTTTAAAAATCCTTCGCGCCGCTTGTCTTCATCTTGAGGTTTGCCTAGCAAACTATAGCCTTAGAAGAAGGAGAAAGTAAACTTCTGTCGAATCTTAAAATGGAGAATGTACTGGATGAGATGAAGGGAGGTCCCATATTCTGACATATGAACTTGTCGTTTTTTTGGGAAGTATTCCATTTATTTCGTTTATGATCCGGCGAGCTAACATTTGGGGCCTAAGCAAGCGGAGTGCCTTTTTTATAGGCATTATTCTGTGTGGGGATGTGATGGTGTTTCCTCGAGCCCTTCAATCCGGGCGGATAAGCTGGTGGTTTGTTTCCACGGCTGTTCTGATCTTCGTGGGTGCTTTCTGGCCGAGTATCATAAAAGTTAAGCTGCGACCTAAAAAGTATTCCCAAACAAACAACAATGCGGAAACAAGGAATAACCAGGAAATAATTGAACAAATTAAGGTGAACCCAATAAATCCGGAGGACAAAGATGGCGCCGTCGCAAAGGAAATTGTCGATTTAGAGTCTACGGAAGTTTTAGAGACTGTTAAAATATTAGATGGGATTGATGCAGAGGACGTGGCGGTTGACAATGAGGAAGAGGAACCGTGTATTTTGGAGGGTTCTCGCGAATTGTTATCCATAGATGAACTTTTGGAGTTAGGCTTTAAAGAAAAGTATGCCGAGAATTTTGCCCAGGCCGCCGCTTATTTCCTGCAGGCTTTAGCTTTGGAGCCTGAACCCGATACGGCCTTTTATTTAATTTTAGATTGTCATTGGCTGGGCAAAAATATTGGTGAATCTGATCGTTTACTTCCTCAAATTATGGTTTATGCCCATAACTATTTTTCACAGTTTAGCGCCGATTTACAACGTCAATTTGAGGTCTGGTTAAGTAAAGAAGATCTCGATAAATATTTTAAATAGGGGGCTGGTTTATAAATGAAACCATCAAAAGAAATTATTGGGTTAAGAATTATTAGTATCTCAGATGGTACACAAATAGGTGTCGTGAAGGATTTTGTTCTTAACCCACAAGGGAAAACGTTAGACTTTGTGATTGTTGATCAGCCCACGGATTATTTTGGCGCCAAGATCATTGCTTTTGCGGATATTTTAGGTTTGGGCGAATTTGCCATTACTATTCCTCATCCCGGAGTGATTCAAGATGTTGCCCAAAATGTTGAAGCCCAGAAGCTGTTGAATTTAAGCACCCGTGTTATAGGGACTAAAGTATTGACTAAAAAGGGACAGCTGATTGGAGAAGTTACGGAAATTCTGATTGATGAAGAAACAGGCCGAATTGCCAAGTGTATTTTTGAAGCTGATGGGGCGGGGCAAGAAATTGAAGCTGAGCAAGTAATTACTTTAGGCAAAGAATTGCTGATTGTGGAAGGCTCTCCTGCACTGGTCAGGGAGGAGACCAGGCAGCCGGAAAGTGTGGACTCGGACCTTTCTCAAACCGCAGCCTTTGAATCTGAACTTGAATCCGAACCTGAACCCGATTCAGAGCCTGAAGAAGAGCCTGTTTCCCAAGAAACTGAGGTAGAAGCAGGATTTAATCTTTTTGAACAACGTCAATTGCAATATTTTATCGGCAAAGGGGTTGAGAAAGATATCATCCTGGACAATGGAGATGTTTTGAGGGCAGGTGAACAAATAACACCGGGAATGATAGCCTTTATTAAGACGAGAAGCACTTTGATGGAAATTACCTCCCACTTACAGAAAAATTAAGGAACTAAAAAACAGATGAAAAAGGCTGGGTTCATTCTGACTGCGCTACTGGTTCAATTCTGTGTAACCTTAAGCCTGGGAAGCGTTGTGGCCTATGGAAGCACACATGATCGGGCGCCGTCAGGTTTAACAATTTGGGGTCAGGACTTTTCCGGTTTAAGTCGAGCCGAAGTTGCCTCTAAATTAAAAGAGGAGATACCGGATGCTGTCATCTATCAAGGGAAGGTTTTTCCCCTGAAATTAGATCGATCTTATACTAAAATCGACAGCTGGCTAGACTCAATCTTCCCTCACACTTCAGGGGTTTGGCTTGTGGATGTTTTGCAAAGTTTAACTCGTAAACCGGTTTTGAAGCCGAACCTGGATTTAGATCAAGAAGACATAGTTAGTCAATTAAAGACAATAAGTACACAGATTAATAAACCAATGCTTCCGGCCACTATTTCCTATGCCAATCGTCACTTGGACAAGACAGCCGGAGAAAGAGGCCTGAATTTAGATATTGAAGCAACTTGGCAGAAAATTGCTGGCGAACATTTACACAAACAAGTTGAAGCGGTGGTTCGGGCAATCCCGGTTCAGCCTGATCCAATAAAGATTGCTGAGGTTAAGGATGTCTTGGGGGATTATACCACTTATTTTAACCCAGAAGATGCTCCCCGAACTAAAAATGTGCGTTTAGCGGCCAATGCCTTGGATAATCATCTGATTGCACCCGGTGAGATTTTTTCATTTAACAATGTTGTGGGAGAACGGACGGAAGCCGTAGGATACCTGCCTGCCTATATTTTTGTGGATCAAGAAGTGGTTAAAGGAGATGGCGGAGGTGTCTGTCAGGATTCCAGCACATTATTTCAAGCTGTACGCCAGGCAAAATTGAAAGTGGAGGAGAAGCATAGTCACTCTTTGCCTGTATCTTATGTATTAAAGGGGCAAGATGCCACCGTCGCTTATGGGCTGCTGGATTTTCGTTTCCAAAACGATACAGGCGGTTATCTGCTAATCAGTGCGCGCGCAGTTGATAATTCGTTGAGAATCCGTCTGTTCGGGGTGGCTGATGCTTCCCACCCTGTCCTTGCGGAACCGGATGGTTATCCAATACGCCCCAGCGATTCAGACACAGATCTAAAGTAGCTTTCCTAGGTTAAGATTGATAGGCGGAACAAATATTTTGGGATCTTAGCGAGGCTCCCTAGTCAAAAAGGTACCAAGGCCTTAGACTAGGGAGCGCTCTATTTTCCGGTCAGAGAATATAGTATATACTAAAAGCACTAGATTACTTTAATTTGCTTCTTACACATACTGATAAATTAGTTTAACAGCCACCAAGAGAGACATTGTGATAAAAATAGGCTTTACAAGGACGGCACCCCGGCGTATGGCGAGTCTTGTACCGACCAGAGAACCGAAAATCATGAAAAGAGCCATGGGAATTCCGTATGAAAAAAGAATTTTGCCGTTCCAGGCAAATAATAAAAGTGAAACAAAATTACTGCCGAAGTTTAACACTTTGGAATTTGCCGAAGCAGTGACGAAATCGAAACCGAAAAAGGCAATAAAAGAGAATATTAAGAAAGAGCCTGTCCCCGGCCCGAAGAAGCCGTCGTAGAATCCCAAGGCCAAAGCGAAAAAACAACCCACGCCTAGATTAAAGGGATGTAATCCTTGAAATTTATTTTCCATGCCTAGATTTTTGTGAAGCAAAGTATAAATTCCAACGATTAAAATCAAAACTAAAACCGCTTTATTCAGGAACTCGGAACTGACACTGAGTACAGCCCAAACTCCAAGTGCTGCCCCAATAAAAGTAAACGGTATTTGCCACTTAACTAAGGAGGTATGGACTTTACCGGAACGCGCAAAGGTAATGGAACTGTTTAAGGAAGCCATGGAAGCCGCAAATTTGTTGGTTCCCAGGGCCAGATGAGGAGGAACCCCAATCATTAGCAGGGCGGGAAGACTTATGAGACCGCCGCCTCCGGCAATTGCGTCGATAGCCGCAGCTAAAAAGCCCAGAATACAGATAATGAAAAGATTAAGCCACATACCGATACCTCGCTTATGCCAATTTAAACGTACGCCTCTTCAAGTATACCCCCAGGGCTCAAATTCGTCATCATATTTCCGTAACTCAAAGTAATTCAGCAGGTTTAGAGAAAGGAGCCAATATCTAAGTGCGGCAAATAAGTGTCAAGACATTAACAATTGGTGATATTTTGGGAAAGACCATTTATTCAAGCTCAGGAAGAGTTCTCTTAGGTAAAGGGGTTAAGCTGACTTCTTTGTATATTGCCAAATTAAGGGACATGGGAATTTCCATTGTCTATATCGAAGATGAGCGCTTTAATGATGTCGTGGTTGAAGATGTTATTTCTGAAGAACATCGGCGTGAAGCGATGGAGATCTTGGAAAAAAGCACTCGGGCCGTTCGTTTAGGCAAGGATCTTAATGGCTTCGAATTAAAAAGGGTAATCAACAATATTGTTCAAGAGATACTATTCAAAAAAGATATTCTTGTGAATATGATGGATATGCGCAGTTTGGACAACCAAATGTTTGCCCATTCCGTGAATGTATGTGTGCTTGCTACGGTTCTGGGCAAGGCCATGTTTTTAGAGCAGGAGAAACTTGAATCCTTGGCAATTGGAGCGCTATTGCATGATATCGGCAAAGTCCAGCTAGATCCGAAGCTCATCAATGAGGTGGATAATTTAACTCCCGAAGAAGTAGAATTGCTTAAAACGCATACCACTCTCGGCTTTGACGACCTCAGGAAACGCAAGGACCTTAATTTAGTTATCGCCCATATTGCTTTTCAGCATCATGAGCACATGAACGGCACAGGGTATCCAAGGCGTCTCAAAGAAGGAGAGATTCATCCTTTGGCCCAAATCGTGGGGATAGTCGATCTCTATGACAAGTTCACTTCAGACCATAGTGGTGTGAAACGTGTAATGCCGCATGAGGCCTGTGAGATTCTCATGGGACTGGCCGGGAGCCTCTATCCTTTGGAAATGGTGCGCCTTTTTCTCAGGAACATTGCCGCTTATCCAACCGGAGTTACGGTGAAATTAAACACGGGTGAAATCGGGGTTGTTGTCGATCAGAATTTGAGCATGCCTGTCCGGCCGGTTGTTCGAGTCTTTGATGAATCGGAATTCGGTTTGAACACCGCTAAAGAATATGATATGGTGGAAAAACGAACCATATTTATTGAGGAAGTTATCTCTTAATACGACGATGGAGGAATCGAGGAGAGAATGACCAATATTTCGAATTCAGAGTTTATCTTTGAAGCTTTGCAGAAAGAGTTCCCGGGAGCTCACTGTGAGCTGGAGTTTCAAACTCCTTTTGAACTTTTAATTGCAACCATGTTATCTGCCCAATGCACTGATGAGAGGGTAAACCAGGTCACCGCCGTCTTATTTTCCGAGGCGAATACGCCTGAGGGCATTATAGCCCTGGGGTTAAAAGAACTGGAAAACAAAATCCATTCGCTGGGACTTTATCATAATAAAGCAAAAAATATCCTGGCCGCTTCTCAAATTCTTAGTGACGAATATGGGGGAAAGGTTCCGGAAGATATAGAATTGCTAAGGAGACTTCCCGGTGTAGGGCGTAAAACAGCGAATGTGGTCGTGAGCAATGCCTTTGGCATTCCGGCTTTAGCGGTTGATACCCATGTTTTTCGAGTGGCTCACCGTTTGGGATTAGCCGCAGGGAACACTCCGGAAAAGGTTGAACAAGAGTTAATGGAGGCTTTTCCGCGCGAGCGTTGGTCGACGCTTCATCACCTTTTGATCTTTTTGGGCAGGAGAATCTGTGCCGCCCGAAAGCCAAATTGTGCAGAGTGTCCTGTCGCAGCCGTTTGCAAGATGTTTCAGGAGGATATTGCCGAACCATAACCGTTATTACGGGCAGTGCCTGATTCCCGCGAGAAGGAAATTTACGTCAGAGGAGAATAGGATAGGCAAGTCCATCAGAAAATAGAAAGGGTCGATATGCATGAAATTTGTACGTTTTATGAATCGCAAAGACGAAGTTGGTTTTGGCGTAGTAACTGGAGAAAAAATTCAACTGCTGGATAGAACTTTTTTAGACCCTAACCGTCAACTGACTGATAACCTTTTAGACCTTAAAGAAGTTCGTTTATTAGCTCCGGTTGAGCCAAGCAAAGTAGTCTGTGTCGGTTTAAATTATGCATTGCACATCGAAGAATTGGGTCATTCCTTACCTGATGACCCTGTTATATTTATCAAACCCCCAACCAGTGTGATTGGACCCGGAGTGAAAATTATTCATCCTAAAATCAGTCAGCGTATGGATTTTGAAGCTGAATTAGCAGTGGTTATTGGTAAAAGGGTTAAAGATGTGACAGAGGAGGAAGCAACAAAGGCTATTTTTGGCTATACTTGTGCTAATGATGTCACTGCAAGAGATTTGCAAAAAAAAGACGGTCAATGGACCCGGGCTAAATCGTTTGATACCTTTTGCCCAATAGGTCCTTGGATTGTTTCAGATATTGATCCGAGTGCCTTGGACATTCAACTTTTACTGAATGGCGATGTTAAGCAGTCCTCGAATACGAAATACTTTATTACGCCAATACCTAAATTGATCAGCTTTATATCTCAGGTCATGACGCTCTATCCGGGAGATGTGGTGTTAACAGGTACCCCGGAAGGAGTTGGACCGATGCAGCCTGGAGATGAAGTCGTTGTAAAAATTCCGGCTATTGGAGAGCTGCACAACCCTATTGCCTTGTAGGCCCGGTCAGTAATTAAGACATTCATATCCGGAATGGATATAATCTTATGGGGGTATTCGCATGATTCGCATTGGACATAACCCTAATACAAATATGCTGCCGATGTTTTACTTTTTACCTAAAGATCATCCGCTTCTGGAGTCAGTCACGGCGGAACCCACCGGGCATAATGCCATGTTGGCCGATGGCCGGATCGATATGGCGCCAATCAGCGCTTTTTCCTACGGTGAGCATTGGCAGGATTATATGATCCTGCCGAACTTATCCGTTTCTACCAAAGGACGCGTCGGATCTATCCTTTTGTTTTCTAAAGTCCCGTTAGAGAATTTAGGAGGATTGACTGTGGCTTTGACCGATATGTCGGCGACATCTGTCAACCTGACGAAGATATTACTTCACCGGTTTTATAGAGTTGTTCCGGAATATATTACAATGACTTCCAATTTACAGGCTATGTTCGCTAAAGCGGATGCGGCACTCCTAATTGCTGATTCCGCCATCCAGGCGGCGCAAAAACAGCCCGATTGCTTTATTTATGATCTTGGTGCCGAATGGTTAAAACAGACAGGTCATTCTATGACTTATGCAGTTTGGGCTTTTCCTAAAAAGCTGCTTGCCCGCCAGTCGGCGGAACTTAAGACGGTTTATCATTTGTTATTAGAGGCTAAATCAGAGGCACTTAATAACATAGGAGATATTGTTATGGCCTGCCAAAGGATGCTAGGGGGATCTTTAGAGTTTTGGCAGGATTATTTTGCTCAGTTTCACTACGATTTAGATACCACGATAATGGCGGGACTGCAAAAATATTTGGATTTGTGTTACGAGCAGCATCTGTTGCCAAGCCGTCCGGTTATCGAGTTTTGGCCTCAGGAGTGACCTATGGAATATTGGGTGTATCTTGCCTGTTGTGGTGATAATACGCTCTACACAGGAGCAACTACAGACCTCAAACGGAGAATGCGGGAACATAACGGAGAAAGCACTCGAAAGCAAGGAGCCAAATATACGGCGTCCCACCTTCCCGTATTCTTAGCTCAGGCCTGGGCGGTGGATACCTGGAGTGATGCTTTGCGCTTAGAGTATGCCATCAAGAGATGCAGGCGTGGGGAAAAGATCCGTTTGATTGAAGAACCTTGGGAAATTAAGCAAATTGCCGAGAAACGAAAGCTTACGTTTAGAATTTCAATAGTAACTCAAGAAATTACCCAGCAAGTTAAATGATTTCAGGATGATCAATGCTAGGATTTTGGAGCGGCAAAATGAGTGCTCTATACGCGTTATGAAGGGGGAGTTGATGACTTTGAGAATAGCCTTAATTGCCCATGATGAAAAAAAGGCTGAAATGATAGAGTTTGCCAAAACTCATAAAGAACTTTTGGCGCAGTGCCAGTTAACGGCGACGGGAACAACCGGCAAACTGATTCGGCAGCACGTGGGATTGGCGGTGACGGCCCTTTTATCAGGCCCTATCGGAGGAGATCAGCAAATTGGCAGTCTTGTCGCCACACAGAATTTAGATATGATTATTTTCCTGCGGGACCCTTTAACGGCTCAAGCTCATGAACCGGACATTGCCGCTTTATTGCGGGTTTGTGATGTTCACAATGTCCCCCTGGCGACAAACCGTCAAAGTGCGGAAATATTAATGGCTTATGTAAAACTTTGTTTAGAAGCGGCCGGGCACCAGGTTGAGCATACTCATTAAGTTGTAAGAAATAAAGAAATGCTTAAAGGTCGGAACTGTTAAACCTAGGCAGTTCCCTTAATTTTAGAGTTGAATTAAAAAACTCCGCTTGGTACAGGCGGAGTTTTCTTTACCGGATTTTATGTTGAGATGACTTGCTGTGAGTTTAAATCTTTTTGACATTGCGTATGTATAGCTTAAAACTTTAAGCTTTAAGCTATACATTATAGGTGCTGCCCCCCAGAAATTCCCGGAGAATAGAAGTAAAGGGAATCGTAGAGACGTCCAAGGGACTGAAAAAAGAAAGTAAGGTCAGGAGATGGGTTGCCGTTTTATAGTACGCACAGTCTGGAGTTATGGAACCAAGCAACTGTTCGGCATAGGGGCGTAAAGCATTTAGTTCGTATAAAAGGCTGGAGTTGAACATGACGTCTGCTTCTTCCTGATAGGGGAAGATATTGTTGTTTTCTCCGCGCCGCACACTCTCCCATTGACCGAGTGTCCGTTCAGGATTAATGCCGCGAAACTGGTTGTCTCTGACGATACGGCGGATAAGCCGCACTTCTGTGGTAGGGACTCGGTTATAGTTATCAATGTTGAGTTCAAATAAGGCGCTGACATAGATCTTAAACATTTGGTTGCGATCAAGGGAAGGGACTAAACAAGGATTGAGAGCATGAATTCCTTCAATAACCAGAATCTCGTCGGAACTCAGGTGCATTGACTTGCCAACGGGGGACCGCCGGCCGTTGACAAAATCATAAATTGGGGTTTCGACATTTTCCCCTCGAATGAGAGCATTCAAATGAGCTGCCAGTAAGGGCAGATCTAAGGCGTTTAAGGACTCGAAATCATATTGACCATTGGCGTCAAGAGGAGTTTCGTCACGGGAAAGGAAGTAATTGTCGAGGGAAAGGGCCAGGGGACGCAGGCCATTGACCCGAAGCTGGGTTGACAATCGTTGGGCGAAGGTCGTTTTTCCCGAAGAAGAGGGGCCGGATATCAGGATAAGGCGGATATTGCACCGCTGCTCAAAGATCCGGTCGGCAATGGAGGATATTTTCTTCTCGTGCAAGGCTTCGGCCAGGCAGATAAGGTCTTGCGAGCCGTCAGCGGAGATGATCGAATTTACATCCTGCACCTTGGCCAGATGCAAATTCTCCAGCCAGCGCTGGGTTTCGGAAAAGGTTGCGGAAAGCTTTTCCGGAGGCACAAAGGGAGCCAGTGTTTCGGGATGGTTGGCGTTAGGAAATAGCAGGATAAAACCGGGAGGAAAATGGATCAATTGAAAGTACTTTAAGGAGCCTGCCCGTTCGAGAGGGGGATAAATCGTTTTTATTTCAAGACTGTCAAAACTGCAATGATATAAGCGATCCGGCCCTTTTTCGTAAGAAATGGCTTGATCGGCGTCTACCCAACGCTTTAAATCCTCCTCTATCTTGGCGACTTCTCTTGAGGAAAGTATGGAGTCGTCGAGCTCACAATAAACTCCGTCAAGTATGGAGTGAGTAATTTTAAGCTGTTCGCTTGGAAATAGTTTTTTGACCACACCAATGAGACCAAGAATTAGACTCTGACGATATCTGCGTATTGAGTAATCAGACATCTAGGCACCGCCTTTCCATGAGATAGATTGTAATTATGATATTCAACACGATAGCACAACTTTCCTTCGCCAAAATGAGGAAATTGCTCTGAATTTATAAATCACGGGAATAGGGTTGTCAATTAAGAAGGAATTTACTCGCTTACAGCGAATATACTGCGAATAGATTGTAAATAAATAAAAAAATTAAGGTCAAGGAGGGGAATGAGATGTACGAAAGCACACGCGGTAATTTATCTGGTCAGAGCGCTTCTCAAGCGATAGCCTTAGGCATGGTGCCAAGCGGAGGACTTTTTGTTCCTGCAACGTTTCCCACCTTGGATTGGCAGGAACTGCGAGGATTAGCCTATCGTGAGGTAGCCAAACGCGTAATGATGCCCTATTTGACGGATTTTTCCGAGTCCACGCTTGATGAAATCATAAGTATTTATTCCGAAAAAACGTTTGATGGCCCCAATCCGGCACCTTTAGTTTCTGTCGGCAATTTTGGGGTGCTTGAACTTTGGCATGGTCCGACTTCCGCTTTTAAGGACATGGCCTTACAAGTATTGCCCGACTTATTGAAAGTCAGCCTAAAGCAAATTGATCTTGACGCGGAAGTTCTGATCTTAGTGGCAACCTCCGGGGATACGGGAAAAGCGGCTTTGGAGGGATTCAAAAACAGGGAAGGTATGCATATCGTCGTCTTTTATCCCGACGGCGGCGTCAGTCATGTACAAGAGCGCCAGATGACAACGACGGAAGGGGCTAATACCCATGTCATGGCGGTAAAAGGCAACTTTGATCAATGTCAGGCAGCTGTTAAGAAAATGTTCGCTTCGGAATCCTTAAAAGCTCGCTTGTGGGAAAAGAGGCTGGTCTTTTCTTCGGCGAATTCTATTAACTGGGGGCGGCTTTTGCCGCAAATTGTTTATTATTTTTGGGCCTATTTACAAGCTGTGGAACAGGGAAAGGTCAATCCGGGTGCCGCCGTTAATGTGGTTGTTCCCACCGGGAATTTTGGGAATTTACTAGCGGCCTATTATGCCAAACGAATGGGTTTACCCATTGCTAAGATAGTCTGTGCTTCCAATAAAAACAATGTTTTGGCCAATTTCTTTGCCACAGGAGAATATCAGAGCCAACGTGACTTTTTTCAGACGATTTCTCCTTCGATGGATATTCTTGTTTCCAGTAATTTTGAGCGCTTCTTGTATGAAATGAGCGGACGAAACGCCGACTCCATAAAAGAGTGGTATAATCCGAAAAATCAAGGAAGCTTTAAAGTTGATCCCCTGACTCTCCAAAACTGTCAGGACGTGGTCTATGCGGGATGGGCTGATGAAGAGGAGACTTTGGCAACGATTGCACGTAGCTTTAAAATGTACCGCTATGTTTTTGATCCCCACACGGCGGTGGGGGTGAAAGTCTATGAGGACTATTATGCCGAAAGCCGGGATCAAAGGTTTACGATAATTGCTTCTACTGCCAGCCCCTTTAAATTTGCTCCGAGTGTTTTAATTGGCCTGGAGGGTATTCCGGAGAAGCCCAGAGACGAATGGCAAGCCTTGGAGGATTTAAGTCGCCTAACAGGTTGGCCAATCCCTTCGGGACTGCAATCCTTGGACAAAAAGAAAGCCAGAAGAGTAGAGTTGTATTCAGCGGCTGGAATTGAGGAAGCTTTACTGAAATTATTCGCTTAAACATTATGATCTTTGGGAAAAACAATTTAGGACCATGATGTCGCCGTAGTTGGCGGCATCGTTTTTATACTCTTGCTTAAAGTTGAGGTGGAATGATGAGCGTCGAAAAAGTTTTTTGGGCAGATCCCTATCAAACGCAATTAGCAGCAAATGTTACAAGTATTTCCGGCAATATAATTACGCTTGATAAGACGATTGCTTATGCTTTTTCCGGCGGGCAGGCTTCAGATCAAGGTACGATCAATGGACATAAGATATTGGCGGCTCAAAAAGTAGGAAAGGAAATTTATTATTCTCTAGCAGGTCCCCTTGATCTAAACGTTGATGATGAAGTAAGGATAGAAATTGATTGGAAGATCCGCTATAGGATTATGAGACTTCATTTTGCCGCGGAAATTATACTGGAACTTGTGAATCAGCTTTTCGATAAGCCGGAAAAGATTGGAGCTAATATTACAGACGCCAAAGCCCGAATCGATTTCGTCTGGCAGGGGAATATTTCCGGGATTTTTCCGCGCCTGCTGGAGGAAGCCAATCGTCTTATTGCCTTGGATTTGAAGATCACGAGTGAATTCAGTGACAAAGAATCAGAAAGACGATTTTGGGAAGTCAAAGATTTGGGCAAGGTTTCTTGCGGGGGAACCCATCTTAGGACTACGGGCGAGGTTGGGGAGATTAAATTAAAGAGAGAGAATATCGGAAAAAACAGAGAGCGCATTGAGATTGTGCTGGTGTAGTCTTTAAACTAAAGGAGCCTTCCTACTCCAAAATTATGGGCAGGAAGGCTTTTGGCATTAAAATCTCTCTAAAATATGCTTTCAGCGGGAAAAGCTTTGGGATACGAACCTAAGAGTTTGACATTGATGTTTTCCTGTTGGAGTGCCCAGAGAACCTCCTGGATGGGAGGAGCGAAAACGTAACCATCTACATCAACAAAGAAGACATATTCCCCCAGCTTTCGCTTCGAAGGACGAGATTCAATCCGGCTGAGGTTTATGTGGCGTTTGGAAAATTCACCCAGTATTGAATAGAGAGATCCGGGCGTGTTTTTGGCAACGATGAGCAGCGAAGTTTTATCTTCTCCGTCGGACATATCGGCCAGGCGATGACCGACAAGAATAAATCTGGTAGGGTTAAGGACTACATCCTGAATGCCTTCTTTGAGGAGATGAAGGTTATAGAGGCCGGCGGCTCGCCGAGGTCCGATAGCGGCCCAGTTTTCACGAATGGAAGAGATTTTTAAGGCCGCGTCCGCTGTACTTAAGCAAGGGATTTGTTCAACGTGCGGCAGGTATTTCTCCAGAAAATCCCGACATTGTCCAATGGCCTGTTCATGCGAATAAACCCGCTCGATCTGTTCTAAGGGCATGGGTTCGTGGGTCAAAAGGCATTGATCAATCGGCTGGATAAACTCAGAGCTGATAAGAAGATGCTCGGTTTGTCCAAGCAGGTCCATGGTTACGCCAACTTGTCCTTCCGCTGAATTTTCTAAAGGGACGAATGCCCAGTCTGTTTCTTTTTCCTCACAAGCGATAAGCAAACGAGAGAGTGTGGGGAAAGGAATTAACTCCGGCGGGGAAAGATTAAATTCGGGGTGGCTAGCTAAAAAGAGATGGATTGCCTCTTCAGAAAAACTTCCTTTGGGGCCTAAATATCCCATCGTTGTCATGAACTTGTCTCCTGCCTTTATAATAAAATGATCTGTCCCGCCTTCAGCTTGGGGCGACACAGAACCTCAAGGGAATGTTTCAGAGGTATTGGAATTAAGATTTTTTTACGGTTTTAAAAATTGATTATTTCCTATGATAATACAGATATTTAATACCAGCAAGTCATGCTTTAAAACTTGACTAAAAAATCTTGCTGATTATCATAAGATACTTGCGCCGGTGCTAAGAATTTAGTAAAATTAAACTAGAAGGTTGGGGAACCTTCTAGGGGATCAGTGGACAAGGTGAAGAAGCAGGCAGTGGAACGTACGCTGCCTGCTTCACTATTCTTAAGTTCTTTTTACTGGAACATAGGGGGATGATGTCTTGGGCTTGGAAATTGAACGCAAGTTTCTGGTTAGGCAAAAGGATTTGCCTGAGCTCCGGGGAGGGGAATACATAATTCAGGGGTATTTATCCGAAAAACCAGCGGTGCGCTATCGCCTTCTCGGAGATTCTATTAAGATAACGGTTAAGGAAATACGCAGTGATGGAAGCCGCATGGAAATTGAAACGGTAAATCATCAATCAACCCCGGAGGAACGAGCGGCTTTAGAACGGTTATCCCTCGTGCCCCCGGTTGAAAAAGTGAGGTACCGCATCCCTTACGGAGGGTTAATCTGGGAAATTGATAAGTATCAAAAGAAAAATTCAGGCTTAATAACCGTAGATGTTGAAATACCGGAGATAGGGTATCCTCTGACTTTCCCCGATTGGGTTGATTCTGAACGGGAAATTACCTCGGATTCGCGATTTTTTAATCTCAGTCTGGGCAGAAACCCCTATTCCCAATGGTAGGGAATGGCAGGCTGTCAAGGTTATTGACATAAAAAATAAATTCTTGACCCATTTCTGAATACTTGCTAAACTTAGGAGCGTAAGCTGTTCGAGGTCCTACAACTGAAAAGAGAGCAGAACCTTGCAGAGCCGGAGTGTCACCAGGTAATGAGATGGAGGGGAAATGAAGAATGAAAAAATCAAGGTTCCTAAGTAGTCTGGTTGTTGTACTTACGCTGGCGGTTGCCCTTGTTGGCTGCGCTAACACGACAACGCCGAAACCAGCCGAGTCCGCGAAAAAGGAATTCAAAGTTGGCTTAGTGACGGATGTGGGAGGACTTAATGATCACAGCTTCAACTATCTGGCCAACAAGGGGCTGGAAAAGGCTGTGTCCGAGCTGGGCGTGACTAAAGGTGTCGTAGAATCCAAACAAATGACGGATTATGAAACGAATTTAACACGTTTTGCTCAAGATAAGTATAATTTGGTCATAGCTGTCGGCTTCCTGATGCAAGATGCCGTTGAAAAAGTTTCTAAAGATTATCCGGATACTAAATTTATGATTATTGACTCCTCGGTTACCGATCGGCCTAATGTGGCCTCAGCTATGTTTAAAACGGAACAATGCGGTTATCTGGTAGGTGTGCTGGCAGGGCTAATGGAAAAAGAACCCGGAATTCCCAACGCTCTCGGCAAAAACACAGTCGGATTGGTTGGAGGTATGAAGATTCCTCCTGTTGACGATTACATTGCCGGATTTATCCAAGGTGCAAAAAGCGTGAACCCTGACATACATGTTAATTTAAATTACACTAACAAGTTTGATGATCCTGCCTTGGGCAAACAAACGGCCCTTTCGCAAATCGCCGGCGGCGCCGATATCGTTTTCCCCGTAGCGGGTGGAACCGGTACGGGAGTTATCGATGCGGCCAAAGAAAAGAATATCTACGCTATTGGTGTAGATGCCGATCAAAATTACATGGCTCCGGACACCGTGATTACCAGTGCTCTTAAAGGTATGGATGTCGCTACTTATGATATTATTAAAAACGCCATGGATGGCAGCTTCAAGAGTGGAGATGTGCTCTTTGATTTAAGTAATAACGGTGTCGGTTTTGCCTCGCCGATCAAGGTCGTTCCTAAAGATGTCGTTGACAAAGTGAATGATGTTGCAACGCAAATAAAAGCTGGCAAAATAACCGTAACGAACAAGATGCCGGCCGGTTTCTAAACAAGATTCTGTTTCTTGAGAGTGTTACGACGAGTGGATTGCTTCATGAGCTTAATGAGGCAATCCCTTTCTAATAGCGCTCGGAAAGTATAACTTTGTTACAGACTTTCTGAAGCATAAGTGCAAACCAGGTTGCCGCCCGCGCCTGCGGCCTGCCGCCAGCCTGGTTTTTTATCTGGAGGGGATTATGCGTACTTGTTTGGAAGTTAGAGATATAACCAAAACATTTCCGGGGGTAGTCGCTAATGATCACGTGAATTTTACTGTCCGTGAGGGAGAGATCCATGCTATTTTAGGGGAAAACGGGGCGGGAAAATCCACGCTGATGAAAATTATTTACGGACTTTACAAACCGGATTCGGGCAGCATAAAGCTTTATGATCAAGAGCTCAACTTCACAAGCCCTCGTCAAGCCATACAAGCGGGTATTGGCATGGTTCATCAGCATTTTATGCTGATCCCTGCTTTGACGGTAGCTGAAAACGTCGTCCTGGGCGGAGAACCTGGCAAAATTCATTATCGCCGGCGCGAAAACATTGAGATGGTACGCCAACTTGCTAAACAATATCACCTGGATATTGATCCCAGTGCCAAGGTTGGGGATCTTTCGGTTGGACTTCAACAACGTGTGGAAATTCTCAAAGTCTTTTATCGCCAAGCGAAACTGCTTATTTTAGATGAGCCAACAGCTATGCTTACCCCTCAAGAAGTTGAAGAATTGATTTTAGTGATGGAACGTCTTCGCTCCCAGGGAATCCCTATCATCTTTATTAGTCATAAGCTTGATGAAGTAAAGCGGGTTTCCGATCAGGTTACCGTTATGAGAGCCGGGAAAACAGTAAACACTCTTCAAACCAAGACAAGTACTGCCCAGGAACTCGCTAATCTGATGGTAGGCCGGGAAGTTGTTCTCCACGTTTCCAAACCGCCTCAAGAGCCGGGAGAGTCTATTTTAAACGTCGAAGATGTCTCCGTTGTGGTCGGCCGGAATGAGAAAGTTAAAGGAGTTAATTTCCAAATTCAGCGCGGTGAGATTTTTGGTTTGGCGGGGATTGACGGAAATGGTCAAGCGGAATTAATCGAAGCGATCACCGGCCTGCTGCCCTGTAAACGAGGACGAATCCAGTTTCTTGGCAAGGATATTACTTCTTCAACGGTAGGTCAGCGGACTAGGGCAGGAATAGCCTACATTCCTCAAGATCGTCAGTTGGATGGGCTGGTGATGGATTTTGAGCTTACGGAGAATTTTGTACTTCGTGACTTCTATAGAGCCCCTTATGCCAGATGGGGTCAATTGCAAAAAAGATCTATCGCCGAACATTCCTCGCAATTAGCCGAGGCTTTTGACGTACGGCCGCGGGGAATTCACGCTTTGGCCAAAAATCTTTCCGGCGGAAATCAACAAAAAGTTATTTTGGCCCGTGAAGTTTCGCGCAATCCTGAATTGTTAATAGCGGCACAGCCAACGCGAGGACTGGATGTGGGGGCAATTCAGTTTATACACAATAAACTTTTAGAGTTGCGGGCGAGCGGCAAGGGCATTCTTTTGGTTTCTCTGGAATTAGATGAGATTATGTCTTTGTCAGACCGTATTGGGGTTATTCATGATGGGCGCCTAATGGCGATTTTGCCGGGCGGGCAGGCAACCCGTGAACAACTGGGCCTGCTGATGACAGGTGTGGATTTGGAAAAGGAGGGGTGAATATGCGCAAAACATTAGAAGGTCTGATTACCCCTTTGGCGGCGATACTTATTGCTGTGATCATTGGCGCGGGAGTTATGCTCATAACTGGTCATAACCCCATAACGGCTTATGGAGCCCTTTTTTCCGGTGCCTTTGGTTCTACGGTGGATTTTTCCAATACCTTAGCCAACGCCATTCCCCTTATTCTTTCCGGCTTAGGGGTTGCCGTTGCCTTTAAGTCCGGCTTGTTTAACATTGGCGCCGAGGGACAATACTGGATCGGCAGTATGGTGGCTGTCTGGATAGGGTACTCTGTCAAGGGGCTTCCCTTCATAGTGCATATCTCGCTTTCAATTCTGATGGCTATGTTGGCTGCCGGACTTTGGGCCGGAGTGATTCCCGGCCTTGCTAAGGCTTTCGTCGGCGCTCATGAGGTCATCACGACCATGATGATGAGCTATATTGCTATTTTTTTAAGCCACTATATGCTGGAAAACGGCCCCATGATGCAGCAAGGCTATACGCCTCAGTCTCCGGTGATTTTACCTTCAGCCACCATAGGGCTCATTGTTGAGCGTACCCAATTGTCCTGGGGACTCCTTATTGCCTTACTTGCCTGTGTTGTTGTCTACTGGATGCTCTACAAAACAACCTTGGGCTATCGTCTGCGGACGGTGGGCTCAAATCCCCGCGCTGCTAAATATGCCGGGATCAATGTTCCTGTATATCTTATCTTAGCCTTATTTATCAGCGGGATGCTGGCCGGTTTGGCCGGTGCCGTACAGATGCTGGGCGTACAGCACCGGCTCTATGACAGCTTCTCCTCGGGCTATGGCTTTACGGCGATTGTGGTTGCCCTTTTGGCTAACAATAATCCTTTTGGAGTTATTCTGGCCTCGATTTTCTTCGCGGCCCTGTCTTCCGGGGGACAATCCATGCAATTAGTTTCCGGAGTGCCGGCCAACTTAACCGATGTCATTTCCGGGATTATCATTTTTCTTGTTGCCACGAAAGATATTGTGCAAATGGTGCAAAAACGTTCGCGTAAGGATCAAATACTTGCGCCAGGTAAGGAGGCTTAGCTATGCTTTGGGCTGCATTAATGAGACCTGACCTCTGGGCGGCGACGTTAGCGATGGCCACGCCAATAGCTCTTCCCGCGCTGGGAGGAACCTTTTCAGAGCGCAGTGGGGTTGTCAATATTGCCATGGAAGGCATCATGCTGATAGGAGCATTTTTTGGAGTGCTGTTTGCCCATTATACCAACAGTGCCTGGATAGGGTTGGTGGGGGCTTTAATGATGGGTGCTTTGATCTCTGTGCTTTTTGCCTATGTTACCGTGAATTTGGGTGCCGACCAAGTTATCGTTGGCATGGGGATTAACATTTTTGCCGCCGGCTTAACTGCCTTTCTGTTAAACACGATTTTTGGCTACGGCGGTACTCCCCGTGATACTCCTGCCCTCCCCAATCTAACCTTGCCCGGAATAAACCGGATTCCTATTCTTGGACCTGTCTTTGGAGCGCAAAATGTGGTCGTGTATCTAATGCTGGTCTTAGTCTTAATCTCTCATTATTTTCTCTTTCATACGAATTTGGGCCTGCGGCTCAGAGCGGTAGGGGAAAATCCCCAAGCCGCGGATACGGCGGGGTTAAATGTGCGAAACTTACGCTATTTGGGAGTGATTATCGGAGGGATGCTTTCCAGTTTAGGCGGGGTCTATCTGTCTCTTGGCCTTTTGAATAGTTTTGAGGTGAATATGAGCGGCGGACGGGGGTATATTGCCCTGGCAGCCATGATTTTTGGCAAATGGACACCCTTGGGGTCTCTGGGAGCGGCTTTATTGTTTGGCTTCGCTATGGCTTTGAGCATGATCCTGCAAGGTGGAGGGATTTCCGCTAATATTATCCAGATGCTCCCCTATGCTCTGACTATTCTGGCTCTGACCGGGTTAGTCGGGCGAAGCACTGCTCCAGCGGCAGATGGCATTCCCTATAATCCAAACAAATAAATTAACTTGAGGAGGGGTTATCGTCGATGGGACGTATACAACAGAGTGGCAAATCCCTCTCCGATCTTGTCCGCTTAGAACTTTTGGATGAAATCCGACGAGGAAAGTACTCGGTTAACAGCAGACTGCCGAACGAAGAACAATTAGCGAAAGAACTTGGTGTTAGCCGTAATACCCTGCGTGAAGCCCTGCGCGTCTTAGAGTCAAATGGAGTCGTGGAAAAAAAGCAAGGGCTGGGGACATTTGTCCGCGGGGAACCCTCACCTAAAGCCAAACCAGGCTTAGAGGTTTTATTTCGGGTGACGGATGCCATTTTAGAGCTGGGTTCAACCCCGGGAACCAGTGAGGTAACGTTTGAAACGGCTTCTGCCGATGCCCGGGTTGCGGAAAAGTTGGGAGTAGAGGTAGGGACACATCTGCACCGTATGTGCAGGGTGCGCACAGCAGACGGCATCCCTGTAGTTTATTGCATGGATATGTTTTCGCCGATCATCGGTGATCTTGAAGCCGAAGGGATGAAATCCTCCGTGTTTAATTATCTGGAAGAGGCCAAGGGCATTCGAATATCCTATGCTTCTACTGATATTCGCCCTATTGTTGCCGGTAAAGAATTAGCCGATAAATTATCGGTATCTGCGGCAAGTCCTTTGCTTTTGCTTGATGAAGTTCATTTTGACAAGTCAGATCGGGCGATTTTTTATTCGCGCTTATTTTTCCGTTCCGATTATTTTGTTTTCCACCTCTTGCGCTCCCGTTAAGCCTTGGTGTAAATCTGTGGTGTGACTCTGCGCTCCCTAAAAAGGCATCCTCCTCCACTATTAATGTGAAGTGAGGATGCTTGTATTTTATCTTTTATCGAAGCGGGAGCATAAAGATACCATAAATAAGTTTCAAGCAGGCTTCTTTGCCAAACGCTAAAACCTGCTGAAAAATGGTAATTTTTTATATGCGTGTATATAATAAAGATGGATGAATTACAAGGAGGGTACGATCGTGGAACATCAACGACTTAAGTCAAGGGAAGAACTTCCTGAGGCAACAAAATGGCGCTTGGAAGATATTTTCGCCGACAATGAGCACTGGGAAAGGGAGTTCGCTCAAATAGAGACACTTTTGGGTGAGGGTAAAAAATTTGAAGGGCATCTCGGGGATTCAGCAGACGCTCTCATTGCTTGTTTAGAGTGGATGGATGATCTCGGTATGCGGATTGGGGAGGTCTATTCTTACGCTCGCATGCGCCGGGATGAGGACAACCGAAAAGCTAATTACCAGGCCTTAACAGACCGTGCCGGTGCCCTTGCGGTCAAAGTAGGCAGTGCCACTGCCTTTGTCGTTCCGGAATTATTGTCCATGCCTGAAGGAAAGCTGGCGGAGTTTCGTTCTTCTTCGCCAGCCTTGAAGCTTTATCACCAAGCCCTGGAAGATATTCTGCGCAAAAAAGAACACATTCTCAGTTCCGACGAAGAGAAACTGCTGGCAGGAGTCGGTGAGTTGGCGGAGGCTCCCAGTGCCATATTTACAATGGCTAACAATGCTGATTTGAAATTTCCGGCCATTGAAGCTGAAACGGGGCAATTAGTCGAGCTGACTAAAGGCAACTTCATACAGTTTATGGAAAGTCCTAAACAGAGTGTGCGCAAAGCCGCTTTTATGACGCTTTATGACACTTATGGAAAGCAACGCAATACCTGGGCGGCGACTCTTAATTCGAGTATTAAATCTGATGTCTTCTTTGCTCAGGCACGCAAATATCCTTCAGCTATCGAGGCTTCTTTAGATGACGATCGGGTTCCTCTGAAAGTTTACGATTCTTTAATTGATACAGTTCATGAATTCCTTCCTCAGATGTATCGTTATGTCCGCTTGCGCAAGAAGGCTCTGAATCTTCCCGAATTACATATGTACGATATATATGTCCCTATAGTTCCGGAAACAACCATGGCGATCTCTTATGACGAAGCCAAAGCAATGGTCCTCGAAGGCTTAAAACCTCTGGGGTCGGATTATCTCAAAATTCTTCAGGAGGGATTCAGCAAGCACTGGATTGATGTTTACGAAAATGAAGGTAAGACCAGCGGGGCATATTCCTGGGGGACATACCGGTCCCATCCTTACGTTCTGCTCAATCATCAAGATACGCTGGATTCCATGTTTACCCTCGCTCACGAAATGGGCCATTCTCTGCACACCTATTTTTCCAACCGGGCTCAGCCGCATCTTTATGCGGGTTATAAAATATTCGTTGCCGAAGTGGCGTCCACTTTAAATGAAGCGCTCGTAATGGAGCATCTCTTGGCCCAAACCAAAGACGCAAAATTACTTGCCTATTTAGTAAATCATTATCTGGAACAATTCAGAGGAACAATTTTCAGGCAAACAATGTTCGCCGAATTTGAGAAGAAAACTCACGCTATCGTGGAAGAAGGCGGGGCTTTAACGGCAGATCAGTTTTCGGATATTTATCGCGGCTTAAACTCCCAATATTACGGGGAGGATATTGTTTTAGATCCGGAAATAGCCTTGGAATGGGCGCGTATCCCCCATTTCTACAATTCTTTTTATGTTTATAAATATGCCACCGGTTTTTCGGCGGCCATAGCCTTTGCCCGGGCAATTCTCAAAGAAGGCCAACCGGCCGTAGATCGCTACCTGCAATTCTTGAGCGGAGGCAGTTCGGATTATCCTATTGAGTTGTTGCGCAAGGCGGGTGTTGATATGGAGACCCCTGAACCCGTCAGAGAGGCCCTGCAAGTTTTCAGCGGGCTTGTTGAGCGCTTGGAAAATCTCCTGAGCTGACTCATGGCTTAATGAGAGCTTGGAAACGGGGATTCTCCCGGACGGGAGCAAAATCTTTTTCCTCGCGGGCAACTTCCTTGACATCGGGGTCCAGAGTTATTGCCGGCTGCAAATATTCCAGGACTTTGTCGATGTTCCCAAGCCGGCCGTAGATGCTGGCAATACCGTAATAACTCCAGGTGTCGCGCTTGTCTAATTGTAAAGCTTTTTGATAAGCTGCTATGGCGTCGTCCCAGCGCCCGGCAAGTTCATAGGCTAATCCTCGGTTGAAATTCCCGTAAACATAGTCAGGATTGATCTCAAGGGCTTGCTGAATAAGAGCAAGCCCTTGATCATAGCTGCCTTGAAAGGCAAGGGTAGCCCCTTTGCCGTTAAGTGCTTCATAGCATTGGGGATCAATGGTCAAGGCTTGATTAAATAGCGCAAGTGCCTGTGGGAAGCGGCGTTGATAGTAAAGTTCAAGCCCCTGCTTATAGAGTTCGAGAGCGCGGGAATCCGAAGTATGAATCGGGAGAGGCCTTGGGACTGTATTCGTCGGAGGAGCCGTCTGGGCCTGGCCGGCAGAGGTGGCGCTTTCGGAAAGGGAGGGGGGCTTCGGAACTGAATTGCGGGCTGTTTCCGTCATTAAGAGTGTTGTCGTTAAGGGTGCGGCATTTCCTGTCAGGAAGTATAAAGCAGCTGCTATGGTGAACATTAGAAAAGCGCTTGCTATAACTGCGATCTTTAATTGACGTTTCTTAGGCATAAAGGCTCCCCTTTCCGACCACTTCCGGTAAGGCTTGGCGAAAAAATCCCTGACTATGTTTCATTATAGCATTTTGAGAAAAAATCAGCAGGAATTCCCTAGCCTTGAGGTTGATATAATCCCCAGAAAAGGACGAGCTTGACAAGGCGAGAATTTGGGGAGTAAGATAAATTCAATATATGTCAATTTATTGAACCGGATTGAATGGAGGTGGGCCTATGGTTACTGAAACAACACAAGACCACTTAGAGCAGGTTATACAAATAGCCAAGGGCTTTTATGCGCGCAAAGACCGGGCACATGATTTGGAACATGCTTTAAGAGTAAGAGAATGGTGCATCAAACTGGCTGGAGCCGAAGGTGCGGACGTTACAGTGGTTGAATTGGCCGCCTTGCTGCATGATATCGGACGTTCGGGCGCTGTTGAGAAAACTCATGCTGAAAGCAGCGCAGGACTTGCCGTCAATATTTTACGCAAAACCGGGTATTCCGAGGAAATAATTATAAAAGTAAAAGAAGCGATTATCGCTCATTCCCGTGAAGCTGGGTACGAACCGGAAACTCTCGAGGCGAAAATACTTTATGACGCTGATAAATTGGACTTTGTGGGTGCCATTGGCTTAGGCCGCTTATTCACGCTGGGCGGGGTGCAGGGCTGGCCTCTTATTGGAGAAACTTCCTGTGAATCCTTTTACCAGGATAAAATTCGAGGTTATCACGAGCATTTGTTTACGAAAACAGCTTCAACTTTTTTTGAGCCGCTGTTTAAATTTATGGAAGAATTTTGGCGCGAGTTGCATACTGAAACGATTTAAATGGTCACTTTCTGGATAAGCTAGCTATATAAGCTTATTCGGGAAGGATGACTAAAGATGCGTTGGCTTTGGCGTGTTTTATTGTTAGGTATGTTTCTGTATATAATAAAAACTCTTGCTCTGCCGGAACCGAAAACCTTTATTGCTTGGCCGGAGGGACAGAGCTGGGTTGAGAAAATTAACTTTGAGGTAAAGCATTGGCAAAGAATGTCGCAGGATCTTCCCGCTAGCTTAGAAGTTGAAGTTCGTCAATTATTTAAGGATTTTCACTCCAATGGCAATGGTGAAGAAGTCTGATTCTCAGAATTTTGGAAAGTGTTCACTAATTTAGCTGAAATTCCCTTGCGAAAGAGAAAAAGTATGGTATATTTAAGACAGCGAGATGAAAAGGAGTGAGATTTTTGGTAGAAATAACTGAACTCGCGGCCCAAAAAGTTAAAGAAGTGCTGAAAAGTCAAAACCGGGAAAATGCATTTCTTCGCCTTTACTTAGTAGGCGTTGGTTGAGGTGGGCCGAATTTCGGCATGACTCTGGATGAGTCAAAGACAGAAGACGATATTTTGGACGAGGGCTATGGTGTATCTTTAATCACTGACAAAAAACTTTCCACATACTTGGAAGGCGCAACGATTGATTTCACCGAATCTAAGCATGGCGGAGGATTTGAAATCCGGACTGTGAATCCAGGCAGTGGCTGCGGCGGAAGTTGCGGAGGAAGTTGTTAATACTAAATTTCTAAGAGAGCTCCTTTTGAGCTCTCTTTTATGTGTGCGCCAAAAGTAATTTCCCTGGATTCTTGCGGTCTGAGAAAAGACTTGAGTATACAAAGCAAATATGTTAGTCTAAGGTCCATAACCAAAATACAAACGTCTGTTAAGGGAGGAAAAACGATGACTTTGCCTCGGGAAGAGTCTAATCGGGCCATTATTACAGTGATAGGCCGCGATCAGATTGGAATAATTGCTTGGGTTTCCACACGCCTTGCTGAGTATAACGTCAACATTTTGGATATTAGTCAAACGATTCTCGATGAATTTTTTACGATGATCATGGTAGTGGACATGAAGCCGGCGGCTTTGGAACTCGTCGTATTGGCGAACACCCTTGAACAAGAGGGCCTGAAGAGGGGTTTGCAGGTAAAAGTTCAGCACGAAGATATTTTTACGTTTATGCATCGTATTTAGGCAATACCAGATAAAGAAGACTTGATTCAGGTATAGTTTTAACTCCATCTGAATCTTAGTCGCACTTAGCCAGGGACTTAGCCGCTTTTAACTCACCGCTTGCCGAAGCGGGAGTCTTAAAGCAAATTAGTCAGCGGATTAAAACTGAAAGGCGATTGTGGAGGGAAATCACGGTATGACGATTACTTTTGCGCGTGAGGAAATTCAACAAACGATCAAGATGATTCATGAGGAGAATCTTGATATACGAACTATTACCATGGGAATTAGCCTGCTGGACTGTCTGGCTGAAGATGTTAATCGTTTGGAACAGAAAATCTATGATAAGATTGTCCGGAAGGCCAGCCGTCTTGTCACCGTGGGAGAACAAATGTCTTCAAGATTTGGAATCCCAATCATTAACAAACGGGTTTCCGTCACTCCGGTGGCCATTGCGGCAGCTCATCTAACGTCAGAGGGCATGGTCCGGGTTGCCAGAGCTTTAGATCGGGCCGCCGGCGAGTTGGGAATTAATTTTATAGGCGGTTTTTCGGCTTTGGTGCAAAAGGGCTTTACGGCGGGTGATGCGGCCCTCATTGAGGCGATTCCTCAGGCTTTAAGTGAAACAAGGTTCGTCTGTTCATCGGTTAATATTGGAACGACGAAAGCCGGAATCAATATGGATGCGGTTCTGAAAATGGGGGAAGTTATTCTTAGCAGCGCCCTTAAAACTTCTGACCAGGATGGCATTGCTGCGGCTAAACTTGTGGTTTTTTGCAACGCTCCGGAAGACAATCCCTTCATGGCGGGCGCTTTTCACGGTGTCGGAGAGCCTGAATGTGTTATTAATGTTGGTGTAAGCGGACCGGGCGTCGTGGCTAAAGTTGTAAAAGAATATCCAAACGCAGATTTCGGCGAACTGTCAAATCTAATCAAACAAACAGCCTTTAAAATCACTCGGATGGGGGAATTAATCGGCAGAGCGGCTTCCAAAGCTTTGAATGTTCCCTTCGGGATTGTTGATTTATCTTTGGCCCCAACTCCGGCTATAGGTGACAGTGTGGCCGAAATCCTGGAAAATATGGGCTTGGAACGCTGTGGAACTCATGGCACGACAGCCGCCTTAGCGTTGCTGAATGACGCCGTTAAAAAGGGTGGCGCTATGGCTTCTTCTCACGTTGGAGGGCTTAGCGGCGCTTTTATCCCGGTGTCAGAGGACGCTGGGATGGTTAATGCGGTTGAAGTCGGAGCCTTGACTTTAGACAAACTTGAGGCGATGACTTGCGTGTGTTCCGTAGGCTTGGATATGATTGCTTTACCGGGGGACGTGAGCGCAGAAACTATTGCGGCGATCATTGCAGATGAGGCCGCTATCGGCATGATCAATAAAAAGACGACTGCGGTGCGAATTATCCCGGCTATTGGCAAAAAGGCGGGAGAACGCGTAGAATTTGGAGGGTTGCTGGGCGGAGCTCCGGTCATGGATGTTCACCCCTTTTCCTCCCAAATGTTTATCCGGCGTGGCGGACGAATTCCCGCTCCGATTACAAGTTTATCCAATTAAATAAAACTCGATTTAAATGTTAATTTCTTGATTTTCATGTAAAATGTTAGGTTTTGCGATCAAAAAAATTGTTATAAATGATTATACTCGATAACTCTAACGTATAAATAGCCAAAGGAATTTTTACAAAATCAGCGTAATCAGGTACAATAAGCATTGTAAATTTCATTGAAAATTTTCCTTTAGGCTATGGAGCGTTATTCTAGTGCACAATTGGCAATCGAAGGCGGGCCTAAGAATCCGCCGAGGGCATACCGATGAAGTTCCTGGTGGTGGCTTTCGACGCCCAGTCGAGGGCTGCTGCTGGGAGTTAAGGATGAGGGGGATCCGCAATGGCATGCGGGCGTTACCCTTTTCCGTGGAGGCCTAAGTGCGTGGCTGTAATGGCTACGGCTTAGGGTTGAACCTGCATTAGGAAGGAACTTAGTGCAGTGTAGCCTGCCTTGAGGTGGAAAAGTTGGGAAGGCTAAAAAAGGTCTGGATTGTGTTGGCCGATGCTTTTCAGACTGCCGGAAATGCTTTTCTGCAAAAGAGGCTAGATTGTCTAGGAGTGTTAAGGAAACTTCTAGAACGTTAACTAATAGGGATTGAAGTGGGGACTAAGTGGTGATCAAGTTCTGGTGGCGGCGACGTCCCAGGCTGGGGGAAAGGAGAAATCGCCCGACGGGAAACCGAGGGAGCTCAGTGGGAAAACCTACTTGACCTAAGCCTCAATATTGACTTATTAGCTCCTAATGTCTAATGGAAAGCACGCCTCTCAAATTTGAGAGGCGTTTGTTTTGTGTGCCCGGCATGGGCGTTATCTCTAGGGTGAAAGTCCCGAATAGTGAAGGTAGCAGTAGCTATAGTTTAAGGTAAGGGTGTTCACCGTGAGGTGAAATCCGAAAGAAACCGGCGGCAAATCTCTGGCCCGAGG
>NZ_JAVHUW010000040.1 GCF_030954495.1 Candidatus Desulfosporosinus nitrosoreducens | reverse complement strand
TGGGTAGGTTACCCACGCGTTACTCACCCGTCCGCCACTAAGAATTCTCTAAGTGAACTTATCAAATTCTCCGTTCGACTTGCATGTGTTAGGCACGCCGCCAGCGTTCGTCCTGAGCCAGGATCAAACTCTCCAAAAAAGTTATCTCACTTCTTCAGTAGAAGTTGATGTCTTGCTCATGATTCCATGATTTCTTTCGGAACTCTTGCGAGTCCCTCTCATTGGCTGTCCTTGTTGTTTAGTTTTCAAAGACCATGGATATCTTCTTAATTTCTGAGTCACAACTTTTAGTTTAACACTCTCATTTAATATTGTCAATCATTATTTTTTGTCTGCTTATTGTTATTTTGTCTATTTAATTGGCAAGTTTTGAGAGAGTTTGTCGCCTTTTGTGGCGCTCAGTTATAGTACCATTTTTAGATAGACTATGTCAACACTTTTTTAAAACTTTTATTATGATTTTTAACTCGTAATTTTTCAGGGCAAACAGACAGCCGATAAGACTCACAGGACCACTGCCATGTCCTCACACATTAAACATTGCATCTCTAAGATCCTATGAGCCCTATATTAGTTTAATCACCGGTCCGCCAAATTGGCTGTGCTACTAAACCGGCATTTTATAACTAAACAACCGGCTTATTCAACTATTCGACTTCCTGAATAATTGGCAGAATCATAGGCCGACGACGAGTCTTTTCATAGAATTGTTTGCTTAAGGCATCTCTTATCTGACTCTTGAGAACAGCCCATTCAGTGATACGATTCTCACGGCAACGCGCCATTGTCTGTTTAACTTTCAGTTTAGCCTCATCCAGCATGGACTCCGACTCCCGTACATAAACAAAGCCACGGGTCACTACATCCGGTCCGGCAACAATTGCTCCAGTTGAACGGCTAATGGTCATAACTACGATTAAAATCCCATCTTGGGAAAGCTGCTTCCGATCTCTTAAGACAATATTGCCTACGTCTCCAATGCCCAAGCCATCAATTAAAACCTTTCCAGCCGTAATCTTGCCGCCGATAGCAGCTCCATGACGAGTAAACTCGACAATTCCACCGTTTTCCGAAACAAAGATATCCTCACGAGGTATACCTAACTGTTCAGCTAATTGAGCATGCTTAATTAACATCCGGTACTCACCGTGAACAGGCATAAAATATTTAGGCCGCACCATATTAAGCATTAATTTTTGTTCTTCTTGACTGGCGTGACCCGAGACATGCATGCCTTCCGCTGACTCGTAGATAACATTCGCACCCAGTTTAAATAATTGGTCTACTGTTTTTGCAACAGATTTTTCATTACCTGGAATGGGGCTTGCAGAGATAATCACGGTATCCCCAGGTTGAATAGCCACGTGACGGTGATCATGATTAGCCATCCTAGTGAGGGCAGACATCGGTTCTCCCTGGCTTCCCGTGGTAAGTATACAGGCTTGATTCCCAGGCAAGCCGATAATTTCGTCTATATCTACCAATACGCCATCCGGGATGTCCAAATAGCCAAGCTCAGCCGAAATTCCGACAATATTTAACATACTTCGTCCCACAACCGCTACTTTACGGTTTGTCTTGACAGCGGAGGTTATCGCTTGCTGCAGGCGGTAAACATTAGAGGCGAAGCTGGCAAGAATCACTCGATCCTTAGCATTGCGAAAGGCTTCATCAATCATCTCGCCAACATTTCTTTCAGAAGGCGTAAACCCGGCTCGTTCCACATTTGTACTGTCTGAAAGGAGGCATAACACACCTTTGTCTCCCAGCTCGGAAAATTTGTGAATGTCGAGAGTTTCCCCGGATACGGGTGTATGGTCCAGTTTAAAATCTCCAGTGTGAACAATTGTCCCCAAAGGTGTGTGGATGGCAAGTCCAACAGAATCGGGAATGCTGTGGTTTACCCGAATAAATTCGATGCGAAATACTCCCAGCTTAATAACATCGCGAGGCTGGACCACTGTAGCTTTGATATTATTCAGATTGCTTTCTTTCATTTTGGATTGAATAATCCCAAGGGTCAGACGTGTTCCGAAAATAGGTACATCAATATCTCGCAAAAGATACGGCAAAGCACCTATGTGGTCTTCATGTCCGTGGGTTAAAAGTATACCGAGAAGCATTTCCTTGTTTTCGATTAAATATGAATAATCTGGTATGACAATGTCAATCCCCAGCATTTCTTCTTCAGGAAATGCTAAGCCAGCATCGACAAGGACCATCTGATTATCATAACGAATCACGGTCATGTTTTTCCCGATTTCCCCAAGTCCGCCCAAGGGAATAATTTGTAGTTTATGCTCTTTCGGCAATAAAATCTACCTCCTGCATTTATTTTTTATCTCTTGCATTGTGCCTTAAAAGCTAAGGAGATCCCCGTGGTTTCTTTTGACGCCAAAATTCAGACAACAAAAAAAGCGAAATACTCTAAACGAACACAATGACGTCCAGCATTCGTCAGTATTTCGAAAGCATCTATGAAACTAGCCGCACAACAAATATAATTTATTATAGCGTGCAAAACGCTGACTGGCAAGTTTCTTCATTCCTTTCATGACAATAGCAAGTTTAAATAACAACTGCCGCCTTTGATAATCCTTATAAAGAAGATTTAATTCAGGTGGAGTTTTAACTCCATCTGAATCTTAGTCGCACTTATCCAGGAACTTAGCCGCTCTTAACTCACCGCTTGCCGCAGCGGGAGTCTTAGAGCGGATTAGTCAGCGGATAAATTCCAATTGCTGAGCCATGGATAAAAGCGCCCTACTCCCGCCAAACACAAACAGCCCAGCCTAATGTTAATAATTAAAACAAAGAATAAAACGTCCCTATTTAGAGAATATTATTCATAGGTTGTTATTGTTGAGAAAGGTGGGTTAAATTTTTATGACAAATGTAGTTTGTTCCGCTACTCAATGTAGCCATAATGAAGATGGTCATTGTCAGTTGGAAACCTTAAGCGTTACCTCCAGTTTAATGGACCGTGAAGCAGAATGTGCCTTTTATGAACCCAACGAAAAATAAGTCACCATTAATATTATAAATCCTGAATCCAATGATATTTTTTTTAGTCATTACTTTGCGGAGTAATGACTTTATTTTTGAGGAATTTTCAGGAAGCAGGAAATAAGAATTTAAAATAGAATACTCTCCTAAAATCAAAATATTCTTTCTATGGACAAAAATCTTAAGGAGGAAAAGAGATGTTAAACTCTAAAGACGATCTGACCCGGGAACAGGCTCTGGATTTGCTGGAGGATTTCGCCAAGCGCTGGCTGGCGCATGACGGCCTTTGGTTCCAGGCCATTGAAAAAGCCCGGGGCCTTGAGGAAGCAGTCGAACGCGATATTGAAGCTTGGCGAAAATTCACTGTTATTGAAGCCAAGCGCATTATGTCTTTTCTCAGCCTGCCGGAAAACGGGGGGCTTGATGCCTTGGAGCGAGCCTTAAAATTCCGCCTCTACGCATTTTTAAATTTGCAGGAGAGCTTTAAGCCAGATGATCACACTCTAATATTTAAAATGAAAGATTGTCGTGTTCAGTCCGCTCGGAAACGAAAAAACCTCCCCGACCATCCATGCAAACCTGTCGGAGAGGTAGAGTATTCTTTATTCGCTTCTACCATTGATCCTCGAATTAAAACAACTTGCTTAGCCTGTCCGCCTGATCCTCACCCGGAGGAATTCTATTGCGGCTGGAAATTTACTCTCGACTGATTAAAGATCCGTCCCGAGAAGGCTAAGTTTTTCAATAACAGTTAAATTAAAAAACAAATAACTCCGTGCCACTACGTTAAATGAATGGAACGGGGTTATTTGTTTTTCCTTTGCCAAGGCTTTCCTGATGATTAGATTATTGCATCAACCGGCTTACCGGACGCGGCTCTAAGTTCATAGATCCGGGAGTTATCATCTTCTTTCAAACCAACACGTTTGACATTCTTCATGAGATCCTGCAGGAACTTTATTTCCTCAGGCGTCGCCTTCACTAAGGGAAGGCGTACTCCCCCAACCTTATGACCAAACATATTCAAAAGGGCTTTAATAGGGACAGGATTCGCAGTGACAAAAATTCCTTTAAAGACCGGGAAAAGTTCAAGGTGCCATTCAGTAGCTTTAACGGTATCTCCTGCAAACCAGGCATCCACCAATTCTTTCATTTCATCCCCGACTACGTGAGCCGCCACACTTACAATCCCGCTGCAGCCTAAGGCCAACATTGGCAAGGTCATGGAGTCATCCCCACTATAAACCGCAAAACTCGCAGGCAGCATCCTCTTCAATTCGCTCACTTGATCCAGAGAGCCTGCCGCCTCTTTTAAAGCAACTATGTTGGGCAGTTCCGCCAGCCTTTTGACAGTTATCGGCATGAGGTTGGCAGAAGTTCTCCCAGGTACATTGTACAACATTAAGGGTAATGGCGTTGCTTCAGCAATCGTTTTAAAGTGCTGGAACATCCCCTCCTGAGACGGCTTATTATAATAGGGCACAACAGCCATCAGGCCGTCTACACCCGTTGCGGCAGCTTTGCGAGCCAGAGAAGTACTCGATTCCGTAGAATTTGAGCCAATCCCGGCGATAACTGTTCCTTTGGACCCCACAGCCTCTTTTACCACTTTAAAAAGTTCAATTTTTTCCTTCTCAGTGATCGTTGGGGATTCTCCAGTGGTTCCACAAACAACGACTCCATCAGAACCATGGTTGATTAAATACTCAGCCAAGCGTTGAGCTTCTTGATAATCAACTTCAAACGCTTCATTTAAGGGAGTCACCATGGCTGTGAGTATTCTTCCAAAAGACATTTTACTCATCCTTTCTTCGCTACATCAAATTTCTCCCGTTTTCAAACACCCAGTTGAAACTTTCGGTGTAAAGCTTGTACCGCGGTGGCCATATCTTCCTTATGAACTAGTACCCAAATAGTAGTGTGTGAATCGGCGGATTGCAAGATGGTCACTCCGGCGTCGGAAAGTGCTTCAACCATATCCGCCATGACACCGGGTACCCCTGCAATTCCGGCCCCGACTATTGACACTTTGGCGCAGCTGCGAATAACGCCTGGTTCAAAACCCATATTTTGGAGAATTTTTACAGCTTTCGATGAAACCTCATCGGAAACGGTAAAAAGTGCCGCCTCCGGTTGAACACTGATAAAATCGACACTAATATCTGCCAAAGCCATTGCTTTGAAAATCCGTTTGTCCGTAAGATGAAGATCCGGAGCATTCTCCGTCAAAACTCTCAGTTGAGTGACACTAGGAGTATGGGCGATCCCTGTAATGATGCGGTCATTCGTGATATCCGTTCCAACCCCTCGATCAGGGTGCATGTTTGTAACCAATGTCCCTGGCGCATCAGAAAACGTAGATTTTATCCTTAAGGGAATATTGCGCTGCATGGCAATTTCTACTGCTCTAGGGTGAATTACCTTGGCTCCCTGATAGGCTAGCTGACAAATTTCGTTATAAGTAACTGTATCGATGATCCGAGCGTCCTCGACGATTCGAGGGTCTGCCGTCATTATGCCATCAACATCAGTATAAATATCGATAGTTTCTGCCTCAAGAGCGACACCAAGTGCCGAAGCAGTGGTATCACTTCCCCCACGACCAAGGGTCGTAATCTGGCCATCTTCTGTTATGCCCTGAAAACCCGTAACAACAACTACTTTGCCATTTGCCAATTGTTCCAAAATAGCCCCCGGTTCCACGCGAACAATCCGAGCATCCCCAAAATCGTCGTTAGTAATAATTCCGGCATGCGCTCCCGTAAAAAGGACCGCTTCAAAACCTAAACTGTTTAAGGTGCTTACTAAAACAGTTCCTGAAATCACTTCTCCACAGCTCATAAGTAAATCCAGTTCCCGTTTCGGAAGGTCAGAATATATCCCTTTAACCATATTCAAAAACGTATCTGTCGCGTAGGGGTCCCCAGATCGGCCAATTGCTGAAACAACGACGACTGGAGAATACCCGCTATGAACAGCCTCCGAAACTTTAGAAACTACCTGAGCCCTACGTTCGGGCGTAGCTACAGAAGTTCCTCCGAACTTCTGAACCAATATCCGCAACCCTATCCCCTCTTTCAGGTTCGACGTTCGAACCTCATCCTTCTGCTTTCATTTACTTCTTCAATAAACTAAAAATCCTTTTTCAGCCGGCTTGTTTTAAAGCACTAAAGCGCTAAAGGACAGAGCAGCACCTTTGGACCCTAAAGTGCCTCCCTTACAGCAAGAGTTCCGCAATTTGTACTGCGTTGGTAGCAGCACCTTTACGTATTTGATCCCCAACAACCCACATATTAATTCCCTGAGCGATTGAGAAATCTTTACGCAGACGTCCAACATAAACTTCGTCAGTATCAGCGCTAAACCAAGGCATTGGATAACGATCACTCTTAGGATCATCATCAACAATCACTCCGGGTGCTTTACTTAAAACCTCTCTGATTTCAGGAACGCTGACCGGTCGTTCAGTTTCAACATTGATGGATTCCGAATGACTGCGGAAAACGGGCACCCGGACCGTCGTCGCTGTAATGGCCATGTTCGGAGCGTGGAAAATCTTCTGGGTCTCTTTGACCATCTTCCACTCTTCCTTGGTATAGTCGCCTTCTTGGAATACATCAATGCGAGGAATCAGATTAAAGGCAATTTGATAGGGAAACACTGCGGGAGTCATATCATCTCCTTTAGCCCAGGCTTTAACCTCAGCTTCCAGTTCTTCAATCCCCTCGCGCCCGGCTCCGGACACCGCTTGATAAGTAGAGACAACAACCCGCCGGATTCCGGCTAAATCAAAAATCGGTTTGAGAGCAACAGCCATAATAATGGTCGAACAGTTTGGATTCGCGATAATCCCTTTGTGCCCATGGACATCTTCAGGGTTTACTTCCGGCACGATTAAAGGCACCTCCGGATCAAGCCGAAAAGCACTGCTGTTGTCGATAACTACGGCTCCGCTTTCCACGGCAGAACGAGCGTATTCTGTGCTGGCGGAACCTCCCGCAAAAAGTGCAATGTCGATGCCCTTAAAGCTTTCGTGCGTTGTCTCCTGGACTTCTAATTCACGGCCTTGCCAGAAAATTCGTTTCCCTGCGGAACGTTTGGTCGCCAACAACCTAAGTTCCTCAATCGGAAACCTGCGCTCGGCAAGGATTTTCAAAAATTCCTGCCCGACTGCACCCGTGGCGCCAACAATTGCTACATTTGACATTCTATTATTCCTCCTTAGTAAGTATGGGCTCATCAGGGTGGTGCCTTGCATTTAGCAAGGCACCAGAACACAAATTTCACGTAACACTAATTATCGATAATCCCAAAGTACCGGCTGGATTTGTTTCCCTTCAATAGCCATGAGAATCGTTTCCGGTACTTTATCCATATGGGCAACTAAGGAATTGGCTTTAGCCGCCGGATTATCCTGACCAAAAGGCACTAAATAGATATTTTTGGTAATGAGCAATGTCCCGATATTGCGAGCGTTCAGGCCTAATCCGTCATTTGTCGAAATAGCTAATACCACCGGACTTTGATTGCGCAAATGGGATTTTGCCGCCATGAGCGCCGGAGAATCCGTAATACCGTTGGCCAACTTAGCTAAAGTGTTCCCCGTACAGGGGGCTATGACTACACAGTCAAACATCTTCTTGGGCCCTATCGGCTCCGCATCGGGAATTGTATGAATTGGTTCTTTCTGAGTGATTTCCTGGAATTGATGCTTCCAGTCTTCCGCTTTACCAAAACGAGTGTCCATAGTATCCACGGAATAGGAGATTATCGGTGTCACACTCGCGCCTTCATCCACCAAACGTTTCATAACTTTTACAACTTCGTGTAACATACAGTGTGATCCTGTAAGAGCAAATCCAATTTTTAACCCGTCAAACTGCATCCCTTCGCACCTCCACGTTTAAGACTGAACGTTGGCAATCATGGTGGTCAAGTGACGAAGAATAAGTTGCGGATAAATTTGAGCAAGAATTCTGCCGGCCGATTTAGGAGCTACAATACCAGGGAGACCCGGAGCAAGGATAGCTTTGATACCCAGTAATTGGGCGAACTCAAAATCTGTTCCTCCGGGAATAGAGGCTAAATCTACGATAACCGCGTCCCTTGCCACCTTTTCCAACATCACTCGATCTAAAATAAGATGAGGGACCGTGTTGAAGATAATTTCCGCACGCCCGATCTCTTCTTCCAGGTCTGAGAAATGTACGGTTCTAAATCCCATTTCAACAGCACGGGCTAAATCTTGAGGTTTGCGGGCAACTCCTGTCACATGAGCACCAATCCCCTGCAGCATTCTTGCAACCGACCAGCCGGTGCGCCCTAAGCCCAAAACAAAACTTTCACTTCCGTGAATCGTGATGTTCGTGGCCTCCATAGCCATTTGAATAGCTCCTTCTGCTGAAGGAATAGAATTAAGAATAGCAAGTTCATCAAGATATATCGTTTCTACCAACTGGATTCCCATTTTTTCTGTCGCCGACTTCAAGGCTGGACGCGCAAAACCGATAATCAGAGGAACACGCGTTGGAATTGCCTGAAGTACTTCTTTATTAAGCACAATAGGAGAAGCCGAGTATTTGGCTTTAACCGCCCCACGTTCATCGGTGCCGAACATCGGAAATAGCAACACATCCACTTGCCCAACCGCGTCAAGAAGAGATTGTACAAGTGTCACCCCCGGAATGGGTGAAGCATTTTCGAAGCCGACCCCGACTATGTAGGCCCCCTGTTTTTGAAGTTCGGGAATCAAATAAAGTTCCCGTTCATCCCCCCCGATCACAGCTACGCGAATTCCTTTCAGACCCGCACTCATCTTTATGCCCCCTTTGAGACAGTGTCCCATTGACTACTATCCATTATATGAGGAAAGAAGAGCAGCGGTTACGCGTAATGATTACCTAATCGAGGAAATTCTCCAGTCCAACTACCAAGTCAGTTAGGCCAGTGGCCTTGCGTATCGCCAGCATAACTCCCGGCATATAGGTTTCCCTTGTATAAGCATCGTGCCGGATTGTTAAGGCTTGTCCTAATCCTCCAAATAAAACCTCCTGGTGGGCAATCAAGCCCGGCAGGCGTACAGAGTGAATGTGAATCCCGCCGACATCCGCACCGCGGGCTCCGGGTAATTTCTCATATTCATTGGGATGTCCCTGGACCATGGGAGGACGAACTTCGGAAATCAATTCGGCAGTTTTTAAGGCAGTTCCGGAAGGAGCATCCAGTTTTTGGTCATGGTGCAGCTCTATAATATCTACATTAGGGAAATATTTGGCTGCTTCCCTGGCAAATCTCATCATCAAAAGAGCGCCAATCGAGAAATTCGGAGCGATAAAGGCCCCGACCCGCTCTTTGAGAGCCAAAGTTCGGATCTCCTCTAATTCAGCTTCATCCAATCCTGTCGTGCCAACCACAGGAACCACCCCGGCAATAATTGCTGTCTTGGCATTTTTTAAGACAGATTGCGGATTCGTAAAATCCACTAAAACATCCGCTCTTGATGTTTGCAAATCCTTAACTTCCAGGGGGCCTGAAATATCTACACCCACTCGCGGAAGGCCTACGACAAATCCAACGTCCATCCCCTGATGTCGTGTATCTGAAGCTCCGACCAGACTAAAATCGTCTTCTTTTAAAAGCGACCGTATCACTTCCTGACCCATTTTCCCACTCGCCCCAGCTACAAAAACTCGGATTTTTTTCAAAGGAAACCCCTCCTGCGATAATAAGGCAAAACCCCGTTGCCAACGCAGTGCGGGGTTAAAGCTTTTCCCTTCATTTTATTGGGTATCCCGTTTTCTGTCAAATTAAATATCAACGGTTTCTCTCGGTCTTCTCGTGCAAATCAATAATAATTACCTCTGAACCCACTTTTCTAATAGTTTGCCAGGGAATTACCAATAGATCGCGGTCCCGATCTCCTTTCGAACTCCAAAACCCTGAGAAACCGCCACGAGAGCCTAGAATGATCGATTCAACTTCTCCATTTGCAGAAATATCCAGATCCGCATCCCCCACCAGACCCAATTTTGCCCCATCATGTAAATTAATGATTTCTTTCCCGGCCAAATCACTCAACAACATTTGTTCACCTCCCCGATTTTCGTAATTTTAGCCAGACCCTCAAGCCAAAAGGCTGCAAAATAGCTAATAGTAAGGAAAGGACTGCCAGCGGCTCAACGAAAAACACCGAATCAGTCCACCAATTCTCCGGGATTTTCAAAAATGAGAAGAGCAGTTCCAGAGATAGATAAATCCCACCTGCCGTACCAACTAATTGACTCAAGGCTGTTGCCAATTGGTTGGAGGGCGGATGTGACCGCCACATCAACATAAACTTTCGCTCACGTACTGAAAGAACAACGCCTATCACTAAAAGCACAACTCCAAAGGCTTGCTGCATGGTCATTCCTCCTCATGGGGATTGTATGATTAGGCTGCGACCTCTAGAACACGAAAACGAAAGATTGTTTTACCGCTAAAAGAAGAAACAGGGCTACAGTTAAACAAGAGACAAGCGCCTTGTTTCCTGAAAAAGGAAGTCAAAGACCTGTCTCTTGTTTAAGGTATTACTGTTAAATTCCCGTCGAGCCGAATCCGCCCGTCCCTCGAAGAGTTTCCCCGAGTTCTGAGACCTCCTCTAAAAGCGCATGAAATATCGGCATAAAAACCATTTGGGCAATCCGATCTCCTGAGTTTATAGTGACCGGCAATAGGCCATGGTTTTGCATCAACACCTGAATTTCTCCCCGGTAATCAGCATCGATCACCCCAACGCCATTTGTTAAGCCAACACCGGAACGGCTTGCCAAACCACTTCTTGCAAAAATTAAAGCCACAATATGCTGATCCGGCAGTTCAATAGCAATGCCCGTGGGAATTTTGACATGTTCACCAGGATGCACAACAATCTTTTCTTGGATACAAGCATACAAATCCACGCCGGCAGAGGCCGGGGTAGCATAAGCAGGAATCAGGGAATGGTGTGATATCTTTTTAACCTTTACAGTAATCGAATCATTCATTTGAATCCCCACCCAGGCAGATAATTAATTGAGACGAACTCATCTAATCATCCCACCCTGTCTTGTTCAACAGCTCCTTGAATACAACTTCATGTCCCGACGGACCTAAGGTCATAATGCTGATTTTATCCTTCTGCCAAAGGCGCCCGATTACCCGAATGACATCGTCCAGGGTCACTTTTTCAAGCTTTTCCACAACCTCTTCCGGGGAAAGCACCCGGTTATAGGTTAATTCCGTCTTTCCTAAGCGGCTCATCCGGCTGCTCACCGATTCCAGACCTAAATACAACCCACCTTTGATTTGAGCTTGTGTTCTCTCCAGCTCCTCTGCCGTAATGCCATTTCTCTGAATACTCTTTACCTCTTTGAGGATGCATTCAATAACTTCTTCGGTATTATTGGGACTCGTTCCTGCATAAATGGCAAATAATCCCGTGTCCACATAAGTCGAGTGATAAGAATAAACGGAATAAGCAAGTCCGCGTTGCTCCCTGATCTCCTGAAATAAACGGGAACTCAGCCCACCGCCTAAAACATTGTTAAAAATGTGCATGGCATGGATATCCTCATCGTCCTGTCCTAAACCAGGGACACCTATGAGAATATGCATCTGTTCCGTATCCTTCTTTTGGTAACGTTCTACTTGATGCCCTACAGGTGTTTCTTCTAAGACTCTTCGGCCTCCTCTTTTAAAAGAGCCAAACTGAGAGGAAAGCTTGGCTACAACATCCTCATGTTTTACTTTACCCGCCACGGAAATCACCACATTATCCGGAGCATAATGCTGGGAAAGAAATGTCATGATTTTCTCCCGGGTTAAGGCCCTGATACTTTCCTCAGTCCCTAAAATAGGTTTCCCCAAGGGGTGATCATTCCAGATGAGTTCGGAAAAGATATCATGAATCAGTTCATCCGGTGAGTCCTCATACATTTTGATTTCTTCGATAACAACATTCTTTTCCTTTTCAATTTCTTTTTCATCAAAAAGTGAGCAGAAAAACATATCGCTTAAAACATCTAGAGCCAGATCAAAGTCTTCATCAAGGATTTTGGCATAATAACAAGTGTACTCTTTAGTCGTAAAAGCATTGAGTTGTCCCCCGACTGCCTCCAGAGACTCCGCCAGAGCACGTGCATTTCTATGTTCGGTACCTTTAAAAAACATGTGCTCCATGAAATGTGAGATTCCTTCGTATCCTGCCTGCTCATCCCGAGATCCGGCTCCCACCCAAATTCCGATCGCCGCCGACCGCACATGGTCAATTTCTTCTGTAATAATCCTGACTCCATTAGGCAATACCATTTTCTGATACAATCAATTCACTCCTTATTTTCCAAAAGGAAAGAAACTTATCAACGAACGGTTTTTTGCTGCCTCGCGTTCACTTAACAAGGGAACACTGCCCAGCCTTTGTTCACCTAGCCAAACTTCCCATCGTCCCAACCTCTCTCCTGCTCTTATAGGAAGATCTCCAGTCTTTTCCCATACAATACGGGTTTGGAGTTTCAAATGTTCAGCTTTAGGAATGCTAACTTCTACCGGTGACTCAGTAAAAACTTTTATAGGGTCCTTAGATTCAGTAAACTCTGCGATCGTCTGTCCGGCATTGGCCAGACGCACGGTTTCGGTATTTTCAAAACCCCACTCCAATAATTTCTTAGCATCTCCGAAGCGATCCGGGGCATTGAGTACGACAACTAAAAGTTGGCGTCCGTCTTTAGTCGCAGAAGCAACAAGACATTTTCCCGCAGCAGTCGTCGTCCCGGTTTTGACACCGTCTGCGTAGGGGTAATTCCAAAGCAGCTTGTTGGTGTTGCGCAAATCCATCATGACATCAGGCTCCAGGAAATGAATTTCAGTTTCCTTTTGCCGGGTAATCGAAGCAAACTGAGGTATGGACAAGCCATGACGGGCAATAAGCGCCAAATCATAGGCCGTAGAGTAGTGATCTTTATTAGGCAGACCATTGGTATTTTCAAAATGAGTGTTTTGGGCACCTAAGGCTAAGGCTTTATCATTCATTAATTGAACAAACTGCTCCTCGTTGCCGGCGATTTGCTCGGCAATAGCGACACAGGCATCATTTCCAGACTTAACGAGAGCGCCCGTAATTAATTCATAAAGATTGATTTTCTCTCCCGGATCAAGATGCAGCGTTGCTTCACCAACATTTGCGGCTTTGGGGCTGACGGTAACTACTTCGTCTGAGCTCCCGAGTTCCAAACCTAAAATCGCAGTCATGATTTTCGTGGTACTGGCAGGTGGGCGGCGTTTATTCGCCTGTTTGCCAAAAAGAACATCTCCTGTCTCCACATCCATCAGCACAGCGGCATCCGCGCTGATTTTACCCGGTCCCAGTTTTGTGTCCGCCGCTTGAGGTTTGGGCGCGGGCTTAGCAGGTTTGGCAGGACGCTTCGCTCGGGAAGCTTTAGCCGGTTGAGCCGACTTAACTGCTTGGCTTGATTTAGCTGCGTATACGGGTCTTGCCCCCAAAGAAGCAGAACATGCGATACAAAGAAAGACGCAGCACCAAGCACGCGTCCACTTTTTACTGATCATCAAACCACCTCAACTTTATGTTTATCGTGAGGTAGTATCTCCGATCTGATCAAATGTTATTAGTGCGTCGAGAGTTTGAAAGGCAAATCCCTCTCGAGTCAGTTGATTAAGAATAACAGGCAACGCCTTAACCGTATTTAGTTTAGGATGCATTAAAACAATGGCGCCATTTTTTTGGGGCTTAATGCCAAATCTTACGGCCGGATTGACGACTCGTTGGGCAATGATCTCCGGTGTGCTATCAGGGCGCCAATCCACTGTATCCAAGGTCCATAAAACCGTTTGATAACCTAAAAGATCTGCGGCTTTTAAACCGGAAGCTCCTCTTTCACCATAAGGCGGTGCATAAAAATGTGTTTTCTGTCCAATAATTCCCTGGATAATACTCTCAGTCTTCTTGATTTCTTCCTGATTTGCACCCACGGTTAAATGGTCCGGATGGGGATGGGAATAGCCGTGGTTTTCAATCTCATGCCCCCGGCCAGCTATTTGTTTCAATAGTTCCGGATTTTTCTTGGCCCACCGACCCGTAACAAAAAAAGTTGCCCGCGCCTGACCCTTATCCAAGGCATCAAGGATTGCCGGAATATATTCCTCACCCCAATCCACATTAATGGTCAGGGCTATAACTTTTTCATCCGTATTGATCTGTTCCATGGGCTTAGAAACCGGAGAACCTGAACTTACCATCCAGCGCTGGAATAGAAAGCCCGCAAGCAACAGAAAGAAAATCCCGCCTAACGAGAGTATTCGTCGCGAGATTTTTAAATTAATAAACATTCGCTTCCCCCCCTCCTAACCTTATGCTTGGAGGGGGACCCACAGACTGGTCATTCCAAAAAATTATTATCTATATTTAAATTCTGCCTTTATTTTTTCCGCGCACCGGCCATAGCTTCCTTGCGGGAAAGGTTTAAACGTCCCTGTTTGTCAATGGCCGTAGCCTTAACCATTATTTCGTCTCCAACTTTAACCACATCCTCAACCTTTTCAACCCGTTCCTGAGAAAGTTGAGAAATATGCACCAGCCCTTCTTTGCCACTAAGGCCTAAGACGCCCGGGATAACTTCCACAAATGCCCCAAAATCCATAACCCGAGTTACTTTTCCTTGGTATATCTTTCCGATCTCTACCTCCTGAGTCAAAGCCTGAATAATTTTCAAAGCTTGATCCCCGCCTTCTCCATCCATTGAAGAGATAAAAACGCGGCCATCATCTTCTATATCAATCTTAACTCCCGTCTCGTCGATAATCTTCTTAATCGTTTTTCCCCCTGGTCCAATAACATCACGGATTTTGTCCGGATGAATCGAGGCCGTGATAATCCTTGGTGCATAAGCCGAAAGCTGAGGACGTGGTTTATCAAGAACAGCCAGCATCTTATCGAGGATAAAAAGGCGGCCGGCTTTCGCCTGAGTTAATCCTTGAGAGAGAACCTCACGGGAAACCCCTTTGATCTTGATATCCATTTGCAGGGCAGTGACCCCTTTGCTGGTACCGGCCACTTTAAAATCCATATCCCCAAAATGATCTTCTAATCCTTGAATGTCTGTGAGAACCGCAAAATTGTCCCCCTCTTTGATCAGGCCCATGGCAATTCCGGCTACCGGCGCGGTAATCGGAACCCCTGCATCCATAAGCGAAAGCGTGCTGCCACAAACCGAGGCCATAGAACTTGAGCCATTGGATTCTAAAACTTCCGATACCAGGCGTATCGTGTAGGGAAATTCATTTTCGTCCGGCAACACGGGAAGAAGAGCTCTTTCCGCCAAGGCACCATGCCCAATTTCTCTGCGACCGGGTCCGCGCATAGGGCGAATTTCCCCCACACTGTATGGTGGGAAATTATAATGGTGTATGTATCGTTTCGAACGTTCCAGTCCCAGCCCGTCCAAAATCTGTTCATCACCCGCAGCTCCGAGAGTGGCTACTGTCAATACCTGAGTCTGGCCTCTGGTAAAAAGACCCGATCCATGAGTACGCGGCAAAAGCCCCACTTCAATGCTTAAGGGCCGTACTTCATTAATAGCCCGGCCATCTGGGCGGATGTGTTCGTCTGTAATTAACTTGCGGACGATCAAATGGACAGTATCCTCTAAAATCGCCTTTACAGCTTTCATATCCTCCGGGAATTCTTCCTCAAAATATTTTAAGGCATCTTCAACGACTTCATCAATGGCGCTTTCCCGGGCTTTTTTCTCTTCGACGCGAACAGCGGCATCTAATCTGTTGTAGGCATAAGCTTTTACAGCTTCTACAATTGCCTCGGGGATCTTAGCAAATTGCACTTCAAGTTTGTCCTTGGCCAAGCCAAGAGAGAAAGCTTCTTCTCGATATTCCGCAATGAACTTAGCAATCTTTTTGATTTCCGCATGTCCAAACATAATTGCTTCCAACATTAAGGGTTCCGGTACCTCTTGAGCACTTGCCTCCACCATCATCACAGCTTCTTCTGTTCCCGCCACAGTCAGCATCATCTGACTCTTGGCACTCTGATCAATGGTAGGATTAATGATGAACTCTTCTTCTACCAGTCCCACAGTAACAGCAGCAACAGGTCCCTCGAATGGAATATTTGAGACAGCCAGAGCGGCCGATGCAGCATTAATAGCCGTGATATCTGTTGCACAGTCTTGGTCCACAGACATGACCGTTGCCACCACTTGGACATCATTTCGAAACCCTTCGGGAAACAATGGCCGTATCGGACGATCTATTAAACGGGCTGACAAGGTGGCCTTTTCACTGGCTCTGCCTTCACGCTTAATGAATCCGCCTGGGATTTTGCCGGCAGCATACATGCGCTCTTCAAACTCGACCGTTAAGGGAAAAAAATCAATACCTTCCCTCGGCGTGGCACTGCAAGTAGCAAAAGCCGAAACCACCGTATCTCCGTAGCGCAGAAAAATCGCTCCGCCTGCCTGTTTGCCAATTTTTCCGGTTTGGAAAGTCATAGTTCTCCCGCCCACCGAGAGTGACTTCTCAAATACTTCCTGTTTCACAATGGAACCTCCTTAAAACTTTCGATCCTTCTTTATTCAACTTGTTTCCTCTTCGACATATTATTATTATTTCCTGCAAATTGCAAAAAAAACTCTCCTGAAGGCAAATATCCCTGATTATTCCTAATTACCATGAGAATCTTCATGAATTATTTTAAAAAAGCTTGGCAGCTACCGGAAAACACTGTCTTCATACCGGCTTGTTTTACTCCGGACAATTGTCTAGACGAAGTTATACTGCCGGCACTACAAAAAGAAGTGGATCTATTGATCCACTTCCAGCAGGACAGGCTATTATTTTCTCAGACCGAGAGCCGAAACAATATTACGATAGCGGTCAAAGTTGACATTCTTAAGGTAGTTCAGCAAAGCACGTCTGGAGCCAACCATTTTCAAAAGTCCGCGACGGGAATGATGGTCTTTTTTGTGAGTTTTAAAGTGTTCTGTTAAATAAGCAATACGTTCTGTCAACAGAGCAATTTGCACTTCCGGCGACCCGGTATCCCCCTCGTGCTGAGCATGTTTTTGAATAATTTCTTGTTTTCTTTCAGGTGTCATCATGTCGGTTTTCCTCCAAATTTAATATTCCCAACTGCCCAGCTTAACGTTGGAGCTTCGTGCAAGCCGAGTCAGCGGGTTCCAGTAGGTTCTAAATCAGTATACACGGTAAAAATCCTTTTGTAAAGTTGCCGGAAATCTATCTTAGCTGAGCTTTAAGCAGAGTCTCAGCTTTTATTGTATCCATTTTTAATTGCTGCAAAAGCTCGTTAACATCGTTGAATTTACGCTCATCCCGCAAACGCTCTCCTATATGAACCGTTAGCTCACGGCCATACAAATCACCTGTAAACTCAAAAAAATGCACTTCAATACTCGTTCCGTACATATCGTGGAATGTTGGCTTCATGCCAATGTTCATCATTCCCTCAACACGTCGACCATCAATGTTCGACCAAACGGCATACACACCACGTTTAGGAATTAAAATATCCTCCTGAAGAAGAATATTTGCCGTCGGATAGCCCAATAGCCGCCCCCGCTCTTCGCCATGAATCACCGACCCGCTTAAGCTTGGCGAGCGTCCAAGCAAAGAGCTGGCTAAAGGAATATCTCCCTGCAGAAGTGCTTTGCGAATACTGCTTGAAGAAATAACCCGCCCGCCGATCATTTGGGCTTGAAGAACACTCACGCCAAATCCATGCTGTTTTCCTAAAGACTGAATAAGCTCAGGATTTCCCCTGCCGTGGGCACCAAAAGAATAGTTGAAGCCTACGACGACACGCACTACCCCTAAGGGAATAAGAATCTTTTCTACAAACTCCTCCGGCGAGGTATTGGCCATTTCACGAGTAAAAGGGATAAGAAAAACAGTATCTACCCCAATTTCCTCAAAATAACGCAAGCGTTCTTGTGTCGTTGAAAGCAGCTCTATGCCTCGCTCAGGATACAATACTTTTAAAGGGTGTGGTTCAAAAATCAAAACACTGAGCCCTACCCCTAAACGTTCAGCTTGTCTCAATCCATGCTCAAGCAAGCGGCGATGTCCAAGGTGCACTCCATCAAAATTTCCTAATGCCAACACACAAGGTTCTTTATTTGTTGGCAAATTTGTTTTAACTTGCACGGATTTGACCTCCTAAATTATCCTATAACCTTATGCGGATAGAGAGAATCCTCCCGCCAAGCCCCAATTCCGATCAGCTCTTCCCCTTCAAGCACCTGAACGTATGGGGCGGCGGAAGCCTGTTCCGAGGTTTGGACCAATTCCCTCCTGGTAGATAGCCCATGTCGAAAAGCCTGGGCCCGAGCAGCGGATAAATAGGCCCTGGGAAGATCAATTCCAGCTGTCAGCGGCAAAAGGAAAGGGTACGTTGACCTCAGGACCGCTTCCTCCATCTCTTCGAGTGTCCAACTGTCCTGAATCTCAAAGGGACCGGAACGAACACGCAACAAATAAGACATGAAAGCGCCGCAACCTAAAACTTGCCCCAGGTCATGGCTTAAGGTTCGAATATAAGTTCCTTTGGAACATTCGATATATAAAAGTGCCCTGGGAAACTCTTCTCCATACCATTGTCTGAGTTCAATCTTGTAAATAGATATTTCCCGCGACGCCCGCTCAACGGCAATTCCTTGACGGGCATATTCATATAAATGCCTGCCGTCTTGGCGTACTGCCGAGAACATCGGAGGGATTTGGGACACTCTGCCTGCAAACTTCATTAAGGCCTGCTCTACGTCCGCTTTGGCTATAGTAGGGCGTTTTTTCCGGATCGTTTCACCAAAGGAATCCTGAGTATCGGTCACAATTCCAAAGGTCACTTCGGCAAGATAGGCCTTGCCCTGCTCAGTAATATATTCGGCCAAACGGGTCCCTCTTCCCACACAAAGAGGCAATACTCCAACGACTCCGGGGTCCAGCGTGCCGGTGTGGCCGATCTTTTTCGTTTTAAGAATTTTACGCATCCAAAGGACAACATCCGAAGAGGTCATTCCCGGCGGCTTAAGAACGTTAATGATCCCGTCCAATCTCCAACCCCTCCTCAATCGCTTGGCAGACGCCTTGTTTGGCCTCGGCCAAGGAAACATTCAGGGTGCATCCTGCGGCACGCTTATGCCCGCCACCACCGAACTGAGCAGCAATCTCGTTGACGTTCAGCCATAGGTTGGAACGAAGACCAATTTTTATTTCTTGAGGCCCCACTTCTTTGAGCAGAACAGCCACTTCAACTCCTTGGATGCTCCGGGCGTGATTGACTAAGCCCTCACTCAGTTCCTGTTGGGCGCCACTTTTCTGGAAATCCTCCAGCGTTAAACTCATGACTGCCAACCGCCCCCCGGCACGAAGTTCCAAAGTGTTCAAAGCTGCCTGCAGCAGCTTAACCTGGGCAAGCGGTTTCTGATCAAAGATATTGTGATGAATGAGTGCTAAATTAAGCCCCACCTCAATCAGCTCCGCCGTCAGGCGATGGGTGTTTGCCGTCGTATTGCTGTACTGGAAACACCCTGAATCTGTCACAATAGCAGTATAAAGGTTTGTAGCTATATCACGGTTGATTGTAACCCCCAACTGGTTGATGAGACTCAGAACTATTTCCGCACAAGCACTTGCCTGATCATCCACCCAATTAAAGTGGCCAAACCGTTGATTGGAAATATGATGGTCTATATTGACAACAATACTATCTCGCAAATAATCAGGCGTTAGGGATACACGCCGCAAATCCGTACAATCAACAAAAACTAACGTTTGAGGTTTAGGCTGGGGTAAAACTTGTTGGACCCGTTCAGCCCCCGGCAAAAATGTCAACCCTGCCGGTACAGGATCAGGGTTAAAAAAAGTAACCGTCTTTCCCAGGGATTCCAACGCCAGTCCAATTGCCAGCATCGACCCCAGGCAATCACCATCCGGTGAGACATGGGAGAAAAGCGCCACCGATGGCGCTTTTCTCAGGATCGCTATAATTTCAGCCGTTAACGAATGTTCATTCATGTGATTCATCCTTGTCCAAATCATCTGAGGCACCAACATCACGCAGCAGCTTTGCTATATGGGCGCCATGTTGAATAGAAGGATCGTTGACAAAAACAATGGCAGGCGTATGCCGCAAACGTATGCGCTTTCCGATTTCGCTTCTGATAAAACCTGCTGCTCTGTTAAGGGTATCCAAAGATGCTTTGGCATCCTCTTCACTGCCCATAACACTAACATAAACTTTGGCATGGGCTAAATCGTTGGCTACATCCACACTTGTCACGGTCACAAAACCAATGCGAGGATCTTTCAGCTCTACCAAAATCAGTTGGGAAATTTCTTCTTTAAGCGTTTCCGCCAAGCGGTTAGGGCGATGTTTTGACATAGGTATCCCTCCTGGGATTACTATAATGTTCGTTGTACCTCTTCCAAGGCAAAGGCTTCAATAATGTCTCCCTCTTTGAGGTCATTGTATTTCTCGATACCAATTCCACATTCGAAACCCTCAAGGACTTCTTTAACGTCATCTTTAAAGCGCCGCAGAGATTCCATTTCACCTTCATGAATCACGATGCCATCTCTAATGACGCGAACTTTCGCCGAACGGGGGATTTTCCCTTCCGTAACCATACATCCGCCCACCGTACCCGCTTTAGGAACTTTAAAGACTTGACGGACTTCCGCTTTACCGAGAACGACTTCTTTGAAGGTTGGATCTAAAAGGCCCGTCATGGCCGCTTTTACATCCTCGATGGCATCATAGATAACGCGATAAAACCGCAAGTCAACGCCCTCAAGGTCGGCTGTTGCCTTCATGTTGGAATCGGCGCGGACATTAAAGCCAATAATGATAGCGTTTGAGGCGGAGGCCAGCATGATGTCATTTTCATTGATCGCACCGACGCCACCGTGAATCGGATTCACACGCACCTCATCTGTGGAGAGCCGCAGTAAGGATTGCCGCAGTGCTTCCACCGACCCCTGAACATCTGCCTTAATAATAATATTCAGCTCTTTGATTTCTCCCTCTTTGATCTTGTCAAAAAGGTCTTCCAAACTCACCTTGCCAACGGTACGCTTTGATTCTTCCACTTTGCGCACCGCAGTCCGTGCAGAAGTAATTTGACGGGCTAATTTCTCATCCGAGACGACAGAAAATGGCTCTCCGGCCTCAGGTACTTCCGACAACCCCTGGATTTCAACGGGCATAGCGGGACCGGCTTTTTTAACACGCCGTCCTTTGTCATCCACCATAGCCCGAATCCGGCCAAAAGCACAGCCCGCTACGGCAACATCCCCAACATTGAGCGTTCCCTTGGAAACAAGCACTGTGGCAATAGGTCCTTTTCCTTTGTCCAATTCGGCTTCGATAACCGTTCCCGCTGCAGGACGGTTAGGATTAGCCTTAAGATCCCGAACCTCCGCTACAAGGAGAATCATCTCCAGGAGCTGTTCTATATTCACTTTCGATTTTGCAGACACGGGAACGGCAATCGTATCTCCGCCCCATTCTTCAACGACCAAACCATATTCTGTCAATTCTTGCTTTACTTTTTCCGGCGTGGCATTTTCCTTGTCAATTTTGTTAATAGCCACAATAATCGGAACCTCGGCCGCTTTCGCATGATTAATCGCTTCAACGGTTTGAGGCATAACTCCGTCATCGGCCGCAACAACTAAGACAGCGATATCTGTGACTTGAGCTCCCCGGGCACGCATGGCTGTGAATGCTTCGTGACCAGGCGTATCCAAAAAGGTTATCTTCTGACCCTTAATCTCTACCTGATAAGCCCCGATATGCTGAGTAATTCCCCCTGCTTCAGAGCTCGTAACATTCGTTGTGCGAATAGCATCCAATAATGACGTTTTCCCATGGTCAACATGACCCATTACCGTGACCACAGGGGGTCGGAAAGAGAGATCCTGCGGATCATCTTCAATCTCTTGAATGACCGCCAGCGACTTTTCGGCCTTAACCTCAACGCTAACTCCCATTTCGTTCGCCAAAATGGTCGCTGTTTCTGAATCGAGCTCTTGATTGATGGTAGCCATGACTCCCAAATTCATAAGATGTTTGATAAGTTCTCCCGCTTTACGGCTCATTTTAGCTGCCAGATCTTGAACGGAAATTGACTCTTGAATCACAATGTGTTTGGGAGTTGTATCCTTAACCTCTTTTTTAGGCGGCTTCTGAAAACGTTTATGCGAGGAACGTATGACATTTTCCCGTTCTTTTTCCATTTCACGCTTTCGTTCATAGGCTTTATCTTGAGCTTTCTTGCTGGCGGGAGTTTGTCGTTTTACTTGCTCGGCAATAGCTGGCGTTGGTGGAGCACTCGCGCCGGCTCGTGGCGCCATATTGGAACGGGGACCCTGCGACTGGCCTTGGTAGCCAGGGCGTGAGCCTTGGGGCTGACCCTGGTAGCCAGGGCGTGGGCCTTGAGATTGACCTTGGTAACCGGGACGCGGGCCTTGCGGCTGGCCTTGATAGCCGGGGCGTGGGCCTTGAGATTGTCCCTGATAACCGGGACGCGGGCCTTGCGGCTGGCCTTGATAGCCGGGGCGTGGGCCTTGGGACTGGCCCTGATAGCCAGGGCGCGGACCTTGAGATTGTCCCTGATAACCAGGACGCGGGCCTTGCGGTTGACCTTGGTAGCCAGGGCGCGGACCTTGGGGCTGCCCCTGGTAACCCGGGCGCGGGCCTTGCTGTTGCCCCTGATAGCCAGGGCGTGAGCCTTGGGGCTGCCCTTGGTATCCGGGTCGTGGGCCTTGTGGCTGCCCCTGACCCGGGTATCCTGGACGTTGCCCTTGAGCGCCTGGGCGCGGGCCTTGAGATTGTCCCTGTGACATAGGGCGTGAGCCTTGGGGTTGGCCTTGAGAAGCCGGTCTCGGAGTCTGAGATTGTCCCTGCACACCAGAGCGTGGACCTTGGGGCTGGCCTTGAGAAACCGGGCGTGGAGCTGGGGGCCGTCCTCCTGTACTTAAACGAGGGCCTTGGGGACGTCCTTCTATTCCCTGACGAGCTTCCGGAGTCCGTCCTTCTTGACCATCTCCAGAGGTATTTGGCTTTATTTCTTCAGGATTTTTACGTTCAGAATGATCCAAATTTATCTCCTTTCCTTTCAGTTGATCCCTTAAACGATCTGCATCTTTTTGATCGACCGTACTCAAATGATTTTTAACATCCGTTCCCATAGCTAAGAGTCTTGTAATCACTTCTTTGCTGCTAAAATTTAATTCTTTTGCCAATTCATGAACACGAATACTCATTTAACCACCCCCACATATTCGGCTCCCCCATTACGCTCCAAGCATCAGCTCCTCGCTAGTAAAATAGCTTTTGCAAACCCTTGATCCAAGATAAGAACTGCTGAACGCGGCGAAAGTCCTATACAATGTCCTAACTCTTCCTTAGTTCCTGTAACAACCACTTGTAGCTTTAAATCCTTGGCCCAATGATCATACTTTTTTTGCGCTCCGGGAGCATCTTCAGCCAAGATAAGTAAATAACCCAACCTTTTCTTTAGCAGCGCCTCAACTTGAGCTTCCCCAGAGGCAACTTTTCCTGCCCGCCGCGCGAGTCCGATTAAAGACTGGATTCGAGAATTCACGGAGAAATCTTCCCTTCTAAATCTGTAAACACCTTAGGATCGACATCCACTTCGAAAGCTTTCCTGAATCGGCGTTCTTTCACCGCCGTCCGAAAACAGGTGAGATCAGAGCAAATGTATGCCCCACGTCCATTCCTCTTACCGGTTGGATCGAGTTCAACAGTGCCCTCCGGAGTTCTTACGATTCGCAAAAGCTCTTTCTTAGGTTTCATTTGTTGACACCCCAAACACATGCGCATAGGAATCTTCCGTGCTTTCATATCCTCACCCTTTCCCTTTCTTTTTCTTCTCCTTTGGCTTCTCTTTTTCGTTCACATTATCACTGGTCGCCCAATCTGAAATAGCATCCATTTCTTCATCAGGCAGCTGCTCCATCATTTCCTCATCATACTCATTCAAATCAGAAAACTGGCTGTCGTTACTACTGTAATTACCTGGCTTTTGACCATCCTCAACATATTCCTGTTCATCATATTCCTGATAATTATCAGTGTCACTAAACTCATCATAGTCTGAATACTCTTCGTATTCATCGAAATCCTCAAAATTTTCGTATCCTTCTTCCGAGCCTTCCGCAACCAGATTTAAAGCCACTGCTTGAGATTCGCTTTTAATATCAATCTTCCAGCCCGTGAGTTTAGCGGCCAAACGAGCATTCTGCCCTTCCTTGCCAATTGCCAGGGATAGCTGATAGTCGGGAACGACAACAACCGCGATCTTTTCATTCGTTTTCGGATAAACCCCCACTACTTTGGCGGGAGAAAGCGCATTAGCCACAAACTCATGAGGGTCTGTCGAATAATTTACAATATCGATTTTTTCCCCTTTTAACTCCGTAACGATAGTTTGAACTCTTGCTCCTTTGGGCCCGACACAAGCTCCTACAGGATCTACATTGTGATCACGGGAGTAGACGGCAATCTTGGAACGGGCGCCCGCCTCCCGGGAAACCCCTTTAATTTCCACAACTCCATCGTGAATTTCAGGTACTTCAAGTTCGAAGAGGCGCTTAATCAAACCCGGATGGGTCCGAGACAACATAATTTGAGGTCCCTTGGTGGTTTTTTTAACTTCTACAACATATGTTTTTATCCGCTCAAAGGATTGATAGACTTCACCGGGAATTTGTTCTTGAGCAGGAAGCACTGCCTCAACTTTACCTAAATCGACAATGACATTCTTCTGTTCGTAGCGTTGAACAACCCCCGTAACAATATCCCCTTCACGATTGACATATTCATCATAAATCATTCCTCGTTCGGCTTCTCTTATACGCTGTACAACAACCTGCTTGGCAGTTTGTGCGGCAATCCTGCCAAAGTCCCGAGGAGTTACTTCATATTCGACAATATCCTCAAGCTGATAGTTCGGATTAAGCTTCAAAGCATCTTCCAAACTAACTTGAGTTCGAGCATCTTCTACGTTTTCTACAATCGTTTTCCGAGCAAACACTTTAAATTCTCCGGTCAAGCGATCAATCAGAACCCGAACGTTTTGCAGTGAGCCGAAATTCTTTTTGTAGGCGGAAATAAGGGCTGCTTCAATTGCTTCGAATAAAATTTCCGCGGAGATTCCCCGTCCTTTTTCCAATTCGTGAAGAGCCTCGATGAAGTCCATATTCATTTTTCCATGTTCCTCCTTATTCTATTGTCCCTAACAACCTCTAAAGATCTAACGCTAGGTGAGCTTTCTTCGCCAAGGCACGCGGAATTGAAACCCGATTTTCCTCATGTTCTAAGACAATCTCATCATTTACCAAACCCACAAGACTTCCGGTAAATTCATTATATCCTTGAAACAGGGACGTTGTGTGAACCGTGACCAACTTTCCCTGAAAACGAACGAAATCCTCGTCTTTCTTTAGGGGGCGCTCCAGGCCTGGAGACGATACTTCCAACATGTAGGCCTGGGGAATAGGGTTTTTTTCATCGAGCATGTTACTTACAGCATGGCTCACCTCGGCACAATCATCCATATCCACCCCTCCTTCTTTATCAATAAAGAGGCGTAAATACCAATGGGCACCTTCCTTTATGTACTCAACATCCACTAATTCAAGCCCTTTTTCTTTAACGTAAGGCTCAACCAGCGAACTAATTTGTTGTTCTAATGCATTACTCATGACATTCGCCCCTTTTCATTCGAGAAATAAAGAAAACTTAACCGACGTGCAGAGACACTGTCTGCGCACGGGTTAGCGTATAAAAAATCTTCTCCGTATATTCTAACGAAGATGTTCGCGAGTTATACTTAGCCAAGATTTGAACAAACGAAGGAGCGGGCTAGTACCCACTCCTTTCCAGCAATCACTACAAATTTCCTTATATTAATATAGCATATCCCCAGAACATCTGCAACCGTAGAAACTTCTTTAATTCGTGAATGGCGCCGTCTCCTTCTTAGGACGAAGAGTCAGCAAGGCAACAAGGAATCCACAAGCCATAATCAGCGCAGCAACCAGGAACGTATTATGTATCCCAATTGCAATATTCCCAGGGTATACTTTAGCAATTGATTTCGAACCGGTAAAGTAATAAAATATGGCGCCAATAACCGCGGCTCCGGTCGTTTGTCCAATCGTGCGCGAAAGATTAAGCAGACCTGATGCTAAACCGCGCTGTTCAGGCTTAGCTAAGGAAATGATAGCAGCATTATTCGGGGTTTGGAAGAAGGCAAGACTTCCGTTAAACAAAAAGTAAAGTACGGCAAAGCGCACTGCGCTTGAGAATAAGCTCAGGCTGGACATCATAAACGCTCCGATTCCCAGAGCCAGTATTCCTAAAATCATGACCCAAGGATTGCCAAAGCGTTTAGCTACTTTCCCGGCAAGAGGCGTAAAAATAGCGCACCCGACCGGTCCGGTCGTCATTAACAGTCCTGCCGTCGCTGTCGTAAAGCCCTCGGCCTGCTGAAGATAGAACGGCAGAATGATTACTGCTCCCGTCATAACCGTGTAAATCAATACACTTATGATAAGACTCGAACTAAACACGATGTTTTTAAACATATTCGGGTTGATCAGGGGAAAAGCCAGCCTTTTTTCTAAAAAAACAAATGCCGCTATTCCTAAAATCGTCAGAAGGGCAAGCAGCGTGACGTGTGGACTGAATCCTTGATCTTCGGCTAAAGTAACGCTAAGAACATAACAAATAAGGGTGGCAATTAAAATCATCATTCCCCCAATATCGACCTTTTGAACTTTTTCCGAAACGGCTATTTCCGGAAACTTTCTGACCAAAAGCAACGCAACAAGTCCAATGGGAATATTAAAATAAAAGACAGCTCTCCAGCTAAAGAGACTTATCAATATTCCTCCAACAGATGGTCCCAGGGCAAAACCTATCGGAAGCATCGATGTGAGAACTGCCATGCTCTGGATAAGTTTCTCCCGGGGAATTAAATCCCCCGCAATGGCGAAAGACAAGGCCATCAAAATTGAGCCTCCAATCCCCTGAAGAGCGCGAAAGATAATAAGCTCGTAAATAGATGTCGATACACCGCACAACAAAGAAGCCGCCGTGAAAATTATTATTCCCCAGGCGAAAATCGATTTTTTCCCAAAAATATCCCCTATTCGTCCTATCCCAACAATTAGCGAAGTGACCGCCAGAAGATAGCTGAGGGCAATCCATTGCAAACTGGCAAAACCGGCATTGAAGGCTTTAGATATGGTGGGTAAGCCAATATTTACAATATTTGTATCAATTGATGACATAAGCGTTGTAAGGGAAAGTACAAAAATCACTAAACTAAAACTAGATTTACCGGATTTTGCTTTTGTTGTATCCATTCTTCCATGTTCTCCTTACTTACCCCCAAAAAATTGCCGCTCAAATGGGGCTCGAACCTCTCATAGTATAAAATAGTTAAGAGATGACCAAAAGGGCCACCTCTCAACTATATTTGTCATGGCAGCAAGCCCGCCCTATCTCCTGTGCTTTATTCCAATAGCTTCTACAGAGAGATTTAAGAAATTTAACCTGCACTGTTAAACACAAGGTTGAGGTTAAGTTAAAATGATAAAGCTTTCTTTATAATCTCTTTAACCCGAGCGGCAGCCTCTTCGACAGGTACCAGCTTTGTTTCCCCGCCTTTACGTTCTTTGAGCTCTACTTGCCCATTAGCGAGAGTCTTGCTCCCAATGGTAATACGCAAGGGATATCCCACCAAATCGGCGTCTTTGAATTTTACACCGGCGCGTTCATCCCTGTCATCCAGAATTACTTCAACTCCAAGGTTCTGAAGTTCTTGATACAATCTTTCCGCAGTTTCAACGACTTGGGCATCTTTTGTACTGATTGGAACAAGAATGCAATGATATGGGGCAATCGGAATAGGCCAAGTGATTCCCAGGTCATCATAGTTTTGCTCGATGGCCGCTGCCATTGTGCGGCTGACACCAACCCCGTAGCACCCCATGACGCAGGGCTTTTCTATTCCGTTTTCGTCTAAAAAGGTTGCTCCAAGGGCTTTACTGTACTTGGTCCCCAGTTTAAAGACTTGACCCACTTCAATCCCGCGGGCTTCTTTAAGGGGGGTGCCGCAATTGGAACAGGCTTCCCCTGGAATGATCGTCCTTAAATCATAAACATGGTCGATGCGGAACTCCTTTTTGGGCATGATCCCTACAAGGTGGTAATTTTCTTTGTTGGCACCGCACACGGCATTTTCCATGAGAGCAACTTCCTGATCGGCAACGACCATTAACGTCTCGGGTGCCTCAACCGGACCGACGGAACCCGGTCCACAGCTTAACAACTGCTGAACCACTTCGGGTGACGCAAGCTGCAGAGAAACAAATCCACCCAGAGCGTTATTTAACTTGATCTCATTTAACTCCCTGTCTCCCCGAACAAGGACTAAGAAAACCTTATCATCCCCTTGGTAAAGCAGTGATTTCACCAACTGAGTCTTGGGCACTTTCAGGAAAGCCGCCGCTTCCTCAATGGTTTTTACACCGGGTGTATGAACTAACTGACGCGGAACCTCTGCATCCGCGCTCTCGATAACTTGGGGTTGGCACTCCGCTTTTTCTACATTAGCCGCATAGTGACAACTAGGGCAATAAACAACAGAGTTTTCGCCGGAATCTGCCAAAACCATGAATTCATGGGTGCCGCCGGTGCCGCCAATCGCTCCCGCATCCGCTTCAACAGGACGATAGGCCAAGCCGCAGCGTGAAAAGATCCGGCAATAGGCATCGTACATCTTTTTGTAGCTGATATCCAGCCCCGCTTCATCCCGGTCGAAGGAATACAGATCCTTCATGATGAATTCCCTGCCGCGCATCAGACCAAAGCGCGGCCGCCGCTCATCACGATATTTATTTTGGATCTGATAGAGCAGAAGCGGAAGTTGCTTGTAAGAACGGACTTCACCTCTGACAAGATCGGTAATAATTTCTTCATGGGTCGGCCCCAGGCAGAACTCTCTCTGATGGCGATCCTTTAAGCGAAACATCTCTTCACCGTAAACATCCCAGCGTCCGCTTTCCTGCCATAATTCCGCAGGCTGTACGATCGGCATAAGAACTTCTTGTCCGCCTTTAATGTCCATTTCTTCGCGAACAATTGTCTCAATCTTTTTCAGAACTCTCAAGCCCAAGGGTAAATAAGTGTATATTCCCGCGGCGGACTTTCGAATCAAACCGGCGCGAAGCATGAGCTGATGACTTATTATCTCGGCTTCAGCGGGAACCTCACGTAAGGTCGGATTTAATAGTTGACTAACGCGCATTCTGCCCATTCCTTTCTTTATGTAACAAAAGTTAATCTCCTGGTTTCTTGTGTGTCAGAACATAGTTCTCGATTTCTTGGAGTAGAGCCGGCAGCAACTCTTCTTCACTCAGATTGGCGACAATCTCTCCTTTGCGAAATAGAAGCCCCATTCCTTTGCCGCCGGCAATTCCGAAATCGGCCTCCCGGGCTTCTCCCGGACCATTCACCGCACAGCCCATAACGGCAACTTTTAAGGGTTTGTCCAAGGGAGGAAGTTGAGAAAGCCGTTGATCCACTTTTTCTGCCAAGGCAGCCAAGTCAACCTGAGTGCGCCCACAGGTCGGGCAACTAATCAGATCAACACTTCGCTCCCTTAGGCCCAGAACACGCAGGATCTCTAAGGCGACGGGAATCTCATGGACTGGATTACCTGTTAAAGATACCCGGATCGTATCTCCGATTCCTTCGGAAAGTAAAGCGCCGATCCCGACTGCCGACCTGACAACACCTGAGCGAAGCGTTCCCGCTTCAGTGACACCTAAATGTAAGGGATAATCGACGCACTCCGACATCTGCCGATAGGCTTGCACCATTAGGGGCACGGCAGACGCTTTTAAGGAAACCTTAATTTTGTCGTACCCCTCGTCTTCTAACAGGCGAATATGCCCCAAAGCGCTCTCAACCATTCCGGCGGCCGTTGGTCCTCCGTATTTAGCCAAAAATTCCTTCTCCAGCGATCCCGCATTGACCCCAATGCGGATGGGAATCTGTCGTTCTTTCACCGCCTTCACGACCTCTTGGACCTTCCAGCGGGCTCCAATGTTCCCGGGATTCAGGCGCAGGCCATGAATCCCTTGTTCCACGGCGCGAAGGGCGAGACGATAATCAAAATGAATATCCGCAATAACCGGAAGGGGGCTGGAAGCCGCAATTGCCTTTAAGGCATCAGCCGCATCCATATCCAAAACTGCCAGACGCACAACTTCACAGCCGGCTGACGCTAAATCGTTGATCTGGACCAGAGTCTGCTCCACATCGCGGGTATCCGTATTGGTCATTGACTGCACAACGACAGGAGCTCCTCCTCCAATGACGACTGACCCCACATGAACAGGCTTTGTCTTCTTTCTTTGCAACATACAACCTCCTGCAAGCCACCTCAGCCCGCTTTAACAAACAGGCGGAGGACATCTTTGTAAGTGACGGCAATCATTAAAGCCATGAGTAAAACAAAACCGACCAGATGAATCATATTTTCCTTTTCCGGATTTAATGGTTTTCCCCGTAATCCCTCAATTAATAAGAAAACCAGTCTGCTGCCGTCCAAGGCCGGTATAGGAAACAAGTTAATGAGCCCTAATTGAATACTTAAAACCCCTGTTAAACCCAGCAGATTGGACAAACCTTCGTGAGCACCCTCACTGATCGTCTGAGCAATCATCACAGGACCACCCACTTCAGCAGGAATTTTGCCCGTTATCATCTGAACCAATGTTACGACAATAAATTTCGTAAAGTCCACTGTTCGTTCTAAGCCAAACTGGGCGGACTGAAGAATCGAGGCGTGCAGATAGATGACTTCCGGGGCAATTCCTATCATACCGTAGCCTGTTTGGGCATCCTTCTCGGTTTTAACAGGTACGACTTGCTGCTTGCCGTTAGCCCTCTCAACCGTAAGGCTGAGCAGTTGATTCGGTCTGGCATGAATAATTTCTGTCAGGCGGTTCCAATCCGACGTCTGTTCTTGATTTACGGCCAGGATTTTATCTCCGGGCTGTATTCCCGCTGCTGCCGCAGGTTTGCCGCTGACCAGAGAGCCGATTGCGTTGCTGTTGCTCTGGGAAGGTACTCCCAGATAGGCAAAGACACCAACAAACAAGATGATCGCCAAAACAAAGTTCATCAGCGGTCCTGCGGCTATGGCTGCCATGCGCTGCCATACAGGCTTGTTCATAAAGCTTTTTTTGTCGTCTAAAGGGGCAAGGATCGTTCGGCCATTTTCATCGACCTCTGCGTCCATACCGTGGAGCTTGACAAATCCCCCTAAGGGAATAAGCCGCCAGGCATAAAGAGTTTCTTTCCCTTGATAGCCGATAATTTTCGGGCCAAAACCAAAGCTGAACTCTATAACCCTGACCCCAATCCATTTGGCAATCATATAATGTCCAAGTTCATGAATCATGACCATACTTCCGAAAACGAAAATAATGGCGAGCACTGTAACCACATTTAACCCTCCTTCTGCTCAAAGCTTGAGATTCGAGGTCCGAAATACGGATTTCCTAATTCAACTTTTAACAGGGTTTTCAAATATTGAACGCTTGTTGGCAACTATTATTCACAACCATAATTTATACACTAAACCGCGAACTTTCATGCATCCAATATTCAAATAAGTTCTAAAGCCCGGCGGCGTGCCCAAGTGTCTGCTTCGAGTATGCTTCCCAAATCCGGATGATCTAAAACATTATGTTCAGAACAAACCTGGGCTACGGTTTCCTGAATTTGCAAATAAGTTATTTTCTTTTGCAGGAAAGCGGCAACCACAGCCTCATTCGCCGCATTCATGACTGCCGGAAGAGTCCCGCCTCGCCTTCCCGCCTGGTAAGCCAAAGCCAGCGCGGGGAATCCTTCGAAATCAGGCTCATGAAACGTTAACGTTTTTCCCCGCAGATCGAGACGCTCAAAGGGGTTTGACCAACGAGTCGGATAACTTAAAGCATACTGAATCGGCAAGCGCATATCCGTTTTTCCCAACTGGGCAAGAACCGAACCATCACGATACTGTACCAGGGAATGCACCACACTTTGAGGATGAATAAGCACTTCAATGTTGTCATAATCCATCCCAAACAAATGATGGGCCTCTATAACTTCCAGGCCTTTGTTCATCATGGTGGCGGAATCAATCGTGATTTTGGCGCCCATACTCCAATTAGGGTGACGCAAGGCTTTTTCAAGGGTCACATCTGCCAGCTCTTGTTTGGTCCAGCCGAAAAAGGGTCCTCCTGAAGCTGTGAGCATAATCTTCTCAATAGTTTCAGGATGATCCTCAAGGCATTGAAAAATTGCCGAATGTTCGCTGTCTACCGGAATGATGGGAGAATTCACAGCTTGGGCTTTAGACATGACAAGTTCCCCGCCGGCAACCAGGGTTTCTTTGTTCGCCAAAGCTATAGCTTTGCCGGCGTCCAGGGCAGCAAGAGTTGGTTCTAAACCAATTCGTCCTGAAAGGGCCGTGACTACAGTATCAACCTTTTGAGAAACAACGGAATTTATTATTCCCTCCATACCTTGCTCTACTTGAAGCGGCAAATCGGCTAACCGTCCGCGAAGTTCACGGGCCGCCCCTTCGTCCATCATAACTATCAAGGCCGGACGTATCAGGCGCGCCTGTTCCTCCATTAGGTTCACGTTTTTGTCGGCTACCAGAGCATGTACTTTAAGGCGCCCTTCGGCCTGGCGGACGACATCCAGCGTTTGACGGCCAACAGACCCTGTTGAGCCTAAAAGTGTCAGAGTTTTCAATTCAAACATCCTCTTCTCAATATTTCCTGGCGTTGCAGAATGGATTTTAGTCCCGGCGTCCAAAAAAGCCCACTTTGCGCAGTGCTTCGTAACTTATAACAATCCCGGGACCTACTAAAATGCCAATCGCACCCAGCAATTCAAGCCCAACATACATGGATATTAAAGTAGGCAAAGGGTGCAGCCCAATCCCCTGGGACATAATTTTGGGCTCCAGAAACTGACGAATTATCAAAGTAACAACCCACATGACAACGACCTGAAAAGCAGCTCCGAAGGAACCGAAAATTAACAGGCCAATAATCCAGGGGCCAAATAAAATTCCCGTTCCTACGATGGGTACGGCATCCAGCAAACCGGCCAGAAAACCCAAAGTAACGGCATAACGGTTGCCAATAATTAAAAGCCCGATGATGGTCGTAAAGGCCGTAACCGACATCAAAATGGCCAAAGCACGTATATAGCCCACTACCGCAGCCCCTAAGTCCTGACTGACTGCCTGAGCACTGACATGCCAGCGACGCGGAAATAAATTAGCGATAAAGCGTTTGACATTAGGATAACTTGAGCTCATCATCAAAGTGGCTACAAGGGAAACGATCATGACAATGAAAACACGCGGCAAAGCGGTAAGAAAGCCCAGCAAAAACAGACTGCCGGATTTCGCCCACTCTTGAAGTGTTCTTGCTAAACTCTCTGTCGAAGAAGTCAGGGTACTTTGAATTTGGGGATTGACCGTAACATATTTTTCGACAGTATCAATTTGCCGCGTCACCAGATCCACAATATAGCCATAATTCGGCAGAGTAACGGCTAATTCAGACAGTTCCGTGTATAACCGAGCTACCAGTAAAAAGACAAATAGGCTGACAATAGCAATCGCCAGGAGCAGGGTTAAAATAGAAGCAAAAGGCCGCCGTATCCGGATTATCCTCATCAGCCTGACGACAACCGGTTCAAGCAGAAAGGCAAGAATAAGAGCTATCAGAAAAGGTAAAAAGGCGCCGAGTGCTCTCCCTAAGACATCCCCAAATACAGGCAAAAAGACTTGAAAAAAGTAGGTAAAGATTTTCAAGAAGACAAGTATGCTTGTTGCCACGGCAAGTCTATTAATACTGGCCCATAAAGGATGTCTTTGATCAATACTCAAAAAATCTCACCTCATGACAGCAAAATTACACCATAATACACCAACGGAAGGGCAAAAAGGAGACTGTCAAAGCGGTCTAAAACTCCCCCGTGCCCAGGGATAAGGTTTCCCGAGTCTTTAACTCCCGCGCTTCGTTTTAAAGCCGATTCAAACAAGTCTCCGATTTGCGCGCTAACACCAATAATAATCCCCAACATAATATACGTAATTAACGAAGTATCATGCGCTAAATGCCAAAACAATACCGCAACCAAAACACTTAAAATTAATCCGCCCACTGAACCTTCCACAGTTTTCTTGGGACTAACCTGAGGGGCTAACAGATGGCGGCCAAATTGTCTCCCAATAAGGTATGCACCCGTATCCGTGGCCCATACCAAAAATATTGTCAGAAAGGTCCATTCAACTCCGTGAGAATGCTGGCGGAGTAAATATAAATGAGACAGTAAAACAACCGGATAGAGCACCGCCAATAAATTGAAACTTGCCTCAGCCAAAGGGGCCTTCGGGTATGTCAAAGCAAGCCGGCCAAAGACTATAAGCAACCAGAACACAAGCGCCGGAGTAACCCATTTCGAATCATAAAAAAACACAATTACCAGCCAAAAAACTGCAGCCACAGTTGTCAGTTTGTACCAAACATTCAAGCCCATATGTTCGCCAATTTGTAAAAATTCACGCAACGCTAATAAGGCCAACACAGCCGTTAAAAAAGCGGTATAAGGTCCGCCTAAATACGTCAGACCCAAAAATAGGGGAGCGCCAATCAAAGCACTAATGGTTCTTTTCAGCATTTTAATTCCTCAATTTGTATGTATTCCTCCAAAACGGCGGTCCCTGCTCTGGTACGCTTTAATCGCCTCCAGCAAGGACTTTTGTCCAAAATCCGGCCAATATTCCTCAACAACTACAATTTCCGTATAGGCTAGCTGCCAGAGCAAAAAATTGCTTAACCTCATCTCTCCTGAAGTTCTAATCAACAAATCCGGGTCTGGGAGTCCCCCGGTAAAAAGCATATCACTAAAACGTTTCTCATTGATCTCCTCGATCTGATGTTTGCCATCCAACACATCTCTGCTCAACTTTTTGACAGCATCAACAATCTCAGAACGTCCGCCGTAATTTAAGGCGAGATTCAACACTAAGCCTGAATTGTTTTTCGTCCGCTCCACGGCGCGCTCCAATTCACGCTGAGCTTCCAAAGGAAGGTCATTAAGAATACCGATTGCTCGGACAACTACCTTATTTTGATGCAGCTCGTCAAGTTCTTTTCTTAAATAGTCTGTCAGCAGCTTCATGAGTATGCCCACTTCATCTTTGGGTCTGTTCCAGTTTTCTGTGGAAAAGGCATAGACTGTTAGAACCTGGATTCCTAAATTTGAGCAAGCCTTAACTATTTTCCGCAAAGCTTCCACACCCGCGCGATGCCCCATCGAACGAGGAAGGGCTCTCTTCTGGGCCCAGCGCCCGTTCCCATCCATAATAATAGCAATATGACGAGGGAGGCGGTCCATAGCAACCTGGTCTTGAAGATTATCTTTAGTTTGCTTCCAAGGTTTGAACCACATTATTCCACCCCATAGTACAATATTTATACAATAGCTTAAACAGACCGGCTCAGAATCATATAGAGAGGTCAAAGACCCCCTTACAATCAGGGGGTCGATGCTGATACACGTGAGAACTTTTCCTGTGCAATAACTATATCCACATGATCGTCAAATTCCCGGAGACGGACGACTCGATAATCCCCCCATGTTTCCATTCTACCACGTGGATGAGTGATTTGAAAAGTATAGGGTTTACCTGAGACATCGAGGTCTCTTTTGACTTCATCCCAGCGCAATCCATATCCAGAAAAAGTCATACTTCCGTGATTTCGCTTTCTTTAACTTCCATGACATGTTCAATTTCCTTGATAATTTTATCGGTAATCTTTTGCACCTCGTCCTGGGCTCGCTTAACCTCGTCTTCTGAAGCTTCATGATCTTTTTCTAACTTTTTCAATTTATCGTTGACGTCCCGGCGCACGTTCCGAACAGCCACCCGAGCGTCTTCCGCCTCTTTTTTGACCTTCTTGACCAGTTCCGCTCTCCGTTGGGCAGTTAACTGCGGGATCATCAGACGTATAACCGTACCGTCGCTTGAGGGGTTTAAGCCGAGATCAGATTTCAAGATTGCCTTTTCAATAGCCGGTAAAATTGTTCTGTCCCAGGGTTGAATGACCAGCATTCTTGGTTCCGGAGCAGAAACATTGGCCAGTTGATTAATAGGAGTAGGGGCGCCATAGTATTCAACCATGACCTTATCCAGGACATTCGGGTTTGCCCGGCCCGCACGTATCGTGGAATATTCTTTACGTAAGGCGTCAACCCCCTTGTGCATTCGCTCTTCAGCATCTTTAATTACCTCTGAGATCATTAACTATCCCTCCCAACATATGTTCCGATAGACTCACCCATTATAACCCGGCGAATATTCCCCTCTTTTGTCAAATCAAAAACAATGACCGGAATATTATTATCCATGCAGAGTGATGTCGCAGTGGAATCCATGACTCCCAATCCTTTGCTGAGAACATCGAGATAACTTAGCTGATCAAATTTTTTGGCTTGATGATTTTTAACGGGATCGGAATCGTAAACTCCATCTACTTTTTTGGCCATTAAAATGACCTGAGCCTCAATCTCCGCAGCCCGCAGCGCGGCTGTTGTATCAGTAGAGAAATAGGGATTTCCAGTGCCTGCTGCAAAAATAACAATGCGTCCCTTCTCCATATGACGAATCGCCCGGCGACGAATGTATGGTTCCGCAACTTGCCGCATTTCAATAGCGGAAAGTACACGGGTATCGGAGCCGGCTTTCTCCAGGGCGTCCTGCAGAGCGAGAGCATTCATGACTGTTGCCAGCATACCCATGTAATCTGCCGTAGCGCGATCCATTCCTTGGGCACTTCCCGCAATTCCGCGCCACAAATTTCCGCCGCCGACAACCAGGCAAACTTCCACACCCATATCCCGTATCTCTGCAACCTGCTTAGCAACACTGACCAGCATATTATGTTCAAGACCAAACCCCTGAGTTCCTGCTAGAGCTTCTCCACTGATTTTAAGAACGACTCGATCATATTGTGGCTTTTCCATGGATAACCTCCATCAATCCTATTTCAATACTTTAAAAGGCTTACATTCGAAAAAGAGAACACCGGGGTGTTCTCTAGATAAATTTTCTCATTAGTTATCGATTTATTTCTTTCAGAACTTCCGAAGCAAAATCATCTTGTCGTTTTTCAATGCCGGCACCTAACTCATAACGGGTAAAGCGGCGAATAACAAGGCGTTCGCCAATTTTAGCAGTTTTATCAAGAACCAAATCACGAATGCTCTTATCCGGATCTTTGACAAAAGCCTGTTCCATTAAACATACTTCTTTATAGAACTTTTCGATTCGGCCTTCAACCATTTTTTCAATAATTTTTTCCGGCTTTCCTTCGTTCAGAGCCTGAGCCTTTAAAATGTCACGTTCATGCTGCAGCACATCTGCCGGCACATCTTCCTTGTTTAAGTATTGTGGATTGGCAGCAGCGATATGCATAGCGACATCGCGAACCAACAATTTAAATTCTTCACCACGGGCCACGAAATCTGTTTCACAGTTCACTTCAAGCAATACTCCGATACGTCCGCCGCCGTGGATATAGGACTCGACAGTTCCCTCCGCTGCGACTCGTCCTTCTTTCTTAGCTGCGGCGGCCAACCCCTTCTCGCGCAAAAAGTCACTGGCTTTAGCCATATCACCATTACATTCCGTTAAAGCCTTTTTACAATCCATCATTCCCGCACCGGTACGCTCTCTTAACTCTTTAACCAGCGCTGCAGTTATTTCTGCCATAGTTAACCCTCCGAATTCGCTGCACGCTGCCCGAGGCACGGTGCGCGAAGTTTATTTAATTTAAAAGTACTTGGTTTTTGACGCAAAGTTCGAGGCGCGGTATTCGAATTTCGCGCCTCGAACTTCGAATTTATCCTTCAGCTATTTCTCCGGTTTCTTCGACTTCATCTGCGTTTCCTTGTTGTCCTTCGATGATAGCATCAGCCATTTTGGCGGTCAGCAATTTGACGGCCCGAATAGCATCGTCATTCGCCGGAATTACAACATCAATCTCGTCAGGATCACAGTTTGTATCGACAATAGCGACAATGGGGATATTCAAACGGCGTGCTTCCGCCACCGCAATTCGCTCTTTACGAGGATCGACAATAAATAACGCATCCGGCAGCTTCTTCATATTCTTGATCCCGCCCAAGAAACGTTCCAGTTTCTCCATTTCATGGCGAAGTGCCGAAACCTCTTTCTTCGTGAGCACCTCAAAAACTCCGTCTGCCTCCATTTTTTCCAAAACTCGCAAACGGTCTACCCGTTTTTGAATCGTTTGGAAGTTTGTCAGCATCCCTCCAAGCCAGCGCTCGTTGACAAAGTACATGCCACAACGTTCAGCTTCATCCTTAACGGATTCTTGAGCTTGTTTCTTCGTACCGACGAACAGCATAGTGCCCCCTTCGGTAGCGAGATTGCGCACAAAATTATAAGCCTCATCCACTTTTTTGACAGTCTTTTGCAGATCGATAATGTAGATCCCATTGCGCTCCGTGAAGATATAACGGGCCATTTTAGGATTCCAGCGACGTGTTTGGTGTCCGAAATGAACACCTGCTTCCAACAATTGTTTCATAGAGATTACTGCCATTTTACATACCCACTTTCTTTGTTTTTTTCCTCCGCAGGTTCATCTTCAACGCACCTCGCCTAAGCAAGGAACCGGCGTTTAAATCCCGCTGCGTGTGTTATTTAACCACACTGAAAATAGATTAGCATAATATTCGCCTTAATGCAATGAATAACGCTTAAATCCCAAGATCTGCTGCTGATTCCAAGCCAAGCGCCGGAAAACCTTAGCAAAACTACTCATTAAGTCCTGAATAATTCTGAAGATTCGAGCGCAGGCCATGCTGCCGTATAAAATTCTCCAAATCACTCATAAGCTCCGGAAAAGGGAAATAAAATTCGCTCATGTAATAATAGACATCTCCTGTGCGAATTTGCGCAATTTCCTGTCCCTTCCCGTCAAAGTAAAAAGCTACCCGGCGTATGTCTTTCGGTTCCAGAACGCGGTCGCCCAACAAAGAGCGAAAAATAATCTGCTGATTTTTAAACAAGACACGCTTGCTTTTCCCGATAATCCACAATGCCAAGATGCCGAGCAGAGAGACAATATAAATTCCGGCAAGTACCTTTAATTCTATGCCCGGCATCTTATTGAACAGATAGATGCACCCCAAAACAACAGGATAAATAATCAGAAAGAAGAGGCCAGGAATGACAAGCGGTCTCAGTTGGTAAATATATTCATGTTCATCCATGAAACTACCTCCAATCCGACGGCCTATTTTGGGCAGCCTATTTTGTGTGTTTAATATGTTTATCTAATTCGTCCAGCAGATAATCGTTTAATACTCGAATATACGTCCCTTTCATACCCAGCGACTTCGATTCGATAACCCCGGCCGATTCAAATTTGCGCAGGGCGTTGACAATAACCGAACGCGTAATCCCAACGCGATCTGCAATTTTACTGGCTACCAGCAGCCCTTCCCCGCCGCCCAGTTCAGCAAAGATATGCTCCACGGCTTCAAGCTCAGAGTATGACAAGGTGCCGACGGCAATTTGCACCGCTGCCTTTTTGCGAGCTTCTTCTTCCGCGCGCTCCGCTTTTACCCGCAAAATTTCCATGCCGACAACCGTCGCGCCATATTCGGCCAGAACGAGATCCTCTTCCTTAAATTCTTCATCGTATTTTGCTAAAACAAGCGTCCCGACTCGTTCGCCCCCGCCTAAAATTGGCACGACCGTTGTCACTTTATTGTTAAAGTGGCAGGACGTATTGCAGTCAAAAATGCAGCCGTTAGCAACTTGGGTTGTGTTTGTCTTGGTCTCGCTGATCTTCATGAGGCCTTCATTATAGCTTTCCGGAAAACGTTCGGAGTGCATAACAATATCGTCCATTGTCCCGCAGACAAAGTGATGCATAAAGCTATAGCCTAAAATCTTTCCCCTTCGCCCCACGATATAGCAATTGGCAATAATAGCCTGCCGAAGTACTTTAGCCATCTCTTCAAAATCAACCGGATTTCCAGCCGCACGCTGGATGAGCTTGTTAATAGCTCTGGTCTTTTCCAATAATGTGTTTTCCATAAGTTTTGGTACCCTCCTTATAACCTTCTTCAGTAAATATGTTTATAAAATATAACGCGCCAAATCTTGATTTTGAATTACATTACCCAAACGATGCTGAACGTATTCTCGGTTAATTGTCACTGTATAGTCTTCGGGGAGTTCAGACGCTTCAAAAGACAATTCCTCTAATACTTTTTCAATAATCGTATGGAGGCGCCGCGCACCAATATTTTCAGTGGTAGAATTTACTTTATAGGCTACTTCAGCTAATTCATCAATAGCATTCTCTGTAAAATCCACCTTTATCCCTTCTGTCCCTAATAAAGCACTGTACTGTTTAATCAGTGACGATTGGGGCTCAGTGAGAATACGTTTAAAATCCGCAACACTTAAAGACTCCAGTTCCACCCGGATTGGAAATCTTCCCTGCAGCTCGGGTATAAGGTCGGAAGGCTTGCTGATGTGAAAAGCCCCGGCTGCTATGAAGAGTATATGATCGGTCTTGACAGGGCCATATTTCGTAACGACAGTAGACCCTTCGACAATGGGGAGAATATCACGCTGCACACCTCCCCGCGATACGTCAGGACCGCTCGCTCCCTCACGTCCGGCGATCTTATCTATCTCGTCCAAGAAGACAATACCCTCATGCTCTGTGCGGCGAATAGACTCCTGAACCGCTTCATCATGATCAATCAGGTTTTGGGTTTCTTCGTGAACCAGGATCTTGCGGGCGTCTCGGACGCTCACTTTCCTCTTCTTATGCTTTTTAGGCAGCATTCCCGACACCATATCCTGGATATTCAGACCCATTTCCATCATGTTGCCGCCTAACATATCCGTCAGTGAGGTCGTCTCTTCAACCGAAATCTCAATCATTTTCTCTTCGAGTTCGCCGCGGCGCAGGCGGTCGCCAACCAGCGCCCGTTCCTTCTCGATCTCAGGACTCACATCGACTTCCTTTTCCGATTCCGACGACTGTCCGAACAACATCTGAAAAGGGTTTGCCGAAGATTTCTCGGAATGTTTAACGGGAACTAAAAGCTCGAGCAAACGCTTCTCAGCATTGACTGCTGCCTGAGCCTGAACCGTATCGGCACGCTCTGCTTTGACCATGCGCAAGGCAATCTCAACTAAGTCTCTAATAATGGACTCCACATCCCGGCCTACATACCCGACTTCGGTGAATTTCGTCGCTTCGACCTTAATGAAAGGGGCCCGCACAAGCTTAGCCAAACGCCGCGCAATTTCAGTTTTACCCACGCCTGTTGGTCCAATCATTAAGATATTCTTGGGTATAATATCTTCCTGGAGTTGTTCAGGCAGGCGCGAACGACGATAGCGGTTGCGCAAAGCGACAGCAACAGCCCGCTTTCCCGCATCCTGTCCCACAATATATGAGTCTAATTCCCGGACAATTTCCCGTGGAGTTAAGCTTTCCATAGTATCACCTCCTATAACTCTTCTACATTAATTTGTTCATTGGTGTAAACACAAATCCCGGCAGCTACCAGCATCGCTTCACGTACAATTTCAACGGGTGATAAACTTGTATGCTTAACTAAAGCGCGAGCGGCAGCCAAAGCATAGTTTCCCCCGGACCCAATGGCGGCAACTCCGTCGTCAGGCTCAATGACTTCACCTGATCCTGAAACAATCAGGAGATTTTGGGTATCTGCAACCAGGAGCAGCGCTTCAAGGTTCCTGAGCATTTTGTCTGTTCGCCACTCCTTGGCCAGTTCAACGGCAGCACGTTGCAAATTCCCATGATATTCTTCGAGTTTTTGTTCGAATTTATCAAAAAGTGTAAATGCATCCGCTACAGATCCCGCGAATCCAGTAATTACCTTACCATGAAACAAGCGGCGTACTTTCCGGGCTTTATGTTTCATCACCGTAGCCTGACCAAAGGTCACTTGTCCATCCCCCGCAATGGCTACGTGTTCCCCTCTCTTCACTGCGACTATCGTCGTTGCATGAAACATGATAACCCCTCCTTAATGCAGTTTACTAGGGCATTTTCTGTGTGTCAAGCTCAATTGTAGACAATTTATAACTTTTTGTGAAAATTCACTATCCTCAAGAGTTTTCTGCCCCCTTGGCTCTGGGATGTGCCTTTGCATAAACATTTTTTAATCGTTCCCGCGTTAAGTGCGTATAAATTTGGGTTGACGACAATTTCTGATGTCCCAACAATTCCTGGACACTTCTTAAGTCCGCTCCTCCGTCTAAAAGATGGGTAGCAAAAGAATGGCGAAGCATATGGGGATGGACATGTTGTTCCAGAGAAACTTTAGTTACTAGTTTATCCAAAATACGCCGAACTGAACGGTCGGACAAACGAGTTCCTTGATAATTTAACAGCAGGGCTTCTTTATCATCACTGCGCATTTTGAGATAGCTTTCAATAGCCCGGCGAGCATAGTCAGTAAGCGGCACTACCCTTTCTTTGTTTCCTTTTCCCAGGACTCTGAGCAAGCCGCTGTCTAAGTCCAGGCTTTCCCGGTTTAAACCGACCAGTTCACTGACCCTCAAGCCCGAGCCGTAAAGCAATTCCATAATCACTTGATCACGAGCGCCTAAGAGCTGGGTGCAATCCGAGGCTTTCAGTAATCCCTCAACTTGGTCCAGATAGAGAAAGTGTGGAAGCTTTCTCCCCACTTTCGGGCTGGCAATGCGCTGCACCGGATTGACGGCGAGAACCTCCTTACGGCATAAAAACTTAAACAAGGATCTCAGCGCGGCAAGCTTACGGGCCATACTTTTGCGTGATAAGCCATGGTCTGTTAATATTCCCAGAAAGCTGCGCACAATATAAACATCAATCTGATCTGCCTCAAGAGTTTCAGGTTCCTGACCAAGCTCCTGGGCGGCAAAACGAAAAAACTGACCAAGATCGGTTTGATAAGCCGTCACAGTATGCTCTGAGCGATTTTGGGAATACTGATACCCCGCAAACAGACTTAAAGCCTCATCGGCTAGCACTTTGCTTACCCCCCTAAATTCTCCAAAGAACAGAATTCACTTAAAACCGCCAAAGACCTCTGAGAAATTTTAGTGTTCTTCAGGCGCTTATCTCGTATTCTCTCCTGCAGCGGTGGCAGAAGGCCAAAGTTAATATTCATGGGCTGGAAGCTCTGACTGGATGAACCCTCCAAATGACGGGCTAATCCTCCTAAAGTTGTCTCAGCAGGAAACACCAAGGGGTCCAGCTGTTGGGTCTTGCGCCAAGCATTAAGACCTGCCAGGAGGCCGCTGGCTGCCGATTCCACATATCCTTCCACTCCTGTCATTTGCCCTGCAAAGAACAGTGACGGTCTGCCAGTAAAGCTGAAATCCGCTTTAAGAACTTTGGGAGCGTTTAAAAAAGTATTGCGGTGCATCACTCCAAAACGGGCAAACTCTGCCCGTTCCAAGCCGGGGATTAAAGAAAATACCCGTTTCTGTTCACCCCATTTTAGATGAGTTTGAAAGCCTACTAAATTGAAAAGAGTCCCTGATTGATTTTCTTTACGAAGTTGAACAACGGCAAAAGGCTTTTTCCCCGTGCGAGGGTCCTGAAGTCCTACCGGTTTGAGCGGACCAAAGGTTAACGTCTGAATTCCACGCTTTGCCATCACCTCAATAGGAAGGCAGCCTTCAAAAACATCACCTTGTTCAAAGCCCTGAATTTCAGCCGTTTCAGCATTGATCAGCTCTTGATAAAAAAGCTCATAGTCTTCTTTGGACAATGGGCAGTTTAAATAATCCGCTTCACCTTTATCGTATCTCGATGCCCAAAAAGCTTTATCTAAATCAATAGATTCATAAGTAACAATGGGAGCCGCCGCGTCATAAAAAGAAAGCGCTTCTTCGCCGGTTACCCGGAGGATATCCCTTGCCAGGTCGTCCGAGGTTAAAGGTCCGCTGGCCACAATCGTGATAGCGTCTTGCGGCAAGGCGTGTACCTCTTCCCTGTGGATCGCCACATTGGGATGTTCTTCTAAACGTCGGGTAATCTCAGCCGAAAATAAGTTCCGGTCTACAGCCAAAGCTCCTCCCGCCGGTACTGCAGTGTGATCCGCTGCACTCATAACTAAAGAATCCAAACGACGCATCTCTTCTTTTAATAAGCCCACGGCATTTTCCAACCCAGCCGCACGCAGAGAATTGCTGCAAACTAATTCCGCGCATAAGTCTGTATGATGAGCAGGCGTGAATTTAGTGGGCCTCATTTCATATAAATCTACCTTCACACCGCGTTTGGCCAGTTGCCAAGCGGCCTCAGAGCCTGCCAGTCCCGCACCGATAACGGTTATCTTCTGCATGTCTCGATTCGCTCCTCTTCTTTTCGGGAATGGTTTACCCTAAATCTTCATCAATTATTTTAGTGAACCGACATTCAGGATTCGTACAGACATGTTTTTTCTGCCGTTTAGATGATTTAATAACCATCATTCCCTGACATTCGGGGCAAGGCTCCGGAGCCGGCATTTCCCAGGACACAAAATCACACTCCGGATAAGCGCTGCACCCAAAAAATTTGCGGCCTTTCTTAGAACGGCGAATCACCAGAGGCTTAGCACACTTAGGGCAATTGGCTCCCACCTGTTCCAGCAGCGGTTTCGTGTTTCGACACTCAGGGAAACCCGGGCAAGCAAGGAATTTACCATAGCGTCCCATCTTAATAACCATATTCCGTCCGCAATTCTCGCATAGTTCATCGGAAACCTGATCCTCAATCTTAACTTTGCCGATTCTCTCCTCGGCAAGAGCCAGAGTCTCGGAAAAAGGAAAATAATATTCTTTAATAACCGACTTCCAGGGAACACTGCCTTCCTCAATTAGATCGAGTTTTTCTTCTAAGTTGGCCGTAAACTCCAGATTTACAATATCCGGAAAATGCTCTTTGAGCAAGGAAATCACAATGTCTCCCAGTTCTGTGGGAATTAGTTGTTTTTCTTCTTTGACAACATAACCCCGAGTTTGAATAGTTTCAATAGTTGGCGCGTAAGTGCTGGGCCTGCCAATCCCTTCTTCTTCCAGTTTTCGTACCAGCGAGGCCTCAGTATAGCGCGGCGGGGGCTCCGTAAAGTGCTGTTTCTCCTGCAGCTTGATAAGCTGCAACATTTCGCCCGGAGATACGGAAAGTGTCAGGGAGCTTTGTTCATCATCAAGAGGCTCTCCTTCGTCTTTTCCCTCCTCGTAAACTGCCAGAAATCCGGCAAAACGGATACTTGAAGTATTGGCTCGGAATAAGGCATCTCCCACACCAATATCAACAGTCAAGGTATCCATGACAGCAACGCTCATTTGACTGGAGATAAAACGTTCCCAAATCAAACGATACAAGCGCAATTGATCACGGGTTAAAATTCCTTTCAATAAATCCGGAGTACGCAGGGCGGCAGTAGGGCGAATCGCCTCATGAGCTTCTTGAGACCGGCCTTTATTGGCAAACTGACGGGGTTCGGGAGGATAATAGTCAGGCCCATAATGCTCTATAATCCATTCCTTAGCCTCTGCTTGGGCAACATCAGCCACTTTAACAGAATCGGTACGCATATAGGTAATCAGACCCACGGTTCCTTCTTTTCCCAAATCAAGTCCTTCATAAAGCTGTTGAGCCAACATCATCGTTCGTTTTGGTGAAAACCCTAATTTGCGATGAGCTTCTTGCTGCAAACTGCTGGTTGTGAAGGGCGGAGCGGGCTGTTTTTTCTTCTCTTTGGAACGAACATCCGCAACTTGAAAATCTTTTCCTTTAAGATCATTTAAGACCATTTCCATCTCAGTTTTTGAGGAAATGGCTATTTTTTGCCCCGCTTTCTTGAGCAGCTTGGCCTCAAATCTGCCTCCCTGAGATTCCAGGTTGGCGGTTAAACTCCAGTATTCTTCTGATACAAACGACCGAATCTGCTCTTCACGATCATCAATAAGTCTTACCGCTACAGACTGGACCCTACCGGCGCTGAGACCCTTTTTAATCTTTCTCCAAAGCAGCGGGCTTAACTGGTAGCCAACTAATCTATCCAAAACCCGGCGGGCTTGCTGCGCATCTACCCGGTCCATGTCAACTTCGCGCGGCTGCTTAATAGCCGCCTGAATTGCCGATTTTGTGATCTCGTGAAATTCAATTCGGTTTTTGTCACCCTGATTAAGTCCCAGCAAATAGGAAAGATGCCAGGCAATAGCTTCCCCCTCACGATCCGGGTCAGAAGCCAGAAAAACTTTATCTGCTCCCTTCGCAGCCGTACGTAAATCTTTAATCAAATCTCCTCGTCCCCGGATAGCAATATATTTAGGTTCAAAGTTATGCTCCAGATCCACCCCTAACTGACTTTTGGGCAAATCGCGCAGGTGTCCCATAGAAGCCTTTACTGTGTAGCGATTGCCCAGGAATTTGCTGATCGATTTAGCTTTGGCTGGAGATTCTACAATTACAAGCGTTTTCGACATAATTTCACCTCAAAACAAACTAAAAAATCCTCTTTAGATTTTAAATGTCTGAATTACTAATACTTTGACTATTTTAATTTCTTTTATTCCTTCCACCCGCATGATTATCGCCGTTAAAACTTCTAAATTACATCTTTGACGGATGAAAGGCCTGATAATCAAGGGATTTTATCTCCAAATTGGATTCTTCTAAACCTTTCGGTCAATGCCGGTAAAACTAATGCCTATCTTAACGCCTTTTTCCTCGGATGTCTAGCACTCTCTTGCCAAGACATAATGTTGTCCCGGCAATTGTTTGATTTTTCCTCTTAATTGCAGTTCCAGCAAGGCTAAAGACAGGGCGGCTACGGATAATGACGAGTGCACAGCAAGTTGATCTATGTGGAGGGGAACATCGCTTAACTGTTGCAAAACTAATTGATGATCCTCATTCTCGGAAATCTGGCTTTTTGTCAATTGTTGATTATCCAAACTTGAAGCGAGTCTGTTTTCAGCCTTAGGGCTAATGGATATTTCACTGCAAATGTCTTCAATCTCCGTCGCGATTTTAGCTCCTTGGCGCAACAAATTGTGGGGCCCCCGACTCAAGGGACTGAAAATCGGTCCGGGAACGGCAAAGACCTCCCGCCCTTGCTCCAAGGCAAAGTCTACCGTGATCATGGCCCCGCTTCTTTCGGCTGCCTCGACAACGACAACCCCTCGCGCACAGCCACTAATCAACCGATTGCGCGCCGGAAAGTTCGCGGCAAGAGGTGGCGTGCCTGGGGGAAACTCACTAATAAGTGCGCCCTTTGCCACAATTTGTTCAGCCAAGCGGCCATTCTCCCGGGGATAAACTTGGTCAAGGCCGCAACCCAAAAAAGCCCAGGTCACTCCTTCACCATCAAGCGCCCCTTGATGAGAGGCTGTATCAATTCCCCGGGCCAGCCCGCTGACGACCACCATTCCTTGCAGTACCACTTCGCGGCCCAACCTGCGTGCCGCTGCTTTGCCATAAGACGTTGCTTGTCTTGAGCCGACAATTGCCAAAACTTCGAAGCTGCTTTCCAGAGTGCCGCGATAATATAAAAGTGGAGGCGCATCTGCCAGCTCATTTAGCAAAGCAGGATAATTGGCTTCATGCGGAGTAATCATCTTGATTCCTTGATTGTGCAGATCAAGACCAATTTTATCAGGGTCAATCATTCGTTTTCTCCTGAGGACCTCATTAATCCATTTTCCCTGGGGTGTCAATGGGGAATAAGCGCTTGGAGATGCCTCCCATGCTTGAACAGCGCTTCCAAAATAAGCAATGAGCTGCCGCAGATGCTGACTTCCCACTCCTTTTATTGTGCGGAAAGCTGCCCGAAATAGTTTTTCCTTGTCCAGTTCCATGCCTAGCCCCTCCTTTGCCCACTTTTTCGGGGCTTAAGGACATATCTCCTGCGTAAAACTATGTTGAATTTTATTGTTTCAAGTAAAATAATGTATAATTGGCGAGAAATCCTCAGAGTCACACCCTGTACGCTTCGTCACTTTTAGCGGGAATTGTGTCTCAGCCATACTTAGGCTCCTTTCGCGCGACGGGTAGTTCGTTTCCTTGGAGTTAGGGTGGATTTAGGCTTGTCCTCTTGGGGAGACTCCAAAACAACCTCATTCTCATTGGACTCAACTATTGATTTTTGAACTTTGCTAGTTGGTTTTTTAGGCTCTATTTTCCCGTTTTCGTGCTCAGTCATGGCAATGCTGGCCCGCAAAGCTTCCATTAAATCAACCACTTGCCCGCCTTTTGCCGGAGCTTCCACGTTAAAGCTTTCCCCCGCCACTTTGCTTTCAATCATCTCCGCCATTTGTTCATGTAATTCATCGCGGTATTTTTGCGGTTCGAAGGGACGGGCCAGATTGTCAATTAACTGACGAGCCATGGTCAATTCCGTTTCCGTCGGTACAACTTGGTCCCAGACTAAATCCATATGGCGAATTTCCTTTGGATAATGCATAGTTTCCAGAACTAATCCTTCCTCAAAGACTCTCAGACAGGCTAAGTGCTGCTTGGAACGCATCGTTATGCGAGCTAAGGCTACCTTTCCGCTTTCCTCCATTGCTTTACTCAGCAGACGATAGGCCTTTTGAGCTGTCTCTTCCGGAGAAAGATAATATGATTTTTCATAATATATGGGATCAATTTCGCTAAGATCAACGAAATCCAGGATATCAATCGAGCGACTCAGGGGCTGTTCTAAAGATGCCAGATCTTCATCTTGTAAAATAACGTAATGGTCCTTTTCGTATTCATACCCTTTTACTAAGTCAGCCATATCTACTTCTTGGTCGCAGTGTGGGCATTTTTTAATGGAGCGAATCCGATGTTGACATTCTTTATGCAAATAGTTGAATTTAAATTCTTGCGCTTCCGTGGCCGCGTGCATTTTGACCGGAACATTCACTAAGCCAAAACTAATGGAACCTTTCCACAGTGTATGCAATTATACAACACCTCCTCAAGCGTAGTGTAAACCGTAAAGAAGAGATTAATGCAAGCCGGACAGCAAAGAACCTTGTCTATAAAAATAAAAAACTCTGTTCGTTTATTGAACAAAGTCAGAGTAGTTTCTTATTTGCTTTTAGGAAATACTAAGTAGAAAGCAACCATAAATCATGGCCACCGGCAAAATCATTTACTTTATTATGCGCAAATGAGCCGTCTCCATCTGAAGCGCTTCCAGCTTTGTGGATAGGTTTACCAATTGCCCTTTGGTTGCCTGATTTACCTGTTCTTGACTAACCCTAAAGTCATGAAGAGCAGTGATTTGATTGTGAAAATCTGATTCTAGGCGAATTTGGCTCTCCTTTAATTCTATTAGATCTACTTTTATTATTGCAACATCTGATTTTAGTTGACTGACATCTTGTTTTAATCCGCTGACATCTTCTTTTAATTGACTGACGTCTTGCTTTAATCCGCTGACATCTTCTTTTAATTCACTGACGTCTTGCTTTAATCCGCTGACATCCTCTTTTAATCCACTGACGTCTTGCTTTAATCCTTGAAACTCACTGAACAGTTTTGTGAATTGATCTGCGATAAATTCCTGAAACTTTTCGTTATCCAATTAATCAGCTCCTTGGAAACAATTATTTTCTCAGATACTTATTCGCCAGGATAACATTATTTTCCTTCATTCGGTAAAACACTTTCCCTATCAATTTGAACTGATGCGGCGCTTGAGCGCTCCAACGACAACACTCGCCAGTACGGCATAGTCTTCAGTCGGTAAAATCGAAGCGGCTGAAGAATCAAATAAAATATTTCCGGAAGCCGGAAACTCATCATCGGCACTCCACAGTATCAAGGTTACTGAGACGCGCGGAAAAACCCTCAGGGTGACCCCGACATTTCCAAGTTCATTGGCTTGTCCTCCCAAACGGGCAGCTGCTTCAAGCAACTTATCAGGTTCCGGGCCAAAACTCCGTACGAGTGGATCAATTGCTCGGTGAGTAAAGGGCTGGATATAAATACTTCCTCCGGGCAGCTCTTTAAACGAAATTAATTGTCCTGTTGCGGCACTTTCAGTAAGATTGGTCAGATAATGAAGAATTAAGATCTGGGTGAAAACGGGAAGTTCTTCCGCGGATGCCTGTAAACGAAAATTCCCTTCAGGATAGTCTACATAGTAATGTCCACCGAGAAACTCAACAGAAAGCGCATTACCCTCCAGAGGAAACCCTGAACAGCGAGCCATAGCTTCTAAAGAAGCCGCTCGAAACCTTTCCAAGGCCACCTGATGGGCAGCAGTATAATTCACCATACTCTCTCCCTCTTTCTTTGTCCTAAAGGTACCGTCTAGAGTTCACCGCAAGACCGATAGGTCTGCTGCAAAAGCAGGGCATCCTCCTCTAAATTGGGGCTTTCGCAAATCACTAACCCTTCCACCCCAAAAGAATGACAGGCTTTCAAAAGCTCTTCATAGCGCAGATCAGATTCTTTAAGAATGAGATGCCGCTTCTCGCCCTTGGCCCCATATTCAATGCCTGAAATATGAAAATGCACATTTTTCACCCACCGCTCTCCCAAACCACTGGCCGCCTCGTGAAGAATTTGGCAAAACTCGTCATAAGAATTAAAGCGGCCATTCGTCCGGGCATGAAGATGACTAAAATCAATGCAGGGCAATACTCCGGGAACTGCTTGAGCAATCCGAATGGTTTGCGCTAAATCTCCGAATTGGCTTCCCTTACCTGTCGTTTCAGGACGGAGTACGACATCATTGTCCTCTGCGTCAAGAATCTCTCGGACAAGCGTTAATTCCCTAATAATTCTGGCAAGAACCACATCTTCAGAATCCTCATGATTGAAGGCCGGATGAAAAACAACGCTCCGCACCCCAAGTAGCTTGGAAATCCGGGCACTCTGAATAATACGGTCACGACTCGCAGCGACTTTCTCCGGCTCGCGAGAATTGAGATTAATATAATAAGGACCGTGACAGCTTAGAGCTATCCCTTCCTCCTTAGCCACAGCGCCAACTTTTCTTGCCTTCTCTTCTCCCATCCTTACACCTTGGACAAACTCAATTTCCATAGCACCCAGTTTTAGCTCACGAATTCGGCGCACTCCGCCTTCACTCGACCGATCGGCAGAGGATAAGGGAACGCCGGCCGTTCCAAATAATAATGGCAAAAAATATTCACTCCATTTTGTTATTTTTTCTCACATTATATCTTTTTTCCACTTAAAAGCCAACGCTCAAATTAATAGCAGCATAGAGAAAAAGAACATTAGTTCACAATCTTTTTGCTCAACCCCGTTAAGCAGAAAACTCAACAAATCCAGAATATCTGCCAAGGAGTCAAGTTTTTTCAGCCAAACATTTCATTATTATAAAAGTTAAGATAAGTCTTTTCCTCGGCTTCCATAAATATTCATAGTTTAGTTACATACCATCCTTTAAAAAGTACATACTAAGATTGTTTCATTAAAACAGTCAATGGTTGCAAGAACCTACCAGGCGAAAGGAGGATTCCACATGTCTAGACGTCGCAATAGCATTATGTCTAATCAATTAAAAGAACAGATCGCCCAGGAATTAGGTTTTGCTGGGACCCTTCATCAAGAAGGTTTTGGAGGGGTTTCTTCAAGAGATTGTGGAAATATGGTAAAAAGGGCTATTGAATTAGCTGAACGCAACTTGCCTAAAAATAACATGACTCAATAAAAATTAATTTAACCTATGTCCACCATCTTAATGTTTTTGTTATAGCGATGACTAAAACATCTTTTTCAAACTTTGTAAAAGATAGGTCGCACCTAAAACAGCCCTTATCAGAAAGGATAGGAGGCTGTCTTTCTATTGGGCGATTTTTACTCTTTGTTATATTTAGGAGGGATCTTTACAACTACTTACTGAAACCTATCTTTATCAATTGTCTCCTTTTTATGGGCTACTGTAATATAGCACAGCCCATACCCCAGTATTGAAAAAAAAGAAGCAGTTACAAAAAAGTCCAAACTCATAGGAACACCTTCCCATCTTGGATTTTAATGAATCCTTGTCGTACAATTTTTTCAAAGTGTTAAATTATGGTTTGCCGGTAGTAACTTTGGCCCCATAAGCAAGAAAAGCCTTCTCCCAATTATCTACGTAAGACCCCGTAGCCCACTCAGCCATAATAGGAGATTCTCCATCTTTCAGCTCAAGTTTAAGCAAAGGTTCACTATCTAATTGATCAACACTGATTCCATAAACATACAGCTTTGTTTTGGTCATAACAAGGGCGATGTCTCGATTTGGTGAAGTAAAAGCATCAACAGCATCAGGAACCCGGTCAATAATAGTCTTCCAGTTGAGGCATAAAGTATCGTAATAAATTAACTTAGTAGGCGGAATTAAATTCATATTATAATCCAGGCAGTGGGCTGTTCCCTGGCTTAAATAGTTGATTCTTCCTTGAAGATACCAATGTCCATTTTTGCGGGCCAAGCCAAAATTCTCTTCAAAATTATCTTTATCAATCAGAGTAAACCCTTCATTGCTCAAAGCGCGGCTTGCTAAAGCCCTGGATTTAGTATATGCGCTAAAACCACTGTCTTCCAGCAGGTCTGAGGCCTTGATTCCTGTCTGGGTAGAGATTTTATCCACAGGCAAAACCTGTAGCTGATTGATACCATTGGTATTGTTTTCTATGGCCACATAATCATTGCCCACGTAATCGATAATCTTCTTTTGAAATCCCTGAGCCTTGGGCTGGTCAATTTCCAATCCTCTGGACGGAAGTTTCGCGATCTTAGTGGTTACATCGTGAGCCGATAGCTGATCATCTTCTGCCGCTCCATCAAGCTGACGGTGCACCTGCAATTCCCAAAAGCCACTTGTACGGGGAAAAAAAATGTTATTGCTCGTTAAAACCTGATGAAGCTGCTTATTGTCGGCGGCCAGCCATAACGTCTGATAAACGACCTCACCGTTTTGCTGTAGTTTCACCCCCAGCAAAATACCGGAAGCACCTGCCCTGTTTTGATTCTTTATATCCTCATCACTGGAGTGTACGTCTGCAAGATGATCCGCTTGCTCAGAAACCTTTTGGAGAAGTAAGACATTATTTTGGACAAAAGCTATGATCTTGGAGTCGTTGATTTTCATGAATTCACCCAGGAAGTTTTCCGCCGTAGTTAGAGTGATTACATCGACTTCCTTATTGGCTGGAACTAAGGTGCCTGGAAGAGAAAGATATTTAGTTAATAAATAATCCGTAGAGTTTACCTTTTTAATTTTATACGTAGGATTACTCCAAACATAGTCGCCAAACATGGCGGCTTCTGAGGTAAATTGAGCAGTGTCGCCTACCCATTCCTGATTTCCCTCTCCAGAATGCAGGTCCTGGAGCACCTTCCATTTTCCTTCCAGCGGGCAGGTATTATTTACCGGCGGAACGATCTTACCCGCTGTAGTCCAGGAAAGATTGGAACAACCGCCGAGTAAAAAGATAAGAAGTAAGACGAGCATACCTTTGCCTAATCTAGTCATGGGAACTCTCTCCTGTGGGCAAGGCAATAAGAACGTCGGTTCCTTGGTTAAGCACACTACTAATCTCCAGCTTACCGCCCATTAACGTTACAATCTCCTGACAAATTGATAACCCAATCCCATTTTTGGAGCGTGAGCTTTTCCCTTTATAAAATTTTTCTTTAACCATAGGCAGTTCTTCAGCCCTTATTCCGCAACCGCTGTCTGAAATTGTTACAATAAAACCCTCTGTTTGAGTTTCAATGCTAATGGTAATCCGCCCACCAGCCGGCGTAAAATTAAAAGCATTATCCAAAACATTGATAAAAAGCTGCTTAAGTCGGTTGGGATCTGCGTTAAGACAGGGCAAGTTCTCCGGACACTGGAGTGTAAAATCGATGTTTTCTCTCACCGCTCGCGGGGTTAATTGTTTATGAATATAACTAATGAGGTTTACTAAATTAATTTCCTCATTTTGCAGTATGATTCTGCCAGAAATAAATTTAGAAAAATCCAAAAGCTCTTCAACCATATGAGTTAAGCGCTCACTCTCTTTAGCAACGATACTGAGACCATCTTTAAGCATTTCTTTCTGTTGGAATTTTTCATTTTGGAGGGTAATAGCCCACCCCATAATTGAGGTCAGCGGAGTACGCAGCTCGTGTGAAACTGAAGATATAAAATCGTTCTTCAGCTGATCTTTTTTCACGATTTCATCAGCCATATAGTTTAAGGTATCCGAGAGTTTGCCAATCTCGTCTTCATGGGTTTTCTTACTTCTCGCCTGAAAATTGCCTGCAGCCATCTCTTCAGCGGCTTTAGTAACTTCTTTCAGAGGTATGATAATCGTATTGGCTAAAAAAACGCTCAGCAGCCCAACGACGAAAATTACCAGCAAACCAATTGCTATGAAAATATAGGCCGTATTTTGAATATCTTGATCAACAAACTTCAGCGAAGTAATAAAGCGCAAGGCCCCAACTACTTCATTATTAGACTTTAAGGGGTAAGCGACAGTCATAACTTTTTGACCTTTTAAGATTCCAACCCATTTGCCCATTTTTCCATTCAAAGCATCATTAATATCGCTGTTGGCCGAATCCCCAATAGGAATCACGCCGAGAGAATCCATCACGATAGCGCCGTCTTTGTCGACGATCTCCACCTCAGCATTGCTTTGGTTCCAAAAAGCATCAACATTATAAAGAACATTTTCCTGCAAAGAAGTATTCGAAAAATACTTGGCATATAAATCAGCCGAAATCTTAATTTGGTTAGTGAGACTGCCTTCCAAGCTTCCATAATAATTCTGCCGGACGGTACCGATGAGCAAAACTTCAAGTATAGAAACAGTAATAATAATGACGATCATAAAATTGACGGTCAGTCTGATTCTAATACCCTTCATCTTATGACGGCTTCTGTTGCCAGCGATACCCAGAGCCCCAAACAGTTTTGATATACTTGGGCTGAGACGGATTATCTTCAATTTTTTCCCGCAGGCGCCTAATATGCACATCAAGCGTTTTCGTATCTCCAAAATAATCTTCCCCCCAGACAGCATTTAGCAGCTCGTTTCGTTTAAGTGCCCTCTCTGGGTTCTCCATAAATACTTTCAGCAAAGCAAACTCGGTAGGAGTCAGCTCAATTTCCAGGTCTGTTTTAAAAAATTTATTTGAAGTAATATCCAGACGCAAGTCTGTGCAATAAAGGACCCGTTTAGTTTCTCTGGATGCGACCTTACGCCGAAGCACTGCCTTGATGCGAGCAATTAATTCAAAAGGATTAAAGGGCTTTACCATATAATCGTCTGCGCCAAGTTCTAAACCTAAAATTTTGTCGGTATCCTGCCCTTTGGCCGTCAGCATAATCACCAAGGTTTCCGGTACAAACTCACGAACCTGCTGGCAAACCTCCAACCCACCAATGCCAGGCAGCATAAGGTCGAGCACAATAAGTTCGGGATTAAATGTTCTCAACATAGCAAGGGCTTCTTCTCCGCTCTCAGCTTCACCTACCTGATACCCGGCCGCACTGAGATTGAGAGTTATAAAGCGTCTGATCGACTCTTCATCTTCAACGACCAGAATTTTGGGCTTTTTCTCGTTCATTGGACCACTCCATTTATTCGACTTTTCAAGACACATTCATCTGTCTACTCTTTTATTGTAATCCATCTCGGCAGCAAACCGGTAATTTTCTTGACAACCTTTATTATGAATAATTTACTTTTTATGTAATATGTCTTTTGATAATCTGCATTTAGAAAAATAAGCATTAATAATACTTTAACAATACACTTTTTAGATCGGTAATTTATTACAAAATCTTTAAAAATAATTACAAAACGATTAAAAAGCAATAAAAAAACCGAGGCAAAAACCTCAGCTTTCTTATTGCTTCAAAGCGGATCAGTATAGTTCTACTTCAATCAATTTGTGATTAAGCACATCCACGAGCCCTAAGTCCGTCAATCCTAATTCGGGAACCGTTGGCAAAGAAATGAAACAGAGGCTCATAAATGGAGAAAGCAAAGGGCATCCAAGCTGTTGGGCTACCGCATTAATCTCTTCAAGTTCCTTCAGTACAACCTCAGCCGGTTTCTCACTCATCAAACCGCCGATGGGCAGTTCCATCTTAGCGAGGACTTGTCCTTCAGCAACGACCACCATACCGCCTTGCAGATTGCCAATCGCCTTCGCCGCCAAAGCCAAATCTTCATCACGAGCGCCGACACAGACAATGTTATGATGATCGTGCGACATGGATGTGGCTAATGCTCCCCTGTTTAGCTGAAACCCCTTGACAAAACCGATCCCAACTCCTCCGGTCTTGCCATAGCGCTCAACAATCGCCAATTTTAAGATATCTTTTTCCGGGCTGCTGACAATCTGTCCGTCAACTACAGCAAGTTCTTCTTGATCCCACTTATTGATAATTTGGTCGGCATAAATGCCAATCACATTAACCCTAGTTGCCGGCCCTTGACTTTTGGCGGGGACGATAAAAGAGCTGGGAGAGATAGGCACTTTGAGTTTAACCGTCTCTTTTATCCATTTAGGGTAGCTGCCGCGTCTGCTTTCCACCACGAGATGACCGTTTTCGGCAACAACCTTCCCTTCATAAATAACCTTGACCGGGGTGATATTGGCTAAGTCTTCAACAAGTAAAATATCAGCCATTCTGCCGGGGGAAATGCTTCCTATCTCATCCTCTAAACGAAAATGCCTTGCCGAATTCAAGGTCGCCATTTGAATCGCCTGCATTGGCGGCATTCCCAGGGAAATCGCCTTATTAACATTGAAGTTGATATGGCCTTCATGGCGAATATCGGTAACATGTTTGTCATCGGTGCAGAATATCAGGTGTTCGTGGCTTAGACCGTTTTTGAGAACCCCGGCGATCAGTTCTCCCACATTACGTTCTGTACTGCCTTCCCGCAGCATCACCGTCATTCCTAATTGCACTCTCTCTAAAAGCTGCTCATAGGAAACACACTCGTGATCATCGGACATACCTGCGCTGGCATAGACATTAAGCTCTTGCCCAGCACGGCCAATAGCGTGACCATTGACAATCTTGCGGCGTTGCAGAGCAGCAGCAATCTTTTTAAGGTATTCTTCTTTAATAAAAAGGACTTTAGATGGGTCCAGTTCACCTAAACTAATACTTTCCGTCCAATTTAAAATCTCTTCCACTTCCGCAAGCCCTAGAATGCCACCCGTCGTCTCCAGACCCGGTGCAGTAGGCACTCTGGAAGATACTTGAATAAACGTTCGGTAAGGAAGATTGGCGATGGAATTAAGCAGTACTTTTACACCGTCAATTCCCGCCACATTAGCGATCTCCATGAGATCTGCCATGATTGTCGTCGTACCATGGGGTACAAGAACATCAGCCAGAGCCTCAGGTGAGAGCAGTGTGGTTTCAAAATGCATATGCCCGTCAATTAGGCCCGGAATGGCATACATTCCGCCACAATCGAGGGTTTTTTCAGCACTTAATCTTGCCGAAGGGTCAATAGAAACAATCCGTTTCCCTTGAATATAGATATTGGTGGGATATATCTGGGCTGAATAGACATTCACTAAGTTTACATTCTCCAGCTTTAGATCGCAAGCGGTCAGACCCAACCCCGCTTCAAGCACAGTCTTGATTTCTTCATAGGTTCGCAAAGTTCCACACCCCTTAGCGTTCTTCACGTGAATAGGAGATTCCCAGAGCGGCAGGTGTTCCGGAACGCCTGTTTTTGGTTTCCCGAGTCGTGAAAACTAAAACGATAAATGTAAAAATATAAGGCAGCATCTGCAAAAAATAGGAAGGAATCATAATCCCCAGGGCTTGAAGATGCAAACCCAATGAGGCAATGACGCCAAACAGCCAGGCACCTAACAGGGCACGGCCAGGATCCCAAACGGCAAAAATAACCAGGGCAACAGCAATCCAGCCGCGGCCCGCCGACATGTTTTCCATCCAAGAAGGAGAATAAGCCAGTGATAAATAGGCACCGCCGGCACCGGCAAACATGCCTCCGACAATGACAGCAGCATAACGAATAAAAAAGATGTTGTGCCCCAGAGCATCTACAGCCGAAGGATTTTCACCTGCCGCCCTGAGAAGAAGACCTACTTTTGTTTTATAAAAAACAAACCACAGTATGACAACGAGAATTACACTGAGGTAAACCATAAGATCCTGATTAAAAAGCACTTTGCCAACAACGGGAATTTGGGACAAAATGGGAATCGAAACTGCTTTGAACGTCGAGGTAGGCGGGATGCCAACCAAACTACGCCCCAGATAAGCAGACAAGCCGGTGCCAAAAATAGTCAAGGCAAGACCACTGGCCACTTGATTAGCCCTAAACAAGATGGTAATCACCGCATGAATTAAGGCCATAAGTCCGCCGGCGCCTAAAGCCACTAACAAACCAAGCCATTTATTTTGGCTGAGAGTTCCTACGTAAAAAGCACTTACAGCTCCTACGAGCATCATGCCTTCCACCCCCAGATTCAAGATACCTGAGCGTTCGGCAATGACCTCCCCCAAAGAAGCATATAAAATCGGAGTTCCTGCGACAACCCCGGCTGTCAGGATGGCGATTAAATAGTCTAAATTCATACCGTCATACCTTCTTTCTTACTAAACGGTAATTGTTAAAAATTTCCCCTGCCAGCACAAAAAACAAAATTGAACCTTGAAACATAGAAACCATGCTCGAAGGAAAACCGGAGGTTTGCAGGCTAAATCCTCCCACCAGCAATCCACCCATTAAAAAGGATACGAGAAGGATGCTTAAGGGGTTCAGTCGGGCAAGCAAGGCAATAAGTATGGCGGTATAGCCATAACCCGGAGAAATGGTTTGCTGCAAACGGTGAAGTACGCCTGAAACCTCGGCCATCCCGGCCATTCCCGACAAGGCTCCGCTTAAAAACATTACCATAATAACATTTTTAATATAATTCATACCGGCATAATCGGCTGCTTTACGGCTGGAACCGCTGACGCGTATCTCATATCCCCACTTGGAGTATTTAAGGACAAAAAACAGCACAAGGGCAAGGATCAGCATTAAAAGAAATGCGTAAGTGATGCGGGTATTGCCAAAGGATGGAACCGTCGCACTCTGAGCGAACTCTTTAGTGAGGGGAAAATTATTGCCTTTAGGATCTTTCCAAGGGCCATAGACCAGGTAAGCAATCCAAAAATAGGCTACATAGTTGAGCAAAAGCGAGCTGATCGTTTCATTGACATTCCAAAAAGCTTTGGGAAGAGCCGGAATCAAAGCCCAGACTCCGCCGCAGATAAAACCTGCAAGCAGCATGAGGGGAAGTAACATTAACTTGGGCAGGTCTGAAAAAAACAAAGCAAAATAGGTCGCACCGAAAGCTCCCATATAAAATTGCCCTTCCGCCCCAATGTTCCATAATTGCATACGGAAAGCCAAGGAAACCCCAAGGGAGCAAAGAGCTAGCGGAATCATTTCCACAATCGTTTCGCCGAGACCGTACATTGATCCCACGGAAGATTGTAAAATCTCACTGTAAAGCTGCAAAGGGTCTTTTCCGGTGATCCCGACAAAAATACCGGCAAAGACCAGTCCAAGTACAATCGAGGTTAAAGAAATAACGACCTTCTTTAGCGCAGAACTTGAATTTGTTTTCTTAATCTCCCATCTTCCCATCAGTTTACGATTCATGAAGATCTACCTTTCTTTTGCCGGCCATCATCAGCCCGATTTCTTCACGAGACGTTTCATTCGGCTTGACAACGCCCATGATTTCCCCGCCATGCATGACTATAATGCGGTCTGTCATGGAAAGAATGTCTTCCAGATCCTCTGAAATGAGGAGCACTGCTTTGCCTTTTTCGCTCTCACCGATGAGCAAGCGTTTTACATAATCCGTCGCACCGATATCAAGGCCGCGCATCGGGTAAACCGCAATAATTAGTTTAGGATCGGAATCAATTTCCCGTGCCAGCAAAAGCTTTTGAATGTTTCCCCCTGACATCATTTTAACTGGGTTTGACGTGCTCGCCAACCTAACATCAAATTTCCGAATCAACTGTTCAGAATCGCTTCTAACCTTATCCCAAGAAATAAAAACACCGGGGTATTTGCGATAGTTTTTAAGGGCTACATTTTCATAGGCGTTAAGGTCCGTTACAAGTCCGGTCGTCATGCGATCTTCAGGCACATAACTGATTCCCAGATCGATTCGCTTTTTACGTCCGGATTTTGTGCAATCCTTGCCGCAGAAAAAAATACTTCCCTGCTTAACTGAACGCATGCCTGCCACCGCTTCGGCAAGTTCCTTCTGTCCATTGCCATCAACTCCGGCAACACCGAGTATCTCTCCTTCATATATATCCAGTGAAATATTCTTCAATTTTAACAAACCGTTGTTTCCCAAAGCCGACACCTCAGCCAAGGACATAATTTTATCCTCTTTGGAAGTAATCTTCTTTTCCGTCCGCGCGGAAATATCTCTGCCAACCATCATTTGGGCCAGCTCTTTTTCGTTTGTAGTGTTTGTCCGAACAGTACCGATAGATTTGCCGTCACGAAGAACGGTAATACAATCTGTGTTTTCCAAAACCTCATTCATTTTATGAGAAATAATAACAATGGATTTTCCGCTTTGGGCCATCTTTTGTAATGTCGAATAAAGAGCCTTGGCCTCTTGTGGCGTCAAGACAGCAGTCGGCTCGTCGAGAATCAGAAACTTGGCGCCAAGAAGCAGTAATTTGATGATTTCTACCCTCTGCTGCTCTCCCACTGAAAGCTGCCAAATTTTAGCCTTGGGATCAATACTCAGCCCAAAGGCTTCCGATTGCTGAATTATTTGCTGTTCAATTGCTTTAAGATGATAAATTTGTTTCAGATTTTTAATACTGAGCATCACGTTTTCCGCAACTGTGAAGGGCTGAACAAGCTTAAAATGCTGATGCACCATGCCAATGCCACAGTTGACAGCATCTTTGGGAGATGAAAATTCCACTTTCTTTCCCTCAATATAGATCTCGCCCCCGTCAGGCCGATAAAGGCCTGTAAGCACGCTCATTAGCGTGCTTTTTCCCGCTCCGTTCTCGCCGAGCAAGGCATGAATTTCTCCTGAGTTCACACTGAAAGAAACTTGGTCATTGGCCAGGATTCCCGGAAATTCTTTTGTAATTTTGCGCATTTCCACCATGGGTGCATTCCCCATTGATCTCACCCTTTCAATATTATCGCAAACCGGCGAGAATCTCGCCGGTTTGCGGATAACATCATTCTTCTATTTTCAGCCGGTTAAGATTTAGGAATTGTTCCCACGACGCCTTTGACAAACCAATCGACGGAAAGGAGCATCTGATCTGTAGCTTTATCGCCGTCTTTAATCTTCACATTACCGCTTTGGTCATAAACCGGTCCTTGGAAGGGATCAAATTTGCCGTCAATAATATCTTGGCGTTTCGCATTTACGGTAGCCTGGAAGTCTTTGTCAACTTTAGAGCTGAAAGGCGTTATGTCAATGACGCCGCCGTCTTTAATTCCGCCTAAATATTGAGTTGGTTTCCAGGTCTTATTCATAACATCTTTAACAACTTGCACGAAATAGGGACCCCAATTAGATACATCGCCGACGAGAATAGAATTGGGGGCAAATTTGGACATATCCGAATCATGCCCAATAGCCAGCACACCCCGATCTTGTGCCGTCTGAGCAAAGGTCGGAGAGTCAACATGCATCGCCAGAACGTCCGCTCCTGCGTCAATCAGACTGTTGGCGGCAGTTTTTTCCGTCCCCGGATCGTTCCAGGAATTGGTCCAAACAACTTTAACTTGAACTTTTGGGTTAATGGACTGAGCGCCAAGGGTAAAGGCGTCAATGTTGCGAATGACCTCAGGTGTACCGAAGGGTGCCACAAATCCAAGCACATTGCTCTTGGTGTATTTGCCTGCCACCATACCGGTGAGAAAACGGGCCTGGTAGTCCCGATTGAAATACGTTCCCAAATTGTCTGTGGTTTTGTAACCACTGCAATGTTCAAACACTACATTGGGGAATTTTTTGGAGACATCGACCATGTAGTCCATGTAGCCATAGCTGGTGCCAATGATAATATTATTGCCTTTTTGAGCAAGCTCCGTAAAAACGCGTTCGCAGTCCGCTGTTTCCGCAATGTTTTCAACATAGGTTGTTTCTACGTTCTTCATATTTGCTTCCAGATATTTTCTGCCCTGATCCTGAGCATAAGTATAACCGAAGTCACCTACCGGCCCGACATAGACAAAAGCGACCTTAATTTTTTGAGCCGCCGGCTGGCTGCTTCCTTGGGTATCCGTACTCGCCTGTTTGCTCCCTTGAGAGCACCCGCTGAGCAACAAGGTCATGATTACGACGAAGATCAGCGCCATAATACTGACTTTCCTGGTTTTTTTCATACTCTTTCCTCCATAATCTTCCTCAATTTATTATTCTTTCTCGGATTTACTCACTTGAAAAAATCTCTTAGTTCATCCCTTCTTCCTGACCTTGAAGTCCTAAAATTCACAAAAACTCAGCTGCATTGCCGCTTTTGCTTCCCTGTAAGGGGGTATGCTTCCGGGGGAACCTGCAGGATGTGCAACCTCTGATCGCACCTAACTTTAGAACTCTTCAAATCCCCCTATGATTTGGTATCAATATTTAATGATGCCAATGGCAATGCAACTAAGTTTATAGTGTATCTTTAATAGTTATTTATTATCTTTAGCAGAAGGTTATTCTAAAAAGTCAATTAACTTAATTGCTTTAATGTTGGCAACTAAAAATATGTAATTTCTTAATGGGCTTCCTGCTTTTTCCTTATAATAAACCAAAAAGAAGTTATATATCTCCCGATTTTGACCGAGGATTATAGCTTCTTTGCTACCTAATCTACTACATCGTGATTAGCTACGACCTAAATTATAATAGTTTTTGAGCGATAGTTCAAGTACTCTCAAGCGGAGGAAGCATCTAATATCTAATAGAATCCTACGTTGGCGGACTATACCGCTCAGAATTTTATTATTGGCATTGGGAATACTTTAAAGGTTTCCCTAAGAAAATCTGCTTTCATCAGGAGAGACAACCTTATGCAACTACATTTAACCCAATTGCCGGAACTTAGCCCCAACTGTCAAGCCTTCCCTCTCGTCCGGCAGTTCCTCAATCGAAGCGTATATCTTGGAATCAATGTCCTCAAGGACAATGATATAACAGTTCTTGATTGCGGTGTACACGTTTCAGGGAGCTGGGAAGCAGGGAGGTTGTATGCCTCCATATGCTTAGGAGGTCTAGCTGAGGTTGAGCTGCATTGGTCTGGTTACAAGGATTTTTCTTGGCCTGCCGTTGAAGTAAGAACCGACCATCCTCTCAGGGCTTGTCTGGCATCTCAATATGCGGGCTGGCCTATTAAAACCGGTCAGAAATTGGCCATGGGGTCGGGGCCGGGGCGAGCCATCGTTCACAGGGGAGAAATTTTCGAGAAATTAGGCTATAAAGATAACTCCAAAACTGCAATTATTTGTCTGGAAAGTGAGACTTTACCCACTGCCGAAACTTTGAGGCAGATTTCAGACCTCTGCCAGTGTGATCCCCAAAATCTCTATATTTTAGTAGCCCCCACCGCCTCTTTAGTCGGTTCCGTCCAAGTAAGCGCAAGAGCCTTGGAAACCGGGCTATCTAAGCTGATGTTATTAGGCTATGATTTAGGAAATATCATTTCCGGCTGGAGTACTTGTCCTCTTGCTCCAATCGGGAACAATACTCTGCAGGCTTTAGGCAGGACAAATGATGCGATCCTTTATGGAGCGAGCGTATACTACAGCCTTCGTGATGACGATAAGGCGTTGGAATTGCTTGTAAAACAAGTCCCTTCGTCTTTCTCGCGGGATTATGGACAGCCTTTCGAAAAACTGTGCCAAGGTTACGAGAATTTCTATGATCTTGATCCCTTGACCTATAGTCCTGCCGAAGTGTGGCTCAATAATTTAAACACCGGCAATACCTTTCACGCCGGAGCCGTAAATACTGATATTTTGCGCCGATCGTTTGGCTTGTGAGTAAATAGTATATTAGCGAGGAGATATAATGCTTGACGTTTGTTTGTTGGGAACCGGAGGTATGATGCCATTGCCCGGCAGGTGGCTGACAGCCCTCCTTGTAAGACATAAGGGAAGAATGATCTTAATCGATTGTGGAGAAGGAACTCAAATTCCGCTGAAAATGACCAAATGGGGTTTTAAAGCTATTGACGCCATTCTATTTACCCATTATCATGCGGATCACATAGCCGGCTTACCTGGGCTGCTTCTTACACTTGCTAATTCTGGCAAGGAAGAACCGTTAACCTTAATGGGACCTCCCGGCCTGAAAAGAATCGTTGAGGGGTTAACGGTTATTTCACCTGAATTGCCCTATGCTTTGAGATTATTTGAACTATCCGATTTGGAAAGCACTGAGGTCTGCATCGACAATCTGAAGATAAAAAGCCTGCCTGTTGAGCACACTCTTCCTTGCTTATCCTATTCCATTGAACTTAATAGACAAGGAAGTTTTAAAGTCGAGCGTGCTCTGGAACTTGGGATTCCTTTAAACTATTGGAACAGTTTGCAGCATGGCCTTACCTTAACACTTGAAAACAAAATTATAACTCCGGAAATGGTTCTTGGTGAACCCAGGCAGGGAATTAAAGTTTGCTATTGCACAGATACAAGACCAACGGAGGATTTGGTTAAATTTATTGGAAACTCAGACCTTTTTATATGTGAAGGAATGTATGGGCACGAAAACGACTCAAATAAAGCCGGACAGAAAAAACATATGACATATTCAGAAGCCGGACTACTTGCTAAACGAGGAAATGTAACCGAACTTTGGCTCACACATTACAGTCCATCTTTAACAAATCCGGAAGACTTCATTGACTCTGTCAGGACAATTTTCCCGAATGCCAAAGCCGCAAAGGATTTAGATACTAAGTCGTTAAACTATAAAAATCAACAATAATGTTATTTGACTGGAAAAGCTTTACTTGCAAAATAAATTCTCTTGACTTAGAGTATACTCTAAGGTTTATTCTATTTTCTGAGAGCGAAACAGTATTTTAAAAAAGGCAAAGGGTGATGATTCAATTTTGCATCACTTGCCTTTCTTTTTGGCTTTTTAGGATATAGAAGCAAAAAATCATGGCGACAGCCTTACTCGTGTTTTAAGTACAGAATCCATCTAAAAATTGGCTCTTCTGTACTGATATATTTTAAGAAACAAACTTGAGTGGATTTAGGAGGTTGTTAAAACATGGAGAAATCAAAGGTGTATTTTGCTGACTTGCATGTGACAATGAAAGAAAATTTACAGCAGAAATTGAACCGTTTGCTCAAAACAGCGGGGATCGGTCAGATTGATTTCGCGAAAAAGTATGCCGCTATTAAAATTCATTTCGGAGAGCCGGGCAATTTGGCTTATTTGCGCCCCAATTTTGCCAAAACAGTGGTAGATCTTGTCAAAGATCTGGGTGGGAATCCTTTTTTAACGGACTGCAATACTTTATATGTTGGTGGCCGGAAGAATGCCCTTGAACATCTGGATTCTGCTTATCTCAATGGCTTTTCTCCTTTTTCCACAGGATGCCACGTATTAATCGGCGATGGCTTAAAAGGCACTGATGAGGTCTCAGTTCCTGTTAAAGGCGGTGAATATGTCCAAGAGGCCAAAATTGGCCATGCCATTATGGATGCCGACATTTTAATTTCCTTAAATCACTTCAAAGGCCATGAGTTAACAGGTTTCGGCGGAGCACTTAAAAACATAGGCATGGGCTGCGGGTCCAGGGCAGGAAAGATGGAAATGCACAGCAGCGGAAAGCCCCGTGTCTCTGAAAAACTATGTATTGGCTGCGCCATGTGTACCAAAATCTGCGCCCACAGCGCCATTACCGTGACGGAGCGCAAAGCCTCCATTGATCACAGCAAATGTGTAGGTTGCGGACGCTGTATCGGGACATGTCCCACAAATGCGATCCTAGCAGCTTGGGATGAGTCTAACGACATCTTGAACAAAAAAATGGCGGAATACGCCTGGGCAGTATTACATGAACGCCCCCATTTTCACATTAGTTTAGTCATCGATGTTTCTCCATTTTGCGACTGCCACGCCGAGAATGATGTGCCGATTGTTCCGAACGTAGGTATGTTTGCTTCCTTTGACCCGATAGCCCTTGATGTTGCCTGTGCCGATGCTGTCAACCGCCAGCCTGTTATGGCGGGTAGTCTTCTTGAAAAAAGCAGCCATAATCATGACGATCATTTCACAAATGTCAGCCCAAACACCGACTGGAGAGTAGGGATCGACCACGCCGTAAAACTGGGTTTAGGCAGTAAGAACTACGAGTTGATTACAATCTAACGTGTGAGGGGATTTATTTATGGGGTATACAATTAGCCAGGTCGCTGAAAAATTTGATCTCACGGCCCATACAATCCGCTACTACGACAAAGAAGGATTGCTGCCGTTTGTCGATCGAAGCAAAACCGGAAACAGGGAATTTTCAGACAGCGATCTTGACTGGCTAAAACTTATCTGTTGTTTGAAAAACACCGGAATGCCACTTAAACAAATCAAGCAATACATCGAATGGTGTTTGCTGGGAGATGATACCTTGGAAATTCGGAGACAAATGTTTATAGACCACCGCAAAGAGGTATTAAAACAAATGGAGGATTTACAAGAAAATCTCAAAACCATTGATTATAAGCTTAAATTTTATGATACGGTTTGCAGCGCACCTAAAAATAAAAAGCAATGTATTTAAATGAACACAGACTAACTGTTTACTGAAAATTTCCAAGAAAATATTCAAGAAAAAAGCTTCCTTCGGACGATAAACTATCGTCCCGAAGGAAGCTTTTTCAATTCTCCGGTTTTTACTGCTTTATCCTGCCAAATTATCGCAAACAGATCTCCTTATGATACCGCGGCTACCATTGAATTCGATAGGATTCTACAGTATTCGAGTAATTCATATTGTATAAATTGCCGCTACGTGCTAGACTTCAATTAATAAAATATCATGTTTTTAATCTTTAATATTAAATTCTATGCTTTCTATTTTCTAATTTTAAATAAAGGGTGGTAGAGAATCATAGCTAAAAATGTTAAAGTGAGTACCTTTCAGAAAAAACATAGTTTAGAAATCATTGCGCATATTGCCCAAGAGCTGGAGAGTATTTTAAATCAATATGAAAACTGGGAAAGTGCTCTCGACCCATTGAGAGAAGCAATTGAGCGAAATCTCGGCAACAATGAATTTTTATTACTCTGCGATTTAAACGGACTGGCTTTAGTTCACTCCAACCATTTAAGAGAAGGTCTTTATTTTAATAATGAAACAGAACTGAAAGGTGCTCAGTGTACTCAACCAATCACCCAGGTCTATCATCGCAATACAGGAGAGGTTTTGCTGGATGCCGCCTGTCCCATTTTCGTCAAAGGCAACCACGCCTATGGTGTACGTTTGGGTATCCCTCTTCAGAAACGACGTCTTGCCAAACATGTGTATCTGGGGATCTTCCCGCTGTTTTTGCTCGGTGGAATCTGGGTAATCTTAAGTTCCTTCTCTGCGGTGTCTGTCAGCGTGACAGTCAGCGCTTTAGTGATCCAAGCTCTTTATAGTTATTGGCTCAAAAACAAATTAGCAACTGCCCTGCAAGAAACATTTAAAGTCACCAAAGCGATTGCTAAGGGAAATTTAAAGACTAAGGCTAAAGCCCATTCAGAAGACGAATTAGGCAGTTTATCTTATGAAATAAACAAGGTCTCCATCGGAATTACCTCCATTATCACAGATTTAGCCTCTATTTCCGAGAAAGCTCAGAAAATGAGTCAAACCCAGGCAGCACACACTCGGACGTTAATCGAGAATCAGGAAACATTTGCAGCCACTTTGGAAGAGTTTAGTGCAGGCGCTACTGAACAAATTCAAGGAATGGAACAAGCGCAAACCCAAGTGGATGAAATCCAAGCCGCTTCTCAGAGTATTTTGGCAAGTACCCACGAGGTTCTTTCCTTAGCGACATCTGCCAAAGCCACCAGCCAAGATGGAACATCAGCTGTCAATGAGGCTATTCAAGAGATGGAAGTTATTCATCAAGTTACGGAACAGGCTAACCGCTCTATTTTAAGTTTGGCTGAGCAAGCACAAAAGATAGGGGACATCATTTCTGTTATTAACGGAATTTCCGCCCAGACTAACCTCTTGGCTCTCAATGCCGCGATTGAGGCGGCAAGAGCCGGAGAACATGGCAAAGGATTTTCTGTAGTAGCGGAAGAAGTAAGAAAACTTGCGGACAGCTCAGCTCATTCCTCCAATCAAATAATGCAGCTTATTTCCAATGTGCAAGAAATGGTCACTGCAACAGTAGAAAATATCAGTCAGGGAATGGGAGTAGTCGACCACGGCAAAGCAATCATTGAACAAGCCGGTAAAGCCATTACTTCTCTTGACGAAGTTATAAACGCAACCTCCTGCAAAGTGGAAGAAAATCTGCAAAACGCCAACCAATTGTTAAATCAGAGTCAACGTCTAGCTGAAACCCAAAGGCTGGCTACAACTATCGCCAGCCAATTCGCCGAAGGAGCAGCTCAATCGGCAACTGCCGCCGAACAGCAAATGACCTCGACTCGGGAAATTGCCGCCATATCCTCGGAATTAGCTCAAACTTCCGTGCACTTGCACCAAGTGATTCAGCGCTTTGAGTGGTAAGACCGCCTGCACTTTCTTCAGATACGGACTGACATCGTTTGGGTGTCAGTTTTCTTTTAGTTTCATATTCGGAGCAATAAATGAAGCCGTCTATAAATTCATATACGTACGGGTTAACGGTAAGCTATTATTAACACCTTTCGTAAATAAAAATTGATGAAGATCGATATTGCCGGCGTGAAAAGAAGCTGCACAGGAGTTGAGATAGAGCCGCCACATCCGGATAAAGGTTTCATCTTTCATTTTTTTAATTATGGGCAGGGCCTCTTCAAAATTCCGGGCCCAATGTTCCAGCGTTCGAGTGTAGTGTTCACGAAGACTTTCCAAATCAAGGAAATAAAATCCATTAGTGGCTATGAGCACAGCTAATTCTTGCACCGCAGGAATGTAGCCACCGGGAAAAATGTATTTATTTATCCAGCTATTTGTCCCCGCTTCTTCATATCCTGTTATACAGTGCAAAAGGGATATGCCTTCTTCATTCAAGAGGGATTTGACAGTTGAAAAATAACCGTTGAGGTTTCCCTTGCCGACATGTTCGATCATCCCGACACTCACCACTCGGTCAAAGGTTCTGCCTTTCAGTTCACGATAATCAATCAGCTGAACTTCGACCAAATCTTGCAATTCCTCATTTTCAATTCTTTCCGTAACTCTGGCATATTGTTCCGAACTCAGGGTAACACCCAGGGCTTTGACCCGATAAGTTTTAGCCGCGGTGATAATGAGCTCTCCCCATCCACACCCGATATCGAGCAGCGTTTGTCCGGGATGTAAATTCAGTTTGCGCAAAATGTAAGCCACTTTATTTTTCTGGGCCTGAAATAAACTGTCTTCAGGCGTCTGAAAATAGGCGCAGGAATAGGTCATGGTTTCATCCAGCCATAACTTATAAAAATCGTTTCCTATATCGTAGTGAAATTGAACGTCCTCTTTACTTTTACGAAGGCTGTGGGAAATTGCTTTATACAGCTTGTCAAAAACATTTTTTTGATGAAGGAAACTCGACTGATTCTTATAAAGAGATTCGATAACTTGTTTGATATTTCCCTCAATCTCTATCTTTTTGAACATATACCCCTCGCCGAAAGCCAGAGAGGGATCACTAATTATCTCTGATTTGGGAATGGGCTCGTTGAAATCAATCCGGAACAGTGGTGTCCCTTCTCCATACTTAATGATTTCCCCATCCCAGAACTGGACTTCACAGGGATCGGCAAACAGGTTTTTCATAAGGTTTCGATAAAAAGCCTTATCAATATCCATTTTACACCTCCATACATTTTTCGCTTCATGCTCCGCTTCGTCTCTGTCCGCAACAATCCTGAGAAGCTCATAAAACTTTCTTAAAAGAAAGTCAGACAAACAAATTGTGTTGCGAAAGTATCTAGTTGTATTCTACAAGTACCCATTGATCTTGTCAAATTAACAGCTTTCATAAGATTGTTGCATTTCCAAAACAACCGGGTTTCTGTTAAAATAGGCCTTGGTATGGAAAAAAAGCGAGGTAATACGTACATGCAACCTTCATTGGAAACTATTGAACTTGAATTGGCGGTCCTCATTCGACGTGTTTCCTTAATTACAACTTGTTGTAAATTCGGCAATCTCGATCGGTCGGCCTATCTTCTATTGCATCAAATAATTTCCCATGGATCCGCAGGAGTTAAAACACTGGCCAATGAATCCCATTTGGATATTTCCACGATTAGCAGACAAGCAGCGGCTTTAGAGCAAAAAGGATATGTATATAGGATTCCTGATCCTTTGGACGGAAGAGCCTGCTCCTTTCTGGTTACGGATTTAGGATTAAAAGAGTATAACAATCACAGGCAAGCGCGATTAACTAAAATAGCCGATAATCTTGAGGATTGGTCCGAAGAAGAATGCAGGATGTTCGGACAGTTACTGCGAAAATACAATCTCTCAATTATTAATAAATAAACGGAGGTCCAAGTGTCCCTGAAGCCAAGGATGGCGAGAAAGGGACACTATAGCGCAGGCGGCCGCCCGGTGGCCCTTATGCAGTTGCGGAAACAGAAGCCATTAGTTGTACTTAGGCTCTGGAAAGCAGCACAAGATTATACAGTGCGCTAAAAAAGCCAAGACGAACAGAGCGTTTGTCTTGGCTTTGGGTTATTTACGCTTAAGCCTCATAGTTGGGCAGACTGAATTGACTTATGATGCTCACCTTCAGACAGCCGTTGAAGTTCGGGCAATATGCTTATTGCGCCTAAAAGGGCCAGATTGCAGAAGAGGAGCGGGCCCATTACAGGGTTTCGGTAAAGAAACCTGGCCCAGACGACAGTCTGAGTTCCGGCAAGATTTCCCGCGATATGGAAGCCAAACCCCAATAAACCAACAAACATATTTAAAGCCAAAATGACCATAAAGCTAGTGGTTTCCAGACGGTTAGTTTGGTGATCTGCCATATAAAAGCAGGACAAAGCAGCCAGGGTTCCTGAAACGAGTGGTATAAGAGTATAAATTGGTTTAAAACCAAGTCGGGCGTGATCGAAATAAGCAGCTAAAACAGCTCCTAAAAAGCCCAGGCCCACCAGGATAAGCAACTTGGAGCGTCGTGAAGCCCCATGGTAATGTCTGCTGGCTAAAGCGTAGCAAGAGATCCCGGCAAAGGCAACCGGCGCAGCCACGGGAGAACCGGCAACCAAAAGGTTGTAATAACTTTCTTTGCCTGAAATCGCATTTCCAGTCAGATGAAAGAAAGTACCCAAGACACCTACCAGAACTCCTACCCACATCACAACTTGGAATACTCGTTTCGAAAAAACAGGCTTGGGAAAAATAAGCTGAATAAGGATCGCTAAAACTGCCAAGGGAGTGAAAACCAAAGGAATAACTTCCCAACGGAAAAAATCATTTTGCGAGTGAGCAATAAAGACATCAATCCCCGTCAGAAAAAAGTTTAAACCCATCATTCCCAGCAAAAGAGATGTTTTATAAGGAGATAGCCGGTACAATCGCTCAATCATTTCGGAATCCTCCTAGTGCTTCGCTTTTGCCAGAGCATCGGCTTCTGACTGCATTTCTACCAGAGCTTTCTCCTGCTCATAAATACCATTCCAATTGACGTAATCCGCTCCGCCCATGACAGCACCAAAGCGCGCTCTGCGGCCTTCGTGATGCCAGAGTTCAAAATACAGGAAGTCAATCGGAGTCCCAAAGGGCTTAGTCCCTAATAATCCCGCGTTGCGCAAGTCTTGGACGATGGATTTTCCTTTAGCGATATTCTGGTTTGTAAGAGCAATGTTCTTCTCTGCTTTGCTCGTCACGTCGTCGATAAAGGGCTGGACATGACAATTAAGACAGACCGTATTCATCGTTTGCTGATGAGCGGCTCCATCAGGCCGCACTGAGGCCACCTCAGGAGACAAAGCCCATTTAAGCCGTTGACCTACATCGTGGGTTCCCGTAACACTGCCGAATGCCGACATATGACACGTTGCGCAGGTCGGGGCCGGAAAATCCTTGACCGTCAAAGTACCTGGAGGCGCATCCATGTTATACTTTGACTGATTAGCCTGATAATAGGTGCCATGGGCAGACTCGTTGTAAATTTCCGCTTGAGGATGATCAGGCCCTAGATGACATTGTGCACAAGTCTCCGGCTTACGCGCTTGTGCCACATCGAAAGTATGGCGCAAATGGCATTTCGTGCAATCCCCAAAACTTCCGTCACTATTCTTTTGCCCAATAGCATGACAAACTTCACAAGACTGAGCACTGGCGTCCTGACCTATGAGGTTGTAGACAGGATTGGCATTGCCGGAATTGAGAGGATTTCCGTTAGCATCGAGCAAATGATATTTGGCAAGTTCCGCAGGTGTGAAATTTTTTGCTCCCTGAACTACGTACCATGATCTTGCAGAGTGGTTGCTGTTCTCAAACTGTTGAACTTCTGTGGCGTGACACTGGGCACAATTGTTCGGAGTCGGTTTAGCGATGAGAGCCACATTGTGATGGTCTTCCGTCAGATTTTCTTGACCTTTTACCGCTTTGTGACAGTCAAGACACTGCACTCCCCGACCGGAATGTTTGCTGTCATGATATTGCTGAATAATTCCCGGGTTCTCTTTTTGATGGCACTCAACACAGGCTTTGTTTTCTCCTGTAGTCACGGCACTCAAAGTCGGCAAACTCGTAGTTAGTCCTTGAGGCCCGATGACAAAGTGATAGACCACAAATAATAAAGCACACACTAAAACTGTTCCGATCCCCAACAGAGCGACCAGGCGCCGAGTTGTCTGCTGCATCGAAAGGGTAACCTCCTTTTCAAAATATTTGTTCTCAGATCAGATCAAGCTGCCGGTTATATGTAGATTCTGAGAACATTCTTAATTTAAGATATCACTATTTTTTACTTTAATATGTGATTTTGATCACTTTTCTGGAGTATCAGAAAAGATAAGGACCGGATGGGACATACCATCCGGTCCTTTTGACACTATCCTCTGCCCCGGCCTTTTTACTTCATAATGATTCCTTCCGGATCAATGACCTTATAAAGCAGATCCAACTCCTCGTAGGTAGGAGTCAGAGTTTCACCTTTGCATCTGGAAATATTCAGATCAAAACTACAGTTGGCACGGCAATCTTCGGCTGTAAAACCGGGATGGAAGGTATCCAGGTACATCTCTCCGTTTTCGTCAAAGCGATAGACACCCATGTCGGAAATAACGGCGGACGGTCCGCCGTTAAATGCGGGACCATAAACCTCCTTTTTAGGAACCCATTCTTTATCCGGCCAATGAGGAATTTTCCAGCCGGGTGAGGTGATATAGCTGACTCTTTCTACAAAGCGGCGCTTTTGACCCAATTGGGGCATGATCAAGACACTTCGTTTAGCCAGAGAATGAATATCCGTGTTCCCGCCGCTGCCTGTAAGCCTTTTACCCGTGGGACCGCCCATAAAAGTGCAGTTGACGTTGCCATAGAGATCTACTTCGGCTCCTCCTAAATAAGCCAGATCGACTTTACCAGACTGCAGTTGGCCAAAGACGTCAGTCAGGCCATCAGCAACGGCGGCCTGGTAACTGCAACGGGCATCGGCTACCGATGTCGGCAAATCTATGGGCCTGCCGTCAATAGAACCCGATTCATAAATGCAAACAGCCGTTGGGGCTTGTGTATGCTGGGCCACCATGATAGCCAGCATCGGCAGGCCCGTACCTGCAAACACTATTTCGCCATCCTGAACTTCCCGAGCAGCCGCGCAAGCCAAGAGATCCATAGGTTTAAATTCCCCCGGCTTAGAATATCCTTTTCTGCTCTCCATCATCGTGACCCCCTTTTTAGCGTCGAAGAATAGCCCAACGCAGGATTGGCTTTTAAAGCTTCCAAGCGGTTAAAGCCTAATTTGCCGAGATACTCCTGGAAGTCTTTAACACCGAAAATCCATTCATCGGCCCATTTATCAAACCCTTCCTGAGTACGGGTAGCATTAAAGAAGTTGGCAATAAAGTCTCCGTCAGGCTCATGCACCCCGTACAGACCCGTTGGGTGAGCACCCCAAGGCAGTTCAACGATGTAATCCACAAGATAGCCCGGTAACATATTGCGGGTCGGTTCCCGGCGCAGGTATTCCTCGGGAACGACCTTTTCGGCAATAATGATATTTTTGGCAGAAGCTTTAATGGCTTCCTGATCGCTAAATCTCAGACCATCGACTCTTACGGTCCCTTCAGTGCCAACCATTTGCACATGAGTAATACACCAATCCGGATTGGCTGCCGGGATCAGAATAATTTCAGAATCCGTAAAAGGCTCTTTATACGCAATGTATTTATATTTACCGATATGTCGGTTGGACCCATCTCTAAGTCCCGCTTTACCAAGGTTATCATTATCCGGATTCAGCATATCGCAGCCCATAGCCGAATAAGTGGGTAAGAACGGAAGACCCTTGGAGCCTGCTGTCAATCTGTTTAAGGCATGAATATGAGCCCAGTCTTCATATAAAATTTCACCGTTTTCGATTTTACGGGCCAAATTGCTGCCGAACTTGCCATAAAGTTCGTGTCCGCACCAGCTCGATTCCCAGATCCCGACACAGCCGGCTCCCACGAGCATATCATCATGAGTTCCACCGTTAACCTCAATCAGATGAAGATTCCGCTTTTTCTGACGGATCAATTCATAAATCGCTGCCATGGGACGACGCCAGACTGTAAAACCTCCGAATGTTAACATATCCCCATCTTTGATTTGCCCTACCGCTTCAGAGAGTGTGACAATTTTAGGTCTTGCCATGATGCAACCCCCTTTTAACTGCTTTTAAAGCTTTAAATGCTGCCCTTCCGCTAAATCTGTCATTCAGTAATCAAAAACGCCCAATAACTTCACGGCCAATAATCATACGCTGAATCTGATTCGACCCTTCGTAGATCTGAGTAATTTTAGCATCTCTCATCATTCGCTCAACAGGGAATTCCGAACAATAACCGTATCCGCCCATCAGCTGAACACAGTTTGTAGTGACTTCCATAGCAACATCTGTGGCATAGAGCTTAGCCATTGATGCTTCTTTGTTATGCGGCAGATGATTATCCTTAAGCCACGCTGCTCTGTAAATCAACATCTGGGCAGCATCAATCTTAGTAGCCATATCCGCCATCATAAACTGGACCCCCTGATTGGCGGCCAAGGGTTTGCCAAACTGTTGCCTTTCTTTAATATAGTTATTGGTATACTCCAAAGCACCTTCAGCAATTCCTAACCCCTGGGCACCTATTGTGATGCGTCCGCCCGCCAAAAGCCCCATGGCAACAGCAAAGCCGTTGTTAATTTCTCCCAGGACATTTTCTTTAGGGACTTTGACATTTTCAAAATAAAGCTCACAGGTTGGATCGGCATGCATGCCCATTTTTTCGACCGGTTTACTGATTGTAAACCCGGGAGTGTCTTTTTCGATGATTAAACAGGTAATACCTTTGCCTTTAGGCTGAGAGGGATCAGTCTTGACAAAAGTGCAATACGTTGTGGCATGTCCGCCATTGGTAATGAAAATCTTACTGCCGTTGACAAGAAAATGATCGCCTTTATCCTCAGCCTTTGTTTTTAGGGCGGCGGCATCAGAGCCGGCGTTAGGCTCAGTCAGGGCATAGGCACCGATAATCTCGCCCGCGGAGAGTCTTTTCAGATATTTTTCTTTCAAACGCTGGCTGCCGTATAAATGAATGCTCATGCAGCCCAAACCCGTGTGTACACTGGTTACAACGGCTGTAGAGGCACAGCATTTGGCCAGCTCTTCAATAATAATGGCAAAATCCAGATAAGTACCGCCACCGCCTCCCCATTCTTCGGGAATGGGAAAACCCGTTAAGCCAAGTTCTTGCATTTTTTTCCAGGAATCCATAGGAAACTCATGGCTTTTGTCAATGATTGCCGCTCTCGGCGCAACTTCGCTTTTGGCAAACTTCCTCACCATATCTCTGACCATAAGGGTTTCATTGCTCAATTGAAAATCCATAGTATGTCACTCCCTTTACTCTTTCATGAAAACACTTAGTCAGCATCTACACGGATAATCATGGCATCGCCCTGAGCGTGACCGGCACAAATTCCGCACACCCCGTATCCGCCGCCCCGGCGTTTTAATTCATAGGCCAACGTCATCACGATTCTTGCTCCGCTTGCTCCGATGGGATGGCCATAAGCAATTGCTCCCCCATTGACATTGACCTTTTCATACATTTCCTCCTTCGTCATTCCCAGAATACTGCGGGAACTGACAAGAGCAACTGCTGCAAAAGCTTCGTTAATTTCAATGAGTTTAACATCTTCCAGAGTCATATTGTTTTGATCAAGCACCTTCTTAATCGAAAGACCGGGAACTGTAGCAATATCTTTCGTAGGTTGAGATACTTCGGCATAGTCCACAATGGTGAAAAGCGGTTTCAGGCCCAACTCATCTGCCTTGGCACGGCTCATCAGCAGGCATACGTCTCCTCCGTCATTGGTGCCCGGGGCGTTGCCTGCAGTCACACTGCCGGGCTGTCCCGTAACAGCGCTTGTATGATTGAACACTGGTCCAAGTTTAGCTAACCCTTCCATAGTGGAATTAGCCCGCGGTCCCTCATCCTTCTCGATAATTTCTTTCCCTTTTTTAAGAGCAACAGGGAAAATCTCGTCATCAAGCTTGCCGGTCGCCATCGCATCCGAAGCAGCCAGCTGCGAATGCAGCGCCCATTCATCCTGCTCTTCGCGGCTGTAACCAAATTCGTCTGCCACTTCCGAACCGTGAATAGCCATATGACGGTTGTAAATCGAGTCCCATAGCCCGTCTTTGACCATCAGATCTTCACAGTCCGCATTCAGAAAGCCCATCTTTTTCCCGCGCCTCATATCGGGAAGGGCAAAGGGAATGTTGCTCATGCTCTCTTGCCCGCCGGCAATGACGATCTCAGCCCTGCCAAGAGCAATCATCTGAGCGCCCAGATCAATAGTTTTGACTCCGGAAGAGCAAACCTTGTTAACCGTGATGGAAGGTACGTGTTCCGGAAGCCCCGCCAGAAGCGTAGCCTGACGGCTGGGAACCTGACCGCTGCCCGCCTGTACCACTTGGCCCATGATGACATAATCCACATCCCCGGGAGCAACCTTACCTTCCGTTCGGCGTATAACTTCTTTAATAGCTAAAGCCCCCAACTGAGCGGCATCAAACTCTACCAACGCACCAAGAGATTTCCCATAAGGAGTTCTGCAGGCTCCTACGCATACAACCTCACGTTGTTTGGCATAAGTATTGTTGATTTTCCTGCCCAGGGTGGAAAAATCGGGCTTTCTTTCTCCGTAAGCGCTTATTTTAGCGTTTTTGTAGTAATTTTTCCTTGTAATTTCAAGTGCTTGAACTATCTTCGACATATTATTCCTCCTCAAGTGGCATTAGTGCTACCGGCGTTTTCAGCCGGTAAAATCTCCCCACTTTCAGTTTCTAAAAAACGAAACTAACCCTAGTGACGGAAATTAAACTCAAAGCTCTCTTCCCCTTGTCCTCCTTCCATCTGCAAAACTAATTCAACCCCTGGATTATTTCTGAATCCTAAGAATTATTAAGCAATTAACATGCCAAAAATGAGCCGGCAGCAAAATCAAGGATGCCAAGCTTTCCATAACCAGCCTTAATTCCAAAAGTGTCCTGAAACCGGACATATTTGTTTAAAGTGTGTCTGTTTTCGGGACACTTAAAGACATGAGTGCCGCAAGAGAACCCGCCTAATCTTTCAGATCGTATTTATTTAGCTTATCGTAAAGTCTTGAACGGCTAAGATTGAGAAGCTTTGCCGCTTTTGTCTTATTCCCTCCGGTTTTTTCAAGAGCTACCACGATCATGTTCCGTTCTATTCTGCCGATTTTGTCTTGATGACGAATCGTTCCGGTAATTACCTGACTTTTGGAAGAGCTGATGCTGAGTATTTGGTCAGGCAGATGAGTCAGCTGGATCAAACCGCTCCGGGTATAATTGACTGCCCTTTCAATAACATTTTCCAGTTCACGTATATTTCCGGGCCACGTATAGTTGAGCAAAACCCGCATAGCGTCATCGGTGATACCCGTGACGTTGGCAGTAAGAATATGGTTAAACTTTGTTATGAAAAAGTGAATCAAAGGTTCTATATCCTCTGCCCGTTCTCTCAAAGGAGGCAAATGCAAATTGATGACGTTTAAGCGATAATAGAGATCGGCCCGGAATTCTCCTTCAGATATAGCCTTATTAAGGTTTTTATTCGTAGCCGCTAAAATGCGGACATTTACTTTAATACTTTTGGTGCTCCCTAAGCGCTCAAATTCACGGTCCTGCAGCACTCTCAGCAACTTAGACTGCAAAGCCAGAGGCATGTCTCCGATCTCATCCAAAAAAAGTGTTCCGCCATCGGCCATCTCAGCGCGACCCGGCTTCCCCGCTTTAGCTGCCCCGGTAAACGCCCCCCCAACATAGCCAAACATTTCTGCTTCCATTAGGTTTTCCGGCATAGCGGCGCAGTTCACTTTAATAAAAGGGCCTTTACATCTGTCACTGCAGAGATGAACAGCATGAGCCACGCCTTCTTTTCCCGTACCGCTTTCCCCGGTAATCAGCACAGTGGAGCTGCTTAAGGCAACAATTGATATTTCTTCCTTCAGTTTTTTCATTTCAGTACTTTCCGCAATGATGGTTTTTAAGGCCTCTTGAGCAGTTTTATTTTTTTGTAACTCTTCCTGAAAAAACGTCACTTTATTTTCCAGGAAGCGAAGTTTTTCGGCCAGCTCTCGAACTTCGGCAAGTTGAGGAAATACTGCTTTTCCGACTGCCCCGACAACATCTCCCTCTCTTATAATAGGTAAACGGGAGACAATTAACGGCTTGCCCTGTATCGTCAGAACATCACTCGTTTCCGAAACACCGGTGCTGGCCACAATGTGTAATCTGCTCGTCTCCATGAAATCAGTTATAGGTTTTCCGATAATTTCTTCCGGGCGCAACATTAAAAAGTCGGCCATTGCTTGGTTTACGAGAGTAGTTTTTCCTCTTTCATCCACAGCGATAATCCCGTCGTGAATGATATTGAGGACTGTATCAAGGGTCTTGTTTAAAGCTTTAACAGTTTCTAATTCCTTAGCGGCTTGCTCCAAATCAGTAAGATCCTGAAAAATGACAATTCCCCCGGCAATATTCCCGCCGATGATCAGAGGAGTAATATTCACAACCATCGTAATGTGACGGTGCCTATACTTTAGGCCTATTTTAACTTCGCCGTGAATTAGCGCCGCCTTTAAATCTAAATTAGGCAGCAGCTCATTGCAGGGCTGCCCAAGGGAAGTATTGGCTTTTAAGCCTAGTATGCGGCTTGCCCCTATGTTAACATGGGTTACCAAGCCCTGACCGTCTACGGCAATCACGCCATTGTGCATGGAATTCAAAATAGCCTTCAACTGTTCATTCAGCAGTTCAGAATGCCTGAATAAAGTCATAACCATATTTGCTTTGCACAAGAGGCCGAGAACTTTTCCCTCTTTATTGACAACAGGTACCGACCCGACCGAGCTAACTTTCACAAAATCCGCTAACTGATCGTCCGAGACGTCATCGGCGATGCTAATCACTTCCTTTATGAGGTAGGGATCAATAACATCTTTATGGGTGGCTCCGTCCAAAATTGCCCGATAAAGGCTGCTCCTGCTAAATACACTTAATAGTCTGCCTTGCTCATTTAAGACCGGAATAATGGCAATCTTTAAATCCATAAAAATTTTCACGGCTTTGGCTATTGTATCGCCAAGATTCAAATACGAAATTTTGGTATTGGTACCTTCTTGAAGGAGCATAGTATCACACCTTTAATTTGTTTTAATTGCGGCTTATAAACTCGCTAAATCCTAATAATTTTTTGAATTTGGTTTGATAATTGCAAGCCTTTAAGAGTATATGCTATTTATTTATATTTTCTTACTATTCTGCGTTATCAGGGCATTTCCTGCTTAAACTGCTACTCCAGGTAAAAGTTCCAAGAATTTTTAACCATTACCTTAAACATAAGGAACAAGACTTTTGCTTTAAAGCTTCTTGAATGTAATTAGACTGCCGCCTGAAGCCGACAGTCTAATGAATTTTTAAAAGATAACTTAAGCTAATTTATTATCACTTTTGCTGTCTACCTAAAAAATTACTCCCAAGGCAATCAGAATAAGAATAGCTATGGCAATAATACCTGCGCCGGCCCAGTTGTTGCCGCCACCGCTGCCGCCACCACAACCGCATCCTCCTAAGCCTCCATATCCGTACATAACCAAACCTCCTCCTTTTTAATTTATTTGTTTAGAATACAATGCCTAAAGCGATTAACAATAAAATAATGACCACAACGATCCCAATGCCGGCTCCCCAGCCAACGCCCGTTCCACAAGCTGCGCCAAATGCCATTTATAGCTCCTCCTTTCATGGTCCTGATATACAATATGCCGAATTTACATTTTTTTCCACATTCTTTGCGGATTTCTTAATCGCCTCTTTAGGCAATTTACTCTTAGGCAAGGCCTAAGACCTGACCGAATCAGTTTAACGGCTAAGATAAAACACCAGTTACTGTGAACTAAGCTCACTATAACTGGTGTTTTCAGGCTGAATTTTTATATCAGTTAAAAAAAGAGACGATTCCCAAAGCCGCCAAATCCACCAAAGCCGCCACCTGCAAAGCCGGTAGTACCAGCAGTGCCGGCAGTGCCAGCAGTGCCGGCAGTGACAGTAGGATAGCCTTGATCAACTACAACGTTAGTGCTTACCGGTTGATAAATATGCTGAGGAACGTTAACGATATTTTGACGATTGACGTTAACAACAGGGTGAATAACAGGTATTACACGCTGAGTGTAAAAATCCCGTACGCAATATTGTGGTGGGCAAACGATTGGACATCCGCAACCATACATTAGAAAATCACCTTCCTATTCTTCTTCATACAAGATACAATAACCGATTTAGAAGATAACGGCTAATGCGATAAAAATATAATTGCATTTAGCAGCGTTAACACTCCGCCTAAAGAAGGAACAACAGAACATCCTGTTTAATCAACTGTAGCCCATCCGTGCACTGTCATTGCCCTTCTTTATTGTGGATACTTCAATATATGCTGTATAGAAAATATTGGAACTTATTCCAGGATCTTAATTTAAATTTCTAAATCATCAAGCCCCTGACAAAAATCCTATAACCTTTAAGCTTCCTGGGCGCAAGGTCTCCTTGTTAAAAGGGCTGCAAATGACGCCTGGAATCCCGCTAAGATATTGCTTTCTTAGCTTTATACTTTGAATTTTGATACGATCCGCGTGAGATTATCCGAGCTTTGCTTGGATAAATCAACCTGTCTCATTACTTCATTTGATTTTTCCGCCATTAACATGCTTTGCTGAGCAATGTTCGTTGTACCCTCTGCGCCTTCAGTGGCAGCTCCGGCAATTTCTTCAATTACTCTGGCAATCTCTTGTATGGAAGCGGTGAGTTCCTCCGCGGTTGCACTAAAATCTGTCACAAGATGATCTACAAACTTGGCATCCTCGTTATACTGTTCACTGGTTTTCACCATAGACTCATAATCGCTGAGGACTTGTTGGTCTATAAACTCTAAAACACTCGCGGAGCTTTCAGCAAGGTTTGTGACAGATACAACTACTAACTTTGTAACCTCTTGAATTTCTTTTATTGTGCTTCTGGAGTTCTCCGCTAATTTCCTAATTTCATCGGCTACAACAGCAAAGCCTTTTCCTGCCTCCCCTGCCCTCGCCGCTTCAATAGCTGCATTCAGAGCAAGAAGGTTTGTTTGCGAAACAATTTGCAATATCGTATTCGAAAGCAAATTGATCTTTTCTACCGCCTTAGCTTCTTCAATTGCCTTGATCGTTCTCTCTTGAGCGTTTAAATAGATAGATTTTGCGCTAGTTTGCGAAGAAATGGCCTTTTGCTTAAGATCACTTGCCCTTTTACTTATTTCTCCCGCAGATGCAGCTCCCTGCTGTGCTTCTATAGCAACGGCGCTTACAGCTCTCTCAATTTCTGTCGCTGTTGCACTCATCTGTTCACTAGAGGCTGCCGTCTCCTCCATTGACGCTGAGAGTTGCTCAGTTGTTGTCGAGACTTCTTCAACTTCCTTAGTTAATTCAGCCATGGCTTGTCCGCTAACTTCTACCGCTTTTTTTACGTTTTGAGATTCGCTGACAACTCCAATCACGACCTCTTTCACTGCTTCCTGCATCGCCGCAATAGCTTGGGCCAGCACCCCTATTTCATCGTCCCTTTTCATAAGCTGTTTCGTAGAATCATGAGTGAAATCTCCGGTTGAAATAACCTTCAAATGTTCAGACGCCAACACAATGGGTTGGGAAATTAATCCAGATACGAAATACCCTGCCCCTAAACTTAATAATAAAATAATGATTGACAACAGAAAAATTGATCTGCGCATGAGCAGTACCCCAGACATAACTTCATCCTTAGGAGCAGCCACTGCCAGCGACCAACCTGTTCCTTTTACAGGGGCGTAACCCAGGTATTTAGTTTCCCCATTATACTCATATTCACCTACGCCGCTCTTTCCCTCCGTCATCTGTTTTTCCAAAAAGGCCAAAGGTTCAAGCTTGGGATTACGCTTAACATTTTCGAAATCATTATCCATAGTCATAACCAGCTTTTGATCACTATGAGCAATTTTCGTACCCTTCTCATCAATCATAAATGCTTTGCCCGACTTGCCATAAGTAATATTATTTGTAATGTCGCTCAGATCGTTGCCGTCTTTAAGCGCTGCCAGAACTCCAACGACGGCGCCTTTACTGTTTATCGGCACTGCATAGACAATAACCAATGATCCGTCATCTTTGCTGACGATAGGCTCAGATACTGCTCTATTGCCTTTTAGAGCCTTCTGAAAATAGTCCCTGTCTTTAATATTAATCTCTTTGCCCGTAGTCATTTCTGCCGTTCCATCAAGGCCGGCAATCAACATAGAGGAATAACCGTTTTGCTTGGCCTCATCTTGAAGAATAGTCTTTTTATCCTCCCAAGAATTGTCGCTATCTTTTATGCGGTCTTGATTGGCAATCGTCGCAAGATTCTCTAATATGGTATTCATTTTTTCGGAAACAATTTTAGCGCCCTGGTCCGCTACTTGGGGGAGAGTCTGATTGACCTGTGACGTTATAGCCTTAGCAGCAGTTAGATACGCAGCAAAGCCTAAAACCGAACATACGAAAAACAAAAGAATCCCTATACATGCAATCACCTTTATCTTTATGCTTCTCATAAACGAACTCCTATCTGATCATCAAAAATTATTGCGATTAATGTAAGCAAAGTTATTACATCTCATTTTGCAACTTAGCTGGCCTCTTCTTTAAATTCCACACACTCAATAAAGCAAGTTAAATTTTGAAGCAGGTCCACAAAAACTTCTTTATTAAGCGTTCTGCCATTGCTGTCAAATAATAAGCGCACCACAGGACGCGTTGGAAATTGTTTATTGACAGCAACCACCATCCCCATTTCACCTGTATTCAGGGTAACTATCGAATTTTCAGGATATAAAATGAGCGCTTGTCTGAACGCCTGCACGACATCTGGATTAAAGTCCCTTCCGGACCAAGCAAAGATCATTTCTAAAGCTTGATATGGTGGTATCCCTTGGCGATATGGTCTGTCAGCCGTTAAAGCCTCATAAACATCGGTAACAGCTACAATTTGAGCATCAAGATGAATGGTGCTTCCTGTTAAGCCATGAGGGTAACCTTTTACATTCCAGCGTTCATGATGTTCCTCAACCGACGCAATGACACCAGGCAGTAAACGGACATTTTTCAGCATTTCCGCTCCTAAGCAGGGATGCTGTTTAATAAGGTCGAACTCCTGACCAGTTAAATTACCCGGTTTGTTCAGGATTTCTTTCGGCACCCTCAGTTTTCCTAAATCATGCAGCAAAGCTCCAAGTATTAAATTCTTAAGCTTCCTACTTCTATACCCCAGATTCATCCCTGTTACCGCTGTTAGCAAGGCAACGTTAATACTATGTATAAACGTTCCCTGGTCATATTGTCTGAACTTGCTAAGATTGAATTGCTTAGAATCAAAATATATAGTTTGAGACTTAAGTTCTTTTAAAATAGCCTCTACGAGTGATACGGTTTTTTCAATGTGCTCCGGCTGAATTAATTTCGCGTCATGATAAATGCTCCATAAAGAACCCACCAATTTAGTGTAAATGTCTTTGGGGAAAATTTTCTTTTGTTTAGTTAAATCACTTTTATTATTCTGACGACTCCACACATAAACCTCATGCTTCTCCAGAAGTTCTCTGATGGTTGCAGTAATCGGTTGGCCTCTACTCAACAATAAGACTCCAAATCTATTAAAAAGGTCCGCACTTGCTGTCATACTCATCATTGAATTAAATTGAACCTGTTCCAATAACCATTTCATAGACAACCTCCTTCCGTCTTTTCCAAGGTTTAATTCAAAAACATCTCTCCTTTTGGCAAATAGTTTAGGGCAAATATAATTTATTTTTTACTATATTATAATTAATTTAATTATAAATCAATAATTATATTTGTATTTTTTCCTACAAAAATTGTCGAATTATAGTTTATCCGCTGACTAATCCGCTCTAAGACTCCCGCTTCAGCAAGCGGTGAGTTAAGAGCGGCTAAGTCCCTGGATAAGTGCGACTAAGATTCAGATGGAGTTAAAACTCCACCCGAATCAAGTCTTCTTTATTCGCCTTAACTGCCCACCGGGAATGATTGTCCACAATCTTTTTTTCGGCGCATATG
>NZ_JAVHUW010000023.1 GCF_030954495.1 Candidatus Desulfosporosinus nitrosoreducens | reverse complement strand
GGAGGGGTACCACCCGTTCCCATCCCGAACACGGAAGTTAAGACCTCCAGGGCCGATGATACTTGGGGCGCAAGCTCCTGGAAAAGCAGGTCATCGCCAGGTAAGAAAGCAAGAGGGACTACCATCAGGTAGTCCTTTTTGCGTATTAAGTGATAGCCTCTTGTCTAATAAAAGACAGGGGCTATTATTGTACACGCTTTCAATTATTAAACCAAATAAAAAGAAAATATTCACATCAAGAAATATAGTTTACATTACGATAGCAATTAGTAGGGTATATATTTTGGGAGGAAGGTGCTTACATTGAAAATTAATTCTCTTTCTTCACAGACATTAACACCAAACAAAATCAATCATTTAAATTCAAACAATAATTTTGCGGTCGGATCTATTGACACACAGGATTCAACTTTATTATCAAAAATGAAACAGCTTGTTGCTGGCAATGCCCCCAAGGCAGCTGTTCCCCAAACAAACAGTATCAATATTAAACCAGGTGAAATAAAAAATATTGGAAGTGTTGATGGTTCTCCATTAAACATAAGTTTTGATGCTGACGGTATGGTTTCAACTAGTTTTGTAATCCCTATATCTAATGCAGTTCCCGGCACCACGGCTACACCTGAACAAATGTTTGCTGCATCCGTTTATAATAGTCATTCAGATGCTCAACAGGAAAAAGCAAGTTCAATCGCTAATAGGTTTAAACTTCTCTATTTAGTTGCAAATGGGTCTATGTCAGTTAGACAGTATAATGCAACATTAGGATCGAACACCATGTCAACGTCAGAATTACTAACCTCACTTGGTATTGATGGGTCAAAATCATTCTCATTTAATGGAAATAGCTTTTCTTTAGATGCTCAAGGTGATCTTCACGCTATAATGCCAGCGATTCCGCTAAATGTCACACAATAGAATGGAGTTAAACACATTGCCAATATGAGAATCTCTAAGGATATATCAAAATATATTAGCCATTTCCCTGGCAAACGGTACTAGGAGATGGTTTGTTTTTTATGCTTGTCAATCGGGCAAAAGTTATGGTCAAGAGAGTAATACTTAAAATCGTAAGAGATACTTCTCCCGCCATCCATTTTAAGGCCCTTTGCCACCATTTAAGTTTTCAACAATTGAAGAGGATATCTCTGTGAAAGTAGAAAACGACTCTGAACAGAAAGCGTTGTTGGGACTGGTAAAAAAACTAAACAAGAGGGAAAAGATAGTGCTTCAATTACGGTATGGTCTGATGAACAGTCCCGAACGGACTCAACGTGAGATTGCTAAAGTGCCGGAAATTTCCATAACAAGCGTAAGAGTTATTTTCATCTTAAATCACAAAGGGTACTGACCAGGGGGTAAGATGATTTTTATTTGTCTATTCGCTTTTGGCATAGTATTTATTCCTACTATATATTTTACTTATGTGGAAAATAGATTTAAAATAAATACAGAACCAAGAGATGATAGATATAGAAACAAAGGGGAAGTTTTACTGTAATTAACAAAAAAATATTGCCAAATAATTAACGTTTGGTATGTAAATAATTAGTGCCAATGAAAAGGAGGTGTCAGGTAATGAAAAAACAGCTTTTAATGTACATCATGGGTTGCCCTGTATATGCTGAGGTTAAGGAATCTGGTGAAAGAAAACATTAATCAATATTGCAGCAAAATGAAATAGTCAATAAAAAACCTGTTTAACTCTGAGGTGCTGGAAATGTCAAATATCCTCCAAAAACACAGGCGGTCTTTAAGTCATACTTAAAGACCGCCTGTGTTTTTGAAAGATACTTTAATTATTTGGTAGTTGCTTTAAGGTGTCTTGACGATGCTGGCGGGGTACCCCCGTTCGATCCACACTGCCGGGAATGCGTCTGGGGTGGCAGTGCGGCGAAAAGCTGGTCCGCTTTTTGTATCCCGAACACGGAAGTTAAGGTCCACACTGCAGGAGAATGCGCCACAAGTCGCAGTGTGGCGAAAGGCTCATTCGCCTTTGTTCCAGGGCTGATGATACTTGGGGGCGCAAGCTCCTGAAAAAGCAGCTCATTGTTAGAATATGGCCGTGAGGGTTGAACTATACGATGGTACCATTGATTGATATTGTAACGACATTATAGTCTATTAATTTACCGCAGTCTGCTAAAGCACTCTTTGCTGCCTTGACAAGTCCCCCACAGCATGGCACTTCCATTTTTAATATGGTTACCTGCTTTATTGAATGTTTCTTCAGAATAGCGGTTAATTTTTCTGAGTAATCAATAGCGTCAAGTTTGGGACAGGCAATCAGGGTGATTTTGTTTTGCATGAACTCCTGGTGAATATTTGGATATGCGAAAGCAGTGCAATCTGCAGCTAAAAGTAGATGGGCGTTGTCAAAGTAGGGGGCGTCGATTGAAACTAATTTTAACTGACAGGGCCATTGAGCAAGCTGTGATTGTGAGTTTTCCTTCTTTCTGCTTAAATTCATCTTAACGGCTTCTTCATTAAAAGCACAACTTTCACGTTCCTCAAGGGTTATAGCGCCGGTCGGACACTCAGGAAGGCAATTGCCTAAACCATCACAATAGCTTTCGGAAATGAGTTTTGCTTTCCCGTTAATTAATTGCAAAGCCTCTTCATGGCAGGCACTGATACAAAGGCCGCATCCATTGCATAACTTCTCATCTATTCTTATGATTTTACGTAGCATTTCATATCCACATCCTTTGCAAAATATATTCAACCATTATGAAATAAAAATTGATGAAGGGAAGAGTCAGGTTAAGCTCTAAGATTTAAAGTTTAAAATTATGACTTTACCAACAGCTATTATACAAAATGATGTGCATATTTGATAGGGTAATATGAAATTATTAGTAGTAAAAGAAATCGATTACTGAAAAAGCAGAACTCTTATAGGCAGTGACAGAGACACAGCGCTTTATAATAGCAGTAAAAAGCTCTCAACTGGTTTAAGCAATTGAGAGCAATGCCAAAGTTTTATCGTGGCTAAAGACTTCTCGCGAAAGGTCTGTGGATTTTTGCTTTGGGTTTGCCGAGTATTTCAGCCCAGATGACAGCATCGACAAGGTTTCTTTCTGTGAAATCGGGAAAACTAGATGACTCTTCGGACTTGGGGGAAACAATCTCAACCATTGATGAAGCTGTTTGCAGCTTGATGCCATCACCTCCAGAATCCCCTTCTACTCCTGCCGTACCCTCGATTCCCGCCGTTCCCTCGATCCCTGGGGTCCCTTCGGTTTCCAATGGTTCCTCTGTCCAAAGAGCTTCGTCTGCCCGGCCGCCTTTTTGATCAGAGATAATTTCGGGCTCAGAAAGGGCTCTTTCGTAAGAAAGTCTCCTTTGTAATGAACTTTCAAACTCCTGAATCTTGGATGGAAAAGAAGAGTAGAAGTTTCTTGGACGCTGCTTGGCCTTTGCCGCGCTTTTATTCATTTGGGAAAAAACCACAAAAATTATGATGATGATGGGAAGAAATGATAGGCTATTCATAGCAGCTTTCCTCTACTTTCTGGAGTTCAGGTCTCCGGAATCTGCCTTGCCCGTACGGGCAATGTTCTCCCTCATAGTTGTATCGGCCATAATGTTTTGCATGTTGTAATAATCCATGACGCCCATTTTTCCTTCACGTAAGGCAGAGGCTAAGGCTCTGGGCACGTCGGCCTCGGCTTCGACAACTTTTGCCCGCATCTCTTGGACGGATGCCTTCATTTCTTGCTCTCTGGCAACAGCCATCGCTCTGCGTTCCTCGGCTTTGGCTTGAGCAATACGCTTATCCGCTTCTGCTTGGTCGGTCTGCAATTGAGCGCCGATATTTTTGCCGACATCAACATCTGCTATATCAATGGAAAGAATCTCAAAGGCCGTACCTGAATCTAATCCTTTGGCTAAAACAGTGCGAGATACCATATCCGGATTTTCCAACACAGCTTTATGTGAGTTCGAAGAACCAATACTGGTGACAATTCCTTCTCCGACCCGGGCAATAACGGTTTCTTCCCCGGCACCTCCTACGAGTCGGTCAATATTCGCGCGAACTGTGACGCGTGCTTTGACTCTTAACTCAATTCCGTTTTGGGCGACTGCAGATACGATAGGTGTTTCGATAACTTTGGGGTTTACGGACATTTGTACGGCTTGCAATACATCCCGGCCGGCGAGATCAATGGCAGCTGCTCTTTCAAAAAGAAGAGGAATAGAGGCACGTTCAGCGGCAATCAAGGCATTAACGACTCGATCGACATTTCCGCCGGCAAGATAGTGAGCCTCTAATTGAGCTGTTGTAATATTTAGGCCGGCCTTATGAGCCTTAATAAGCGGATTAACAATTTTTGAGGGTGTTACACGTCTGAGTCTCATGCCGACGAGGGAAAAGATCCCCACGTTGACTCCGGCTGCCAGAGCGGAAATCCAAAGACCGATAGGGATAAACGTTAATAGGACTCCCAAGACCATGATTACCAGTATTAAAACGATAAGAGACAATAAGGAAATGCCAGCCATTCTGAAAACCTCCTTTAAGATCCTGAGTATTTATTCGCTGATTTGACGGACAACGATACGCGTACCTTCTACAGCAACAACCGAAATTTTGGAACCGTTAGCAATAAATCCGCCTTCAGTAACGACATCAAGTCGTTCGCCGTTAAAATCAGCTGTTCCCGCGGGGCGTAATTGACTAAGAGCGATTCCTTGTTTACCTAAAAAGTTTTCATAACTAGGTTTTGGAGCTACATAGCCCTCATTTTTTGTTTGACGGGTTTTCAAGGCGAATTTTTCCCAAAAACGGCGGGTTTTTGAGAAGCGAAAACTTAAAGCGATGAGCAACGCTAGTATGATTAACAATAAACAGACATAAAATAGACCTTGAAGTAACGAGTTAACAGAAAGCATGATCCCTATAACCAGGGCAACAATGCCAAGGAAACCGAGGATTCCGCCGGGAACAAAAAGCTCTAAAAATAAAAGGACAATACCTAATATGAATAAAATAACAACAAAACCGGTTCCCACATTTCCCCCTCCTTGTTAAGAGCCTTTGCCAAGGTTCAGATTTTTAGATTCTTGAGGTAAAATTTTCAGCCAATGTTCGGCAAGTTGTTTATAGAGATTTCCTCTTGCCAACAAATTTAAAATTACCAAAGTAACGGCAACTTTCTCCTTATCGTCTTCATTCATTTCTTCCCCAGCTAAGGAATCGTTTACCTCCTTCGCTAACTGTTCCAAAGACTTTTGCCAGTCAAGTTGGGTTCGATCAAAGGTGTCACTATAGTATTTATAGAGTTTTGAGGGATTGATTCGGTCATCGGAGTTATCGGCCAAGGTTTGGTTGACAAACCCAAGCAAGCGGGAAATTTCTTCTAAGGATAAAATATTGCGCAAATCATTGATCAACAGAATATTAGCGACTTGTTCCCGGCTGTATTTCTTTTTTTGAGGATTGGGAAGATACTTGCGTCGCACCCAGTTTTGAATATGTGTGTTATTGATATCATTTTGACTTACTCTTTGGGCAATCTCGACAACTTGGGAAAGCATCATGGAGTCAAGCTCCAGATATGGGAGGGCTTTTGATTTTGGTTCGAACGAGTTGATACTATCCAGGATGTCGGTCAGATAGGACGGCTTCAAGGGATCACCTCCTTTAAGAATTTTAATAAAGTTAAGATAAACTTATTATATGATCATTAATATCATTTGTAAATATCTTTATGACTCTTTTTAAATATCGTAGAAATATTGGGTTGCTGTTAAAGCAATCCGTAGGATAGTTTTCGTATTTATCCCGAATAGGCTAACAACTTTCTTAAACTTAATCAATTAATGATTTGACGCTCAGAATAAAACATTAGAAAATTCGGTTAACCAGGACTATGAAATAAAACAAAAAGATTTATCGTATAAAAAGAACTTGGCACAAGTATTGATCTTTTTCGCGTATAAGAATCTATGAGTTTACTTATTTACGTATCAAGGAACTCAATGAACTCGATTAAAAAGTATTTTGAATTGCTCTAAGAAAATAAACAAGTATTTTTTTAAAATAAGAAAGAGCCGCCTTCTCATGAATGTTTTTGAACATCATTGAAGGCAGCTTCGTTTAAGTTTCATCAAATCTCGCTGGAGGGACTAACCCTCCCAGCGAAGATTTGGATGAATATAAGTTTTTTTAACGCTATGACTATTAGTCAACAATAATTTGAATAGTCTTCACTAATCCGTTAGGAGTAATAGCGCTAACTGTAATTTTTTCACCCGAAACAACAGTTGAACCAGCTTTGATTGTTCCGTCTTGATCGATACCGAAGGAACCATTTCCTCCAACATCCGAAACTAATATGATTTGAGCCAAAGGAGCTGCTTTCGTACCATATTGGTCTTTGCTGTAGAAATATACTCCTGCTCGACCGGCACTAGGAACATTGCCGCTTTGATCGAATCTGGCCATGATCTTGCCGGCAGCGAGGTCGCTGGCATTAACATGGGCGATATCTCCTGCATCGTTGAGGGTAATGCCCGCATTGAAGGTGGATACAGATACATTAAGGGAAGCAGCAGCAGGTGTATCTTTGGTGGATTTAATTGGTGTCGTCAGGGAGTGTACTTTTTGGTCAGCACCCATGATTGTTACGCCTAAAGTGGTGCTTGAGGTTGTAACACTGTCAGCCAATGTTTTAGCGTATACATTGACACCGTCATAAGTTGTTGGGTTGCTTAATGAAATCGCAGCATTATTAGCATACTCAATTCCGAAGTCTGAACTATCAATACTTGCTCCGATAATTGGAGTACCGGCTAACATTACTTTTGATCCGCTTGCAGTAGTACCGTAGACGGATGGGTTGGCTGCAAAAGCATCAACTCTGCCACTGAAAGCACCAGGTGTTGTATCGCTGGTAGCATCAGCATAGATTGGATTTGCTACCGTATCCATGGTGTATCCCTTGATATCGTCATTTTTCAGGACTTGCACGGTTACAGATTTTGAATCAATTACAGTGTGTGGGTCTGCCGCAGTTCCGTCGTGGCCGTCTAAGGTATTAACTAATTGGAAGGTCACGGTTCCAGTTCCGCCTGTGGTTTGATAGCCATCTTTTGCAGTAACCTGAATACCATTAGCACCATAAGCTACAGGGTCCCCGTTTTCAATAACGTTTTTATTTTTATCGGAACCTTCAACCGTAAGGGCGCCTGAAGCTGTTGCTAAAACTTCATAGTTATAAGCTGGTGCGTTTCCTACTGCGGCACCGCTAGCCTTACCTACCATATCGAAAACTCTTCCGTATTGATCTTTAACTGTGAAACCGCCGTAGTTATATCCAAAGTCCACACCTTGACTTGCGTTGCTTTGCATATTGTTTAACAAGACGGAAGAATCTAAGGATAAGGTGTCAACCTTGGCATACTTTTGAATATTGAGTGTGATTGAGCTGTACTTACCGGTAGAGGTGGTGGCGGTGATTACTTGCTGACCGTCGGTTGCAAAGCCGTTGCCGTCCGTGCCGGCTAACAGGCTGGCAGTCCCATCAGTATTTTCTACAAGTTCGGCGTTACTAATCGTAAGATTAGTGCCTTTTAAATCACTGTATTTGGTGAGAGGCTGTCCGTTTTGATCTAAAGCTGTAAAGGGAATAGCTTTTCCTTCGTTTACGGCAATAGTTTCAGCCGGAGCCATCAAGGTAAAGGAGTCTATTTGAGACGCTTTGTGCAGGGTTGTATTGAGGGTTGAAGTCTTTCCTGACCAGGTCATGGCGGTAATAACGGTTGGCATGTCCATGGTAAGCGCATTGCTGTCACCGGTAGCCACTACTTTGACAACGGCTTTAGTAGAGTCGCTGGGATCTTTTTCAAGAGAAGCCGTTACATAGGAGTTGGAAGTGGTCAGCAGATTGTCGTTACCATTACTGTCAGAGTGCAGTATTAATCCACCTTTAATCAAATCATAATTTGTGGTGGGGTTACCGCTCATGTCAGTGGCTGTAAAGCTTGCATAGAATTCGCTGGAATCGCCTGCGGTAAGAACTTTACCATCTGCATTGCTTAAGGTTCCAAGTTGGAAATCGCTTAATGTTCCGATTTGGGTGGAGGTGGTTAAGGTAGCACTGACAGAAACTCCGGATGTTGAATCATATCCTGTGATGACAACTGTAGGATATTGCATCAGGTTCGTGCTGTTCGAACTGGGAGTTAATGTCAGCAAGCCATCCTTAGCGTCAACAGTACCTACACCGCTTTGGAACGCTAAACTGTTGGCAAGAGAAGAAGTTGTAATGTCATTTCCGTATTGGTCTAAAACATTATAGGTTGCATAACCTGTTTGACTGTTATTGTTGTTGGAATCGGTAACAACTCCTAATTTATCTGAGGTGATATTAATAGAAGCAATTTTTTGTTGAGCTACAGTCACAGACGATGTTCCCAAATCTGTTGAATCGTTCTTAACAGAAACGTTGTAAGTTCCTTCCGGGAAATTAGCTGAATTAGCCAGAGTTGCCTCTGTATTGTCAGCATTCCAAGTTGCGGTTACAGTTACAGGTGTTGTTGAGTTTGTAACATTAAATGTTACTTTAGAGGTGTCTGCCGGTGCTTGATTAAACACAACTTTAAAGCTATTAGCGCTTGTGGCAGTTACAGAGGTGACAGCTAAATCACCTTGAGTTGGTACTGTGCCGTTGACTATGCCGGTACGCACAGCATCGGAAACGACTGCTGTTCCACCAAGAGCAGTGACAACACCATTAGCACCGAGCTTGCTGTGTACGAACGTAGCAGCAGCAGGAACTGTTCCGTTTGTGAGGACGATGGCAGACTTAGTTTGAGCTGCGAGCGGTGCGCCGGCAAGAGCATCGATAGCCGTTTCGCCGTTAGCTACATAAACATTGTCAAAGCCGAGGGATGAGCTGAAGTCTTGGATGACTTGGTTGTTGGTGTCATAAGCCGTATTTCCGAAATGACGGGTAGCATTTGGGAATTGAGCTTTTACAGCATCACTGATGACGCCGGTTCCGCCAATGACATCTGAAGAAGAAATATTGTTAGCGGACAAGAAAGCTTGTACACTTGAAGGAACTGAATTCTTGTCGGTCAATAAGATCGGCTCAGTGGAAGCAGAAGCAACGGAAGCGATCGAAAGAGCATCTTGGTTCAACCAACCGTAAGCAACAGCTACTTTGGTGACTGGAGCACCAAGTTCGACCATTTTCTTAGCAATGTTAGCGGAGGTTTCAAAACGGTCATTTCCTCCGAGGGAAACAACGGTAATACCCATACCAGATAATTGATCAAGTACTGATTGACTAATGACTGCCGTTCCGCTCGTTACATAAACTGTTTTTACATTCAGCTTTTGAAGTTCAGTTTTTGTATCGGCATTCAAAGTATTTCCAGCACCTTGGAGAAGGATTGGAGCTTTAAGGTAGGTGGCGAGTGGACCAGCAGTAAGGGCATCCACCATACCATAAGAAGTGGATGATGCCAGAACAGCAGCACCTGTCCAGCCTGTTTGATCAGCGATAGCTACAGCAGTTTGTTCAGCGGTTGTTCCTGCCAAGCGAGTGGGAACTGTAGTAGCCGCGAAGGCATTATACGGTATCGCGCTTAAAGTCATACCAGCGATTGCTAATGATGCTAAAGCTTTTTTAGTCTTTTTCATGCTTAAAATATCTCCTCTCAATTTTGAAAACGTTTTTGTGATTTTTTTCTAGAAGAACCATTTTGCGAACACGGGGACCACAGAGACGATATCCGTCTCTCACCTCCTTAAAAAGAAATATTATTAATCTTTAGACATTGCGCAGTATCTAAAAGTATTCCGCTGGATGATTCGGAGGCGTCCCTCCAAATTGATCAAATTATCACTCCAGTGGGTACCCTTTAGAACTTTAATAATGAGGATCTCCAAGAAGGCCCACAACAGCATTACATTTTATTTTTAAATGTTTATGCCATTGTTTTTGAAACTTTTAACTTGGCGACAAACAGATTCTAACACATTAAATTAAAGATTGCATTTAAAACATATTGGACATATTTCCAAGTTTTACTTATAAATCGGTTTTCTTGACAGATAAGCAATTAAAGCTTAACAAAACTTAATACAAATGAGGATAAATTAACACTTTCTTAAAAAGGGAAGATAATGGAAATAAAATTTGATTAAATATTAAAAGGTTGATTTTTTGTGCATATATTAGAAGCAAAATCTCAAATAATAGTCAGCATCAGCAGGTCAGCTGTTACAAAATTAAGAAGATGATAGTTTTAGGCCGCTATATTGAAAAGGAAGTTTCTTAGTGTGACATGCTGTTTAACGTTGTGTGCGAAGGCTTTGTGCTGAAGGCAGGTCTTAGGACATTGCAGCAATATAGTGTATGGAATGAATGCAAAAGCTGTGTTCCGGTAAATAAAAACAGAGTCAAAGAATTTTTTCTCTGACTCCGCTTACTTTGTATGTGAGTAAACTAGGTTATGTCGGTTATTTGCCTAAATAATTTTCCAGATCATTTTTAACACCATATTGTCTTTGAATTTCATTGACACGCGGTATCCAAGTCAGTAAGCGCTCTTTAACCTCGTGATCAGTTACCTGATCAACAAGCAATACTTGACCTTCACTCAACTGTACCCCAATCTGATACTGTTGTTTCTCAAGATCGCTGCTCACTAAAATCCCCTCATAGGGCTCTTTGGAGTAAGCGGAATTGTTGAGAAAGGCCTCTTTACTCATAATTTTGCCTTCTATTTTATCCATATAGTTATCAGTCTCCTCTTATCAGTTACTTTATACTGTTGATATTTTGCAACTGATGTGGGATTTTTATGTAATCAGTGCGTTCTTGCTTTTTCAAAGCTGTTAGAAATGATATAATTAAAAAATATGATTTGGGGAAAATTCTAGTTGATGCAAAACGAGATTTGGAAGGTGCACAATGTCGGATTATATCCTAACTTATTCGAGAATTAAATTTTATCCCCTTGAGCCGGCTATGGGTGATATTAGGATCGAAGATATTGCCCACTCCTTGTCATTAATGACCAGGGCCAATGGTCATAGCAGTCATTTTTATTCCGTAGCCCAGCATTCCCTGCAGTGTTGTCGTGAGGCTGAAAGCCGGGGATATTCAGTAAGAGTGCAGCTCGGCTGTCTCCTGCATGACGCCAGTGAAAGCTATATTTCTGATTTGACAAGGCCGGTGAAACGCAATCTTCCTGAGTATTTTAAGATCGAAGAAACGCTGCAAAAATTGATTTACGTTCGGTTTGGGCTTGGTGATTTAACGGCAGACGAACTGAAACAAATCGAGAATGTTGACGACACGTTGCTGCACTATGAATTTGCAGCAATGATGGATTATCAGATTTTTGAAAAGGCACCTGCTAAATCGCTGAAAGACTATGATTTTGCCCAAAGAGATTTTATTTCTGTAGAAGAAGAATTTCTGGCCGCATTCAATAAGTTAATGAGTTGCAGATAGTGCGTTCTGAGGAAAAAACATGAGTAAAGAATCCATTTATAGCCTGACCTTTGATCAGCTAACAGCATGGTTTATAGAATATAAGTATAAACAGCACCGGGCATCTCAAGTTTGGAATTGGCTTTATAGGAAGCGTGTGACTCGGCTCAGCGAAATGACGGATGTTCCTGAGAAGTGTCTGGACTTATTAGAAGAACACTTTGCCTTTTGCTCACTGACTGAGTACTTAAGACAAGAATCTCAAGATGGAACGATTAAGTTTTTATTTCAATTACACGATAATCATTTAATTGAAACAGTATTGATGAAACACAAATTTGGTTTGTCGGTTTGTGTTACGACCCAGGTTGGCTGCAACATGGGATGCAGTTTTTGTGCGAGCGGACTGCTCAATAAAAAACGCGATTTGTCAAGCGGAGAAATAGTGGCACAAATTATGGCTGTTCAACAGTATTTGGACCGGGAAAATCCCGCGGAGCAAGTAAGCCATGTTGTAGTCATGGGGATTGGCGAGCCCTTTGACAATTTCACCAACCTCGTCAGCGCTCTTCAGATTCTGAAAGACCAAAAAGGCCTGGCGATTCCCGCCAGGCACATTACGGTGTCAACCAGCGGCTTGGCGGATAAAATTTATGATTTTGCCGATGTAAATTTGCGGGTAAATCTGGCGATTTCTTTGCATGCGCCAAATAATGAACTTCGAAGCCGGATTATGAAGATTAATCGCCTGTTCCCTCTGGAAACTCTAATGCCGGCTGTTGCTTACTATTTGCGGAAAACAAACCGGAGGATTACCTTGGAGTATATTCTGCTTAAAGACCTGAATGACAGCAAGGAACACGCTCTTCAGCTGGTAGGGCTGATCGGAGAAAAACGTCAGTTTATTAATGTGAACTTAATTCCCTATAACCCGGTCGATGAACATCAGCAGTATCGGCGGAGCGAGCATGACTCGCTGCTTGCTTTCTATGATACGTTAAAAAAGCAAGGTATTAGCTGCAGTATCCGCCTTGAACATGGGGCAGATATTGAGGCGGCTTGCGGGCAATTGAGAAGCAGGTACAATCGCTAATGTATGTGGAGATAGGGTAGGGTTCCATTTAATGTTAAAATTAATCATAATTCAAGAATTGCAATCAACGTGAATGTCAGATACCTGGCCAAATTTAATGCTCGTAGAAATTCCCGCAAAATGATATGATGATCAAGAGCGGATTAATGGGGGATGAGCAATGGATTATAGGATTGTCATGGACAGTGGCTGCGACCTGAACCAAGAAGTAGAAAAGCAAATACCTCTCCGGTTAGTACCCCTTAGCCTTGTGCTAGGCGAACATCATTTTCTTGATGAGAATTTGAACTTAAAGAGCTTCTTAGAAGAAATGCGCAACACCGAAACCGCACTTCAGACAGCAAGCCCCTCCCCGAACTCGTTTCTTCAATGGTTCGACGAAGCGGAAAATACCTTTGTGGTAACGCTCTCTTCCAAAATCAGCAGTACTTACAACAACGCCGTATTAGCCAAAACTATGTTTTTAGAACATCAGGCCTCGCGCTTTATCCATGTCTTTGATTCCTTGACTGCTTCTGTGGGAGAAACCTTAGTGGGGCTTAAAATAGTAGAACTGGCTCGAAATAACCTTAAGAACTATGAAGTTGTTGAGCGGGTTAATCAATATATTCAGGATATGAATACTTTTTTCTTATTGGATTCGCTGGAGCATTTAATTAAATCCGGGCGCTTGAGCCGTTTTTCCGGAACCTTAGCTACCTGGCTTTCCATCAAACCTATCCTTGGCGGTTCTGACGAAGGAACAATCGACCTCATTGAGAAGGTTAGAGGGTCCAAAAAGGCCTTTCAGCGTTTCGTCGATATTATTGGGGAAAAGGGTGAGAGGCTTGAGGATAAAATACTGGGAATTGCTCACTGTAATTGTTTAGACAAGGCAGTGTTGCTAAAAGAAGAGGTACAGAAAAGATACCGTTTTAAAGATGTGATTATCGTGGAAATGGGTGCCACAATTTCCGCTTATGCAGATGAAGGCGGACTTTTAGTTGCTTATTAAATAGTTCCAATGCTCCTATAGCTCTCCGTCTGAAAGCCAGACGGGGAGCTTATTATTTTTAAATAGAGTCTGATCACTGAGGAATTGATTGAGCTATAACTTAATGATATTAATATAAAACTTAAATATATTAATATCAATATTGACATTATTAATATATTCGTTTATTATCTTAATCAGAGAATGTTTACTAAGCACGCAACTAAGTTAAGAGGTGATAATTCTTGGATTATAAGATGCCCCATCGCTGTCCGGTTTGCAGCCATGAAATGAAAATCAGCAAATTAAGCTGTACTTACTGTTCGACAAGAATTGAAGGCGAGTTTAGTTCCTGCAAGTTTTGCAGACTGGCGGCGGAACAGTTGATTTTTGTGGAGGCGTTTATTAGATGCCGGGGAAATATCAAAGAAGTAGAAAAAGAATTGGGAATCTCCTATCCGACAGTGCGAAGCCGCTTAGATAGTGTTATTGAAGCGCTTGGTTACGGGACGGATAAAGAAAAAGAGTTTATCCAGGAAGGAACAGATCCCACTGAAGAGAGTTTGCGCAGGCAGGAAATTCTGGCAGCCTTAAATCGCGGAGAAATTTCAGTTCAGGAAGCAACTCAGCAAATGAAGAAACCGACAAGTAAAAATGTGGAAGAATAACAGGACGGAAAGGAGTTTAAAAAATGAGCAGTGAAAAAATGAAGATCCTGGAAATGATTCAGGAGGGTAAACTTACGGCAACAGAAGGGATGGATCTTTTGAAAGCAATGGAAGAGGGGCTTTCAGAAGAGAAAGTTTCTTCCACACCGGAATTTAATCTGGTTAAAAAGGAGACGGCCGGTCAGTCCTCAGGAGGCCGATTTTTGCGAGTGCGGGTGCTGGGAGAAAAGGCGCTGAAAGTGAATGTGAGTGTTCCTTTGAGTCTAATACGTTCCGCTTCAAAGCTGGTAGTTTATGCCATGAGTTTTGTTCCGGCGGATAAGCGTTCGGAATTAGAACAAAAAGGTTTTGATTTGCAGGCTCTGGATGTCGAAGAACTGGTTCGTCTCGTGGAAGAAACTGTAGACGGCAAGATTGTTGATGTTGAAGTTGCGGACCCTGAAGAAGGGAGAATCAAGGTGGAAGTGTGTGTGGAGTAATTCAACCAGGCTAATGATGGTAAGAATTAAAGTAAAAAACCGGAGAGGGCTTGCCTTTCCGGTTGCGGTCTGGGTTATTGATGAGTTTATGGATGCTCTGACAGATTTGGCTTGGGTGGGGGAGGTAATTTTAAGGTGTATCCCGCTGCCCAAGGATGAAAAAAGCAACAAAGCGTTGCGCTGGGTAAAAGCAGTCCCTTTTAGCGGTCTTGTCGCTGGGGTGCACGGCCTGATTAAAGGATTAAGCGGATATAATGGCTTGGATCTTGTCGATGTAGAAACAGAAAATATTAAGGTCTCGCTTAGTTTAAAGTAGATGGGGGATTGTATGAAACGACCGATTTATCGAATTCTCATTAACACGCTCGTCTTTTGGATAGCGGCACAGTTCCTGTCGCTTCATGCAGCAACTCCCCTGCATTACCTGGGAGCCGGGTTAATCCTCTGGCTTGTCAACCTGTTGATTCGACCGGTGCTGATCATTTTGACTATCCCGTTGAATCTTCTTACCTTGGGAATCTTTACTGTGATTATAAATACTTGGATGATTTTGCTCACGAGTGCTTTGGTGCCAGGTTTTTACGTTCGCGGGTTCGGAACCGCCCTGCTGGTATCTATACTCGTGTCCTTAGCGAACTGGGGGTTCAAAAAAGTATTACGCCAGCACTGATTTAAAGTGTTGGCTTTTTCTTCCCCCCAGAGGCAGGCGGTTTCCTTTCCGGCGAGCTGACAAATTTGTCTTGTCCCAAGTCAGCGGCGAAGAGAATGGAGCGCTGGCGAACAGGTTTACTTCGGCTTCGCTTCTGTACTCGCCTAAAATCAAAGCCAAGAAAAGCAAACGCTTCGCCTTTTCGCTGGCGCTCCATTCCGGCTTAATCGTTAGGCAGAGGAGTATTGTAGTAGTTATAGATTCCGTGGAAAATAGCTGCGGCAACATTTTTGCGGAAGGTATCGTTTTGCAGCCTTGCTTCCTCATAGGGGCTGGAAATAAAGGCGGCCTCCAATAAGACGGCAGGCATCGATGTGTAGCGTATAACATAGAAATTAGCCTCTTTAGCTCCCCGGTTATTCGTTTTCACAGTATCAATGACTGCGTTTTGGATACTGCTGGCCAGTTGCTGGCTTTTTTGCTCCTGAGGATTTTCCTGGCAATAATAAGTTGTAGTACCTTGAACGGCAGGATTGCTGAAGGAATCGTTATGGATGGATATGAAAAGGTCAGGTTTGCTTTTGGCCGCCTCGTCCACTCGCGCTTGGAGATCTTCAACTTCGGAGTAATTAGCGGCGGGCGAAGAGTCATCGCTGCGGGTCAGAAGAACCTTAGCTCCTGCTTGTTGCAGGATTGTACTTAAATCTTGGGCAATAGGCAAAGTGTTGTTTTTTTCATAAGTGTGGTTGGGGCCGATAGCACCTGTGTCGGGTCCTCCGTGTCCGGGGTCCAGCATAATTGTTTTGCCGGCCAGGGCATTGGCGGGAATTCCCTCGAAAGGATCTACAAGAACTTCTTTCGAAGGATCATAGTTGCTGTTCACGGGAGTGGAGTTATCGGGAGTCGAGGATGAGCCATCGGGATCAGGTGACGTTGGATTTTGGATGCTGGAAGGAAGTGGGGGAAAGTCTTTTAAGTTACTGGCATAAGTTGAAGAGGCCTGGCCCTGTATAATTGCCTGAGAACCGGCGCTGATAACTCCTGTTCCGCCAAGAATATAAACAGAACCGTTTAGACTCAAGTCAACATTTGCTGAAGTATTGTCAGAGCTGGAAGCGTTATTAGAGCCGCTGGACGCCGGAGTGACGTAATCACCCGATACCCATCCGGTTTTACCTTGATAGGTGGTTTTGTACCAATTGTTTTGCAGAGTCAGGAGATCAATGCTTGCGCCTTTGGGAATTGTTACTAATACTTTTCCGGTTGAGGCGGGGGTATCCCGCAGATTCAGACCCCCGGAGGCACTGACCGTACCTTTTTGGCCGGCCGCATTGCCGGTATTAGCGGAGGTTTTGAGCGCAGGCTCGACGATCATATGTAAACGCATGAAACTATAGATAGAAGGAGGGATATCCTTTTGTTCTGTAAGTAAAAGGGGCGCTTTCGCTTTTGAGGCGAGGACGGTGCCGGCGACGGCGTCCGGAAAAGTGACGCCTGAAGCTAGATAAAGATCCTTTGACTGGTAAATGTCTTTCATCTGGGAAACAACGTTGGCATTGGTATCGTAGCGGTCCTGACCAGCCAAACGCGTCTCAATCGTGAAATTATTGGCTGTAAGCTCCTGGGAGGGAACAACAACTTCTCCTCCAACGACGGTTATATGTTTCGGCTGAGTTGCGTTTAAGTATTTCAAGACAGAGTCCGGGAGAGTTGTCGAAGTGAGCACAATAGGAATCTGTTTAATTCCGGCATAAGTTGCGGCCGACAGTGCGTCGGGAAAATTATCGCCATTGGCAACGATAAGTGAATCTGAAGTCAAACGTTTAGCAAGCAAAACGGAAGTCTCATAGCGGTCGATTCCGCCGATGCGCTCCCAATTCAAGGACAGCTGTTCGAGACCTTTCTCTAAAGATGGCTGTAAGCAGGCGGTTCCGCCCAGTAAGATGACTTTCTGAGGCTTTAAACGCTGCAGTTCTTGAACCACCCTGGAATCAAGAGTTTCTCCTCCCGTCAGCAAGATGGGAGCGTCTAAGGATACCGCGTAAGGAGTGGCGGCGATGGAATCAGGGTAGTCGGAGGATTGGCATAAGATGACCGTCTGGGCGGAATCCCAGCCTTTTTGAGAGATTTTTAAAGCGGTTTCGACACAGTCCTGGCCGGCTATTCGTTCCGTTGAGTAGGCCAGAGGGCTTGCCTGGGTAAGCAGAGGCGTAAATAATATTACAGTAAGCGAAGTTATCATCGCTATTATGATTTTTTTCACATGATTCATCCTTTCCTTTACCATTACGTCGATTATATCACAGAAATCTTTTCTATTTGAGGAAATTTGCAAAACTGAATTTCGTGAGTATTCTGCAGAGCCGAGCTGTGTTGTGCTATAATAGTCATAAAAAGTAGTTGGATGTCGTATATGATCCAGCATGACAAAGGAGAGGAACACGAGGCATGATCATGACAGGTGCGGAGGCGATTATTGAATCTTTAAAAAATGAAAATGTGGATGTAGCGTTCGGTTATCCCGGCGGGGCGGTGCTGACGCTTTATGACGCTTTATATAAAGCGAACTTTAGACACATTCTCACCAAACACGAGCAAGGGGCGGTTCACGCCGCTGATGGCTACGCCAGGGCCACGGGCAAAGTTGGGGTAGTAATTGCGACATCCGGTCCCGGCGCGACGAACTTGGTAACAGGAATTGCCACAGCTTATATGGATTCTATTCCCTTGGTGGCGATAACGGGGCAAGTTGCCGTTCCGCTTATTGGCAGGGACTCTTTTCAGGAGGCGGATATTCGAGGAATTACGACTCCTATCACCAAACACAACTATTTGGTCAAGACCGTTGAGGAGCTGCCGAGGGCGCTAAAGGAAGCTTTCTATATCGCCCGCACGGGCCGTCCGGGGCCGGTCGTTGTCGACATCGCTAAAGATGTCTTTGCAGCTGAGTTTGACTATCAATACCCATCTGAAGTTGCGCTGCGTGGTTATCGTCCTGTCTATGCAGGCAATGCGCTGGTGATCGATCAGGTTTTTGAGGAATTGCGCGCAGCTCGTAAACCTTTGATTTTTATTGGAGGTGGAGTTAATCTCTCAGATTCGTCGCCGGAGATGAAAGCGCTGGTGGAACAAACCGGATTCCCGGTGATTTCCAGTTTGATGGGCTTAGGCTGCCTTCCCTTTGATCATCCTCAATTTTTAGGGATGGTGGGAATGCACGGAACTTATGCCGCTAACATGGCGACAACGGAATGCGATCTGCTGTTAGGGATTGGCGTGCGCTTTGACGATCGGGTGACGGGACTTTTAAGTGATTTTGCTTCAAAGGCCAAAATCGTTCACTTTGATATTGATCCTGCGGAAATAAATAAAAATGTTCTGGCAGATATACGGGTCGTTGGCAATTTGAAGTGGTCCTTGCCGGCTTTAGTGGAACGGGTTGGGGATGTTTCCGCTGAGTTAAAGGAGCAGGTTCAGCCTTGGCTGGCAAAGGTATTAGATTGGAAGAAAGACTTTCCCTTGACCTATAAACAAGAGGAGAATCTTGTGATGCCCCAGGCCGTTGTCGAAAAGGTCAGCGAGCTGACTCAGGGTGAGGCAGTGGTCGTTACGGACGTCGGCCAAAATCAAATCTGGGCGGCTCAATTCTACGGGTTTAAACATCCTCGCACCTTGCTGACGTCAGGAGGCTTGGGAACGATGGGTTATGGCTTGCCGGCGGCCTTGGGAGCGCAGTGCGGTTTGCCGAAGAGTAAAGTCGTTTTGTTTGTCGGCGATGGGGGCATCATGATGAATTGCCAGGAGCTGGCGACTTTAGCGGATGGTAATTTCCCGGTGGTTATCCTGGTCCTGAATAACCAAACCTTAGGCATGGTAGCTCAGTGGCAAAGAATGTTTTATGGCGGACGCTATTCTCATACCAGTTTAAAAGGGCACACCGATTTCGTGAAGCTGGCTGAAGCCATGGGAGTAACCGGTTTGAGGGTGACCGAGCCGGAAAATCTTGATAAGGTTCTGACCGAAGCCTTAGCTATGCCTGGCCCGGTATTAGTGGATATTTGGACGCCTGAGACGGTAAATGTTTTACCGATGGTTCCGGCGGGAGCGCGTCTGGACCAGATGATTATGGGAGGTTAAGGAGATGAAGCACACTCTTGCTGTTTTGGTTGAAAACCGGCCGGGCGTTCTGACGCATATTTCCGGTTTAATTAGCCGCAGAGCCTTTAATATTGAAAGCATTGCCGCCGGTTATACGGAAGAACCGGATACCACAAGGATCACCATTGTAGTGGAAGGGGATGAAATTGAACAGGAACAGGTCGTCAACCAGTTGTCCAAATTAATTGACGTCATAAAAATCAGTGATCTGACGGCAGTTGAGTCAATCCAGCGTGAGCTGGCTTTGATAAAGGTTAAGGCAAGTTTGGAGACGCGCTCGGATATTATCAACATTGTCAATATTTTCCGGGCCAGTATTGTCGATGTCAGCCGGGAAACGATGGTTATCGAGCTTTCCGGGGATGAAACTAAAATTGATGCCCTCTGTCAGGTCCTGGAGGAGGATCATGGAATTATTGAAATCGTCCGGACGGGTAAAATTGCTCTTTCGCGCGGACCGATTCCGGCAAAGGAGCAGTAAACGCTGCAGATAACAATGTCAATACGTTCTTAACAACATGGGGTTGTAACAAACTGCTTGCGGCTTGTTACAACCCCATGTAATTTTCATAGTTCACTTTTTAAAGCAACTTACCACTATGGGACTGGACGATTCTAACTTTGAGGAATATGACCTCCAGATAAGCAGATTCGAGACCATCTTTTTGCTACCTTAGCGGACCACGCTTTGAACCTGCTGAAGGATTTCGTCAGGTACTACGGCAGTGCCGCCGAAAACGTAGACAGTTTTCCCATGCCAGCTTTGGATCAGGGAGGTTTCAGCGGAGTTAGGGCCTGTCAGGGGGACGAGGAGCAAGCCGGACTGGTTCATGGCCGCTATAACTCCGCCGCTCAGAGCGTCCGGATAATTTTCCCCGGTTGCCACAAACAGTAAATTTCCCTGAGGCGGAAAGGCCTGCAGAATGGCCGCGGCGGTGTCATAACGGTCATATCCGGCTAGACGCGCCGGCGTGGGCAAATTGCTGAAGAGGGTTGAAGAAACAACGGCTTCCCCGCCGCCAACCGTTGTCTGACTGATAAGAAGCTGCCGCATTATGGCATCAGTTTCCGTAGGCAAGGAATTTGTATCTGTTAAAAGAATAGGAATACCTTGTTGGGCCGCCAGTGAAGCTATAGAAATAGCGTCGGGGAAACTCGTTCCATTGACCAGAACAGCCTGCCCTATGGTTCCCAGGGCAGAAGCAATTTGCGCGGCGGTTCCAAAGCGGGTAACTCCTGCCAGACGCTGGACGGAAAATGCCGATTGCAGCTGTTGTTCAATGTTCGTTGAAATTACGGCGGTTCCGCCTAGGAGGATTATTTTCTGGGGAGCCAACCGCTGAATCTCTGTTTTGAGGGCGGCGGGCAGCTGCTCAGGGGGGGTAAGTAAAATCGGGGCGTGCAGTTTGTAGGCCAGCGGAACCCCGCTCAGGGCATCGGAAAAATCGTCGGCAGTTGCTAGGAGTACGGTATCCGCACCGTAGGGAAACTCTGTTTGAGAAATTTGCAGGGAGGTTTGAATTTGATCATTCCCTGCCAGGCGATGGTTTTCAGGCGGCAGGACAAAACCGACGCGATAAATTCCGGGTTCAGTAACGGCAGTACTAATGGCCGCGGCGTTAAGGCCTCCTCCTGTCAATATCCAGCGTGACCCGGACCAGTGGAAGATATATCCCACACGGTTTGAGCTCGGAGTACTTCCAGTAGTAGATAAAGTTAAGCCGAGAAATTTTTTCACAGAGCTGTTCCACTGAAGAGAGACGGCATCTCCCAGAGGCAATATACCGGATGGAAAGGCAGCGGCATCAGAAGCTGGTCCAATGGACACCGTGACATTTGCCGAAGGATCAAGACCAAAGGTTCGAGCCGGAACAGTCAAGGTCACTGAAGTAGTGCTTGTTCCTCCCTGCACCGTTCCGCCGGCCCAATCGAGATTTGCAGGTGAGGAGAATGCCGGGGATTTATCCGCAAAACGGACCGCCCAGTAGGCATCGACTCGCCCAAAGCCGTAAGAATTATCCCTCCCGGCGGCACCTAAATCACGAGCTGAATTTTCCAGAGCGACTCTTACCTGCTGAGCGTTTAAGTCAGGGTGGGCACTCCAGACAAGAGCCGCCGCTCCCGCTACAAAAGGCGAAGCCATGGAAGTTCCGTCTAAAGAAGCATATCCTGAGGAATTTTGCCAATAATCACTGGCAATATTGACTCCGGGTGCCGCCAGCCCCGCTTGAGGTCCCGGCAGGGAAAACGAGGCGATCTGGTCATTGGAATCTGTGGCCGTTACGGCCAAAACAAGAGGATCAGCCGCAGGGTAGGAGATCGTTGTCAGGTTATCCTCCAGATTTCCCCCGGCGGCGACAATTAAACATCCTTTGTCCGCAGCATATTGCAGAGCCTCTTTGAGTACGTCACTTTCACTGTCCGAGCCTAAGCTAAGGTTAATAATTTTAGCGCTGTGATCAGCCGCCCAGGTGATTCCGTCGGCAATACAGTCATCTGTTCCTTCGCCTTGTTTGGTCAGGGCTTTGACTGGCAGGATTTTGGCTTGGTAAGCAACCCCGACGACACCAATCCCGTTTGCCTCAGCGGCAATGATACCTGAGACATGTGTCCCGTGACCGTTGTTGTCCTGAATGGTTGTACCGCCGGTGACCCCGGTAATGGCATTGTAACCCGGCAGGATATTGTCCTTTAAATCAGGGTGATTGAGGTCCACTCCGGTATCTACTACGGCAACGGTAATGCCATTGCCCGTAAATCCCAGGTTCCAGGCTTTTTGAGCCTCGATCTTAGTTAAACCCCATTGTTGCGGATACAACGAGTCCGTGGGATTGACGCTCATCGTTTTGACAGTTGTTGTTTTAAGAATCCGAACAGGCTGGACACTCAAAACGCCCGCTGTTTTCTTGAGCCGCTCAATAATACTGGCATACTGGTTTTTAGGGAGGGCCAAGGTGATATATTGAAGCGGACCTTTCCTTACGATTTCCGCATTGATTGTTTGGGCTAATTTTTCGGGATCAGTTCCTGAACTGAGTTTAACGACAACCTGGTTAGAGATATTTTCAGGAGTCAACTGGTCCTCGTTCGAGTACTTGGGATTAACGACAGACTGAGTTGATGCCCCTTGAGCCGGGGGTGTGTTGATGTTCGCTGTTTGATTCTGACCAACGGTTGATTTCAAGGAGACGTTCTTAGGAGAGGGAGGACTGCCGCTTTGTTTTAGTAGAATAAATCCAGCTGCCAGCAGGATGACGATGAGCAGCGCTGATACTGCAATCTTTCTTTTAGCCATAGACTGCTCCTTATGAGATATTTAATTCTTCTAGTATTCCCAATAATTGAATTTTGATTGCAGTTTCTCTACCACGAACCTTCGCTTCTCAGAGCAGGCTGAAGGTGTATCTTCCCGTAAAAATAAAAAAAGCCGGTCTATCCGGCTTAGGCATGCACTGGGCTTTTTTTATTTTTTAGTATTACATAACAGAGCAGCGCCCCAACCTCAGCGACAAATATGACAACGCCCATGGGGATGGCCGTATTTCCGCCGCCGAGGCCCACGAGCGGGGCGACGATAGCTCCGATGACGAAAGAAAATAATCCTAACAAGGCGGACGCACTTCCTGCGGAATGGCCGTAATTTTCCATAGCTAAAGATGAGCCGGCGGTGGATACGATACCGACACTTGAGACAACCAAAAACAAAGATATTAAAATGGCCGCGAGTCCTGCGCCAGCGAGAGTCGATACCAGCAAACACAAGCCGCCCAGATTAGCCAGAAGGAGACCGACGATGAAAAGCTTTGTCTCACTGACCCGGCTGGCTAATCGTCCGGTGACCTGCCCGGTAATAATAATACCCAACCCGTTGATGGCAAAAAAGAGACTGTACATTTGGGGAGAGGCTCCAAATATATTTTGAATCACAAAGGGCGAACCTGAGATGTAAGCAAACATAGCGGCCATGACAAGTCCCTGGGGCAAGGCATATCCCATGAACCCCCGGTCGCTGATTAAGTCGCCAAAGGTTCTCAAGATATTTATTAGGCCTGCTTGGGAGCGGTGCTTAGAGGATAATGTTTCCGGCAATGTAAAAAAGACCGCCAGAAGCATAACGCCACCGACTGCACAGAGAACGAGAAACACTCCCCGCCAGGAAGTGAATTCTAAAAGCTGTCCCCCGATGATGGGGGCAACAATCGGGCCTACACCGTTAATTAACATTAACAGTGCAAAAAACCTGGTCATTTCAGGCCCGGAGTAAAGATCCCGGACGATGGCGCGCGAAATAGCAATACCTGCCGACCCGGCGAATCCCTGGATAAAGCGCAGCAAAATCAGAGACCCGATGGAAGGACTGACGGCGCACAACAGAGATGAGATTGTATAGCAGACCAGCCCGACAAGGAGCGGGATGCGTCGCCCACGTACATCACTTTGTGAACCGGATACTAATTGTCCCAAGGCAAGACCAAGAAGACACGCTGTCAGGCTGAACTGGGCCAGGGATGTGCTTGTGTGCAGATCTCTGGTCAGCGTGGGCAGGGAAGGTAAGTACATGTCGATCGACAGCGGTCCGAAAGCAGACAAAGCGCCTAAGACAATAGCGGTCCATAAGCGACGGGAACGTGAGGCCATTGAGGCAGAATCGGTAAGAGCATGATTGTTCACGAATGCTTAATCTCCTTTATGTATAGTTTGTTCCGGTAGTTCAGGCTGATGGTTAAAAAAGTTGTACGGTTATTTCATGATATAATGTACTTATTATAGCATCATATAGTGTAAATGCGTTTAATAAACACCAAATCTAATTGCCTAAGACAAAAGCGTTCTCTTTTCCCTGCTCCTAGTTTAAAGGAATTGAAAAGAGAGCGCTTTATCTGGTTATAACTAATTCTTAAGCAGCCGGCCGCTTTGCGAGCTTAGAAGTTTGCCCTCAGACCAAACAATTTGGCCGTTAAGGATGGTGTAATTTAAGCCCCGAGGAAGAGTATCCGGTTTGTTGTAATCTTCAGGCGCGCTGATAGTTTCCGGTTCAAAAACAACAAGGTCTGCCGAGTAGTCTTGCCTGATAAAACCCTTTTTCGCCAGGCCCAGTCTTTGGGCCGGGTCCCCGGTAATTCTCTTAATTCCCTCCGGCCAGGTTAATAGTTTCTTGTCCCGGACATACTCCCCCAGGAACTTGGGGTAAGTGCCATATAAGCGAGGATGAGGTTTGCCCGTGGGAATACCGTCGGAGCCTATTTGACATAAGGGGTGTTGCAGCAGAGTGACGATATCTTCCTCGGCAAACAAATTATGCATAACCATGGAGCTCTGACAATCTTCACTAATCAGAAGATCGGCAATCTTAGCGATAATTTCTCCAATTTGCGCTGTCCGGGCGGAGGCTGTCCCGGAAGCCAGCTGGACTGCCCTGCGCCCCTCTGCCCATTTGTTCTGTTCCCGGAATGTGGAGCTAATCATAATGTTTGGCCAGCCGACCATACCCACGAAGTTGTCCCAACCCGGATAGTCCGGTCCCTGTTCGGTTAACTCATCTTTGAGCCTTGACCGCAAGGCAGGATCTTTAAGCCTTCTAATAATTTCCGGTCCTCCGCCTTCCTTGGCCCAGGGAGGGAGAACTTGAGACAACAGCGTGCTGCCTGCTTGATAAGGGTGCTCGTCGAAGGTGACATCGACACCTGCGGCCCGGGCCTTATCTACCATGTCCAGTAATTCCTGCCCGGAAATACCATAATGGCGGTTGGCATAAGAGCGCATATGAGAAATTTGCAATTTAACTCCGGATTTCTTGGCAACGGTTAAAGCCTCTGCCATGGCCTCACGGACTTGACGGGAATGACTGCGAATGTGAATCATCATGATGCCGTCATGAGCCGCTACTACGGAGCTAAGGGCCACAAGTTCTTCTTGAGGGGCGAACATGCCGGGCAAATAAGCTAATCCGTAAGAAATCCCCAGAGCTCCTGCGGACATTGCTTCATCAACAATAGCGCACATTTCAGCTAGGTCTTTCTTAGTAGGGGAGATGTTTTTCAGTCCCAGAACCTGGGCCCGAACTGCCCCATGACCAATGAGGAAAGCAAGGTTGTTCGGTTTTGCAGTTTGCTCAATATCCTGAAGAAAGGCAGAAAAATCAGGCCAGTTCCAAGTTTGCGGCCCTGTGCCAAGAATAGGCGTAAGGTAATTGCGCCAGTCCTGCATGTCTTTCGTATAAGGCGCAGGGCCAAGCCCGCACTGTCCGGCAATTTCCGTCGTAATCCCCTGGCGGATTCTGGTTTCTCGAATGGGACCGGACAAAAATGGGACTAGGTCACAATGGCTGTGCACGTCAATGAAGCCCGGTGAAACCATCTTTCCTGTGGCGTCAAGCGTTTGTTCGGCCTCTGCTGAAAGTTTCGGAGCCAGCTCTACGATCTTCCCGTTTTTGATTCCCAAGTCCTTTTGTTCGGGCGCATTCCCCGTTCCATCGATCACAAGCCCTCCTAAGATTGCCAGATCTAACATGATCCTTACAACACCTTTCCTGACAGCTTCACCTGATTGCTTTTCCAACCGGCGGTCCAAATAATTATACTGACAAGGATCATCAGGCCGCCGACCAAGCAGACACCTTTCCATTGCCAAAGGCTCCAAGCGCGTAAGCCAAGAAAAGAACCCAAAGACCCGCCGATGAAATAAGTGACCATGTAAATAGTGTTTAATCTGCTTTTAGCTTCGGGGACTAAGGCGTACACTCTGGCTTGATTGGAAATCTGAGCACCTTGTACCCCCAGGTCCAATAAAATGACGCCCAATATTAACCCCCACAAATGATGGCCCAACAGCCAGAGGACCAGGTAAGCGAGCAACGTCACCCCGGCGGCAATTCCCACGACGATCCGGGGGCCTTTTTTATCGGCTAAGCGTCCCGCGATAGGGGCAAAAGAAGCGCCCGCGACCCCTATCAAGCCAAATAGGCCCGCAATTTCTGTCCCATAATAGTAGGGAGGTTGTTTGATAAAAAAGGCTAAGGTTGTCCAAAAGACACTAAAGGAGCCAAAAAGAAGCCCTCCCATTAAAGAGGCCTCGCGCAATAAGGGCAGCTTGGTAATATATCCCCAGAGCGAATAAAGACTCTGGCTATAAGACAAATTTGAGGTTGAACCGGTTTTGGGCAAAGCCTTCCCCAACATCAAGGCTAAAATAAACATTAACCCCGCCGCGATAAAATACATGGCCTGCCAGCCCAATAAACTGCCAATAATCCCACTGATTGTGCGGGCTAAAAGAATTCCGAAAAACAAGCCGCTCATTACGATCCCGACAATCCGTCCCTGTTGTTGAGGTTCTGCGAGTTGAGCGGCGAGCGGGACAATAATCTGAGGAACGACGGTTGTTAGACCCACAGCAAAACTGGCCACCCCCAACAGGGTCAGGTTTTTAGATATTCCTACGAACAGCAAGGAAAGCGTTACTAAGCCGAGCAATAGGATAATCAGCGTCTTTTTTTCCCGAATGTCGCCAAGCGGGACAAATAAAAAAAGTCCCAAAGCATACCCCAGTTGAGTAAGCATGGAAATATTGCCGATTTGGGATGCGGAAACATGGAAAGACTGGGCCATGTCGGCAAGTAAAGGCTGATTGTAGTAAAGGTTGGCGACAGACAGCCCGCAGCTGATAGCCAAAATTAAAAGGAGGCTGGGTGAGAGGCTCGGTCGCTGTTGACCACCAGATAACTGAGCGTTGTGCTTGTAGTTCATTTTTATCCCTCTAAACTGATTTGATGGGGTTGACGGATCTTCCTATTCGGATAACAAGTTTTAAGATTAGTGTACTCCGTTGAAGTTTAAGAGGCAAGGCCAAAAGTAGGCTTAAAATTTTTTCTAAGGCCGCCGTCTTTTAGCTTCTTTCGAGAAATGGGTCCCAATGATATAATTGTAAAAACATCTAAACTGAACTATGACACAAAGCTATTTTAATTGAATGTTTTGGAACAGGGGGATATTATGCTTAAGATTGGCTATCTCGGACCGGAAGGCACGTTCACCCAACAAGCGGCACAGCGCTATACCCGCAATGAGCAGGAGGCGGATTTAGTCGGGTTGCCGAATATCCGCGAAACGCTTATGGCTGTGCAGCGTGGAGAATTGGATTTAGCGGTAATTCCTTTTGAAAATTCTTTAGAGGGTTCGGTTAATATCGTTTTAGACATATTGGCCTGGGAAGTCGACCTAATGATTCTGGATGAACTTGTTTTGCGCATCTCCCAGACCCTCATGGTTTCGCCCGGAGCAAACTGGAAGGAACTTGCTGAAATTTATACTCATCCACAATCGGCCGGACAATGCCGTCTCTTTTTAGAGACACACTTACCCCAGGCAAAATTGTATCTGACCAGCAGCAATGCGGAAGGAGCCAATCAGGCTCGGAGGAAAGGAAAGACGGCAGGCGCTATCGGCCCCCTGGAGGCCGCGGAAATCTTTGGCCTGGAAACAGTTCTCCAAGATATTCAGGACAAAGACAATAATTTCACACGGTTTGTGGTTGTAGGGAAGGACACGAATCACATTCCCGCGGCTCACAACAAGACTTCAATAGTTTTCTCAACGGAACATAAGCCGGGGAGTCTGGCCTGCATCCTGGACATTTTCAACTTGTGGGACATTAACATGACAAAGATTGAATCGCGGCCCTCTCGCGGGCAGCTCGGACGTTACATTTTTTTTATTGATATTGATGGACATTATACTGACCCGGATGTTAGGGATGCGTTAACCATGGTGCAGAGGAAAACGAATTTTTATAAATTTTTAGGCTCATATCCCATGGCCGAGACGGAACAGAATTTATAAACCGCAACCTTAAGTCGTTTTAGTCATAATTTCTCTATTCGGGCAGACTAAATAGACTATCTTCGTTTGAAATCTAGGGGCTTTGCATGCAGATGCAAAGCCCCTTTTTTCGCACTAGTTTTAGAAAGTATAAAACTTAAGCTTCGTTTGCCCGCTTTCTTCCAGTATAAGCGCAATTAGACGGTGCCTGCCATGGAAAGATGAGTGCCCCTGAAGCCAGGAAGGCGAGAAGGTGAATTTGTAAATTGTTAGGAATAGATTTCATAAAAGTTGCCAAGCTTATTTTCACTTAATAGAGGCGAAATAAGCAACGGCAACTTCATAAAGGAAATGAATCGGTATTGGATCTTTTCCTACCAGGAGAGCATTGAGCTTCTTTAGTATGGGGTCGGTATCCTCCGAAGAAGTATTGAGTAATACTGTTGGTTCGACATCTAGGGTGGTGCCTATTCTAGCTAATAGGTCTAACGAAGGGGCCCTCAGTCCTCGTTCCAGATACCCAATATATGAACTACTAACATTGACAAGCTCAGCCAGTCTTTCTTGTGTTAGCCCCTTAGTCTGGCGGAATAACCGAATATTTTTCCCGACAACCTCTTGAATGTTAGACACTCTATCACCTCCTATTCCAATTTTAAGGTAGTCGCCTAAAACATCTTACCGACTGTATGTGTGTAATTCTATTGAAAATATAGACATATAGTTATACAATGTGTAGGTAATCTGCATGGAAATGATTAAAGTGTGTTAATAATACAACACGTGGAATATTGTGCAAAAGGAGAGAGGAAATTGTCGCAATACATTCTTGTTGTGGATGATCATTTTGCGATCAGACTTTTTATCCAAAGAGCTTTGGAGGAATCGGGCTATAGTGTCACAACGGCAGCCAGCGGATCAGAATGCTTAAGCATTGCGACATCTGTTCACCGACCGTCTCTCATCCTTTTAGATCAAAGTATGCCGGGAATGTCAGGGCTGCAGGTGTTGTCGCGGCTTGAGCAAGACGAACGGGCCAGAGATATTCCCGTCATTATGATCACTGCAGAAGAAGATCTGGAGCCCGTTGTACGACGCTTTGGTGTGCGCGACATCTTGAATAAGCCTCTCGATTTGGAGGTTTTGCTTAAAGCTATTGACTCAGTGTTTGAAGACGGTGCTTGGAAGAACGCAATGGCAGAATGATTCCAGTAAAGTGCTGCCGGGATTTTCCTTAGAATTCCTTGAGCGGCAGTGAACATGAATCAGGAGGTGTCCCATGAATCTGGTTCTTGAAAAGCTACCACCCTGTGTTCTGGCTATAGGTGAACAAATCAAGATAGATTTGTTCGATGCCAGCGGAATCTTGCTCTTAACACGAGGGCAACTTATGACTGAGTGGATATGGCGAAAACTGGCCAAAAAAGAAATATACACCTTAAAATCCGACAAAAACTTTGGCAAATCTGCTCTTTCTGATAAAGACTGTTTTTCTGAAGACCTATATTGCCACATAGTGGGTTCAATATGGAACATCTATCATGAGGTAAGATTAGTGACCACAGAGCAGATTTCTCAGACAGTGACTATTGTCGAGCAGATTATAAATGAAATTAGAGATAAGTACGTGTGTATAGATTTTGATACTCCACGTATTGATATGCTGCGCTTGAAGGAATACGATTATTCCACGTTTGTCCATGCTGTCAATGTTGCCATATTATCGGCCCTGATAGCGAGAAAATTAGGCTATAAAGGGCGGCGTTTGCGGTACCTGACTATGGGGGCGCTTCTCCACGACATCGGCAAGATTAAAGTTCCCCGTGAGATTCTAAACAAACCGGGGCCATTAAACGAGGATGAAATGAACATCGTCAAGCGGCACCCTCTGGAAGGCGAAGCCATGTTGCGGGAGGCGGCTGTTGCACCGTGTATCCTAAGCTCAGTGAGACAGCATCACGAACGCTGGGACGGCAGAGGATATCCCGATGGTCTAAAGGGATTAAATATTTGTCAGGGTGCTCAAATTATTGCTGTTGCAGATGTTTATGATGCCCTGACTGCTGACCGTCCATACCGGAAAGCACTCCCGCCTTATCACGCCCTTGAAATGATTTTGAGCGCAGATCAGGATTTTAATCCCCAAGTTGTTGAAGCATTTCGCAAGTCGTTAAATCTTTATCCCCGAAATACGGTAGTCACCTTAAATACAGGAGAAGTCGGTTTAGTTGTAGCTGTACCGACGAGTCTTCCGACACGTCCGCTTGTCAAGCTTATTTTTGATCGAGATGGGAAATATATAGATGAAGAAAAATACATTGATTTGATGAAGGAGTTAACATACTTTATTCAATGTGTAGAAAAAAAGGAAAGCTATACGGATTACTTCATTAAATAGGATAAGGGGCGGTAATTAAAACTTGTCTTCAAGTTTATTGCTGCTCCTTATTTTGATAAAAGCTTTATTGTCCGTGTGAAATACTGAAAGCGGCTTTAAATTCTCATGACGATGAAGTAGAATAAGAACAATGTATTAAAAATGAATTGTGAGAGGAAAAATAATGTATCCGCTTAATTTAAACTATCGAATGCCTGCTGAATGGACTAAGCACAGACGAACCTTTATTTCCTGGCCGGTACAAGAGTCTATGTGCCATCCGGAAGACTATGAAGCAGTGTGCAGAAGTTATACGGAGATTATTCAAGCAATTGCCGAATTTGAACCTATAACGGTGCTTTTGAATCCGGGAGATGCGGAAAGAATATCTCACCTTTTGGCAAATGAGAGAATTGAATTTCTGCCGGTCAGGCATAATGACGCTTGGCTGAGGGACAACGGGCCGACGTTTTTGGTTCATGATTCCGGTGAGGTTGCGGGCGTTAATTGGCGTTTTAATGCTTGGGGCGGGAAATACGAGCCCTGGGATTTGGATGATCAGGTGGCCGGCAGGATTTTAGAGCATGTTGGGATAAGACGCTTTGATGCCCCGCTGGTGATGGAAGGAGGCTCTCTTCATGTGGATGGAGAAGGTACGCTTCTAACCACTGAGGAGTGTTTGCTGAATCAGAACCGCAATCCGGAATTATCTCGAAAACAGATTGAGACCGAACTTAAAAATTTTCTCAATGTCCGGAAAATTATTTGGCTGAAAAAAGGATTAGCTGGGGACGAGACGGATGGCCATGTGGACAATATCGCCTGTTTTGCCGCTCCCGGCAAAGTTCTTATGCAAGTCTGCGACGATCCTGCTGATGAGAATTATGAGATAACTTATCTGAATTTGGCGTTGCTGCGAAAGGAAGCGGATGCTCAAGGAAGAGCTTTAGAAATCATCCCGCTTAAACAGCCTCCCAAGTTGTGCGATCCTGAAACGAAAGCACGTTTAACTTTAAGCTATCTGAACTTTTATTTTGTAAATGGGGGAATCATTCTTCCGGTTTTCGGCGGAGAAGCGACCGAAACTGACCGACTGGCGGTGCAGATGTTTAAAGAGATATTTCCGGAACGAAGGATTCGAACGGTAAATGGCTTGGGAATTATCCGTGAGGGCGGAAATGTGCACTGCACAACCCAACAGATGCCTGCCGGGATATAAGGAACTTAAGAAAGGATCTATAAATGAGAACTGTAAAAGTTGCCGCCACGCAAATGAGCTGTTCCGGGAATTCCGCGGAAAACATTGCCAAAGCGGAACGTTTAGTGCGCGCCGCGGCGGGAAAGGGCGCTCAGATTATCTTATTGCAGGAGCTGTTTGAAACCCCCTATTTCTGTCAAAAGGAAAAGGCCGTGTACTATCAGTATGCTTCAGAATTGGCAGAAAATAAGGCAGTGGAGCATTTTAAAAAAGTGGCTGAAGAGCTGCGGGTAGTCCTGCCGATTAGTTTTTATGAAAAAAGAAATTATGCCCGCTATAATTCTTTAGCCGTTATTGATGCTGACGGAGAGGTTTTGGGAAAATATCGCAAGAGTCATATACCGGATGGACCGGGCTATGAAGAAAAATTTTATTTTAATCCGGGAGATACAGGTTTTAAGGTTTGGCAGACCCGTTATGCTAAAATTGGAGTTGGAGTGTGCTGGGATCAATGGTATCCCGAAGCGGCGCGCTGTATGGCTTTAATGGGCGCTGAACTGTTGTTTTATCCAACTGCAATTGGTTCCGAGCCTCAAGACGGCTCTATTGATTCGAAAGATCACTGGCAGGCTTGTATGCTAGGGCATGCCGCAGCCAACCTGATGCCGGTTATAGCCTCGAATCGGGTCGGAGTCGAAGAAGATGATGATTCCAGCATCACCTTTTATGGCTCGTCCTTTATTGCCGGGCCGCAAGGAAATAAAATTACCGAAGCCGGCCGCACGGAAGAGACTGTTCTTGTCGCTGAATTTGATTTAGAGCAAATGGAGACACAGCGGCTGGAATGGGGGATTTTCCGGGACCGCCGGCCGGATTTGTATAAGATTATCACATCCTATGATGGGGAGACTATTTTTTAAAAGGCTTGTTTTAGGTTATCTTATACCAAAGTAAAACAATAAAGGCACTTCGTCTGCAATGTGAAGGCGAAGTGCTTTTCGGATTTAAGGAGGAGGTATTTATGACCGAGTTTTGTTTATTCCTTGACATTTACTCGGCTTTCAAGCATGGCATCGGTTGTAGATATCCGGCCCCAATGCCATGCTTGAAATTAATAAGGCGCACTCGAAATAATCCGAGTGCGCCTTTGCACATTTGACTAATTATATAGTATTGGAGCTTAAGCTAGGTGAATTATACATCCACCTAGCCTCAAATATGAAGTCTTACATTCTCCCATAATATATTAAATGCAAAGGAGTGTTAGCTTTATTAATACTCATCATCTACATAATGTAAAATATGGTTTAATAATACTTAAACAAGAAACGTGCTGATTATTCAAAATATTGAAATGACAACAAACAATCTTAATAAAATTTGAACAAGTTTCGCGCGAATTCGCCATGAAGAGTATGCCATAATGAGATTAGAAATATAGACATGAAAAATGACTTTTTCTATGTATTTATTCAAATCTAATGTTCTATAAATTTGTTAAGGGCGTGATTTGCATTAAAATTCCTCTTTTAGCGCTTCTTTTTCAGGGAATACCGGAGCAAATTGCTGTAACTATGTTAGCATTTTCTATTGCGCAAATATCATTTAATTTAAAAAAGGTTCTGACTATTAGTATAATAATGGCCTTTTCTGCATATTTAGCAAGATTATCACAAATTACTTTTGAGATTCATACAATTTTGTTGGTTATTATATTTATTTTAATTTTGCTTATTGTGGAAAATGTGGATCTAAGCTTGGCGTTTTTATCCAGTCTATTAAGCTTTTTAGCATTAGCAGTTTTTGAATATGTAGTTTTATCAACATTGATGCCAATATTTAAACTTACGCCTGAAACCGTACTTTCAAACTTAACTATTAGAATACTTGTGGGTGAACCACAGGTAATTCTAATGATTTTAGTTGCACTTATAATCCGTCAAATTAGAAAAAGGGGTAAAATATATGAATTTTTCGGAAAATGTAAGTCATAAATTGACTTATGTCATCATCGCGGAGTTGGATAATGAAGAAGAAAAAAATTATTACTTATGCTAGAAACGGTTTTATTGGATGTTTTGAGTGTAAGTATTATTGTCTTATTTGGGTATGCATTGAATGTCTTAGTTCCCGCTGTTTTGGCAGCTGGCTTTGGTTCTTTATTATGCAGGGTGTCTGGTGGAGCTCATCTAAAGGAGCCTATTACATTGTTAAACGAAGTACCTTTTAGCTTTTTAAAAGGGAGTTTGTTCAAGTATCTGCTTAAATTCCTTGGGTATGTTAATTTATGTCAACAAAAAAGATATAGTTTTTGTTTCCATACATTTAAAAATATAGCAATATAAGGAATTTTCTTGCTTAAAAGTGAAAATGCGCTAGATTGTTCTAAGAACATTGGAATGTGCAACAAACAATCTTAATAAAATTTGAGCATGGACAAGTTTCGCGCGAATTCGTCATGGAAAGTATGCCATAATGAAACTAAAGAAGCAATTTATGAAAAGATTTATTTATCAGTAGTGTTTGAGAATCATAAGGAGCGTGATTTAAATCGAGATTCCTTTTATCGCAGTTTTGTTTCAGGGAGTTCCAGAACTAATTGCTATAGTTTCGTTGGCATTTGCAATTGCCCAAATACCATTTAATTGGTATAGAATTACAATTATTGGTGTTGCTTTAGGATTTTCCGCATATCTAGCAAGACTGTTACCGATCACTTTTCAAATTCATACAGTTCTTTTGATTATTTTACTATTTGGATTTTTAGTCTTGTTAGAAAAAACTGATCTGAGTTTGGCGTTTTTATCCAGTTTGTTAAGCTTTTTAACACTGGTCGTTTTAGAGTACATGAGTGTAGTAATTTTGATGCCTATTTTTAGGCTTACACCTGAAATTATAGCTACAAACACTCTTATAAGAATACTTATGGGGGAACCTCATGTAGTTTTGATTTTTTTCTTTGCATATATAACTAACTATGTTAGAAAACGAGGAAAAACAAATGAATTTCTCAGAAAATATCAGTTATAAACTAACTTGTGCTATTACCAGCCAATTAGATTATGATGAAGAAAAAAAGGAAATTATTGCATATGCCATAGAAACAGTTCTGCTGGGCATTTTAGGCATGGTTATTATTGTTTTACTGGGGTATGCCTTGAATGTATTGGTTCCTACGTTGTTGACAGCTTGTTTCGGGACTTTTCTGCGTAGGTTGTCGGGAGGAGCTCATTTAAAGAAGCCTCTCAATTGTTTGGTCTTCGGAGCTATCGCTTACAGTTTTATCGGTATTATCGTAGGCAAGCTTAAAGGCTGCGACTTGAGCAAAATGAATTTAACAATGGTCTTGTTGATTGCTCTTTTAATTGTGTTTTTCTTAGCCCCTGTTGACAGTGAAGCAAAACCCATTCATTCTAAGAGTTTAAAGTTAAAACTGAAAGTTTCCTCAGTAATTTTTGTAATGGTATCGATTCTTATCGTAGGCTTTTCTGCGAATGAGGTGTTAAGCCTTAGCGTGACGTTTGGTGTGCTGTCCCAAAGTATCACGCTCCTTCCTATATTCAACAATTAAGGAGGTGAAAAGAGTCTATGAAAAAGTACTTTTGTATTGGGATTGCCTCGTTACTGATGCTACTGGCCAGTGCGACCTCGGTTTTTGCTTGTGCTGCTTGGTATTATCAGCCCAAAACTCCCAAGGCTCTGCAAAAATAATTGACAGTAACTCTACTAAATCAATTTCAGCAAATCAAAAGCTTTATTTAAGCTTTTGATTTGCTATTTTTAAAATAACTTGTAAATCCCTTGCCTAAATTTTAAGCTATTGGAGATTCTGCGATGATGCTTAATCTTAAAAAAATGATTAATAAGCAATCGATCATTAATTCCACCTTGCTAAAAGTAACAGTGAGTATTTTTACTTTTATTGCTTTATTTTTAATCTTATACGGACAAATTTATTGGGACAAACAGGAAATAAGATTGAAAAATAATTTATTATTAGAGTCATTAAATATACAGTCAAACATTCAATCCGAGATAGAAATAATTGAAAGCCAGAAATATGATAATTCGCTGACAGTTGAACAGAAAATAGAAAGTATAAGTAAAATAATTCAACCAAAATTTAAGGATAAAACCTTCTGTATTGGTTATTATGACATAGATTTAGATGTTCTGATTAAAAATAAAGATAGCTTAATTAATATCAAAGATGACTTTGTAGAGATAAAGAAATCCAATGGGGAATTTAATCAATTGAACAAGGATGAAATGTTTTGTAAAGTCCCAATCTATTACAAGGAAAATGCAATAGGTTTTGTTTGGCTATATGCCAAAAATGCCAACATGATTTTTAATTCTTATTATGAATATAATGGAATGCTTACCTTGCTTTTAACTCTTTCAGCGCTGATTATTATTATCTTAAGAAAAGACTTTCAGAAAATTGGGCTTTGCTTAGACTATTTTTGTAAAATAATAGTTGAAAATAAAGAAGTTGATAAAATTAGCATACTTAACAATAAACTTCCCGAGCTAAACCCCGTTTTAGACAAAATCATATACTTCACTGATAATTTAAAACGAGTAAATCAAGAACTGGAATCGTCAAAGCTTAGATTGACTAAAATCATGGAAGGGATTTCTGACGGCTTTTTTGCTGTTGATTGTGACTATAGATTCACATTTGTAAATCCTGAGACTCAAAGAATTTATCCGGATAAGATTGCTTTGGGAGAGAGTTTATGGAAAGTGTTTCCTCAGATATCAGACTCGTTGACAGAAAGCAAACTGCAGGAAGCTATGGCAGGGAGGGAGACGGTTCACTGGGAAGCCGAGGGCTTTACCTCTTCCGATCAGTTTTACGAATATCACGCGTATCCTTTTGAGGATGGTTTGACGGTTTTCTTTAGAAATATCACGGTCTTGAAACAACAGCAGCGGGAGTTTAACCGTTTAGAAAGACTTAACTTGATTGGCCAGCTGGCTGCGGGGATCAGCCATGAGATCAGAAATCCGTTAACGACAGTCAAAGGGTTTTTACAAATCTTTGGAGGAAAACCAACATTCGAACGGGAAAAACCAAATTTAGACCTAATGATATCCGAAATTGATCGGGCGAATGAAATTATTACCGGGTTCCTGTCACTGGCCAAAGTCAACGCGGACAATATTCGGCTGCAAAGTCTTAATGAAATAATCCATAAAGTATTTCCCATGCTCCAGGCAGACGCCTTTCATAACAACAAGGAAGTAGCCATTGAACTTAATGAGCTGCCGGATATCCTGGTCAATGAAAATGAGATCAGACAACTTATTCTTAATTTAGTTCGGAATGGTCTGGAGGTAACCCCGGAAGGCGGTAAAGTTGTCATAGGCACCTTTTTAAAAGCTGACAGCGTCGTCTTGACGATAAAAGATCAAGGACCGGGAATTCCCCCGGAAATCCAGGAAAAGATAGGAACTCCGTTCT
>NZ_JAVHUW010000054.1 GCF_030954495.1 Candidatus Desulfosporosinus nitrosoreducens | reverse complement strand
GGCTTATTTTTCTGTGCCCAAATTTAAGTGCATCAGAGAGATTCAAAATGTTTGAAGATTTACTAATCGATTTTAATAGCCAAAAAGCAAAAAAGGAGTATCGCAGACTACTTTTTAAAGTAGTTTTGCGACACTCCCTTTGTTTTATTTTATACTCGATATCTTTATGTTCGGTATTGTATTACAACCATTTAATCTATATATATTATATAACACACAAGCTTTTTAATGTCAACGAAATTTTTACCAAGAATTATGCTATTAGTAAAATTTTTATTGATAAGAAAAAATCTTATGGCAGATATCTGCCCTGCTCTCTGGAAAAGTTCAAAGCCGACGCCGCGGCTAAACAGGTGTGTGAAGGGGGAAGACAAACCTCATACTAAACAGCCTGTCCCGGAATCGTATGCGCATGCGATTCCGGGACAGGCTGTCATTGCTGCTGCCATGCTAAAGTCTTTGGTGCGAAGCAAACAAGATCGTCTGTTCCAGCAATTCTCCAACTTGCTTTGTGATCTCAGGTCATAACCTTTGAAAAACCAAAGGCATCAATCAGTCTTGATGCCTTTGGTTTTTCCTATATTAATTTAGTAGAGGCTGTTTTCACACGAAAGGACCAGGCTCATTTCATCCGAGGGCAAAATAGATATAGATCGCCTGATATTTTGTAGCTCCCGCAAACGTTCAAAACGCTCCGGCGATTATTTAGATAACTGAGCAAAACTCAGGCTGTGAGACAAATAGGAAAGTGCCTCCAGTACTTTTGAGAGAATATACCACTCTCAGGTTTTTAGTGCTATTCAATGACTAGTGCCGGAAAACCAGCTTAAATTCTGCCTCTGAGGGCCTTCGTTTGATAACATTTTTGCACGGCGTCATTAAGCCATTTGGTTTCTTGACGGTCTATGATATATTGACCATCCACTTTTGTTATAACATCACCTTCTTTAACTATCGCAGGCAGATAAGATAACGGCAGGGAGATCATGCTGCAGCAATCAAACTCAACTAAGGCAATTTCACCTATTATTTTGTCAATTACGCCTTTCATCTAACATTTCCCCTTTACTAAACCTTAGTTTTCTACCCAAGCATCAACGTTATAACCTCTTTCTTCCCAATATCCTTTGCTGAGTTCTTTAGTTAGTTCCATGCGGACTAAATACTTTACTGATTTATAACCATACATCCCCGGAACGATGAGACGGGCGGGGCCGCCATGCTCTTGGTCAATAGGTTTTCCATCGATAAGTAAAGCTACCATCACATCCTCCCTCAGCGCCTGAGCCATAGTTAAAGTATCCGTGTAGACCCCGTCTCCGGAATAAAACCGGACATACCGAGCATCTTCTCCGGGATGGACAAGGTTTAACAAATTGGAAATCGGAATCCCTTCATAAGTTACGTTATTGACAGACCAGCCCGTTACGCAATGAAAATCGACAACATGCACTTGGCGCGGGAGGTTTAAAAATTCTTTCCAGCTATAGGATAGCGGATTACGAACCAGTCCGTTGATCGAGAACCCCCAGGTGTCATCAGTGAAAGCGGGCATGCCGGCAACATTAAATATCGTAAAATTCCCCCGGTATCCTCCTCCGATTGGAGGCCTTGACTGAGGAAGGGGCTTAGGTTCGAGACTCATTTTATAAGGTGTGTTGTTGATCTCTTTTCCCCGGCCGGGTATATTCTCCGGCGTTAATACTTCCGAACCTTTAAGGAGAGCATAGGGAACAACAATTAAACCTAAACCTCCCATTAAAATCTTGAAAAAAGTCCTCCTGGAGTAACCTGCTCCTTGTTGGTTAATCTCCGGATTTGTTCTGCCCTTGTGAAAAAATTTAGATATTAACTTATTCCTGTCCTTTTCCACTCAATTCAGCCTTTCTTGGCCATTAACAAGGATTAGTAAGCCCCAGTTAATTTATTTTTTCCAGAAGATTATGTTTAGGTAGCGTGAACCAAAAGGAACTGCCAATGCCAACAGTACTTTCAACGCCGATTTGACCGCCGTGCAGTTCAACAATAGATTTAGCGATGGCTAACCCTAACCCCGTCCCTCCATACTGCCTGTCTCTGGATTTTTCGACACGATAAAACCTGTCAAAAATATGGCTTAGTTCGTTGCCGCTGATTCCTTCCCCTTGATCGGTAATTACAACCTTACAGTATTCAGGCTCCTGATCCTGAACGGTGATTTTGATTAAGCCTCCGGCCGGAGAATAACGCAGGGCATTTTCAATCAAGTTGATGAACACTCTTTTTAATTTATCCGGGTCAATATAAACTTTCTTCATCTTTTCCGGGATGTCTACGGAAACTTCACATTTTGAATCGTCAAGCCTCAACTGGTAATTTTCTAGTGTCTCAATAATGAGATCGTCAAGAAAATAAGGCTGCAGGTGAACAATTTCTGTTCCTAATTCCATCCTGGACAATTGAAACAAATCCTCGATTAACACACCAAGCCTTTTGGTTTCCAGTCTTATGGTGTTTAAATATCGTTCAAAAGTCTCTTTGTCCTTGACAATATCATCTTGCAAAGCTTCGACAAACGATTGAATTGAAGCCAAAGGAGTCCTTAGATCATGGGAGATATTAGCAACCAATTCCCGGCGGGAAGTTTCTGATTGTTGAAGTTTAGTGAAGCTTTCGTTGAGCTTGCCGCTCATTTCATTAAATTGTAAAGCTAATTGTCTGAATTCAAGCGGGCCGATCAGAGGTACCTTTCCTTTAAAATCACCGGCTGCTATCTCTGCTGACTCAAAAGTAATAAGCCCTATAGCTTTTTCAATAGGCCGGGTCATGATTACATGCACAAAAAAAGAAATAACTCCGGCAATAAGTGCCACAAACGTTAAGAAAACTATCTGGTCTAAAGAGAGCAGCATTTTATAATAACTGATTGACAGGCAAATAAGGATAAAAGCTATGCTGCTTCCGTTTGCCGTAAGAAGATGCGTCCTAAGTCTCATTAATTGTCACGTCCTTCAAACTTGTAGCCAATTCCCCAAACAGTTTTTATGTATTTGGGCTGAGAGGGGATTTCTTCGATCTTTTCACGCAGTTTGCGAATATGAACGGTTACGGTTGTAGTATCCCCAAAATAATCGACACCCCAGATCTGATTGAGCAGGTGGTTGCGCGAAAATACCTGATCCGGATGACTGGCCAAAAGCCATAACAAGTCAAACTCTTTGACAGTTAGCTCAATAAGTTTCCCTCTGACAGTTGCCGTTCTGGTTTCAGCGTTTATTGCCAGGGAATTATAAATCAGCTTATTTTCAGGTAGTGCAGAGCTATTGTTTCCCTTATTAACTCTGCGGAATATGCTCTTTATCCTTAAGACAAGCTCTCTAGGGCTGAAAGGTTTCGTGAGATAATCATCGGCGCCAATGGTTAAACCAAAAAGTCTATCCATTTCCTCTCCCCGGGCCGTGAGCATGATAACTGGCACGTCATCAGTATCTCGTATCTGCTGACACACTTCCCATCCATTTTTTCTGGGCATCATCAAGTCAAGCACAATCAGGTCGGGGTGCTCTTTTTGCCATTTTTCAATCGCCTCTTCTCCATTGGAGGCCACTATTACCTGATAGCCTTCTCGCTCTAAATATTTTTTACAGACGTCCGTAATATTAAGTTCGTCATCGACAACAAGAATTTTCTGGCTCATCATAAACTCCCAAATGATGCTTTATTTTCGGCTATTCATTATCTAAAACTTGTCACAGGAACAGTTTAAACAATAAAGGTTATAAAATCCTTATTAAACTATTAAAAAAGTATTAAGTCTCATTATTTGTTTAGATCATACCACCTCCATAATAAAAAATCCTGCATTTGCTTGCAGGATAATTTCCCCGTTTTAGTTTCACTTAATTACACAGCCCGAGAGAATTCAGGCAAAAGGGACCTCGACCTATTCACAAGAGGCTATCAAAGAGAATTTGAAAAGCCGTAAAGTGGAAAGGCATATTCAAGCAAAATTACAGCGGGAAGAACTGGCCACAAAGAAACGTAAGATTGCAACTCTCAAGGCCAAAGCGAAGCACAGAGGCAAATAACAGCTCACTCACCGGGTTTATCCCGGTTTTTCACTTCTCACCCCTCAACCCTTCCGGCAGATAGTTAACTTCTTGGTAAAACCTGTCTCCAGTTGTCGGTTCATAATAGACTTTGTATTTCTTACCATCAACCGGGTCAATGAATACCTCATCCGTGGCAACGTATCCTTGGGGTATAGAGGTTCCTTGATTCTTTCGATAACGTTTATCCCAAATTAACCATGAAAAGATTGCGATAATGATTATCCCAGCATCTATTAAAAGATAAATCCCCAATGCCCATTTCATCTTAGGCTTCTTTCTCCACTACAACCGCAGTCCCAAAAGCTACAATTTCACTCATGTTTTTTCCGATTTCGCTGGAATCAAATCTCATCATAACGACTGCGTTTGCCCCCATAGCTTGGGCATTCTTTACTAAACGGTCTACCGCTTGTTTACGCGTGTCTTCGAGTAGCGCTGTATATTCATGGATTTCCCCGCCGACAAGACTGCGCAGCCCGGCTACAATATTCCCGCCCAATCCCCGGCTGCGAACGACAACGCCAAATACCTGGCCTTTGACATCTATTATTTTGCATCCTTTAATGTTTTCGGTGGTAACGATTAACATGCCATCACTCCCTCCTGCCTTGTTATTTAAAAATGTTTTATATAGTGCTTGTTTAACTAACTTATAATTCCAAGCCTTGCATCAATGAGTTGAATCTTTATGAATATCAAGCCCGCATATTTTCAGAAAAAATAGTATTACATTCCTGTCAGTGTTCCCAAAGCCAGCGATAATTATAGCCGGAAGATAACCTCTTTCAGTATTAGCAAAAGTACCGGGGAGAGGCAATTCAGTTGATCACTATGTGGGCACACTAAAGAAAATAGCCAGACGTAATATAACGTTCTGGCTATTTTTCATTTTTACTTCCATCTCACTCATCAAGTCTCCAGTTATCATAATTTCACCTCAGTATCGTGGCCATTGCTTAATATTAACGGTTCTCCGACCCAGTGATTAACAAGGAAGGATGTTCCATGAGGTTATAGTCAACGGGGGGCTGGAGTAGTTCATCAGCCTGGTAAAACATTCTGACATGTGGGCGATCGGGATATCCTACGTTTTGTTTAACAACATTGCCATACATGCCATTATTAAGAATAACTCCGGACCCTTCAGGGTAAATAGCAATTCGCGTCGAAAGGATATTTATAAGACTGGGCTCGAAAAGAATGCCCGAATGACCTGTTATGTACTCGTAGGCTTGATAGGGCTGAATCGCATCGCGATATACTCTTTTACTGGTTAAAGCTTCATAAACGTCTGAAAGAGCGGCAAGTCTGGCGTACTCATGTATTGCTGTTCCCTTCAATCCTCTAGGATAGCCGCTGCCATCCCATCTCTCATGATGTTGGAGGGCTACATGAGCGGAAATCAATCCAAAGTCATCGATCTTTCGCAAGATCTCGAACCCATATTTAGAATGCTGCTTTATTTCTGTGAATTCTTCATCCGTAAGTTTTTCTAGTTTATTCAACAATACGTTAGGAATTTTAACTTTTCCTACATCATGCATGAGAACTCCAAGCCCTAACTCCAGAAGCTTTGCTTCGCTATATTTATTAGCCATGCCTAAAACCAAGGCGAAAATTGTTGTGTTCACCGAATGATGGAACATAAAATCATCATATCCCCGAAAGTCAGAGATATACCCTAATATTCCCTCAAAGCTTAATAAATCCGATATCATCCGTTTCAACATATCTTTTAGTTCATTGGAACGAATTAAGCGATTTGTTTCAATGCAATATCTTACTCCTTTAACTGCCTTATAAGCAGACTCCTTAGTTCTTGGCGTAATTGCCATCTGTATCGCGACATCGTCTAATCGGTCATCCTCAATAAGTACAGTATCAACTCCCAATACTTGCAATTTGTGGATATATAAATTTGTCAACTTCACTCCGGAAGTTAACAATATTCTACCGTTAGCGTCTAAAATAGGGTGCGCAAGGATCTCTCCTTCATTAAGATAGAAAACATTAACTTGTCGCATGGCACATCTCCCTTAAAATTTCAGCTTAATTTGATTCTAACATTTATTTGGCTGGATAACATCCTCACGAGGCTGAATTGCCGGGAATATTTGATTATCCTTTTATAATAATTGCTATCTGTTAACTTTTGCTTACTGCAAAATTAATGACTCTAAAAATCTGGAACCTATAATTTACCACAACAGAAAGCCCCGAAACATTTACATGTTCCAGGGCTTTCTGTTGTTAAATTCCTTAAACCCTAAGCAATGTTTAAGGGAGCCTTGGAGAGACTCCGGCGTTGTCTTCGGCGCATTGCCAAGTAATTCAGTATTCGTTCAGGTGATGTATTAAGAATCTGATGTTCCTCTATTCCCACTTCACGAATCAAGGCAATGGCCTCACTAAATTCTCCGACCCGGTCCCAAAAATGCGCATCACTCCCCAAAATGACCGGGGCTTTATATTTAGCCATATAACCGGCAAAATCATGGCAATTCGATTTTGCTTCATCCTTTTTAGCGATTGTCGAAAGTGAACTGTTGTTAACCTCAACGGGCAGGTTTAACTGCGCTGATTTGTAAGCTATTCGCTCAAGGTCTAATTGAAAATCCGGTCGTCCGGGATGAACCATCATATCTGTATATGGGTTTGTCATAGCTTTGATATAAGCTTGGGTATTTTGTTCACATGTCCCGCCCGGGTAACATAGTTCATGGAGCCCGACCAGGACCAGTTCCATTTGGGCCAAATAATTATAAGGTATATCTAATTCCCCCTCATAATTAACGATATTAGCTTCAACGCCCGGTAATATTTTTACACCGAATAGTTCTTTGGGGATTATTGACAAATTCCCAAAATGGTAAATATCAGGAGCGCCCGGCATACTGGGTCCGTGATCTGTCATCCCTAATAATTTTAGACCTTTGTGCGAAGCTGCAAGTGCATTCTCCGTAATAGTACTATAAGCATGACCGCTTGATATTGTATGTGTATGCAAATCAACCAATAAATCCATTTTCATCACCCTTTTTTAGTTATAATAAAAGTTAATCAATTCAATATTAGGCTTCCGTCAACTGAAAGGTATAATGATTCTCTTTCTCTAATTCATTTTCACCCAAACTGATTTGGTGTTCGAGTTTAGCATCTAATATTTCATGAGTGGATAGAAAACGAAAAGCCTCACAAAAATATAATACTAAAACATTGTTAGCTAACGGCTAACTAAATGTAAAAACCAGGTTAAAAAATCTTTAAACCTGGTTTTTTCCACCACCAAAACAAATACATCCGGCAATACAGAGAATACTTTTCGGACTTTTTCTTACAGCAATCTGTTCTGCGGAGGCTGCGCTAAATATGCATACTTTCCTGGTCGTTCATTGAATACCCGTCACTTCGAACATCCGTCATTTTTAATGTCTCATCAATGGCAACAATAGTTTTAAGGTTTTTAACTGCCCCGTAAGCTTCTTGTAACGACAGCTTCTCTCCCTTTCCGGAAATAACCCATAAAGTTTTATATCCCCTGGGTATGGTGAGAAGCTTATCCTCACCTTTGCCATCCGTAAAATAGACTAACAAATTGACCTTATGGTGATTAGCATATTCGAAAACCGGAGTAAATTTGGTGCCTCCTCTTGTATTCAGGCGACTTTTTATGTCCTTTACGGATTTGACCTTATACACCCGTCTGATTTCACTGTCACATTCGATAAGCGTAATTTCCTGGTTATAATTTTTGACAATAGCCAGCACCTCTTTTAGGGCTTGATTAAATTCCTGATCACTAATGCTGCCGCTGATATCGAGGGCAACAAGGATTTGAGCTTTATGGCTCCTAAGTTCCCCTCTTAAATCCAAGCGCTGGGGCTGTCTTCTGTTTCTTCTGGTTATCGTCTTCTTTTTATTACTTTCAACAATTCCCATCAACCTCTTAAGATATAGATTCCAAGGCAGTTCACCTTTGCTGTTTCTAAGGGAAGCGATCATATTTTCTAAATAACCCGGCAGGCTGCCCTTTTGGGCATTATCAATAAACTTCTCGGTAAACTCCTGAAGCGTCTTTTCATCGCTGTCTTTGGAATCTTGCCAAATATCATGGGTTTTTTCGGGATCATAAGCGGTTTCTATTTTTTCCTCTTGATCACTGTCAGCGGTTTCATCTCCGGGATCAGCGGCCGCATCCTCATCTGCTGCCAATAGGTCCAGGGCAGTTTGAATCTCTTCGACATAATATTCAAAGGGTTTAAAAGGCAAAAGGTTTAAAGAATAATTCAAATTTACCCATTCTAAAGTTACCGCATAGGGCGGCAGATAATCCAAATAGGTATTGACGACGATATTCATAGCCATATTGACGGCTAAGGTGCTGTAGCCAGCCTTAAACTCTTGGGCTCTTATTAAATGCAGAGATACTATATGGAGTATTTCATGTTTAATGGTACTTTCCATTTGTTTAAGGTTAAGATTTAAAAAGATTAGCGGATTGAAATAGATAACATATTTAGTGCCTTGAAAATTGACTGCACTGGGACTGCTTAGGTCAAAGCGTATTTCTCTGGACATCTGCAGCAAAAAATAGCCATAGAAATTATCTTTGTCTTCCATAAGACTTAGATTAACTTTATCGACAAGGCTAAAAAACTCTTCTTTAAACTCTTGAGGTATAGTTATGCGGGAATTAGCGTCCCGGCGTTTCGCTTTATAATAATGCTCAATAATCAGCTCCGCTTTTGCACCGAGCTCTTTAACCTGGTTAGCAAAACAACTTTCCATAGCTTATCGCCTGATTAAACGATAAGATTCAAAATAGGATTCGATAAACGCTTCCTTCTCTATAGCCCGTTTGTATACTTCAGGATAATTGTTTTTAATATCGCGCATAATTCCTATCTTCAAATCCACAGGATATAGTTGTAAAAACTCAATCAGCCTGTCAATATAAAAACTTGAATCATCACGAGCATTTGAGATGTTTGCTTCTAAGCTTTTGAGAATATTCCTGGCGGCTAGATAAAGCCTGGTATGGCTTTCCTTTTTTACTCGTTCTCCGATCAATTCCGGGAGAGAATCTCCTGCAAAAACGTCCTCATAAGCTATAAGTGAAGGATAATCGGATTCCACAAAGCTCACAAACTCTTCGGCTATTAATCGCCCGACATTCCCTTTGACGACATTTAAAAACACGGATCTGGGTATGGTATCTTTGTTTTCCCGGTAAATTTTATAACTGCTGGAAATTCGCTCATAGCTCCTGGGAGTTGCTCTGAGATCATCTTCGTTAAGCTTATGCAAATAATCGGGGAAGGTGGAGATAAACTCGATAACCTTTTGCTCAATTCCGGCCTCTAGGGCCCAAGCGATCCACTGATGATAATCAGGCTCCATATATAACCAGACAAATCTATTTTCCTGGGCGGCATCCATATCGACAACCTGGTAGTCAAAATCCGCACCATATTTACTGGAAGGATTCATGGCGGCTAATATTTTTACATCAGCAGGTAACTGGTAGCCGTTGATCTCTCGATTGAGAATTAAATTCATCAGCTCCTGTTGTACCGTATGTTCACAACGGTTGATCTCGTCGATAAATAAAAGAACCGTTTTTCCCTGAGCTATTTCTTCATCAATTTCCCTGAGCTTATGATGAACGGCGTAGACTGTCGCTTTCTTTTCAAGCTGACCTTCTTTATTATGGGGGCCTGCATAAGCTTCTATCATTGGCAGACCCCCGATTTCACCTTCTTTAAGGAGATTCCCATTAATAACAATTAAACTCCAGTGATTTTCTTGCGCAATCTCCTTAGCTAACGCTGTTTTTCCTATTCCGCTTTCCCCAACGATTAAAGGTACTTCTCCCGTCGCCAGTATTAAGTCAACACTTTTTAAGGTGTCTGTAAAATTCATGATGGCTCACTCCTACAGCATCTTCAGCTTTTCATCGACAGCTATTTTTTTCGCCTTGTTACTTCCATAATTATAAATAAACATCATTTTGTCGCCGGGCATAAGACCGCTATCTTTATCGCTACTGCAATTTAAAAAATCCCTTACATACTTTTCGTCGACATCCTCACGGGATAATACGTCTTTTAACACTTGTTCGCAATCCTCTTTGCTTAATTCTTTCATCACATAGTTAAGGACTAAACTATTGACCTGCAAAAATGCCAGGATTTTATCTTTATCCAAATCATTGATAAAAGTAACAGCCCGCTCATTGTTCTTGATAGCTATAAGCTCTGTATTAGAACTGGGAGACTTTATGTATCTTAAGGCATCATAACTAATTCGCACAGCCTCTTCCTGGACACGTTCGCAAGGTTCACTGATAAACTTTATAGCATCGTAATTTTTCCGTACGGCTAATAATTGCAACTCCTCACTGGGATTCTTTACATACTTAATAGCCCAGCCGGCTTGCTTGAGAGCTGATTTGATCAACTCGTCGCTGGGATTTTTAAGATACTCTAAGTTAACCCAGCTAGCGTGGACAGCTTTCAGCATCATCTCTTCCGTGGGATTATCAATAAATTGAATTGCTCCTCCATTGTTTTCCAGGGCTAGCTCCTGCATCTCTCGCGTTGGATTTTCAATATATTTTAAGGTAAGTCCATTGTTTTTAACGGCCAAGATCTTTAGCTCATCCGGAGGATTGTTTATATAGACTATGGCATTAGGATTACTCTTCAGCATTTCCATAAGCTTTGATTTTTCCATAAGGTTATTTTCCTTCTGTCCTTATTTGATTATTACTTCTGCGCAGAAATTTACAATTGGCCCTAATTGCGCTCCAAGCACACGGCTTTAAACCAAGCTGCCTGATGGCAGGCTAAGGCAATCCCCGGAACATAAAAAGTCCAGTATTACTAGTATTACTGGGCTTTTCTGCATTTTGGGCTAACTCGGCATCGTTCAAACTGCAATATCCCGGTTTGGGGGCACTCTTTTTTTAAAGACGCACCCCTAAAGGAAATCAGCAATGTTGATATAAAATGATTATCAGCCCTTTAGCCACTTTGCCACCACAAACCCAGGATTTCCTTCCCTTTTCTCCTCGCGCGCAAGGGCCTCGGATGTTGTTTGAACATCAGGCGGGAAGAAAAGGCATTCGCCAATTTCGGCCGGTACACCGATTTGCCAGGAAGCTATTTCCTCTTTGCTATACAGGGCGGCTCGGGCGAAAACAGAAGTGGGTTTGCTGCGGGCTGCCTCCGCATAGTATTCGCTCCAGGCACTCCCGCCGGCGATGACTCCGACCAGCATACAGCCTCCGGGCTTTAAACGGCTAAAAAGTTTTTGCAAGACTTTTTCCGGTTCGGCTACGAATTCAAAGGCAGTCATGGAAAAAATCCCATCATAGGTTTCCAGCTGATCAAGAATTTCCGTAATATCAGCATGCCACCAGTGAACAGGATCAGCTTTTAAGGTGTTCTCCTCAAGCGCCGCTATTTTCTTTTGGGCTAAAGCCATCATTTCAGCGGAAATATCGACGGCGGTGACCTCATATCCCTCCTGCACAAGCCAGCTCGTATATTGTCCGGTCCCACAGCCGATCTCCAGAACCTTTGGTCCCGGCGCCCGAAACATGGACTGGACCAGGTGACGTTCCACTTGATCAGATACAGATCCAAGCTCAGTATCATACCAGGAATCATAACGTGCGGCGACATGGTCAAAAAGCGCTTCCTTCATTCGCAATCACCCTCGTCTATAGTTTATACTTTTCGTATTTCGTAATTCCTATGTTTATTTTTTTGTAACTTTCTACTTTTGCTTTTAAATTCCTCCCTCTCTTTCCTCTTTCCTTAAAAGTTCGATAATTCAATATGCAAGAATTTTCTTAAAGCTGGTTAACCTTTTTCCTTCTAAGATTGAGGATTAAGGGAACCTCCATAAGACATTCCCCTAATAAGAATTGGCAGGTCGGTTTTAATAGGACTTAATCCCTGGCAACATGGAAATCACCTCAGAAGGTTATACTATTTCCTGAACTATACTACAGACAGGTGGGAATGCCTATGTCCTTACCACCAGGGATTTGGCCCGAAGACCCCGCTCCGGTTGAACTCCTGGACTGCCGGAAATGTTCATTATCCCAGCAACGATCAAGGGTCTTATGGGGCGAGGGAAATCCTGACGCCAAAATATTTGTTTTGCTTGATAACCCCGGTGCCAGAGAAGATAAATTTGGCGTCCCGTATATTTGCGGAACGAGAGAAACCCTTTATCTTGCCCTTAGTAGCGTAGGACTGGGAAAGGATGACCTTTATCTAACCTATGTTGTCCGCTGCCGTCCTGTCAGAAAATATAATAAGGAACAAGCCCGGTCAACCTGTATGCAGCACCTATACGACCAAATAAAGACAAAAAAGCCCAAACTAGTTGTCTGTCTGGGCAACGTGGCCACCCAATCATTCCTTGACGATCCGGAGTCTGAGGTCAAGTCCCTGCGGGGAAAAATAAGTTTTTATAACGGAACTGCCACCGCATTTTCCTACCACCCTCTGGCCGTAAGAAGAAGACCTATTCTCAATAAGTTATTTTTAGAGGACTGGAAATTAATAGCTTCCTTTCACGCTCGGGAAATCTTTCCTGCTTCTCATCATTAACACAGTCGGCTAAAAGATAAATCTTTTAGCCGACTGTGTTAATGATGAGTTGTAAAGGTTTGTCCGTGTCTGTGCTTTGTCCAGCCCCAATGAGATATACTCTGTAAATTCAACCCTTACGGATGAGCGAAATTCATCGATTCCAGCTTGTGAAAAGGAAGAGGTTGGCTTGATCCTCCATCTTCACCAGGGGAAATGGGCATTACTGTTTTTTCCCGACTGCGGCCAGATATAATACGAATTCTTCCTCGCCATCGAGCCCCAATATCTGGTCAATTAGCGCCTGGTCATAGATACCTATGGCGCAGGTCCCGGCGCCGATAGATTCGCTGGCCAGGTACAAATTCTGACAGACATGCCCGACATCGATTAAAATCTTTTTATGAGCGGTCAAATCATATTTCCACTCCGACCTATAAGGAGTTGTACTCCAAATAAACAGCACTGCCGCTTTGCTGGCAAAGCGGGGTACGAATGGTTGATCAAGAGTGATTTGATTTATCTTATGCTCAATCTCCTCTAATTTGGATATCAATAAGAGTTTATGCTCTTGGGGTAAGTAACGGTATAGACCTTGTGCGATTGTTTCTATATTGCGGATCAATAAATAGGTTTCAAAGGAATGAGTCGCTCCACTGCAGGGAACAGTTCTTAAGGTTAATCCACCCTTTACCCCTGTTACCCCTTGGGTTGCCCACAGTAAATAGGATAGCTCCGCAAGGCTCAAATGTTCACTGCTGTAAAATCTTGTACTTCTTCTTTCCTTAATACAGGTATAGATGTTTTGGGTGGTAAGAATATTTTCGGTCACCGCCGGGAGATCAATTATCTGTGAATCAGGCTCATACGGTTTAAATTCCGGAGGTTTGGGTGTTCCCTTCATTTTATCTGTTTTTAAGGTGGCGAACTCCGAAAAATTGGATTTGAGAAAGCGCCTGTTTTCAGCGTATCGGTTCATTTGTTTCACTCCTTACATTTAGTTTTTTAAAATTCTTTTTACAATAGCATTACGTAAGAGGTGATGCGGTTTCTATTCTTTCTAATTTATAAAGAACCGGATGAAGTCCGTCAGCGCAACTGAAAATTTCAGTTCCTTTCTGCTTTATCCAAGGATAATCGTGCCCCAAGGCTAAAAACACAACCTTATCTTGAAGTCCCGCCCAGGCCCAACTGCAAAATCCATCCGGTTTATGACAATTCTTCGCAATAAACACTTGCCCTTCTTGATATTTCGCACACACTGCCGGGACCCCTTCCGAGGCATACTCTTCATAAATAGCGCCAACATCAAGTTTTTTGAGAACTGAAATCTTTACGTCATAATATTTTGTTGCGCCCATTTTTTAACCTCTTTCCCGTCTTCCGTCTGCCCGGTAAAGTCAGGCATCTACTAACAAATCCACGAACTTGAAATTAACCGTATCCACAAGTCCCCGGTTAGTCAGTCTCAGCTCAGGCAGAACGGCCAGGGCAAGTAGTGAGGTGGTCATAAATGGCGATACCAAATCGCAACCCAGCTCCCGCCATGCTTTCTCAAGGTCCGCAACTTTCCCGGCAACTGTTTCGGCAGGCTCTTCACACATCAGCCCGGCGATAGGCAAGGGCAGCAGCGCCATAACCCGGCCGTTTTTGACAGCCACCAGTCCTCCGCCGGCTTCGGCAAGAGTATTCCCGGCCAGGGCCATGTCCGAATCATTGGTGCCTACAATCAGCAGGTTATGGGCGTCATGGGAAACCGTTGACGCCACAGCCCCTTCTTTTAAGCGAAAGCCTTTGACAAAGCCTTTCCCCATGCTGCCGCTGGCTTTATGGCGTTCGATTACAGCAGCTTTTATGATATCCTGATTTAAGTCCGTCTGAACTCTGCCGGCCTCCACAGCTAAGCTGCATTCCCTGTGATAAGTCCCAACCTTGGCCTCCATAATTTCTATGACACGAACCTTGGCGTGCTGCGGAGCCGGAGCCGGTAGGGAGACCGCAAAATCCTCAGCCACCAGCTTTCCGGCCAGATGCACAGTTTTCCGCGCATAGTCCGGATAGGAACTTCCGGAAATTGCGACCGTCAGCTGTCCGTTTTCCGCAACCAGCTCGCCATTAATGATTACTTTTTCAACCTTAACCTTCGTCAAGTCGCTGAGCACCAGAATGTCCGCCCAGCGGCCGGGAGAAATACTGCCAAGATCCCTGCTCATTTCAAAGCATTGAGCAACATTGATCGTCACCATTTGCACAGCCGTGACCGGATTGACGCCCTCTTCTATGGCCCGTTTAACGATATGGTCAAGGTGACCCAGGGCGACCAAAGTTTCAGGGTGCGTGTCGTCACTGATTAGGGTGGCATAGCGTGTATCGATGCGGTTCTCAGTGATACTTCTTACAGTCTCCTTTAAATCATGCCAAGCGGAACCTTCCCGCAGTTGGGCATACATGCCCAGACGCATTTTGGCCAGAGCATCTTCCATTCGCACAGACTCATGACAGCAGCGCACGCCGGCAGCCACGTAGGCATTTAAGCCTGCGCCTGTTTCCGGCAGCGAATAGTGTCCGGTGATGGTCTTATTGGCGTTTAACGTTGCCTGAAGCTCCTGATGAATAGCCGAATTGCCCTTGATGACTCCGGGAAAATTCATCATTTCCCCTAAACCCACAACCTCGTTCCAGGTCATAGCTTCTTCTATCTCTTTAGGTCCCAGTTCTGCCCCGGTGTCTTCAAAGCCCGGGGCGGCCGGGACACAGGAAGGCATTGCGGTATAAACCCTGAGGGGTACATTGCGGCCATCCTCGATCATCAGGCGAACCCCATCCATGCCCAGAACATTGGCCATTTCATGCGGGTCCATGAAAATAGCCGTCGTTCCATGCGGGATGACGGCGCGGGCGTATTCTTTGACCGACAGCATACTGCTTTCCACATGTATATGTCCATCCATGAACCCAGGCGTAATATAGTGCCCTTTGACATCTATAATTTGAGTAGTTTCCCCGATGGTATGCGAAGCATCTCCCACCAGAGCTATTCTGCCCTGGGTTATCGCAACATCAACCCCCGAAACGATTTCCGCCGTATTGACATTCACCAAGCGGGCATTCCTTATGACTGTATCCGCCGGTTCCCTTCCCTGAGCAACTGCTGCCAATTTCTCCGTCACTTCTGCTAAAGCATACCTTCTTTTTATCATAAGTGTCAGTCCTTTCGCTTTGTTCATGGCACTAGTAAAATTATAGGTGTGCATAATCTCTCGCCTTAGAGGTGTCTGCCCTACTTTTCTTCTCTTAGTTAACCTTAAATTCCCGTTTCCATTGGTCCGTTTTTAGCCAATTATATAATTCCTTGGACTTTAAGTACGTGATCTCTCCCGCGTCATTAAAGACAATAACATTCTGTACATACTGGACTCTATAACCCGGGTCTGAAATACTGATGGCTTTGCCATACTTGTCCAGAAAAATAATTGCCATACCTGTCTTTTTTATTTTGGCTATGTAATAAGCAGGGTAAATGGTAATCAGGTGTTTGCCTGAAACATAAAGTTGCAGGCGAGCTGGTCCAATATTAGTGACATGATGAATCACCTCTTGTGATTGAGGTACTTTCCCGGCATAGAATGTGGCCTGATTTAACCATGAAGCTACTTGTCCTAAAGCGTTCTTGGGATGATACGGAGTCCATCCGATACCGGCGGCCGAATCACCTTGAATGACAATCTCCTGTATGGACGCCGGCATATTAAAGGCAAAGGTGTCATTCCTTGTCGCTAAACTTAAGCAAAGGATTGAGATTAAAACCAAAATAGAGACTGAGAAAACCATTGTGCCTTTGAGCATAATCTTCCTCTCACTTTTTCTTAATAACTATTCAGGTTTTGTACCAAAGGCAATCTTTGCACTTAACAACCGATTTGGATGGTCATAACCTTAATTACATGTGTTTTCTGTTGAGCATCAACCTTCAAACTTTCCTTGATTTTCCGGTAACCCAGGCCAGACCAGAATTTCATTCCTTTAGGGTTTTCTTCAAGTACGCCTAGCCGAAAAGATTTTGCTCCTAATTTAACCGCCCATTGAACTAAGGTTTGGTGAACCAGTTTGCCCAGACCCTTATCCCTCTGTTGGGGGGCAATACAAAATAAGCCCAGCATCCATTCCCCTTCTCCGGGGAAGTTTTTCACCAGATCAATAATTCCAATCAGTTCATCGGTGTCATTAAAAATCCCCAAAACAAACTTATCCTCATAATTTTTACCTGGAGGCAAGGCGTTAAATATTTCTAAAGTATTCTTTTCCGACGGCTGTTCTCCTTCATGCAATAAGTAATAATCTGAACATTTTTCGTTTAATTCCGCAACAGCCTTCAATTCATCTAAAGTCAGTGTTCCTATTTCATACCCATTTTCAAGTTTGAGGTTCACCATGTTAATTATACCTCACTAAGATTAATCCTTTAGCCCAATACTAACACTATCCCCAGCATGCTTAAGTTGTGCGGTACTAATTTTCGAGAACTTCTCTTTCCCTGACAGCCAAAGATACCTATCTATTTCCTGCAAATTATACCGTTCAAGATTGTAGAAAGCTCTGAACTTAAGTAAGATCTCCTTAAAAGCCGCATAGTCTTTTAAATCATAATTGCTGAAATCAGAAAAACCATCCTGATCTCTAAAATATCTGAGCATCCGGTCCACGTAACTGTCATAGATAGGAAAAGCAAGGGGTTTATGCTGGCTGCAGTACTTTGTGGCAAAAGAATAGAAATTCTTCACGCTCCCATTATCTATCGTAACTTTGGCAATGTCATTGACCAGTGTCATATCGTCCGCTTGAAGTCTCTCATCAATCTTCAAATCAAGGATATGTTGTGCGATCTGAAGCGGAAAGTATACATTTGTGCTATAGAAGGCATTCAAAGTTGAAACCTTAATCAGCACATCATTGATATCCGTATTAGCGGGATAAGTTCTGGAGAAGAGTTTAGTCAAGGCCCTTTCCTGTAAAAGATAATTTTCCAGGCTGCTCCAAAAAACTAAATAGTTTTCAACTTCATTGCAGCTAGGCCGGGGAACATTAGCCATGACAAAATTCCTCCCTCAAATGTTACATTTGAAAGTTAAAACCTTCCTGTATACTTTTCAAAAACATCGCAACAATTTCGGGGTCAAATTGTGTTCCGGAATTGTTGCGAATTTCATTTAACGCTTGTTCCGCACTTAAAGGATTACGGTATGGACGCTCGCTGACCATGGCGTCATAGCTGTCGGCTAAGGCAATGATGCGTGAAACCTTGGGAATTTCTTCACCCTTCAATCCTTTGGGGTAACCGTTGCCATCCCATCGTTCATGGTGAGCCAGAATGCCCTCCGCTAATTCCACCATTTCATAGGATGAGCTGAGTATTCTGTAACCAATATCCGGGTGGAGTTTAATCTGCTCCCACTCTCGGGGAGTTAGTTTCCCCGGTTTATTAAGTATCCCCTCTTCAATGGCAATTTTGCCGATATCATGAAGCAATCCAACCACTTTGAGCCTGTTGATTTCAATCTCGGACAGTCCTATGGCTTTGCCTATGGCTTGACATATCTGGCTTACTCTTTTGGAATGTTCCTCTTCCCGGGGATTTTTTTCATGTAAGGTACTAATAATGGTATTGATAATATTCCCTCTCATGCCCTTGTGTTCAATAATTTTGTGCTTATACATAATATCCTCGGCATATTTCAACACTTTAAGGATATCCTCATCCTGCGTCTTCTTTGTCTCCCAGCCAAAGGAGAGACTGATACCAACTGCATTGATATATATTTTAGCATGCAGCTCTTTTAGGCAATTAACAATTTTCTCCGCTTCTTCGTTGCTGGTCTTCGGCAATAAAATGACAAACTCGTCTCCTCCCCAGCGGGCGACAATGTCCTCTTTTCTACAGACACTTTGAATCGCTTTCGCAACTTTCCGTAAAAGCTCGTCTCCCTTATCGTGTCCGAAAGCGTCGTTAATAATCTTCAGTCCATTGACATCCCCTAAAATTATCGAAACCGGCAGATTCATTTCCGTATCCAGCCGCTTTATTTCCTGCTCATAAAATCTCCTGTTGTAGAGACCCGTCAAGGCATCGTGATAGCTTAAATAGCGATTTTCCTCCTCCCTTTTTTTGCGGGCGGTTATATCTCGCACAATACTGAGAAGAACTCGTTTATCCTTTAAAAAAGTACCGTGGGAACTGACTTCAACATCAATCATCGTGCCATCTTTGCATTGATGAACTGTTTCAAAAATAATCCCTTCTTTGTCTGCGAGCTCCATTTGTCCGGTAATATCTGAAATGATTTCACGCGGCCTCAAATCAAAAACGGTCAACACAGAGAATTCCAGCTGAGAATAGCCATAAGTTTTCATGGCTGCATTGTTCACTTCCAGGATATGTCCCTTCTTGTCAACAAAGAGCATTGCATCATTGACATTCTCAGCGAGTACTTGATATTTTTGCAACCGTTCGTGCAAGTGCTTCTGTTCCGTGATGTCTATACCTATTCCGGCGAAATAGAGCTTTCCCGCAATCATTACCGGACTGGCCCGGAAATACATAGGGATTTTGGAGCCGTCTTTGGTTTGCAAATCCGCTTCAGCATCGCCAAATCCGTTCTCGTATACTCTTTTAATCCCTGCGCTGATTGCTGTTTGGCTCTTGAGATCACCTTTATACCAATCAAATAAATTCATGTGGGCCAGTTCCTCACAACTATACCCAGTCATACTTTCATGACTTTTGTTCCATCTCACCAGCTTACTTTGATCATCGTAAAGATAAATCATTCCCGGCGCACTATTAAATAAGGCATCTGTGAGCATTCTCTCTTTATTCAGCTCATCTTCGACCCGTGTCTTTTCGACAATCTCTTCTTCCAATACGGAATTTAAATCCTGAAGCTGCCGTGTACGCTCAACAATCTTAGTTTCTAACTCCTGATTTAAGAGGTTTAGTTCTTCTTCCGCATTTTGCCGTTTATTAATTTCTTCCTCAAGAGTGGCATTAATCTCTTCTAACTCAGAATTACTCTCTTCCAGTTGTCCTGTTCTTTCCCTGATTTTTAATTCCAGCTCATTGTTCAGATTTTTAATCTCTGCTTCATTAACGATCGTCTGCTTAATTTCGTGGAGTAAAAAAAAGTTTTGGGCGGCGAGGTTCGAGAGTTGCTGTACATTAAGAAAAAGAAAGTTACAGATATTTTCAAATTGCAACTTAGACATGCGCTGAACATTACCTAAGGCTTTTTCATAAACGTCAGGCTTAATTCCGACAACATCAGCATATTGCAATAAACCACTTAGTTCATAGCCTTCATCAAGCACTTGGCCAACAAGCCAGTTGGCAATATGCCGACCGTCAACAACAATACTCACTCCTCCGTCAAGAAGCCCGCTGCTCAAACATCTTTGGATTTGGGGTCCCTTTTTGCTGGGACCGCCTACCAAAGAATCGGATAACAAGCAATTTCGCAAACCTGCTTCCGTTGCGCGAATGAGATTGCATAAATCACAAAAGCCGCTGGGTTTAGTTATTGGGGTTCCGTCCGGTTCCGTGATAATTGAAGCTACACCTGTGGCGGCAGAAAACAAATCTTGGAGTGTTTGGATTTTATGTAGATCAAATAACTCAGAAAACTTATACCGGGTATTTTGAATACAACCATAAGATGTAGCTTTTTCACTCATACTTTACACCTTATTCCTATTAAGTTTTGTCCTGCTTTTGAAGTCCCAACAAGTCTGATATGATTTCACTGAATATAGAACGTTTTATGTGGATTATTCTAAAAGATCGTTTGATATACCGGCGCCAGAGCGAAAGTATGTCACTACCTGGGTTAACTTCCCCCTCCTCCTTAAAATTAAATTATGCTCCCGCACTTCCTAAAACGAGGCTGCAAATTACACAAAATAAAATGCAGCCAAAAATTATATTGGCTGCTTCCATTGCTATTCTCATTTAAGCAACCAGGCTGTCATATTCCCAAAGGAACTTAGACCCTATGGTTTTGCGTCCCGCACTTTCGTATGGTTTGCCAATCGTATAATATTGTCTGATTAAGCCTTTAGCCCCACCATAATGAGACTTAACGCCTATAATACCTATAATATATGACAAAATATTCATTTTTTCAATACATATTGATATATTTTATTCAAAATTACAGATTTTGATAGGTTATTATCCCAATTTCTTTTCACAAGTTACTAATTTCGCCCGATCTTACCCTATAGAGATAACATACGTAGAGTAAGAAACCGACAAGAGTGATCAGAGTAGCGATTAGAAAAGTAACTTGATAGGAGAAATACTGAGTAACCATTCCCATAACCAAAGCCCCCAGGCCAAGTCCGCCGTCAAAAGCGATGAAGAAAGTCGAGACTGCCGCTCCCCGGTCGCTATGGCCGGCCCGATCTACTGTCCAGGCTAAAATTGACGGTTGTGCCGCGCCGAAACCGGCAGCGTATACGACACCGACTAAAAGAAGCAGAGGGAAAGACCAGGTGTAGGCCAAAAGGAGGGTTCCGGCGGCTAAAAAGAGCATTCCAGGTATAATGGCGGCTTTGCGGCCGAACTTATCCGAGAGCCGTCCCCAGATTCCTCTCGTAAGGAGTAAAGTTACAGCATAGATGATGTAATAAAAAGCGTAATCTGACATACCCAGAAAATGTCCCGTAATGCCCCGCTCCATTACCAAAGTAGGCAAAAAACTGACCACACAGCCATAGCCAATACTGGCGGTCATCATCACAAATCCTGGCAGGAGAGCCGCCCGGCTCAAACGCGGTCCTCTGGGACGATCAACTGATGGCTGGTAGCGTTCGCGCACCGACCAGGCAAAGGCTAAGGCGGGAAGCAAAGTAATCGCGGCTCCCCAAAAAACAGCCTTATAGTTGCCTAACTGAAGCAATAGCACCCCAATAAATGGACCGATCGCCATAGCAACATCCATGAAATTGGAGTAATAACCCATAGCTTCACCTCGGCGTTTGCCGGGGACAACATCGGCGACTATAGTGCTAATTGCCACAGGCACCACAGACCAGCCGATACCGTGCAAAACCCGGATCAGGATGACCCACCAAAGTGCATGGACCAAGGGGTAAATCAGGAAGGAAACCAGAATGATAACCAAGCCAAACATCAAGATGAGACGGCGGCCACGGCTATCCAGAAATTGTCCCACTACCGGACGAATTGCCACGGCTACTAAAGTGAATATTCCCATGACCAGGCCAACGGAAGCAACTGATCCTCCCAGCTGCAAAACATAATACTGAAGCGTTGACAGGAGATAATAGAAACTGCCAAAAACTAAAAAACTCGTAATATCAATGAAAAGAAAATCTCTTGTCCAAAGGCGGTTTTGTTCAGACATACTCATTGCCCTCCCTGCCTAACTAATCGTTTAGAAATTGTCTAATCGTCACCGGAGCCAAGGCTATTTTTTTCTTCATAAAGTCTGCCGAGTATTCTCTTTAAAATATTAAGTGTTTGTTCCGCCTCCTCCTCTGTTAAATCTTTGGTGATGATATCCACTATTTCCAAAAAAGTTGACCTTATCTTGGGGGAAACTTGTTTTCCTTTCTCAGTTAGATAGAGATGATAGACGCGTTTGTCATTTTCATCCCTCTTTCTGGTGACATACCCCTTAGCCGTCAAATTCTTCAGGGCTTTAGCGGTAGTTGACTTGCCAACGTATAAAAAATTGCTTAACTCGATTTGGCTTATTCCCTCGCTTTTGGAAATCACATACAAAAAATCCTGTTGTCCGCTTTTGATGTCTAGATTTCGCAATTTATAATTGATCAAGCTCTGAGTGACCCTATAAATTGCTGCATTGTAGCGGCTGATATTCGGCAAAATCACCCCTCCTCAACTAGTTTCCTTGGAAACTGGTTTTAGTATACGAAAAATTGGTGTCAAAGGCAACTGTTTTATAGAGGAAACTGATTTTATCTAAAAAGCCGGACCATACTAAAATGATCCGGCAATTTCCCAGTCACTGATTCCTAAATCAGCCTCAGTTCCGTTAGTAATCTTATGTCCTTAAAAGCTCATTGAAACGGAATAAATAAAGCGCAAATTTGTTCCAAAATCACCTCAGGTTGATAACCGCGCACCTCTCTTTGAAAGGAATAGGAATCCCGGCTCAAAGCCATCAGCAACATATCCGCTCTAAAGACGCTGTCAAAATGATTTTGCTCAGTTGCATTCATTTCCTCAAACAGTTCAACTAAGAGCTGGTGTAACTCCTCGAAGATGGGACTTCGCGTCCTGGAGCGCAGAGGGTTAGGCGAGGGAAAATCCTCGACTCCCGTAAGCAGCTGCGCCTTTTTTTCTCTGAAACGGATAAATAAACTGAGAATTCCTTTTAGCCGCCAGCTTGGCGGTGCGGAACAATTTTCCTGCAGATAGATTTCGATATCATCAAAAAGCAGGATAACGTTATCCTTAATTAAATCCAGACACAATTCCCCTTTATTCCGATAACGGCGATAAAGCGTTCCCGGACCGATCTGGGCTTCAGTGGCGATTTGATTCATACTGACTTGTTCAACACCGTTTTGCTCAAATAACCTAAAAGCCGCATCCAATATGCGCTGCCGATTTTCAGCGGCATCCCGGCGTTCGGAACGCCCCCGGCTTGTCTCTGAACTGTACATCATTCATCACTTCCTCAACGTAAATTGTCAAACTCCTCTTGACAAATGGAGAATTCCCCGGTTAATATAAATGGAGATGTCTCCGTTTATATTAACATAAAGAAAAGAGGTTGTAAAACATGCAACATCACGACAATAAGACCGCTCTGTTGGTCAGGTGCGGCCTTGCCGCCGGCGGCGTCCTCCCGGCCGTCACCTCGGGCTAAAGCCCAAAACCGGAAGCTCTGTAGAAAATCTGAGCAAAAGCGAGCGCCCTTTTAACTGGCCAAAGAAGCGCCCGCCATGGGAGTCATAAAGGAAAGGTGGCTTATATTCATGCCGATTTGGAAAAGAAATTTATTCGTTTGCTGGTTTGGAATGTTTGTAGCAGGCATAGGTATGAGTCAGATTGCCCCGGTATTGCCGCTTTATATACAGCATTTAGGCGTTCACAGCATGTCTGCCGTTGCCCAGCTTTCAGGAATCGCCTTTGGTATTACCTATATAATCTCTGCTGTTTTCTCGCCTATTTGGGGCCATGTCGCTGACAAGGTCGGGCGAAAACCGATGATTCTGCGGGCAAGCCTGGGCATGGCCATAATTATAGGCTGCATGGGGTTTGCACCGAATGTCTATGTTCTAATCGGCTTAAGATTAGTGCAGGGGGCTATCACCGGGTATGGTACAGCCTGCACTGCACTGATTGCAACCCAGACGGATAAGGAGCATGCGGGATATGCCTTAGGCACGCTTTCCACGGGAAGTATTGCCGGTTCTTTGCTGGGGCCGATTATCGGCGGTTTTATCGAAGAGCGCCTTGGCTTTCAACCCGTCTTTTTCATAACGGGCGCCCTGCTGCTGATTGCCTTTATTCTGACGGCTTTATTTGTCAAAGAATCCTTTGTCCCTAAAGAGAAAAAGGCGACCGGCCTCAAGGCGATATGGCAGGGTGTTCCGGAAAAGAGCCTGACGATTGTCCTGCTTGTAACCTTTTTTATTTTAACTCTGGGACTGTATTCTATCGAACCCATCGTAACCGTTTATGTCACTCAATTAACTAAAGGCGCCGGTCATGTCGCACTTTTGGCCGGATTGGCATTTTCAGCCTCAGGTCTGGCCAATATCATAGCCGCCCCACGACTGGGAAAACTTTCGGATAAAATAGGAGCGCATAAAGTCATAACCGTTGCTCTTGTGATTGCCGGAATCATTTATATACCCCAAGCCTTTGTGAAAAATCCGTGGCAATTGACGGGCCTGCGCTTTTTATTGGGTTTAACGATAGCGGGTCTGAATCCTTCCGTGAATACTCTGGTTAAGAAAATTACACCGGATTCTCTGACAGGCGGAGTTTTCGGTTTTACCATGTCGGCAGGGTATCTGGGCGTATTTGGAGGTTCTGTTTTGGGTGGCCAAGTGGCAGCCCGTTTGGGTATTCAATACGTCTTTTTTATCACCAGTGCCTTGCTGCTGATTAATGCTCTATGGGTGTATTTTAAAGTCTACCGCAAGCTTAGTCTTAAAGAAAAACTGAGTGTTTAACTTGGTGGGAGAACAATTGCAAGTCAGCCTCCGTGCCTTTACTTTTGACGGATACAATTTCTCCCCCGCTCTTTGGCTTCATACAAAGCGCCGTCAGCGCGATTGAACATTTTATCCAAGGAACAATCATTTTCCGGCTGGTCCGTAACTCCGAAACTGGCTGTTATGTGCAAAGTTATCCCGTTGAACTCAACCAGTAGATTTTCGATGGCAGCACGTATGCGCTCCGCTACAAGCAGCGCCTCCGAAATTTGAGTCTCCGGGAGGATAATAGCGAACTCCTCTCCCCCGATCCTTCCCACGATATCACTGCTTCTCAGCTGCTGATTTACCGCCTTGGTAATTTCCTTTAAAACAATGTCGCCCGTTTGATGTCCGTATGTATCATTAACCGCTTTAAAATGATCCACATCGTAAATTATCAAAGACACCGGTCTGCGGTAGCGGTGGGCCTTGCTGATCTCCTGTTCGCCCAAAGACAGAAACTGGCGGCGGTTGAAAATACCCGTTAAAGAATCCGTCGTTGCCAGGCGATTTAACTCTTCTTCGATCAATTTTCTGGCGGTAATATCATTGATCGCCGCCATTATAACCGGATCACCAGCCCATTCCACTTGAGTTGCGGAGAGCAACACCCAAAAGGCCCGACCCTGTTCATCTCTCAGCTGCAGTTCCCGGTCAAGCACCCGGCCTCTTTTCTGAATTTCCACAAAAATTTTCAGCCGTTCCTCCGGTAAAGCGAAGTAAGCCGAGACTTTCCTGCCTACCGCTTCCTGGGGCGGGACTTGGAACAATTCCGCGGCAAAGTGATTAATATAAAGGACGGACTGGTCCGCTAATCCCGTGACAACCAGCGGAAAAGGCACTGTTTCAACCATCAACCGGAACCGCTCTTCGCTGCTGCGCAGCTCATTTTCCTGGTTCCGGTTGTGTAACACTATGGCATACAGTTCCCCCAACCTGGAGATCATCCTCAAATCTTCTTCACTATAGCCGCGCGGGGAATTAGCTAAGGCTATTTGTCCCAAAAGGTTTCCGCCAAACATAATAGGCACTGCAAGATAATTTTGCAGTGCTAAATGTCCTTGGGGCAACCCTTTTGCTGCCGGATGTCTCCCCGGGCTGTTGGTAAAAAATGCAGTGCGGGTGTTAAGAGCGTGGCCCCATAAGCCATGATATAAAGAATGTGGTTTTTCCGGCAAAGCGTACAATGAGGCCGGAACGGAACAACCTTCTCTGAGCATGTCTGTCAAGGTGTTGCTGATGTGGGCCTGTGTTTTGGACTCAATAGTAGAAACAAAGCCGTGCTGACTCTCAGTTAAAGATTTTGACTTATCTAAGACGATCCGGTACACCTGATCAATGGTAGCGGCCGGACTAATGATTGCGGACGACAGTTCGGCCAGTGCAGCATTCAGCTTATGTAATTGTTCTTGTTGTTTGTTAGTTCCGACAGAAGAGCTCAAACTTAAATACCTTCTTTGCAATGTAAATAAGTCAACTAAATTTTAAATAAACCTTTGTCTGGCGGTCTCTCGATAATAAGCTCCTCGCTAATCCTTTTAGCTTTAACATCGGATCGTTAATTATTCCATCCTGATAGCGCATAAGCTCTTATCCCTTTAGGCAAGGAAAAGGCAAAATTTCCGTACTCCTTTTATTCTATATAGTTTGCTAATATCCTCCAACTTCAAAACATATAGAAAAAAGACGCCTAAAGTTTTAAGCGTCAATGATACTCCCTGGTAAGACAAACCAATCAGGTGTCCTTCACTTTCCAATAAAGATAACTGCTTATTTATTGGTCTTGTTACTTAGCTAATTCATAGATTGCATGAGCATAGATCTTAGCGTTAAGCAGCAAATGTTCGATCTCAATATACTCGTTGGCCTGGTGATCAAGATCCTCTTCCCCGGGCAGTATCGGCCCAAAGGCGACAATATTAGGCATTTCTTTGGCGTAAGTACCGCCGCCGATCGCTAACAAAGTGGCCTCCTGGCCAGTCTGTTCCGTATAGACTTTCTGCAAGGATTTAATTAAAGGATGATCAACAGGAAAATACAAAGGCTTTTGGTGCAGGCTGAGTTCAACCCCGATTCCTGTCCCCTCCAAGCGCTGGTAGAGCAAATCCAGCATATCCTCAAGGCGATAAGTTACCGGATAGCGTAAATTTAAAGTCAAGCGCACTTCGTTGTTCTCCAGGGAAATAATCCCCACATTAAAGGACAACTTCCCGGACTCTTTGTCCTCAAGGCCGACCCCAAAAGACTTGCCGTCCGTCTCCATCCCGACATAGTTATTGAGAAAAGCGATAAATTTGGCCGTCTCGCCGTTACCCAAAGGCAATTTCTCCAAGCATTGAAACATCTGCATGATGGCATTCTTGCCCAAGTGAGGCAGGCTGCCATGAGCTGAAACACCCTTGGTTTTAATAAACACAGTGTTGTCCTGAGACTCGGCCCAAATAGGGTAACCGGTAGTGCCGGCGAAGTCTTCAACGATTTGGCTGACTTGAGCCGGGTCCTTTGCCAGGATTGCAGCCTCGCAGTAATCCGGCACCATATTGGCCCTTTGCCCTCCTTTAATACTCTTAATTACGACCTCGCCCTCATCTCCCCGACCCAGTTCTTTCACCAAATCTAAAAAAGTAATTCCTTTTTCGGCATAGATAATCGGATATTCGGCGTCAGGTGTAAAACCGGATATTGGGACCTTTTCATGGGCCAGATAGTGCTCCATTTCCTGACAGCCGCTTTCTTCATTGGTGCCAAATATAACTCTGACCCTATGCTTTAAAGGCAGCTGCAGATCCTTAAGCGCTTTCAGGCCAAAAAGGGCAGCCACAATCGGCGCTTTATCATCCATGGTTCCCCGTCCATAAATTTTCCCGTCATGAATTTCCGCGGCGTAAGGGGGATAAAGCCAGCCGTCGCCTTCAGGCACCACGTCAAGATGCCCGAGGACTCCCACGTAGTCTTCTCCCTCACCGTACTCGGCATAGCCGATGTAGCCGTCTAAATTGACTGTTCGGAAACCCATTTCCCGGGAAAGCGCCAGTGCTTTATTGAGAGCCTCATTAACGGCAGCACCGAAAGGCATACCTTCCAGGGCCTCCTCCTGAACGCTCCTGATGCGCACAAGTTCCTGAACGGATTGAACCAGGTCGTCTTTATAGCGCTCAATTTGTTGATTTAGTTCCATCTTTAACCCTCCTCCATTTGCGGACTTCTCCTAAACAAGATCCAACCTTTTTTATTAAGATAGTTCAAATAGGAGATTAGTCTCTGATACCTGGGATCAAACTCCGCCCCAAAATCTGTTTGCAGTTTTTGTCCGATCTCGAACACTGTACTCCGGTCATCAATATAGGACCAGACCTGAGAGCCTATTTCATCCAATTCAAGATCACTGCTATAGGGTTTTTTCACCAACCAGCGCGCAAACTTTTCAATCAGTTTGTCATGTTCAAAGAGAAGCAGCACTTTGCCATCGCGAATTTCCCACTGTTTGTGTTGTCTCCGGGGGATATAACACAAATAATTATCTTCTCGCTTTTTCTGCCTGAGAATAGACATTGGCTTAGCCATTCTGTTTTCCATCTTTCTTAATTGTAACACGATACATCCAGATCGCTAAGAGAACATAAAGTATGGTCGCAGTATAAGGGCTGCCAGTGATGCCCGGTAAAATATTGGCTCCAAAACCGATGTTGACACTTAGCGTAGCAAAAAGCGCAATCACAATGCCCATGATAGCATCCCCGGCGACCAGACCCGAAGAGAGCAGAATGCCTTTTTCCACCCGTTCCTTTTGTTGCGCACTGTTGTTGCGGAACTTGTAGTCAACCAGCACCCTTACCAAACCGCCGATCAGGATACCGGCACTGAGATGAATGGGCAGATAAAGCCCCAGGGCGACGGGCAAAATCGGCAATCTCATTAAAGCGCACATTACTCCGAAGGTTACCCCGATGATAACCAGAACCCAGGGCAGTTGTCCTGTCATAACTCCTTTAACCACCATGGACATTAAAGTCGCCTGAGGAGCCGCAACGGCATCGGAACCGATTCCGTAGGTATGATTGAGCATAAGCAGCACTAAACCGGAAAAAACGGAGGAAAAAACCACACCGGCGTACATGCTGAATTCTACCCGCTTCGGTGTGCCCCCAATGATGTGGGTGGTCTTAAGCGCTTGGGCGGCATCACCGGATACGGCGATAGCGATGCAGACGATAGAACCGGCCAGAATAGCGGCGATCATACCTTGCTGACCGGTCATGCCCGTAGCTTTCAGGACAGCTGTGATGAAAAGCAACGAAGCAATGGTCATTCCGGATACCGGATTGTTCGAAGCGCCGATTATACCGCACATTCTGGCGGACACCACGGCAAAGAAAAAGGCGAAAATGACTACCAGAAAAGATCCTATCGGGCCGATAGATATCATCGGCAAAAGCCAAGCCAGGAGGAAAACAAAGACCGCTGCCCCAATAACCCAGATTATAGGAGCGTCTACATCCGTACGTTTGGTACTGGCGCTTCCTTTACCCAGCCCCCCCATGGCCGATCTGAAGGAACGGATGATGGTGGGCAAGGATCTGCCCAAACTGATAAAGCCGCCGGCGGCCACTGCCCCGGCCCCTACGTATCTGATATAACTGCTCCAGATAGCGGAGGCGCTCATTTGCGAGATTAAGGTCTGGGAAGGAAACAAGGGTGTGGTCAGCCCCGCACCGACGTATTTAATTAAAGGAATTAAACCAAACCAGGCTACCAGAGCACCAGCAAACATGTAAAGTGCAGCCTCAATGCCGATAATAAAACCTACTCCGGCCAGGGAAGCCAGAGTATCAATGCCAAAGACAGTACTCTGCAGCGACTTGATGGTCCACTGCGGTTCTTCCATCCAGAGGGCAAAACCGCCGGATAAAAGTTTATACCCGCCGCCGTACAACAAGCCTGTAAGTACTGTCTTAAATCCGCTGCCCCCCGAACTGCCTGTAGCCAGGATTTCAGCAGCAGCCATACTCTCGGGAAAAATAAGTTTTCCGTGTTCTTCAACGGTAAGATATTTGCGCAGGGGAACAACGAAGAAAATACCGATTAAGCCTCCCAACAAGGTGGCGACTACAATCGTCGACAATTTTAACTCTAAACCCCAGATGATAATTGCCGGCAGAGTAAAAATTATCCCCCCGGCCAGTGCTTCGCCCATAGCGGCAATGGATTGAATCATATTAGCTTCTAAGACGTTATTCCGCTTAAAGAGCCCTTTAAGAATTCCGGTAGCCAGAACCGCCGAGGGAATGCCTGCCGCAATGGTCATCCCTACTTTTAAGCCGAGGTAAGTATTGGCGGCAGCAAAAAGTGCCGCAAGCAAAACCCCCATGATGATGGACACCACTGTGATTTCAGGCATGGCCTCGCTGGCAGGTATGTAAGGAATATAATCCTCTCCACTGACTCCGCCGTAGGCCGAATGATCCAGGCCTTTCTTTTCCATTCTGTAACCTCCTAAGATAGATTAATATTTCGACATGATTTTATATTATTTTACATTTTACATTCAAATATCAAAATAATTGCGGCACACTGTTTACATGCTATCCTCCAGTTGTTTAAATCTATTAAGGACTAAATTCACACTATTTCAAAATGGCCCAAAACAGCTTTGTCCTCTACACGAGGACATTTTCGGCCATTGTCCACTCATAGAGTACTACAACAGCTCTTACTAAGAGAGCCATGTTTCCCCACACAAAGCAGCATAGGAATCCTCTGGCTGACTCCCTAAACCTCTGACAGAAATTTTCCTGAAAATTTAGGCGACACTTTACCAACCTTGCTAACTGAAAAACCGGATGCAATTCTCCACAAAAAGGAGAAAACACATCCGGTTTTCTATACTATGACTATGATTACGATTATAATTACAATTATGATTATCTATAATATTACTATATCCTCACGGGCTAATGACCAAATAAAGAAGACTTGCTTCAGGTGGAGTTTTAACTCCATCTGAAGCTTAGTCGCACTTATCCAGGGACTTGGCCGCTCTTAACTCACCGCTTGCCGCAGCGGGAGTCTTAGAGCGGATTAGTCAGCGGCTAAATGCCATTATTTAACTAAGCTCCCGGATTATCTGTACATAAATCCACCGGCCACTAAAAGTTCTTCACCCGTGACCCAGGAGGCTTCTTCACTGCACAAATAGGCGATGACGTCCGCCACTTCCGACGGTTTTCCCATGCGTTTAAACGCCGTCTTAGCAACTAAATCCTCCAGCACCTCTTCAGGTACAGCCCGCATCATCTCAGTATCAATCACGCCAGGGCGCACACAGTTGACATTAATATTATGCCGGCCCCCTTCTTTTGCCAAACTCTTAGTAAAAGCAATAATCCCTGCTTTGGTAAAGGCATAATTAGCCTGTCCGGCTTCGCCGCTGGCATTTGTTGAAGACAAATTGCAAATCTTTCCGTATTTCTGAGCTTTCATAAGCAGCCAGGCTTCCTGGGTGCAATTGAACAGTCCTTTGCCATTGACGGCAATAACATCATCCCATTGTTTCTCAGTCATTTTATGAAAGATGGCATCCCGGGTAATTCCGGCGTTATTGACCAGGATATCCACGGTACCAAACTTTGCGGCAATGGCTGCAAAAGCAGCTTTTACCTCGGGACGGTTGACGATATTACATCCCAGCCCCATGGCCTTATCGCCGCTGGGATCAAGTTCCAAGGCCAATTGTTGAGCTCCGGCGGCATTGACGTCCATAATGGCAATCTTGGCGCCCTCGGCGTAAAATTTTCTCACAATCGACTCCCCGATACCTTTGGCTCCACCTGTAATTACGGCAACTCTTCCCTCGAACTTCGACATGAATAACTCCTTCTTCCTTAATTATAAATTATAATAAATAACAAGAGCAATAAACGCTTTAATACTTTTTCGCTCCGAGATAGCTTTCCACAACCTTGGGATCATTGCGGATTTCGGCTGCTTCCCCTCCCAGGGCAATGCGGCCGGTTTCCAAGACATAGGCTCTATCGGCGACCTTTAACGCCATGTTGGCCATTTGTTCAACCAGCAAGATCGTCGTCCCTTGCTCCGAAAGTTTCTGAAGCATATCAAAAATGCTTTTGACATAAATCGGCGCTAAACCGGCAGAGGGCTCGTCAAGCAACAGCAACTTAGGCCTCGACATCATCGCCCGGGCAATAGCCAGCATTTGCTGTTCCCCGCCGCTCAGAGTCCCTGCGAACTGTTGGGACCGTTCCTGCAAAATGGGGAAAAGATCGTACATCTGCTCAATAGACTTGAGAAACTTTTGTTTGTCTCTCCTAACCAGATATCCTCCCAGGACAAGATTTTCATACACCGTGTGCTGAGGAAATACCTGTCTGCCTTCAGGGCACATGGCCAGCCCCAGCTTCACTATTTTCTCTGCCGGCGTACGGGAGATAGTCCGGCCCTCAAAAGTAATCTCACCTTGAGTCGGTTTAAGCAAACCTGTTACTGTTTTCATGATTGTGGTTTTACCCGCCCCGTTAGCTCCGATAATAACGACAACTTCCCCCTGATTTACCTCAAAAGAAACCTGCTTGATAATCTCTACCTTGCCGTAGCTGACATTAATATTATTGACTTTCAGCATACTTCCACCACCTCGTCTTTACCGAGGTAAGCTTCAATGACTTCTTGATTCCCCTGTATTTCCAGCGGAGTACCCTCAGCCAGCTTCTTACCAAAGTTGAGAACAGTAATGGCGTCCGAAATATTCATGACAAAATCAATGTGGTGCTCGATTAAAAGAATAGTGATTCCCCTACTCTTTATTTCCTCAATAATCTGAGCTAAATTTCTGATCTCGACCTCATTAAGCCCGGCCGCCGGCTCATCCAGTAACAGCAAGTCCGGTTCCATGGCCAAAGCCCGGGCAATTTCCAGCAATCTCTGCTGTCCGGCGGATAGACTGTCGGCAAACTCGCCGGCTCTGTCCTCCAAGCCCACCATCCTCAGCAAAGCCCAAGCACGTTGGCGGGCAACCTTCTCTTCCCTGCGGCCCCGGCCGGATTTAAAGGTAAAATCAAACAAGTTGCTGTGGTATTGACCATGCCGGCCGACCATGATATTTTCCAGAACGCTTATTTTTCCGAATACCTGAACACTTTGGAAGGTGCGGCTAATTCCGGCCAAAGCAATTTTGTAAGGTTTTATATTGTTGATTTCCTGACCGTTAAACAGGACCCGGCCTTCGTTAGGCTTATATACGCCCGTGATGATGTTGATCATCGTGCTCTTGCCTGCGCCGTTGGGTCCGATTAAAGAATGAACCGAGCCTTTTTTAACCGCCAGGGACATATCTTGGATGGCATTCAATCCCCCAAAACGTTTGGTGACGTTTTCCAGAACCAGCAAAGTAGCGTTCTCCTTGTTCTGGTGTCTATCGGCGATAGGATCTATTGCAATTTCCCTGGGTTTTTCCACATCAGTTAATTTGGGGAACTTTCTGATGATGGCGCCGCTTATACCATAGGGCAGACCAATTACGACAACAATCAGTAATAAACCATAGACAATCAAACGATACTGTTCCAAGGCTTGTAAGTATTCGGGAAGGATAGTTAACAGCAACGTGCCGATAATCGGTCCGGCTATCGTCCCCTGCCCCCCGATAATGATAGTCAGGAGGAAGAAAACCGAGAGGTTAAAGGTAAACGTATCCGGACTGATATAACTGCTCAAAAATGTATAGAGGCAGCCTGCCAATCCCGCCAACACTGCGCTTAAGACAAAGGCCATCAACTTGTAGCCCATGATGTTGATGCCCATACAGCCCGCCGCTGTTTCATTGTCTCTTATGGCTGAAAAGGCTCTGCCAATCGGACTTTTCATCAGATTATTGGCCAGCCACAATACCAGCAGGCAGATAGCCAAAAGCAGATAATAGACCTGCGACTCGCTTAAAGGCTGTCCCCCTATTTCGATGAAAGGGACTGAAATGCCACCGGGTCCTCCTGTAAGTGCTGCCCACTCCACTAAAACTTTTTCCACGATAACCCCGAAGCCAATAGTGACAAGAGCCAAATAAAGTCCGGATACTCTCAGCGTGGGAATACCTACGATAAAACCGCAAATGCCGGCCACTGCCATGGCGGCAGGTAAACACAGCCAAAACGACAAACCCAGATTTGCCCCCAGGATGCCCCCCGTATAGGCGCCTACGGCATACAAACCCGCCTGACCCAAAGACACCTGTCCGGCATATCCCGCCACTATATTCAGGCCTGTCGTCAGGACCAAATAGATCAAGGTCAGACTTAAAAGCCTTAAGTAATAGGAGCCGGCTGCGGGACCGGCCAAAAACCCGATCAGTACCAGGGCGCCCAAGAGAACTATTAATTTTTGCTCTTTATTAAACTTTCTTCTCATATGCCACACCAAATATCCCTTCCGGTTTGATACTAATAGCCACTATGATAATCAAGAAGGCGATTGCATCTTTATAGCCCGGTGTCACCTGAGTCATAGCCAGAGCTTCTAATATTCCCAACAACAGTCCTCCGGCAAAAGCCCCTTTACTGTTTCCGACACCGCCAATAATGGCTGCCCCAAATCCTTTTAAACCTATAGTCGCCGTCATTTGAGGCCCGACAAAGGTTATCGGACTGATTAAGATACCGGCAATAGCGGCAATAATACCGCTCATCGCAAAACAGGCGAGAATTATTTTCTGAGAACTTATCCCCATCAGCCTTGTGACGTTATGGCTAAAGGACGTAGCCTTTATGGCACTGCCAAGGATTGTTTTCCCCAGTACGACATTGAAAAAAAGGGCTATTAAAAAGGTAATAACCAGCACCCAAATATCATGCGGGAGTATTTTTATGCCCAGGATATTGACTAATTCGGACCCGCCAATCGGCGGAAATGCTTTAGGCTGAGTACCCCAGACAAGCATGGCGACATTGGTAAAGACAATGCCGGCGCCAAGGGTTGCCATCAACCAGCCCAGGGAATTGCCTAATTTGTCGCCAAAAGGCCGAACCGTGCCATAGTACAATAGGATGGCTATAATGGCCACGGCCAGGCAAGCCAGTATAAGGCCGGGAAGGAAGGGAATCCCGGCGGTTACAATAAAGGTGAGCCCAAACATAGCTCCCAGCATAACAATTTCACCGTGGGCGAAATTGATGATACCCGTCGTGGAATAAATGATATTAATAGCCAAGGCCAGCAGGGCATAGATACATCCCATGACCATTCCGCTCTCCAAAGCTTGAAACATTCCATCACTTCCTTTGATTAGTTTCCGAATTCACTGCGGCGAATAATCTGCTAGAATGTTCGGTGGAATAACTTAGCCAAGTTATTCCACCAATGTTAGGTTTATTCAACTAACTGGAAGAGACCTTTATTATACTGGGTGACCAAACCAACGGATAATTGTGAAGGATCGTTGCCGTCGTGTTTGTTGGGAGCAAATTGATAGTCGGAGTTAGCACCGTCATATTTGCTGATAGATTCGATAGCTGTTTTGATCTTATCGGCCTCATAACTTTTATTTTTCTCTACCCCTTCTTTGATAATATAAACACAGTCATAGAAGGAAACGGCAGTAGCAAAAATTATCTCATCCGTCGCCTTGGCACCGAATTTATCTTCGAAGGCTTTGACTAAGGCGGCCTGCCGGGCAGGGAGCGGCTGATTTTCTTTATAGGTGCACTTAGTCGGCGTATTGACAAGAGTTCCCTTGGCGGCGGTTCCCGCGAGATCCCGGTAAGCAGGCTGACCGACACTTGTGTAGCCGTGAATTTCGATTTTGGGAGGCAAGTAATCAATTTTCTCCAGAGCTTTGGCAATTTGAGCTCCGTCAACCCCCAAGGTAAAAAACAAAGCCGAGTCACATTGAGCGCCCTTGATTTTTTGGGCCACGGGCAGCATATCGACATCGCCTACGTTGTAAGGGCAATCGACGGCCGGCTGCTTGCCCAATTGTTTAAAGGCGGCTTCCATATCTGTTTTAGCTCCGCTTCCCAGGGCCGTAGTATCATGAACCATGGCTATGTGCTGGCGTCCCTTGTTTATAGCCCGTTTCACCATAAATATGGCCTGGTCCCGGTCATTGATGTGGGTTCTAAAAGAATACGGGAACTGCTTTTCGTCGATAAGCACCGCTCCGGTGCACCCGCCGTTGAGGTGGATTATTTTATTCTGATTCAGATAGGGCTGAATAGCTTTGGCACAGGTCGTATTGGTAGGCCCAATAAAGGCGTCAATTTTTTCCTTCGTCACAAGTTCGCGTGCCAGATTAAGGGATTTAGTGGGATCTGCCTCGTCGTCAAGGATAACCAAACGAACGGGAACGCCATTAATCCCGCCTTTAGCATTGACCTCATCGACTGCAATCGTAGTACCATATTTGGCGTTATTTCCCAACTGGGCACTGGCTCCGGTCATCGCCCCGATAACCCCTATGACAAATTCCTTTTTGCCCTTATCACCGGACTGAGTTGAGGATTGAGTTGGGGAACTTCCACACCCTGTCAAAAGAATGCTTGGAAAAGCCAAAGCTGCTAATGTAGCCGCGCCCGAAAGCATAAATTTACGACGAGACAAATCTTTCATTAATTTTTCCCCTCCTAAAAATAATAATTGAGTGATTTTTTTTACTTCTGACACACTTGGCATTTTCCAACTTGCAAAAAATGTGCCAGTTTTTAAACATGCTTTTTCATCTTCAAGATACAACCATTAAAGTGGTTTTCAAGAATTTTCAATAAACTTGTTGGTAAGTTGATCTGTTCATATTGCAAATTTACAATATGAACTATAGTAAATTTGCAATATGTCTTATTTCTTCAACAATAAAGTTAAGGCCTGAAAATCAAAGCCTCTCCAGAACTCCTGAAGAGGCTTTGATTAATATCCATATTTTTTGGCTTCCTGATCCCGCAGATTGACGACATGAACCTTTCTGTAGATAGCCGAACGGTCGATGCCCAGTATCCGTGCGGCCTCACTCACGCAGCTATTACATTCATGTAAAATATTTTTAATATATTCCTTCTCCACTTGGTCCATAATTTTTTTGAGCGGAGCTTTTGAGCTTACGCTAATCGAAAAGGATTCATTTTGGTTAGGATTTAGGTTGGCAACAACATTGCGCGATAAATTAGTTATTTCCTCAACTTGATAATCAATAACCCGCCCCACAGTTGTTATAACTAAGCGCTCGATCAAATTGCGAAGTTCGCGGACATTGCCCGGCCAATTATAGTTCAGAAAGCCTTTGAGAGTTTCTTCGGAAAATACCTTTTCATAACCGTATTTTCTATTTAACTCTTCTAAAAAGATGTCACTCATAGCCATGATATCCTCGGACCGTTCGCGCAGAGGAGTTAAGCGCAGGGGAACAACATTAATCCGGTAAAAAAGATCTTCCCGAAAGGTTTTATTGGCAACCATCACCTTTAAATCACGATTTGTCGCACAAACTAAGCGAAAGTCAACCTTGCGGGAGGCTGTGCCCCCTATTCTTCTGACATCGCCGTTTTCTAAGACACGCAATAATTTGGCCTGAAGTATGAGGGGCATCTCACCAATCTCATCCAGGAAAATCGTCCCCTTATCAGCCAGTTCAAATAAACCCGGTTTCCCTTTGGCGTCCGCTCCTGTAAAGGAGCCTTTTTCAAACCCAAATAATTCAGCCTCAATCAGGTTCTCCGGAATCGCCGAACAATTAACCGTGATAAAAGCTTCTTTAGAGCGGCGACTGATACTGTGGACATACTTTGCCAATACTTCCTTGCCCGTACCGGATTCGCCATATAATAAAACGGAGGAGTCCGTGGGTCCGACCGTATTAGCTTTAAGCAGTAAGTTCTTCATGGCCAGACTCTCGGCAACCAGATGCCGGTTTTTTAAATCCTGATTGCGCAAATATTGAACTTCATCTTTATAGCGTTGAACAAGTTCACGCTCTTTGTCCAAGGTTTGAGCTAATTTCACAAGGGTATCCTGAGCCCGGCTATTGCTGATAACCATTGTAATATTTCCGTCGGCATCAAATAAGGGCCGGCTGGTGCACATCAGATGCACTCCAGCCCGGGTTTTAAGTACTCCCGTCACCGTTGTTCTCTTCTCAATAGCCTCTAAGGCAATTGATTTATCCCAATAGCCTTTTTCAATAAGTTCGCGAATATTTTTGCCGACCATTTCCGCTGCCGGCAAGTTCAAAAGCCGTTCAGATGTCGGATTGGCCATCAAAATATTACCTACGGCATCGGTAACAAAAATCGAATCATACGAATTATCCATGATTTCTTTAAGATAATAGGCGTTGCCCTTAAAAGCACTTTTTGTCTCAATCATTTATTGCCACCCTTTTGTTAATTATTTAAATAAACGTTAAATGATTCACTGACAAAAAATTAGATAATCTAACTAAATTATATTTAATTTTAAAAGCTTCCACAATACTTAAAAAATAACAAAGCCGGTCGACTTACAAAAATTCGTTTGTATAGCTCTAACCGGCTTTGTTTTTATCTTTACTTAAGACTTATTTTAAGATCTTGACCTCGACTCAAACCAGGCCGTGACGCCCTGTCCTCCGCCGCAACAAAAGGAGACCAAGCCGTTTTTAAGCTCTTGCTCGCGCATAAGGTAAGCAAGTTTAGCCGTTAAAATTCCGCCTGTAGCTGCCAGCGGATGTCCCAAAGCAATAGCACCGCCATTGAGATTGACTTTTTCCTTCTCAAAGCCTAAATCCCGAATACAGGCTATCGCTTGGGCTGCAAAGGCCTCATTTAATTCTAAGGTATCAAAATCTTTGACTGTCGTACCTGTTTGTCTTAAAAGTTTGCGGGTTGAATGAATAGGGCCCAGGCCCATGTAATTAGGGTCTAATGCCGTCACGGCATAGGCTTTGAACTTCAGCAGCCAATCAAGTCCCAGCTCTTCAGCCCTTTCTCTCGACATAACGATACAGGCGGAGGCTCCATCGTTCATGGGAGAGCTATTACCCGCCGTAACCGTCCCGCCCTCTTTAAAAGCCGGTTTTAACTTTGACAATACCTCGATACTAATATCCGGCCGCGGGCACTCATCGCGGGAAACAACTAGAGGATCACCTTTGCGCTGAGGAATCACGACCGGTACGATCTGTTCCTCAAAGGCTCCCCTCGCCACCGCTGCCAGAGCTTTCCTGTGGCTTTGATAGGCAAATTCATCCATTTCCTTGCGGGTAATTCCGTAGAGATCAGCCACATTTTCAGCCGTTATTCCCATCGGCGGATTGCCGATTTGGGGCGGCGAAACCTGAATGCCAAAAAATTTCGGCGCTGTCTGCACTTTATAAGCCTTATCCGCCCGTTCCAGGACATAAGGTCTTCGCGAATCACTTTCAGTACCCCCGGCTATATAAACATTGCCCAAACCGCTCATCACGAGGGCAGCGGCCAGGATAATGGCATTTAGCGCCGAAGAGCACTGCCGGTCGACAGTTAAGCCCGGCACTTCCAGCGGTAACCCTGCCTCCAATACACACATACGGGCCATATTGGCTACGTCAAAGGAAAACAAATTTCCCATAATGACATCGTCAATTTCCAGAGGATCAATCCCCGCTCTTGCTATCGTCGCTTTAATAACAGCTGCTCCCAACTTGTAAGCCGGCACTTCCGCAAGGACTCCGCCGCATTTACCAACGGGTGTTCTCACTGGGGCAACAATAACGGCTTCCCTTAATTGCAAAAAAATTCCCCTTCCCATTTAATTTTTATTTTCGATATTCTTGCAAGAAGGATGCCAATTTTTAAGGAGGTTCTCAGGTAAGCGGTAAGCAGGGTTCTGGTACGGAATTTGCAATGTCCTATCTTTAAAAAATTTTGTGAGGCGAACAGTGATGGATTATAAAACGGCTGTAAAAACATGGGAGGATCTTAAAGTTGGTGATTCCACTAATTATGCCAAAACCATTACCTCTGCTGACATTGTCATGTGGTGCGGACTTACAGGGGATATGAACCCGATTCATCTCGATCGTGAATACAGCAAAAAGACTCAATTCAAAGACATTATTGTGCCTGGCATTTATGTCTTGGGATTTGTGTCGGCTACTTTGGGCAAGATCCTGGGCAGTATTTATGCTTCGCAAAGTGTTCGTTTCACGCAACCTGTTTATGTCAATGATACGGTCTCGGCGGAATCGACGATCATTGAAAAGCTTGAAAAAAAACGGATGCTCAAGCTCCACACCCGTTGTCTGAATCAGAAGGATGAAGTCGTTTTGGACGGCGAAGCCCTGCTCTATATTCCGCAGCCTGAAAAATAATTGAGGAAAGGAAATTAAAATGCAGGACATCTTTAACTTAAGCGGAAAGGTTGCTCTGGTCACAGGAGCAGGACAGGGTTTAGGCTCGGTCATGGCTCAAATTCTAGCCGCCGCGGGAGCATCCGTCGTCTGTGCCAGCAGAACTCTGAAGAAGGCCAGCGAGGTACGCGACTCCATCCTGCAAAAAGGTGGCTCAAGTATCTCCCTACAGGTCGACGTCGGTCAGGAGCAAAGCGTTGCAAACATGGTACGGCAAACTCTGGAGGAATATGGCACCATTGATATTCTCATCAACAACGCCGGGATTAACCACCGGGAATTATGTGTCAACATGACTGAAGAGCAATGGGATGAGGTTATGCGCGTAAACCTCAAAGGAATTTTTCTTTGTTCGCGGGCCGTCGGACCTACTCTGCTTAAAAATAGGCAAGGCAAAGTCATTAATATTACCTCAGTTATCGGATCTCAGGCCCTGCCGACCAGAGGCCCTTACTCTTCTTCTAAAGCGGCGGTTATCCAGTTCACCAAAGTTCTCGCTCTGGAATGGGCTCCTTACAATATTAACGTCAATGCCATAGGTCCCGGGTACTTTAAAGGCAGAATGAATGACTCCTTAAAGGATGCCGAAGCTATTCTCCAGCGTATTCCTTTGGGGAGAATGGCTGAGCCTGAAGAATTGGCAGGTGCCCTTATTTTTCTCAGTTCCCAAGCCTCAGATTATGTAACCGGTCAGACGCTTTTCGTCGACGGCGGTTTCCTTTGCAGCTAGGCGGCCCTCAATTGAGCGGCACGAGAGGTCTCTCCTTTATGCTTTTTCAAAAAAAGCACGTAAATCCCTCGAAGCATTTGTACTTACAAACAGCCCAGTTTAATTGCCGCACATGGCCTGCCTATAGTGAATTTGCAACAGAAACTGTCGCAGATTTACCATATATACCATTATTAAGACTACTTGCTTTGGCATTAATTTTAAGTTTAGTTCTGATTTATTGTCATCAAATGTATTTGGCATTGATTTTGCAATAGCCTGGGTCAATTCAAATTCTATATCTTGAAAGGAGCACCTTCTCTATGGATTGGAGAGAAATGTATAAGAGCCGCTTAACCACTGCCGGAGAAGCAGTAAACGTCGTCAAATCAGGGGATTTTGTCATTCCCGGTCATGCGGCCAGCGAATCGGAGCTGCTGGTCAACGCCCTGGCCGGCCGTTACGCGGAACTGGAAAATGTCACCCTTATCCAAGGGGTTGCCCTTGGCAGTTCGCCTTACTGCAAACCCGAAATGGCGGGCCATTTTATTTTAAAATCCATGTTTGTGGGGGCGAATACCCGCCAATCAATCTGGGAAAACCGGGGAACCTTTTTCCCGCTGATGTTTCACGAATTTCCCCGGGCTTTTCGCGAAGGTTACTTAGGGTCTGATGTCTTCCTTACGATGGTCAGCCCGCCTGATGAACATGGTTATTGCAGTCTGGGAATGTCAGTCGATCACTCCAAAGAACTGGTTAAGTGCGCCAAAACAGTTATTGCCGAAGTCAACCCTAATGTTCCGCGCACCTACGGAGACACCTTTGTTCATGTCAGCGATCTCGATTACATCGTAGAAAACGACGGACCTATTCTGGAACTCACTCGTTTTGCAGCCATGGATGAAGTTACTCAGGCCATAGGGCGAAATGTAGCCGGACTTATTAAAGATGGCGACACACTGCAAATGGGCGCCGGAACTATTCCGGACGCCATACTTCATTACCTCAAGGATAAAAATGACCTGGGGATTCACACGGAAATGTTTTCCGATGGTCTCATTGATCTGATAGAGGCCGGGATTGTCAATGGCTTTAAAAAGACCTTAAATCCGGGAAAAATCGTCGTCACCTTTGCCGAAGGAACCAGGAAGGTTTACGAATATATCAATAGGAATCCCAGGTTCCAGTTCCATCCGGTTGATTACGTCAACAACCCCTGTGTCATCGCTCAAAATGACAATATGGTTGCCATCAATTCGGCCTTGGAAATTGATTTAAGCGGCCAAGTATGTGCCGAAGCCCTTGGGACCAGGCAATACAGCGGCATCGGCGGACAATTAGACTTTATCCGCGGCGCGGCGGCGGCCAAGAACGGGCGGCCGATTATTGTGTTACAGTCTACCGCCAAAAAGGGAACTATCTCCAGAATTTCCTGTCAATTAAAAGCGGGAACCCCCGTAACCACGACCCGCAATGATGTTCACTGGGTTGTGACCGAATACGGAGCTGTCAATTTGTTCTGCAAATCGGAAAAAGAAAGGGCCGCGGCTCTGATCAGCATTGCCCATCCGGAATTCAGAACTGAACTAAAGCGCCAATACCGTGAACTGTATGGCCGGGTTTTATAAATCTATAAAATTAAATTTTATAATGAGGTGAAATGTCATGGGTTTTTCCAAAAGTAACAATGATATCGTCTGTGTAAGTGCAGTCAGAACCCCTTTTGGCAAATTCGGCGGCTCCATGAAAGATGTGGACATTTATGATCTCGGAGCCATTGCCATGAGAAACGCGCTGGCAAAGATCAACCTTGATCCAGCCTTAATTGACGAGGTGTGGTGGGGCAACGGCGATACCAGCAACACAAAGGACCCCTTCACACCCGTTGTGGCACGTCAAACTATGCTGAAAGCCGGAATTTCTCCCGAAACCCCTTCCCTCGCTTTCGACCAAGCCTGCACCTCTGCCTTAAGCACGGTTAAATATGGGGCGCGCAGCATCAAACTGGGGGAAGCGGAAATCGTCATGACCGGAGGGTCAACGAGTTTCAGCACTGTTCCCTTTTTACTCCGCGACATTCGTTGGGAGGGAAAGAAGCATTCCTCTTTTATGGTCGAAGACCCGCTTATCCCCCTGGGCTATAAGGACTATGCCCCCGTGGCTGTGGATTCCGGCAATGTAGCCCTTGAGTATGGCGTATCACGCCAAGAACAGGATGAGTTGGCTCTGAGCAGCCATATTAAATACGGTAAAGCCTGGGAACGCGGATTTTTCAAGCATGAGATGCAGCCCCTGGAAATAAGCCAAAAGGATAAAAAAGGAACTATCATTTCGACCAAAGTCCTAACGATTGATGAGCAGTTCCGCCCCGATATCAGTATGGCTAAACTTGCCAAGCTAAAACCGATTTTTGACAATCCGACCTGTACCGCAGGCAATTCCCCGGGAATGAACGACGGGGCCACTGCTCAAATCATCACAACCCGGGAAAAGGCCGAGCAATTAGGTTTGCCTGTTCTCTATACTCTGGTTGCAATTTCCGCCATCGCCTTGCAGCCAAGAATTATGCCTGTGTCCCCAGCTTTCGCCATTAAGAAATGCCTTGCTGACGCTAAAATGACCATGGATGACATTAAAGTGATTGAAATCAATGAGGCCTTCGCCTGCGTCCCCCTGGTTTCCCTTAAGCTCTTATCCAACGAACGATTCCTCAAGGGCGACTACGGGGCGATGGTCAAAGAAGCCACAGTTCAACCGCTCTTGGATAATGACAATGCCCGCTATCAAGAGCTCAAGGAAAAGCTCAACCCTAACGGGGGTGCGATTGCCGTCGGACATCCCAACACGGCCAGCGGCGCCCGCATCATGATGACTGCCGCTTATAATCTCCAAGCAAACGGCGGCGGCTATGCGGCTTGTGCTATCTGCGGCGGCTTAACTCAAGGCGCCGGAGCAATAATTTGGGTCGAATAGGCTTATACCTAAATCAAAACTCTCTTTCCACCGCCAACCATAATATCTTTGGAACTAAACGGTTGCTTCAACCTTATTCTCTCTCAACGTGAGGAAAACGCGTGTGCGAGGCTTTGAGAGCGATTTGAAAATCCTGTCTCCATTAGGGAGGCAGGATTTTTTAGGCCTATAACCGAACTCGATGATACATTCCGAAACTTGTTAAAGCTACCAGTGAAACCAGCAGTTCGTTTGAATTAGAGCTTAAAGTGCCATAGTCCATAACCTGCCTTCCTTTTCGGCGTAATACCATCCTCTGACAAAGGAAACGTCATACCACCCTGAACCTTCCGATTAGCTCACTCAACTTTCCGGCTAGCTCGGCCTGTGCCTGGGCAGAAGAATTCACTTGTTCGACAGCGACTGTTGTCTGCGCAATGCTGGTGGAAATTTCCTCCGAACTTGATGCTGACTCCTGGGCAGTTGTGGTTACATTTTGAATGGCAAAGCTGATTTGGTTGATTACCTGGTTCATCGAACGAGCCGAGGAGGCGGTTTCCCGGGACATCTCCTCCACAAAGTGGGAATCGCTTTCATATTGAGTTCCTATCTGGGCATAGGCCTCATAATCAGGTCTTACTTTTGTCTCAATGAAATCCAACAATTCCCGGGTATTATGCATTAAGTTATTAAAAGCACTTTGCACATTGGCAATGACGTTATAAATATTCCCGACGGCTGACTGCGACTGCTCGGCTAATTTCCGGACTTCATCCGCAACCACTGCAAAGCCGCGCCCAGCATCACCTGCGCGAGCCGCCTCAATGCTCGCATTGAGGGATAGTAGGTTCGTTTGGGCAGCGATTCCCCCAATCGTTTCCGCCATGACCTTAATCTCTTCTACAATTTTCGCTTCGTCTAAGGCTTGCTTGACTCTGACCTCTTTATCGCGATAAATAGCTTCTGCCTCAGACACGGCCTGGGTTCCCCGATTTTTAACAATACCGGCCCTCTCTTTAATCGCCGCCACATTTTCTTGGCCTTGATCCGCGCTCACTGTTAATTTTTTCGTAAACTCCTGGATCTCCAGAGTTGAAGCTCCAACCTCTTCGGTACTCGCACTTAACTCTTCGGAATCTTGAGCAATTTGTTCCGTGGACTGCCGAATAATCTGCATAGTTGCCGAAAGTTCCTGCATATTCGCAGACAGCTCCTCGGAATGGGAATTCATGGTTTGACAACTGTTTTGAATACTCAAAACCATTTCTTTCATATTTCCCATGGCCTTATTAATGGCTATGCCTAAGTGTTCGATTTCGTCTTTTCCATAAATATTCAGTTGATGGGTCAGATCTCCGTTGCTTAAGGCTTCAGCCAAGCGAACAATCTTGCCCAGCCTCCGGGTGAGATTCCGTGACAAAGACAATCCGATGATTAGAGCCAGCAGAATGCTAACCCCTATTAGCCCCAGCATCACACTGCGGTTTCGCTCATAAATGGCTTGATTGCTTGTTTTCCTTTGACTGGCTGCTTTTTCATTAAAGGAAATTAAACTATCCAGTCCTGTCAAGGCCTTGTCGTTGATCTGCAAAGCTTGAGCCAAGAAAAGTTGGGCTTGGGCAAGATTCCCTGCGTCCAAACTTGCAATCATACTTTCCCGTTGCTTACGGTAATCTGCTTGGTTATTTTTAAAATCATTATATAGTTGAACTTCGGCTGAACTAAGATTATTTCCGAAGGTCTTTTCGTAATCTTGTTCGCTTTTATTGTTAAGGTCCGAATTATTTGCTATTTGTTGCTTAAGGGCCTGTCCCTTCATTTTGTCTGAAGTAAATGAAAGCAAAATCAAGTTGGAACGGTTTTGCAGAAAATTCACCCGTATTTGGTTAAGTTCTTTGATCGACATGAGGTTGACCGAATAAATCCTGGTCCCGTCACTGTTGATAAGGCTTAGGTCCCTGACTCCTATGTACCCAACTAACCCCACTAAACAGACAAGAATCGCAAAGCCTAGAGTCAGTTTCACGCTCCATTTGATATTATTAAAAAATTTCAACGTTCTGCCTCCCAAAATACATTTTACTTTCATTTACTTAGTGACATGTCGGCAAATGAAAAAATGGGGTTTTCAGTGCAGAAAACTCCATTCATACTGTACTAAAAATAAAAACACGCCGAATGTCTATGAAGTCAATTAGTTCAAAATGCGTACTTCATCTTTAAACAGACCTTGAAGAAATATTTACGGTCACCGGAAAAAACTCCCCACTTGAGGTCCATAGCTTGCCGAATCATGACAAAAAATAATTCTCTGTACCCTATTAGTTATCATCACACGACACCTCAAGTTCCGTGCCGGAACAATCAATGCCCAAAATTTGTTCGACTTTTTGACGGTATTTCGTTGCTTTTCTGGTGCCCGTAATAAGATCAGCCATGCGATTTTCTGGAATGCCATATCGTTTACAGAATTCACGCTGATCCATCCGCAGATCAGCAAGCTTTCCCTTAACCTTCCAGCCAAATTCGGTAATTGGCCGTATACGCGCCACGCTATTGCTTTCCTCCTTTCTGGTTCGACATTCTTATTAATGGTCAAGCTATTATAATTACTGATATAATTTTATTAGGAATAAAACAGTCAATTAAATTTTACAGACTATAATCAGTTAAGTCAAGGTATTTTGGTATTTAATTCAGTAAATTGAATGAATGAACCAGTTTTTGTAGTTATTTTGCTAGGAGGGATTTCTCATTGGATAATATCGGCGAAAGAATAAAGTTTTTAAGAGAAACAAAAGGTATTTCCATGAACAAATTAGAGGATGCAATAGGTGCGCCACGGGGAAGTGTTAACAAATGGGAGAAGGGAAGTATCCCTGGCGGCCATTATCTCGTATCTTTGTCAGATTTTTTTAATGTTACTGCCGACTGGATTTTGAAGGGTGATATTAAGGCTGAAAATAGCCGTTTAATTGATCCATTTATTTTTTTTAAAGATAAGTGGGAAGTAGTCTCCCGCTTTAAAGATCTGGATGATTATGAGAAGAATTTTATCATTGAATGCATCAAATTTGCCCAACACAAAAAATGTCATGAGGGAAATGCCCTGCCCAAGGAACAAACAGAAGAGAACTGTTAGCTAACGAAGTCTATTAGAATGAAGGATACTATGATGAAGCAACCGAATCTGCTACCTGGCCCCCTTAGGCGGGAAAATTGCAAATCAGTACAAGTAAGGCCGAAAATGGCTATGCGGCTTCCTGCAACCATTACAACCCGCTCTATTAACATGGAGCGGGTATTTTTAGATCAATAACCCGGTGAATAAAGAAGAGCAAAAACTCGTGCAAACTGAGTTTTTGCTCTATTGGCAGGCAAGCTCCTTGAGAGTTTTCGCAATCTGGCATCATTTAATTTCTAACCCAGCTTAAGAAACTAATCTAATTGTTTGGAAACTGAAATTGCTATTTGGCGGCGAAAGGAACCGTAATCCCTTGGGATAAAGGGTCGCCGGCATAATCAATCTTAAGCGCATTGGCTAATTCCCGATCAATACAAACCAGATCTTCTCGTCCCAATTCGCGAATACTGGTTTTGCCCATGGCTTGGAGAGCCATAATCATTTCTTCCCTGCATGACTGAAGGAAATTACCCAAATGTTTGCTCCCCATATCGACATCTAACTGTTCGGCCAGACTACCGTTATAAAGTGCTAATTGAGGTGCGGGATATTGCGGCAATGCTTTAATCATTTGACTTTGTAACGTAGCGATAATGGCAATTGATCCGATGTAAACGGCATCGGCACCAAGCGCTAAGGCTTTAAGAAACTCTCCCGGGGTGCGCAATCCACCTGCGGCAATGAGAGAAAATTGTTGCCTCTTCCCTTGGGTTCTCAGCCAGTCAACAGTACGGCTAAGGGCAAATAACGTCGGCAGGCCAAGATCGTCCTCCAGTGTTGGAGATGCAGCCGCAGTGCCTCCTTCTTGTCCGTCGATGACAATGAAGTCGGCCTGTGTTCTGCCGATGACATCCAATTCCCGTTCCATAAAGTGGGTAGCCGCAATCTTAATGCCAATCGGTACTTGATAAGTTTGTTTAAGGTTATTGACAAGGTTGATAATATCTTCGGGTGAATCAACTTTATCAAAGCGAGATTTTTTTCCGCTGCTTTCACCAGGCTTAACGTTCCAGAGCTCACGCAAGTGATCGTCCATCTGATCGTAATTCATAGATGATTCAACCGCTCCACCCCAAGCACCCTGTCCGAACTGGACTTCGATGGCGTCGAGTTGCTTAAGCTGTTCGGGCGTGTTAAGCCAGCCACCGCGATTGTACTGGCCAATCAGGAATTTTCCAGCTTTCCTTTCTTCAGCGGTAACTGACGATTCACCCGTATTTGTGGCTGTTCCCGCTAAGGAGGCACCTTTGGCTAAAGCCTCTTTCATTCTGAGATTGAGAGAACCGCCATAAGACATTCCGGTAATAAGAATCGGCAGATTTATTTTCAAAGGTTTTTTAGCATTAGGCCCTATTGTTACTTCAGTTTTTATCTCGGTTTGTTTTTTAGTCGGCAATTGAAATAGTTGTCGGGGATTGAGGAGAAGCTTTTCCCAGGGAGAAAGCCGTAAAGGGCTACCCATAGGACGGGAAAGTGCCTTGCCCGTTTCCGCCCTAATTCCAGTTTCGGCAATAGCCCTTAAAGTAAGCTTCTCAATAATAGTCATCATGACCAGAGGGTTTTTGGCGTAATCCTCAGTAACTAACTTCTCGAAAACTCCATCAGAAATTGGATTGGCTAAGCGAAGCAGCAGTTCATTTAACAAGTTTTATCACTCCTTACAGTTTACGGCGATTCATTTTTCTTATGTTAATTTATGTTCTGTGGCAATTCAGTTAGATTATCAGATGAGAATTACTAAATTCTTACCAGGCAATATTAAATTGTCTAAATGCGCTATAATTTATGTGTCTGGCTATCAAAATTCTTCAAAAGTATTTTCTTACTTTTTACTTTGAATTAATCCAAACTATTAAATTAAGGGAAAATTAAATTTCGGCTTAATATAAGGTTAGAAATAAATTTGGGGAAAAATCCAAAGGTTTACCCAAACTATTTAGCAATTTGCTCGGAATTTCAGCACATTTAAGCCCACCGGCTTTAACCGGTGGGCGTCTTTAGGAGATAAACCATTGGCTTTAAATGCATCAATTCCCCTAGCCACTAAGCAAAGGAGTTCGAGGCTCCGAGCAAGTCATTGATTTTCGCGATATTATCCGAATACCGCTTGAATCGCAGTCAGGCCCTCCTGTTACATCTTCCGTTCAATTAGAATTCCTTTCATGTACTCACTTTCATTGTGGAAACGATAGACGATAGATTTTTCCTCAGCGGAACAACCGAACAAAATCTTTATCTCAGAGTCTTTCTTCAGTAAATCAAGCGTGCAAATAATCGCATCAACCGTCTGAGCCGCTTTAGTTCCCCTCCAAACATCGATTCCTCCCCCGTCCATAGAAGATGTGCCTTGCAAATAACCATAATCGACCGGGTAGATTAGCTTAGGATAACGGGGATGTCTGCTGCCTTTTGGGCGATCGATGATTACCGTTGCTTCTTCCACTAGTTTGTCCAGCGAATGCCAGAAATCCTGGTCAAATTGATTCATCCTCGGCATACTCCTTTTAACCCATCTCAGACAATCACGAAAACAAAGTTCGCCATGCTCCCAAGGCTGATTTCCTGATGTCACTTTTTCGTCGCGACAAAAGAAATTTCTGCGAAATCATTAAAGAGTATTGCTTCCGGGTCTTTTCTAAGCCGGTATTCCATCATTTCAATACCTTGGCGGTATTCTTCATCACTAATAATAGTTAGAACTGAAATATCCCTATTATAAACATGATCCATGTAGTCAGCCAGTTTAGTGCCGTTCATCAGATATTCCATCCGAGTCTCAACATCAAAACCTCTGGCTGACAGCTCGTAAAATATTAAGTCCTTGGGCCAATATCTTTTTAAATCTTCAAAAAGCGCTGAAGGAAACAGCTGGTATATCCACCATTTCTCCATATCATGGATCGAGATATTGTGTATTTTGAAAACCCCATCTTTCTTAATAACTCTGACAGCTTCGTCTAAGACCTCGCTTTTCTTCTGAAAATGATGAAAGGCAAAATTATTAACGACAAAATCGAAGGATTCTGAACTATATGGCAGGTCCTCAGCAAACCCCTGTATATAGGTAACCTCCTCCGTTTTTGTTTTGGCGATCTTAAGCATTTCCTCGGAAGCGTCCAAACCGTTCCAGTGAATGTTAATATTAGCCAAATAATTAGTTTGGTTAGCTAAATAAATGCCTGTTCCACAAGCTAAATCTAGAACTGAATATTGCGGTTTCCCTGAGCTGTGAATAAAATCCTCCAAGTCATCATCCGGTTTAACCTTTTGCCGAAACTTATTCTTATCATATTTGTCCGCAATCCTGCTGTAATCAGTCTTTCTCATTAGCCACCCACCTTTAAACAATGACGTTCTGCTTGCTTAGTATTGCTTCCACATCTGATCTTCATTTCCTCCAAAATCTTTGAAGATAATCAAAAAACACAAACAGCCAGACTTGCCAATGCTGCCCAAGCATTTATGGTTGCAGCCGGAAAAGTCAAGAATAAATCCGCCGCCTTCCACATATTCGGAACAACTATATGTATTCTAAGACTGCCTCGGCATTATTATGGTTGGTCAAGCAATGCTGTTCCGTAGGAGTTGTCAATAGCACATAACCATTTGCCGTCAATATTTCTATAGACATAAGTTGCTCTTCGCTCCATACTATATTTTGATTCGCTTTTATTGTCTGCTTCCAACAATGCTTGTGACAAAACCAGAACAGTGTCACCGGCCTCTATCATCAACATCTTTCCTTGCCGGGGAACCAAGCTGTTTTTAAAGTATTCGGCGATTTTGATAAAAGCTTTTTTAAGGGAGTCCTTTCCCTTAGCTTCCAGTCCGGGTTTTACAACAAGTACCGCATCCTCAGTGTAAAAGTCCATAAGATCGTCAAAGCGTTCCTCTTTTATCGCTTTGTCCGCAGCGTCAATTAATTCTTTGATTACCTTATTCATCTATCTCCTTATCCCCTTCCGCAACTAAAATAATTAGGACATAGTATATCAAAAAGTTACGTTTACGGAAACAAAAGGACTTGTCCCCAGCAGGTCCAAGTCCTTTTGTTTTTACTTTAAATGGCAGAGAAGATATTTTAGACAGTTACCGGGCAGTATTTATTGGAGAGTTATTGCTTCAATGAGCCAATACCTATTTTTCATCGTAGTTTGCCTTGACTCCATTGATATAACAGCATATCTCAATAGGGGTACTTTGATTCAAAATATTAAATACGGTGCAATATTTCTTACTTAATTTTATGACACTGATCACTTTATTTTCCAGCCCTTTGTCCACCTCAATCCGATAGATTAAAGAAATTTTAGTGAACAACTTAGGAGGTTCTGGATCACGCTCAGCTTCAACCGTGATTTCCAGGCCATGAAGTTCTAACCTCATCTTTTCGAAGAGCATTGTCAATACGCCCGAACTACATCCTATTAGGCCTGCTAAGACTAAATCCGTTGCTTTCGGACCATTCTCATCGATTACAATTTCCCTGTCCGGATTTAGGGAAAGGGCTATTTTTTTGCCACCTTGCCAACGGCCGGATACTTTCTGCATCACGACACCCCCTGTATTATTTTTTTATAAAACCCTAACTTAAAGCTTAGCATTATGACTTTTCGATCTCGGTATAAACCTGATAAGCTCTTGCTTTTGAGCGATAACTTAAGAGTTGATTCGGCGAAAGCGGTTCGATTCCCTGCCCTGCCGGACGTTCGCTTTCCTGGGACATGCGCTTAAGCGTATAAATGCATTTGTTACTTCCGGTTGTATCTTGAATGAGTTTCGCTGTCGCGGCAACTTCACTTGGAGTTAAGTAAGATAAGCTTCCGTCTTTACGCTTGACCGGTTGAATTATTGTTTGAAACTTAGCCGCCGGGAACCGGCTGACCAAACTTAAACTTTTAACGATATCGCTGTCCTCAGCGGCATAGCCTAATATTTGAGGGTATAACTCAAGTGGTGCGAGTACATTCATAATTAAAACATCAGCGAGACCTTCCTCAATGACTTGCTGCAGAATTCCGCTGTTACGGCCATCTGTGTCAATTTGCAGTTTCAAAGCATTACTCTTAATATGTTGCAATACTTGGATGAACTCATCCTTATAAGCCGGATTTCCCTCGGACAAATGGATTCCGTCCACCCACTCTTTGTGCAGGGTACCCTCACTGAAAAATCCTTCCAGCTTTTCCCCTGCGTGTAGGTAGGCTATGGCGGCGCCAATACTTTGGTGAATGGTATTTCCGTCAACAATAATTGGGAATTCGATGCCGTCGGACCCACGGAAAATTGCTTTTCTATTTGCTTTATAAAAGGTTTGAAACTCGTCTTTGCCCTCAGCTTTTACATCTTTTTCTACATACCCGATCTGATGTTCATCCAGATAGCGCTTAACAATTTTGCAGCGCGCGCAACCTGTCGCTGTAAAGATCATCAAACTCAATGCTACCACCCCACAGATAATCTTTTAGGCTGTGCTATTTTCTTTATCTTTTCAAAATTAATTTCAAGCATATCATTATTTTACTCAATTTATCCGGCTAAGTTTGCAACCGGGCTTACAACTACCAATAAAAATAATTACTCAGATATGCTATAACCCTCCGCTTACCCTTAGCTGGGAGAATTGCAATTAACCGAAACCAAGTCCTGTCTGAAATTTACACGGTAAAAGCTAATGCCTTAAGTTCCTCTTCGTGTAAAATGATTATTTTCTCATATTTATAGTCTATAACTCCCAAATGCTTTAACTGGTTCAGGGCTTTGGTTATGGTTACTCGATGAGCACCCAGGAAATTAGCTAATTCCTCATGGGTTATGGCGATTGTATTTTGCTCTTTGAGCTTTCCATCTCTCTGTTCATAACAGTAAACACTGTATAAAATTCTAGCTAAGCTCTGCTGAACATGACAGATTGTATCCTGAATTTGAGTAGCTAAGATCCTGGAAACAATTGCCATATTCTTCGCTAAATATAAGGCAACTGCAAAATTTTCCTTCATTAGATGTAAAACAATTTCTTGGGTAAAAAAATACAGTTCGGAATCCTCCAAAACCACGCATTCAATAATCCCTGGCTGCTGATGAAAAACAAATTGCGAAAGGACAATGGTTTTTTCACTGTTAATACTTAAGGTTTTTATCGTTCCATCTTGGCTGATGATACTGGTTTTAAGTCTGCCTTTATCAATAAAATATAAACCGTGCAAATTCTCTCCCGAGCGAACAAGGTGTTCTCCCTTTTTCTTAACTGCACGGCTCCCTAGGGACAAGTAATCTTCCCAAATATCTGTCGGCATTTCTTCACTGCGAAGGGTTTCCACCCCAATCAGTACGGATTGAGTAATGTATTTTGCCAATTCATCCCGCTCATTTTCCAAATTCTCACCTCGTCGCAGAAAAAGTAAGAAAGGATCTCCTCTCATTATATAGCATAATAAATTCAATAGACATAGATTGTGAGCGAAGGGAAAAGGGACATTTAAAATGCCCCTTATAAACTTCCGCAAATGTTCCTTAAAGCAAAATCTTTTTAAAAGGAACTAAGCTTACTCTAATCTGTGTGGTCCATAACTAACAGCATCAATCTACTTCCTCTAAAGATTTGCCGCCGGTTCTTTCTCCCAGCAGCAGTACCACAAGGGCTGAAAAGATATACAGACCCGCTATTCCCATAAATAAACTTTTAAAACCAAAAGCCGCCATAACCGTGGGAATAAAAAGCTGCGATCCTGACACGCCGAGGCGCTGGCAGGCATTAATAAAGCCAACCGATGTATTGCGCATTTTTGTCGGGTAATGTTCAGGAACATAGGCCATGCTGATAAAACCGGTTCCCATAATCGCCGCATTCATTAGGAAGCCAACGAGCATGGTTGCCATATAGGTATTTCCCAGGCCTGCAAAGATTATCGTCATACAGACTAAGAATAGAGTGCCAATCCCTATAGGTATTTTCCGCCCTCCCTTATCGGAGACAAAGGAAGAAAGGAAGATCCCGACCGGACCGCCAAGCATGGAGGCCGTTCCTACACTTAAGCTTTGGACAAGGGTAAACCCTTTCATATTCAGCAAAGTGGGTGTCCAAACTTGTGTGGCAAAGGTTCCCACATTGATGGGGATTCCTATCAGAAGCAGGATGATTGTTCGTCTAAGGTATTTTCCGGAGAACATGCCAATGAACTGTTCACTTGTTTTGAGTTTCTTAGGGACATTGCGGGCGGCTTCACTTAAATCGACGGCAATTCCGGTAAGATCTTCAACGACCTTTTCAGCTTCACTTATTTTCCCCTTGGCGACGAGCCAGCGCGGAGACTCTTTAAGATAGATCAGCCCCAGAAGAAAGCCAATAAAACCTATTCCGCCAATATAGAAAATAATCCGCCACGCTTCCGGGCTCATGGGGATAATCGCTCTTGATATAAGGCCGATCACAGGCATTGCGCAGAAACCACCGGCAGCAGTTAAGCTCTGCCATTTTCCGCGGGATTCACCAGGCGCCATCTCCGAGAGATAGGCTACCGAAACCACCATCATACAAAAAATTCCGAAACCGGTTAAGGCTCTTGAAATCATAAAAATTGAGAAATCACTTGTTAAACCGTTAACTACAGACATTGAGGAGAAAATAAGGATCGCTCCTAAGAAGGACTTGCGGCGTCCGATAAGATCGGAGATGATTCCGCCGACAAGGCCCCCACAGGTCATACCCAGGAAGTATAAAGAGGTTACGTGAGCAATTTGTCCTTGTGATACGCCCCATGACTTAATAATCGCCGGAGCAACAAAGGAAAAATTGTTGTTATCTAATTGCTCAAAAAAGTAGGATAGAATAATGATAAAGAATAAGAAGAGGTGCTTTTTGGTTACTTGCAGTCCGTCAAAATAATTATTTGATTTTTTCCTTGGCGTATTAGCTGAACTATTGCTTATCCCTGGACTAGTTTGGCCGGGTAAATTTGTTGAAATTCCCATCTTGCCACGTCCTTTCTAATGCCTGGGTGATAGTGATAGTTGTTTTCCTGCGCCTTTCAATTGCTTAATAAAGCGATATAGCCCAATTCAGGTTGAATTATATGACGGAAGATTTTGACTCCTGGGGAGGAGAACCCTCCTCCCAGTTAAACTCGATCATGATATCAGGCTTTAAAGTCGGATTAGTCCAGAGTACTCACTGCCTTCCTCAGCGTTTTCAACCGGAGCTGCTTCTTCGGTAGTAACACAGAAACCGTCGACATCACCGTAGCCCAAGGTTCCAGTCACTTCGACCACATCGTCACACCCCAAGGGTGCGGCTCCAGGCATTCGAAACTGGGTAACATCGACCCGTTCAATGGCCACTTCTTGCGGTTTTTCTAATTGAGGAACCCAGTCATAGGGCAAACGATAAGCACGGTAAACCATATTGAGTTTAAAGCTTTTGCCCCAATAGGGCGAGATAAACTCCCAGACCAATTCATGCTCTTGCGTTACCTCAAAAATTCTGCCGCCGGAGCCTTCCGTAATCAGGGTGTTTCCATTAGGTAATCTTTGGGCACTGCTGATAAAAGGGCTGTAAAAATAATGAGAATGAAAAGGCTGGAGATGACCGGCTTCAGTGGGAGTATACTGCCAAAGGATTTTGAAGCTGACAGGATCGATTTCCAGAACCCGCGAATGATCCCGACGATAGGCTTTTGTCCCGTAAGGGCTGGTCATACTGGGGAGTCCGTAGCCGGCCCAGCCGCCATTGTCAAAGATAAGGATATTCCCTTCCCCAGGGAGTCCTTTCGGAATTAAGTGGCAGTGATGTTGTCCAATAATTATCCCCAGTTTTTTCAATTGTTTACTGGAGGTAAAGTCCGGACCGAGCTTCCAGACAATTTTTCCGGTTTCTTTGCTGATAATAGCCATAATATTGCTCTCACGGGCATCCCAGATAATGTTATCGGGATGGAAGCGCTCGTCGCCTTGGTCATACCATTTGTTGGGTCCCAGAGCGGACATGGAATTGATATGCATCCAGTCCCCCATACCGCCGCCGCACTCGTGCATATTAGGATCGCGGAAAAGAACATTTTTTTCGGCTTCGGAAAAGCCCAATTCCTCAAAATGCTCGCTGCAGATCCATTCCCAAACAATATTTCCCTCCCAGTCCACTTCAATAATGGTATCATCGAGCAAAGTCTTATCTGAGATCTTGTGATTGACGAGATTTTTATGACATAAAATCAAAGTATTTCCACTGTTGACTTTAGGATTCATACCCGGAACGTAGTATCCTACCGGATTCCCTTCCCTCTGATAGTCATGGTGTTGTCTGGCCATCCAGCGGGGTTCGTTTCCCGGGTCTTCGATATATTCATATTGATTGAATTCCCAAACGACATTTCCCTCCCAGTCTACTTGAATCAGGTCAATGTCGTCCTGATAACCAAATTTTGTATCCCTTGTGCCGCGATGTCCCAGAACATAACCACCCGGGAGCATTTTATTGGGAAATCCCTGAAGTCCTTTCCAGAGCTTAACTTCTTTGCCATTCATGTCAATCAGCAAAGCCCCCAGCTCCTGGGCTTGAAAAATCGTGTACCCATTGTAGGCTTTTTCCGGATTATAAATTGTAGTACCTGTTGGATGCACGGTCGGCAATCCCATTGTAAACCCCTCCTCTTTTAAGGCACTCACGTCTTGTTCTCGTTCTCTCTTTCACATTTAATTCTATCCCACCTCCTACTTCTCTTTATTAATTCTCAGTAACCAGGGTGACCATCACTTCTACTCTGAAGCAACAGGGTACAAATTTTCGCGAACTCCTGAAGTATAGTCTGGTTTTTTTATAGTCACAATTAGTATATTTAATAATTCAACCATACTATATATCCTCAGGATAGTCTGTAGTATTAGTTACATTCTAAAATTTTTTATCCGCTGACTAATCCGCCCTAAGACTCCCGCTTCGGCAAGCGGTGGGTTAAGAGCGGATTAGTCAGCGGATAAGGGCGACTAAGATTCAGAGGGAGTTAAAACTCCACCTGAATCAAGCCTTCTTTATAGTATAAGGCATCAATAAAAAAGCCCTTGCGGCAAACTGATCAGCGTCCATCAACTGTTGTTTGCCGCAAGGTACTGTCCGGGGGCTCCTCTTCTTTTTTACCGTATTCTTTCAGCTATTTCCCCAGCCAACATATTCGTAAACTGGTCAATTGCCATTGTGCCAAGGTCCCCTTCTTTTCTGGACCTTACTGCTACTGTCCTGTTTTCTAATTCTTTGTCCCCCAGAACAAGCATATAGGGTGTTTTCTCCATTTGGGCTTCGCGAATTTTGTAGCCTATCTTTTCGTTTCTCGCATCGACTTCCACTCTTACCCCTCTATTCTGCATCAGCCTTTGCACCTCCAGGGCATAAGCATGATGCTTGTCGCTCAAGGGAAGAATTTTCACCTGCAGCGGAGACAGCCAGGTTGGGAAGGCGCCTCCGTATTTTTCGATAAGCAAGGCCAAGGTTCTCTCATAGCAGCCTAGAGAAGTTCTATGAATTACATAAGGATATTTCTTCTGACCGTCACTGTCGGTATACTGCATGCCAAATTTTTCCGCCAACTGAAAATCTATCTGGACAGTTATTAGCGTATCTTCCTTGCCAAATACGTTCTTTATTTGAATATCAAGTTTAGGTCCATAAAAAGCGGCTTCTCCCTCCTCTTCTTCATAGCTCAAATTAAGTTTATCCAATATTTGTCTCATTCGATTCTGTGCTTCTTCCCATTGATCCTCTGTTCCAATATATTTCTCCTTGTTCTGAGGGTCCCATTTGGAAAAACGGTAAGAAACATCTTCATCCAGGCCGACTGCCTTAAGCATGAAATTTGCCAAATCAATACAATTAGCAAATTCCTGGTCAAGCTGATCCGGCGTACAGGCTATATGACCTTCAGAAATTGTAAACTGCCTTACTCTGATTAGTCCATGCATCTCACCTGAAGATTCGTTTCTAAATAACGTCGATGTTTCATTAAACCTCATAGGCAAGTCGCGATAACTTCTGGGCTTTGCCAAATAAACCTGAAATTGAAATGGACAAGTCATCGGCCGCAGGGCCAAAAGCTCCGCATTTTCCTCTTTCTCATTCCCCATAACAAACATGCCTTCCCGGTAATGGTCCCAATGTCCGGAAATTTTATACAAATCACTTTTAGCCATAAACGGCGTTTTGGTTAGCATGTAACCCCGGCGCTCCTCTTCATCTTCGACAAAACGCTGGAGAATTTGAATAACCTTCGCACCTTTGGGCATCAATATTGGCAAGCCCTGACCGATGTAATCGACAGTTGTAAACATTTCCAACTCGCGTCCGAGTTTATTGTGATCTCTCTTCTTGGCCTCTTCAATTCGTGCGAGATATTCATCCAACTCACTTTTCTTGGGAAAAGAAATTCCATAGATTCTCTGCAGCATTTTATTCTTTTCACTGCCTCGCCAATAGGCACCAGCGGACTGGGTCAGCTTGAAAGCCTTAATCTTATTCGTTGAAGACAAATGGGGGCCGGCGCAGAGATCAACGAATTCTCCCTGTTTGTAGAAGGAAATCTCCTCTGTTTCAGGCAAATCCCGGATAAGTTCCAACTTGTAAGGTTCGTTTCTTTCCTCCATCAACTTAATAGCTTCAATTTTGTCAAGAGTAAAGCGCTCAATTGGCAAAGCCTCTTTTATGATTTTTTCCATTTCCTTCTCCAGCGTTTGCATAACCTCAGGTGTAAAGGTTTGATCACTGTCAAAATCATAGTAAAACCCGTTCCTTATGGCGGGACCGATGGCAAGTTTGACTTCCGGATAACGTCTCTTTACTGCCTGAGCCAGGATGTGGGATGTCGTATGCCAGTAGGCAAGTTTTCCTCCTTCACTGGCAAAGGTTAAAATCTTCAATGTACAATTATTTTCTAATTTGTAACTCAAATCCCGAATAACACCGTCAACTTCGCCTACTAAAGCCCCCCTTGCCAGCTCCGGACTTATAGTTTCGGCAACTTCTTTAATAGTAATGCCTTTGTTATACTCCTTACAGCTTCCATCTTTCAGCATAATCTTAATCATACCTGAAATTACCTCCCATTGATTGATTTTGTCTTATAATTATAAAAACTCCCGTCCCTTACTTAACGTAAGGGACGGGAGTTTATCCCGCGGTTCCACCCTAATTTTAGCTCATTAATGATGATAACGGAATCACCGTTCCGGCTCGGAGGTGGTCTTCAGATGTCTTTTTTTAAAAGCACTTTCAGCCGCTGATGCTTTCTCTCTGAAAAGCCAGATCATCCTACTCTTCTCGTCATAGCCTGCCAGTCTATATTTAGTTATTAATACTATTCCCTAGTTTTATTATTGTCAAGCGCTTTAGAGAGGGGCTTAATCTCCTAAAAACCAGAATAATTCCTCTTACTCTATCTGAATGTCCGGCAAGACAAGAAAATAGGTTTGCATTTTGGTGTGATAAATATTATATTAGCTGTAGTAAAACTTAAATTCATAATAAGGGTTTATGTTTAGTGTGTCAATATTTTTTTACTTGTGCCAAACCAAAATGATTGAATTCGGAGATGCTCTCAGGCTATCGGGACAAAGCTTAAGTCCTAGCGTCAAAAATTGAATTCGCAGTCTAAAGAAGGAGGAAACCGATGCCTATTATCACACGGTTTTTTAAGGACAAGCGCTTTCGCGTGATCATCTTACTGTTTTTAAGATTTATAGTTCAACTTTGGTGGATAACTAAGAAAAAGCGATTTCTTAGCGAAGAAAAATATCAAAAAGAGGCAAAAGCACTCTATCGGAAGCAGGCCAGTGCCTTTGCTGAGACGGCGGGAGAACTTGGAGGGCTTCTGATCAAGTTGGGACAATTTTTCAGTTCCAGAGTAGACGTCTTGCCTGAGGAGTATACAAGTGAACTGGCAAAGCTGCAAGATGCCGTTAAACCTGTCGGAACGCCGGAAATTATCCAGCGAATTGAAGAAGAATACCGCTGTGCCATTGCTGAGGTTTATACAAATTTCTCTCAAGAACCGGTTGCTTCCGCCTCTTTGGGGCAGGTTCATACGGCGGAGATAAAAGGTCATAAAAAAGTAGCCGTTAAAATACTGCGCCCTGGCATTGAAGAAATTATTCAAACCGACTTTAACGCTCTCCGGTTTATGGTGACCTTCGCCAAACGATACCCTAAGATCAGAGCGGCCGTTGATTTAGAGCTGATTTATCGTGAGTTTGTGGCAACAACACTTGATGAACTGGACTACATCAAGGAAGGCAGGCATGCGGATATTTTCAGAGCAAATTTTTCCGGGAACTCTAAAATCAGCGTTCCTGAAGTGTATTGGGAATACACAACGCAACACGTTCTGACGATGGAATATGTCTCCGGTTACAAGGTAAACGATTATGCGGCTCTGGAGAAGGCCGGATTAGACCGCTCCGAGATTGCCGACACCTTGATCTCCGCTTATGTGCAGCAGCTACTGAACGACGCCTTTTTTCACGCAGATCCTCATCCGGGTAATTTGCTCGTTAAAGAAGACGGAACACTCGTTTTTATAGATTTCGGAATGGTCGGACGGATTGAAGAAGACATGCGAGAAAAACTAATTGCTTTCATCATTGCTTTATTCCAAAAAGACACCGATCAAATGGTGGCTGTCTTTGAAAAACTCGGTTTCCTCAGGCCGCATGCTGAAAAACAAACCTTAGCCAAAGGACTTAAACTTCTATTGGCAAATGTCTTCGCAGATCCCAGCCTAAATAAAGTCAATTCTGACGAATTCCTTTTAGAATTAAGAGAATTTATGTATTCCCAACCCTTTCAGATTCCGGCTCAGACTTTGTTTTTAGGAAAATCGCTTTTAACGGTTACAGGAATCTGCGGCGGATTAAACCCTCAGCTTGATCTTATAAAAACTCTGCGGCCTTATGCTGAAGAGCTGCTCTTGGGACAGGGAGCGGGAAATGCCCCTAAAAGATTAATTTTTGACCAGGCAAAGAAGACTTTCACTGAAGTTATTTCCTTGCCGGGAAAGCTAAACCGCTTTATTACCGGGTTAGAACTTGGTGAGATTAAAGTTTATCCAGCCAAAAGTTTTGAGTTGAATCTCTTACAAAACCAAAGGGCTCAGACAAACCAAATTGTCCGAGCGATTTTTAGCAGCGGTTTCCTAATCTCCGGAGCTATTTTACTGGAAGGCCCCTATTTTAAGGCTGGGTTAATATTGGTTTTTCTTTCAGCCCTTGCTTTCCTTACTGTTATCAAAGGCAACTCATATTCTTCCGCTTCCCCAAGAATGGGCCGAAGAAGCCGAGCCATGGGGCAGGCACCAGGATTTCGCAAACCGCGGTTTCATCCCTAAAAACAGCTTTTTCTAGGTTGGCTATCTGTTTCCGAAGACGCTTTATAAAGATGGCTTGATTCAGGTGGAGTTTTAACTCCATCTGAAACTTAGTCGCACTTAGCCAGAGATTTAGCCGCTCTTAACTCACCGCTTGCCGCAGCGGGAGTCTTAGAACGGATTAGTCAGCGGATCAAATTAAATTTGAGGTTCATACAAATTTAAATAAAGTAAAAAAGGAAGGGATATTTATGAATCGAGAGACCTTTAAATTCGCTTTTACAGAAAATGAAAATGGCTTTACGGTCACACTTCAAGGGGACAAAGAAAGTCTGAGGGCGAAGTTGGAAGCATTTGAAGCCTTCTTGAATTTTAAAGAGAAAGCCAGGCAGGCCGGTTTCGAACATCCTGACGGTTCCCCTATACATCAGTTTTTTAAAGCCATGCACAAACACCATGCACATCATAGCGGAGGACGAGGGCCATGCGGCTACTCCTTCAATCACGAGCACCATTTCAGAAACTCTTCAGAAAGAGAAACTCCGGTTCAGCAAAATGAGGACAGCAAAAAGACGGAAGAATAGCAACGGAACCGAGGCTGCGGCCTCGGTTCTTTTCTGACAGGCAATTATAGTTCTGCTGGAGTCTGCGCCTGACATAATTCTTAATTATTTTCAGAGACCACCTTGGGAAGTATAACACTCTCACCACGTATGTACTGCCCGATCATTTTGGCAAGTCCGCTGGCTTCTTCCCAAACTTGTTGTGTTTCCACAGCGCTGCACAAGTCAGCGGATGCTTTTGCATCAGGGCCAAATTTCTTTTGTACGCCGCTAAAATCACAGTTGTCGCCAGAGCCGCAAGTAAGGCACGGAACATTGCCGACAATACCTAATTGTGCAACGTGATTCATTTTCTCCTTATTTATTTCCGCTGCCATTGACTTCAGAACAGTGGCTGCCGTTTGTGAAGATAAGCTGGAGACAACAGTTACGACGATTCTGCCCTGATTAAGGCCTCGGACATGCCGCATCGACCAGAGTCTTTCCAAAAAAGACTTTGTATAAGCGTCAAGCATTTCATAGGGCGTGTAACCACCGATGATTAGAGCTTGGGATTCTTTCACTTTTGGGGCAAGTTCCTGGAAATCATCCAACACCTTGCAAAGGTTATCAGTGACACAAGCTTTACAAGCGCGGCAAGGTCTTACATTTATATGGCTGAGCTTGACAAACTCGTAATCCACTCCGCTTGATTTTAGCATTTGAATAATCAGGCGATCGGTATTACTGTTTGGTATAGGGCTACCTGAAATACCAATAATTTTGGGAGACATGCCAATCCCCTTTCTTTTAATTTATTACTGTCTCTTAGTATAAGTCTTAGAGAAGAAATTGTCTGTTAAATGTTTAACATTTTGCCATCCAAAAACTAACAATTTTAGGACTATAATTCTTGTTCTTCCTGCTTAATTAGTTCTCAAATGAAAGAGTTGGGAAGATCTCAGCGGATACACCAAAGCAAACTACAATCGGAGTGAAAGTAATGAATCATCTAATTGTTTTAGGAACAGGATGTGCTGCAGTAACTAAGTGCTATAATACCTGTTTTGCCCTTTCAAGTGAGGACCATGAGTATCTATTAGTTGACGCCGGTGGCGGCAATGGCATATTAGCCGCTTTAGAGAAAGCCGGAATTTCCTTAGCCAGGATTCATCATGTTTTCGTTAGCCATAAGCATTCAGACCACTTACTGGGGATGGTATGGATTATACGAATGGTTGCTTCGTCTATACTTTCAGGTCAGTATAGCGGGAATTTAAAAATTTATTGCCATGAGGAGCTTACAGACACTATCATAACTCTCGCAGGTTTAACCCTTGATCAAAAATTGACGGATTTAATCGGGAGCCGAATTCTCCTCATCCCGCTGTATGATGGGCAAACGAGCAATCTCTTAGGTCGGGATTTTACTTTTTTTGATATCCATTCCAGCAAAGCAAAACAGTTTGGCTTTACTGTGAAACTGAGTAACGAAAAACTTCTTACTTTTTTAGGAGATGAACCCTGTAATGAATTATGCAGAAAATATGCCTTAAATAGTGATTGGCTTTTATCTGAGGCCTTTTGTCTTTATTGTGACCGCGAAAAATTCAAGCCTTATGAGAAGGATCACAGCACCGTTAAAGATGCCTGCGAACTTGCCGCTTCCCTTAATATTAAAAACCTTGTACTCTGGCACACGGAAGATACCAATATAACCCGGCGAAAAGAGCTTTATACTGCCGAAGGGAGAAAATATTACAGCGGAAACCTGTTCGTTCCCGATGACCTCGATACAATTACCTTATAGCGACAAACTGCTTTCGCTACTTGACGAAAGAACATCCCGGCAAGAACAGTAAAATAAGCTCTGTCAGCAGACAGAGCTTATAAAAAAACACACAATAGGTGAACTTTGATTATGATACTAATCGATTATACTGTTCCAATAACATTTCACTCGTTGCGCCAATTTCTTCTAAAGCCTGGCCAATAGCCTGCATGGATATTGAATCGGATTGTGAACGTTCGGAAATCTGCAGGATGGATGTATCAACTTGCTTGAATTCCTCAGTTAAAAGCTCCATTACGGGAATAATCTTACCACTGACTTCCTGTATGTTCTGAATGAGGGTGCGGATTAATTCGACTGATTGACGGCTTTCGTCCGCAAGCCGTTTAATTTCCTGGGCTACCACAGTAAAACCTCGTCCTGCCTCGCCGGCTCGGGCTGCCTCAATCGACGCATTAAAACCCAAGAGGTTCGTTTGATTGGCAACTCGTTTTATGAGTTGAACTGTTTGGTCAATTTGCGAGGCGGCCTTTTCCAGATCTGAGGAAATATTGATTGTGAGTTCAACCTCCTGCAATTGCTTCTTAATCATCTGCTCCGTGTCTCCAATTGATTTTTTTGTTAATCCCATGGAATGAGTAATGTTGCCGGAGATCGCCATTACTTCCTGTATCCTGCTATGGAGAGTGTTGGAGATTTCCTGAGCTTCTTTAGCCATGGCTTGATAGTTAAAAAGCGTTATACGTTCTATGATATCCATGATTCCTTGAGGTTTTATCGTCCGATTAAAGGAAATAATCTTGCAGTCGGGACGAAGTGCGTCCCGATATTGGCTAAACAGAACTTCACCTGAGCCGACAAAACCTTTCGCTCCAATGAGAGCCTCGGCTTGCCCTACTCTTTCCTTAACTTCGGCAGCCGTTAATTCATCAAAAGGGATGACTAGGTAGTTAAATTGATCAAGCCCATAAGAATGAAGATATGTCACAATTTGATTTCCTTGAGCGGAGTTATTATTAAAAATGCCGATTGTCTTTCCTGCGGGAATTTTAGCCACCTCGACATAAAGCTGAGGCTCAGGAACGAGTTCAATTCCCAGAATTTTTTCCCTTGGTATGAATTGAGAGGCTTGTTCGACACGAGTTGGAAGCACGATAAATAAGTCTTCGGGAAGATGTTTAGGCAATTGTCTGATATCATATTTGTCGAGCAACTCCACTTTATTGTTGAAATACATTTTTGTGACTCGATAAAGTTCCTCGGCAACTAACAAAGAACTTCCAATCGTGGAAACTTTCATCATACTCATAAGAGTAATCACCCCTCATTTGTTCTAGTTCCTCCATACCGGTTAAGCACATTCTTACTTTGCCAGAGGCTTGCTGCCAACTTTCGGCAATTTATCAGTCTAAAGCAAAGCCAGAATGTAATTGCCTGCTGATAAATTCAGGAGCAACTTAATGCATCTTTATATTAGCCTGCATCAAGTTGTGAAATTTGTCAAGAAAAGTATTACAAGGATATATTGATAAAGTTATATAATAAAAAAGGTAGCAGCACCCGTTGTAACTGACTTTTGCACTGCTCCTTTTACATAGGACTCTTACGCCCCTCCGGAAAACAATGGGAGCTAACTGCACCCTATTCTTCCTTTAAATCTCATATTCTTGAGGCTCAGCTTTAAAACCTCCTTAACCAGTTCATTATGCCGTCTACTGCCTCCCTATATCGCTGCCCAACTAACAAACCAGTGTGAGTTTTGTTATAAAGTCCTATATATTCAGCCTTAAGCTGCTCAGCAGTCGCCCTGCCTCTTCTGTCATCCTCATCACTGTTCACGGCCTTAATTACAAGGCTTGGGCAAGTGATCAAACTGCCATCTATAGAAATTCCTCCCTGTGCTGCAAAAGGAAACATAGCGTTTCTGGCCTTTGATGATTCCATGGCCAGGTATTTTTTTTGAAAAGCAAGATCATCTGCCGATTCGTCGATGCTGAAATACTCCTCACGGGCTGGGGCAGGTTCTACAATTTCCGCTATAATCTCACACGATTCTGTGTAGGGGGCTATTGCATAAACTTCTTTACTTATGCTTGTGTCTATTAGCACTAAACCGGCAAAGGTAATTGTTTCAGCTAACTTTTGGCAGAGGATTCCCCCCATGCTGAAGCCGATGACTATCGGAGACTCACCACACTCATCAGTTATCTCCTTAATATCATCCAGATAATCACGGTAGGTTATCTTCGTCATATCCATCACTCTGCTTTTATAGTGACTTCTCATATTCATTGCGTAACATTTCCACCCTTTGCCGACAAAGTGCGGAATGTATTTACTCCACATCCAGCTTCCGGTATAAGCACCATGCACAAAAAGCAGAGGGGGCTTTTTGCCAATTGCTTCCGGATGGCTTTTGCTTTCATAAATCTCTAAGAATAAGTCATTTTCTCCAATATATTTTTCAATATGCTCCGGCAATAGTTTGCTATAATCTTTCATGTTCTCATCGTTCCTTTCGCCGTTACTGGCAATATAGTTTGATATCAAACTATATTGCCAAAAATTTTAGAAGCTTTTATAAATCTTATTTAAAATTCTTACTAGCTCCTCCTTTTCTTCTTCTGAGATGTCCGAATAAAAAACAGCCAAAGTCTCACTTGATATCGCTGCAAATATGGGCTTCAAGCCGCTCCCTTTTGAGGTTAAGGTTACATAAACGACCCTTGTGTCCTCTGTATCTCTTTCTTTGGTCACATACCCGAATCTGACCAGTTTGTCAACAAGTGCCGTAACTGTAGACTTATCCCTGCCAATCTTCTCGGCAATCTCTGCCATAGTTAATCTTGGTTTCTTGAAAAGAGCGTTGATGATATCGCCATGTGAAGTCACAATACCTTCTATCCCATATTTCGACATCTCCGCCACAATAAACCTGTTTGTTTTCTCTCTGATTTTGGAAATTAATGATATAACATCTTGCGTATTCATTAATTGCATTATAGTTTGACGTCAAACTAATGTCAACAGTTAGTTCCACAAAATCTGCGCAAAGAGGCTTCCGGCCGATTATAGTGCAACCAAAATGGAAACATAAAAAACGGAGCCGGAGCTGCAGCCCCGGCTCTTCCAAATTTACAACGAATTAGAGAATTTGCGCTTGGAGATTAGCCTTATCCATACTACATTCCAGCTCTTTAATCTTCTCCCCTTTGTTTAGAACAACAACGGCGGGAACAGCTTTTATCCCATACTTTTGGGCAAGATTTCTCTTAGTCGCCAAATCCACTTTGATAATTTTATAGTCTTGATTATGCTCTTGCTGAAGCTCTTCCATAAGGGAAGTGAATTTAAGACTCTCTGTATTGGAAGCATTGAAAAATACCAGTAAAACTTTTTTATCACTAGTTGCGATATTGGTTCGAAAGGCATCGAGCTCTTCCATGTAGCGCTCCGCTGCTACGGCAGCCGTAGCTCCATCACCGGCCGCCGAAACAACCTGCCTTAGGTATTTGACTCGGTTATCCCCTACCGCATAAACGCCCTCCAAATTTGTTTCCATCAAGCCATTGACAGGGATATATCCCCTCTTATCCAGCTCGATTCCGCTCTCTTTGAGATATTGGGTAGATGGTACCATGCCAACAAAGAAAAACACACCCTGGCATTCCAATTCGGAAGAACTGCCGGTCTTTAAATTTTTTATTTTAACTCCTTTAACCTCTTCCTCGCCCAACACTTCTTCGACGGTAGAGTTCCAGATAAACTCCATTTTTTCATTTTGAAAGGCGCGTTCAGCACTGATCTTGTTGCAATCCAAAATTCCTTCATCATGAAGTACGATGACCGTAACTTTTTTGGCAAACTTGGTAATATACATACCTTCCTCAATCGCTTGATCACCGCTGCCAATGACTACGACATCTTCGCCTTCAAAAAATTCGGCGTCACAAGTGGCGCAATAAGCAACTCCACTGCCTTGGAGACGTTTTTCTCCGAGAATATTCAGAAGCCTCGGCTCACTCCCGCAAGCGATGATCACAGCTTTAGCCGTAAACTCTTTACCCTTTTTTGTTTGAATCACTTTATTTTCTTGGGAAAAATCAGTACGTATGACCTGGTCTCTTATAAACTCCACACCGAAACTTTCGGCATGTTTTTTAAAATCCAGCATAAGCGCGGAGCCGCTGATTTGTCCGTAACCAGGGTAATTGACAATCTCACGTGTTGTATTCACCAAGCCGCCCAGAGTACCTTTGTTGATAATCAGAGTTTTGAGCTTAGCTCGGCCTCCGTAAATGCCGGCGGATAGTCCGGCGGGTCCCCCGCCAATAATTATTAAATCATACATATTAGCCATTTTTCATTCCACCTTACGATTCACTCAGCACGTCTGTAATTCTTTCCTCAACGTCTTCTTCCTCAACCTTACCGGCCAATTTTCCCTGGTATTCACCATCTTTAAAGAAAAGAATTTGAGGAACGCCCTTTAAGGAAAATTTCTGGTATAAGGCTTTTTCTTCCTCCACATCGACATGATAAAAACTAAATTTGCCCGCAAATTGTGGCTGTAAATCTTCTAAAATTGGCAGAACACCCTGACAAACATGACAGCTTTCTCTGGAGAAAATAACTAGGCAGGGTTCTCCGTTATTGTAAATCACTTCTTCAAAGCGGCTTGAATCCAAGGGTTGCAATGACATTTTTAAACACCTCTCTAAATAACTTTTCTGCCCGCCGGGCATTGTCTGTTCGAATAAAAAAGGCTCCCTGCGCAGCAACAGATTTATTTTATTATTCTCTGTTTCTTTAGGGAGCAAAGTCCAATTTTAGTGAAAACTAAACATCGGATTCTTAAAGCTTGGCTGAAAACTGGGTATCGTAGCGCTTGTTGTCTATATTTAAATAAAGATGATAGTCGCCGGCTAGTCCTTGTCGGCTAACATAGAATTGGAAATCATTGTCGTTTTGCTCTTCAAAAGAAACACAGGCTGCGGTCACATCATGAACTGCTGTTGGGATCGCATAGAATTTCACTTCGTTTTGACCTTTTAATTCCAGAAAAACCTCGGAACCTTCCTTAAATGTTGCCCGCAGAGCCAATCTATCTTCTTCAAGTATTAAGGACAAGTTGTGTTTGGCAGAAACTTCTTCTGCAGCGTCTTTAAATTTAACCTTGTATCCCAGCTCCGGGGTTATGCCAAACCCGCCCAGAAATTCCCCTTTGCCAAGAGCAAAATTAGTTGTTTCATCATATAAAGTTAATCTCCGTGCCCGATAATAATTACCGCCTTGAACTTTCAGTTCGTATTTAACTTCATCATTTTGCACCTCAACCGTGATAGATTCCAGGGTTAAATGGATGTACTCGTTTTTATACTTATTCAAAAGCATAGCCCCTAAGCCATCCGTATGCTTTCCCCTGTAAGTGGCAATACCGCCGGAGTGGATCATATAATGCCCCTCGCTGTAATAGTCGACATTACAAATATAGGGGGAATAAAATTCTGCTCCTCTTTCTTTCCCGTATTGCCAAATTTGTTCGATTTCCATTTTGTCGGTGTCAATTCTGTAAATAACTCCTCTGGAGAAGTTGTCCTCAGGTGAAACTCTGGTTGCCGCGTTTTTCGAGCGATAAGTGCCATTGTCAAATACGAATACATCTCCATTGGGCAGTATTCGTGCGGCGTGTTGTTCGTACTGCCAGTCAAAATCACCTTTAGTGACGTTTTTAAAGAAATATTTTTGCCACTCTTCTCCCCAACCTTCCGGGTCGCCGAGAATCCAGTTTAATTTGGAAGTATCATAATCAAAGTTAATGACTGCATCTTTGTGCCTGCCGGACATGGTTATAGAATTAGTAGCTTTGTCATACCAAACAGCGTTATTATGGAACCAATCATGGTGGTTCCAATCTCCCGCGTTGCCTTTCTCCCTGGGCAGTATTTCCAGGAGATCCCATGATTTAACGATTTCCCCGCTTTTTCTATCGACTTCAACAACATAGTCCTCAACCGATTCTTCAAAATCATGGTCAGAAGCGGCCAAAATGTTGCCATTTTCCAACTCTATAGCATCATGGTGAAACCCGCCCGGCAAACGGTATTCTTTATAAATCTTACCGCAAAAGTCCATCTCCATAACCCCAGCGGTATAATAGGGTTTTTGCACTGTCCTGTAAGAAGTGTAGAGGAGCCTGCCGTTAGCAAGTTTTTTAATATCCCAGCTTTGCTTATTGGTGATAACCCATCTTAAATCACCTGCATAATCAAAGCCTACGGTTTTGGCCGAATCAACAAGGGGTGTCGTTGTCGAGATGACCATAAGGTCTTTGCCAAAATACTCTGGCGTCGTACGGCAATAGAGAGCCTTATTGACATCCAGTTCTTCAATTTTGATCGTTACTTGTGACGTTTTCCCATTGCCGAGGGTTATAACCACAGTGTTTTCATAATCATCGTACAGCCCATAGACCGGCAATACATGTTCTCGGGCAGCGGCAAAGGTGTGCGTAAGATCCCCTTCCACCGCTTTACCTTTTACAGTTATCTGTGCAGAGGTTTCTTCATCTGTGTTAAAGCAAATGACAGCGGCAAGAGGATTAATCAAATAGGGATTTACAACAACAAGCGGGGTTTCCGAGGTGTAATTTCCTGATCTAAGTTCGGCTAAAAACTTTTCTTCGGACTCAGATTGAAGGGTAATCAAATGTTTTTCTGTTTCTAAATAATTACTCAAAGGGATTCACTCCTTATCCAATATCAAGCTGTCTATCCTTGTTCTTTTAAGTACATTATACCTTTCTCTAAATCCAAACATAAAACACAACTTCCTTGTTTTTCATCACAACCTTTTGTTGTGAATTAAGAAAGCTCACCCTAAAAGGATCTGTTGCACAGGGACCCTTTTGGGGTATACTAACCAAAACAATACCTTAGATGTGAAAGTTGGATTTTATTTACCTTATATCTCACTGCATAAGGTCGGATTTTATATTTAATTTTTAGCTTAGGAAGTGAAATAAAGATGCGTATCAGCGACTTAAAGCTTTTAATAGAATTGTCTCATTCAAAGTCAATTACCCTGACGGCTGAAAATATGCACATTTCCCAACAAGGTCTGAGCCAAATGATTACGCGTTTAGAGCAAGAGCTTAATGTAATATTATTTCGTCGCAGCCGTCACGGCATAACACTAACGGAAGCCGGACAAAAGACCGTCCTGACAGCCAAAGAGATTGTTGCAAAGTATGATGGCTTAAGGGCTGAGTTAGAACTGCTTTCCCGACAAAAAAATTCCCCGGTTGAGGGAGATTTGACCCTTTTTCACTCCCATAATTCGGGTACAACTGTTTTGCCCAAAGCCTTAAAACTATTTAAAGCAAGATATCCCAATGTTAACTTGACTCTCAAAGAAAGTTCGCCTATAGAAACTATCGCCCGAATTAAAGATGATCCCGCGGTGGTAGGGCTGATAAACTTTCCGGCGGCCTATTACCTGGACCCTGAAAAACGGATATTGTATTCTTGTCCCGATTTAGCTTATAAAGAACTCTTACGCGATGATTTAATTGTCTGTGTTCCTAAAATTTGGTCATTGAGTAAAGAGCAGATTAATTCGGCCCAAGAATTAGTAAAACGATCCATGGTCTGCTTTGACACGGAACAATACGCTGAAATCATATCTCTGATTTTTCAGGAAATCAATCAGTCGCCAAAGGTATTTTTAAAAACTCTTAATAATGAGTTATTCCGCCAAACAATCATTGACGGGCTGGCGATGGGGCTTGTTTCTACCCTGGAGCTGAGTGATTGCCGATCCCTGAAAGAATGCACACTCCAGTCAGAATTACGCTTAAAGCTCGTTTTTACCTGGGTAAGCTCCGCAAATTATTCAATGTCAATTCCAGCGCAAAAGTTTTTGGAATGCCTGGAACTATCCGTAAATACCTCCAACGAGTAACTACTTTTTGTTGTGGGAAAAGACAATAAGGTTCTGTTATATGGTGCTATTAGGATTATGTATAATACGATTGAGAGAACAAGTACAAGCAAAAAGAAAGGAGCTTAACAAAACTACTTAAATCAAAATAATAAGCAAAGAGCAAAGGGAGTTTGGTACATTCACTGATGAAATAATTCACAAAAATCTTAGGGGAGGGATAGGTTATGTCAGTAGAGGTACGTGAGAAAGATCACCATTCTATAAACCTTCCAGGTGCTTCAGCCAAAAACGCTAAGATCAGCAATAATTACTTTGACGGTTTAGATGTTACCTCAATCCATAAGTTATTATTTTTCATTATTATGTTAGCCTATTTCTTTGAGCAAATGGATAATTGGAATTTCGGCTTTATTGCTCCCGCCTTAATGAAAAGCTGGGGGATTAATATGGCAGCGATTGGGAAAATCAATTTCGCCTATTTTGTGGCCATGACCCTCGGTGGATTGACGGGCGGCGTAATTTCAGACTTTATTGGCCGCAGAAAGACATTCTTAGGTGCGATTCTTCTCTTCTCTTTCGGTTCCATCGCTAACGGATTTGCTCAAAATGTTGAAATTTTTACGATAACCCGAGCTATAACCGGTTTTGGTGTTTTCTGTATGATGGTCACTTCTCAAGTCTATATTGCGGAGATGGCCCCCGCGGCCACTCGTGGCAAGTGGCAAAGCTTAACTGCTTCAATTGGCTTTATGGCGGCTCCTTTAGTGGGATTATTGTGCCGCGTCGTTATTCCCCTGAGCCCTGAAGCCTGGCGCTATATTTTCTTCTTGGGCGGAGTCGGACTTATCGGCTTCATCATGGGTATCAAATATTTAAAAGAATCGCCGCGTTGGTTAGTTACTAAAGGCAAAAAAGAATCAGCCGAAAAAGTCATTGAACAATTAACGAATGTAAAGGTCGATTTAACTGAAGCTGCTTCTATAGTTGAGCCCCGGGTTAAAACAGTGGACGTTTTGGCGGGTATATTGTCACCGAAGTATCTTAAAAGAACCTTAGTCATCCTCTTCTTTGTTCTCCTGACGGTTCCTGCCGGTTTTGTTATTACAAACTGGACACCGACTTTGTTAAACCAAAGAGGTTTAAGCGTTAATGATGCTTTAACAGCTTCCTCTCTCCTTATGTTTGGCGTCCCGGCCGGCTGCTATTTATCCTCCCTGATCGCTGACAAGGGCGGCCGGAAGATTCCGATGGCAGTGATGGCTATTTCTGTGGCGGTATTAGCCGTGATCTTTGGACAAATAAAAGGCTTTGCTCCGATTGTAATTTGTGGCTTCCTTTTGATCGCTGTCAATATGGCTATGAACTTCATAACCTTTAGTTACATTGCTGAGAATTATCCGACAAAAATGCGGAATACCTCTACCGGAATTCATAATTCGGCAGGGCGTTTGGCAACTTCTGTTCTTCAATTATATATTCCCATCGTTTTTGCTCAATATAAATTTACCGGTGTTTACAATATGGTGGCGATTTTGGTTTGCATCCCTGTAATCGTTTTATTACTATGGGGGCTAAAAACAGGCGGCAAATCTCTGGAGGAAATTTCCTGAAAATCAGCCTAATGAGAGCATATTATTTTAGTACTTGTGGCTCTAGTAATTTAGGGGGTAGAAAAACCGCTGAAACATTAAGTTCTGGCGGTTTTTCTTTTTTAATTGGTCTGTCGCTATTTGTGATTTCTAAAAATAAACGTTTTCCGCCAAGAGTTACTTTGGGGGAAAATATTACTCTTCTCTGAAGAACCTTCCTAATCGTTCATATTCAGGTCTATCCAGGATATCGAGTCCATTCTTGGTAGCAAGCAATATTTGGTTACGACATTTTTCAAGCCGCAGAAGCATAGGTTGTACTATTAAATTGCTATGATTTACAAAGTCAAATAGGTCAGCTTCAGAGACGGGTAGTTTATACCCTTTGTCACTGCTGGCAATTAACAGACCCTCATCCCTTAACTTGCCCACTATGCGCGATCGAAGATAATAAGGAGTTAGTGATCTGCCACGCAGCTTACTCAGGTTTTTTATGATCTCCATGGTTGAAACATATTTATTGGGTTCGATACGAAGATTTAATAAAAGAAATCTTAGAAAATTGGCCTGATCCCGTACGAACGGTGCCATAGAGCCTTCATTAGATGATATATACTGTAAGGCCAAAGCAACCGATTGCCTGGCTATAATATCATTGAAGATTCCCTGAGTTTTGATATCTGCCATAAAATCCTGAAATTGATTTGGCCATTCTCTCAGGCCGATTATCTTGTTGCTAATTAGCCCCCAGAAATCTTCATAGCTTGAGGACGACGTTTTTTCCTTTGCAGATAATGTCTTTTCCTCAAAGTGTTTCGCAAGTGTAGCACCTATAAAATCGGCAACTTGAATTAATAGTTCATCTTTACTGTCTACAAACCCAAATTCAGCTTGTGAAAATAAATTTGGAATATGCTTTTTATTAACGTAGGCAACAAATCCCTCCATAAATTCCTTGCTCTCATGCTGACGCGCAACCAACTTTAAGTTAGAAAAGGTTGTGTATAGTTCATCGTGAACGCGTCCGTTCAAATATTTATGAAATGATCGTTTATAGCCTAATCCTCCCTCCAAATTTAATTTCTTCTTATCGACGACCATACTGAAGATATGAAAATCAACACTCGCTAAACTCTTAAGAATTAAAAGCCTTTGCTCGTCATCCTCTGAAACCTTAATTGAGCTTATTTCTCCGGTTGGAAAATACTTTTGGCGGATTGACTCTACCTGACCTCTTACGCCTTCTAGTTTATTTCCATCTACAATAATTGCAGTGACTATAAAATGTGTAGATACTCCTTCCTTTGTAAAGTCAAAATCGTAATTACCATATTCACTCACAAAGGCATATTGATCCTGCATTTCCCTCACCCCTAAAAAGGCTTTTTACATGGCGATATATTGGCAACCAACCTATCTACACCTTATCATTCCACAAATTTCCTTGATCTCCTGCAATTTGTTTTTCGCTAAACCCTGAAAACCGGAGTTCAATGCTCCGGTGTTGACAATTCTTCATCTTATTTTCTTAATCCTCTTCCCTAGCTAACAGGTACACTGGGCAGGAAAAAGGTAACTCACAGGTCAGATGTACCGAATATTTGATTAAGGTGATGCTCCATATGCCTTAGATAATCTTGAATTAGTCCTAGTAAAGTAAAGGATTTATTATCGCCAACACTACATTGATAAGAAAGTTTTTCTTCCGGAAGCTTTGAAATAACTCTGATAATTTGTCTGTTTAAAGCCAGCCAAAAGTCAACGATATCAACAGTTGATATCGTCTGGTAGTCCTGAATTAAGACCCAGTTGTTTTGATCATAGGAAGTGCTGACAAAGGGTTGCACCTCAAATTGAATTCTAATAAACCTATGGTGATTATTTGTAGCAGAATCACATAAATGCCCCAATATTTCTTTCTTCGACCACTTATTCGACAACTTTACAGAGAATTCTTCTTCCGAAAACTCATTTACCTTTAATGGAAGTATCTCGATTAAATAATTTAGCCGTTCTATAATTTTATCCATTTTAACACTCCCTCGCCCAATGTTCTAAAAACGACGCCCCCGGCAGAATAGCTTGGTTTGTTGCCGGTAAATATCTGTGATGCGCTAAGCCTATTCACAGGTACCCAAGGAATAGCGAAGTAACCTTTCCGCAAGCGTCCCTGTGTGTAGTTCAAAAAGATGATTATCAAAATCATAAAAGTACAACGAACGGCCTTCACCCTCAATCCTTGGTCGAGGAGACTTAAAATCTACTCCCAAGGCCCGTATTTTTGTCTCATAAATGTCAAATTCCTCGTCATTGATCTTAAAGGCAACGTGATTATAGGAACGATCAGATAATGATTCCCCTTCCATTACTGCAATCCACAGATCATTAATGAGAAAAAACTTTTCTTTAGATAATGAAAAAGTCTTTTCTTCACTAGAATATATTTCTTTGGCATCAAAGATTGATCGAAAAAAAACAGATGCAATTTCAATATCCTTGACGATAAACGTCAAATGGCTTATGCCTTGAATCAATTTAACCTCCCCAATCAGCCTTGCAGGGTGGATTTTCTTTAAATGGTTCATCCTATTGGTGACAAGCCTTAACAACCTTCTCAGAATGTCGTCCCACTAATGAGTCCGAATAATATATTTTTTCGATTTGCAAAAGGGACTTGAGAGTTCCGCTAAAGGTAGTTCTATAAAACAAATTTCCATTGATATATGAATAATCAGTAATTAATTTACCAGCACAGCCTTCAAGTTGTAATCTTAAAGCCTAGAAATTGCTTAAAGCATAGTCCGCCGCGGCATCCGCATGCAAAAGCGCCGTGTCATATACAGGTAAAACACTGTCCTCCTGCTTAATTAGAAGACCAATTTCCGTGCACCCCAAAATAACTCCCTGTGCGCCTCGTTTCTGAAGCTCAAGAATAATGCTCTTGAAACAATCGCGAGATGACGCTTCAATTTTGCCTAAAATCAGCTCTTTGTTTATAATCTCATGGATTTTTTCAATGTGATTCTTTGCGGGAATCAGGACATTGATACCGCGAGCTTCGAGCACCTTTTTATAGAAATCTTTCTCCAGAGTAAAGCGCGTACCCAATAAGGCCACCATTTTTATGTTATCTTGAATAAGCCGATCTGCCGTAACGTCCGCTATATGTAAAAAAGGAAGGTCAACGGCCGCCTTAATTCTTGGCGCTACAATATGCATTGTATTTGTAGCTAATATTATGAAATCAGCCCCAGCCGCTTTCAGGAATAAGGCTGCTTCCGCTAAAATGTCACCGGCGCGATCCCAGTCTCCATTTTTATGAACATCCTTTATATCCTGATATTGAACATTATACAAAATACATTTTGCACTATAGTAGCCACCCAATTTTTGGTTGATGTAACGGTTTATCTCAAGATAATACGTAGCAGTAGATTCCCAACTCATTCCACCAATTAAACCAATAGTTTTCATTTTTGTATTCCCCATTTTTTCCCGCTGTTCGCACCCCTAGTAAATGAATGTAAACTAGTTAAAACCATCACAGCGATACATTTTTAACCATTCATAAGCCTCAACCAACCAATGGTGAGGATAAAGAATCATATTGTGGTTTAGCACGAATTCAATATACGCCAAGGAAGCATGGTATAACGATTTATCTATTTCACTTTGAATAATTTGCAAATAAGGTGGCGCCCCATCCTGATCCCAGGATAACTTATCAGCCACAAACAGCGCCATATCATATTGAGAAGGATTTGATTTTAAAGTTGAATGATATGCTATTGCCGATAATATTCTTTCATCATTAATTTTAAACATATCCATTGCAAGCAGAGCAGAAAATCTTTGGTGCAATAAAAACGGATACTTTTCTTCTGCTACATCCAGAGGCATATTATAATCTCTGGCGTATTGCAGCATATGGTTCTCGTTGATAATACCGGCTATATCGTGACAATACGCCGCTTGTATACACACTTCTTTATTCAAATGAAATTTTTCGGCTATCTCACTATTGGTAGTGGCTACACGCTGAACATGCCTGTATATTGCTTGCTTATGGTTGCTGGTAAACAAATTTTCGATATTAGTCTTAAAATCGTTAGTTAATTCCGGTATGACAACAGATTCAAACGCCTCTAATATCACAGAATCACCTCTTCACCTTTGTGCAGAGAATCACTCGCTATTTCCCTGTTACTCCCTCGTTTGGTGAACTAATCGCCCTATAATATTTGCCATTCGGGGCTTCAAACATAATGCTGTTTTCAGGATTAGTTTTTCGAAATTCAAAGATAGAATACAAGCCGGATTCCCTCCCGTGGTACGAGACCTCTCCAAGTTTATTACCTGCATCAGACGCGTTTGTTTGGGACATAATCGTATACAGTTTATTATTCCAGCCAAGGACAGTTCCCGTTCTAATATTCGATTGGAAGTAACTTACTTCACTACTGGTAAGAATGAATAAAACTATTACTAATCCGATGAATTTTTTCATTCTAACCGCCTTCCAGAATCAGCGACAAATAATTTACCGTTGGAGACGTTCCTGAACTCACATCTCACGTAAATTTTTCTCTAATTTCAGTACCGAATAAGTATTTTCGCTATGCTCCCTATCGCCTATTATTCCCATTATCTTATCAAAGCCCAGTTGACTCCAAAACCTTAGCGCGGGCCAATTCTTTAAATGTACGCCGACCCTTGCTGCATAAAATCCAATTCTTGAAGCTTCAAAAACAACATTATTTACGAATTCCTGAGCATAACCCTTGTGTTGATGATCCGGATGAATAAATAACCAACCAATGAAAAATACTTCTTTCTCCGGATAACCATGATACAATTCAGAAAAACCGATCAACTTCCTGTTTTCTTTAATATAAATGGACTTGGCCTGATATAATTCATTTTTTCCGCCTGGCGGCAAGCAGCCTTCAGTAAGGCACTTGTAGATATAATCGGGTTCAGTTTTCATGCCAACCCAAGCGGCAATATAATCTGAGACTTCGTTAAGTTGCTGAAGGGCCGTACACTCTTCCATCGTAGAATCACGAACTATTAATCTGTCTGTTTCAACCAGCGAGGGAATCAAAATTGATTCTTTCACCTGCAACTCCCCCTATTTTTTATTACTTCGGGGATCTTAACTATTTCCCACCGACAATTCGCTACCAAACAACTATTACACTCTATCGTTCTTCTCCCTCTATGGTACTCAACATTCAACAAGTTTCCTGGATATTCCTTCTAATTTTCCTTGAAAACTCTAACGAATAATCAACAGCCCGATACCTCCTAAACGCCCCAAAACTTTTAGGCTTATAAAAAAGGCTGTCCGGTAAAAAGGTCACAGCTATTTGTAGATATTTATAAGACTTCTCAAAAATGTTGCCCCAATAAAGGATTTAATCGAATTTTGAAGAAGTATGTATAGGAAATAAACGTCATGAAAGGAGAGCTAGATATGGGGAATGTCAAACTTACCAAACTTGGTGTTATTAGGATTAGAAGCAGTATACTTTTAAAGCTCATTCTCGTCATTGTCATATCACAAATTATTGGTCCAATAATTTCCGGATATATTATCAAATTACTTAACATGAGCGGACTTGAAAACACTGCCTATGCAGTATTAGTTTCTACGGTTGTGAATTTGATCATTGTTACATTCCTGATCTTGTCATTAGCAATAAAGATGATAATCAAGCCCTTTAAAGATGCCTTGAATGTAACTCTTTTGGTTTCTCAGGGAAACTTATCACAGACAATTACGGTAAAAAGCACAGATGAGGTTGGTCAGTTATCGCAGGCCATAAATGTGATGATTGAAAATTTAAGAAGCATGATTACGCATGTAAAAACAGTCTCTGAAGAATTAACCAACAAGAATGCTGAAGCAGCAATCCTGGCCAAAGAAATTAAAGAACAGTCCGGGCAAGTTGCTTCAACTATGCAAGAAATAGCAACTGGTTCAGAAGAACAAGCAAATTCATCCAGCGAAGTCGCCAATTCTATTGTTAATCTTGACAGCTTGATTGAGCAGGCAAGTATAAGCAGTAAAGATCTTGAAGAATCTTCAACAATAGTTTTGAATGTCACGCAAAATGGTTCAGAGCAAATGGACAAGTCCATTGCTCAAATACAAATTATTAATGAAATTGTTAGCGATTCCGTAGGCAAGGTAAATGAACTTGAAAAAAATACGCATGAAATTTCTAAACTTGTTGATGTCATTAAATCTATAGCTGATCAAACCAACCTATTAGCTCTGAACGCCGCTATTGAATCCGCAAGAGCAGGTGAAACCGGCAGGGGCTTTGCTGTGGTTGCCGAAGAGGTTCGCAAACTCGCTGAACAAACAGGCAATTCTATAATGGATATAACCGATATCGTTGGCAATCTTCAAAATGAAAGTAAACTTGTAAGTAATACTTTGGAAGGTGCCTATAAGCAGGTTGAAAAAGGAACAAATCTTATCTCAGATACTAATGAAGCTTTTAAATTAATAGCTTCTGAAATTAATAAGATGGCTACCCATATTGAGAAGGTAAACTCTAATTTGATAAATATTAAAACAAATAATGGACAAATTAATTCCTCCATTCAACAAGTTGCTTCAATTGCTGAGGAAACATCCGCAAGTATTGAAGAAACTGCTAATTCCACCGAAAAACAAAATACAGCCATTGAAAGTATTAGCGTAAGTATAGAATCTCTAGTGGCAATGGCTCAAAACCTGGCAGAAGCAGTAGCTAAATTTAAACTATTGCAAGAAAATTCGTAGGGTTTCACCCTTTTGACAGTGTCACAGAAAAGAAACACCCTTTCCGGGTTCACTTTCAACACTTATGCTGCCGTTATGAATCTTGGTATTCCCATCATCATCTGCTATCGGTATTTTATTCAAAGTAACTCCGTTTCATATTGATTTATAATATTTGCTTATAAACCGTCAATATAAACGGAGTTTAATTAGGGCTTGCTAACCAAACCCTTTAATCAAGCAAAAAACCAAAATCTGTCACTATAAAATACCTCTTCAAAAATTGCACAAAAAGAACTCAGAGCTTATGCTCCAAGTTCATGACAAACAATTGCATGCTAATCATACACGCGGCCGTTTCTTTTAATTTCGCATCAATACGATCAACGCCAGATTTCCTTTTACCTGCGCCAAACTTTCCTTCCACTGCATTGCGCATCTTGTCATCCATTCTTTCAATGGC
>NZ_JAVHUW010000012.1 GCF_030954495.1 Candidatus Desulfosporosinus nitrosoreducens | reverse complement strand
AAACCTATCTTTTCTCGATGATTTGTTGCCTTGGTCAGATAAGCTGCCAGCAGAATGCAGAAAACAGACGAATCTATAATGCACAACGAACCGTCATTTGACGGTTTTTGTTTACTCTATGACGCACTATTTACCGTTTACATTCATACTCGGCAGGTGCCGCAAGAGGAACACTTGAAACCGACATTGCTTATATTAAGCATCGAACCGATGATGTTTTATTGGAGCAAAAAGACACCAATAAGAGCCTAAATGCTTTGTCCGAACGTGTGACAAGGGTTGAAGAAAGTACGAAGTCTGCGCATAAGCGGATTGATCAGATTGAAGAGAAAGGAGATTCTAAATGAACGGTATTGATTGCGCAACTAGGCTGACCGCAGCGAGCGCCCAGGCCTTGAAACAAGCTGGAATAATGGCCATAGGACGGTATCTTGGTTATCAGCACGGTTGGTCAAAAGCACTTACTCCGGACGAAGCCAAGTCGATCCATGCTGCCGGGCTATCTATTTTTCTAATTTGGGAGTCGGCTCCAACGAGCAAGAGTTACTTTTCGTACTCTAAAGGGATTTCTGACGCAGCGGCCGCAATTTCCGAGGCTGAATACCTCGGTGCTACTACTGGCGTGGCGATCTATTTCACGGTTGACTATGATGCGCCGGCCGCCGACATGTCAGCCATAAAAGACTATTTCCAGGGTGTAAAAGACGGCCTGGGCGGTAAATATCTCATGGGGGTTTACGGACCTTATGTGGTCATGAAGTCTGTTACGGCGGACCGGTATTTCCAGACCTATGCATGGTCAGGAGGACAGACGGCGCCAAATCATATTTATCAGTAACAAAATGATCCCAACTTGGCCGGGATCGCGGTGGATCGGGATTATGTCAATGATGACGCTGGATTATGGAAGGGGAGTGTCGATGTGTTAGAAGTGGCTGTTTTACTTTACACCAAAGAAGATTATTGGGCCGGTACCGATGTGTCCGCCAAAAACGGCAATTGCGCCTTATTCATCCGGCCGGACGATCATTCTGTACCCAAGGATGCTATGAGTGCCCAAAAGTTAATTGTTGTGGGGGGAGCTTCGACAGGTCATCCGAATGAAGTTCTGCTGTCCGGAAATAGCAAATATGATACGGCCGCAGCAGTGGCGAAGTATCTGGGTTAAATTCGCAAGCGCTTGCCAATTTGGTTACATTTCAGCTCTAATTGGATACGATTTAAGCTATTTTGGATATTCTTCCTCGCTCCCGGCAGGGTGGGAACAACATAGGCAGGTCAGCAATGGCCTGCTTTTCTATTGCCAAAATTTTTGAGGAGGTTTTATTGTGGATACAAATGTTATTATGTTACTCATTGCCCTGGGATCATTAGTCGTTGGTTCTGTCGCCGGGCTGGGTATTAACTACTTAGCGCAAAAAGGCAAAGATCCTAAAACGATCCTTAATACCGCTGACAATGTTTTAGGTCAAGCCAAAACTCTCAATGATGATATCGGCAAGGTGTTTCTTCCGGCGCCAGTAGAATCTATCATTGATAAAGTTATTCAGGTGGCCCAGGCCGGTGTTCATGCTGCTGAACAAAGGTGTAATAGTGATCAGATCACGAAAGACCAGCGGAATCAAAATGCCTATGATGCAGCCATGAATATGCTCAAGATTGCCGGCTATGAGCCAACGGCGGAAATCCAACAGGCCACAAAAGATATGATTGAAACTGGGGTGTTTACCCTAAATAGCACGGCTCCCGCTACTGAAAATACGCCCGTAGCGCCAGCTCAAGCTATCCAGGATGCCGTAACTAACGCCGTGACTCAGGGCCGTGTCGCCGATCGCTCAGCAAGCCGCAAGTGATGCCGTAAACCAGGCCATTACCCAGGCTGTAAGTGCTGTGCAGGGGGCTTTGGCGCCGCAAGTGGCTCAAGCTGCCCAGGTAGCTCAGCCGGATCAGGCTCAGGCCCAACCTGCCCAATAAATAAACAGCGTTGCCGGGCGCTGTGCATGACGAGGCCTCTCTTGCCAGATATGGTACGAGGGGCCTTTTTATTATGCAGAATTAAATAGATTATAAGGAACTTATACATAAATCAAATAAATAATGTCGAAACAGAAAGAATAGTTACTCAAAGCCCCAATTATGATAAATATTGTTTTGAACAAATAAATTTGCTGATATAAAATTTTTACTAAAATGTACATAGAAAGGAGAAATTGTAGGTTAATTTGTTGCGGAAAAATATTATTTTGAATAAAGAGGGCTGGATTATGAAAAAGAAATTTTTGATTTTAGTTTTTGCTTTGATTTTAACTTTATTTAATGTTTTACCTGTTTATGCAAGTTCTTTAGTTTATTATGATTCTTTGGATTCTAATTTTTCGTATTTAGGTGGTACTTGGTCCAAAAGTGTTAATACTTCTGATTATGGTGGTTCTGTATATACTTCTCCTAGTTTAACTGCGCATATTGATTTTAATTTTTCTGGTACATCTTTAAATATTATTGGTCGTGGTGGTTCCTTTTTTTCTAATATTATTACTGTTTATATTGACGGCTCTAGTGTTGGTACTTTTTCTGAAATGTCAGGTCCATTTCAAAAACTTTGTTTTACCTTGACTGGTCTTTCTAATACTGTTCATAGTTGCTCTATTGTTAATAGTTCTGATGGTGTACTTAATCTTGATGCGGTTCAAATTGATTCGGGTTGTTTTTTATATCCTTATTCTTTTGCTTCACTTCCATCTGTTCCTTCTGGTTTGCAATTAATTCAAAATGGTACATCTTGTACTTTGGCTTGGGCTGCTAATCCTTCTCTTGATGATGTGGTGTCTTACAATGTTTATTTAGATGGTTCGTATTATGCTGATTCTTCTACTAACTCTTATACTTGTTCTAATTTACCCGCTGGTTCGCATTCTTTTGCTGTTTCAGCTGTAAATGCAGCTGGAGAAAGCTCTCAGAGCGCGCCAATAAGCTATACTGTATTAGACGTACCGGGACAAGTAACAGCAACGCCCGGTAATGCTCAAGTGACTCTATCATGGAATAGTGTTAACGGCGCTACAGGTTATAACATCGGAAGAGCTACAACATCAGGGGGCAACTATACAACAATTGCGAGCAATGTTAGTGATACTGCCTATACCGATACCAATCTCACTAATGGAACTACCTATTATTATGTTGTGTCGGCGACCAGTGCCAGCGGAGGGAGCGATAACTCAGCGGAGGTATCGACGACTCCTCAGGCTTCCGAAATAAGCAGCCCTAGTAAATTACTTGCCACTTCGGGAGATGGGCAAGTAAACTTAACCTGGACTGGGGTTAGCGGGGCAAACAGTTACAATGTGAAAAGGTCAACAACCTCGGGAGGCGTTTATGCAACCATAGCTACGGGCCTAACGTCTTCGAATTATACCGATACTTCTGTCATAAACGGAACAACCTATTATTATGTGGTTACAGCAGTTAGCGAGAGTGGTGAAAGCGGTAACTCTAATGAGGCAACTGCCACACCTCAAGTTTCTGCTCCAAGCAGCCCTACTAATTTGGAGGCTACCACTACCACCGGTTCGGGAACAAGCTTAACCTGGACGGCTGTAACGGGAGCTACTGGCTACAATGTGAAAAGATCGGCAACGGCCGGCGGACCTTATACCTCTATAGCTCAAAACGTTTCGGGGACAAATTATACTGACACTTCCGTAACTGCCGGAGCAACTTATTATTATGTCGTGACAGCGATTACCAGCGGAGGCGAGAGTGCTAATTCAAACGAAGCTTCGGCCACCGTTCCGGCTCCAACCGATGACCGCCTCTATGTACTTCTGGACATAAATGAGCAAGCACAACTCAGCGTCAGCGATAATCTTAGTGATAACGCAACTCTGACTTGGACGTCTTCCGACCCGACAGTAGCTATTGTTGATGCTAACGGTGAAGTGACAGCGATAAAAGAGGGTGAATGCAAAATTACTGCTAACAATAGCGATGGGACATTCACAGACTATATCCCGGTTAAGGTTATGAAGGGTGCCGAAAATTTTAGGCTTGCCCTGAATCTTAAAGCAGGGGAGTCTAAACGCTTGTGGATATCCGATGACAGCTCAAGTGTTTCATGGACGACGATGGATTCAGCTGTCGCAACAATAGACAACACGGGAAAGGTTACTGCAGTGGCGAATGGTTTATGCATCGTTCAGGGGGAGTTCAATGGTAAGACCTATTATATTTATGTAAGAGTTAATTAACTAAAAAAACGAATCCCTCTCTCGCTTAGGCGGGGGAGGGGCTTTTTTACTTTTTAAGACAAGTTTCCCTTACTACGGAGGTATGAGGTGATTAAGTCAATGGCATAATAGCATTTAAAAAGGAAATTCGGATTATAATAGGGAAGAATACAATGGAAGAAGATTGGATCAAATTAAGCTTGGAATTTGAAAAATGGAGAATGAAATATATTGACCTTAAGAATTATATGAAGGGTAACGTATTTCATTATACTAGTGCTATAGCGTTAGAGAGCATTATTAGAAATAAGACATTATGGGTTACTAAAAGCGATTTTTTAAATGATAAAACTGAATACATGTATGGTATTAACCTTATCAAACAAGTATTTATGAAAAATGAATACAAATATTTGAATGAAAAACTTTTAAGTATAATAAATAGAAAATTTAGATTGTATCTAGCGAGAAGTTATATATTTAGTACTTCTGAAAACAGCGATTCAGTTAATTTATGGGGAAATTATTCTAAACATGAAGGGTATAACATCGGTCTTAGTCTAAATAAGATATTTAATAGAACGTGGGATATGAAAGTCTACGTAACTGGCAATAAAATAATTGAAGATGGTTCAATAGAAAAACACTATATTCCAAGAAAAGACGAGCATAAATCAATTGAAATGTATCCAGGGAAAGTTATATATGATAGCAAAATGCAAGAAAATACAATCGTAGACATATTTAACTTTCTAGAGCATATTTCTGAGATGTTTTATTCATTTTGCAATACTGAAAAGATAGATAAACCAGGTATGAATAATCTTATTTGGCATTACAATAATGCATTCGGTTCCGCAATACATATTTTATTAAACCAGATTAAGTTATTCAAGAACCCAGTATTTGCCCAAGATGAAGAATATAGAATTATTTTCGATGTAAACAGCAACTTGGATGTCAAAAAATACAGGCAATTCAAAGGTGTGTTTATTCCGTATATTGAAGTGGTCTTTGGGGAAAGCAATGATATCAGAGGACTACCTATTGATTCAATAACTATTGGACCTAAGAATAGCCTGGATATCGCAGCAAAGGGGCTAGGTCAATTTTTAAAAAGTCAAGGATATAAAATTTCATCAAACCCCGAATGTAAAGATAAGGATAAACTATTAATAAAAAAATCAGATGTTTCATTACGATACTAAAAATAAAATTCATCAGCTTCATGCAATTGGCATTACACCTCATTTAAATAATATCTTGGACTCCCATCGAACGATGGGAGCTTTTTTTAATGAGTACGCTTAAATCTTTTACAGAAAATCATTTGAATGCCTTTGGTAAATTACGGTTATTTCCATTTTTAGGTTTAATACATTCTTCACAAAAAGTACATTATTAGCTCATAAATAAGGTTTATGATAATTTTAATGGTCTTCCCCTACAGGGATTTACATAAACCTTACTTATTTTTACCAATCCTCTTCTTTCTTCTATTCCCCCTCAGCAGAGGGGGACTTTTTCTTATTTAGGGCTTGCTAACCAAACCCTTTAATCAAGCAAAAAACCAAAATCTGTAACTATAAAATACCTCTTCAAAAATTGGACAAAAAGAACTCTGAGCTTATGCTCCAAGTTCATGACAAAGAATTGCATGCTAATCATACAC
>NZ_JAVHUW010000045.1 GCF_030954495.1 Candidatus Desulfosporosinus nitrosoreducens | reverse complement strand
ACAATTAAGCGGTGGCCCGCCTAATTTAATAATGGCCACAGCGATCAATTCCATGTGCCCTAATTCTTCCGCTGCGATTAGGCCGAGTAAATCCCGAACATATCGATTGGTCATATTGGAACGCTGATTTAAGTACTGAATTGAAGACGACATCTCGCTGTTCCGCCCCGCATAGTGTTCGAGCAAAAGCTTGGCAAACACAGGATCTTGACGTTCAACATGTATCGGATAAAACAAATGCTTTCGATAATGAAACACCTTCATCCCCCCTCTTGATAGGGCACCTTGCCAATATTATATGGGGGAAAAATCTCAATGGTCACAAAGCAATGAGATACATTAGAAAAAGCCGTCCAGACGGACGGCTTAGGGGTAAAGTTATTGATAGACCTTAATTTTAACTAATTATTCACGGACTTAGGTTCAAGCCCTTTAAGGCCGATATCCCGCCTAAAGTGAGCTTCCGGAAAGCCGACAGCTTCCACTAAAGCGTAAGCCTTTTCACGAGCTTGCCGGAGTGTTTCGCCCGCGGCGGTGACACCTAATACGCGGCCGCCTGAGCTTTCAAGACTTCCGTTCTTTATTTGCGTACCGGCATGAAAGATGACGGCATCCTCGCCAACAGTCTCAGGCAGGCGAATCGGCAGCCCTTTAGGATAGGCCGACGGATAACCCGGAGCAGCCATTACGACACAAACCGCTACTTCGTCTTTCCAGGCCAACTTTATCTCGGATAAACGGCCTTCAGTGCAAGCCCACAAAACAGACAAAAGATCACTGTCCAGACGTTTCATAACGACTTGTGTCTCCGGATCGCCAAAGCGAACATTGTATTCCAGCAACTTCGGACCTTCTTTCGTAAGCATGAGCCCCATAAAAAGCACCCCTTGAAAGGGAGTACCATGTTCAGACATAACCTTTAACGTCGGATTGACAAGATCGCCCATAACGCGTTCTTCCAATTCAGCGTTCCAAATCGGAGGGGGGCTGTACGTCCCCATTCCTCCGGTATTAAGCCCCTTGTCACCGTCCAAAGCACGTTTGTGGTCCTGCACCGGAACCATAGGCCGGGCTGTAACACCGTCGGTGAAACAGAGCAAGCTGACTTCCTGTCCTTCCAGGAACTCTTCAACAAGCAGCTTCTTTCCTGCTGCGCCGAAATTTCCGTCCATAATTTCATCGACCCCTTGGAGAGCCGTTTCCAAATCCAGGGCTACGATGACACCCTTGCCGGCCGCCAAACCGTCAGCTTTTAAAACACAAGGTGCCCCAAGAGTGCGAATATAAGTTTTGGCTTGCTGGGGATCTTCAAAAACCTCACACGCTGCAGTTGGTATATTGGCGTTTTCCATGATGGTCTTAGCAAAGGCTTTACTTCCCTCCAACTGAGCCGCCGCTTTAGTTGGACCAAAGATCCGCAGGCCCGCTTCCTGAAAAGCATCCACAATTCCGAGGCTCAAGGGGTCTTCCGGCCCAACCAGGGTCAGGTCAATAGCTTCCTGCAAAGCAAATTGTACTAAAGCCGCTATATCTTGAGCCGGAATGGGAACATTCCAAGGCTCAGTCCCCGCATTTCCCGGCGCAACAAAGAGACGTTCCAGCTCCGGACTTTGTGACAGTTTCCAGGCAAGAGCATGCTCTCTGCCGCCGCTTCCTACAACTAATACCCGACGTTTCTTCACCGGCTCACCTCTTTCCAGGGTTATCATGCTCAACATTAATGTTGAAAATGTCTGCGATGCGTAAAGACCATAATCATATTCAGGCGATTAGCCGCCTCAATTACCTCGGGATCGTGTATTGATCCCCCCGGCTGAACAATGGCTCGAATTCCCGCCTGGGCTGCAACTTCAACGGAATCCGGAAAGGGGAAAAACGCATCCGAGGCCAAATAGGCCCCTTTCGCCTTTTCTCCGGCCTGTTCCAGAGCAATTTTCGCAGAACCAACCCGGTTCATTTGCCCGGCCCCCACACCCAAAGTTTGGCAATAATCTGTAACGACGATGGCATTTGACTTGACATGTTTGACAACGCGCCAGGCAAAATCCAGCGCCCTTAAATCTTCTTCTGTCGGTTTTTGCTCTGTTACAACTTCCCACTCTTTAATTGAGGTTGTCCCTTGGTCCACCTCTTGAACTAAATAACCGCCATTGATACTTTTAAGCATCCAGCGGGAATTCGCGTTTGCATTTTCTCTTCTGCCAACGGCAAAGAGACGCAGGTTTGTTTTAATGCTGAGAACTTCCTGAGCCTCCGGGCTGAAATCCGGCGCCACGATCACTTCGTAAAAGCATTCCTTTATGGCCTCCGCACAGCTCCCATCGACCACACGGTTAAAGGCAATAATCCCACCGAAAGCAGAAACCGGATCTGAGGCTAGAGCACTCTGGTAGGCTTCCAAAGGGGTCCGGCCCAGAGCCACTCCGCAAGGATTAGAGTGTTTGACAATCGCCGCGGCACAGGCATCAAATTCACGCGCAATTTTCCAGGCCGCATCCATATCTGCCCAGTTATTATAGGAAAGTTCTTTCCCTTGCAATTGCTTTCCTCCGGCTAAAGTACCCGTCCCTGCCTCTGAATTTATATAGAAGGCGGCTTTTTGCTGGGGATTTTCGCCGTATCTCAATTCCTGAACTTTTTGAGCGGTCAACCGCAAAGTTTGGGGAAAACCCCCGCTGGGTTCAAGCTGCCGTTCTAAATAACCTGCAATCAGACGGTCATACTCCGCCGTATGGGCAAAAGCCTCAGCCGCTAATCTTTTGCGCATTCCCGCTGAGACAGCGCCTGTTTCCCGCAGCACATTTAAAACTTCTCCGTACGACTTGGGATTAACAAGCACTGTAACCCGACCGTGGTTTTTGGCCGCAGCCCGCACCATCGTCGGCCCTCCGACGTCGATGTTTTCTATCGCCTCGTCAAAACTCACCCCCGGCTTAGAGATGGTTTCCCGGAAGGGATACAAATTCACTACAACCAGATCTATAAAACATATGCCGTTTCGCTCCATCTGCTCACGGTGTTCAACACAGTCCCGCGCCAAAATTCCCCCATGAATCAAGGGATGGAGAGTCTTCACCCGGCCATCCAAGACTTCAGGAAACCCGGTTACTTCACTGACGTATTTCACAGGGATATTGGCTTCATCCAAAGCCTTGTACGTCCCCCCTGTCGAAATCAATTCAAAACCTAACCCCACAAGTCCCTGAGCAAAGTCGATAACCCCCGTCTTGTCTGAAACACTGATAATAGCTCTTCGCTTCATTCTGAACCCTCCTGTTGCAATAGCTGAATCCGCCGTCCCACCCGCTTAACCTTTCCCGCAACTAAAAGGCGAACGGCTTCCGGGTAAAGGCGATGTTCCGCTTCTAAAATTCTCCGGGCCAGACTTTCCTCCGTATCCCCGGGCAAAACAGGCACAACCTCCTGCAAAAGGATCGGCCCGCTGTCCAGACCCTCATCCACAAAATGGACAGTGCACCCGCTCACTTTGACTCCATACTCCAAAGCCTGACGCTGGGCGTGAAGACCGGGAAAGGCAGGGAGCAGCGACGGGTGAATATTAAGAATCGGAAAATTGGCCTGCCGAATAAACTGGGGACCCAAGACTTTCATATACCCCGCCAAAAGTAACAGTTCAACCCGATGTTCCCTCATCCAGATCAAAAGATCCTCTTCCTGAGCCTGGCGGTGAGGATAATCCTTGCTTGGAAAAACCCGAGTCGGGATTCCGGCTCCCCGGGATAACTCAAGGGCTTTTGCCCCTGCTTGATCCGAACCAACGGCAACAATCTTAATAGGAAGGCTCCCTCTTTCGGCAGCCTCAAGTAAAGCTTTAAGATTGCTTCCTCTTCCGGATGCCAATACTGCCGCTCTCAATAGCATACACCTTCTCCGGCTGAGACCTTTCCAAGAACATAGCTCGACTCTCCCCTAACCGCAAGCTGCCGCCGGACAAGTTCTTCGTCATCCGGGCCCACAATAAGGACAAATCCTATCCCCATATTGAACGTTCGATACATTTCAGCCCACTCCACATCCCCCAGACGTTGGAGCAAATCAAAAATCGCCGGACGTTTCCAAGCCGCCCTGTCAATTTGAACTCCTAACCCCGAAGGCAGGACGCGGGGAATATTCTCCGTCAATCCTCCTCCCGTAATATGTACCATACCTTTAATAGTTTTTCCTTCAAGAAGCGGCAAAATTGTTTTAACATAAATTTGAGTGGGCCGTAATAAGACATTCCCTAAAGGTTCGCCCAACTCCGGCAAAACATCGTCTAAGGAATACCCCTCAAATAGTTTCCTTACTAAAGAATAGCCATTGCTGTGCAGTCCCGTCGACGGCAGGCCAATCAGGACATCTCCTGCTTGAATGTTTGAGCCATCAATTAAACGGTCACGGTTTACGACACCTACGGCAAAACCGGCAATATCGTATTCATCTTCAGCATAGAAACCCGGCATTTCTGCTGTCTCTCCTCCGATGAGGGCGCACCCTGAAATCTCGCAAGCCCGGGCAATTCCCCCCACGACCTCCGCGACTTTCCCGGGATTTACCTTCCCTACGGCAAGATAGTCCAAAAAGAACAACGGCTCCGCACCTTGAACCAGAATATCATTTACACACATAGCGACCGCATCCTGCCCAATCGTATCATGCCGGTTCATTTGAAAAGCAAGACGCAGCTTTGTCCCCACACCATCCGTTCCCGAAACGAGAACCGGATCAGAATATTTTTTTAAGTCCAAGGTGAAAAGCCCGCCGAATCCACCAAGTCCGCCTAAAACTCCCGGGCGAAGCGTCCGGGCTACAGCCGGTTTAATGCGCTCCACAACGTCATTGCCGGCTTGAATATCGACACCGGCATCTCGGTAAGAGTATCCCACAAAGATTCCTCCTTACATTTTCGCCAACCATCTACCCGCAAGAGTTTTTACTGCGATTTAAGTTTGAAACGGAGATAGGATAAGAGCCATTAAAACAGGCCAGACAAACATCATCAGTACCAAGAGCCCGTAATAAGCCTTCCTCTGAAATATAATGCAAAGAATCCGCTCCCACAAACTTCCGAATTCCTTCTACATCCAACTGATTGGCGATCAGTTTTTCCCGTTCGGCTGTGTCTATACCATAATAACACGGATAAGCCACAGGAGGTGAACTAATCAGAAAATGAACCTCTTTAGCCCCCGCTTTTCTAACCATCTCCACTAACTTAGAGCTGGTGGTCCCCCGCACAATAGAGTCATCAATCATAACAACTCGTTTATCTTTAAGAACACTCGTATTCGCATTGAGCTTCAAACGAACGCCCACTTCTCTCATTTCCTGAGTCGGTTGAATAAAGGTTCTCCCGACATAACGATTCTTGATCAGCCCTTCCCCGAAAGGCAAGCCCAACGCCGAGGCATATCCCAAGGCTGAGGCGGTCCCCGAATCCGGAACTGCAATCACGAGGTCGGCCTCCAGAGGACATTCACGCGCTAACTCAATTCCCATTTTCCAACGGCTTTCCGAGACATTCAGCCTATCCAGCGTACTGTCCGGACGTGCAAAGTAAATATATTCAAAAGCGCAAAAAGCACTTCTGTTTTTAGACAATCCCGGGCGCGAACGCAACCCCTCCTCGTCAATGATGACGATTTCTCCCGGCTCTAAATCCCGGATAAACTCCGCTCCAATAGTATCAAGGGCACAGCTCTCCGAAGCAAGACAATACTTCCCGCCTTTTCTGCCGATGCAAAGAGGTCTCACTCCATGAGGATCTCTCATACCAAAAAGCTTATCCTCCGCCAGAATAACCACAGCGTACGCGCCGCGCAAATCCATCATAGTTTTGACAAGCGCATCTTCCAAAGAGTCCCGGCGATAGCGGGTAATGAGGTTAATAATCACTTCACTATCTGTCGTGGTTTGAAATACGGCACCGTTCATACCTAATTCTTCCCGCAGTTCTGTGGCATTCGTGAGATTCCCGTTATGGGCTAAAGCCATCATCCCTTTCTGATAATGGACAACCAGGGGCTGAGCATTTGCCAATAAACTTGAACCTGTTGTGGAGTAGCGAACATGGCCAATGGCCATTTTCCCTTGCAAGCCTCTCACAATCTGGTCGGAAAACACTTCGGAGACAAGCCCCATGCCTTTATGTAACTCAATTGTCCGCCCGTCGGCAACAGCGATGCCTGCGCTTTCCTGCCCCCGATGCTGCAATGCGTAGAGACCATAATAGGTTAAACGGGCTACCTCTTGTTTAGGCGCATAGATTCCAAAGATCCCACATTCCTCATTGGGCTTATCCAGACTAATATCGAACAATTTTGTCCCCCCTTTTTCCTTTCCGGAGTGAGGCAAGGAGAAAACCCAACCCAGAGCTTTTAAAAGCTCAGAGAGTTTTCACCTTACCTTCTCCGCCGGCAGAGTGCCCATATCTTAAGGCAAATACTCCAATGGACCTAATCGGGAGTGAGCCTTTGCTATGCAGACATCAAACCGGGGAGAGAACTTCTTTAACTCTGCGAAAGACCTCTTGATAGGCTTCTTCCACTTGCCCGAGATCCCGGCGAAAACGATCCTTGTCGAGCTTTTCCCGAGTCTCTATATCCCAATAGCGGCACGTATCCGGCGAGATTTCGTCCCCAAGATAAACCTTGCCGTCCCTGATTCCGAATTCCAATTTAAAGTCAATCAGATCAATCCCAGCCTTAAGGAGAATATCGCGCAAGAGCTCATTAACCTTTAAGCCCAGGGCTTGTATTTCCCGGGCAACCTCCGGACTGGCCCAGCCCATAGCGGTGACATGGGATTCATTGACCATCGGGTCTCCCAAGGCATCATCTTTATAATACAACTCCACGACAGGTTGGGAGAGAACAAAGCCCTCCTCCACGCCGAGACGCTTGGACAAGCTGCCTGCCACGATATTGCGCACCACCACTTCGAGGGGAATCATCTCTAACCGGCGTACCAGCATATCCCGTTGACCCAACAGGCGGACAAAGTGGGTGGGGATACCTGACTTTTCAAGTTCGGCAAAAAAAAGTGCCGACAGCTGATTATTGACCTCTCCCTTGTCCGCAATCTGCCCTTTTTTCTCCCCATTAAAAGCTGTAGCATCGTCTTTATAGGCAACCCAAAAATAATCGTTTTCATCCGTATCATAAACTTTCTTGGCCTTTCCCTCATACCTCAAGGCTAACTTCTCCATCATTATTACCCCTTTCGCAATTTTATCAGTTTCCGACTTTAAAGACCCACTGTTAAACCAGACCTAAACGCTCAAAAATATCCTTCACATGCTTGGTGTGGTAGGCGTAATCAAACAAACTGCTGATTTCCTCCGCGCTTAAATATTCCCTAATCCCGGAATCCTTGCGAATTAAACTTTGAAATTGTTCTTTTGTATTCCAAGCTTCCAAAGCATTGCGCTGAACTAAGGCATAAGCGTTTTCCCGGCTAACCCCTTTTGCCACTAAGGCCAGCATCACTCGCTGTGAAAAAATCAGCCCCAACCCTTTATCTATATTTATTTGCATCTGCTCAGGAAACACCTGCAGCCGGTCGATCAATTGGGTCATCTTATGAAGCATATAATCCAAAGCCAGAGTACTGTCCGGCAAAATCATGCGTTCTGCCGAGGAATGGGAGATATCCCGCTCATGCCAGAGGGCCACATTTTCCAGAGCAACTTGAGCATTGGCGCGCACAACCCGGGCCATACCGCAAATTCGCTCCGGTGTGATGGGGTTTTTCTTGTGCGGCATGGCTGAAGACCCTTTTTGCCCTTTGCTGAAAGCTTCTTCAACCTCATGGACATCTGTCCTCTGAAGGTTGCGAATTTCTGTGGCCATTTTATCGAGAGAGCTGGCGATCCCTGCTAAAGTTGTCACATAATAAGCGTGACGGTCACGCTGCAGAATCTGGGTCGAAATCAGAGCAGGTTTCAAGTTTAACACCTGGCAGACATGAGCCTCCACTTGAGGGTCCACATTAGCAAAGGTTCCAACCGCACCTGAAATTTTCCCTACCCGTATCTCCTCTTTAGCCCAAACCAGACGCCTTTTTTGACGCCCAATTTCGTCGTACCATAAGGCAAATTTCAATCCTAACGTTATAGGTTCAGCGTGAATACCGTGAGTTCTTCCCATCATCAGGGTGTCCCGCTGCTCCAGCGCCCTGCGGCGGAGAACTTCTTCCAAGCTTTCCATCTTAGCTAACAGCAGATCGGTTGCTTCCACCATTTGCAAGGACAAAGCTGTATCAAGAACGTCCGAGGACGTAAGGCCCAAATGAATGTACTTTGCCTCATCTCCTACATTTTCAGCAACATTTGTCAGAAAAGCCAGGACATCGTGCTGAGTTACTTCCTCAAGGGCTTGTACCCGTTCCCAGGTAAAGGAGGCTTTTTCCCGGATCACTTCAACAGCTTCTCCGGGTATCTTCCCCAGTTTCGCCCATCCTTCGCAGGCAGCGATTTCTATTTTCAACCACAGGGAAAGGCGATGCTCGTCCGTCCAGATTTTTCCCATCTCGGGAAGTGTGTAGCGGTCAATCAAGGTGGTTTCTCCTTTCGTTCGGCCCTCATCATTCACTCAGTTTCTTTTGTAGAGCCTCATCCTTAGCAGCAATATCCCCGGCCATTTGAGCCCGGTAATCTTTAACCTTAAGACTTAATTTCTGATCCTGAAGGGCTAAAATTTGCACAGCCAATAAGGCGGCATTGCGCGCAGAGCCAACTCCTACGGTCGCTACCGGAATTCCGGGCGGCATTTGAACAATTGCATACAAAGCGTCGATTCCATTCAAAGGGCCACTGCTCAAGGGAACGCCAATCACCGGCAATATCGTAGCACCGGCAATAACTCCCGGCAAATGGGCCGCCAAACCCGCACCCGCGATAATTAGTTTCCCTCCTTGGTTTTCAAAAGCTTTAACCCAATCCAGAGTCCTTGCCAAAGTTCTATGAGCTGAAGAAATTTTAACTTCAAAATCCAGCTCAAATTGACGAAGAATTTTGAGGGCATCTTCCATCACTTTATAGTCTGAATCGCTTCCCATAATAACTCCAACCTGATTCATCAATAAACACTCCTCATTTCCGGCAAATTAGCAAAAGCCCAGGCAGGTAAATTTCTCCCTTAAAAATAAAAGAGTGAAACTTACCCGCCTGGGCTTTTATCCCTTCGGTGTAATCTGATTTTTCAATCAAACCTGTACCACTTGGACAAGTGGTTGCCCTAGGTACACTTTCGCTCATAGTCAGGCCATTTACGGCAGCCTGGTAGAAACTTGCAGACCATATCTCCGCGATTATATGAACTCCTATGAATTTGATATGTTCATTCTACAAGAAGGCGTCAGGAAGGTCAAGCAAAAAATCGAACAATACAATCTGTCTAACCGAAAACGTTCGGCCTATTAAAATTCTTAATTCCCTTGTTTATTTCAGGCTATGTTCGCAATTCTCAAAAATGGACTGTAGTGAACTGTTTTAGTTCATTACAATCCATTTTTGAGAATTGCGCTTAATCACTTTGATCCTTTTTATAAATGACATTATTGCAAATAATTTCAAATTCTCCGCTTTTATTGGCGATTCTGGCGGTGTGCCGTATTGGCAAATTACAGTGTGAGCAAAACCCAAAGGCAAAATATTTTTTGGGCTTAGAAAACTCCCCGTTTTTTATCACCTGGCTGCCACATTCCGGACAGCATATATTCGTTTTAGCCAATAAATGTTTCAGCTCTTCAATCCTTTGCTCGTTTTCCCGTTGAACTTTTCCCCAATTAATAATGGCATCTTGTGAGAAATCATAAATTTTCCTAAAAACATCTCCCGTATAGGCAGCGTCACTGAAGGCATCGTGAAAAGGCAAGCTTTTCTCAATCTCCAAGCCATCCACCGCACTTTCCAAGCTAGGTTGTTTGCTTAAGCCCCCGAACTCCATGTAAATTTTTTGGATGTTGATAAACCGATCAAAGATCAAAGCATTAAAGCCAAAATATGAGCAATTTTCTCTTAAACCTAGGATGTCGTCCTGACCCCAAGAACATAGGACCGCTTCATTGCCCATCCAGGCTTTAAAACTCTCCATAGCTTGTAAAAAGGGTCTTCTTGGGATAATCCTGCTCATATCGATATTCGTCTTCTTCTTGACATAAGGATTCAGACGTTTATAAACAACAGGTTTAATTAGTAAATTAAACTCACCGATCTGTTCAAGTTGTTGATTTAATTTCACGGCACCGATCTGAATTATCTCATTTTTTAAACCTGGATTAGCTTGATCTCCTTCTTTAAATCTAAAAAACATATTAAATTCTAAATCAAAAACAATATAATTCATAATATCCTCCTACACTGTACCTCTATTATAATCCCTCCTCCTCACAAACGCACTAAGGCAATTCATTTTGACCTTTGAGAATAACCCCAACTGGTTTGAGGCCAAGGCGAAGTAACACTATACAAAATATAAGAGCCATCCTGTGGACGGCTCCTATCGTTCAGCAATTATGCGTCATTTTACCAGAAGCTAAGTTGTTCATGAGAAGTGATTCTCTGGTATTGGTTCAGCAAGCTATCCAATTGTTGACTAATCTCGACAACTTCGCGATCAATTAAGTCATGAGTCAAACCAAATTTATTGAGTTTTCTACGAAGAACCTCAATTCTTTTTAAAAGTTTCTTTTCCACTTGGTTTCCTCCCAGAAAGTCTTCTTGGTAAAAATTTTATTGTTTTTTTGCTGAAAAGACAAGAACAAATTATCCATAAATATACATATATTTGTCGAATATGGAATCTATACTTTCTTAAGGGAATTGCAATATAAATCAGTTCCAAACAAGTACTATACTAAGCTTAGAATCAAATTGAAAAGAACGATGCTAAACACCCATAAGCGAGTATTGCCAGCTTAGCTGTCACCGGAGGCAAGGTGAATTCGAGCAATACGTTTTATCTCAAGAATAAATAGGGCATTAAAAAACCCACAAGCTCCAGGTATCATAACCTCAATCTTGCGGGTTTCTATCAAAACTAGATACAATTCATTTAGTTGCGGTTAACCAAAAGCCAAAACTCTCTGCCATGTTAAGGAAAGAGTACAAAAGCTCCGGATTTTGTGCGCTCTATACTAATTTAAGGAATCTAAAACCTGTTTGTAAAAATCTGAAGGGTTGAATGAACCCCTAGGCTGACCATTGGTTCCGCCCTGTTTATTGTTTCCATTTGGATTGGTTTGAGCGTTTTGGCTACTTTGATTGTTTTGGCCGTTTTGATTCTCTTGGTTGCCAGAACTCTTATTATTCCCCTTAGTAGGTCTTTGTGGAGGGGTGGCTAAGAAGCTCTTTTGCTGATCAGTGAAAACAGCGTTAATTGCATCCGCTTGCTGCTGCAAAAAATCTTGGCTGGGATTTGTCGTGCTTATTAAACTTTGCAAAATAGTTTTAAGCTTAGTTTTTTGATCACTGGTTAAGGGATTTTGCTGATTAGTTTGTAAACGGCGAATTTCCATTACTGCCTGTTGAGCCGGATTGCGCATCTTCTGGCCTTGTCCGGACTGTCCTTGTTTTGCCTGGCTTTGATCAGTTTGAGATTGACTTGTGGATTGCGTGGCATTTGCGTTACTTGAACCACAACCGCTAACTCCTAGCACTGCTATGAGAAGCAAAGATCCAAGTAATAGCGATGGTTTTCTCAAGGTTTTGGGGATACTAAATATTTTTTTCATCTGTAGTAAAACCTCCCTTTTCTTTAGCAAGTTTCTCTGTAATTACTTCATAATCTATAGGGGTTATGTCCTCGTAAATCCATGATCAGGATACATCGAAAATTCAATAAGAATGTGATTAAGGCTTTAAGATTTTGTTAAGATTACAGATCAAGACGCCAGATCAAACAATTATTGGAATTAAAGTATTTAACCTTTTTATATGTTTATTATTGGATTATCTGGTTAGAGTAATTTGCAAGATTGATTTTACGCAGGGAGGTCTTTACCATGACTCGTACAATTGCTGCTTACTGCGGAAGGTGCAGAAAGACAACAAATTTTACTTTCGATGGCGGCGGTTGGGAATGTCACAATTGTGGTTCTTACAAAGTGCAAGGGGGATATGATGATTCGGAATTTCCTTTCAATATCTTCAGAGATTATTAAATACAGTCCCCAAGCTTATATTGTCTAAAAGCAAAAAGGCACCTTTAGATGCTTTTTTGCTTTTGGGGACTATTTTTTATTTATCTAGGGAGCTTAAGCAAGGCTGTTTCATTAGAACCATTTCTTACGTTTAAACGCCATAACCGTTATAACTATTAATACGATTATTAATGCATAAAGCACATACATCCCATACTGACTATGAATTAAAGGCATCTTATCAAAGTTCATGCCAAAAAAACTTGTCAAAATATTGATCGGCAAAAAAATTGTAGCCAAGATAGTTAGAAATTTCATGATATCATTTGACTTATTGTCCACAGAAGCCTGATAGGCTTCTCTAAGGTTTTCCATCAGCTCAACGAGTTGCCTGGCGTTATCCAACTCAGACTGAATACTCATTAGGAGATCATTCCATAACGGAGTATCTTGTTTTGTGCGAATGAACACTGACAAATCCTCATTGATCTGCTTTTTTAATCTGATAGCTTTTCTATGGAGCTTAATTATTTTCATCTGCTGAGACTTATCGGGTTTTTCTAAAACCTCTTCTTCCAAAGAATCTATGGCTGACTCTAACGATTCAATTTTATTTTGGATTCTTTCCAGCGATTCAAAGCCAAGGAGACATAACAAATCATACGGAGTGTGAATTAGTCGGCCTAAATTCCAATCTTCTATTTTGTGATCCAACTTGCTGTTCTTGTTGAGCAAAAGCCAATTATCAACGAGTAAGAGTCTGACATGGAAATGGTCATCTTTAAGGCTCACATAACAAGTCAAATCGTTTAACTGTTTGCAAAAGCTTTTTCTGGCACTAAGGCTATTTAAAGCACTTATCTGATTAAAACCAATCAGATCTGCTTTTGCTGAAGCCAGCTCTAGATATTTATTAATTTCATTACACGAATTAAAATCTATTACTTTTATATCCATTATAAGTTCCCCATTTATTTCGTAAAATTATCTCAAAACGTGTTATTTTGACTATCTAAAAAACTGAAGTCAGGTTATACAATTCTTACTTAAAATAACAGCACTGAACCATCCTTCTATAAAAAGGATAATTCACCAGTTGGCAACATTATTTGCTATTTTTAACGCAAAAAATCAACCCGCTTCATATAATCTAAAATTTTATTCAAATAATCTTTAGTAATATCCGGCCACTCAAACCCTGTTTGAGCTAGCAAATTTTGCGTAATATTACTTAAAACTTCAATTTTAAACTTTGAATGACTTTGATGCTCCTCAGTAAGGTCTAAAACAAGTCCGTTAAGTGAATCATTATGTTTCTCTTTTTGCCACTGCTCTACTAATTGGTAAAACGACACTTTATCCAGCAGTTCAATCTCTATACCCTGTGAATAGAGGATATCTATCACTTTTTTAATCTCAATTTTTTTGTGGTTAAACATGTGGAATACTCGTCCGGTTTTTGTATTTGTCCTAATAATATTGACAATCCCTTTTGCGCAGACATCGACAGGGGTAAATTCCAGCTCCTGATGCAGTTGATCACGCGGTACGGCCTTTAAGTCTAAAAGTGATTTTAACTTTTGATAGAAAGCATTTTTATGGATATTTTCCTGAAAATGGCCATCTGTATATCTTCCGGATAACATTCCCACCCTGAAAATTGCGGCTTGTAGCAGCTCTGAATTAATAGCTTTAAGAACATAAACTTCCGCATCAAATTTGCTCTGAACGTATGGATTGTCCTGATAATTTTGGCCTACATACAGTTCGGCTTCACTAAAACGCACGTTGCCCGTTGCTTGGACTAATTGATTTCCGGCAATACTTATCGTCGAAACATGGTTCATCGGTCTCCTAAAGGCTAGACAAAAGGCAATGACTTCTTGGGTTCCGCGTACATTTATTTTTTCAAACTCTGCGTACGTTCCATAGTGTTTAACTATCCCGGCTGCATGAATAACAGTAGATACCCTGTCCCCCAGCGCTTCATAGTCTCTAACTGATAATCCAAATTTTTCGAGTGAAATGTCTCCATTTACCACTCGTATTCGAGAATAATCAATTGCAGATAGCGATTCTGAAAAATAAAATTTTAATAAACGCATGAGCCGTGTTTCCGCCTCGCCGCCTCGCACTATGCAATATATTGTGCAAGATGTACTCTTAAGGAGCTCCCAAAGCAAATGTATCCCCAAAAAGCCAGTTGCTCCAGTTAACAGTACATTCCCTTTCTGAACAGCTATCGGGTCCGGAGGAGTGTCATCGTACTCTAAATGAATGCTTGGAAACTCTTCCACGGGCTGCTTAGATTCTTTCTGTTTGCCTATCTTCCCCCTCACCTTTTCGGAAAGCTGGCGGATTGTAGGATAGTCGTAGAAGTCCTGGGCTGATAAATCCCATTCACGAGACCAAATTCCTGTAAGTATCTCAATGATCGCCAAGGAATCTCCTCCGAGTACAAAAAAATTATCATCCAGACTAACTTGTTCCACATCTAATGCTATTGACCATAATCGAGCCAATTCTTCTTCCAGCGAATCCCGAGGAGCTATTAACGCTACATCTGATACATTATTTACAGGTAATACATTATTTACAAGAGCTGGATCAGGAAGAGCTTTTTTATCCACCTTAGCATTTGGCGTAAGGGGTATGGCGTCCAGCCAAACAAATTTCGCAGGGATCATATAATCAGGTAGCCGCTGTGCTAAATACGCTCTGATATCCAAAATAGAGCACGGCTGTTTTCCCACAAGATAGGCACATAGATAGTTTTTATTTTTTCCGTCCTCACGGCTTACTACAGCAACATCCTGCAATAATTCATGCTCTAAAAGGCATTTTTCGATCTCCCGTAACTCAATCCGAAACCCCCTAATCTTAACCTGGTCATCATTTCGGCCTAAATGTTCAATCTCACCATCTGCTGCCCACCGTCCAAGATCACCGGTTTTGTATAATGTCTGGCCTTCGTGAAAGGGATCGGGCACGAACCTTTCTTTAGTAAGGTCCTCCCGGTAAAGATACCCTCTTGCCAATCCCTCTCCCCCGATATAAATCTCCCCGGTTATTCCCATGGGAACAAGCTCCTGCAAAGCATCCAGGATATATATCCCGGTATTAGCAAGAGCTTTCCCTATAGTGACATGGGCAACTTGAGTTACATCTTTATACATAGACCACACTGTTGTCTCAGTGGGGCCATACATATTATAAATCCGTGCCGCAGGGGCGGCTTTTTGCAGGTCCTTTAATAACGCTTCAGAAAGCTTTTCCCCTCCAATAAAGAGTTCAGATAAACGTGCTAAACCTACCGGACAGTAGGGGTCTTTTAATATTGATTGGATTTTGGAAGGTGTAGCCTGAAGCATTTTAACATTGTGTTTATCAATAAGGTCAAACAACAATTGGGGAATTTGCTGTTCTTTTTCATTCGCCATAATAACACATAACCCCTGAGATAGTGGCAGAAGTGTCTCCATTACAAAGATGTCGAACGACACTGTAGTCAACGAAACAATAACTTTTCGCTCCAAAAAAGGAATCTCATGAGTAATAGCGTGGATAAAATTGTTAACCGAGCGGTGTTCTATCATAACTCCCTTCGGCTTACCCGTTGATCCCGAGGTGTAAATCACATAGGCTAAATCTGTCGGCTTATTAACAGCTACTAAGTTAGAAGCTGTACCGGCATATAACGCAGCATCATCAAGATTAATCGTTTCCAGCCCCAATGTTTTCCCCAGTTGCCACACTTCTTCCTTTTCTGTGCATAAAGCCTGGGACGTGAGTACCAACTGCGTTCGGCTATCGCGCAGCACCTCTTCAATCCGCGCGATAGGATGATAGGGATCTAGCGGGAGATAAGCGCCTCCCGCTTTAATTATCCCCAAGATTCCAATCATCAGTTCAAGGGAACGGTGAACCAGGATTCCCACAATATTATCCGGTTTAACACCTTTTAGTCTGAGTACATTTGCCAATTGATTAGCCTGCTCATTTAAAGTCTTATAGGTTAATCGTTGGTCATCGATAATCAACGCTATTGCTTGAGGCGTCTTCGCCGCCTGCTCTTCAAATAGCTGTTGAATTGTCTTATCCTTCGGGTATTCCAGCTTAGTGAGATTAAATTTCTGAAGGTAAATATCTTTTTCTCGGATTGTCAACAGCGAAAGTTGAGATAATAATTTGAAAGGTTCAAGCATTGCATTTTTTAATAGATTTATATAATGATAGTGAATTTGTTCAACTTCTGTTTCTGTTAAGACTCCGATTAGATAGTCGTAATCGAGCTTTAAAGATCCTTCATCCTTCCAATCACTCACATGAAGAGATAGCGCATTAATCTCTTGTCCGTTGAAATGCCAAAAGCTCTCAAAGTTGAGATCGTCGATTTTAAACTTGGCATTTTGGTAAGAAAAAAAGACATCCGTTAAACTCCCTGAATGACCATGTACCTCGCGAAAGTCTTTTAATATTTCCTGATAAGGGTATCGTTGATTTCTTAATAATATTTTCCATACCTTAAAAACTTCACGAAGATAAGTTGCGAAGTCCCACTTTGGATTGATGGTTATGCGAAATGGTATATTGCTAACAAACATCCCGGCAATGTTTTTATCCTGATGATTGGCTCTGTTTAGAACAGGTGTCCCAATAACAAGGTCATACTTAAAAGTCGTCTTTGCTATATATAACGCGAATACCGCAAGTAAAATGATAAAATCCGAGACCCCAAATTCTGTTGAAAAACATTTAATCTCTTCCGTAAGATCAGGGGATAACCTCTGCGTCCTTCTCTTTGCCCGGTTATCTCTCCGGGGTGCTCTTTCTTTTAAAAGAATAAATTCAGGAACAGTTTTATACATTTGTTGCCAGAAGATTTTATGTTCTTCATATTTTGGTGAATTTCGATATTTCATGTCCTTCAAAATGTAATCAAAATAAGAAGATTTTTGCTCAAGCAAAAGTGGTCCATGATTCACTAAATCCTTATACGTATTTAGTATGTCTCTAATGATTATGATGATAGTCCAGGCGTCAGCAATAAGGTGATGAAATTTCGAATACAAGGCAACTTCATTATTACTTAATCTAACAAAAGCAATATAAAATAGGTCTGCGTCTAAAAGCTGAAAAGGCTTCCTCGTATGCTGATCCTGCCAGTCCGCAAAATCCTCTGACCCTTTTGCATAGCTAAAATCAAAACAATCAAATTTGTGTTTCCGAATCTCAGATATATATTGGCGGGGTTCTCCCTCGCAAATTTTAATTCTTAAACGTAAACCTTCATGCTGTTGAATAATATGATTTGTTGCATCCTCAAGAAAATCCATCTTAACATGTTCTCTAATTATCGTTGTCATTGCCAAATTAGCATAACTTGTGTTTTTATAAAATCTTTCAATATCCCATATGGATTGTTGTGGAAAGGTTAATGGGTAACTTAATAGGTTTGGCATTTTAATAATCCCTCCCAATAAAAAGTGAGTTTCCAGCCAAAATAACCTATTTTCATTCCTTGCCTAGTGCCGTCAGCAACATAAAGGTCTATTTACTCAATTCAAAGTATACATAAAATGTAGTACCTTTAGGACTTGTTTCAACACTTATCCTCCCATTATGCCGAGAAGCTATGCCATAACATACGGCTAATCCCAAACCTGTTCCTTGTTCTTTCGTTGTGAAAAATGGTGTACCTAACTTTTCCAGAATAGATTGTTCAATTCCGTCACCTTCGTCCGATATGCCTAAGGTTACTTCAGTGTCAGAGGAAAAAGTCCTGATTTTTAGCTGTCCGCCTTTAGGCATCGCTTCAAATCCATTACGGACAAGATTTAGTAACAGTTGACGTATTTCCTGTATGTCGAGTTGTAAATCAGGTACTTTGCTAAGTTCAACCGTCAAAAATTTGTCGTTATTCAATGCCTCCGCATGGATAAGCGGCAAGGTAGAGATGACTATGTCATTAATATTACACCACTCGTACATAGTCGCTTTGTTTTTGCTGATGGAAAGAAACTCTGAGAGAATAGAATTGGCACGGTCTAATTCTTCGATCATGAGGTCAAAGTATTCCTTACCCTTTGGATCTTGTTTGTCTTTAAGTAATTGCAAAAAACCTTTTACTGTCGTCATAGGATTCCTGACTTCATGGCTAATACTAGCAGCCATTTCACCGACTAAGTTTAAGCGATCAAGTCGTATTATCTCTTCTTCAGCTCGTTTGCGTTCAAAGATTTCCTGCGTAAGCAGATCATTAGCAGTTTGTAATTCCTTTGTCCGCTCTGCGACCATATTCTCTAGGTGATACTCATGTATCAAATCCCGTATCTTAAGTTTATAAAGCATAACGGATAAGAAATATGATAGTACAACTAACAAAAATGCGTTCAGATAGTTACCTTGACGTATGTTCGGGTCCTTTTGACTAATACCCAAAAAAATCATAAAAGCAATCCAGCACGATCCATACAAAAATGCTGTGATTTTTGGTTTATAGTTATAAACTACAGCTATTGTAATGCATATCATAACGTAAACCGTAATTTGGCCATGAATTTTTTGGTCGATCCAGCCGGATATTATAGTGGCAAGGCTTAAAATAAAGGATGCAAAAAAAATGACATAGATTTTATGAACTAAAGCCATGTCATTTGCTGAGTGAGCTTTTATTCTATAGTAGCCTATAATAATATAAAAGATTGTAACCAAGCCTAAAGCGACATGAGAATAAAATAAACACCTATAACTGTGATTAGCCCAGAGGCCATCAGCTTTGTTAATATAATCGACAAAAAGGAAGGTGATATTTGCCAAAAACAAAATAATAGATAATTTTCTGGTTCGGTCAAAATTTATATAAGTTAGAATCTCCTCAATGTCTTTTTCGTATTTCGCTGTTATATGTTGAAACTGAAAGAATCCCATGGAGCGCACTCCTTTCCAAAATGGAATATAGGCAATATTCGTTAAGCGGATTTATAATACGGTCAATCTAAATATTACTCCCAAAAAACAAAATAACCACTATAAACTTAAGATACCCTAATAATCTCACAACTTTCTCGCGAAGTAAGGGGAAATCTGTCAAATAGTATACGAATAGTTTTCTTGGAGCAAGGTAACAGTTCGTTGGTTTAGCAGCTGATAAAAACAAAACAAGGCGGTTATGATTGCCCTAAAAAGAAGCGAAAATCATAACCACCCGCTAACTACATAAAACCCACAAATCCTTGAAAACACCGGATTCTCCCTACTCCCACTCAATAGTCCCGGGGGGCTTGGAAGTAATATCATAAACGACACGGTTGACCCCTCGGACCTCATTGACAACCCGTGAAGAAATGTTTTGCAGCAGGTCATAGGGCAGTCTGGCCCAATCCGCCGTCATAGCATCTTCACTGGTGACTGCTCTGAGGATAATCGGATACTCATAGGTTCGGCCATCCCCCATTACGCCAACACTTTTGATGGAGGGAAGGACAGCAAAGCTTTGCCACAGCTCCCGATACAGTCCCGAGCGCCGGATTTCCTCAAGGATAATAGCATCGGCCTCCCGCAGAATATCCAGTTTCTCAGGGGTTATTTCACCGAGAATACGAATAGCCAGGCCGGGGCCGGGGAAGGGTTGGCGCCAGACAATTTCTTCGCTCATTCCGAGTTCCGTGCCCAGCTCCCTTACTTCATCTTTAAAAAGCATGCGCAGGGGTTCAACCAATTGAAACTTCATGTCTTCCGGCAGGCCTCCGACATTATGGTGGCTCTTTATCGTTTCCGCAGTTTCCGTACCGCTTTCGACAATATCCGGATAGAGAGTTCCCTGTACCAGATAGTCAACTTGACCGAGTTTGGCAGCCTCTGCTTCAAAGACCCGAATAAACTCATTGCCTATGGTTTTTCGTTTAACCTCGGGCTCGAATACCCCTTCGAGCTTCTGCATAAATCGCTCCCGGGCATCGACAAACACCAAATTCAGGTGAAACTGCTCCGTAAATACTTTTCTGACCTGTTCCGCTTCATTTTTGCGCATAAATCCATGGTCAACAAAAACGCAGGTTAACTGGTCCCCCACAGCCTTGTGAACTAAAGCCGCGGCTACCGACGAATCCACTCCGCCGCTTAAGGCACAAAGAACGCGTCCATTTCCCACTTTGGCGCGGATTTCGGCCACCTGCAGCTCGATGAAGGACTCCATGGTCCAGTCCCCCGCACAATGGCAGACAGCAAACAAAAACTTTTCCAGCATAGCTTGTCCGTCAGGAGTGTGCTTAACCTCAGGGTGAAATTGAACTCCATAAAAATGGCGCTCGCGGTCCATCATAGCGGCGATAGAGGTGTATCCGGTGTGGGCAGCAACCACAAACCCCTCCGGCAGTATCTTAATCGAATCACCATGACTCATCCAGCAGGGACGTTCTCCGCCCAAACCTTCCCATAAATCTGTTGCAGTATTGACTGTCAGCATTGCCTTCCCATACTCACTGGCTTCAGGATGTTCCACGACGCCTCCGAGCTGCTGAGCCATTAATTGCATACCATAGCAAATTCCTAATATCGGAATCCCCAAACGGTAAATTTCAGGGTCAACTTTAGGAGCATTGGGCTGATTAACGCTGGCCGGCCCTCCCGAGAAGATGATCCCCTTGGGCTGTCGTGCTTTGATCTCCTCAACCGGAGTTTTATAAGAGACCATTTCCGAATATACATGGGCTTCGCGTACCCGGCGGGCAATCAGCTGATTGTATTGTCCGCCAAAATCTAAAACTAAAACGACTTCCTTTGTCACGCTAGTTCATCACCATTTCTTTATTAATTGACTTCATAAGCTTCCTGTTTTAAAACTCCGACATAGGGTAAATTGCGGTATTCTTCATTAAAGTCTAAACCGTAACCAACTACAAATTCATCCGGAATGGAAAAACCATTGTAATCCGGGGAAACATCCGTTTGGCGACGTGCCGCTTTATCAAGAAGCGTAACCACTTTAACACTTAAAGGATTACGGGCTTTTAAATTCTCTTTTAAGTACTTTAAGGTTAACCCCGTGTCGACGATATCTTCAGCCACTAAAATGTGAACGTCATCGACACTGCGTTCCAAGTCCTTAAGAATCCGCACAACTCCCGAAGATTTGGTAGACATGCCATAACTGGATAACGCCATGAAATCATAGGCCAAAGGCAATTTGATTTCCCGGATGAGATCCGCCATAAAGGGAACAGCTCCCTTCAGAATCCCCAAAACTAAAAGCTTCTTGCCTTCATAATCACGAGTGATCTCAGCACCCAACTCAGCAACTCGTTTTGCCAGTTCTTCTTTAGAAATTAACACTTTTCCGATATATTCCTCCATTATGGGCCCCTCCATATAAGTATTCAACAAAGACTTTTTCCAAACTAAAAACTATACCAGAAACTATACCAGAGCCTTGCCCATTGTGCAAATATAAAATAATAAGTCAGGAATGACCATCAAGGTATTCCTGACTCTAGTCCGGATCTGTAACCTTTTAACCTTTCTTTCCTATATTGTGGGTGTTTGTATCGTTATCTTCTTTCCAATATCCCGAAACTCAAGTGTCATTGTCATAGGATCGGACTTCGCTTTATTTTTCGCTTCAATGGTCGCTTTCACCAGAGTCTTATCCGACTTTCGGATATAGAGCGTATACTGGAAATCGGTCCAAAATGCTTCCATCATTTGGTTTTGTACCACAGGTTTTAACTGGCATATCCAAACTCTTTCATTATTTACTTTACCCTGCCCGCTAAGCACCACCTCTCCAAGCTCCTTCATTTGTAGTGAAGATAAGGGGCTGAGCTCCGCCAGAAAGACTTCCTGAGCCGCTTTGCCATTGGCAAATTTGACCCACTTTTTACTGAAAGGATCTTTGCTGAAGGTAGAATCACCGATTTTGACCAACTCAACCTCACTTCCGGTCAGCTCTCCCACAATCCGGGCGTTTCCTCCATCCTTTTCTCCCTGCACCTGGGCAAGTATCCGATTCTTCCCTTCAACCCATTGATATTGAGTCAAACTATAGTGAAAAGAGGTCGCCGCATTCAATCGTTCTAAGCTGTTCGTAACAAGCTTAGTGGGGTCTGGAGGCTTAAAAAGCCAGCCAACGATTCCCCCCAACAATACGATGCTTATTCCGATGATAACCCATAATCCCCTTTTCTTCATAACATGCCCCCCTGGCGGAGTTCTTACCTACTATTATGTCACTTCGGCTTGCTCTATTCCTAGACATAAAGAAAACGTCCTTATTTCAAGACGTTTGATGCCTAGCTATGAAGTTTACCCTAATAAATACTTTTCTATTTCACTAAAAGAATTGCCAAAAGTAACTGCTGAGATTCTTTCACCTTCTGCAAACAGGTTTTCATTGTAGGTCTTTTCATAACAGGCAAGCATACTATCAAAATTTTCCACTTGATTTATAATTATTTCCGGCTTGTCAAAACCTTCCTTTTCCACCAGGACTCCCACGAATCGGTAATCAAGCTCTTTCGCACGCTCAAAGGTATTACTTAAATACTCAATTGTTAAGGATTCCATCACAATTCTCCTTTTTTCCTTCTCTTTAGGGCTCTCTTGCGAAGAATATCTAATATTCGTCCTTTTCGTAATGTCCGAACGTCCTAATTTTATATAAGCCAAAAGCCACGTTTTATTTAAGAAAAGAACAGATCGTTAAAGAAAAATTTAATGGCCAAGCCTGCCAATCACTAAAGAACATGCGCCTCCTCCGGCAATAGTGATCTTTCAGATTAGATTTAGTCGTACTCGTATTCCGGAAGATTGTATTGGGCTAATTTCCGGTACAAAACGGACCGGTGAATCCCCAAAGCCCGGGCAGCCTGCATTTTGTTGCCTTTAGCAGCATGCAGGGCGTCAAAAATAAGATTTTTTTCCGCTTTAATTAATCCTTGGCGAAGAGTATGCGGTCCGTCGACAGCGTTCTGCAGCCCTGCCTCCCGGACCAACTGCGCCGGAAGATGTTCCAAATCAATATAGTCATCCGTGCAAAAATTAATGATCCGCTCCAGAATATTTCCCAACTCCCTGACATTTCCCGGCCAATTGTAAGATTTCAGAACCTCCAGGGCCTGAGGGGAAATGCCTTTAATCTGCGTCTTCAAATCTCTGTTGAGTTTGGAAATTAACTGATTCGCTAAAGGCTCAATATCATCGGACCGTTCTCGAAGCGGAGGCAGTTCAAGAGATATGACATTAATTCTGTAAAAAAGATCCAATCTGAATTTATTTTCCTTGACCAATTGCTGTAAATCCCGATTGGAAGCGGCAATAATGCGAACGTCAACCCTAATAGGTTGAGTTCCCCCTATCCGTTCCACCTCCCGGTCCTGAATAACTCTTAAGAGCTTAGCCTGCATGCTGAGGCTCATATCGCCGGCTTCGTCAAGAAAGATCGTACCTCTATTGGCTAACTCAAATTTACCCGGCTTACCCCCTTTGCGTGCTCCGGTAAAAGCGCCTTCATTGTAGCCGAAAAGCTCACTTTCCAGCAATTGCTCCGGAACTGCAGCACAGTTGATCTTGATAAACGGCCCTTGGCAGCGTGGTCCTGAATTATGAATAGCATTAGCGAAGATTTCCTTACCCGTGCCACTTTCACCGCTGATCAAAACTGTCGACGACGATTGGGCGGCCCGGGCCGCTATCTTTTTAGCTTTGGCTATAGCCGCGCTCACACCAATAATATCCTCAAAGGTATAGTTGGAAACGTGGATTTTCCTTAACTCTTCTTTATAATATTCTAAGTCATTCTCTAACTGAATCATCTTCTTTGTGAAAACCCTGGCAACCTCCATATCTTTAAACAGGGTTTTACCGATAGCGCCAATGATCCTGCCGTTATTCCTGATAGGCACCCGCATCATGATGAATTCCCGCTCGCGGACTTTCCAAAGCTCTGCAAACTGCGGATTGCCTGTCCGCACAGTCTCAGGCAACTGGGAACCAGGCGTTATCTCCAAGACATGTTTGCCAATAACCTCCTCCAGACTTCGCCCGACGACATCCAAGTAAAACTGATTCATCATGACAACATGGCAGTGTTCATCGACAACAACCAGCCCTTCGTGGGGATTCTCTATGACTGCTTCTAAGGTCGCCTTTAGTTTTTGAGTGGAATGCAGCTCTTCGCAGACATTTTCCAATTCTGTAATATCCTGAAACACCGATACCGCGCCGATAATCGCTTCTTTCCAAATGATAGGGGTCCGGTTGCTGATTAAAATTTTGTCGCCAAGCTTTTCTTTATCGGCCAGAAGAGCAACACCGCTTTGGGCTACGGCGAATAAGGCGGAGTTCGGTACCAGGGCATAAATGTGCCGGCCCAGGAATTTTTCCGCCCGGCAATTAAAAATCCGCGACCTTAACAGGCGAATGACTTATCCTACCTTTTCCAAATTCCAGGGATCATAGGCGAACTCCCATTCAAGCAGGTCAAGTTTGACGATAACGTAATCGCCAAAATCATCCCGGCCCAGACGCATTACCCTGCCCTGGCGGTTGTTGTGGGTAATGACGAGATCGCCTACCAGAATCATGCTTTTTTCCTTATGAGGCACAAAAATCCCCCCCTTTGCTTAAAGTAAAACTACAGGAAACAATAGCCATCGTTTCCTGAGCAATCATCAACTCTTCATTGGTGGGAATAACCAGAACACGACAGGCTGCCCCGTCCTTCGAGACATCTGCCTGTTGGCCGTGCACCTTGTTTTTTTCCGGATCTATTTCCGCACCCAAATAATTTAAGTCACGGATGATCACTTCGCGCATCGAGGCCGAGTTTTCACCAAGACCTGCCGTAAATACAATAGCGTCCGCACCGTTCAGGACCGTTGCATAAGCACCAATATAATGTTTAACAACATAGGCAAACATGTCGAGGGCCAGTTGGGCCCGTGAATTGCCTTGTGAGGCTGCGGCTTCAATATCGCGAAAATCGCTGCTCACGCCGGAAATGCCTAAAACACCACTTTTTTGATTGAGATAATCATTGATTTGATCAACGCTCAGTTTTTCTTTTTCCATAATGAAGGTCACTACGGCAGGATCTAAGTTCCCCGATCTGGTCCCCATCAATAGGCCCTCCAGGGGCGTAAAACCCATAGACGTTTCCACCGATTTGCCGCCCTTTATGGCAGCAATTGAGGAGCCGTTACCTAAATGACAAGTAATAATTTTGCTTTCGGACAAGGGTTTTCCCAGCATTTATGCCGCCAGGATACTGACATATTTGTGAGAGGTGCCATGAAAACCGTATTTGCGGATTTTATATTTCTCATACAATTCATAAGGTAAACCGTAGAGAAAGGCTTTCGGCGGCATAGTTTGATGAAAGGCAGTGTCAAAAACCGCTACTTGAGGTACCCCGGTCATAATCTTTTTGCAGGCTTTAATCCCGGCAATATTTTTGGGGGTGTGCAGGGGAGCCAGCTCCGAGCATTTATCAATGGCCTGAATCACAGCATCATCGATTAAAACAGAAGCAGCATATTTTTCCCCGCCGTGGACCACCCGGTGTCCGATGGCGCTAATTTCCTGAAGATTGTTGACTGCCCCATATTTAGGATTCGTTAAGGTTTCTAAAACCAGGGCAACAGCCTGGGTATGGCTGGACAGCTCCCCTAAAATAACCTTTTGCAAATCACCCCGTTTATGAGTTAATTTAGAACCCGATAAACCGATTCTTTCGATCAAACCTTGAGCTAAAACACTTTTGTTCGTCATGTCAAGCAATTGGTACTTGAGAGATGAACTACCACAGTTGATAACCAGCACCTTCATGACTAATCCTCCTCACAAACATCCCTTTTCCGCTTCTAAGATTTAGCGGGGTTACTTTGTAAACACAAAATAGCAAGAATGTTGCCAATTATCATTCAATAGCTTAGACAAAGTAATATATCAAAAAAAGTGCCTATTAAAGGCACTCCTATCCTCTCGGTCATGAGTTTGGGTTAGAAAAGAGATCCAAAGCCGGAGAAGCGGTGTCCTAATTGAGAAACGCTCGACAAACCTCTCTCCGACTCTTTCCCCCTTTAGATCAAGGATATCCATCCTACTGTCGTTGCAGAACGACACTGTCGTTTTACAACGACTTTTTCCTGGTTAATCTGCTGACAAGTTTTTCAAGCACACAAATGACAAGCTACGAAATGATTGGCCTCTACCTTGATTAGTTCAGGATTTTCTCTTGAACATTTCTCTGTACCTAGGGGGCACCTAGAGTTAAAAGCACATCCACCAGATAGCGCGACAGGACTCGGCGGCTCTCCCTCTATTATTTTAATTTCAGTATTAATTTCTCCCCTGACCGGAAATACTGAGGCCAGTAATGCCTTAGTGTAAGGATGAGCCACCTTTTCACAAAGTACCGCACTGTCAATGACTTCGACAATCCTACCGAGATACATGACGGCGATTCTATGGCTAATGTTTCTAATCAACGCCAAATCATGTCCAATAAAAATATAAGACAAACCCTTTTCCTTTTGGAAATCCACCAAGAGCCGGATCACCTGGGCCTGTATTGAAACATCGAGTTCTGAGGTAACTTCATCACAAACCAGAATCCTAGGCTTTAAGGATAGAGCCCTGGCTATTGCCGCTCTTTGCTTTTGTCCCCCGCTTAGCTGATGCGGGTACCTGCCGATAAAGTCCTCCGCAAGACCAACCATCTCAAGCAACTTTTTTGCTTCCTCCATAGCCTGGCGTTTATTCATAAGCCTGAAGTTTAAGAGTGGCTCGCATACCGTGTCCCCAATCTTCATACGAGGATTGAACGATGCAGATGGATTCTGAAATATCATCTGCATCATTTTTCTATTTTGTCGGAGTTCTTCACCCTTCAACTGGGTAATGTCTCTATTTTCATAAAAGATATGACCCGTGGTCACGCTATCCAAACGCACGATAATCTTTGCTAAAGTACTCTTACCACAACCGCTTTCTCCAACTATGCCTAAGCTTTGCCCAGAATATAACTCTAAACTCACCCTATCAACCGCGGTTAGTTTTTTGCCGCCTGCCAAAGCAAACTGCTTGGTAATATTTCTTATTTCCAGTATTGGTAGTGGAGCTTTAAACAAGACGGCATCCTCCCAACTCAGGTATGGCAGATATCAAATTTGCAGTATATTCATGCTGAGGATGATTAATCACCTGAGATTTCGTACCCCATTCCACTAATTCACCTCGCCGCATTACTCCAATGTTATCGGCCATATAGGCTGCTACACCTATATTATGGGTAACTATAATAATACTTGTCTTAAACCGATTTCTCAATTCCATCATTTCTCTTACGACCTGAGCCTGAATAGTAACATCGAGAGCACTCGTAGGCTCATCAGCTAAAATAAGCTCCGGCTCCATAGTCATCGCCATGGCAATGGCTACTCTTTGTTTCATACCACCGCTCAATTGAAATGTATAGGAATTCATGACCCTTGCTGCATCGGGCAAGCGCATTTTCCCCAGCATATCGATAGCTTTTTCATAGGCCTCAGCTTTTGAACTGTCCAGATGACACTGGATACTTTCGATAAACTGACTTCCTATTTTTCTGACAGGATTAAGCGATCCGCCAGGATCCTGAAAAATCATGGCTATTTTATTACCACGTAGTGCTCTCCATTCTTTCCTGGAATATTCCAAGAGATTTCTGCCTTTAAAAATTATCTTCCCGCCAGTAACCATTCCTCCAAGAGGAAGCAAGCCCAAAACGGCACGAATAAGCGTCGACTTTCCACTGCCGCTTTCTCCCACTATTCCTATTATTTCCTTAGGCTTGACTGCTAAATTCACTTTTCGCACGACGGGTCCCTGTCCACCATAGGCTATTGACACGTTGTTTAATAATAGAATTTCCATGGCATCATTCCAGGTTCACCCTATTATTGAGTAAATAGTACTCAACAGGGTACATTTTTAGGCCACTCACTGTTTTCTTGCTAATTAGATTGAGCGACGGAGTAACAAGGAAGAGATCCGCATTGTCATTCAAGATAATTTGCTGCGCTTGGGTCGCCAGGTCATACCTTACCTGAGTGTTGTGTTCCGAGCCGAGCTTTTTAAGCAAAGCATCAACTTCCTGGTTACTATATCCGCCATAATTTGCGCTTCCGCCTGTTTTAAAATACAGCGTTAAGAAAGACTGGGGATCCCCTGTCGTCGCTGTATTAACATTATAAAGGCAGAGATCGAAATTTTTGTTTTTCAGAACTGTGGCCACAGATTCATAGGTTTCCAGCTTAATGCTGATCCCAATATCTTTAAGTTGAGACTGAATCGCTTCTCCAAGAACCGGAAGCTCTGCCCGAGTTGTATAAACTGCCAATCTCAATTCTAGTTTTTGGCCATTTTTCTCTAATATTCCGTCCTTGTCTGTGTCTGCATAGCCCGCATCGGCCAGCAGCTTAACTGCGGCTGCTTTATCATAGGAATATCCTGTCAACTTTTTTGCTCCGAAGGGCAAAGATGCCGGGAAGGGGCCGACTGCGGCGACAGCGGTGCCTTTCAAGAGAGTTTGGGCATAGGTTTCTCTGTCAACGCCTAAGGCGATAGCCTTGCGTACCGCCGGATCTTTTAAAAACTCATTACTCAAATTTTCATAGGCCATTATAATCCGAAGGCTAGGAATTTTGTCCACATTATAATTCGAATTGCCTTCATAAAGAGATATATTGCTGCTTGAAATATTGTTGGCAACATCAATTTCTCCATTCTGCAAGGCCATTGAACGAGTATTATTATCTTTAATGTATTTAAAGGTCGCTACATCGATAAGAGCTTTTCCGCCCCAATAGTCCTCGTTTTTCTCTACGACTACTTGTTTATTTTCCGAATAAGATTGAACTTTAAACGGACCTGTTCCTATCGGAGCTTGGGCAAAAGTGTCAGTCTTCGCTGTGGTGTCCACAATGATAGCAAGAGGATCGGCAAGGTTGCCAAGTAATTCTTCATAAGGAGTTTTTGTAGTTAGCGTCAAATCCTGCCCATTGGCTGTCATTGAAGCGATTGGCAATATTTCCGCTGTTCTGGGATTCAGTTTTAACGACCGTTCGATCGATGATTTAACAGCTTCGGCCGTGAGGTCTACGCCATCTTGAAATTTAACCCCTTGCCGGATGTGAAATTTCCATGTTAAATCATCGAGTCTATTCCATGAATCCGCCAACAGCGGTTCTATTTGCATGGTATCTGTGAATTTTACTAAGGTTTCGCCAACACCAAACTCAAAAACATACCAGCCATTAAATTCCAGTGCCGGGTCTAAATTCGTCGGAAACTGTCCCAAGCCAAAGACGATGCTTTAGGTTCTCCACCGGCAGTTTTAGCACCTGAGTTACTATTGCCGCATCCTGCGAGGCTTGTACACAATAATATCAGGACAAGTAAAAATGCAATCTTCTTTTTCATTTCATACCCTCCACGTAGTTTTTAATATACTTTGTTTGGGTCTAATATATCTCTCAGGCCATCGCTCAGTAAATTAAAGATCACAACCGTAATAAATATTGCCGCACCGGGGTAGATCATCAACCCGGGATCTGTCTGCATATTGTTCCTGCCTTCGCTGAGCATATAACCCCACTCGGGAGTTGGAGGCTGAGCGCCAAGGCCTAAAAATGAAAGAGCTGAAATTTCGAGCATCATTACCCCTATGTCCATCGCCGCCATGACAATAAGCGCTGGGATGATATTGGGCAGAATATATTTTAAAATGATTTGATACTGTTTAGCTCCTCCCAATTTAGCAGCTAGAACATATTCTTTTTCTTTGTCTACCATTACTAAGCCTCGACTTACCCGCGTATATTTAGGCCAGCTTACTGCGGCTAAAGCAATAACAACATTCATCAAGCTGGCTCCAAGCACTCCGGCAATGGCAATCGCAAAAACCAGACCTGGAAAGGCGAGAAATACGTCTGATATTCTCATGATGAGGGTATCAACCCTGTTTCCTATATACCCAGCCATCGTACCGATTACCGTTCCAACTGTGAAAATAATAGCAACCAGGCAAAAGGTCAATTTTATCGATGTCCTTGCGCCATATAATAATCTGGAAAGCAGACATCTGCCCAGTTGGTCTGTTCCAAGGGGAAACTGAGCGCTGCGCCCTTGCAGTGTGTGGGTCAGATTGCTTTTCAAAGGATCATTAGGAGCTAAATAGGGTGCTAACAAACTGACAGCAACTAACGTCAGAGCTAAAACCATTAAAAAAACAAATGATTTATTTTTAATACAGAATAATTTAATCTCCACCTCATCCCTCTTTTCCCAAATGGATGCGGGGATCTAAAAAATAATAGGAAATATCCACCACCAAATTGACCACTACATAAATGATCGCCATCCAAACAACGTAACCCTGAATCAGAGGATAGTCTCTGCTGAATATGGCATCGACAGCCAATTTACCCACGCCTGGCCAAACAAAAATAGTCTCAACAATAGCGGCCCCTCCCAATAATGAACCTACAGATAACCCTAATAAAGTGACAATTGGCAGCAATGATTTCTGAAGGATGTGCTTTAATAATATCACTTGATCTTTAAGACCTCTGGCTCTAGCCCCAACGACATAGTCCTCACCCATCTCTTCGAGTATAGCGACTCTAAGTTGTCTTATATATTTTGAGGCCATTGCCATCGCCAAAGTAACCGTTGGCAAAATCAGACTCGTCCCGTCTGATTTCCCCATAATTGGCAATAGCTTAAGTTTAACGGAAAAAATATACATCAATCCCAAACCCAAGCCAAAGCCCGGCACAGATATTCCTCCAAAGGACAGCATTCTAATGATATAATCTAAAACCCTATTCCTATAAAGCGCCGAAATAATACCCAAAGGCAGTGCGATGGCCATCATCAACAGCATTGACGTCCCGGCAAGCTCAAGCGTCGCCGGCATTCTTGCCAGTATTACATCGGAAACAGGCCTATTATATTGATAAGAGACGCCGAAGTCACCTCGGGCCGCCTCCGTTAACCATTCCCCATAGCGCGTTAAGAACGGTTTGTTCAGTCCCATTCCTTCTCTCACTTTTTCGACAAGCTGGGGAGTCGGCGTCACTCCTGTTGCATTAAGCATGAGCTCAGCCGGGTCACCCGGAGAAAGATAGGTTAAGGTAAATGTTAAAAATGAAATTCCCAATAGAACCGGAATCAACTGCAGCAGCCTTTTCAAGATATACCTTCGCAACTTGTTTCCTGCTCCCTCCGTTGCTGTCTTTACTATTTCGTAGCACAAATTGCAAACATAGGTGTCGGGTAATATAAGATTTGTTCTATTTCATCATGAACTAAAGGACTTATGTTTTCTTCAACTTCTATCTGTTGAAAGCCGCAACTGCGAAAGGCGTATTGATCCCAAGACGGACGCATCTCGTACGTCAATGGCAGCTTCCGGGCGATGGCATCGCTTTCTTCCTTTTGCTCTGGTGTAATCGTATCCTGATAACCCTTTTCTAGAGCAAGCCGCCGGTATTTATCACTCAGAATTTTAAATTCCGGATTGCTCAAGTGCAAATACCAATTAGCGTCAAACACCAACACCTTTCCTGACGGTTTTAAAAGCCTATACCATTCCCGATATACTTCTAAAGGGTTGGGCATCAGCCAAGTGACATTTCTTGATACAATCGCATCAAAGCTCTCATTCGGCAGATCAATAGCATGAGCATCCGCTTTAAGAAAGCGAATATTTTCTCCAGCCTCAGCGTTTTTACCAGCTTGAGCCAACATATCCTGGCATTTATCTACTGCAGTCACCGAATAATTCAGGCCTGCTAAAACAATAGCAAAGAAACCTGGTCCGGTTCCCACATCTAAAACCTGCAGATTCTCTCCTTGCCCGATATATTTAAGCAACAACGACTCCCAGGCTTGTTTTTTCTGACAGGCCATTTCCTCTTGAACAGCTTCGTTATAACCGTCAGCCCGTTTATTCCAATACTTTTCAATCTGTTTTTCCAGCATAATTTATCCCCCTTCATTGTATTAAAATCGCACCACTTGCCTTTGACCACGCTCAATTCGCCAATATTTTCAGCAGCCAAATTTTCTATTCCTAAATCTAAATTTATCACTGAAACGCTCCTGCTAATCAAACATATTTGGCTACTTTTCGATAACCAGCATAAACATCGGAGTGGAGCGGTGGATAACCCTCTGCTTTTCGTCATAAACCTTGTCTCCGATATCCGTTTCATAGTAAATTTTTCTGTAGCCGAGTTCTACTAGGGCATTAAAATCCCACTGCGGCCTAATCCTCTGGCACATAGGCATACTTTTCCGGTATTCAATCATTTCAGCGGTATAGCCCGGCGGCTCCTCACCAAACAATCTCGTATATTCTCTGACATCCTCCTCATATTTTTTCTGGTATTCTTCATTAAATAATCTTCTGTTCCAATTAGCATCGAAAATAATAATTTTACCATTAGGTCTTAGAACTCTTTGCCATTCAGCGTAAGCTTTATAGGCATCAATTAGAGTCCAGGTAACGTTTCTGCTGATAATAAGGTCAAAGCTCTCATCGGCAAATTCCAGATTTTGCCCATCCGATACTCTAAAGTCGGCGGTTATACCGGCGGCTTGGGCATTGGCTTTGGCCTCGTTAATCATAGCCTCGGTACAATCAATGGCCGTCACCCTATTCCCCGCCTGAGCCATGATGATGGCAAAAAAACCCGGACCGGTGCCGACATCCAAAACATCCTTTTTTGTAGTTTCTCCTGCGTTTTCCAGGATGATCTTTGTCCAAGCCTGCTTTTTAAAGCAGTTTAACTCTTCTTTGACGATATTGCTGTAGTTGTGGGAACCCTCTGTCCAATTCTTAATCAGCTTTTGTTCACGATCCATTGCCTTCACCTCTGCTTAAAATTTTGGCAACAGCTCAGCCGGCCGCCAAAAGAGACCGCTCAGCTGTTGCCAGTAGGTATTTATTTTACGTCAAGCTTCTGCCATTCGATTGGCGCATAGTTATTGACTCCGATCTCAAATCCTTTGATTTTATCGGTATTGACAGCGAAAGAAGTGATGGGATAGTAAATCGGAATAGTCAGGGCTTCGTCACTGATAAATTTAAATACCTGATCGTAATTCTTTTGCCTTTCTTTTTCATCGACAGTATTTAAAGTTTTTACGATGTTGTTATACAAGCCTTCGTCATACCAGGCCACTGCAGCTTTGCTGGTGGGACGGATGGAGAAAAGCTCCAGCAGTGAACCATGCGGCACCCAAGAGTCGGAAGATGTTCTCATCAGAGCCAGGTCGAAGGCTTTGGTATTCGTTGTGGCATCCTCGTAGCCGTTTTTATCCAAAATATTCAGATTTACTTTAATGCCCACTGCCGAAAATTCCGATTGAACGAATTCCGCCAGGGACTTCCATTCAGGAAATTCCTCCGTTGACAAGACAAAGTTAAACTCCAGGTTTTTGCCATTTTTATCGCGGATACCATCACCGTTCGTATCTTTATATCCAGCGGCATCGAGCAATTGTTTGGCTTTTTCCCGATCATTGGCAAAGCCGTAATTGTTTTCATCCGTCGTATAAGGAACACCTTTTTGATACAAACCCTTGGCTTCCAAGCCAAGGTTATCGAAAAGCTTCGTGGCAATGCTTTTTTTGTCGATGGCATAGTTCATAGCCAAACGAACATTTTTATCTTGAAATGCTTCCACCTTTTGATTAAAAGCAATAAAATGCGAGCACATAGTTCCTTTGGTGTAGATGCCAAATTTACCGGAATCCTTAAGCTCCTGGAGACTTTCCATAGGTATTTTTCCTATCAGGTCGCCGCCCAAAATGTCTACCTCACCGCTTTGCAGAGCTAAGACTCTGGCTTGTCCGTCTGTTATAACCTTAAAGGTTATTCTGTCCACCTTTGGTTTTTCACCCCAGTAATAGGGATTGGGGATAAGGGTAAATTCCTGGTCTTTTTTATAGGATTCCAGCATCCAGGGACCTGTGCCGACAGGCTTTGTGAATTTGCCCTTAGGATCTCCGGGAACCGCTTTGATAGAGGAAGGGCTTAAAAAACGCACAGGACGGGGATAGGTCAGTTCCGTCAAAATAGGATACGCCCCGCTTTGAAAGACAATTTTTACGGTATAGTCGTCAACTGCTTCCATACTCTGCACTTTATAGGCTGTCAAGATTGAATGGCGGTCGTCATTAACCCATCTTTTCAGGTTGAAAATAACGGCCTCCGCGTTAAAATCTGTTCCGTCGGAGAATTTTACTCCGTGCCGAAGTTTGAAAGTATAGGTCTTTCCATCCGGCGAAATGTCCCAGCTTGTGGCCAGTTGGGGAAGGATCTTGCCGCCTCCGCCGTCTTCGACAAAACCCTCATAAATCATCTTGTACAAGAAGTGCGGCCCGTTATAGGTCGCCGCGTCCAATTCCCCCATGGCTCCGTCACGATAGATCGCCACAACGACATTCTTGGCTTTCGTTTCTTCCGCCTTACTTGACGCTGTCGTATTTTGATCGCAGCCGGTAAAAAGCAAGCAGGCAGATAACAAAAACATTATCAAAGTTATTAAGGATTTTTTTCTCATGTTCTTCCCTCCGCTTAATTATGAATTTCTTTTAATGGCAAAAGTGGCAGGCAGTATAATGCTCGTTATTCTGAGATACTAAGGCCGGCTGCTCGGTTTCACAAACTTTTTGCACATCAAGACAGCGATTTTGGAAAACACATCCTTTCTCAGGTATTTTTAATGCTTCACCCTCTCGAAGCAGAACCCGGTTCTTCCCTCTTTTTTGCGGATCGGGAGCCATGGTTGCTGCGAGTAGCGCTTTCGTATAGGGGTGACATACATTATCATTGATGCTGGGGATGATTTCCACCACATTTCCCAGATACATGACAACCACCCGGTCGCATAGTTTATTAACCGCGGAGATATCATGGGAAATAAATAAATAGGTCAGCCCAAACTGCCGCTTCAATTCGCTCAGCAGGGTTAAAATTTGATTTTTTAAAGCATAATCAATGCTGGAAACCGCTTCGTCACAAACGATAAATTCCGGATTTAGGATCAAAGCCCTGGCGATGCCTACCCTTTGTCTTTGGCCCCCGGACATTTCATGGCTGTAGCGGGTCAGGTAAGTATGATTAAGCCCCACTCTCTCTAACATCGCTACAATTTTTTTCTTTTTCTCCTCTTCCGATTCCTGACTGTAATTGTTAAGAGGCTCACTGATGATTTGCCTAACCGTAAAATAAGGATTAAAGGCATTGGCAGTTCCTTGAAAAACCATCTGCATGCTGTTTCTGATCTGGCGCATTTGTTTGAAGGAGTAATCCGTTATATCCTGCTGCTTAAAAATAATCCTGCCTTGACTTGGTTGTTCCAACTTGAGTAGCATTTTTCCTAAAGTACTTTTGCCGCAGCCCGACTCGCCGACTAAGCCTAAGACCTCACCCTTTTTGACGGTTAAGCTTACATTATGTACGGCATAGATCCTGGGCTTTTCTTTGAAGTTATAACATTTGTAAAGTCCGTTTATTTCAATCAGATTCACGCTTTCACCCTTTTCTCATTTAAAAGATTGAAGCAAGCAGAGCTTTCGTATAATCATGTTTGGGCGATTCGAACACCTTATAGACAGTACCGCTGTCTACGATCTTTCCGTCTTTTAAGACATAAACATCATCCGCCATTTGAGCAACAACCCCCAAATCGTGGGTTATAAGAACAATAGCCAGACCTTCGTTTTTTAAGCGCACTAACTCATCAAGTATCGCGGCCTGGGTTGTTAAATCTAAGGACGAAGTCGGTTCATCAGCGATCAGTACCTGAGAATTGGCCAGCAGTCCCATTGCTACCATAACTCTTTGACACATCCCTCCGCTCAGTTCAAAAGGGTAGCTTTCCAGAATTTGCCCCGTATTTTTTAAACCAACGCGAGAAAGCACATCTTGGAACATGCATAGGGCCTCTTTAGAGCTGACCGCTATATTGTGACTGCGGATAACTTCAGAAAAGTGCTTCTTCACTTTCAGAACCGGATTCAAGGAACTCGCCGGTTCCTGAAAGATCATAGATATTTGCCGGCCTCTTATTTTTCTGAACTGACCCTCCCGCAGATTTCTGAGGTTAACACCGTTAAGCCAAATTTCCCCGCTGACAATCTTGCCCGGCTTCTCCACTAAATCGAAGATGGATAAAGACATGACCGATTTGCCGCTTCCGGAGCCTCCGACAATGGCTGTTATTCTGCCCTTGTAGACATCCAGGCTGATCCCATCGACAGCTTTTATTACCCGCTCTTTTAGGTAAAAGTAGGTTTTAAGGTTCTTGACCGACAAAACCGGTTGTTCAACCATCTTGTCCCTCAGCCTCCTTTACGATTGCCAAATCGGCCGAAGAGGGAAGGAGAACATCGTTGAGGCCTTCACCCAATATATTAAAGGCGAACACGGCAAGCATAATAGTCAAGCCGGGCCAGAGCAGCATTAAAGGGTTGGAGGTTAAGTACTGTCTGCTGTCGCTCAGCATAACACCCCAATCGGCAGTCGGCGGCTGAGAACCAAGTCCGATAAACGAAAAGCTGGCGGCGTGCATAATCACGGCGGCAATTCTGAGCGTAGCCAAGACAATGATAGGGGAAATTGCGTTCAAGGTAATATGCTTTAAAATTATCGATGTCCGGCTGCTTCCTGCAGCAATGGCCGCCAGGACAAACTCTTTTTCTTTGAGCTTGATAACCATGCTGCGGACAATTCTGGCAAAAGGAGCCCACCACAGCACGATAAAAACAATCATGATATTAACAATGCTGGGACCCAGGATTCCCACAATCGCTAAAGCCAAAAGGCTGGACGGAAAGGTCGAAGCGATATCCGCCAGGCGCATAATCATATTGTCCAGCTGTCCCCCCGCATAGCCCGCTATAATCCCAAGGGGAACTCCGATTGCCAGCATAAGGACTGTGGCTAACACTGCGGTCGTGAGGCTTATCCTAATCCCATAGATCAATCTGGACAAGATGCACCTGCCCAGTTGGTCTGTTCCCAAGGGAAATTTGAGGCAAGGCTTTAGCAATTTCAGGCTGAGGTCAACCGCATTAGGATCGTGAGGAGCTACCAAGGGAGCAAAAGCACCTGCCATTATAAAAATACCAATGATTATTAAGCCTAAGATTACTGATTTCTGTCTTTTCAATTTTGCTAGTATATTTGTGTTTAAAATTTCGGTCATCCCCCTCCAGATCCAAAGTATGTTATAGGAGGCTTATTGGCGGATACTTGCCGAACGACTCCTTTTATCAGTTGAGTTGGATCTTAGGATCTATATAAAGGTATAAAATATCCAATAAAAGATTTACGGCAATGAAGGTTATGGCAACAATCATTATATAACCCTGAATAACAGGCAAATCCTTGAGTTTAATGCTGTCGACCGCAAATTTTCCTATGCCATTCCAGGAAAAGATCGTCTCACAGGCAAACTGACCGGCTAAAAGCCTTCCGAAGTCCACTCCGATAAGGGTTATACAGGGAAGTATGGCGTTTTTTAAACCATGCCTCAGCAAGGCTGCGCTCTGACTGAGACCTCTGGCCCTTGCCGCCCTCATATAATCGTAATTCTTTATTTCTATAAGATTGTTACGCAGTACTCTCATATAGATAGCTCCATAGTTCACACTGAGAGTAAAGGCCGGCAGGAAGATATTTTGCAATTTACTGCCGGAAATAACCGGAAAAATTTTCAGCTGCACGGCAAAGACATATAAAAGCATTAGGCCAAGCCAGAAATCAGGCATTGTCGCACCGACAGTGGATATAATCCTGAAAAAGTGGTCCAGCAGCGAATCTTTATATCTTGCTGAGATAAGGGCTGCCGGTATCGCAAATAGAATTGAAATAAGCGTTGCCGCAAGCGATAACTTAAGAGTCGCCGGGAATCTTGACAATATTTCATCCGAAACGGGTTTTTTCGTTTGAAATGATAGGCCGTAATCAGATTTAGCCGCTTTGGTCAGCCAACTAAGATATTGAAGATACAGCGGCTTGTTTAGCCCCAACTCTTCCCGTACGGCCGCAATGTTTTTTTCCGTCACTTCTAATCCTTGACTGCGAATAGTTATCTCCGCCACATCGCCCGATGACATGTTGCTTAAGGAGAAAGCCAAAATACTGACGATAATCAGCATAGGAATTACTTGCAGCAATCGTTTTAAAATTAGTTTAAATTTTTTCATAGCCTTTCTCGCTTCCGTGCTTTTTCCAGGGTCGTTTTATCACCTGGGGACCACAACCATCCGGTTTTGAATTCTTTCCACGCTTACCGGAACTCCATAGGCCTGAGTGATATTTTCGGCGGTCATCACCTCTAAGCCGCCGGCCATAAAAACCTTCGCCTCCTGCAGCAGCAAGAATTTGTCCGAGAAGCGCAAAGCCAGATTAAGATCGTGCATAACGGCAACCACCGCAATATTTTTTTCTTTGGCCGCGGCCTGAATCGTTTTCAAAACCTCCATTTGATTTTTCAAATCCAAATTACTCGTTGGTTCGTCTAAAAGCAGAACCTCAGGTTCCTGCGCCAGAGCCCTGGCAATAACGACCTTTTGCAGTTCTCCCCCACTCAATTCATCCAAGTAGCGCAAGGCAAATTCACTCAGGCCTGTTTGGGCCAATATCCCCTGCACCAAGGCCAGATCGGCCGTTGTGGCCTCCCACTTGATATAGGGTTTCCGTCCCAAGAGCACGGCGTCAAAGACGGTCTGGCGGCCGCTCTCAAACTTTTGCGCGACATAGGCCATTTTAAGGGCCACGGCCAAGCGGCTAAGCTGGGATACTTCTTGTCCGTCCAGCAAAATGCTTCCTTTTTTCGGGGACAAAATTTTGTTTAAAGTCTTGAGCAAGGTTGATTTTCCAGCGCCGTTGTTCCCTAATATGGAGAGGAACTCCCCGCGCCGCACGCTAAAGCCCACGTTCTCTAAAATTTTCCGGCTGCCATATTGGAATTCAATCCCATTAACCGCTAAGATCATCGCAGCTTGGACCCCCTCAGCAAAAGATAGAGAAAAAGCGGCGCTCCCAGAAAAGAGGTCACCGCTCCAACCGGCAAAATTACAGGCGCAATAATCCGCCTTGCCAAAGTATCTGCGGCCAGCAGCAACAAAGCTCCCATCACCCCGGAAGCCGGAATCAGGAAACGATTGTCTCCTCCGATTAAACGCTTCACAAGGTGTGGGGCCACCAGACCGATGAAAGCTATAATTCCCAGAAAGGAAACAACAGTAGCCGTAATCAAAGAGGCCAAAAACATTCCCCATTGTCTCGTTTTTTCTACATTAACACCCAGCCCTTTGGCAGTTTCCGCTCCACTGTCCAGGGCATTGTAATTCCAACGGTTAAAGAGGAAAAAAAGCAGGGCGCCTGCGACTACGCAGGACATAATCCCCAGTTCACCCCACGATGCCCGCCCGACATCGCCGAAGGTCCAAAAGACAACGGCGGCTACGTTGACGTCGTTGGTGAAATACTGCAAAAGCATGGTAGAGGCTGAGAAGAGAGAGCCTAAGGCGACTCCGGCCAAAACCATAGACTCCGGCGATACACCCTTATACTGAGCCAGAAAAATAATGATCATGGTCGTAAGCATTGCCGCTACGAAGGCGGAAATTGTGACAAGATAGGGACTATTAATCAGTATCGTTCCCCCGCCGCTGCTTGAAGAACTGCCGGCTCCCCAGCCGATAATGGCCAGCGCAGCCCCAAAGGCTGCGCCTTGAGCAATTCCCAGAGTGCTGGGAGAGGCTAAGGGGTTTCGAAGAATAGTCTGCATGACTGCCCCTGCCACCGCTAAGCCTACTCCTGCTACCATAGCAGCCAAAACCCGGGGCAGGCGAATTGACCAAATAATGATCTGAGCATGCCCTTCAGTTTGACCGAATAACGTAAGCATCACTTGCCAGGGTGTAAGATCGGCCGAACCGGCACTAATGGCATAAAGGGCCAGCAGCGCCGTTATCAGCACCAAAATCAGCAGCATTAATTTTTTCTTCCAAGTATATTTCAAATAAGAATCTATCCCGCCATTAAGCATGCTTTCACTGCCGGCCAACCGACTCACCTGCCCAGTTCGAGCTTTTTAAAACCGCCAAGCTCGCGCTCCATCTCGGCATAAAGCGGTTTACCTAAAAGGAACTGATATATTTCATCACTTTTCTTAATGGGGTCAATGTCTTGAAACTGTTGCGGAAAAACAATCTTTCCCGCATAATAAGCGTCTGCAAAGGCCGTATCAATATTAGTGGTATAGTTGTTGTAGGGAATCTGGCTGTAAACCTGGCCTTTCTTCACCGCACTTAACGATTGATAGAAGGCCGGGTTTTTCTTATAATCGTCCGCAACGACCGAATAACCGCCCTCATCAAGGAACAAAATATCCGGGTCCCAACTGATAAGTTTTTCTTTATCGATCGTTACGCTGCCGTTTTGCCCCGTTTCATCGACGACATTTTTGGCCCCAATAAAGGCCAGCGGCGGATATTTGGCCTGAGAGTATTCGATCCCATGGGCTCCTTTAAAGCTCACGGCACCAACATAAACTTTCGCTTTATCCCCTGCCGGAACACCCTGCGTCCGTGCGGCCAGATCCTTTTCATTTTGTTTAAGATAAGCCACGACGTCTTCAGCTCTTTTTTCTTTCCCAATGATCGTGCCGATCAAATTTAGGGAACGGTAAAGATTATCGTCAAACACCGACGCCCCATTGGTCACACTGCCATAGCTCAAAACAACCACCGGAATTCCCGTTTTAGCTTGAAGTTGATCCGCCTTCTCTTTATCGACCAGAGTGCAGACGAAAATCACCTCCGGCTTGGCATTGATCAGGCTCTCCTCATTGGGGGCGGTATCCGGTCCACCCTGCCCTATCGTGGGCAGCTTCTTTAAATCCGGATAAGCCATCATGTAAGATCTTCCCGGCGAGGATTTTCTCTCAATGTCTTCAATGCCTGACACCATGGATGTCCCATCATCGTAGATCACCAATCGCAAGGCGCCCGGGCCAATCGCCGCGACCTTTTGGACAGGTACCGCTATCTCAACCTCTCTCCCGAGCAGATCCGTTATTTTTTGTTTTTGAGCCTGAGCCGCCGCCGGAACTGTTCCCGCTTCTTTGGAGCCTGCAGTTCCGCCGCATCCCGCCAGAAACAGCAGGGACATAAGCAGAGACAACAGTAATGTTACTTTTTTCATTGCAGATCCATCCCCCTCATACCTACAGTACATTTTAGCGAACCTTTAGCAAAAGCAATTTAGCCCAAATGCCATAATGTACTTTCTTATATTTACAAGTCACTTTTACGGAAAGTAGATTTATTTATTTAACACAAGAACACGCGACTCATACTTCTCTACACATTCAGGACAGGCGATGCGTCCGTCACGAACACTGGCCCGCTGTTCCATAACGCCCTCCCCGCAAAAAGCACATTGCACCGTGGGGTTGAGCCTGGGACCCTTGGGCAGCTCAAAGTGGATTTTCCGCCAAGCAAAATGCTCTTCCGGCGGAGCTTCCACCAGATGCCGGGAAATCTCTTCATGCAGCTGATAAAATTCCTCGGATTCTTGGGGAGTTGCCGTATTGTCCATCATTTTGACCCGCAGTGCCTGATGCCGTTCATTGTCCATAGCCCCATATTTCAGAGCGACGCGGACGCCCTGCCCATCCTGACGGCGAATGAAACTGAAAACGTGCTTTCCGTGGTCCATAAACATTAAATTTCCTTTGCCAAAGGTACTGGAAAGCAAAGTCTGCACGGCATCCACACCACAGGCATCGTTCTGTACAATACTGACAATGCCGCTTTTAGGATTGTAAGGCTCCTCTCCCAGTTCAGGGAGCAGCTTCAAAGCAATCTGAGCCGCCTGAAAGCCAATAGCCAACCCCGGACAGACGTGTCCATGAAACGATACACAGCGTTCCCAATCCACCTTAACTTGTTCATCCATTTTCCAAGTCACTCCTTTTACTTTTCTTTTAACTCTTTTTTCTTCACGCTTTTCTTCCGGTTAAAAGATAGCTCTGAAGCGTGTTTTCAATGGAGATCTTCTCAAAACCCGCCTCTGAAAAAATATCGCGCATCACGTCTTCTTCCGGTATCATGCAGTTTTTAACCGCACCACCGAGAAAAGCATGCAATTCATTGACATACTCCCTGCTATGCGGATGGAACACTGCAACTCTGCCTCCGCTTTTCAACACTCTGGACATTTCTTTAGCCGCTTGCCAAAGGTTATCAAAGTGGGGAAAAGCGGAGTTGCATACCACTTCATCAATTACCTGGTCCGGCAGCGGAATATTCTCCGCCTCTCCTTCTAAGAATTCCAAATTAGACCAATGATATTTTTTCCGAGCTTCTGCCAACATCCGGGGAGCAAAATCCATCGCCACGACGAGTCCGGAAACCCCCACTGCCCCGACCAGCATTGGTATGAGCACTCCGGTGCCGGTACCCAGATCAAGAACTTTGCTGCCCTGAGACAAGGCAAGTTCCTCAATCATATTTTTCAGGCGAAGCACAACTTCATCCTTGATCTGAGAATCCCACTTTGCCGCCTTCTCATCAAAATAATCTTTTTTAGGAACCAATTTTCATGCCCCCTTTCTCCTAGCTGACTAGTTTGCCCCTTTACTCTCGACCGTGAATGGTTATCTCTGCCACATCACCTAATGACATATACTTAAGGGAAAGGATAAAATATTGACGATTAAAAAAAACAAAAAAGGCCATAAAAGTTGACTCTAAATCAAGTCGACCTTCATGGCCTTTGCAAACACCTTCACGGCTCTGCTTATCTTCTGATATTTTTTCCTTAATTCTACATATCTGTATAAATTCCTTCTCTCAAAGTGTATTCCTTAAAATTTTTTTCTTTATATTGAGAAAATAACCGCACTTTTTTAGTATTGTTTACTTTTATTTACAAAAAACTTGGCTCACAATCCCAATAACCTATTTAAGTGCCCCGACGTCATTCCTTCATGTCACCTATCGCTTTCTCATCGCTTAAAACCCCCGGAAAGCCAAAAACAAATTTTCTTCCGAGCATTCGGCCAACCTCTTTAAATCTCGTTTGTCCTTGGATAACTTTTTCAACTCTGGTCCTCTGCAACTTTGAACCACATAATTTGAGGATAGATCAAAATCAAGAATAATCATGGGGATATTCTCAGCCTCCAGCTCAGGGCAAAAGGTTGTCCTAAACTCGTAAGCAAGTCCGCTGGCCTTAATGATTTCTGCGCTTTGCCGAATTGCAGCTACATCTAAGGGGTTTGTCTTGGTAATCTTTTCGTAGCGATTGAGAGGAGCCTTCAGATCCATGGCGATGAAATCCAAGAGCTTAGTATCAATCAGCCTTCTTAGGCTTTGCGGATTTGTCCCGTTAGTATCCAGCTTTACAAGCAAACTCATGGCTTTCAATTCGGCAATGAACCCTTCCAGATTTTTCTGTAATGTCGGTTCCCCTCCGCTCAAAACCACCGCCTCAATCATTCCTTTGCGCTTAAAAAGGAATTCAAATACCTCTTCCGCCGGAATACAAGTTGTCGTGTTACGAATATCCAGAAGACCGGGATTATGGCAATAACCACATCTTAAATTGCACCCTTGAGTAAAAACTACGGACGCTATCTTGCCAGGGTAATCCACAAAGGATGTCTTGACAAATCCGGCGATATTCACGCTACCACCTCAGGCAGCACGAATTTTTTTCTCTGAGCATATTCTTCTTTTTTGCCAAGATTATAGTTTTTGACCGGCCTCAGATAACCCGTTACTCTGGACCATACTTCAGTTTCAGCGCCGCATTCGGGGCACTGGAAATGCTCACCGCTGATATATCCGTGCCTGTCACAGACACTAAAGGTCGGAGTAACAGAAATATAGGGGATTTTATGCTTGTTAAATATTTTTTGAATGAGCTGCTTGCAAACCTGAATATCCTCAATGGCTTCTCCCAGATACAGGTGCTGGACCGTCCCTCCTGTGTAAAGGGACTGCAATTCGTCCTGCAGCTCTAAAACCTCAAAGATATCATCTGTGTAACCGACGGGAAGCTGAGTCGAATTGGAATAATAGGGGACCTCCCGGCCGGCAGTTATAATGGATTTGAACCTCATCGTATCCAGCATCGCCAGGCGATAAGATGTGCCCTCTGCCGGCGTCGCTTCTAAATTGTAGACATTACCTGTCTCCTCCTGAAATTGAACCAGCAGTTCCCGCAAATGATTCATAACCTCCAGCGCAAAATCACGGCCTTCCTCCGTGTCAATTCCCTTGCCCATAAAATTAAGCAAGGCCTCGTTCATACCAACAATACCAATGGTGCTGAAATGGTTATGCCAATAATGTCCGCTCCGCTCCTGGGAATGCCTCAGATAATGGCAAGAGAAAGGATACAACCCTCTTTCTGACTGCTGCTCAATAATCTTGCGCTTGATTTCCAAGGCCGTGCGCCCGATTTCCGCCATTTGCTTCAGCCGTTCCATAAACTCCAATTTTGTCTGAGATAAGTAGGCTAATCTGGGCAGGTTGATGGTAACAACGCCGATCGACCCGGTGAGAGGATTGCTTCCGAACAGTCCCCCGCCTCGTTTTCTGAGCTCACTGGTATCCAGGCGCAGCCGGCAGCACATGGATACGGCGTCTTCAGGAGACAGATCGGAATTGACGTAATTGGCGAAATAAGGAATGCCGTACTTGCAAGTAATCTTCATAAAGGCATCCGCTACCGGACTATCCCATTCAAAATCCCGAGTGATATTAAGGGTTGGTATGGGAAAGGTAAACACTCTGCCCTTAGAATCTCCCTCCAGCATTACCTCACAGAAGGCCAAGTTGAAGATATCCAATTCTTCCTGGAAATCACCATACTTATCCTCAGTATAATGGCCGCCGATAATCACCGGCTCATCTTTCAAGGTCGAAGGAACCTTTAGGTCAAAGGTAAGATTAGAAAAAGGGCATTGAAATCCCACCCGAGTGGGGACATTGAGATTAAAGACAAATTCCTGCAAACACTGTTTGACTTGGATAAATGTCAAGTGATCCTTGCGGATAAAGGGTGCGCAAAAGGTATCAAAGCTGGACCAGGCTTGAGCTCCGGCAGTTTCCCCTTGGGTCGTAAAGGTGGAATTGACGATTTGACCCAGAAACGACCGCAAATGTTTGGCCGGACCGCTTTCTACTTTGCCGGGGACTCCCCCAAATCCGTCCAGAAGAAGCTGTCTCAAATCCCAGCCTGCACAATAAGGTCCAAAAAAGCCTAAATCATGAATATGGCAGTCTCCGCTTTCATGAGCCTCGCGTACTTCCTGGGGATAGACCTCATAGAGCCAGTACTTTTTCGTAAAGGTCTCCCGGATATAGTTGTTTAAGCCATTAATACTTTTTTGCGTATTGGCATTCTCATTAATCCGCCAGTCTTTATCCCCCAAGTAATCGGAAAACATCCCGATCGTCGCCCCTATCAGCGCATCCATTTCACGGGTGTTTTTTCTTTTTTGCCGATAGAGAATATAAGCTTTGGCTGTTTTAGCGTGTCCGTTTTCTATGAGAACTTTTTCAACAATATCCTGGATTGATTCCACATCAGGCTGTTTAGCCCTGAATTTCTTTTCCAAGACCTCAACCACTTGTCTGCCTATTTCCTCGGCGCGTTCATAATCTGATCCTCCGCAAGCAGTGGCCGCTTTAAAAATGGCATGAACGATTTTGTCCTGATTAAAAACCTCTATGTTTCCATTTCTTTTTACAATCTCTTTGATCATTGCTTAAGAACCTCCTTCATCAATAAGTCATGATTGGGCATCAATAAAAATCAAAAACCCTTCGCTAACGGAAGGGTAAAAAGCTTTAACCGGTATCAGGCAAAAATAGCCTCACAGACACAGGTATCCACCCCCCTAACATTCCCGTAGGTAGTTTTAACCTCGGAATAAGCAGGTCTCCTGGCTCAAGGTCATCATCAACTCAAGTCTTCCCGGATATATCCCAGTGACATTGGATGGGTTGACTACCTTTTACAGTGGCGGGCACCGCGTCAGCTTCGACTGACTTCCCTTTTCAATTCTTCCCCTCGGGAAGAATCACTTATTCCAGTATTTAGTTAAATCAGTTTTATAACTGCCTAAAAAGCGAACCGGCAGCACTATATGTAGCTAACAATTTTGCAAATGCCACTATATACAGTGGTTGCTTCTGAAATTATTGTAACATAGCCTTACGGTCTTGTACATAACTATTATTCACTAACCCTTATCTAAAGGCTTGAGCAAGATCCAGTTAATGGAATATACCGTCCCTTTTCTTAATAGTTATATTTATTAGGATATGGAGTATTAAGGAGCTAAGAATTTATGGACTATGCGAAACCAATTTCCTCCGCCAAATTTTACGCCGGAGTCATAGGCACTACCTTATTCATGACGCTGGGCTTTAAAGCACTGCAAAACAAAATCACTCTGGAACAGGTGAGCAGCATTATCACTTTGGCCTTAAGTATTATTTTGCAGGCGCTGCCTTTTATCTTAATCGGTGTCCTAGCCTCTTCCCTGATCAGGCTTTTTGTCCGCGAGGAATGGATCGCCAAATTCGCCCCCGGTAACGGCCTGGCCGGAGTAGTCGTTGGGGGATTGCTGGGTTTGTTTTTTCCGGTCTGTGACTGCGGAGTCATGCCTGTCGCCCGCAGCTTGCTGCGCAAGGGGGTGTCGATGCAGACCACCTTTGCCTATTTGCTGACTGCTCCGGTCATCAATCCCTTAGTTATCCTGGCGACAGCCCTGGCTTTTCAATGGAATTGGCATTTTGTCGCGCTGCGCGTTTTGGGAACCTTTGTCGTTGGAGCGATTATAGCTTTCTTGGTGGGTAATTTGTTTAGTCCCCGGGATTTCGGAGTAACTGCAGGCAAAAACCATCATCAAGAGCATCACTCCCAAACACAAACTATCCACGAATTATTTCTCCATGCCGTTGACGAATTTTTCGACATTGGCGGATATCTCATCATCAGCGCCTTTTTAGCCGCCGCAATTCAAGTCTGGCTTCCTAAAGGAATGCTCTTTCAATTTGTTGATAATCCTTATTTGGCCATCGGTGCGATGATGATTTTGGCAATTTCCATGTCTTTGTGTTCGGAAGCCGATGCCTTTGTGGCCAGGGTACTGGCCAATCAATTTCCTCTGGGATCAGTATTTGCCTTTCTCCTTATCGGGCAAATCCTGGACTTGAGAAATATCGTTCTCTTTAGCAGAAACTTTCGTATGTCCTTGTTTGTTTTTATTGCCGCTGCGTCGATTATTTTAACGTTCCTTTGGGGGCTGGGCCTTAACTTTATACTGGGTCAGCGGATTCTATGAATCAGGACGCTAAAACCTATTTAGCATTTCACAGGGAGGATTATAAATGATACCTTTCAAGAAAGATGAGTCTGTAAAAGCCGTAATCTTAATAGCCTTCGTCATCTGGATAATATACCTTTTACATTCCGGCAACATCGGTCTATACTTGAGCCCAAATTTAACCTGGCTCTCCAAGGTATCGGCCATACTTTTGCTCCTCCTGACCGCAGCAATATTACTGCCGGCAAAGCACAACTCAGCGCATTGCTGCTGCGGACACACCCATTCCCATACTTCCGGGCATAACCATGCTCACGCTGCTCTCGGGTTGAGTAAAGCCCTGATTTTTTGTGTCCCCCTCTTGCTCGGCTTCACTGCCAAACCTCAGGTTCTCGATTCAACGACCTTAGTCAACAGCATCAATACCGCCGGGTCACTTCCCTTTTTTGTGGCGCGGCCCTCTCTGGCCGGCAGCTTTAACGCTCCGGCAACTCGCCCGGTTCAGCCGGCAAATACTCCTGCGGCACCCGCCGCCCCGAAATCCGCCACAAGCATCCCGCCAAATGAACAGCCTGCGCCTATAGATTCTCAAATAACTGAAACAGATCTCGTCCAATTAGCTTTGAGCGATAATCCTGATCAAATATACAATCATGCTTATCGCTTAACGGGTTTCGTCTACAAAGATCCCCGCTTGGCCAAAAACCAATTCGTCATCACCCGCTTTGTGATCACCTGCTGCGTTGTCGATGCTCAGCCCCTGGGAATCATCGCCGAATTGCCTTCCGCCTCCAGCCTGGAAGCTAATACCTGGCTGGAGGCGGAAGGAGTCCTGAAAAAGCGCGCTATTAAAGATTCCGACCAAATAAACCCGGTTTCCAATTTTCAGACTGCGGAAAATACCGCCCCTTATTTTATTGTAACTAAGTTAAAAAAGATACCCACGCCTAAAGACCCTTATTTGAGCCCGCCGCAGTAAGCCAATTATTTTGTCCAGCTGTAGCCGCTGTCCGTTGTCTGCCATGTCGTTCCGTTTACAGTCACTGAAATACTGGGACTTGACTGCTGAGAATTAGAGTTTGAAACGGTTAAACTTAGATTTGCAGCCGGCTTTTCTTCCCAATGCTGCCCTCCGTCGCTCGTATAGAAAAAAACGTAGGTTGGATGAGCTTTTCCCTGCGGCGCCTCGGCAATCTCCTCAATCAAAACCCCATCCTCGGAAGTAAAAAACGCCGGCGGTGTTACGTCAAACGTCATACTGGTATATCCCGGCACATCCTTGGGCACCGGCAGTTCCTGATGCACCCAGGAATTGCCGCCGTCATTTGTGACAAAAATCCACTGATAGCCAACCCTTGGCACGTAGCCGGTAATCCAACCGGTCGAATCATTGACAAAACTGAGACCATTTTTAACTCCTCCGTAAGGCAGCGTACCGGCGGGCAAATTAGTGGATTCCGCCGCTGAAACATTATTCTGATCCGCTGTCGCAACCTTGGCCCAGCTCTTCCCCCCATCCGCCGTCCGGTAGATATCGGCAGGCTCATTTGTCGTGGCACCTTGCCCGGGAACCATCTTCCAGCCATGCTGGGAATCAAGGAAGACAACATCCACTTTATCTTTAAGAATTGTTTGTAAACGATGATTAGGCAGCCAAAGAGGATCACTCACCGGCGGAGTTGGCAGCTCTGTTGCAGGAGCAGTTCCTTGGGGTTCCGTTTGACTTTGAGTTGACGCCGGTTGTTGTGCCGGTTCTTGCTGTTGCTGGGTCTGCTTGCTGGAGTAATGGTATACAGCCAGGCCCATTCCCAGAACCGCCACGCAAGCAATAACTACAATCGACTTAACTGGCTTCATGATAATTCCCTCCTAGACTCTCCGCATTAGTGTGATTCTTTCCATCATCAGCCGGGCAGAACTCTCGCCAGGTCATAATCCGGCGTTCCTTCAAATTGCCAGATCTGTGCCTGCTCACTCGTTTGAGGAAAATAAACCCAGTACTGATTGGAAGTATTAAGGACACTTTGGTCCGGCGTTCCTCCGGGATAATCCGCTACCCAATAGTAGCCCGCCGTGAGTGGGGCGAAGTTGGCTCCCATGGTTAGTTTGTTCCACTCGTATGGACTCGAATAGGTGCCGGGTTTGACTGAGCTATTCTGCTGCAGCCAGGTAATAAAGGCCGTATAAATTGCCTGGTTGTTGGCATAGTCCTGAGGATCCAGGCCACCGCCTGTGGCTTCAACATCGGCAAATAGGACGAGCTTGACTTTCGAGCCGTAGTAAGTGCTCATATCCTGGAAGGCTTTACTGGCCGCTTGAGCTTGCTGCTGACCCCATTGCGCTGCCGATGTCCCTGTCGGAGCCATGCTTAGCCCGGATATCAGCCAATAACCGTAAACCCAGGTGGCATCCGACGCCCCGGTTTTATTGAAATAAGCCCCATTAGCATCGTCACCGCCTGCATTATAATGTTGGTGGAGACCATATCCTAATTGCCCTATATAGAAATCATTCTTATATGGATTAGAGCTTGTCCCGGAATCTTCCCCATAATACCCGGCAGATTGACCTGCCTGATCGCTGTTCTTTAAGTCGGGCGCTGTGGACAAGGCTCCCACAGCAATAAGAGCCTGCGAGTCAGTAGCTGATGTTCGAACCGCCAGGCTTACCGTCGTATTGTTAACTAAAGATACTACACTTGCGTTACTGCCAAGGATTAAATTTGACGGCCTGTTCACCAGAACATTGGCAAACGCCCCTTGCAGCGTAACCGTTTGACTTAAATCATCTTCAGCTATCGTGACAAGCAGAACGCTGGAGCCTGGAGCTGAAATAAGCGTTGCCATATCATTTACGGAGACCGGCTGTGTAAAGGTACCGGTCAACTGAACTGTTGCAGCCGGGTCCGACTTCAAAGCACTGGTGACGGTTATTGGGCCAAACGACCCTCCGCCGGAGTTATCAATCCCGGCCGACGAGGTCAAGGTTGTCTGCGCTATGTTTGTTGTCCCGCTTGATTTAAGCTGAACATCGCCGCCGGCGATAATCAGCATATTAGCCGTCACATTTTGCAATTCAATCCCAGCGGAACCTCCGGAAAGAACCACAAGATTGGCGGCTGTAACATTTTGCAGGCACGCAGTTCCTGTATCTCCCGGATCAAGGAAAATTGTCCCGTTGACTTTTACATTATTTAACGTAGTATTGTTGCCTAGAATATCAAGACTATTATTGGTTAAGGAATTGCTCAACGTTGTATTATTGCCGGTTATCTTAAGGACCGAATCGATAAGAGCCGGAGGATTCGAGTCTCCAGGTCCTTGGGATATTCCATCCTGACTAATGACCTGGACCGAAGACAGTTGGGAAAGAACATTGGCAGGCACCACTGCTTCACCGCCTAAAGCAATCAGGTGAGGCGATAAATTGGCCCGGGCATAGGTCCCGCTTGCGTCGGGCAAGGATAGGGATGTTAATAAAATCGGAGACCCGCTTAAGGCGGCCAAGGGTGAAACAGCTAAAGCATCAACAAGCGTGTCTCCATTGGCTAAGTAAGTAGTTTTATATTTAAAAACATTGGAGAACTCTTTTAGGACCTCTATGTTGGTCTCGTAGCGGTCGATTCCGGCTACACGCTCCACTGGACCCGGCAGCTGAGAGGCCGCAGCGTCACTGACTACCGCAGTTCCGCCAATGATATATGTTTTGCTCAGATTGCCCTTAACACTATTTAAGTAGTCGTTTACGGAATTGGGCAAGCTCTCTACACCGGAGTACAGAATCGGAATGCCTTGAGCGCCTGCTATTGATGAAATTGAGAGAGCATCAACACCGCTGCCGCCAACAATAATTGCCTTGCTGATTTTGGCGCCCTGCTTGGTCAGTTCTTTAGCAATATTAGTCGATGTTTCCGCCGTATCACTGCCGCCGAGACTCTCCACCTCTGTTACTGTCGGAATAGCTTTTACTTGTTTCGTTAAATTCTGGATATTTACACCAGGACCATTAGTCATAATAATGATAACCTTTTTTACGGCCAGCTTCGTAAGCTCCTGCTGGGCAAAATGGTTCAAAGAATCTCCCTCAGTGAGTAAAATGGGAGCATCAAGTTGAGCGGCAAGAGGGCCTGCTGTCAAGGCATCCACCAGGTTTGAGTCCATGCCGGGGGCCAGGATTGCACAATCAGTTGTTCCTTCCCACCCTGCCTCGGCGATTTTAGCCGCTGTTTCATAACGGTCATAACCATAAATGCGGGTAGTACTGGTATCTGTTGCCGTACTAGTTGCCGCCTGGGCTGTAATAGGCCAAAAAATAATTGTCAAAGCTAAAAAGACAGCAAGGCCAATTATCTTTTGTTTAATGAGTTTCATAATTGTTTTTCCCCTCTTTAGTCATTCGTTAAATTTTTCATTTATGCTTTGCTTTCTCTCTAAGGTTAATTCTCTAAAAAATCCAAGTGGAAGTCAAGCCCCCGCCTCTGGGAACTCCTACTTCCACTTGGGAAAAATGTCTGTAAGTTAAATCTTAAACCTCAGCTACAACGAATTCAGGAATATTGTCATTTACTGAATACCAAAGGCGTTTCCAACTTGATCAAGTTGTTCCGCCATCCATTGAATATAGTTTTTGCCTGTCGGTTCGGTTTCCGTGACTTTGATGATAGGAATGCTATTCCCTTGAGCCAGCTTAACGATGTTCTCCACTGTCGGACTATCTGTCTGAGTGTTAAAAACAAATAATTTGATCTTATGATTCTTGATATCATCTTGTACCTGGGCATAATCCGAAGCGGTCGGATCATTCCCCTCTTCGACAGCCAGGGCAAATTTGGGATTGTTGACCTGCAAATTGAGAGACTCTGCCATATAATCAAAAACCGGCTCCGACACATCAATACTCACAGGGCTGCCCTGTTTGATTTTGGCCGCTTTATCTGTCAAGGGCGCCATGGTGGCAATATAGTCCTTGGCCCGCTTTTGATAATCTTCCGAATTGGCCGGGTCCAGCTTCCCCAAATCATCGGCTAGTTTACTGGCTAATTTAGGCATCGTGGCAAGATCATACCAGACATGGGGGTTGTCCCCGGCCGACTTGCCCAGCAAATCGCTTCCTACAGCAACAACATCTTTGGTTTTGGCTGAAGAATCGGCTTTAAGCAGCCTCTCCATCCAGTCATCGTAGCCAATGCCCGTATAAACAACAACTTGAGCGCCTGCCACTGCTTTCGATGTTTCTGCGGTTGGCTCATAATCGTGGGGGTCTTGTCCCGGATTCGTAAGTATCGACGTTACATTGACATGATCCCCGCCGACGGCTTGAGCGACTTCACCATAAAAGTTTTCGGCGGCCACCACGTTAATCTTGGCACCGGAAGCCCCGGCACTGTTCGCCTGAGTGGCGGCGGCACCAGTCGCCGCAGTCGGCTTTTCCGTACCGCAACCGGTTAACACCCCTATGGCCAACGCCGTTAAAGCAAGACCCAGCTTCCATTTGGAAATCGTAATTTTCATGTTTATTCCCTCCCACAAATTATTTTCAAACTGATGTATGCTCAGTTTTAAACTCCGGAATCGAGAGAAACTGCGCGTTTTTCCGAGACTCTGCGCTCTCGAAACATACTCCAACCTAAAGAAGCAAAATAAAATATCCCTTCCACCGCCGATATAAAGAAGCTAACCGGGGCATTGGTATAAAACCCCAAAACAAGCCCAATCCAAACCCCAAGCACTGAAATCAGCGCCGACAGCCAAATCATGCGCGAGATAGAGTGAGTAAGGCGCTGAGCAGTTGCCGCCGGAGTTGTCATCAACGTGAAAACCAATAAAGCCCCTATAACCTGCACAGCCTCGGCAGTGGCAACAGAGAGCAGCAATAAGAAAGCAACAGAGATGAAACGGATCGGTAAGCCGGCTGCCTGAGCCCCAATGGGATCAAAGGAATCAAAGGTCAACATTTTATACCCAAGAACCAGCACGAATAAGACAAAAGTCGATAGGACTGCCAGCTTCATAACATCCTCGGGGCTTATTCCTAATACAGTGCCGAATAATAGTGACGATATAGCGTTAGATTGCTTACTGGACAAAGTTAAGAACAATAATCCCAAACCCAGAAAAATACTCAGAATTACACTGATCACGGCATCTTTGCGAAACATTTTAATTCCCAAACGTCCAATCACCAACGCTGAAGCACAGGTAAAGAGCAGCATGCCGTTAAGCGGATCGACTCCCATGTAAAGGGCAAAAGCCGCGCCGGAAAATCCAATATGGGAAAAAGTGTGAGCAATAAAGGGCAGCCCGCGGGCAATGACAAAAACTCCGATACAGCCGCACATTAAGGCTACCAGCGTACCGGCAAGAAAGGCGTGCTGCATAAAATCATAGTGAAACATCTGCCAATACCCCCTGTCCGTTATTGTCATCATGAAAACAGGTGGAGGATTCCAGTCCTTTGGAGGCAGACGTAGACACGATGAGCTTGGAGCCGACTTGCAACACTTCAACCGGAGCTCCATACAACCGGGTCAAGACATTCGCTTGCAGCACTTGTTTAACAGTACCCAGCGCATATTGCCCTTTCGTTATGTACAGGATACGGTGAGCGTATTTGGCAATCAGGTTCACATCGTGACTTACAAAAAGCACGCTTATTCCTTTCCTCCCGTTGATGCTATGGACGACGGAGGCCAAATTTTCTTGAGCACCGGGATCTAAATTAGAAGTCGGCTCATCCAGCAGTAAAATTTGCGGGTTCCGAACTAAGGCTTGGGCAATAAAAAGCCGCTGCCGCTCTCCTCCCGACAGCTTGCCGATAGCTTTGTCAGCCAATCTTTCGGAATCGGTTACCTGCATAGCTTCTCGGACAATGTCACGGTCTTGCCTGGTTAACCAGGGCCGCCAGCGATGAGGCAGGCCAAAGCTTACAAAATCCCAGGCCCGCAAGGGGGTCTCCAGATCGAGCTGCCGCGCTTGCGGGGCATATCCCAGCATTGATGAGCCTGACGCTTGCCCATCTCCCCGAAAGGTAATTGTTCCGCTTTTAACCGGTACCATACCTAAAAGAGCTTGCAGCAGGGTCGTTTTACCTGCTCCATTCGGTCCAATAATCCCCAGGAACTCTCCCGGCTTCAGGGTGAAGGAAAGATCCCGCAAGATTGAAATCCCTCCCAGCTGAACATTTAAGTGTTCAACAACAATACCAGCTCCCATTTTCTCCCCCCTTATCAATACCGGCCGGAAAGACGGCAGTCTGAACAATACCCGGTAATCTCAAAACGATGATCTACCACCGTGAAATCAGCCTGATCAATATGGATAAGTTCCATGGGACAATCATGAACCACCCTGATAGAGCCGCATCCCAGGCACACTAAGTGATGATGATGTCCATGACCGCAACTGAGGCGATAGCGGACCGCTTCATCGCCGTATTCCATTTCTTCAATCACCTTCATCTGGCGCAGAAGCGCTAGAGTGCGGTAAATTGTATCATAGCTGATGGACGGGTAAGACTTTCTGATATGTTCATAGACCTCTTTGGCGGTCAAATATCTTTCCTGATATTCAACAAAAAGATCCACGATCTCTTTGCGTTTACCTGTAAAACGATATCCGGATTCTTTAAGCTGTTTCAGGATCTTTTGATTTTCAGACATTACTAGGCCTCCCTCAATTCTGGGTTTCAAGGCTAAAGTAATTCGTAATGATTACGATTTGTATTTTATAGCATTTACCTAACAATGTAAATAGGAATCTTTACGATTTGCACAGGAATATTGTCGGAAGGTCTCTTATCTTCAGTAGAAGCCTGATCCGATCTGATATAATGCAAGTATTTAGATTGACGAATTGAGGTCTGTCATTCGTCAATGCGGGTTGCCCCTTCAGGACTAAGATATAGTTTTTACCTATATCAGTCCATAAAATAGAAGTGTTACCCTATAGTATTTTTTCTTGCTATACTGATTTTGATCTATAATTAAGCAAAGGAGAGAAATCATATGGGTGACTTAGCTAACAATGCGGCCAAAAGAGCAACCGCTCCGTTTCGCTATGATATCGTGGGAAGCTTTTTACGCCCCGAACGTTTAAAAAACGCCCGCGACAAATTTACAAAAGGCTTAATTAAGGCTCAGGAGTTAAAAGAAATTGAAGATGAGGAAATTATTCGTTTAGTAGAAAAGCAGAAAGCGTCCGGACTCCGGGCTGTCACAGACGGCGAATTCCGCCGGAGCTGGTGGCATCTGGATTTTCTCTGGAATTTAGACGGTGTGCAAAAAGCAACGGCAGAGCACGGCCCCATAGCTTTCCAGGGCAAGAATCCCAGACCCGTAACTATTGAAATCAAAGGGAAGATCGATTTTAATAATCATCCTTTTCTCCAGGATTTTAAGTTTACCCGGAATATAGCAGGTGACAATCTGGTGAAACTTACAATCCCCTCTCCTTCTATGCTTCACCTGATTGCAACGGTGAGAAAAGAGGATTATCAACCGATTCCCTTGTATCAAAACAATGACCTGCTCCTTAAGGATATATCCGCAGCCTACAAAAAAGCCATCAAAGCATTTTATGAAATAGGCTGCAGATACCTGCAATTGGACGATACCAGTTGGGGGGAATTCTGCTCCGAGGAAAAAAGGGCGGCTTATGCCCGGCGCGGCTTTGATGTTGATCAGTTAGCAAGAGACTATGTGACAATGGTTAATGAGGCTATTGAGGACAGACCTTCCGATATGGTTGTCACGATGCACATCTGCCGCGGTAATTTCCGTTCGACTTGGTTTTCCTCCGGCGGCTACGAGCCTATTGCTGAAATCCTATTTGCCAATTGTCAGGTAGATGGGTTCTTTCTGGAATACGACAGTGATCGGTCGGGGGATTTTAAACCACTTCGTTTTATCGACAAGCAGAAAGTCGTGCTCGGATTGATTACTTCCAAAAACGGCACACTGGAAAACAAAACGGATCTGATCGCTCGAATCGAGGAGGCAACCCAATATGTAAATATTGACCAACTGTGTTTAAGCCCGCAATGCGGCTTTGCCTCCACGGAAGAGGGAAATATCCTGACCGAAGAGCAGCAATGGGAAAAGATTGCCCTCGTTAAGGAAGTTGCTGAAGCCGTTTGGAAATAATGTTAACAAGCGAAGACATCCTGCAACAACTGTTCATAAACCGAAAAAACCCACTGAACGGATTAAAATCCATCCTGTGGGTTTTTTCGTCAAACTCTCGTGCCCATGTTTTCATTTGATATCTGCCAATCATATTGGATCAAGCATTTTTTGGTCGTTCCATTCTTTACTGAAATTGAAATTCGATTGTCGTTATCCAAAAACTCAACTTTATGTAAAGCGATATTTAAAGCAATAATTTCATTTTTGCCGTTACTAAGTTCTATATAATAGCTCTCCGCTGAGTTTTGCTCAATCACCAGCTTTAACACCTCTAACACATCTCTGACTTTTTGTCTGTCTTCTTCGCCAAGATGCTCAAAAAAATCTCTAAAGGTATTGCTGCGCACGATCATTCTCCTTTCCCGGTCTCACGTTTTGATACCTCAATAATTTAGCCTCTCAACCTATGGTCGAGAGGCTAAATCTGATAGTAAAGTATACCGCCAGTTCAACACCTCCTCTATACCTCGTAGAGCAATCGGCGTTTGCTAATTCAGGCAGGTCTTCTGACTCTGGTTCATTAATGTTTCATGCCTTCCCGAAATTTATTCAGTGGCTTGGAGAAACATCTCCCCATTACAGCGGCGGGACCATGCAGGAATCTCACCTGCTTCCCTTTTCAACCAAAATACGTGAATTTTGGTACCTGAATTGCTTGGTATTCAATTTATATTTTGGGACAGACCTTTTCTTAAGAATAAACCCCCTAACCTTTTTTACTGCTCTTTCGTTTCGGAACTTCCAAAAAGTTTGTCCCAATGATGACCGACAATTAGCCCGGCAAAAAAGTTAGCAACGGAAAAAGCGCCGACTTGAGCATCCCCCGGCAATTCCGTAAAAGGATGGTGTTCACCTTTCGTCACGACGGTAGCCAGATCGTTAACCGCATCGTCAGTGCCGCCGGCCTCCATATTGTGACTTGCCATATATTTGCCTGCGCCAAAAATTAAAAGTAAGATTACAATCATGACGGTAAGCAGAACTTTCGTATAAGTATCAAACCATTTAACCTGAGAACCGGACACGGTTGTTTGATTAGGAAGCGACGGCATTTTTTTTCACTCCCTTGCGAATTTCTTTGTCAGATTTGATTCCAGGCAACAGGTCCGGCCGGCGATTAACCATAACCTGCAAGACTGCCGCAGTGAAAACGGCTTCCGCAACGGCTAACGGCAACTGAGTTGGTCCATAACCCATAAAAAAGATCATCCACTGTTTAAAAAAGGGCACATTGCCATGCAAGCTGAGGGCAAGCTCAAAGGCACTGACCAGATAAGTAACAAGGTCTCCCACAAAACCGGCTACTCCAGCTGCCAACCAGAGAGGGCACTTCAAATAACGCAAAAGTTTCCAGCTTAACCATCCGGAGATGCCTCCACAAATCCCCATAGAAAAGGTATTGGCCCCAATCGTAGTAATACCGCCATGCCCCAGAAAAACGGCTTGAAAGAAAAGAACAATTGCAGAAATCACAGCAGTAGCCAGAGGGCCAACGACGATCGCGGCCAAAGGCGTCCCACAGGGATGGGAGCAAGAGCCTGTGACAGGCACCGGCAAGTGCATGCAGGAAATGATAAATACAGCTACGCCCGTCATGGCTAAAAATGGTTTATAAGATAAATTTTCCTGGACTTTCTTTTTGATCTGCCGCACACCAGGAATCATGAAAGCAACGGTAACCGCGTACCATGAACCCCAAGCTGCCGGGGATAGAATGCCGTCTTCTATATGCATTGTCTAAACCCTCCTAAATCATTTATTCACAAATTTGCGCAATAAAAAAAGCCTTTCCGGAAGGCTAAAACAGTTCCTAACTAGTATCAGGCAAAAACACCAAATACATAGGCAACACCTCCCCATCATCCCGTAGGTCGCGCAAGCGTTTAGTGTGAGCAGGTCTCCTGGCTCAAGTTCCTCATCAACTCACGTCTTCCCGGATTACCCAGTGACATCATGTGAGTTAACTCCCTTTTACAGTGGCGGGTACCGCGTCAGCTTCAACTGACTTTCCTTTTCAATTCTTTCCTCGGAAAGAATCACTCTACACTAGATATTGAATTTTCACAATTATTATATCACGGAGCCAAAAGCTTGTATAGTAAATCAATTATATTAACATAGAATTATGAAGAAGCTATGAATTTTGAGTCGAACGCATAAAAAAATAAATCCCTTCGCCATGATTCCCTCTGCAGCTTAACAAAGATTTAACTACTTCTTAAGCCCTCCCTGATATTCGGGAAAAATGGTCAAAGGATTAATGTTCATTTTATTTAAAGCATTTAAAATGTGAATTCTTTTATCATTCGGAAGAGTCAGCTTTAATAAAATCGCTTTATAGTTGCCCGCTAAACTAAAGTTTTTCCTAACCCATTGCTCGATATCTATTCCTATTGGAGATTTTGTAAATAAACCGCTCCGATCAGCCAATCTTGAATTGACATCAAATAAAGGGTTAAGGCACTTGACCAACAAATCGTCTTCACTTACACCAAAATTTTCCAATCTCAGTTTATTATTTATGTGGTTGACAATTCGAGGTGCAAAAGAATAAATAACCCTTTTGTCCCGGTTATCATCATCCTTATAAAAAGCATAGAAGGCTGCAATAAAAGGGGAGGAAGTCCACTCCAGAAGTGGGCTGAACAGGCTATGATTCTGCCCTGCTGCCCACCAATCATCGTCCGAATCCAACCTTTCGTACTCTAAGTCCTGCTCACCCCTGACACCATACTTAAATCGTTCAAGATATTTTAAACTACCATTTATCTCAAATTTTTTTAACGTTCTCTCTAACTTTGATTCTAATAACCAGTCGATTGATCTTTGACCTCGCCAAATGTAATTGCCGATGTGCAATCGTTTTTCTCTTATCAGACATAAAAATTCTTCCCACGAAGAAAGATCAACCGTAATAATCCCTTCGTTTAAATTACTGTTTATATAGTCCTGTGTTAAGATCAGATTTTCCTCCTTCAACAAAATTACTCCTATTAATGATCTAAGGATACTTATCCATAATATAATTGGGCTAAATAACAAAACCGCCATTCGGGCTGATGATTTGACCAGTGATAAAATCAGCATGATGAGATGCCAAGAAAAAAATACTCATAGCGATATCCATAGGATTTCCCAATCTCCTCAATGGAGTATCTTCTTGTAGAATATTTAACTGTTCCTGCGTATAGGAAGAAAGCATATCCGTTTGAACAATACCTGGAGCAATACAATTAACTTGTATATTTGAAGGCCCCAGTTCTTTCGCTAAAGCCTTGGTTAGGCCAATCATACCTGCTTTTGCCGCTGAATAATGAGCTTCACAGGAAGCTCCTACCATTCCCCAGATAGACGAAACGTTGATGATTTTCCCTTTCTTTTGAGGGATCATATACTTCAGTGATTCTTGAGTGCAATAAAATGAGCTTTTCAAGTTAATGTTTAGCATTTCCTCCCAGTCTTCATCCGTAATGTCTGTAAATAGCTTTTCCTGACATATTCCTGCGTTATTAACAAGAACATTGATGGTTCCAAACTCATTAACACAAAATCTCATCATGGCATCAACTTCGGTTCTTTTGGATACATCGGCTTTAAAATGCCTAACGGAAAATCCCTCTTTTTTTAAGCTATCAAATAAAGTGATGCCTTCCTTCTCGGACCTGTTTGAATTGATAAGGACATTATATTCGTGTCGCGCAAACACTTCCGCAGTTATGCGTCCTATTCCTTTTGAAGCACCAGTGACAATAACCGTTTTTACTTCATCAGAGATTTCGTTGCGACACTTCTGCTCTAAATTTGCCATGTTCATCTCATTCAAGGCCTCATTTCTCAAGCCATTTACACCTCTCAGCCAGTACTTGATTCCACTCTTCTTATTTGGCTGAAGCTTCATAAGTCTATATAATATTTTTCTTCATCTTCAAACTTGTTAGCCTATAAGTCTTTGCGATGGGATAATTCTTCGAGTTCGTCTTCAATATCCATAAACTTTAATAACCATTGAATCCTCTGCTCCTTTCCTGAGGCAATCTTTTCTAAAATTTCGTTCCGTTCTCCCAGCAAAGCCTGTCTATATTCTTCCATCCCCCAGTTTTCTTCCCGACGTACCAATACTCGTACCTCCTTTTTAAAGAAAGGAAAATTCACTACTCACTCTTTGGCTTATTTGAATTTGCCGACCCAAATATAATTATTTATCCTTGGATAAGCATCAGGATAAAAGCATCAGAGTTCCTACATTAATAACATAACCAGCCGTTTTTAAAAAAAGAAAAAAGGCCTTAAGGAAATGACCAAACTACTGTTGGTCAAGACCTTCGTGGCCTCTCATTCATCTACTTATTATTGCATTATTATACTTAGTATGTTCATTCCTGTAAAGCCTTAGCTTGCTTATGTTTAAAAATTTATTATGAACATATCTACTTTTCAAACCTTGCAAAAGATAATTGCCCTTATTTTTCGAATCTCTAAAACTTTGCAGGAATTTGCAAAATGTTATAGAATATTAAAAACAATCTTAGTTCGCAAAACCGTGAAGGTGTTTGCCAAAGACCATGAAGGTCTGACTTTTACAGTCTACTTTTGTGGTCTTTTTATTTTTTCACTTAGAAAGGAGTTTAATTATGTGTAGAGAAAAAACAGCATGGGAAAAAGTTGTGGAATTTCATGGACATGAGTGCCCAGGACTTGCTATTGGCTATAAGGCCTGTGAGGCAGCACTTAAAAAAATGGGCATCCGGTTTTCTCCTGATGAAGAAATTGTATGTGTCACCGAAAATGATGCCTGTGGCGTCGATGCTGTACAAGTTATCACGGGATGTACTTTAGGCAAAGGGAACCTTTTGTATAAAGGTACAGGTAAAATGGCTTTCAGCTTCTATAATAGGGCCAGCGGCGAAAGCCTAAGAATGATAATAAAACCTTTTGATGGAGAAATGGACCGCCAGCAGCGCCAGGAATATATACTGAACACATCTGTAGATCAACTCTTTAGCTTCTCGAAGCCGACGTTTGTATTGCCTGAAAAGGCCAGAATCTTTACCACAGTAGTTTGCGACATTTGTGGGGAAGGAGCCGCCGAACATAAAATTCGTCTCCATGATGGTAAAAAGTTATGCTTGGACTGTTTCCAAGACTATTCTAGAGGATGGTAAGGGATGGATGTCCAATTAGTTCACCTGCCAGCCGCTGCATTGTAAAATGCGTGCCCAATCGGGCACGCATTTTGTTTCTTAACCGCCATTCCTCGTATACTTTAGCTCTATACTTTTCACATAGGAAACAAAGGAGACAGTTGAGTAACTTCCCAGATTCAGTGCGAAAGCACTTAAAAACATCGGGATCAAGATAGTTTGCTTTCCATCAACGCAAGCTAATGAGTATGCATATGTTCATGATGAGTGTGGTCGTGCTCGTGTTCATCAACAAACTGATGATCATGTTCATGAACGTGGGTATAGGCTTCATGGGTATGTTCATGATCGTGCATTTCACCGTTATGCATATGGGGATGCTTATGGCAGACCTCAGAATGCGAATGTTCATGCACATGACTTATTATATCTTTTCCCATAAATATTAATTACCTCCAAAAGCTTATTTTTAAACTATTTTGGACGTTTTATGGGCAATTATACCGACGAAGCTCCGTAAGGTTATCCCTCCAGACGAAGATAAAACCTCTCAAATCTACACAATCAAGTTTTTCTCAAATTACAAAATGATAATTTACATCTTTTGCTGTACTAATGGCTCGGATACACACGAGAGTGCAGCTGCTTCATATTTTCCCTGTACAATTTCAATTCTTGGAAACTTTCCTTCAATTAACACTTGATAGTTGTATCTAAAAGCACAATACAGGCTCATACAATTGGTAAAATGGATTTTGTCGACGTTAAATTTGTCTAAATAGCGAATTTGACTGACAATTCTCTCCGGAGCAGTTTCCGCCGGACATCCCGGACAATTGATCATTCCAATTAGTTCGAGTTTCTGAAAGCTATTATATATCTCGTAAGCCCCTGTCCTGTTCTTTAGCTCGTTAAAGCAATCTGAACAGGAGCATCCCAGTTTATTGGTCACCTTTGGGCAACTGAAAATTACGATATTAGTCACTAACGGCACTTCCTTAACGTTACTTTACTTAGAATTATGACTATGGCAAAGTCAGTTCTTCAATATTCCCTCTCTTTATTTACTTTGTTTAATTAAAATTGCCGTTCAAATGTTTCTATCCTTAATTTAATAAAACGAAAAATGCTAATAATTTTAATTTAACAGCATCACGAAAGCGTTGCTCTACATTTTTTCTTCTTTTTAAGAGAAAAGAGCTGCCCATAAAGAACTGTAATATTGCCGCTTACCGTTCCAACAGGCAGCTTAAAAAAGGAGGTATATTACTAGATTCTGCCTAGTGAATCTAATAAACGAAATCATTTCGGGGACATACCAAACTTCCCTGAGTGTCCCCCTGGGTCTGAGCAAAAATGAATGAAACGACCATGAAAACCCACAGCATCATTGTGCCAATAGACCTTCATGGTCAGGATATCCTCTTTAGTATTTTTGTTTAGAAGGTTCTGCTATTTTTCTGACTCTCAGGCTTGCGTACAAAGCGCTGTATAATTAAAGCAACCAATCCGATAACCACTATACCGACAAAGGCCGACAGGAGATAACCAAGGGATTGCTGCCAGAACGTTTGATCATACCCGGCAATACCATAGTCAGGCAGAAGCGTATGATGCCAAAAGTCGCTGAATTTCTGAAAACCACTGGGGAGAAAACCAAGTTGAGACTGCAATTCATCAGACCCCAATTCTCCCCATGCTGATCCTGAGGCCAGAAGTCCCAAGGGGGTAAATATGGCCAAAACCAATAACCCTATAACAAATTTCCTTATCCGGTGAGGAGCATTCTTACTCTCGGAATTGGTTCTCAGTTCCAACAAAGCCGGATTGGAGCGTTGCAAATAGCCAACCACCAAAGCATTAACGACAGCTTCTACCGGACCGGCTACGGTCATATGGGCGAAAAGCATCGCCGGCAAGGCCACGTTCAATCCGTAGGGACTATAGAGTGGAGTTCCATTGGCTGTGTGGAAAAGAAGCGGTTGTATGCCGAACTCTGTTCCGGCTGACAAGGAGGCCACGCACAATCCAATATAACCGGCGATAGCTGCCCCAATCCAGCGTCGTTTTGAGGAAATCACACTTTTACCTGCTATTAAACTATAGATGCCATAACTTATAAAAGGAAGAACAATACCCATGTTGAAAATATTGGCGCCTAAAGCTAAAATACCGCCATCCCCAAAAAAGATGGCTTGAATGACTAAAGCAATTGCTACCCCAATCGCCGCCGTCCAAGGACCAAAGAGGATCGCCAGCAGCGAACCTCCCACCGCGTGAGCTGTTGTACCGTCGGGAATCGGAACATTGAACATCATGATTGTGAAAGAAAAGGCCGCACCAATAGCCAACAAGGGAATGTTTTTCGCACTGAGTGTCTTCGAGGTCTTTTTGGCCGCGACTGCCAGGACTGAGGCACTGACTATGCCAAGCACCGCGTCTGTTTGGGGACTCAAATACCCGTCCGGAATATGCATAATAATTCCTCCTTTGTAATAAAAGGCCACGAGGATGGACATGACTTCTGTCACAGCAAAACCTTCATGGTCTAATTCCCTGTGATTAACTTTGTAATAAAGATGTTACTTTAAGACCAGGCAGTTTACGGTTGCAATTCTTCAATAACAATTTTATGTTCCACCAAAGCCATCCCCACGATTTTTCCCCTTACGATTTTTCTTTGACCAAAGATATCTTCTAGTACAAGAGTGTCCGCTTCAGGAGTGATTTTATCGACAGATTCCAGTAGAAGTTCCTCCCGGTCGCCATTTTTCAAAAAGGCATTGGCTTCACACATTGCTCTCCGACCTTTCCAAAATAAATTTATGTAGTTGTTTAACTAACATTTCCGCTTGATGAGGCAATGGTTCTGACAAGGAACCGATCACGTTAACCTTGGAACGGTTCAAGGGCAGCAGTAACTTAACTGCTTCACTTGAAGCAATTGCGGAAGCCATGTCCGGAGTCAACTCTCCCATCATTGAATTGGCAATGAGGATGGATATTGTACCGACAATAAAATCAACATTATTAAGGTTATACTTTATGGCATTTTCTCCGGTAGCACCCTGGTTGGCGCCTGCTTTAACCATTATCGTTGTAGCAACGGAGTTTGTGCCCAAAGCCAGTATCTCAATAGTTTCCTGAAATACATGTCTTATTTTCCCGACCAGAACCTTTCCTATTCCTCCGCCTTGTCCGTCGATTACCGCAACTCTCATCTATTCTACCGAGATGCAACACTTGTTATTAGTAGAAAAAACGCTTAACATCATTGTTTTCATGAATATCCCTCCCAAAAATAAAACCATGAAGATTTGCCTGTTCCTCTAGGCAGACCTCCATGGTCATGTTCCAATGATTAAACTGTACAAAACTAAAATTTTCCAAAGCATATGATAAGCTTATCCATACATTTTCTGCGAGTATCTTCTTGATACCCAATCCTTTAAGATAATATTCGCTATTCGGCCCGAAATTCCTTCTTAGGTTTAGGTATTTTTAAAAATTTTCCGTCAACGCAACCTCAAGACATTTTAATAAGCTTTGCCGCACAAGGTTAAATGACGCGCTCATCCTTCTCATATCCGGAACCCACAACCCCACTGGAACCTTTCTTCCGCTTGAGCTTAGCATCTCTTAGTTTAATCAACAAGTCCATATTCACCATATAAAGCCTTTTCAACACCAGATTAGTCTCCTGTTCGGCCATTTTAGCGTAATACTCTATACAGTCTTTAATGCCCCACACTTCCTCCTCCCGACAAAGAGAACATGCTCGACACCATTATTGTTTCAAAAATACCTTTAACTTGCCTCTTCGCTGTTCTCCTGAGATCTCTGCCATATTCCTTTCCATTTCCTCCACAGCTTTTCCGCTGCTTCCACCGCCATGGGATCAAATTGTATGCCTTTATTTAAAAGTACCTCTTCCCAGCACTTCTCCCAAGACATTGCTTTTCTATAAGGCCTGGCAGAAGTGATAGCGTCGACGGAATCCGCGACTCCAATGATTCTTGAACCCAAGGGAATTTTGTCTCCCTTTAAACCGTACGGGTAGCCGCTTCCGTCCCACCGTTCATGATGGTGCAGTACAATTTCCGCGATTTTTAAAAGCCGTTTGGACTTAGATAAGATGTTGTAGCCAATTTCAGGATGCTTCTTTATCTGTTCCCACTCATGAGGAAGAAGTTTCCCGCTCTTGTTCAGGATGCTTTCCGCAATACCCATCTTCCCTATATCGTGTAAGTGTGCGGCAATATGCAAATCCTCAAGTTCCGAACCTTTTAACCCCATAAAACGGCCCAAATCAAAGGACATATCTCCAACTCTTGAAGAATGGCCGCTGGTGTATAAATCCTTTGCTTCCAAGGCAGCGGCCAGGCATTCAATAATATCATGGAATTGATCTTTGCGGAAAAATTCTCTGGCAAATTGAAACATCAACGCGTCCTCCTATGTAATGTGGCATGTCATCCTTTCCCTGCGAATATCAATTGCTAAAAATGATTATCATTTGCCTTAAAACTTATCTCTGACCCTTTTCCAACTGTTCGATCATTCCTTCCAGCGACGTCCTGCTGCTGTTATGACATCTTAACACCGGAATGTTTTTTCGCTTTGCTTCTTTCACAGCCGTATGAATCATCTTGTGAGATACCGTCCATGTAAACAGCACAATTCCATCAGGATTGCCAATTAATTTGTCAAATCTGGCAGGCATCTGAGTAAAGACTTTCACACGATGCCCGCGTTTAGAGCATATCTCTTTATATTCCTCATGCATTCTGTCATGACCTCCAACAAGAACGATACTCATAAAATTACCCTTCTTTCTTTTAATTTAGTATTATTTTTATGTCAGGTTAAATTGAACTGAAATTTCCGTCTGTGCCTTAATGCAGCTTTCCAATTGATTATGATTTTCATTTAGTTCGGATTACTTATATATTACAGGCAGTAAGTTAATCCGTCAAGCAGAAGATTAGCAAATAACAGTCCTCAGTACAAGATCCCCACGATTAGCCAACCGACTATCACCGAGCTTTTTTTATTTAAAATAAAACGGATATACCGAAAAGATAACCTTTCGGCGAGATAAGCTATAGGCAAAAGTCTCTCGACTTAAACGATAATAATTATCGTTTATGAATATTTTTCTTTCTGATCTAATATTCATAATTTGATTGAAGAAATATAACAATAAATTTTCCTTTCGCAAATTTAGTTATTGAAAATGATTATCATTAGTAGTAGAATTGTAATAGGATAGAAATGAGAGACAACGACGTAAATAAAACATAATAACTACAGTCTTTTAAAGGAGAGTGGTTTCAAATGGAAAAGGAAAACACAGCAGCTATATACAACTCAAGTTTAAGCATCTGCCGTCCTCGCTCATCATCTTCAGGGCAGGTTATTCCTCTGAGCATGGTGCGCACCGGGGAACGGGTCAGAGTTAAGTCTATTTCCGGCAAGGATGACACAAGACGTTTTCTCAGCAACATTGGTTTTGTCGAAGACGCTGAAGTAACGGTTGTTACAGAAATGAACGGGAATGTTATTGTCAACGTTAAGGGCACAAGGGTAGCTATCAGCAAATCAATGGCCAGCCGAGTACTGACTGCTTAACTGCTATTAATTTTGGGAGGAGAAAATCATGAAAACACTCAAAGAAGTCAACCCAGGAGAAACTGTATCTGTCACTGCTTTCAAAGGAGTCGGTGCACTCCGCCGCCGCCTCATGGACATGGGCATAACCAAAGGGACAAAGATTTATGTGCGCAAAGTGGCTCCCCTTGGCGATCCTATCGAAATCACTGTTCGCGGCTACGAGCTTTCCTTGCGCAAAGCCGAGGCGGAAAATATTGAGGTGATTTAAAAACCCCACGGTTTAGCTAACCTTCAAGAACGTTAACTATGGCAAAGGAGAAGAGATAATGGCAATTAAAATCGCACTTGCCGGCAATCCAAACTGCGGCAAGACAACCATGTTCAACAATTTAACCGGCAGCAGCCAGTACGTGGGCAACTGGCCGGGCGTTACCGTAGAAAAAAAGGAAGGTAAATTAAGGGGTCACAAAGACGTAATTATCACAGATCTTCCGGGGATCTATTCCCTTTCTCCTTATACCCTTGAAGAAGTCGTCAGCCGCAACTACTTGATAAATGACCATCCTGAGGCCATCATCAATCTGGTAGACGGAACTAACCTGGAGCGAAATCTATATCTGACGACCCAGATCGTGGAACTGGGCATACCGGTTGTCCTTTCCCTGAACATGATGGATATCGTCAAAAAATCCGGCGACAAAATCGATGCCCAGAAGCTTGGTGCCGCATTAGGCTGCGAGGTTGTGGAAACTGCCGCCATCAAGGGAGAAGGCTCCATGGAGGCGGCGGAAAAAGCCATTGAGCTCGCCAAAGCGAAACGTCCCTCCGTTCCGCAGCACAAGTTCAACAAGCAGGTTGAAGAAGTCCTTTCCTCTATTGCCGAGACTTTTAAAGATATTCTGGAACCGCAGCGTGCCCGCTGGTATGCCGTCAAACTGTTCGAACGTGATCAAAAAGTTCTGGAGTCACTTCAATTCTCCTCAGAACAAAAGAATAAACTGGAAAGCCTCATCGTCCCCCTCGAAGAAGAGCTCGGCGACGACAGCGAAACCATCATCACCAACGAGCGCTATGACTACATCGCCCAACTGGTTGACAAGTGCCTCCGCAAAAATCCCAAAGCCATGTCGGCATCTGACCGAATCGACCGCATTGCTACCAACCGTTTCCTTGCTCTCCCCATTTTCGCGGCTCTTATGTTTTTGATGTATTATATATCTGTTACTACCTTGGGCAGTATCGCCACGGACTGGGTGAACAATACTTTGTTCGGAGACTGGATCACCAACGGCGCCACAGCGGCTTTAACTGCCGTGGGGGCCGCCGACTGGCTCAACGGACTGATTGTCAACGGCATCATCGGCGGCGTGGGCACCGTGCTTGGCTTTGTCCCCCAGATGCTCATTCTGTTTTTCTTCCTTTCCCTCTTGGAGGATTCCGGCTATATGGCCAGGGTCGCCTTCATCATGGACCGAATCTTCCGTAAATTCGGCCTTTCCGGAAAATCCTTCATTCCGATTTTGATCGGCACAGGTTGCGGTGTACCGGCCATCATGGCTACCCGGACCATTGAAAACGAAAAAGACCGCCGCATGACCATCATGCTCTCAACCTTCATGCCTTGCAGCGCCAAGACAGTGATCATCGCCATGATCACCACCACCTTTTTCCCCAAATCGTTCTTTATCGCACCAGCCATGTATTTTCTCGGGATTGCCATCATTGTTTTATCCGGCATCGCTTTTAAAAAGACAGCCTACTTTGGGGGAGACCCGGCTCCCTTCGTCATGGAACTGCCTCCTTATCACATTCCTTCGCTCAAAGGCGTTCTGATTCACATGTGGGAACGCTCACGGGCTTTCGTCATCAAAGCCGGCACTATTATCTTTACAGCCTGCGTCCTTATCTGGTTTCTCTCCTCCTTCGCCTGGAACATGCAGATGGTTGATATCGAAAGCAGTATGCTGGCCGGCATCGGGCATGCGATCGCTTGGTTCTTTGCCCCGCTGGGATTCGGAGACTGGAAAGGAGCGGTCGCAACGATCAGCGCTCTCATGGCCAAAGAAAGCGCGATCGGCACCCTGGCTGTCCTGAACGGCGTTGCCGATCCGGACAACACGCAGGCGGTAATGACTGGGATTGCTTCGATGTTTACGGCACTGGGAGCCTTCTCATTCATGCTGCTCAATCTTTTCGATCCTCCTTGCATTGTAGCCATGGCCACCACCGCCCGGGAAATGAACGACTCCAAATGGACGGCGATCGCCATCGGATATCAGGTTCTCCTAGGTTATGGCTTAGCGTTTATCACTAACCAACTAGGCAGTGTCCTGTTCTATGGAGCAAGTTTTGGAATAGGTCAAATCCTGGCACTCCTCCTTTTGCTCCTGGCGATCTTCCTGCTGGTTCGCCCCTCCGCGCGCCGCAAGACAACGCTCAGTCGCGCGGGTGCGGCTATCTAGAAATCTCTCAAGAAAGCCCTTATCTTTTTAGTCCGGAGACGGTTTAATCAACCGTCTCCGCCGGTGAGGAGGTTAACCTATGAATTTACCAACTATTTTGCTCGGTCTTGGCGTGGCTGTTCTCTTAACACTGGCAATCCGCTATCTTGTAAAAAACGGCACCTGCGCAGCGTGTGAAGCGAAAGGAGCCTGCCATTCCGCGAAAGTGGGTTCCTCCGATATGTCCCTGGGTTGCGGCGGCGGTTGTGCCGGATGCCACTCTTGTCCATCAAAAGCTGCACCACTGAAACACTGATCCTACCCGCCCTGCCAAATAACAGAGTAACGCGGATACCCATTTTTCAAACAAACCATTTAAAAAGTTCAGCTGAAAAACCGGATGCGGCTACAACAGACAGCATTCGGTTTTGTTTAATCTTAAGCAGAAAGAGGAGATGAACATGGCAACCATCATAATTTGCCTCGTGCTCGCTGCCATTATATTTTTAGGAATCCGCAGTTATCGAAAAAAGATGGCCTCCGGTTGCTGTGGTTCGGAGAGTGACGCAGCCCCCAAAAAGGTCCGGGTTCAAGATCAGAATTTAAGCCATTACCCTTACGAAAAGGTTCTGAAAATTGATGGTATGACCTGCCGCAATTGTGTTATTCATGTTCAAAACGCGCTTAATTCCCTGGACGGTGTTTTTGCTAAAGTGGATTTAGATAAGCGGATTGCCAAGGTATATATGAAAGAAGAAGTTCCTGATCAGCTTCTGCGAAAAGCGGTCTCTGAAGCGGGCTATATGGTCATTTCTGTCAACTGAAATCTACAGCCGGAAAATCCCGCCTGCAATCCCGCAAAACTGTAACAACATTAAAGCCGCCTCATTAGCAGGCGGCTTTAATATCGTCAACTTTAACTATAGAGCTGATTCCCTCGTTTATTAATGATGGTTTGCTTAAGCTAAAGAATTGATCTTTTCTACAATATTGCCTAAACCTAAAAATTCCGACCACGTTACTTGTATAAATTCGCCATCTTTGTTAAGGAAAGGGTTGTCCTTCCGCTCGGCATTATACCTGAAATCAGAACCTATGCGCCCTTTCAGGCAAAGAGGACGGCCATTGGCTGCCGATTTTGCGGTGACTCCAATAACTTTGCCGTTCTTGGAATTGATATTAAATTTACAACCCGAGTCACAAAAAGTACAGGTGACTTCTTCCGTTGTCAGTTCCCAATCTCTGCCTTTGCCGATCATCGTTTTGTCCACTAATGCTCCAACGGGGCAAATAGCTACACACCTATTGCAATAGACGCAGGCCGAATCTTTCAGGTCAGTGTCCATGAAGGTCGAAACCTTGGTTTGGAATCCACGGTTAGCAAATCCGATTACATTTCGTTCTGACACCGCCTCACAGGTGGCAACGCACTTCCCGCATAAAATACACTTGTTTAAATCTCTTAAAATATAAGGATTCGTGTCATCAATGGGAAGGCAGCGTTTCTCTCCTATAAACAGTTTTCCCTTTACCCCGTACTCATAAGCATATTGCGCTAAAGAGCAATTGCCCATTTTTTGGCAAGTCATACAATCCAAAGGATGGCTGGCCACTAACAATTCCAGAATCATTTTGCGCGCATTGCGAACTTTGGGGTTCTGCGTCTCAACCTTCATACCCTGCGCTGCTTGGGTGACGCAAGAAGGGGGAAGATTGCGCATGCCCTCAATTTGGACGACACACAAGCGACAAGCGCCGGAAGAAGTAAGTTCAGGAGCATGGCACAAAGTAGGAATGGGAATATTATTCATTCGGCATGCTTCAAGCACAGTCGTTCCTTTGGGAACACTGACTTCACGACCATCAATCGTTAATGTAAGCAATTCCATGATAGTTTTCGCTCCTCTCAATTTGTTTAGCCGACGAGTTAGTCTCAGGCTTCTCTTACTGCTGGATCAGGCCCGGTCAGTGAAATCCCATATCTCTCTAAGATTAAAATCTATTCACTGAACATTAAGAACATTAACAGTATAATTATAGAACTTTTCCTTCTCCGAATCCATTAAAATCGATAATCTATCGGTTTAGAACTTTTCCATCTTAACCCCGATATCTGAAGGCTTTCCAAAATACATTGCTGTAGTCGCAATCGCATCAATGCCTGTAGCCGCATATTCCGCAATATTGCTTTCATTTATACCTCCTGCCCCAATTAAAGTAATCTTTGGATTAATTCCCCGGATTTGCTCCACCATAATCTTTAAATCATTTGCCGGAATTTTGTCGAATTGCAACCCATCTATTCCGGATTCGGCTAACAGGCGTGCCTCTTCAAGCGATTCGACTTCAACAATTATCTTCTTTTCACAACTCTTCGCTTTTAATTGCTTTAATTCCTGCATCAGAGCGTGAATATCTCCAAGGAATTCTCGATGCTGCTGGAAAATCAAAATTGTCTCCGATAGCCCTAGCCGATGAGGAAAAGCCCCGCCTGCAATTATAGATTTAACGGCAAGCTCTTTAGTCCCCGGAAAAGATTTTCTTGTTGCCACTACGGCAATGTCAGGATTAGCCGCTATAGCCTGATCGACCATCCTTTTAGTCCTTGTCGCAATGCCCGAAGAATATTCCAGGATGTTCAAAGAAACTTTCCAAGCCATGTGCAGGTTAGCCGCCAACCCCTCGGCTTCAATAAAAACATCCCCTTTGTCTACTATGGAACCGGAAGGCATTGAGTGTGTCGGGTTGATTTCAAGTTTATTGAAGATTTTCAATACCTCTTCCACCCCAGATAATACTGTAAACTCCCTGGCAGTAAATCGAATGATTCCTTTAACGCTGCCTATGCCGAGAGCCAAAGTTGTCAAATCAATATAGGGAACGTCTTCCTTAATCCATCTCTCAATTGTATCAGCGGTTATATACATGGCTCCACCTCAGTTCCGATTATTTTGTTTCTCCTTTTACAAAACCGTTCTTTGCAAAAACCTTCATAGCCTCATCACTCTGCAGATAGGTCATAAACTTGGCGGCCTCTTCAGCGTTTTTAGAGGCTGCTACAACTGCAGCCGGCAAAACGACGGGTTTATGAGAATTTGCCGGCGCCTTGGCCACAATTTTAACTTTATCCGAGGTTATGGCAACGGTGTCCCAGACAAACCCCGCTTCGGCATTGCCTGTCTCAACATAAGCCATGACCTGCATTAAATCCTTGCCTATGACCAGCTTGGCTTGTAAAGCGTCCCATAATTTAAGGGTTTCTAAGGTTTCTTGAGTTGTTTTAGCCGCCGGGACCGAAGCGGCCTCGCCAATTCCGATCTTCTTAACCTCCGGTTTGGTCAGATCAGCGAAGCTGCTAATTGACGAGTTATTTTTATTGACGATTAAAACAAGCTCATCTCCCAGCAGATTTATCCTTGAGTCCTTCTTAATCAATCCTTTTTCCTCTAAAGCATCCATTTGCTGCTTGCCCTGAGAAATAAATATGTCGGCGGCAGCACCTTGTTCAATTTGAGTTTGCAGTGATCCTGAAGGCCCATAGTTAAAGACCAATTTCACTTGGTGATTTTGAGCCTCATACAAGCTTTTAATTTCTTCAAGTGAACCTTTCAGGCTAGGAGCAGTAGAAACCAGAAGCTGGACCGGTTTCGTTTGCTCGGTCTTATCCAGCGAAGTGGAGGCATCTTTTGCACTGCCCGAACACCCTGAAACCACTGGAACAACCAGTAACATCAGACAAGTAATCAGCAACGACAGGGATTTTATTTTTTTATATTTCCAAATTTCAGAAAACATGGCCTTTATTCCTCCTTCTATCTCTATCTAAGATTTCAAGTTAAATAATAATTAAATTCTCTGTCTTAAAATGCAGACGCCACGGCTGTGGCCGATCTTTCAGTTCTACCCACAACTGTTTTGTGATTTCCCACTGAACTTGCCGGCTATCCTGCTCTCGCTTTTCTTCGTCCAGAGACAGACAGACCGTCACCCGGGACGGAGTCTCGTCTGTGGAAACGAGCCAACAACTAAACACATTCTCTTCTTCTTTACCTGAGGCAATTTCAAGCATATGGGCACGAATACCCACATATTTAATCTGACGTGTAAGCTTAACTCCAGTTTTTAAGATTATGCCCCACTGAAGGGCTTCCAGCTCAAAAACTGATATGTACCTGGCAGGAGAAACATTGTGACACCCAGTCAATTGGGCTGCCGTAAGGGAAGGCGGAGACATGAATACTTCCTTAGTTTGCCCTGTCGCCTCGATTTTTCCTGATGACAGTATAATTAATTGATCAGAAATGCTATAAATTTCTTCCATATTGTGACTTACGAACAAAGCAACTCCCTGATAGTCGGAAAGGATTTCTTTTAACTGTTTAACAAGATAACTTCTCAGATAGTCATCAAGTGCGGAGAACGGTTCATCCAGAAGCAAAGCCTGCGGCTCAACGGCTAAAGCTCTGGCCAGAGCAACTCGCTGTTGCTGCCCTCCGGAAAGCTGGCCGGGAAACCTTTTTTCCAAACCCTCAACTTTGGTCATGGACACCATGTTTTCAATTATGTCCCTCCGCTCCGCGCGTGTCTTGTCTCCAAGTCCGAAAGCAATGTTTTCCGCGACTGTCATATGGGGAAATAAGGCGTAATTTTGAAAGACATAGCCAAGTCTTCTCTGACGGCAAGGCAAATTTATTCCTTTTTGGGAATCATACAAAGTTCGGCCATTAAGCACAATCCGACCACAATCCGGAGTTTCAATACCGGCAACACAGCGCAGCGTCATGCTTTTCCCCGAACCTGAAGCACCTAAAAAGCCTAACACTTTCAGATCGGCCTCAAACTCGACCTTAAGTTCGAATCCGGAAAATTTCTTTTGAATATCTACGAATAATTCCATAGTGTTTCCTATCGTTGGCTACTGCCAATCTTGTGCTGAGAATCAGCCCAGTAATTCATCAGGATCATAACAATTAAGGAAATAAGGAAAATAAGTATAACCCATAATAAAGCTTTACCCATGTCTCCTCCTTCGGCAGCAAAAAAGATGGCAGCGGGAATTGTCAAGGTTTCGCCGGGTATATTGCCGCCAATCATCAGGGTCGCTCCAAAATCGCCTAAAGCCCTGGCGAAGGCCAATACCGTCCCGGCGGCCACACCGGGCCAAGCGAGGGGAATCATTATTTTCCAAAAGATTTTCCACTCAGAAACACCTAGAGTGCGTGCCGCGTAGATAAGGGTTTGATCAATTTGTTCAAAGGCGCTTCTTACCGTACGATACATTAAGGGAAAGGCAACAACGGAAGCCGCTATAACTGTTGCCGGCCAAGAAAATATAACACTCTTGCCAATCGTCATTAAAAGTTTGCCCAAAGGGCCATTTTTTCCAAACAACAAAAGAAGCAAGAAACCAACGACGGTTGGCGGCAAAACCAAGGGCAGCGTAAAGATGCCATCAATCAATCCTTTAAGATTCCCTCTATACCTTGAAACAAAATAGGCGGCGGTAATTCCCAAAAAGAAAGTAACAACTGTCGCTAAAATAGCAGCTCGCACGGAGATCAACAAGGGAGAAAAGTCCAGTTCTTTTAAATTTTCTAAACCTCAATGCCCCCCTTTGCTTTTTGATAACTTAGCCGCTCCTTAACCCACCGTTTGCCGAAGCGGGAGTGGGAGTCTTAAAGCGGATTAGTCAGCGGATAAAGAACAAGGCTCCCTAAAGGGAGCCTGAAATAGACCGGCGTCCCAGTCTATCTGTGCTACTCCTTTTCAGAATGTGAAGGCATACCTGTTTCCGGGAATACCCTGAGGACCTGGAAAGCCCTGTCCAGTGACCGTGGATTGATCTTTAGGTCATCCTGGCTCGGAGAATTAGATTATTCACTTGTCATCCATTAGGCCCTATGGGCTTTTATCAAGATAATTGTGCCTTATCAAGCTTTCTGACCAGTTCTTGCCTGCCCTGGTCCAATTTAATAATTTGGTCTCCCAGCATTTCCGCTTCCTGGAGGTCATGGGTAACTAAAACAAAGGGAATCTGCCACTGCGCTTGAACTTTGAGCAGCTCTTGCTGAAGGGTGCCCCGCGTCTCCTGATCTAACGCGGAGAGGGGTTCATCCAGCAGCAAGAGCTCAGGTTCGGTCATTAAAGCACGGGCGAGAGCAACCCTCTGTTTTTCTCCGCCTGAAATCTGATGGGGATATCGGTTGCGAAGATGGTCAATTTTAAGCATCTCCAAGACTGACAAAACTGTAAGGACCTTATCCGAGGCGCTGCCCTTCTTAGGTTTCCCATACAATACATTCTTCTCAACCGTCATATGGGGAAAAAGAGCATAGTCCTGAAAAACATATCCTATGCGGCGGTTTCGAATGGGAACATTCGTACCGAGCTCGGAGGAAAAAACAACCTTACCGCCGATATTGATTTCTCCCCAAGACGGTGTCTGAAGCCCCGCCACGCATTGCAAAATTGTCGTTTTTCCGGCACCCGAATGTCCAACGAGGGCCAGAATACCCTGATCCAAGGTAATATCCACATTCAGCTCAAAGGTAGGCAATTTTTTTTTAAAATTGGCCTTGAACATTACTTGCCCTCTCCCTTCAAGTGATGCTTGGAGCGTTTTCCCCAACGATTCAAGCCATAAATTACCAAGAAGCTAAAGACAGTCATAATTATAACCAGTATGCTCGCTTGCCATGTGTCTCCCGCATCATTGTCAAAGTATATGGCAATAGGCATCGTCTGGGTCTTACCGGGAATATTTCCCGCGATCATCAGCGTCGCACCAAATTCACCCAGAGAGCGGGCAAAAGCCAAAACAAGACCGGCTAGAATACCATTCCAAGCCAAGGGAAGAGTTATGGTAAAGAACACCCTGAATTCGCTCGCACCTAAAGTACGGGCAGCCTTTTCAAGATTGCGATCCACATTTTCAATGGCAACTTTTACAGACTGATACATTAAAGGAAAAGAAACAACAGCAGCGGCTATCACTGCTCCTGTTAAAGAAAAGACAATTCTAATATTAAACCATTGCTCCAGCAGCTTACCTGCGGGACCGTTCTTGCCAAAGAACAAGAGCAGCATAAAGCCAACTACCGAAGGGGGGAGAACCAAGGGCAAGGTGATGATTGACTCAACCACATCCTTACCCAGGAACTCCCGCTTAGCCATGATAGCAGCTACCGGTATCGACGAGCAAGCGACAATAACAACGGACGCAAAAGCAACCTTTAAAGATAGAATAATCGGTATAAAACTAAATTCCATAGGGGCTCCCCCGGAAGCAAATTATTTTGCTAAAGATTTAAAGCCATATTTTTCAAATACCTTTTGGGCATCTGCACCTTGTAAGTACTTAAGAAAATCTTCAGCAGCTTGTTTGTTTTTAGTTGCTGCAATAATAGCGGCCGGATAAACAACGGGTTTATAGCTGTTCGCCGGAACCGCTTCCACAACTTTAACTTTTGTGGAACTTTGAGCGTCTGATTTATAGACAAATCCTGCATCAGCATTCCCTGTTTCAACATAATTCAGAACTGAAGTTACATCTTTGGCCATTACCAATTTTGGTTGTAAAGCATCCCAAAGTTTGAGATTTGTTAAAGCTTCTTGAGCATATTGCCCGGCAGGTACAGACTTGGGGGTACCAATGCTGATATGCCCAACCGTTGATTTAGTCAGATCATCAAGGGTGGTCACTTTAGTGTTGTCTTTCCCGGTAATAAGTACTAAATCATTTCCCAATAAGTCAATTCTGCTGCTTTTATCGGTCAGATTTTTTTGTTCCAAAGCGTCCACTTGGGCCTTTCCTGCAGAGATGAAGAGGTCAACCGGAGCACCTTGTTCTATTTGTTGTTGAAGCGTACCCGAAGCACCATAGTTAATTGTCAGTTTGATATTGGAATTTTTCTGCTCGTAAGCTTTTTTAACTTCATCCAATGAGTTTTGCAAGCTCGCCGCGGCCGACACCGTGATTTCCGTAGGTTTAGTTTGGGCGGTGTTCGCGGGGGGTTGAGCGGCATTTCCTGCGCCACAACCGACAAGAGACAGAACCATTAGAATACAGAGCACGAATGACCACGAAGTTTTTTTCATTTAAACTCCTCCTTTTATATTTTTCTATGCATTGATATGTCAGTTATGTTAGTTATATTAGATTTATTAAACCTGCACCAAAAGCGTCAGACCTAATAAGACCTATCTTAAACTAACATAACTCAACCACAACGTTATTATACGATATGTCCTAACACATTACCAATATTATTTTTAGACATGCTAAAAAATCTAAAGAAAAATGCTGAATTTTAAAGGCCTGCCACCAAACTTTTCAGGTTAAGTGCAGGCCATCAGTCTCTATTGCATTATTTCATTATCATGACAGAGCTTGCTTTAATTAGCGCCGTAACTGTATCATCAACTTTAAGTCCCATCCTATCCGCTGACCCGGTTGTTATCGAGGCAACTACCATTGCTTGACCACCGATATCCATGGTTACTTCAGTAGAGACCGGACCTTTCTTCACCTCTGTAATCTTACCTTTAAGCTGATTTCGCGTTGACAATTGCATTATGCTGTTCCCCCTATCGCTTACTGAAACTGGTTTCAATTATTATGATTTTCATTTTATATAAATTTATGCATATATTTCCTTTAGAATGATTGGCTTAACCGGTCAGGTTTTATCCGCTGACTAATCCGCTCTAAGACTCCCGCTTTTGCAAGCGGTGAATTAAGAGCGGCTAGGTCGGCGCAGCGCAATTCTACTTCAGCTATTTCTCCCGCTTTATATCCTTTACTTTCCTTTGACATGATCAAAGTGGCATTGGACTGCAATTGTCTGGACAGGGGAGCCAGGCGTCCTATTTGTTTAGCCGCATAAAATCCGTTAATTTGCCGGACCTCCAGCCAAGCAAATTCCATTGCCGCCGGAATATCATCCAGCAATTTTACCTTCAGCCGTTCCGGTTCGATCATTGGCTGAAAAAGATACTTACAAATTAAAGGTCTTACAAACCATTCCATAGCATAGACAGCTCCTATTGTCGGTCCTACCGTACCCACAATGGGTTTAGAGCCGGCGATGGTCAAGGTAGTATGTTTACCAGGACCGGAATTCATTTCATAGACCAAGATTTCACCGACCGTCTCCAAGACTTCAAGAGCCCTGTCATCCGTACCTTTGGAAGAACCTCCGTTAAGAATAACCATATCGGCCCAGGCTAAGGCGTCACGCAGGGCTTTAACCAACTCATTCGGATCGTCACGGATAATAGGATAAAGATGCGGTTCTCCGCCCATGATTTTTATTTGTGCTTCCATCATGATACCGTTAGATTCCACAGTTTTACCGCGCGGTGGTTTGGACCCAACCGGCACCAGTTCATTTCCGGTGGGAAGAACAGCAACTCTAGGTTTGCTTAAGACAGGAATTTCATCTGCGCCGCCTGTAGATAAAAGCCCCAGATGAAGCGGGCTGAGACAAGAATACTCGGGAACTAAAACGTCGCCGGCCCGCATTATTTCGCCGGCAGGACGGATATACTGACCCGCTTGAGGAATGCTTAAAATCCTTAATTCACCTGTCTCATCTATTTCTACATCTTCGATCAATATCACCGTGTCAAAATCACCTGGAATTCCCACTCCAGTATTGCAAAAAACATAATCCGCACCATACCTCCAATTACAGGAATTTGACAATTCTCCACTGAGATTCGCAAATTTAATGGCAATGCCATCCATCCTGCTGACAGGGCTGTTAGGCAAAGTGTTTACAGCAAGCACTTCTTGAGCGGTCACCCTTCCAAGCGCTTCTCGCACAGGCAATATTTCCACACGGGATTGGAAACGAGATCGATCGAGGATAAGCCTTAAGGCTTCTTGGCGTGATGTTTTTGGATGTTTGAAATTTTTCATTTCTATATTTATAATCCTTTCAATCATAAAACTATAATCCATCCAGCATAAACGAACATAAACCAACACCAGATAACCCAACGTTGTACATGATATGCCGTAGTTTTAGACTATAGACTAAGCGTGAAAGTCTTTATTGAGGATAAACATGATAAATGCCAAAAAAATTAAGCTCTTAACTGCGCAAGAGCTTAATTTTTGAAATATGGTAATCTCCACAACTAATCATATTTTTTTACTTTTCTCTGACTACAATTCAGCAAATCTTCCGGGTATAGTCAGATTGATTATTAACCCGGGGGCTTACCAGCCTTTAGTACAGGCCGGCTTTATCCTCGGTTAGACTCATGAAAATGTTTTTCATCTGGGTATAATGTTCCAGGATCACTTTATGAGTTTCCCGGCCAATGCCGGATTTTTTATAACCGCCAAATGGAGCATGAGCCGGCAGGTTGTTGTAATTGTTGATCCACATGCGGCCGGTCTGGATGGCGTTGGCTACGCGGAAAGCCCGGTTAATATCTTTCGTCCAAACCGCTCCGCCTAAACCGAACTCGCTGTCATTAGCCATGGCAATCACTTCTTCTTCGGTTTTAAATTTGATGACCACGGCAACCGGCCCAAAGATTTCCTCCTGAGCAACTCTCATCTTGTTATCAACATCGACGAGCAAGGTTGGAGCCATAAAACAACCCTTGTCTAAACCATTCTCTGTAATTCTATAACCGCCGCAGGCAACCTTGGCTCCTTCTTTCTGACCGTTCTCAACACACATTAAGACAGCTTGCAAATGGGCTTCATAGATCAGGGAACCTAATTGGGTATCTTTTTCCCAAGGAAAACCGACCTTTACTTTATTGAAAGCAGCGACGGCTTCCGCGACAAACTTATCGTAAATATCTTCATGTACAAAGACGCGAGAACCGGCACAGCAAACCTGACCTTGGTTGAATAATATACCGATCTGCAAGCCTTCAATCGCTTTCTCCCACGGACAATCCGGGAAATAAATATTCGCCGACTTTCCGCCCAGTTCTAAGGTTGCCGGAATCAGTTTTTTCGCAGCGGCGTCTGCGATGGTGTAGCCAACGTCCGTTGAACCGGTAAATGCTAATTTCCGGAAGCCGGGATTCTCCAGCATGTAATTGCCGGCACCTGAGCCGCGTCCGGTAATTACATTAACGACGCCGGGCGGAAGGACCTGGTCAATAATTTTAGCCAGCTCCAAAAGGCTAAGAGATGTGTAGCTGGATGGTTTGATTACTGTACAACAACCCGCCGCCAAAACCGGGGCTATTTTCCAGGCACCCATTAACAGCGGGAAATTCCAGGGAATGATTTGACCGACCACTCCAAGGGGCTCTCGGAGAATAATACTCAAAGTGTTCTTGTCGATCATTACCGCCTCGCCTTCTTCTGTCCGAATAGCGGCGGCAAAATAACGGAAATGATCGGAAGTCAAAGGAACGTCGATCCCCATAGTCTCCCGGAGCGGCTTACCGTTATCCAAGGTTTCAATCATAGCCAGTCTCTCGGCATTTTGATCGATCAGATCGGCAATTTTCAGCAACATCCCGGACCGCTCTTGAGGGCTGATATCTTTCCAAGTTTCCCAGGCTCTCCAGGCTGCTTTTACCGCATCGTCTACATCTTGTCGGCTGGCGTCAGCACAAGTTGCCAGCACTTCGCCATTAGCGGGGCAAATAGCTTTGAAATTTTTCCCGTCCTGAGCGTCAACCCATTTGCCGTCAATATAAAGTTTGTATTCATTATCGGCTATAGTTTGCATAATTTATTTCTCTCCTCTTTCAGTTCAAATCACCTGTTCACCCTGACACTTTTTTACCTGTTTAATTCCTTTTTGGCCAATTCCCAATCAACAACCGACAGATATCAAATTTCTGAACAATTAGGGTCTTACCGCAATAAATTTTAAATTCTGGAGTTAAAAGGATTGCCGCCCAAAGCTAAAGTCATAAAGTAAACGCCGGCCTTCACCTCCGCTGTTAATATTGATAAACTTTTCAAAATAATTGTTTGCATTTTTTGTGCCAATTGTCTTAATATTTAATGTTATCTTTAAAACCTGCTCAGCATAACGTTATATAACCTTTCAAATGTTTCAAATAATCCGGAGATGTGACGCAATGTCATCTTTTTGTCATCCCAATGTTCAAAGAGAAATACAAGTTGTGACATTTAACCTCAAACCGGAAAAGAGAAAAACAGCTGGCTCCCTTGCAGGAATTTACAGTAAAATCAAGAATGTATAATGTATCGCCCGCAAAAAGTTCGAGCCAAAACTTCTGCGCCGGCTTGTTCTGTTTTTTATTGTCTGAATTATATGACAACGTCTTTGGGGTATCCTCATACTTCTTTAAAGAAGGAAGGCTTAAACATGACCGGAGATATTACTCCAAATGTCACTAAGGCATGGGAGAAATTTGTCACGAATGCAGTCATCGATAACAATATCGTCCGTACTGAAATCGCCGCCTCTTGGCAGCGTTGTCATGCAGCCAGTGTCAACCCCTACAGCGGGGTCAGTCACCTGCTTTTAAGTCAGCAGCAGCTTGCCGAATTGCAGGCAAAGAAAAGAAGCCTGCTCCAAATCGCCAGGCTTTTTATGACTAATCTCTATCAATTTGTCGCCGGGTCCGGCTTTATTGTCATGCTCTCGGATGAGTATGGCTACATCATGGACGTAGTCGGAGATAGTGAAACGATGGCCTATGCCTCGAAGCTTAACTTAAGCAAGGGAGCCAGCTGGATTGAAGAAGAAGTTGGCACTAACGGTATCGGAACAGCCCTGGCAACCCAAAAACCTGTACAAATTTCCGGCGCAGAACATTATTGCCAGCAAGTCCATTTTTGGACTTGTTCTGCCGCCCCTATTTTAGATTACAATGGCCAGGTAATCGGCGTGCTGCAAATGTCCGGACCCTTCTGGAAAACTCATCAGCACACTCTGGGCATGGTCGTGGCTGCTGTGGAAGCCATTAAAAGCCAAATTCGAGTTCAGCTAAGGAACCGGAATCTGACGCTGCTTAATAACCGGCTAAAAAATATTATGCTGGCTGCCTCAGACGGGATTATCCTTACGGACAAAGAAGGCATAATCGAACAACTAAACCCCATGGCGGAAAGAATATTCTCGCAGACAGAACAAGAAATCAAAGGAAGTTCGATTAAAGACCACCTTGAACAGTCGCTCACAGTCCAGAAAATGCTTACAACAGGAAAACCCTATAAAGAATCTGAAATAGTTGCCACTACCTTAAATGGAAGTCTTCATTGCCTTTCTTCCGGGGAACCGGTTAAAGATGATAATGGCGATATCTCAGGCGCGGTGATTTTTATTAATCCTATAAATAAAGTTAAACCTTTGCTTAATAGATTTAGTGGAACACAGGCCACATTTCAGTTTGAAGATATTATTGGAGTTAACGAGCAGCTACTCGAAAGCATTGAATTGGCCAAGATTGCCGCCGGAAGCAAAAGCCACGTGCTGCTTCAAGGAGAAAGCGGCACAGGCAAGGAAGTTTTTGCCCAGGCAATTCACAACTCAAGTTGCCGCAGAAATGGGCCTTTTGTAGCTATAAACTGCGGTGCCATTCCCCGCGAATTGATCGGCAGCGAACTTTTTGGCTACGAAGGCGGTTCTTTTACTGGGGCTAAATCAGGTGGCAGACCGGGCAAATTTGAAATGGCCTCAGGCGGAACACTTTTTCTGGACGAAATAGGTGACATGCCACTGGAGCATCAGGTTGCCTTGCTCAGAGTGTTGCAAGACAAACGGATTACCCGAATTGGCGGTTATAATTCCATCATGATGGATGTGCGAATCATCTCAGCCAGCAACAAAAATCTGCAAGCGGAAGTCATGAAAGGAAATTTCCGTCAGGATCTCTTCTTTCGGCTCAATGTTATCAATATTCCCCTGCCCCCTTTGCGGGAACGCCGGGAAGATATTCCCTTATTATTTAACACCTTCTTTAGAGAAACATGCGACAAGATGGGCTTAAACTCCCCATCTGTTGATTCACGGGTCATTGCCCGTTTAAGTCAATACGACTGGCCCGGAAATGTCAGGGAATTGCAGAACGTGATTGAGCGAATGGCCAATCTGGCCGGCAGCCAGGGCATCGGGCTTGAACATCTTCCAAAAGAAATTATCGCTCCCAATACCCGTGCTTTAAAGTCCGGACGGGAGTGCTTCCTCTCACCCCCCCAAACCATTGCCGAGTCTATTAATATAAAAGAATTATTGGCTACCAATGAGAGAGTAGAAATCATCAATAAATTATTGGCTCATAACGGGAATATAAGCAATGTTGCCCGGGATATGGGAATTTCCCGCAATTCCCTTTATAAAAAGCTTAAAAAATTAAATATTTCCACTCACTGATTTATTACACGCTCAATCCTGATTTTGCGGCATAGTATAAAACAAAACCGGTTATTCCAGAAGAGGAGATTTCCCAACATGGATTCAAGCGGATTATACTTTGCCGTATTCTTTACAACTTCGGGAGCGATGCACTATCACAAATTTTTACGCAGCAATAACATACCCGCGGAGATAATGCCGGTTCCCAGAAGTCTAAGTATCAGTTGTGCCGTTGGAGTCAGGTTTTCTTATAATAGAGATTTAAACCTACTGCTTACCGAATATGTCAAGGAAATATACGCCATTCAGCATAGTCAGTATATTCTTAAGTATAACAAAGGGACAACCGTGTAGTTCAGCCGGTCAGCCGTTTGTCCGCTGCTGAACTACACAGGATGGCATCCCATTTAACTTGGGAAGTGAAAGTGTGAAAGAGATCTATTTAGATAATGCGGCCACATCATATCCGAAAGCCCCGGGTGTCAGTGAGGCAATTTCCTTTTACCTCTCTTCTATCGGCTGCAATGTCAACAGAGGGGCTTATAAGAAGGCTTATCAAGCAGAGGAAATTGTCTTTGAGACAAGAGAATTGCTTTGCCGCTTATTTCATTTTGACAAACCTGAACATGTGATCTTTACGAAAAATATTACAGAAAGCCTGAATGTGATTATTAAAGGACTTCTGAAGCCAGGTGATCATGTCATAGTTTCCTCAATGGAACATAACGCTGTAATGCGGCCTTTAAACAGCTTAAAAAATAGGAACCTTGAAGTCACGACGCTCGAATGCAACACAGAAGGCGAACTATCCGAAGAACAGCTCAAGCTGTTTCCCAGCCTGGTAAAGCCCCATACGAAAGCGGTCATTATGACCGCCGCTTCCAACGTCTGCGGAACAATGCTGCCTTTAAAGGAAGTCGGAAAAATTTGCCGGGAACATCACATTTTTTTCATCGTGGATAGCGCTCAAACAGCAGGTTTTTCCGAAATAGACATGAACTTGCACCATATCGACGCCCTTGCCTTTACTGGACATAAAGGCTTGCTGGGACCCCAAGGGATCGGAGGATTTTTAATTAACGAATCTCTTGCGGCCGTCATGGACTCACTGATTGAGGGGGGAACAGGCAGTTTTTCCGAGCTTGAAACTCAGCCGGCTTACCTGCCTGACAAATTTGAAGCGGGAACCTTAAATGTCCCCGGCATTTTCGGCCTTAACGCCGCTCTGAAGTACCTTTTCCAGATCGGCATTGGGACAATTCGTGAACAAGAGCTGCATTTGCTGGATCTATTTATGCTCAGGCTATTAGAAATTCCCCAAATACGGCTCGTCGGGAAAAGAGATCTCCGGAAAAGAACCTCTATAGTCTCGATTGACCTTCCCAATCATGATTGTTCAGAACTAAGCTACCGGCTCTATAAAGAATACGGAATCATGACGCGCTCAGGCCTTCATTGTGCTCCTTCTGCCCACAGAACTTTGGGAACTTTCCCGCAGGGGACCCTGCGCTTTAGTTTCAACCATTTCAACACGGATAAAGAAGCTCTTCAAACAATCGACTGTGTGCGACAGAGTTTAAAACTTCAAGTACTGAGCAAGTCTCGGCAACCTCCCAGGAGCAGACCGCCTCAATGATCGAAATTGCCAATGCCAACCAAGGGCTTTCCTCATTAGCTTATGATTTACAGCAAACCATCAACAAATTTAATCACTGAGAGAAACATTTTTAGAGAAGAAGCCTAGAAACCTTGCATACATACCAAGATTTCTAGGCTTCTCTGTTGTGAGATCACAAACCAAGATCCTGAGCCAAATCAAATATCTTGGGGTAGGTCAAATCAACCTTGAGCTCCCGCAAATACTCTCCGTCCGCTCTTTTTTCCAGAACACTGGAAGAGATTCCAATCTCAACGTCCAAGTCCACCAGCAAATCCACCTGTTTTACGTGAAATTCAAGATAGTTGTGTTCTCTATTGACCGTATAGTCATGATAGCCTGCCTTCTTAAAAACTTTTTCAACTTTAGGAATGTCTCCGCCGTATACTTTAGCAGATTTAAGAAAGAAATCCCGGGGTGAAAAATAAAGAGTTTTGTCAAGCTTTTGCCGGCTATTTTGCCGGAAAATCTGACCGGTATTTTTATTTTCCAGAGAACAATAGTGGACTCCCAGCTTTAACCCTTCGTCAGCGGCGAATTCTAGGAGAGCAAGAGATTCAATCTCGCTTTGGGCTACCGGCAAGGCGCCGGCATACCAATAATCGTAGAGAACCCGAAAAGGCCGGCTCTTAATTTTAAATTCTTTCTCGCGATAAATATTGGCATTTAAATAGGGATAGCAAAACTCCAGCAAATTGATTCCATAAACCCCCAGTTGATCCAAATCGCGCAGCAGTTCCTTCATAATGTCCAATGAGCCCGGCAAAACCGGCATCTCCACCATAACTGCCGGGATATAATTTTGAGCCAAGGCTATGCGCTCTAAAACTCTTTGCCGTTTCTCAACGGCATCTTCCAACTTAATACTAAAGCGAATCTCGTTAAGCCGGGTCTGAGCAAGCTCAATCAGACTTTTTTGATCGAGAAAGTCACCTGTCGTGTAAAGCCGGGTATGTGCTTGAGGGAACCTTTCCCTTCCCTCGGCAAAAAACTGAATCATTTCCTTCTTGTGAAGTGTGGGTTCTCCGCCGGTCAAAGCCAAATAATCCACTCTTTGCCCGCTTTGGCTGAGGTCATTTAGCTCTTTTACGACATTGCGCCGATTTCGGGCAAACTGCCGGTAATCCTCTTGGTTAGGGTTAAAGCAGAAATAACATTTTCTGTTGCACATTAAAGAAATAAACATGGTTACACTGCTCTCCGCTGTCTTACAAGCCTCGCAGGCAGGAGAGATCCTGTTGAGAAACAGGCTTTTTTGATTGTTTCGGACAACGACACCTTTTGACTTTAAGCGTTCTATCGTCGACTCTATTTCCTCTTGGATATCCCTGGAGTCAATGTCAATCCCGGTTGCGCTCACGTTTTGCAAAAAACCTTCATAAATTTTGGTATAAATAGCAGCATACTTAGAAAAATCCGGATTCTTTATTTGGTTTAGACTGCGCTCATTAATATCAATTATCATTTTACCCCTCATTTCCATGGAATCCAGATAAAGCCAAAACAATGTTTTCAAATTTCTTTATATCTAATAAGAATACTTGAATTATTAGCGAGAAACAAGTTCCCTAAATTTAATCCATTCTTTTGCATAAACTACCAACAAGATAAGATTGTCATTTATTATAGTATCATTTATGATTAATATACAAAGAACTTAATTTTCTCTAATATTCGACAATTGCCATAAAAAGGAGAAAGCTATGGAATCATCCGTATTGTTGGAACTTCAAACTGAGCTTTTAGCGGAGCTGGCTTCAGGAAACGGGCTAAAAGGGCTCACGCAGCGCATGTCGCTCTTTCTGCAGAAACCCGTCCTCGTCACTGATCCTGCTTACCGCATTCTCGCTTGTTATGGCAGCTCTTTGAATATCGTGGAAGGCATGTTAATTTCGCCCTGTTTTGAAGAAAATAACCCCCAGCGTTGTCGGTTTGCCATTGCCTCTGAACACATTCAAACAGCTTGTATTTATGATATTTATATCCAGAGAAAACGTCAAGGCTCTTTAATTATCCCTGTGGAAAACTTTTCAGAAGACGAAGAATTAAAGCAAATCGGGGGGCAGCTGGCTCTCCTCTGTGCTGTAGAGTTCAATAAAAACAATAGTCTTAAGACAATGCAGCGCCACTACCAGGATGCTTTTATTTATGATCTCCTCTACAGCAATATCGATTCCCTGGCGGATATTTTACTTAAAGCCGAAATCTGGGGCTGGGACTTAAACCGCCCCCACAGAGTAGCAGTTTTTCGTCTCGGAAGTCCGGACTGCAACCCCGAAGAGAAAGACTTACTTGTCACTTTAACGGCAATCATTGAAGACCAAGTAGCCCAAACCGAAGGTAAGCCAATTATCATGCAAAAGGGTGAGCAAATTATTCTGGTGCTTCCTACTGATAACCGCAAACAGCGTGAACAGAAAGCTCAAATAAAAACTTTAAAAGCAGTGGTCGATTACAAAGCCGAACCCCTTTTGGGCAAGAAAAAACTATCCGTGGGAGCCGGCAGGGTTTACGACAATCCCACTCATTTTTTCCGCAGTTACCAAGAAGCTAAAGTCGCTTTGGAATTAGAAGAGATGATGGATAATCCAAATAATGTAGCCTTTTTTTCAGATCTGGGTGTTGCCCGAATCCTGTTTAATCATGATCAAAGTGAGCTGGCAGAATTTTACCAAGAAACACTGGGAGAATTGGCAGAATATGATCTGAAGCACAGCAACGATTTATTGACCACCCTGGAGAAGTATATCGCCAATCGCTGCGAATTGCGAGCAACAGCCGACGCCCTTTTCCTCCACCCCAATACTCTTCGCTACCGTTTAAAGAAGGTGGAAGAAATTTTAGATACCGACCTGGAAAATACAGAAACAAAACTAGACATCATGGTTGCCCTAAAGATTAAACGTCTTAAAAAGGTCTGACTTTGCGAGGTGATCCAGATGACTGCAAATAACAGTTACCAAATATTTCATAACGTTTGTCCGCGGAACTGTTATAATACCTGCGGAATTCTTTCCTATGTCCGTGACGGCAAATTAGAGAAAGTGGAAGGCGACCCTGCCCACGGCTATACTCAAGGCCGGCTTTGCGCCAAAGGCTATGCCTACCCCAGCTATGTCTACAGCCCGGAACGCTTGCGTTATCCCCTTTGGCAATACCCCAGGGGATCAGGACGCTGGCAAAGGATCAGCTGGGAAAAAGCCTATGAGCTGATAGCCGAAAAGATTCTTGAGCTTAATCAACGCTACGGCTCAAACTTGGCCCTGGCTTATAATAAGTTTTCAGGAAATATCGGCTTATTAAATGACGCCGTTAACGGCATGTTTGACGCCTTGGGAACACATACCAAAGCAGTAGGGAGTCCCTGCGCCTCTGCCGGTATGGACGGGGTAACTTACAGTTTCGGCTATAACCTGAGCAGCGATCCTGAGATGATGTCTAAAGCTGACTATATTGTGATCTGGGGAGCAAACCCCGCTTGGACTGCTATCCATCAGTTCCACTTTATTAACGAAGCCAGAAGAAAAGGCGCAAAGCTCATAGTCATAGATCCTGTTTATACTGCGACCGCAGCCAAAGCCGACATCTACTTCCAAATTCAACCTGGAACCGACGGCTTGCTCGCACTGGCCATCATTAAAGGGCTAAGCGAAGAGAAAAAAAACCGGCTTAACGCTCACGACCTGCCAGGCTGGCAGCAATTTAAAAGTTATTTAGACCACAAATTTGATATGCTGACTGCCACTCAATTGACCGGTTTGCGGCAAGAGGCAATTGCTGAACTAACTGAAATTTACAGTTCCGATCAGGCTATCAGTACCTGGGTGGGCTTTGGCTTGCAACGTCATGTTAACGGCGGGCAAAACGTCCGAACAATAAGTTCATTGGCGGGATTGACAGCAAATCCCAACGTACCGGGGAATGGGTTTTATTATTTTCTTCCGGCCAGTTCTTTATTTCCGAGACGCTTAGCTAACTTACATTCCCCTTCGCAAACTCAAAATCATCGTCTTCTGAATATAAATACCTTCGCCAAAGATGCCCTCTCTCTCACTGAGCCGCCGCTTAAATTTTTGTGGATTGCCAGCCGCAACCCGCTTGCCCAAGATCCTCAGCCTCAATATTGGCGGAAACTGATCGATCAACTGGAGATGATGGTAACCGTTGACCTTTTTATGACCGAAACCGCCAAGCTATCCGACCTTGTCCTTCCCGTTACAAGTTTTTTTGAGGCCTATGACCTCAACCCCGGCTATTGGCATTACTGGGTTGGAATCAACGAGCAGGCTATTCAGCCCTATTTCGAAGCGAAAAGTGATCTGGATATTGCTAAAGAGCTCTCCCAAAAACTTAACCGGATGAAGCCGAATTTTTCTTCTTTTCCAGATCTGACTGCCGAAGAGTGGATTGAAAATGAATGTTCCAAGGATATTCTTTCTCTTTTAGGAATCAACAGTTGGCAAGCCCTGAAAAAAGGCCCCCGTAAGCTTAATTTGCAGCGTTTGCTCGCTGAAAAAACGCCGGAATCCACCCGTTTTTCTGAGTTCAGAATCTTTTCCCCCCATGCTAAAGGGGACAGCTTACCCGCTTTACCTAAAGCCAGTTTTCCCTTTACCTCCGACCACCGTTACCCTTTTCGCTTGCTCTCTCCTCAGAGTTTGCTGCACATTCATTCCCAACATCAATGGCTGCCTCAATACATGAAAAACAATATGAGTAAGTCTATTGAAATCAATGACAAGGATGCCCAAAACCGGAACCTTGCCGAAGGTAACTGGGTTACGGTTTACAATGCGACCGGAGCTTTCAGCGGCCAACTGCACTTCAACCCTTTGCTGCCCAGAAATATCCTTGTGGCTCCTTTGACCCTGGCCTCAGGCACTGTAAATAATGTGATCGCCCATGTACCGACCGATATGGGGAAACTTGGTTCTTCGGTCAGCAGCAGCGCTTTTTATGATATCTTTGTCAATCTTGAAAAACAGTGAGGTTTTTTAAATGGTCATGCAGTTAGGCTTTCTCTTTGATGAGGATCTCTGTGTAGGGTGCCGGGCTTGTGAGTCAGCTTGCGTCAGTGAGAATCAAAACCCTGCCGGCGTACAGTTTCGGAAAGTTACCGAAACCTCTCCGCATACATTTCTCTCAATGTCCTGCAATCATTGTGACAGTCCGGAATGCTTTCGTGTCTGCCCGCAAAGGGCTTTTACCAAAAAGCAGGACGGCATTGTTAAAATCAATCCTGATCGCTGTGACGGATGCGGAATCTGCATCACGGCCTGCCCCTTTCACGGCCCCCAATTTAATCCCCAAGACCACAAAGTCATGAAATGCCAGCTTTGTTCTTCCCGCCTCCAAGCAGGCTTAAGTCCGGCCTGTGTTACTGCCTGCCATACCGGGGCTTTGAAAATGATTAAATTAGGCGGAGATTTGGAAAACGGCACTTCGACGACCTTGCCGGGATTTCCCGATATTCGTTTGACTCGGCCTTCTATTCGCTTTCGGCCCAAACGATCCACACAAAAAACATGGTTCCTTTCTTAATCGGCTTGGTCCAAAACCTTCAGGCCAATAATTAAGCATCCTCACCCACTTCGCCAGTGGAAAGAGGATGCTTAATTATTGGCTTTGTTATTCAGAGCATGTTTTTTGTATTAGATGAACAATAAAAGCTATGTATCTTTGTTCACATCCACAATGTGCGCTATAGTACAATTTACTTAAATAGCACTATTAATTTTAACTATTTTGGAGGTGATCCAACTGTGGCAAATCTTATAAACAAAGCAAAAGATTATATGCTGAGCAGACGCTCCTTCCTGGGCTGGACAGCAACACTAACCGCAGGAACAGCAGCGATGGTAACTCTTCCGGGTTGCGGCCTGGTCAAAGTCGATGCGGATAAAGCAGCGTCATTAGCAACACAGGAAGGCAAATGGGTTACGGCGGCTTGCTGGCATAACTGTGGCGGACGATGTCTGAACAAAGCCTATGTTGTTGATGGGATGGTTGTCAGACAAAAATCCGACGATACTCACCCCGACAGCCCAGATTATCCTCAACAACGGGCTTGTTGGCGCGGTCACTCCCAACGGCAGCAAATTCTCGGCGCCGACCGTCTCAAATATCCAATGAAACGCAAAAACTGGGCACCCGGCGGCGGTCAAAAAGAATTGCGCGGCAAAGACGAATGGGTCCGTATTTCTTGGGATGAAGCCTTAGACTTGGTTGCCACCGAGTTGAAACGCATCAAAGACAAGTACGGCAACAGGTCAATTGTCGGTCAGGTGAATCAAGGCATGGACCGCACACTTTCCTTGTTTGGCGGCTTTACGACAACCTGGGGTTCCACTTCCTACGGTACTTGGGTCGATGCCGGTCCCGCCATTGCCGGACCTTATGCTTCAAGTTACAATAACACCGGAAATGACCGTTTCCGTCAGCGGATGGCTAAATTAATCATTCTTTGGGGCGCCAACCCGGCCTGGAGCCAAGGCGGCAGTCCAACCTACCACTATATGCAGGCCAAAAAGGCTGGGGCCAAATTCATTTATATCGACCCCTTCTTTACAGATTCTGCCCGTATTCTGGCCGATGAATGGATTCCGATTCGTCCCGCTACCGATGCGGCTATGATGTTAGGTATGGCTTATGTGATGATCACGGAAGATAGTTCAATCCGTCCTCTGATCGACTGGGACTTCCTTAACCGCTGCACCGTCGGCTTTGATGCCGGCCATATGCCTGAGGGCGCAGATCCTAAGGAAAATTACAAGGACTACGTTTTGGGAACCTACGATGGGCAGCCCAAAACTCCGGAGTGGGCCTCCGAAATTTGCGGCGTCCCTGCGACCAAAATCCGGGAACTTGCTTTGGAATACGCTTCAACCAAGCCCACTTGCTTAGTGGCTAATGCCATCACCAGAACTCATCGCGCTGAGCAAACCGTCCAAAACATCATTACGTTAGCCTGTATGACCGGAAATATCGGCATTCCCGGGGCAAGTGCCGGCTTAGGAACCCACGGTTCTTGTGCCAACGCCGGACCTGCCTTAGTCACACCCGGACCGACCGGTCTTGACACCTTGAAAAATGCGGTAACTGACAAGATTAACCAGAATGAAATCTGGAGTGCTGTCCTCGACGGAAAATATACCGCCAGCCTCAACAACATTAAAAACATTGATATACGTTGTTTCTATTACGATGCCGTTTCCTTCTTGAATCAAAAAATGGGCGCGACGAAAGGCGTCGAGGCTCATCGCAAGAAACTTGAATTCGTAGTCACCCAGGCCTATGTCTTAAACACTCAAGCTAAATTCTCCGATATCGTTCTTCCTTGTACAACCCAATGGGAAAAATTCGGCGGCTTCTTGACCGGGAATCGAGAAATGCTCATTATGTTCAGCAAAGTCATTGATCCACTCTTTGAAGCCAAGGATGATATCTGGATCGCCACTGAAATCGGCAAACGCCTCGGCCTGGACACTAAGAAAATCTCCTCTCCTTCCCTGCAGCAACAAGTCTTTAACCAACTTGCCGGAGCCAAAGTCATAAAAGAAGACGGTAAGACTTGGGAGAAGCTGGTCACCATTACGGATGCGGATATTAAAGCCATGGGAGTTACCGGGCAACCACAAACCGGCCGGATTTCTTATCCGGAGTTCAAGGAAAAAGGAATTTATCAAGTACAGAGAGGCCCGAATGACAACTTTGGTTTCACTGAGTTTGAAGACTATCGCAAGGACCCGGACAAATTCCCCCGCGATACTCCCAGCAAGAAAATCGAAATCCATTGTCAAACCCTGGCTGATAAAATTAAAAACTATGGTTGGACTGAAATGTCGCCTATCGGCAAATATTTCAAACCCGAAGAAGGTTATGAAGATACCTTTAAAGATTGGGCAGGCAAAGTCAAAGGCGATTATCCTCTCCAAATGTACACGATCCACTACCGCCGCCGTTCCCACTCTATTTTTGACAACCTGCCTTGGCTGCGTGAAGCTTTCCCGCAAGAGTTTATTATGAACACAACCGACGGCAAGCAGCTCGGCCTTACAGAAGGAGATATTGTTAAGATCACGAGCCGCCATGGCGCCGTCATCCGCCCCGTTCACCTCACCGAACGCATGACACCGGGGGTAACTACCTTGGGTGAAGGAGCCTGGATCGAACTGGATGAAGAAACAGGGCTGTGCACTTCCGGCACGGTAAACATTCTGGAAGGCGGTATCCCTACCGGTCAAGGCCACATGGGTTCCAATTCCTGCAATATCAAAGTTGAGAAATATGACAAACCCCTTCTTGCCGACTACAAGTGGCCGCAAAGAATTGTCTTTTAGGAGGTGAATAAACTGTGGGACAAAAAGGATTTTATCTCGATATGAACACCTGTATCAGTTGTCATACCTGCCAAATTGCCTGTAATGATATCAACAATCTGGAAGTAGGCACACTTTTTCGGGAGATTCATGAATTTGAAGGGGGAGGTTTCCCCAAACCCTGGGCTTACGCCTTCTCCATGAGCTGCAATCATTGCGCCGACCCCAAATGCGTCAAAAATTGCCCGACAGGTTCAATGTCCAAACGGGCCGACGGCATCGTTGTCCACGATGACGCCAAATGTATCGGCTGTAAACTCTGTACCTGGTCCTGCCCCTATGGAGCACCTAAGTATATTGAGAAAACCGGTAAAGTCGGCAAATGTCAATTTTGTTACCAACTGATCGACCAAAAGCAAAATCCGGCCTGCGTCGACGCCTGCCCAATGAGGGCCTTGGAATTCGGCGAGCTTGATGACTTGCGCAAAAAATACGGCGGCACAGCAGATATTAAAGGATTACCGGACTCCGGCATTACGCATCCGTCAATTCTTTTAAATCCTACTAGTGACGCTAAGAAGTAAAGGAGGTATTGTATGGCTAGCACAGAATGGCCTTTAATTATCTTCACGATACTCACGCAGATGGCCGTAGGTACCTATATTGTCTTGGCAATCTTACGTGCGCTTCTCGCCAAAAAAATAGAACCGCAAACTGCGGCTAAACTTACGAATATCGGGCTTCTCGCGGTAGGTCCCGTGATGGCCGTCGCCCTGCTCATTTCTCTGTTCCATTTAGGCTCTCCTCTGATTGCCTTCTATTCCATCGCTAATCTTGGTACCTCCTGGCTTAGCCGGGAAATCCTTTTCAGTGGTTTGTTCTTTTTTCTCTGGATTATCAGCTACTACTTTATCATGAAAAACAAATCCGGAAATGCTCTAAACTGGATTACGGCAATCGTCGGACTCCTGGCCGTTTTCAGCATGTCCAATATTTACAGTTCTTCCATCATGCCTGCTTGGATGGCAGCCGACACCTTTGTCTCCTTTTTTGGCACTACCATAGTCTTGGGACTGCTTGCCTCTGCAGCAACGGTTGGTTTTGCCGCCAAAGGAGAAAAACTCCAGGAAGTCACGGTTTCACTGCTCCAACGCGTCAGTTTGCTGACATTAGCGGTAATCGTTCTGCAATTGATTTTCTTGCCAGAATACTTGTCAGGCTTAGCCGGCGGAGGTCAGGCCGGTCAAACCTCAGCTCAACTTCTCTCCGCCTCGTACAGCTTCCCCATGCTTCTGCATTGGCTTCTCACGGTCATCGGCGCCGCCCTTCTGACCTATGTTCTCTATAAAAAGGGCTCAGAAAAGCTAATGACGCTTCCTGCCGGCACTATTTATCTTGCCTTTATCATTGTTCTGGCCGGCGAATTCGTAGGCCGCTTCCTGTTCTATGCCAGCGCCGTGCCTATCCGTATCGGCTAAAGACCTAAACCTTTCAGAGCTTCCAGACAGAAACCCATAAAGTGGTTTAACAGACTACTATGGGTTTCTGCTTTTGACATTTTTATGGTTTTGTTAAACAGTTTTCAAAAAATCTCCAGTATTCCCGGTCCGAACATAGGAATGATATTGGTCACCAATAGGAATGCTAGGAGTGATACCAATGCCTTACTTTAAATCGCCTTTCTGGAAGTTCATAGGATCTCTGCTCATCATAACAGCATTGACCTTCGCGCCCATTAACTTGAATACACAAATGACTGCGCGACATGCAGGAGGGGTATCTTGTTTCCTGATAGCAGCCTTACTGGTTTTATCCGCAGGCAAAGCGGTCTTTTATGAGGTTGTCAGCGCTAAAGGTAAACGCAGCAAAGCCCAGAAGTTCTTCTCCTTTTGCCATCAATATTTAGGCTGGACCTTATTTATATTTATAGGTTATCACAGCCTTTTCTTCTTAAATCTCTTCCTTCAGTCTGCCGCTAAAATAACGGCCTCTTTCATCATCACAGGCATACTGGCCACCATATGTTTTATTCTTGCCTTAATGTCGGGATTGGATATTAATAAAAGGCCAGAACACTCAAAGCGCAGACTATTTAAAGCGGATTACTCCCGGCATCTTATTGCTGTCCTTCTGCTAGCCTTGCTTATTGTTCTTCATATTAATGTTTAGCCTCTATTTTTGAGTTCTCGATTCATAAATGAACTCGTTCAATTAAATCGGACATTAAAAAACACTTCGCGGCGAAGGAGCTGTTCAAATGACAAACGTCGAAAAAACCATCCGGGAAACAGTACTTCCGCTTCTGGAATTGCGAGTCTCGGCCTACAACCTCTTGCGCTGGGCCTTTCTACAAGAACCCTCAAAAGAATTCCTGCAATCCCTTTCTGAAAGTGTCTTGCAAGAGTTCCCATTTCAAGACGAAAATACAGAAATTTCCCAAGGCGTACAGGATATCATCAACCAACTCCAACAGCCTGATTTTCTAAGTGAGGAAACCTATGACCGTCTGCATTGGGATTACACGCGTATGTTCATCGGCCCTTACGAACTTCCTGCCCCACCTTGGGAATCCGCCTATCTCAACGAAGAACGCCTTTTATTCCAGAAAGAAACCCTGGCCGTTCGCAGAGCATATCTGAAGTATTCCTTGATTGCCAAAGAGTATGGACATGAAGCGGATGACCATCTCGGTTTAGAACTGGATTTTATGTACCAGCTCAGCTTGCTTGCTATCCAAAAAATTCATGAGGAAGATTACGGCGGCATCGTGGAGATTTTGCTGGATCAACAAGATTTCCTTGATGAACATTTGTTAAAATGGGTTCCCGATTTCTGCCAAAAAACAGAACAAAGTGCCCAAACAAAGTTCTATCAAGGTATGGCTAAAATTTTACACGGTTATCTAATGATTGACAGACAAGCCGTAGCAGAGCTAATATCTTACGAATACTAGACAACAGCCTTAACCAGTGTGGTAACTTATATCCTGACAGGCCTTTTCCAGGAGAACAATCTGACGCGTCCACTAATTTGTGGGCGCGTTTTCTCTGCTAATAGTTTTATCAAGTAATATCTCCCTGGTCTTCTTATAGCCAATTTTCGCGTAGAGCGACTGCGCAATGCTATTTTTCTCAAAGGTATTAATGTGGAAATGATATATTCCCCGTTCTATAAACGTATTTTCCAGGAATGAGATCAGAGTTTCACCAACACCTCGCTTTCGGTACTCTTCTTTAACATATAGAGCTTCAATATCGGCACGTGCCTCACTATAGCACATTGATTTTACAACAAGACCGGTACAATAACCAACCGCAACATTGTCTACGTAGGCAAGACAAACAATCTCCCGCTCGTTAGATACGATCGATTCTTTGATAAGCTTTTTGCTCGTGGAGTTTTCAAACAATGTATTTAACTCAAATAAATCGTCTGCGTCATTCACGGTAGCAAGTCTTATTTCCATAAAAACGCATCCTTTAGAGGGCCACTTATCCCCAAAATTTAGCTTATGTATTTTCATTGTATATTCCTCCCAACTCTAAATCAATAAGATTATTGTTCAAGCGGCTAATTTCCAAACTCCGCAATTTTGGAACAGCAACCTCTTAAGGCTATGTTATACTGGTTTTACCGTACGGTTGGAGGGATTATTCAATGAACACCACGGTAATTGTGCAGGATATTCTGGAGTATGTCGATGAACATATCACTGATGAGCTCAGCGTTGATCTTTTGGCGGCACGTGCCGGTTTTTCACCCTGGCATTTTTGCCGGGTATTCCAATGGAGTGTAGGATATTCGGTGATGAGCTATGTCCGAAACCGCCGCTTGGCTTTCGCTGCCCATGAACTTAGTTCCGGCCGACGGATTCTTGATATTTCTTGCGAATACGGCTTTGAAACCCACTCTGGTTTCAGCAAGGCCTTTCGCCGCCATTTTGGTTGCTCACCGGAAACCTACCGCCTTCACGCTCATAGTGATAAGCCTTTACCGCCAAGCCTTCTCTGTACACAAAAATATCTGATTGGAGGAATCGTTTTGGAACCAAAATTTGTCGTGCTTCCCGCGCTAAAACTAGCGGGCTTTGTTTTAAAAACGACTTCTGCCGCTGGCGAAAACCGCAAATCTATCCCGGCCTTTTGGAGCGCTTACATAAGCGACGGAAGAATGGAAAACCTTCACGCCGAAAGCTTTGTCCAAAAGCACGACGAATATGGAGTCTGCTTTCCTGAAAACCAGGATAGCGGTGAATTCGAGTATGTAATCGCTGTCGAGATAAAAGAAAATGCCGTTGTTCCAGAAGAATATTACGTTTGCGAGCTGCCACCTGCAAACTATGCGGTATTTTCAACACCGCCCTGCGATGCCGCAAGCTTTCCCTCCACTATTCAAGGCGTATGGCAGTACATTTTTGACGAGTGGTTGCCAAAATCCGGATACGAGTATGCACCTGATTGTGTCGATTTTGAACTGTATGATGATCGCTGTATGTCAGACACAGGAAAGGTCTGCGATATTTACATTCCACTAGTGAAAAAGCAAACACATCCTTGAAGCCTTCCCGGTTTGATTTTAGCTATTGATAACCCTCGCACAATAACTTTAATAATATTCCTAAAAAAGTGGCTGTTGCAAAACGAACAGATTTCGTAAAGCATCAGCCCCTCGTAGATTTCTAAAAAATATAAATGCGGGACCAAAAGACCCCGCAGATGGCGTATAATTGAGTAATGCAAACAACCAAATAACACAGAAAAAAATATACCGAAAAAAATAGACACTATCAATTAGATAAACCATAAAAT